>NZ_AP027056.1:1312231-2624462 GCF_027924965.1 Limnohabitans sp. TEGF004 | reverse complement strand
CAAAAGTTTGAGATAATCATTGGTTTCCCTGATCTCTCAGGGCTTAGCTTTTTGGAAAAATCATGAAACGCACTTACCAGCCTTCTAAAACCCGTCGCGCCCGTACCCATGGCTTTTTGGTCCGTATGAAAACACGCGGTGGCCGCGCTGTGATCAACGCACGTCGCGCCAAAGGTCGCAAGCGTCTGGCTGTCTAATTTTTGACCGCTGCACAGGCCCGCGACCCAAGCGCCGTGGAACGTCTGAAACAGTGGTCAGAATTTCAGGCCGTCATGTCGGCAGGTTCTGTGGCACGTACGCCGCATTTTGTGTTGCACCAGTGGCAACCGCCTGCCAAAGCCTCTACAGGGTCTGGGTTTGAAGAAACCCCGACCCTGTTTGTCGATGGTGTCTTGATGATGGGCGCGCTCACACCCAAGCGATGGGCCAAGCGCGCTGTCACACGCAATTTGATTCGACGTCAAATTCACGCGGTTTCGCACGAGTTTGAAAAAGGCTTAAAGCCGACAGCCTATGTGATTCGTTTGCGAGCAACGTTTAGCCCTCAAAAATTTGTCAGCGCATCTTCGGATGTTTTGAAGCAAGCAGTGCGCGAAGAGCTCAAACAATTGTTTGGATATGTGAGCGCCGCATGATGCAATCATTTTTGGTGACGCTGGTGCGCGGGTATCGTTTGCTGCTAAGCCCGTGGCTTGGTTCGTCGTGCCGGTTTGAACCGACGTGCTCTGTGTATTCGTTGCAAGCCCTAGAGCTTCATGGCGCTGCACGTGGCAGTTATTTGACCCTGCGTCGTTTGGCACGTTGCCATCCTTGGTGTGCGGGTGGGCATGATTCTGTGCCACCTGCTTTGTTTACCTCTTTGACCTCTTCCAACGCCGGAAAGAAAACTTCATGAACGACATTCGCCGCACCATTTTGTGGGTGATCTTTGGTTTCTCCATGGTTCTCCTGTGGGACCAATGGCAAGTCCATAACGGAAACAAAGCCACCTTCTTCCCAACGCCTGCGCAGCAAGCCAAAGTGGCTGTAGATGCTTCTTCAGCGGTGCCACAAGCTGCAGGTGTTCCTGCCCCTGTCGCACCACAAGTTGCTGCAACAGTGCCTGCCGTTGAAACACGCGCGGCAAGCAAAGAGTTGGTGCAAGTTGAAACAGACTTGTTCAAACTCAGCTTTGACACCGAAGGCGGCACGTTGGTTCGTGCGGAGCTGTTGAAGCACGAAGACGAACAAAAGCCGGGTCACAACATTGTGTTGTTGGATGACAGCAAAGAGCGCATCTACACCGCACAAACCGGTTTGATCTCTAGTGTTCCCGGTGTGGCTTTGCCCACACACAAATCGGTGATGTCGGTTAAACCTGGCTCACGTAAACTCAAAGACGGCGACAACGAGTTGTCCATCGCGTTTGAGTCTGCTGCACAAAATGGTGTGAAGTTGGTTAAGACCTACACCGTCAAACGCGGTGCGTATGACATGGTGGTGAAGCACGACATCGTGAACACCGGCGCACAAGACGTGGCGCCTCAGTTGTATTTCCAATTGGTGCGTGACGGTAACAAGCCTGCTGGCGAGTCATCGTTCTATTCCACCTTCACAGGCCCTGCGATTTACACAGAGGCCAAGAAGTACCAAAAGGTGGAGTTTGCCGACATCAAGAAGAAAAAAGTGGATGTTGAAAAACAATCCAGCACAGGCTACATCGCCATGGTGCAGCATTACTTTGCGAGTGCTTGGATTTTGCCCAATGGCCTGAACCGTGACATCTCAATGGACGCTGTGGACATTGGTTCCACCATGGCTGATTGCTGCTACCGTGTGACGGCGATTTCTCCTTTGGAAATCATCAAGCCTGGTCAAAGCAAGAGCGTGGTTGCGACTTTCTACGCTGGCCCACAAGAAGAAAACAAACTGGAAGTGCTGTACCCAGGCTTGGAATTGGTCAAAGACTACGGCTGGTTGACGATTTTGGCCAAGCCATTGTTCTGGTTGCTCGATCAACTCAACCGCATCTTGAACAACTGGGGCTGGTCTATCGTGGCCTTGGTGGTCTTGCTCAAAGCGGGCTTCTACTGGTTGAATGCCCATGCATACAAGAGCATGGCCAAGATGAAAGCCATCAATCCAAAAATCATGGAAATGCGTGAGCGTCTCAAAGACAACCCACAGCAAATGCAAATGGAGATGATGAAGATTTACCGCGACGAAAAGGTCAACCCCATGGGTGGTTGCTTGCCCATCGCGTTGCAAATCCCCGTGTTCATTGCCTTGTACTGGGTGTTGTTGTCGACCGTTGAAATTCGCAATGCACCTTGGGTGGGTTGGATCCACGACTTGTCGGCACCCGATCCTTTCTTCATCTTGCCTTTGGTGATGACGCTGACCACCTTGCTGCAAACGGCATTGAACCCCGCACCACCAGATCCCATGCAAGCCAAGATGATGTGGATCATGCCGCTGGCTTTCAGCGTGATGTTCTTCTTCTTCCCTGCAGGTTTGGTGTTGTACTGGATCACCAACAACGTGTTGTCGATTGCACAACAGTGGCTCATCAACATCCGCATGGGTGTGCCACCTCAATTCAACTTGCCCAAGTTCTAATTTAGAACCGTGGTCAATCAAAAGCCCGCCTCCTTCGATGGTTGGCGGGTTTTTTTCTGGACAATCTAGCCATGCTTGCTCTTCACGACGCGCCCATCATTGCCATTGCCACCGCACCCGGTCGAGGAGCGGTGGGCATTGTGCGTGTGAGTGGCAAAAATTTAAATGGTTTGGTATTGGCCTTGTGTGGGCGTGCATTGAAGCCGCGTGAAGCGACCTATTTGCCTTTGCCCGATGAAACGGGCGCGCCTATCGATCATGTGTTGGCGCTGCACTTTCCCGGCCCTAACAGCTACACCGGCGAAGACGTGTTGGAACTACAAGCCCACGGCGGCCCTGTGGTGTTGCAACTCATCTTGGCGCGTTGCCTGCGCGTGGCCGCCACACTGAACGCGCAAAACAAACCGTTGTTGAGCGGTTTGCGTTTGGCCCAGCCGGGTGAATTCACGCAGCGTGCATTTTTGAATCACAAACTCGATTTGGCACAAGCAGAAGCCGTGGCCGATTTGATTGACGCCAGCACCGAAGCTGCCGCGCGTGGCGCGAGCCGATCATTGGCAGGTGCGTTCTCTAACGAAATTCATCAACTGCGTGATGCACTCATTCATCTGCGCATGTTGGTCGAAGCCACGCTGGACTTTCCCGAAGAAGACATTGACTTTTTGAAGCAAGCCGATGCCCAAGGCCAGCTCACACGACTCCAACAAAATTTGGCGCGCGTGATGGCGCAAACCAAACAAGGCGCGTTGTTGCGTGAAGGCATCCGTGTGGTGATTGCGGGCCAACCCAACGCGGGCAAAAGCTCGTTGCTCAACGCCTTGGCGGGCGCAGAGCTGGCCATCGTCACGCCGATTGCTGGCACCACGCGCGATGTGGTGCAACAAACCATCCAGATTGAAGGCGTGCCTTTGCATGTGGTGGACACGGCTGGTCTGCGCGAACACCCCGATGTGGACGAGGTTGAGCGCATTGGCATTGCCCGCGCTTGGGACCAAATTGGCCAAGCCGATGCCGTGCTGTTTTTGCACGACCTCACGCGCAAAGACGACGCCGCTTATGCGGCAGCGGATGCGCAAATCGAACAAGCCCTGCAAGACAGGTTAGACACCCATGTCCCCGTGCTGCATTTGTGGAACAAAGCCGATGCACACAGCACCGCGTTCACGGCGCCTAGCCAAGAGGGTGTGACAGCTGTCACACACATCACCTTGTCAGCCAAAACAGGCGATGGCTTGCCGGCCCTGCGTCAACAACTGCTGAGCGTGGTGGGCTGGCAAGGTGGCAGCGCAGAAGGCATGTTCATGGCCCGTGAGCGCCACGTGCAGGCCTTGCACGAGGTCGATGAGCATCTGATGCTGGCTAATGCCAGCTTGCAGGCCCAAGTGCCCGCGCTCGACTTGTTGGCTGAAGAACTGCGCTTGAGCCAAAACGCGCTCAACACCATCACGGGCGAGTTCTCGTCAGACGATTTGTTGGGCGTCATCTTCTCTAGCTTTTGCATCGGCAAATAAGCGCCCCCCACCGATAAAATCAAACCATGACCCAAAACTCTGCACATTCCGCCAGCACAACAGCGCAGGTGAACGACCAGCGCATCTTGCAACTGGCCCACGACACCTTAGAGATTGAGGCAGAGGCCGTACGCCATTTGCGCCATGGTTTGTCGCCCAGCTTTGTGCAGGCTGTGCACGCCATACTCAAAGTCACAGGCCGTGTGGTCGTGATGGGTATGGGCAAGAGCGGCCATGTGGGTCGCAAGATCACAGCCACTTTGGCGTCCACAGGCACACCCGCTATGTTTGTGCATCCGGCCGAAGCCAGCCATGGCGACTTGGGCATGGTCAAAGACACAGATCTCGTGATTGCCATTTCCAACAGCGGCGAGAGCGATGAGCTCGCCGCCATTCTGCCGGTGCTCAAACGCCAAGGCGTGCCCTTGGTGGCCCTCACAGGCGGCGCGCAATCGACATTGGCCAGCCACGCCGACATCGTGCTCAACACCGGCGTGTTGAAAGAAGCTTGCCCACTGAACTTGGCTCCCACCGCCAGCACCACCGCACAAATGGCCATGGGCGATGCCTTGGCCGTGGCCTTGCTCGACGCACGTGGTTTCAAAGCCGAAGACTTTGCACGTTCACATCCCGGCGGTGCTTTGGGTCGCCGCTTGCTGACGCATGTGAGCGATGTCATGCGCAGCGGGGATGCTGTGCCAAGCGTGTTGCCAACAGCCAGCTTCAGCGATTTGATGCGCGAGATGAGCGCCAAAGGTTTGGGGGCCTCCGCCATCGTGGATGCGAACCGAAAAGTGTTGGGCATCTTCACCGATGGTGACTTGCGCCGTTTGATCGAAACAGGGACGGACATGCGCCAACTCACCGCGCAACAAGTCATGCACGCCAACCCACGCACCGTGCGCTCCAGCGCGTTGGCGGCTGAAGCCGCTGAGTTGATGGAGCTGTACCGCATCACCAGCGTTTTGGTGGTGGACGAACAAGGCATCTTGTGCGGCGCGATCAATACCAACGACCTGATGCGCGCGAAAGTCATCTAATGAGCACACACACACCTGCGCTGAACTTTGACCCTGCTTTGTTGTTGCGCGCACAGGCTGTGCGCGTAGCGTTCTTTGACGTGGATGGCGTGCTCACCGATGGCGGTTTGTTGTTTACCGAAAGTGGTGAAACCATCAAACGTTTTTGTACGCTGGATGGTCACGGCTTGAAGATGTTGCAAAAAGCAGGCATCACACCCGCTGTGATCACTGGGCGCGACAGTGCACCTTTGCGCGCACGTCTCAAGGCGTTGGGCATCACGCATGTGCGTTACGGCACCGAAGACAAGGCCCCCGCCGCACAAGAAATTTTGAACGAACTGGGCCTTGACTGGTCGCAATCGGCACACATGGGGGACGACTGGCCGGATATGGCGGTTATGACCCGTGCCGCATTTGCATGCGCCCCGAACAACGCACACATCGAAGTCAAAGCCATTGCGCACTATGTGACGGTGCGTGATGGTGGCCATGGTGCTGCACGCGAGTTTTGCGACTTGTTGCTGGTGGCCAGCGGTCGTTACGCCGAGTTATTGCGAGCTTACGTCGCATGACTGGTGTCGCACCTGTGTCGCTGTTCATGCGCATGCGCCGTGTGTGGGATCGCTTGGCGGTTTACCTGCCTTTGTTGCTCATGGGTGTGATGGCCATGAGCACCTACTGGCTGGTGCGCAGCACGCCCGCCATGGGCGATGCAGAACTTGAAGCCGCGCCGCGCCATGTGCCCGATTACTTCATGCGTGATTTTTCGGTCAAGGTATTCGGGGCCAATGGCAAGCTCAAAAGCGAAGTCGTGGGTGTCGAGGGACGCCACTTTCCTGATACAGACACGCTAGAGATCGACCAACCGCGGATTCGCATCTTGGGTGCAGAGGGACGTGTTACAACAGCCGTTGCCGCACGTGGATTGATTAACGCAGATGGTTCCGAGGCGCAGTTATTTGACAAAGCTGTGGTTGTGCGCGAAGCCAGCACCAATGTGCAAGGCGTGGTGACGCCGCGCACAGAATTGCGTAGTAACTTTTTGCATTTGTTCGCAAACACCGAGCAGGTGCGCTCTCATTTACCCGTTGAGTTGGTGCGTGGTGCTGGTGATCGCTTCACCTCTCAAGACGGCATCGACTTCGATAACTTAGACCAAGTGATGCAGCTCACAGGTCGGGTACGTGGCACCTTGTTACCACCCAAAGACAAAGATCAGAAATAAAAAAGGCTCCCGAGGGAGCCTTTTGATTTTGCAGTGAAGCAGAGCGATCAGTAGCTGTTGCCACCACCGAAACCGCCACGGCCGCCGCCGCCGCCTTCACGACGGCCGCCGCCAGCACCGCCGCCGCCGTAGGGGCTGCGGAAACCGCCACCACCACCTTCGCGGCCACCGCCACCGTAGCCACCGCCGCCATCGCGACCGCCACCACCATAGCCGCCGCCACCTTCACGGCCACCGCCGTAACCGCCGCCGCCAGAGCGGGGAGGACGTGGCTCCATGGGACGAGCTTCGTTCACCACGAGACTGCGACCACCCAAAGGTGCGCCGTTCATGCCTTCAACGGCTGCCAGAGCTTCGGCATCGCTGCCCATCTCGACAAAACCAAAACCTTTAGAGCGACCTGTGTCGCGCTCCATCATGACTTTAGCGCTGGTCACAGTACCGAACTGTCCAAATGACTGCTCGAGATCGCTGTCGCGCACTGAATATGGCAAGTTGCCGACGTACAGTTTGTTGCCCATGAAAGGGACTCCTTAAAACACAAAAACAAAGCGATGGAGTCCCGAACCGAAACTGACCGATCACCAATTGACAACCTTGTCTGTGGCTTGCACCGACAAGATTGCGCACATTATGGGGCACAAGTTAGCTGAATCACCAAGCGTTTACCTGTATTCAGCCTAATTCACACCCGAAAAACCACAACTCACAAGGCCTACCAACTGGCCTCGCGATCGGGTGATGCGGTGATCTTGTGAATCGTTAAATCAGCGCCTTCGAATTCTTCTTCTTGGCTCAAGCGCAAACCTAGCGTCATCTTCAGCACGCCGTACACCACAAAACCGCCAACCAATGCCCATGTCACACCGAGCGCGGTGCCTGCCAATTGCGCGGTCAGGTTGATGCCACCCAAGCCACCCAAGGCTTGCGTACCGAAGATGCCCGCAGCAATGCCACCCCATGTGCCGCACAAACCATGCAAGGGCCACACACCCAACACGTCGTCGATGCGCCACTTGTTTTGTGTGAGTGTGAACATCACCACAAAAATACCACCGGCCACAGCACCCACCACCAATGCGCCCATGGGGTGCATCAGGTCAGAGCCCGCACACACCGCCACCAAACCAGCCAAGGGGCCGTTGTGCACAAAACCGGGGTCGTTTTTGCCCGCAATGAGTGCCACCAAAGTGCCGCCCACCATGGCCATCAGTGAGTTGACCGCGACAAGACCCGAGATTTTGTCGAGGGTTTGTGCACTCATGACGTTGAAGCCAAACCAACCCACGATCAAAATCCATGCGCCCAAAGCGAGGAACGGAATGCTTGAGGGTGGGTGTGCAGAAATGGCGCCGTCTTTGCGGTAGCGGTTGCTACGTGCACCGAGCAACAACACGGCAGGCAAAGCAATCCAGCCGCCCACGGCGTGAACCACGATGGAGCCCGCAAAGTCGTGGAACTCATCACCGGTCCATTCTTTGAGCCACGCTTGAAAACCGAAATGCTGGTTCCAAGCAATGCCCTCGAAGAAGGGATACACAAAACCAACAATGACGGCTGTGGCAATCAGCTGTGGCCAAAACTTGGCGCGTTCGGCAATGCCGCCCGAGATGATGGCTGGAATGGCGGCTGCAAACGTCAGCAAGAAAAAGAACTTCACCAGTTCGTAGCCGTTTTTGTCGGCCAACGACTCAGCGCCGATCATGAAGCTCGCACCATAGGCCACACCGTAACCCACGACAAAGTAGGCGATGGTGGAGACACAGAAGTCCACCAAAATTTTCACCAGCGCATTGACTTGGTTTTTGCGACGAACCGTGCCCAGTTCTAAAAATGCGAAACCTGCATGCATGGCAAGCACCATGATGGCCCCGAGCAGAATGAACAAAGCATCTGCGCCCTGTTTGTGTGCATCCATAAAGTTGTCCTTGGAGTTTTGTTTTGTTTTGGTGCGTTTTTGCACCTGTTTTCTAAGTTGCACCTGATGTAAGCAAAAAATGCACCAAATCGTGCGTATGGTTCGTAAAACACGCGCGGTAGGATCGCTTCATGGAAGCATTTTTGATCTCAACAGGCATCGTCGCCCTCGCCGAAATGGGCGACAAGACGCAACTTTTATCGCTCGTGCTGGCAGCACGTTTTCGCAAACCTTGGCCCATCGTGTGGGGCATCTTGGTGGCCACGTTGGCCAACCACGCTTTGGCGGGTGGCTTGGGTGCATGGGTGACCAGCCTGATGGGCCCCACGGTGTTGCGCTGGGTCTTGGGCGTGTCGTTCTTGGCGATGGCCGCGTGGATGTTGGTGCCAGACAAACTGGATGACGACGATGCGGATGTGACACCCAAGTTCGGCGTGTTCGGGACCACTGTCATTGCCTTCTTCTTGGCCGAGATGGGCGACAAAACACAAATCGCCACCGTGATGTTGGCGGCTGAATACCAGTCGTGGTTGTGGGTGGTGGCTGGCACCACCTTGGGCATGATGTTGGCGAACGCGCCCGTGGTGTGGTTTGGCGAGCGCATCACGCGTTTGGTGCCGCTCACCTGGGTGCACCGCATCAGCGCGGCCGTGTTCGTGGTGTTGGGCCTGTTGGTGTTGTTTGGCAGCGAAGCGCCAGAGACACACAGCAAGTCACACGATGCAGCGGTACAAATGGTTGCGCCTAGCGAGCCTGCATCTGCAGCTTCCGCCGCATCCAGCGCGCCATAAAAAACGCCAGTGCATTTGAAGCACTGGCGGTGTTTAAACCACATGGCACGCCAAGTGCCGATGTGTTTTATTTGGCGATCACGCGCACCATCTCCAAGCACTTGTTGGAGTAGCCCCATTCGTTGTCGTACCAGCTAACGATTTTGATGAAGGTGCTGTCCAAGGCCAAACCCGCATCGGCATCAAACACCGATGTGCAGGGCTCGCCACGAAAATCGGTGGACACCACTTTTTCATCGGTGTAGCCCAACACGCCTTTGAGCGCGCCCAGGCTTTGCGCTTTCATCTCGGCACAAATTTCTTTGTACGTGGCTTCGCTGTTCAGTTCCACGGTCAAGTCGACCACGGACACATCAGAGGTGGGCACGCGAAACGCCATGCCTGTGAGCTTGCCCTTGACTTCTGGAATCACCACACCCACAGCCTTGGCCGCGCCGGTGCTGGAAGGAATGATGTTTTCCAAAATGCCGCGGCCACCACGCCAGTCTTTGTTGCTCGGGCCGTCCACTGTTTTTTGGGTGGCGGTGGTGGCGTGCACCGTAGTCATTAGGCCGCGTTTGATGCCCCACTTGTCGTTCAACACTTTGGCCACAGGCGCCAAGCAGTTGGTCGTGCATGATGCGTTGGAGATGATGGACTGGCCCGCGTAAGTCGTGTGGTTCACGCCATACACAAACATGGGCGTGTCGTCTTTAGAAGGGGCTGACAACAACACTTTTTTGGCGCCTGCGGCCAAGTGTTTTTCAGCTGTGGCTTGGTCGAGGAACAAGCCCGTAGCTTCAACTACGACATCGGCGCCGATGTCGTTCCACTTCAGTGCTGCTGGGTCGCGTTCTTGGGTGAGTCGAATCTTCTTGCCGTTCACTACCAAATGGCCGTTGTCCACCGACACCTCACCTTGGAAGCGGCCATGCACGCTGTCGAACTTGAGCATGTAGGCCAAGTAGTCGGGCTCCAATAGGTCATTGATACCCACAACTTCGATGTCGTGAAAGTTTTGAATGGCGGCGCGAAACACCATGCGTCCGATGCGGCCAAAGCCGTTGATGCCGATTTTGATGGTCATGTCAGTCTCCTTAAATGGCTCAATTCTATGAAACTTTGTTACATGATTTCAAGACAAATCATGTATTTTTTTTACCTTGGGAGAAAAGCAGGCAAAGAAAAAGCGCCCGAAGGCGCTTATATGTAGCAAGGTTTTAAAGAATTACTTCTTCTTCGCCACCACGCGAACCATCTCCAAGCACTGCTTGGCATAGCCCCATTCGTTGTCGTACCAAGCGACAATTTTGACGAAGCTCTTGTCCAGTGCGATGCCTGCGGTGGCATCAAACACGCTGGCGCACGGCTCTCCACGGAAGTCGGTAGACACCACTTTTTCGTCGGTGTAACCGAGCACGCCTTGCAGCGCGCCTTCGCTTTGCGCTTTCATTTCAGCGCAGATTTCGGCGTAGCTGGCATCGCTGTTGAGCTCTACGGTCAGGTCAATGACCGAGACATCAGAGGTGGGGACACGGAAGGCCATGCCGGTGATCTTGCCTTTGATTTCTGGAATCACCACGCCCACCGCCTTGGCTGCACCAGTGCTGGAAGGGATGATGTTTTCCAAAATGCCGCGACCGCCGCGCCAGTCTTTGCGCGAGGAGCCGTCCACCGTCATTTGGCTGGCAGTGGCTGCGTGCACAGTGGTCAT
The DNA here is from genome assembly GCF_027924965.1 of Limnohabitans sp. TEGF004. Lineage (NCBI taxonomy): Bacteria > Pseudomonadati > Pseudomonadota > Betaproteobacteria > Burkholderiales > Comamonadaceae > Limnohabitans > Limnohabitans sp. TEGF004. The sequence continues at coordinate 2,613,704 of NZ_AP027056.1, read as the reverse complement.
CAAACCGCGTTTGATACCCCACTTGTCGTTCAACACTTTGACCACGGGGGCCAAACAGTTGGTGGTGCAAGACGCGTTAGAGACGATGGCTTCGCCAGCATATTTTTTGTGGTTCACGCCGTAGACGAACATGGGGATGCTGTCTTTGGAGGGTGCCGAAATGACCACCTTTTTAGCGCCTGCAGCGATGTGCATTTGGCTGGTGGGTTCGGTCAAGTAGTGACCGGTGCACTCGAGCACGGTGTGAACGCCCATCTCGCCCCACTTGAGGTTGTGTGCATCGCGCTCGTGCGAGAGTTTGATTTTTTTGCCGTTGACGATCAGGGCGTCTTCGGTGAAATCCACAGTGCCATCAAAGCGGCCGTGCACGCTGTCGTACTTAAGCATGTAGGCCAAGTAGTCGGCAGGCTTGGGGTCGTTGATGCCGACGATTTGGATGTCGGTGTAACCGTGCTTGAGCGCAGCGCGCAAAGCCAAACGGCCAATACGGCCGAAGCCGTTGATACCTAATTTGATGGTCATGTGAAGCCTTAAGAGGAAGTTTAAAACTCGTGTGGTTTAAGCCTGCTTTTGCAGCGCGGCTTGAACCGTGTCGGCCACGTTTTCAGGCGTGAAACCGAAGTGTTTGAACAAAACAGGGGCGGGCGCAGATTCGCCGTAGGTGTCGATGCCAACCACGGCCGACACGCCGTATTTCCACCAGCCGTCGGTCGAGCCCATTTCCACCGCAATGCGGGGCACGCCTGCTGGCAACACAGCGGCTTTGTAGGCCACGCTTTGGCGGTCGAATGTGGTGGTGCTGGGCACAGACACCACGCGCACGGCAATCTTGCGCTCGGCCAACAAAGCTTGCGCTTTCATGGCCAGTTGCACTTCAGAGCCGGTGGCCAAGATGACCGCTTGCGCCTTTTTCTTGATGCCCACTTCGCTTGGCTCAGCCAACACGTAAGCACCTTTGTTGATGGCGTCGAGGCCAGAGATGTCACCAGCAGCCAAGGTGGCGTTGCTATGCACGGCTTCACCTTTTGGCAGGTAAGGCAGGTTTTGGCGGCTCAACAACAGCGCAGTTGGGCGGCTGGTGTTTTGCAAAGCCACGGCCCAAGCCACAGCGGTTTCGGCGGTGTCCGCAGGACGCCACACGTCGAGGTTAGGAATCAGGCGCAACGAGGCAGCGTGCTCGATGGACTGGTGGGTGGGGCCGTCTTCGCCCAAGCCAATGGAGTCGTGGGTGAACACATGCACCACGCGTTGCTTCATCAGCGCTGCCATGCGGATGGCGTTGCGCGAGTAGTCGCTAAAGGTCAGGAACGTGCCGCCGTAGGGAATGAAGCCGCCGTGCAAAGCCACGCCGTTCATGATGGCGGCCATGCCGAATTCGCGCACGCCGTAGTTGATGTGGCGGCCACCTTGGCCAGCATCGTTCTTCACCACATGGCCTGCTGCGTCAAAGCGCAGGTTGGGGGTGGACTTGGTGTTGGTCAGGTTAGAGCCGGTCAAGTCGGCGCTGCCACCCAAGAGTTCGGGCAAGGCTGCTGTGAATGACTCCAAGGCCAATTGGCTGGCCTTGCGGCTGGCCACAGTTTCGGCTTTGGTGTGGGCGCCGATGACGGTGTCGACCACGGTTTGAGCAAAGTTCTTGGGCAACTCACCAGCCATGCGGCGCAGCAGTTCTTTGGCCAAGGCGGGGTGTGCGGCTTTGTAGGCAGCGAACGTTGCTTTCCATTCAGCTTCTTGAGCCTTGCCGCGTGTTGCCGCGTTCCAATCGGCGTACACCTCTTTGGGCATCTCGAAGGGGGCGTGGTTCCAACCGATGGCTGCGCGTGTCAATGCAATTTCTTCAGCGCCCAAAGGTTCGCCGTGGGCTTTGGCCGTGTCAGCGCGGTTGGGGCTGCCTTTGCCGATGCTGGTTTTACAAACAATCAGTGTGGGCTTGTCAGTGCTGAGCTTGGCCGAAGCAATCGCTTGGCTCACCACCGCGGCGTCGTGGCCGTTGATCGGGCCAATCACGTTCCAGCCGTAAGACTTGAAACGCTCAGGTGTGTTGTCGGCAAACCATGGGGCAACTTGGCCATCGATGGAGATGCCGTTGTCGTCGTACAAGGCAATGAGTTTGTTCAGCTTCCATGCGCCTGCGAGTGAGCAAGCTTCGTGGCTGATGCCTTCCATCAAACAACCGTCGCCCATGAAAGCGTAGGTGTGGTGGTCCACCACGTTGTGGCCTTCACGGTTGAACTCAGAGGCCAACAATTTTTCGGCCAATGCCATGCCCACCGCGTTGGTGATGCCTTGGCCCAAGGGGCCTGTGGTGGTTTCCACGCCAGGGGTCACGCCCACTTCGGGGTGGCCTGCAGTTTTGCTGTGCAACACGCGGAAGTTTTTCAACTCGTCCATCGGCAAGTCGTAGCCGGTGAGGTGCAACAAGGCGTAAATCAACATCGAGCCGTGGCCGTTGGACAGCACAAAGCGGTCGCGGTTCAACCAATGGGGATTCTTGGGGTTGTGACGCAGGTGCTCGCCCCACAAGGCGACAGCCATGTCGGCCATGCCCATCGGCGCGCCGGGGTGACCTGAATTGGCTTGTTGTACAGCGTCCATTGCCAAGGCGCGAATTGCGCTGGCCATTTGTTGGGTATTTGCCATGTCAGGCGGCTCCGATGGGGTGTGAGGGAAAACCACGATTTTAGCGAGCCTGCCTACCGCTGGCTGACCGCATGCGACAGATGTTTCACAAATAGCCCGTGGTGTGGTCTGGCTACACTGCGGCGTGATGACAAAACACCCCATTTCAGCCGCTTCAACTTCGCCTGTTGGCTCTGCGTCAGGCTCAGCCACCGCCCTGCTTTTGGCCGCAGGCCGTGGTGAGCGCATGCGCCCGCTGACTGATGCCACCCCTAAGCCGTTATTGCCCGTTCGCAGCCAACCCCTGATGCAATGGGCCATGCAAGGCCTGCAGCGTGGCGGCGTAGAAAACTTGGTCATCAACACCGCTTGGTTGGGCGAGCAAATTCCCCAGCATTTCGGCCATGTGTTTGAAAGCGCTGGCCTTTCGCCTATGCACCTGCACTATTCGCAAGAAGGCGTGGACTTTGGTGGCGCGCTAGAAACCGCAGGCGGCATTGTCCGCGCCCTGCCCCAACTGGACGATGTGTTTTGGGTGGCCGCGGGCGATGTGTTTGCGCCAGACTTTGTGTTTACGCCCGAGGCCTATGCGCGCTTCGAGGCCAGCCCGCAGCTCGCTCATATTTGGCTGGTGCCCAACCCCGAACACAACTTGGGCGGCGACTTTGGTTTGTCTGCTGAGGGCTTGGCTTTGAATTTGCCGAAGTTGACGGCTTTGATGTCAACGTCTACGGCTGCCGCGCCAAATCAACTTTCAGCACGAACAAATCAAGATGCACCGCGCTACACCTTCAGCACCATTGCTCTGTACAAACGCGCTTTCTTCGAAGCGGCGTGGTGCCCTATTCCCGCAGGCAACCCCGCTGGCGTGAAAGCCCCACTCGCAGCCATGTTGCGCGCCGCCATGGACAATGGCGCGGTGAGTGCGTCGCTCTACACAGGTGCGTGGACCGATGTGGGCACGCCCGAGCGTTTGGCGCAACTCAACGCCGCCTGAACACACAATAAGACATGACACACCCGATTGCACACGCCCAGATTTACGCCGAACGTCGCGCCCGTTTGGCCGCCCAGTTGGGCGATGGTGGCGTGGCCATCATTCCCACCGCACCCGAACATGCACGTAACCGCGACAGCGACTTTCCGTATCGCCACGACAGCTACTTTTATTACCTGACGGGCTTCACCGAGCCCAACGCTTGGCTAGTGCTCGACGCCACAGGGCGCAGCACGCTGTTTTGCCAGCCCAAAGATTTGGAGCGTGAAATTTGGGATGGCTACCGTTTGGGCCCAGACGCTGCCGTGTCAGCGCTGGGCGTAACAGCTGCCGTGTCGGTTACCGAGCTGGACAAGCAACTGCCCAAATTGTTGGAGAACCAGCAGACTGTTTGGTACCCATTTGCGACGCACAAAGGTTTGGAAACTCGCGTAGATGGTTGGCTCAACGCCGTACGCTCCCGCGTGCGTTTTGGTGCACAGTGCCCGTCGCAGCAACGCGATGCCTGTGGCCCGTTGGATGAGATGCGCCTCATCAAAGACGCACACGAACAAGACGTGATGCGCCGTGCCAGCACCATCAGCGCGCATGCCCACATCCGTGCCATGCAAACCAGCGCGCGCATGTTGCGGGCAGGCCAAGACGTGCGCGAGTACCACTTAGATGCCGAGTTGCTGCACGAGTTCCGCATGCACAGCTCCCAGTTTCCGGCGTACACATCCATCGTGGCCGCGGGCGCCAATGCCTGCGTGTTGCACTACCGCGCCGATGCCGCACCTGTGCGCGATGGCGAGTTGGTATTGATCGATGCAGGGTGTGAGTTGGATGGTTATGCGAGTGACATCACGCGCACTTTTCCTGCGAACGGCAAGTTCACCGGCCCGCAACGCGACCTGTACAACTTGGTGCTGGCCAGCCAAGACGCGGCAGTGGTGGCGACCAAAGCCGGCGCGCGTTTTGTGGACCCGCACGACGCCACCGTCAAAGTGTTGGCGCAAGGTTTGTTGGACCTCGGTTTGTTGAACAAAGCCAAACACGGCAATGCGCAAGACGTGATTGAAAAGCGTGCGTACTTCCCGTTTTACATGCACCGCACCAGCCACTGGCTGGGCATGGATGTGCACGACTGCGGCAGCTATGTGGAGCCCACCGAGTTGGGCCAAACCAGCGAACGCAAAGACCCCTTGTCGGGCGAGACCATCGTCAATCGACCCAGCCGCCTCTTGCGCGAGGGCATGGTGCTCACCATTGAGCCAGGCCTCTATGTGCGCCCCGGGCCGGATGTGCCCGAGGCGTTTTGGAACATTGGCATTCGTATTGAGGACGATGGGATCGTGACTGCTAATGGTTGCGAGCTGATTTCTCGTGGTGTGCCTGTAATTGCTTCTGAAATTGAAGCGTTCATGCGCGGTTAATTTCTTAGCCAAGCGGCAGCCCAAGAAAAATCCCTATTGACCTATAAAGTTTGCTTTTGCGAATAAGTAAAAACCATTGCCACTTGCATACGCACATCCACGGACAAACCGCCCTAGACACAGGCCTAAAATGAAATCACAAGCTAAGGCGGTCGCACTTGTGCAAAGCGCGCCGCCTTTTGCATAACAAGGAGATTTCTATGGGTTCCAACCACTCTCACAACAGCGCCGAGGCACGTGCCGAACTGCGCCGTGCCGCTCTCGAATACCACGAGTTTCCAACTCCAGGCAAAGTGGCGATTCACGCCACCAAGCAGTTGGTGAACCAACATGATTTGGCCTTGGCTTATTCGCCCGGCGTGGCTGCGCCTTGCGAAGAAATCGTCAAAGATCCCAACAACGCATTCAAGTACACCAGTCGTGGCAACTTGGTGGCCGTCATTACCAACGGCACGGCCGTGCTGGGCTTGGGCGACATTGGTCCCTTGGCCTCTAAGCCTGTGATGGAAGGCAAAGGCGTTCTGTTCAAGAAGTTCGCGGGCATTGACGTGTTCGACTTGGAAATAGACGAGAAGAACCTCGACAAATTGGTTGACATCATTGCGTCGTTAGAGCCCACTTTCGGCGGCATCAACCTCGAAGACATCAAGGCGCCTGATTGCTTCTACGTCGAGCGCAAGTTGCGCGAGCGCATGAAGATCCCAGTCTTCCACGATGACCAACATGGCACCGCCATCACCGTGGGCGCAGCGATCTTGAACGGCCTCAAGGTGGCAGGCAAAGATATCAAAAACGTCAAACTGGTCACCTCCGGTGCTGGTGCTGCCGCTTTGGCCTGTTTGGGCCTGTTGCTCAAGATGGGCATGCCACGCAAAAACATTTATGTCACTGATTTGGCTGGCGTGGTCTATGAAGGCCGCACCGAGCTGATGGACGAAGACAAGATTCAGTACGCCCAAAAAACCGATGCGCGCACACTGAGCGACATCATCGAAGGCGCCGATGTGTTTTTGGGCCTGTCCGCTGGCGGCGTGCTGAAGCCAGAGATGGTCAAGAAGATGGCTGCCAAGCCCATCATCATGGCCTTGGCCAACCCCAACCCAGAGATCACGCCCGAAGAAGTGAAGGCCGTGCGCGATGACGCCATCATCGCCACGGGACGTAGCGACTATCACAACCAAGTGAACAACGTGCTGTGTTTCCCCTACATCTTCCGTGGTGCGCTGGATGCAGGTGCGTCCACCATCACCGATGAGATGGAAATCGCCGCGGTGTACGCCATTGCTGAATTGGCACAAGCCGAGCAAAGCGAAGTGGTGGCAGCCGCCTATGCGGGCGAGACGTTGGCTTTTGGTCCTGAGTACCTCATTCCCAAGCCATTCGACCCACGCTTGATGATGAAGATTGCCCCTGCCGTGGCCAAAGCCGCCGCAGACAGCGGTGTGGCCACGCGTCCGATCCAAGATATGGAGGCCTACATTGAGAAGCTGCAAGGCTTTGTCTATGCGTCCGGTTCGATCATGAAACCGATTTATGCCGCCGCCAAGCGCGCGACTAAAAAGCGTGTGTGTTACGCCGAAGGTGAAGAAGAGCGCGTCTTGCGCGCTGTGCAAATCGTGGTGGACGAACGCTTGGCGAAGCCCACCTTGATTGGTCGTCCTTCCGTGATTGCGCAGCGCATTGAAAAATTTGGTTTGCGCCTCAAAGAGGGCGTGGATTACGACGTGGTCAACGTCGAGCAAGACCACCGCTACCGCGACTTCTGGCAAACCTATTACAAGATGACCGCCCGCAAAGGCGTGACCGAGCAGTTGGCCAAAATTGACATGCGCCGCCGTTTGTCGCTGATTGGCACCATGATGCTGCACAAAGGTGAGGTAGACGGCCTGATTTGCGGCACTTGGAGCACACCGCTCACGCATTTGAACTATGTGGACCAGGTGATTGGCAACCGCAAGGGCGTGAGCACGTATGCCGCCATGAATGGTTTGTTGCTGCCAGACCGCCAGGTGTTCTTGGTCGACACCCACATCAACTACGACCCAACCGCAGAGCAATTGGCTGAAATCACGGTGATGGCGGCTGAAGAAATGCGCCGTTTTGGTATCCAGCCCAAAGCTGCGTTGTTGTCGCATTCCAACTTTGGCAGCAGCGACCAGCCTTCGGCCATCAAAATGCGCGAAACCTTGGCTTTGGTCAAGAAAAAGGCACCTTGGCTTGAAATTGATGGCGAAATGCATGGCGATGTGGCGCTGGACGGCGATGTGCGTGCCGCTCAAATGGCGGACACCACCCTGATTGGTGATGCCAATTTGCTGGTTTTGCCTAACTTGGACTCTGCCAACATTGCGTACAACCTGCTCAAAACAGCGGCTGGCGGCAATATTGCCATTGGCCCAGTGTTGCTGGGTGCGGCGAAACCGGTGCACATCCTGACCGCGAGCACCACGGTGCGTCGCATCGTCAACATGACCGCGTTGACCGTGGCGGATGCCAGCGCAGCTCGATAAGCGTTTTTACAGCTTAAATTAGCCTTTTTAGGTTAAATAACCCTTCAAGGGCCCCCCAGAAATGGGAGGGCCCTTGCTTTTTTGTTTCAATTCGAAGACACTTGCGCTTTCAATTTTCGGGTTAACCCGAAGATCAAACGTATTTAAAACAGTCTTAAGAACGGCGATTTTCATGCCTTTGCGTACTATCAAAACCAATATTGTTCAGTCCATCCGCGCGTTCCGCGTGCCTGATTTGCAAGAGGCGGCCCAAGGCCTTGGCCACCATTTTCTTTATGTGAACCTGGCCCAAGCCCAAAGCAAGCAAGACATCTTGGACATCATTTCCAAAGAGTTCAACCTGTCTGCCTCGGCTAGCAAGAACTTTGATTCCTTGTACGACGGCATGACCGACCCCTTGCACAAGTCTGGCCCACAGCCTGGCTTTATCTTGGTGTTGGAGCACATTCCTGCCCACGCCAAGTTTGACAAAGAAGCCCGCGAACAGCTGTTGGACATCTTCCGCGAAGCGGCTGACTACTGGTCTGACCGCAAAGTGGCGTTCCGTTGCTTCTACTCATTCTCCGTGGCTCGTGCCCCGTCGGCTGAAAAGCCAGGCGTGGCAGCCGAAGGCATTGAGTTGCTGGAAGAGGGCGAAAAAATGCCAACTGACAAGCTGGTCGACGTGTCGCCCATGGCTTTGCGCATGAGCAGCCCCTTCAACGCAGGCTACTGGCAAACAGCGGCTTAACTGGCAGGCTGCTTTCGTAGCAGCGCCAACAAAAAACCCGTCAGCAGTCACCTGCGACGGGTTTTGTTTTTGGCGTTTGGGTCTTTACAGACTTTGCACCAGAGCCACATATTCGGCCACCGGCACTTCTTCTGCACGGCGTTGCACATCGAAGGTGCCCGCAAAGTGACGCGCTTCCAACCAACGGCCCAAGGTGTGGCGCAACAGCTTGCGGCGTTGGCTGAAAGCTGTTTTCACCATTTCCTCCATCAGCTTGACGTTAATTTTGGGGGGCTCCGCCAAGGGCACCATGCGCACCACGGCGCTGTCCACGCGCGGAGGTGGGTCAAACGATTCGGGCGGCACAAACAACACGTCTTCCATGTCGTAGCGCCACTGCAGCATCACGCTCAAGCGGCTGTAGTCGCTGCTGCTGGGCTTGGCCACCATGCGGTCAATCACTTCTTTTTGCAGCATGAAGTGCTGGTCTTGCACCACGGCCACATGCTCCAGCAGATGGAACAGGATGGGCGACGAAATGTTGTACGGCAGGTTACCCACCACGCGCAGCTTGGGTACCTTGAGGTCAGCAGCCAATTGCGTGAAGTCCACGCGCAGCACGTCGGACTCAATCACGTTCAGGTGCGGATGCTCGCGCAGGCGCACGGCCAAATCGCGGTCTAACTCAATGACATTGAGACGACCTAAGCGCTCCACCAAGGGCTGTGTGAGCGCGGCCAAGCCTGGGCCAATTTCGACCATGGGGTCGCCCGGTTGCGGGTCGATCGCATCGACGATGCTTTCAATGATGGCGCCGTCGGTTAAGAAGTGTTGGCCGAAGCGCTTGCGTGCAATGTGTTTCAAAGTGGGCTCTGCTTATTGCGGTGCGTCGCGGTATTCCACATAGGCGCGGCCACGCACTTCTTGGGCCCACAGTTGGTAGGTTTCATCAAACTTTTTCTCACGCAAGCCGTTGCGCGCCATGTCGCGCAGCTCGCGCTCGCTGATGGGGGCTTCTCGACGTTCCATCACTTGAATCAGGTGCACGCCAAACCGAGACACCATCGGGTCGGCGATTTGGCCTGGCTGCAATTTGTTCATCACCTCTTCAAATTCAGGCACAAACATGCCTTGCGAGACCCAACCCAAGTCGCCGCCGTCGGGGCCACTGGCATCTTGTGAATGTTCACGAGCCAACTTGGCAAAGTCTGCTTTGCCCGCTTCGATTTGGCGTTTGTATTCAGCCAATTGGGCGCGTGCTGTGGTTTGGCTCAGTTGGCCGCCTGGGCGTAGCAGGATGTGGCGAGGATGGGTTTGCGTCACGGTCACCACGCTGCTGGCGCGCTTCGTTACTAATTTCAAAATGTGAAAGCCGGCGCCTGAGCGTACGAGGGTGACATCACCCACGGCCAAGTTTTTGGTGGCATCCACAAACAAGGTGGGGTAGCGGCTGGTTGCGCGCACGCCCATTAATCCGCCTTTGTCACGCTCTGCACTGTCAGACAACTCTTTAGCCAACTTGCCGAAGTCTTCGCCTTGTTTGGCGCGTGCTAACGCAGTCTGGGCTTTGCTTTGGAGGGCTACAACATCTGCATCATTGGCTTTTTCGGACACTGCCACCAAGATGTGACCCAACTCGATGTCAGGGTTGGTGTTGACGCTGGCATTTTGGCGTTCGCGAACAGCTTGGTCGATTTCAACCTCGCTGACCTTGATACGGCTTGGTACGTTGCGCTCGGTCAGGCGCTGCAGGATTGCTTGATCTTTGATGTTTTGTCGAAGGCTCGCAACGCTGGTGCCCTCGGCGCGAAATTTTGCGTGGAGTGCATCAACAGACATTTGGTTTTGTGCGGCCATGCGCTGTTCAGCTTGATCGACCGCTTCATTCTCAACGGTGACGCCCGCTTCTTTCGCATATTGCAAGAGGGCTTTTTCGGTGATCAAGCGCTCAAGGCTGTTTTGCAGCAACTCAGATGGCGCAGGAACATTTTTCTTCTGTTGACGCAGTTGCTGTGCAAGCAATGCTGCGCGAACATTGACATCGTGGTTGGTGATGGGTTGGGCATCGACAACCGCCACAATGAAGTCACGGCCTGATATGGTATTGGTTTTGGACGTTTGAGCCCATACTCCAGAGCTTGCCAAAGCAATCGCCAGCCAGGTGAGTGACGACCGACGGGCAAAGCGTAAGGTGAGAGAAAACATGGTCATCATCAATCGTAATTGCCGAAGCGGCTGGGTGTCATAGAAGGTTGTCGCAACGGCTGATACCGTGGCACATTGGAGCGCAGTGAGCCCATGGCATTGGTGCCGATGCGCGAGAAGCCTACAAATTCAAGTTGAAACAACAAGCGTTGGCGGGCCAAGCCATCCGTCACCTGCAAACGCTCAGCGACCACGCGGCTGAGCCAACAACCCGCATCGTATTCGAAGCCAATGACAGACTCGACCATCTTTTTATCGAGAGGGTTGTAGTTCAAGCGTGCCACGCTGTACCAGCGTCCCTCGCCCAATCCACGTCCTTCGCCACCACCAATGTCCGAACCTCCCCAGAGGTCGTGCAAGGGCCATTGCCAGCCGACATCTACTTGACGTGAGGCGGCAGCTCCCGCTTCCGTATTTTCGGTTCGATACGCGGCGCTGATGACGCGGTAGGAGCCAGGGTTGTAACGACCGCTGACCATGCGACGCAAGAAGTTGTCTGTCTTTTGGTTGTACTGAACGGTGGTGTCGACGGCCCATGCTCTGTTCAGCGCCACAGACGCGCCGGCCAAAAGATCGCTGATGCCGGTTTTGCCCGTGGGATCATCGGGCATGGTGACGTTCTGCTCCTTCATACGTAGGCGCTGCGCCACACCAAAACGTGCGCCTTCGGCGCCTGTTTCCGGATCGATGAAACGAGAGGTGGCGCCTAGGGTCAGCAGCTTGCTGTCGGAGATGCGGTCATAGCCGCCAAACGCGTTCTCGGTGAAGATGCTGGCGAAGTTGAACGAGTTGCCACCCGAGTCGTAGTTGGGCAAGTAGTTCTGATCGCGATAGGGCGTGTAAACATAGAAAGCCCGAGGCTCTAAAGTTTGAACCCATGCGCGATCAAACAGACGTGTAGATTTCTCGAACGCGATTCCGGTGTCGAGGCTGAACGTCGGCACGCTGACGCTGGCGCCACTTTGGCCTTCGTGGCCGCTGTAGAACGGATTGTTGGGCAAGCCACCGCTGAATTGGTAACTGCGGCTGTTGAGCTGCAGTTTGGGTGTGAGGTAACCAAAGGGGGTGTTGAATGGTCGGCTGATTTGAGCCAACGCCACTGCGCGGTCTGCATTGGGTGCGCAGGCGGATCGGTAACTGGCGCCATTCAAACATTCGTAATCGCGAGCAGATTCAAACCGTGTCAAGTCACCGTCCAAGCTAAAGTCAAAGCCCCCCACGTTGATGCGCTGCATGCGTGCTGTGAATTGCGGCATACGGTTGAATGGTCGCGTGATGCGGTTACCAATGGGATTGGCCAAGTCTTGCAAGGTTTGCCACATCTGTGTGCGCACCGACGTGGTGTAAATCCCATTGGTCCAATTCAAGCCCGCATCGTTTGACAACAGACGTTGCACGCCTGAGCCGCCAATGATGGCGAAATCTTTCCAATAGTCGTCATCACTGACACGGTTGAGGTTCAAGTTCAGCCCCAATGCGCCACCTGCAAAACCAGGGTTCACCAAGCCCACGTGGGAGTACTGCATGCCCCAGCGGCGCGAACCATCGCGCAAGGCATCTTTCTCCATGTAGTCAAAGCGCATTTGGCCTTGAAATGGCGCTTGCAGAGGTGGCAGGCCTTCTAAGTAGCGCAGCTCGGTGCTCAGGCGCAGGCCACGGTTGCTCCAATAGGTGGGAGAAAAGGTGACGTCGCGGTTGGGCGCCAAGTTCCAGTAGTAAGGCTGGGTGTATTCCAAGCCGCCAATGTTGTCGACACCAATGGTGGGTGGCAGCAAACCAGATTTACGCTCATCGCTGAGCGGGAAGTCAATTGAGGGCACTGGCAAAATCGGCACATCTTTGAACCGCAACGACGCGCCTTCAGCCAAGCCGATGTTGCGGTCGGTGTCGAGTGTGATTTTGTCGCCTTTGAAAAACCAATCGGGTGTCCAGCTTGGACCTGGTTTGCGTTGGCAAGTGGTGAAGTCTGCCTTGTGCATCACCGTGTTGGCGGGGTCGATGAAGTCGATCCGCTCGGCTTTGCCGTAGGCTTTGTTTTTCAACAGTTGATACTTGGGCTGGGTGAAGAAGCCTTCAAAGGCATCCAGATGAATGTCAAGGGCGGGGCCTTCGTACACATTGCCAGAACGGTTGATGTAGACGTTGCCACGCGCTTTGGCGAAATCTTCCGCTTGGTCGTAATCGACCTTGTCAGCTTTGAGGAGCAGGTCGCCGCGACGGATCACGACTTGACCATCTAAGATGGTTTGCAGGTCTGGGCGGCCACGCAGCGTGTCACTTTGTATGAACGTCGGCAGTTGTTTGCGCGTGTCATCCAAGATCAGCTCTTGCAACAAACTGCTGGGCTTGAGCACCAAAGGCGGTGAACTCACGGTTTGCGCGTGCAGTGCCAGTGTGTTGCCCAATAGGCCAAATGTGAGCCACGACAGTGCGTGTATTTGGCGGTGAATGAGAGGCAACAACATGAACGCAGATCAACCCAAGGCTGGTTTGTAGAATTTGGATTATCCATGAGCACACAGCCTAACTCCCAGCCTTCGGGCGCAAATACCTCTGCTTCCATCGAATGGGCCCAGCCCGAGCGTCAAGCAGCCTTCCACCAATGGCTCAATGCCCAAGCCAGCGCCCACGGCGTGCTGCCCGCTACCGTGCGTGCCGCCTCGGCGGACGCCAGCTTCAGGCGCTATTTCCGTGTCGACACAGCGAACGGCTCGTGCATCGTCATGGACGCACCGCCCGACAAAGAAAACTGCGAACCCTTTGTGCGCATTGCCCGTTTGATGCTGGACGCGGGCCTGTATGCCCCGCGCATCTTGGCGTGGGATGAGCCGCAAGGCTTCATGTTGCTCGACGACATCGGTTCGCAAACCATGATGGACGTCATCAACCGTGACGACCCGCAAGCCAATCACGGCCTTTACATGCGCGCCGTCGATGCTTTGCTGACCCTGCAACAAAGCAGCCGCCCCAGCGTGCTGCCCGCGTATGACGAAGCTTTGCTGCAGCGAGAGTTGTCGCTGTTCCCCGATTGGTACCTCACCCAACACCGCCAGCTGCAAATTGACAGCGCGCAACGCGAGATGTTGGACAAAACTTTCAAAACCATCATTCAGCGCAACTTGGCCGCACCCAGTGTCTACGTGCACCGCGACTTCATGCCGCGCAATTTTATGATGCCGCATGACCCCACCGAACAACGTTTGGGCGTGCTCGACTTTCAAGACGCGGTCTATGGCCCCATCACCTACGACATCGCCAGCCTCATGCGCGACGCGTTTTTGACGTGGGAAGAAGATGTGGTGCTGGACGTGACCATCCGCTATTGGGAACGTGCCCGCAAAATCGGTCTGTTGGATTTTGAAGACTGGCACAACGACTTCGGCGCGTTTTACCGCGCCGTAGAGTGGATGGGCCTGCAACGTCACCTCAAAGTGGCTGGCATCTTTGCGCGCCTGACGTTGCGCGATGGCAAGCCGAAGTACTTGGCCGATGCGCCGCGCTTCATCAACTACATCCGCACCACAGCCAGCCGCTACAGCGACCTCACGCCCTTGCTGCGTTTGATCGACAAGATTGAGGGCACAGAACCCGCCATCAGCTTGGCCTTTCCGCGCCTCACGCCCGGCGGGCGGGGCTAAGGATGGCACGCTTTTACTGCCCGCTGCCCTTGGTGTCTGGCCAAGTGGTGGACTTGCCCCCGACTGCCGCCCGCCATGTGCAAGTGCTGCGCATGCAGCCCGGCCACACGCTGACCTTGTTCAACGGCGAAGGTGGCGAGTTCAGCGCCGAGGTGCAACACATGGGCCGTAGCGATGTCCGCGTGGTCGTGGGCGAGCACCGTGCCGTGGAATGCGAAGCAGCCGTTCAAGTGCACTTGGCCGTGGGCATGCCAGCCAACGAGCGCATGGACTGGTTGGTGGAAAAAGCCACCGAGCTGGGCGTGCATCGCATTACCCCCTTGATGACCGAGCGCAGTGTGATTCGCCTGACCGGCGAACGCGCTGAAAAAAAGCAAGCGCATTGGCAAGCTGTGGCGGCCAGTGCAAGCGAACAATGCGGGCGCAACCGCGTGCCGCTGATTGACGCGCCCGAGCGCCTAGACGCTTGGCTGACAAAGCAAACTGCGCAGGCCGAGGTGGTGCAGGGCGTGCTCTCGTTACACGCGAGCACACAGCCTTTGACGGCTATGCGTGCAAATGTTGCGCAGAAGTCTTGGGTCTTGCTGAACGGCCCAGAAGGCGGCCTGACCGATGCAGAGGACGCTGCTGCTCGTGCCAAAGGCTTCGTGGCTTTGAGCTTGGGCGAGCGCGTGTTGCGTGCCGAAACAGCTGCCCTCGGAGCGTTGGCCCTGTTAACACTTACCTAAAACGGCGCACCCACTATGGACCTTCATCTTGAACTTTGGGTCTCCATGGCGGTGTTTGCTTTTGTGACGTCTGTTACGCCCGGCCCCAACAACATGATGTTGTTGGCTTCTGGCGTGAACTTTGGCGTGCGGGCGACGCTGCCTCATTTGTTGGGAATTTCATGCGGGCACTTCATCATGCTCATGGCCGTTGGCATGGGGCTTGGCGAACTGTTCATCCGCGTGCCCGTGATTTACCAAGTGATGCAAGTGCTGGGCATGGCGTACATGCTTTATTTGGCGTGGGGCATTGTCAGAAGTGGTCCACCGTCAGAAGACGAAGCAACCAACGAAGGCGCAACGCCTTTGGGGTTTTGGGGCGCAGCAGCATTCCAATGGGTCAACCCCAAAGCGTGGGTGATGACGCTCGGCTTTTTCAGCAATTACTTGCCGCAAGATGCGGGGCTGGTGTTGATTGCCGCCGCATCATTGGTGTTCAGCCTGATCAACTTGCCCAGCATCGCGGTGTGGGCTGTGATGGGCGCACGCATGGGGCACTATCTGCAAGTCGATCTTTATCGACGTATCTTCAATTGGACAATGGCGGTGCTGCTCGTGGCCTCCATGGCCGCGAGCTTGTTCATGCGTTGAACTTGAATACGGCCGTTCCCGCCATCAAGTTCGGCCACGTATCCACACGCTGGCCGTTTTGCAAGCCAAATGAATCGGTCACATGCAGACCGTTTTTCTCGGCCAACACTTCAAAGTCTTTGAACGTGCCCACGCGAATGTTGGGCGTGTCGTACCACTGGTAGGGCAAGCGCTTGGTCACGGGCATGCGGCCTTGCAGAATGCTCAGGCGGTTGGGCCAGTGTGCAAAGTTGGGGAAAGCCACGATGCCGGTTTTACCCACGCGTGCGGTTTCGCGCAGCATGGTTTCGGCGTTGCGCAAATGTTGCAAGGTGTCGATTTGCAGCACCACATCAAACGATTGATCGGCAAACACGCTCAGGCCTAAATCGAGGTTGAGCTGCAACACGTTCACACCGCGTTGCACGCAGGCGTGCACATTGGTGTCGTCGAGCTCTACGCCGTAGCCGGTGCAGCCTTTGTGTTGTTGCAAGTGAGCCAGCAATGCGCCGTCGCCACAGCCGAGGTCAAGCACGCGGCTGCCTTGGGGCACGAGGGCGGCAATTGATTTCAAGTTGTCGTGGGTCATGCGGCAACTCCGGTGGTCAATTCATCGTTGATGCGCGCAAAGTACGAGCGCACCACATTCATGTAGCGGGCGTCATCCAGCAAGAACGCATCGTGGCCATGTGGTGCGTCGATTTCGGCGTAGCTCACATCACGCTGGTTGTTGAGCAAGGCTTGCACCATTTCGCGGCTGCGTGCGGGTGAAAAGCGCCAATCGGTGGTGAAGCTCACCAACAGAAACTTAGCCGCTGTGCGCGCAAACGCCGCCGACAAATCGCCGCCATAAGTACGTGCAGGGTCAAAGTAGTCGAGCGCGCGGGTGATGAGCAAATAGGTGTTGGCGTCAAAGTACTCGCTGAATTTGTCGCCTTGGTAGCGCAGATAGCTTTCGATTTGAAACTCCACGTCTTGCGTGGAGTACTTGTAGCCGGTGGCGCTGCCCACGACTGCATCGCGCAGCTCGCGGCCAAACTTTTCGTTCATCACATCGTCGCTCAGATACGTGATGTGGCCCACCATGCGGGCGATGCGCAAACCGCGTTGCGGTACAACGCCGTGTTCGTAAAAGTGGCCACCATGAAAGTCAGGGTCGGTCACGATGGCGCGACGCGCCACTTCGTTGAAGGCGATGTTCTCCGCCGTCAGGTTGGGCGCACTTGCCACCACCACGGCATGACGCACGCGGTCTGGGTATTGCAGCGTCCAGCTCAGGGCTTGCATGCCGCCCAAGCTGCCACCCAAAACGGCGGCGAGTTGGGTGATGCCTAATCGGTCGAGCAACAAGGCTTGCGCATTCACCCAGTCTTCTACGGTGACTACGGGGAAGTCCGCGCCGTACACCTTGCCCGTGTCGGGGTGTGCGTGCATTGGGCCGGTCGAACCAAAGCAAGAGCCGAGGTTGTTCACGCCAATCACAAAGAAGTGATTGGTATCCACTGGTTTGCCGGGACCAATCATGTTGTCCCACCAGCCTTCGCTCTTGTCTTGGCCTTCGTACACGCCTGCGACGTGGTGCGATGCGTTGAGCGCGTGGCACACCAGGACCGCGTTAGAACGGTCAGCGTTGAGCGTGCCGTAGGTCTCGTAGGCTAGCGTGTAGTCGCGCACACTTGCGCCACTTTGTAGTTGCAAAGCTTCCGCAAAGTGCATCGCTTGCGACGTCGCGATTAAAGGAGTTGCATTCAAGGTCATGCGGTCACTCTTGTTGGTTCAGCAAAATTATTCGCCAATCGGGCGAAGGTGTTTGCCCGCAATGCCCGCCAGTTCAAACATGGTCACTTGGTCTTTACCAAACACGGGTTTGAGTTTGGCGTCGGCGTTGATGGCGCGTTTGTTGGTGGCGTCTTGCAAGCCGTTGGCCTTGATGTAGTCCCACAGCTTTTTGATCACCTCGGTGCGGGCCACGGCTTCTGCGCCAATCACGTTGGCTAGGTCAGCGCTTGGCAGATAGCCTGCGGTGACTTTGCGTGGCACTTTGGGCTTGGCCACTTTCTCGGCTTTGACCTTGGCGGCTTTCGTTGCTTTGGTGGTTTTGGCGGGCACTTTTTTGCCTGCGGCTTTGATGAGCGCGTTGGTCGTGGGTGTCTTGCCGCCTTTGGGCGGGTACTTGCTCACGCGGGGTTCAAACGCAAAGTTCACCTTGCCCGCCTCGGCGTCCCACTGCAAGAACGCTTTGAACGAACGGCGTGTGCGCATGGACACAAACTTGTCCAGCAAATCGGTTTTGCCTTCACTCAAGAGCTTGGTCATTTGCTCGCGTTCCACGGGTTGCTGCAAGATGATCTTGCCGCTCTTGAAGTCGCAGCTGGGTGTGGCTTGCGCATGTGTGGGCACAGCTTTGCTACACACATAGTTGCTGCCGTGCTCGTGCACAGGGCTGCCGCACTTGGGGCAATTGCCCAAAGGCGCTGCATCGCTGAACTCGACGATTTCGCCGGAGTCTGCGCCGTCGTCACCAAAGTCGAATTCGAGTTTCCAGTTTTGGTCTTCTTCGCTGTATTTGAGGGCGATCTCAGCCGTGAACGGCCAGCCCGCTTTGGAGCGGAAGCCGTCGAGTGGGCCAATCTTTTTGTTGGTCAAAAACTCTTCCACTTCAGCCGCATCAAAGGTGCGACCGCCTGGAATCTTGCTGATGGAGAAGCCGCAGCCTGCGCCGTTTTCGCCAGAGTCAGACGCGTTGCCGTCTTTGCCCACGCAGGCATAGCGGCGGTAGTTTTCTTTCACCACGCCGCCGCACTTGGGGCAAGGTGTTTGCAAGGTGGCATAGTCACCGGGGATAGTGTCGCGGTCAAATTCTTTGGCCTTCTTGACGATGTGCTCGGTCATTTCGGCAATTTCGCGCATGAATTCTTCGCGGCTCAGTTGGCCGTGTTCCATGAGCGAGAGCTTGTGTTCCCAGCCGCCCGTGAGTTCGGGCTTGGACAGCTCTTCCACGCCCAAACCGCGCAGCAGTGTGAACAGCTGGAAGGCCTTGGCGGTGGGAATCATCTCGCGGCCATCGCGGATGAGGTATTTCTCGTTGAGCAAGCCTTCGATGATGGCCGCGCGCGTGGCGGGTGTACCCAAGCCTTTTTCTTGCATGGCTTCGCGGAACTCGTCGTCTTCCACCAGCTTGCCAGCACCTTCCATGGCGCCGAGCAATGTGGCTTCGCTGTAGCGGGCAGGTGGACGAGTTTTCAAGCCTTTGGCGTCGGCTGATTCGTTCTTGGCCGACTCGCCTGCTTTCAAAGCGACGAGGGTTTTGCCGTCTTCTTCGTTGTCTGACGCTTCTTGTGCGGCGTCTTTGCCGTACACGGCCATCCAACCGGCGTTGACCAAGACCTTGCCTTCGGTGCGGAAGTTGTGGTCTTTGCCCCCTGCTTTGACCGTGCTGATACGCGTGGTCACCATGTATTCAGCACTGGGGAAGAACACCGCCATGAAGCGGCGCACCACCAAGTCGTACAGCTTTTGCTCGGCCTCAGACAAACCACTGGGCGCTTGCAAGGTGGGGATGATCGCAAAGTGATCACTGACCTTTTTGTTATCAAACACGCGGGGCAGTTTGCGCACGTAGTTGTTGTTCAGCGCGACGGTGGCGTGTTGTTCGAGGTGCTTCATGCCGCTGTCGGCCAACATGGTGAACGTGTCTTTCACCACAGCCACGTAGTCTTCAGGCAAGTGGCGTGAATCGGTACGTGGGTAAGTCAGCGCTTTGTGACGCTCGTACAAACTTTGCGCCAGGGCCAAAGTGGTCTTGGCCGAGAAGCCAAAGCGGCCGTTGGCTTCGCGTTGCAGCGAGGTCAAGTCAAACAAGCCGGGACTGGCTTTGGTGGTGGGTTTGCTCTCTTCGGTGACGGTGGCTTGTTGGTTGCGCACGGCGTCGGCAATGGTCAAAGCCTCGGCTTCGCTCCAAACGCGGTCGTGTTTTTTCTCGGCGTCTTCTGCGTCTTTTTTGTGCTCTGGGTTGAACCACTTGGCGGGGTAAGCGCCCGCAGCCACTTGGAAGCTGCCATGAATCTCCCAATAGTCGCGGCTGATGAACTTGCGTATTTGTTCTTCGCGCTCCACCACCACCGACAGGGTAGGCGTTTGCACACGGCCCACGGTGGTCAAGAAGAAGCCACCTTCGCGTGAGTTGAACGCAGTCAAGGCGCGTGTGCCGTTGATGCCCACCAGCCAGTCGGCTTCCGAACGACTGCGTGCCGCATCGGCCAAGCCTTGCATTTGTTTTTCGCTGCGCAGGGATTCGAAGCCATCCCGAATGGCTTGCGGCGTCATCGATTGCAACCACAGGCGCTTCACAGGTTTGTCGAGTGGCTTTTTACCGCCAGCGTATTGCTCGATCAAACGGAAGATCAATTCACCTTCACGGCCCGCGTCACACGCGTTGATGAGGGCGGTCACGTCTTTGCGTTTGGCCAGCTTCACCACCGCGTTCAAGCGTGTCTTGGTTTTCTCGACGGGCTTCAAGTCGAAGAAGGGGGGAATTACGGGCAGGTTGGCAAAGCTCCACTTGCCGCGCTTGACGTCGAATTCTTCGGGCGCTTGGATTTCCACCAAATGACCGACGGCACTGGAGACCACATAGGTGTCGCTCTCAAAGTGATCGTCGTGTTTTTCGAACTTCCCCGCCACAGGCGTGAGTGCGCGCACGATGTCTTGCGCGACCGAAGGTTTTTCGGCAATCACGAGGGTTTTGCTCATTTCAAAGTTCCTTAAAAACTGACCACTACAATTCGTTCTCTCGCGTGCGCACGCGCGCCCATGTGCGCGCACGCACATGCGTACGTATTAAAGTTAACAGAAAAAATCAGTGTCCAAAAAATCTCTCGCCCCAACCCCCGCGCCGATCAAAGGCCGCCGCATCCAAACCCGTCGCTCAGGCGTGCATGGCAAAGGGGTTTTCGCACTGACAGACTTTGCCAAGGGCGAGACCATCATTGAATACGTGGGCGAGATCATCAGCTGGAAAGAGGCGCTGCGCCGCCACCCGCACGACCCCACCGACCCCAACCACACGTTTTACTTTCACATCGACGAAAAGCATGTGATCGACGCCAAGTACGGCGGCAACTCGTCACGTTGGATCAACCACTCATGCAAGCCCAGCTGCGAGCCCGATGAAGAAAACGGCCGCGTGTTCATCAAAGCCATCCGCGACATCAAGGCCGGTGAAGAGCTGAACTACGACTACGGCTTGGTCATCGACGCGCCCATGACGCCTGAGCTCAAGCTCGAATACCCCTGCTGGTGTGGCGCGAAGAAGTGCCGTGGCACTTTGTTGTCCTCCACCTCGGAGTTCCCGAAGGACGAAAAGCCCAAGGCAAAAAAGGCTGATAAGTCAAAAAGCAAACCAGTCAAAGAAGACAAAAAAAAGTCAGACAAAAAGTCGATCGGCAAGGTCGACAAAGACACCTCTAAAGCCAAAGCTAAAAAGCGCTGAGACTCATGATCTGGCCTGCGGAAGACCTCTGGCTTGCGATGGTTGCCAAACAATCAGGCATCACAGTTGAGGTGCTGCCAGAGATTGACTCCACCAACACCGAGCTCATGCGCCGTGCCCGCGCGGGCCAAACCGAGCCGGTGCTGCTGGTGGCCGAAACCCAAACCGCTGGCCGTGGCCGCCTAGGTCGCCCGTGGCACGGCGAAGTGGGCCATGCCCTGACTTTCTCATTGGGGCTCATGCTCAAGCCAGCTGATTGGTCGGGCCTGTCACTGGCCGTGGGCCTGTCGCTGGCGCGTAGCCTAGACCCGCAAGGGGAACTGGGTGTGCGCTTGAAGTGGCCCAACGACTTGTGGGTGAAGCGCCCGTCCATGTCCGCAAATACGCCCACAGGTTGGGGCAAATTGGCCGGCATCTTGATTGAGACAGCCCTGCCCGCAGGCATGGGCTACAGCGCAGACCAAGGGCGAGAGCAAGGTCGTTATTGCGTCGTGGGTGTGGGCATCAACATCGCCCCGCCGGTGGCCGAGGGCTTATCGACCGCGCCATTGGGCCTGCAAGACCTGCAAAGCGGCATCACTGCACCCAAGGCGTTGATGAAGGTGGCCGAGCCCTTGCTGGCCACTTTGTTGGCGTTTGAGCGCACAGGCTTTGCACCTCTGCAAAATGCCTTCAATGCGCGCGATGCACTGTCCAACTTGAACGTCACCCTGAGCGATGGCCGTCACGGCGTGGCCAGAGGCGTAGACGCCACCGGCGCGATGCTGGTGGACACCGAACAAGGCCAAGAGGCCGTCAGCAGCTCAGAGGTGAGCGTGCGGCCTGTGTAGCGTGCGCAACGGCGCTTGCAAAGGCTGGCGCAATTCAAAAACGAAGGTGGATGTATGAAATCAAAATTTTTACTGCGCAACGTGGTTTACGTGTTGGCCGTGGTCAACCTGTTGTTTTGGTTGTGGAACGATGGCGGCTTGCGCTTCTTGGGCCTTGGCCCCAAGCCCGTACAAGAGCCGCACCGCCTTGAAAACCAAGTGGACCCAGAGCTGCTGACCATTAAGCCAGCAGCGTCTGAGTCCAAATAAAAAGCCCCTTGCGCGTTTAGGCAGCGCAGGGGCCAAGGTTCACTTCAGGTCAAAGCGGTCCAAGTTCATCACCTTGGTCCAAGCGGCGACAAAGTCTTTGACAAACTTGCCCGCGTTGTCGTGTTGGGCATAGACCTCGGCAATGGCGCGCAGCTGTGAGTTCGAGCCAAAAGCCAAATCCACACGGCTGGCAGTCCATTTCACGTTGCCTGTTTTGCGGTCACGCCCCTCAAAAGCGTTGTCGCCTGTCGGTTGCCAAGCCGTGGACATGTCGACCAAGTTGACAAAGAAGTCGGGCGTCAGCTGCCCTGCGCGGTCGGTGAACACACCTTGTTTGCTGCCGCCATGGTTGGCCCCCAGCACGCGCAGACCACCCACCAGTACCGTCATTTCTGGCGCGGATAAGCCAAGCAACTGCGCTTTGTCGAGCAGCATTTCTTCTGGCGACACGCGGAATGCTTTTTGGCGGTAGTTGCGAAAACCATCTGCTTGGGGCTCGAGCACTGCAAATGAATCGGCATCGGTTTGCTCGGGCGTGGCATCAGTGCGTCCGGGGGCAAAAGGCACTTCGATGGCGTGGTCTGCTGCTTTGGCGGCGGCTTCGATGCCAGCATTACCAGCGAGCACGATCAGGTCGGCCATCGAGACTTGTCTGCCGCCACGGTGGTTGGTGTGAAAGCCATTGCGGATGATGTCCAGCGTGGCCAGTACGCGTGCCAATTGTTCGGGTTGGTTGACCTCCCAGTTCTTTTGCGGCGCAAGGCGAATGCGCGCGCCATTGGCTCCGCCGCGTTTGTCGCTGTTGCGGAAGGTGGACGCAGAGGCCCATGCGGTGGACACCAGTTCGGCCAGAGTCAAACCACTTGCCAAAATTTTAGCCTTGAGGTCGGTGGCATCGCTGTGGTCGATGAGTGTGTGCTTGACTGCGGGCAAGGGGTCTTGCCAGATCAAGTCTTCGGCAGGAACCTCTGGGCCAAGGTAGAGGCACTTGGGCCCCATGTCGCGGTGGGTCAGTTTGAACCAAGCGCGGGCATATGCATCGGCAAACTCGTCGGGGTTGGCGTAGAAGTGACGTGAGATTTTTTCGTACGCAGGGTCAAAGCGCAGCGACAAGTCGGCCGTCGTCATGTGAGGTGGGTGCTTCTTGCTGGGGTCGTGTGCGTCGACCACCATGTCTTCGGGAGCCACGTCTTTGGCACGCCATTGGATGGCTCCGGCGGCGGTGGTCATTTGCTCCCACTCGTACTTGAACAACACTTTGAAATAGCCCATGTCCCATTGCGTGGGGTTAGGCTTCCAGGCGCCTTCAAAGCCGCTGGTGGTGGTGTCTGCACCCTTGCCTGTGCCGTGGCTGTTGATCCAACCAAAACCCATGTCGTGCATGGGCGCGGCTTCGGGTTCGGGGCCGACTTTGGCCGCGTCGCCAGCGCCATGCATCTTGCCGAAGGTGTGACCACCTGCGACCAAGGCCACGGTTTCGTAGTCGTTCATGGCCATGCGTGCGAAGGTTTCACGCACGTCTTTGCCTGAGGCGACGGGGTCGGGTTTGCCGTCGGGCCCTTGTGGGTTCACGTAGATCAAACCCATTTGGACGGCGGCCAGTGGGTTTTCGAGTTGGCGCTCGCCGCTGTAGCGGCTGTTGGGTTTGTCGCTGGTGGCCAGCCATTCTTTTTCAGCGCCCCAATACACATCCTCTTCGGGGGCCCAAATGTCGGTGCGTCCGCCACCAAAGCCAAAGGTTTTGAAGCCCATGGTTTCCATGGCCACGTTGCCGCACAAGATGAATAAATCAGCCCATGAAATTTGGTTGCCGTATTTTTGTTTGATGGGCCACAGCAAGCGTCGACCTTTGTCGAGGTTGCCGTTGTCAGGCCAGCTGTTGATGGGGGCAAAACGCTGGTTACCAGTGCCTGCGCCGCCACGCCCGTCGGCCGTGCGGTAAGTGCCTGCGGCATGCCAAGCCAAGCGAATGAACAAGCCGCCGTAGTGGCCATAGTCGGCGGGCCACCAGTCTTGTGACTGGGTCATCAACTCGGCCAAGTCTTTTTTGAGCGCGGCGTAGTCGAGCTTTTTGAATTCTTCGTGGTAACCAAAGTCTGCATCCATCGGGTTGGATACCGCTTGGTGCTGATGCAAGATGGAGAGGTTGAGCTGGTTGGGCCACCACTGTGCATTGGACTGAGCGCCTTGCTGTGCGCGTGCGCCGCCTGCTGCGTGGAATGGGCATTTGCCGGTATTTGATGCTTGGCTCATGTGTGTCTCCTTGAGGTTAAAAATAACTGCTTGCTCCAGACTGTGATGCTTGCAATTCAAATAGTCCAGCCAATTGTTTCTATCCATGATTTAGGCGAAGCCTATGTGCGGTGCACGTATCGAGCGGCAATAAAAAAAGGCAAGTACCGAAGCACTTGCCTTTTGCTGCGTTGCGCAGATGAGCTGGTTTAAGCAGTCGTGGGTTGACGGATCAAATGATCAAACGCTGACAAAGCCGCCTTCGCACCTTCGCCTGCCGCAATGATGATTTGCTTGTAGGGCACGGTCGTGCAGTCACCTGCTGCAAACACGCCAGGCATGCTGGTGTGGCCTTTGGCATCGATCACGATCTCGCCAAACTTGCTCAGCTCCATGCTGCCTTTCAAGAACTCGGTGTTGGGCACCAAGCCGATTTGTACGAACACGCCTTCGAGTGGCACATGGTGCACGACGTCAGTGGCGCGATCTTTGTAGCTCAGGCCATTGACCTTACCGCCTTCGCCGGTGATTTCGGTGGTTTGTGCGTTGGCGTGGATTGTCACGTTGGGCAAGCTCTTGAGCTTGTTCACCAACACGGCATCAGCTTTGAGCTGGTCGGCAAATTCAATCAAGGTCACGTGTTCGACGATGCCTGCCAAGTCAATGGCGGCTTCCACACCTGAGTTGCCGCCGCCGATGACGGACACGCGCTTGCCTTTGAACAAAGGGCCATCGCAATGCGGGCAGTAAGCCACGCCTTTGTTTTTGTACTCGGCTTCGCCGGGCACGTTCACATTGCGCCAACGCGCGCCAGTGGACAAGATGACGCTCTTGGCTTTGAGCACGCCGCCATTTTCTAAGTGCACTTCTGTCATGCCGCCGGTTTCTTCAGCAGACACAATTTTGCTGGCGCGTTGCATGTTCATGATGTCCACGCCGTAGTGCTGCACTTGGGCTTCGAGGTCAGCGGCGAGCTTGGGGCCGTTGGTTTCGAGCACAGAGATGTAGTTCTCAATCGACATGGTGTCGTTCAGCTGACCGCCAAAACGTTCAGCGGCAATGCCTACGCGGATACCCTTGCGGGCCGCATAAACAGCGGCAGCTGCACCTGCTGGGCCACCACCCACAATCAACACTTCGTAAGGCGCTTTCTCGCTCATCTTCACGGCGTCGCGTGCGGCAGCGCCTGTGTCGAGCTTGGCGACGATTTCTTCCACGCTCATGCGGCCGGAACTAAACACTTGGCCGTTCAAGAACACCATGGGCACGGCCATGATTTGGCGCTCTTCCACTTCCTTTTGGAACGCGCCGCCTTCGATCACCACGGTCTTGACTTTGGGGTTGACGATGGCCATGAGCGAGAGGGCTTGCACCACGTCTGGGCAGTTGTGGCAGCTCAGGGACATGTAGACCTCAAAGTTGAAGTCGCCACCATCCGCAGAATGAAGGCCCTTGATGCTGTCAATCACATCTTGCTCAACCTTGGGTGGGTGGCCGCCGGTCCACAACAGAGCTAACACCAACGAGGTGAACTCATGGCCGAGTGGCAAACCCGCAAAGCGCACGCCCTGTGTTTCGCCTTCGCGCACCACAGCAAACGAAGGCTTGCGTGCATCAGTGCCCGAGGTGTCGAGGGTGACTTTGTCAGACAAGCTAACGATGGTGTTGAGCAACTCGCCCATGTCTTTGCCGGTTTCGCTGTCGTCGAGTGAGGCGATCAAGCGGATGGGCTGGCGCAACATGCCAAGGTATTGTTGAAGTTGTGCTTTGAGTGTGTCGTCGAGCATGGTGTTCTCCTATTTCGGGGTGCATTAACTCAAGGTCATGCGCTTGTGGCGCAGTCCTAGTGGGTTAAAAGGTTGGGGGGTGATTCGCTGAGTACAACGCACGCTGGTGTACCAATGTGCGCTGCGCTCAACGACCTGCGCTAGCAGGTGTTGATCAATCATCGCCCTGCGTCAGCAGGGTTTAACGAAGGCAAAAATTAGATCTTGCCGACCAAGTCGATGGAAGGAGCCAAAGTCTTCGCGCCTTCTTTCCACTTCGCTGGGCACACTTGGCCTGGGTTAGCGGCTGTGTATTGAGCAGCAGTCAACTTGCGCAATGTCTCAGACACGTCACGAGCGATTTCGTTGGAATGGATTTCCATGGTCTTGATCATGCCTTCTGGATTGATCACGAAAGTGCCGCGCAATGCCAGGCCGTCTTCTTCGATGTGCACGCCAAAAGCGCGTGTCAACTTGTGTGTTGGGTCACCGATCAATGGGAACTTGGCTTTGCCCACGGCTGGAGAAGTCTCGTGCCACACTTTGTGTGAGAAGTGAGTGTCGGTGGTGATGATGTACACCTCAGCGCCGGCTTTTTGGAAAGCTGCATAGTTGTCAGCTGCGTCTTCGATTTCTGTTGGGCAGTTGAAAGTGAATGCAGCTGGCATGAAGATGAACACGTTCCACTTGCCCTTGAGCGTGGCTTCGGTGATTTCAACGAACTTACCGTTGTGGAAGGCTTGGTTCTTGAACGGTTGGATTTGGGTATTGATCAAAGACATGTGGTTTCCTTTGGGTGGTTGATAAAAACTATCGAATGAGAAAAGCTCATTGACGTGAATGATAGACAAGATTTTCTGCGTCGGCGATTGTTTGTCTCAATGAGGTCGATTGAGGCAGCCTTGGGCAACGGCTGCCCAAGCGCCTTATTTGGTCAAGATCAGCTTGCCAAAGCGGGTGGTTTGCAGTCGGTACGTCTCACCTTGATGACGGATGTAAAGCACACCTTGTTTGCCAAGCAACTCCTGGCTGTCCAGCGTCCGAATGCCATCAGCAGTGCTAGATGAGGTGCCAGCTGCAGCGGATGCCGTGGTTTTCGAGTCAGTAGGCTGGTTCATGGCTGGGTGGTGACAAAACCAATGCGCTGCATGCCCGCACGTTGTGCGCTGCTCATGGCTTGCGCCACAAACTCGTAAGGCACACGTTTGTCGCCGCGGATGAAGAGCTGTGGTTGCGGGTCTTTGCTGGCTTCATCTTTCAAGCGCAGTTGCAAAGCGTCTGCGCTGATGGCTTGTTTACCCAAGAAGTATTGGCCTTGTGCATCGACAGACAGTTGCAAATTGTTAGGAGGCGGGCTGCTGCGCACGCTGCTGGCGCTGGGCAGATCTACCTTGACGGCGTGTTGAATCACGGGAAGGGTGATGATGAAGATCACCAACAACACCAACATCACGTCCACCAAAGGTGTCATGTTGATTTCGCTCATCACCTCATCGCTGTCACCATTGGCTTCAAACGACATGGCTGGCTCCTTGTGCGCTGCTGTGCACGCGTGCGCCTGTGACGAAATAAGCGTGCAAATCATGTGCAAAACGGTTCATGCGCGCGATGATGAATTTGTTGCCGCGCACCAAGGCGTTGTAGCCCAGTACGGCTGGAATCGCTACGGCCAAACCCAATGCCGTCATGATCAAGGTCTCGCCGATGGGGCCTGCAACTGCATCAATGCCAACGTTGCCCGTTGTGCCAATGTTCACCAACGCGTGGTAGATGCCCCAAACCGTTCCGAACAAGCCCACGAATGGCGAGGTTGAACCTATCGAGGCCAAGATAGAGAGCCAGTTTTGTAAGTGTGAGGTGTGGTCATCAATGCCGTTGCGCAAACTGCGAGTCAGCCAATCGCTGATGTCCAAACGATCATGCAATTGCTTTTGTGCAGCTTGGTGATGTTCGGTGGCTTCTTGGCCCGTCAGTGCCAAGTGATGAAACAGGTTGTTTGGGCGTTGACTCAGCACACTCAGGCCTTCAGCCAAGCTGGTGCAGTGCCAAAACTGTTCGCTGTTGAGCGCGTTCTCTTTGTGTCGCCATGTGTCCAAGGCTTTGATGAAGATCACCACCCAGCTGGCCAATGACATGCCGAGCAACAGCAACAAAATGCTGCGCGTGACCCAATCACCTTGCAGCCAAATATTTGAAAAACCAAATGATGCGGGCATGACTTACTCCAAAATAAAACGAACGGGGATGTTGAACCACATGGCCTCTGGCGTGCCATTGCGACGACCTGGCACAAAACGCCAACGATGAACGGCTTCCAGCGCCGCTTGGTCTAAACGTGCAAAGCCACTGGAGGTGCGCACCTCAGCTTTTTCAGGCGTGCCTTGCGTGCTGATGAACACGCGCACGATGACCGTGCCTTGCTCACCATTGCGGCGGCTGATGCGCGGGTAGCCTGGCGGTGGGTTTTTTAAATAGTCCGCATCAGCAGAAGGTTCGACCAAACTTGGCGAGCCAGTTTTGCCCGATGCGGTAGAAGGTGCAGCTGCAGCTTCAGCGGAAGAGGCAGCTGCTTCTTGGGTGTCGCTGTTGTTGGGGGTGAGCGCGGGTGTGTCTGCTTTAGTCACGCTTTTCGTCAGCGTGTGTGTCGGTGTCGCTGTTGGCGCTGTTTTGGCGTGTGTGAGCGGCGCGGGGTTGGGGATGTCAGACACGACATCTGCCATCACAACTTTGCCAGATTCATCAGAGGCGGGTAATTCGGCCAGCTGGCTTTGTGCCACCCACAACAGCGCCACATGCACCAGCAGCACGGCTGCGATGGTGTTGCGCCATCGACGCGGGGATATGTGGTGAGGCTTCAACGGCGAAGTGGTCATGGCGTGACGTGCTCGGGTGTGATTGTTGACAACGTAGGGCAGCCACACAACGTCATGGTGGTTTCCAGCTCGTCACGCAACAGACGCAGCACATGGGCCACGCCACGCGCACCGCCGTGGGCAAGACCATACAAAGCGGGGCGGCCCACTAAGACGGCATTGGCGCCGAGGGCCAAGGCTTTGAATACATCTGTGCCTCGGCGAATGCCGCCGTCGACCAACACCAAGGCATCGGCGCGTTGTTGACGCACCGCTTGCAAGACGCTAGGCAGCACCTCAGCGGTGGATGGCATCGTGTCGAGCACGCGACCGCCGTGATTGCTAACCATCACACCAGCTGCGCCCACTTGCATGGCACGCACGGCATCTTGCGCATGTGTAATGCCTTTCAGTAAAACGGGTAGGCGCGTTTGCTGGATGAACCACTGCACATCGCCCCAACGTGGGGCTGAATCGGCCAAACCTGCACACAGGCCCGAGGTCTGCGCGGGTGTGTGTGCGGATGTCTGTGCGTGCCAATGTACGGCGCTCACTTCGGTGGGTAGTTGCATGCCGTGGCGGCGCTCTCGGTCGCGTACACCGTGCACGGGGGTGTCTACCGTGAGCACGATGGCTTGATAGCCTGAGTCTTCTAAGTCAGACAACATGGCTTGAGTGCGTGCGCGGTCTGCTTGCCAATACATCTGAAACCACAGCGGGCCACGGTCGTTGTCTTGCAAAAAACTAGCTGCTACGTCTTGCAGCGGGGTGCTGGTTTGGTGCGACACCACCATGCCACAGCCTTGTGCGGCAGCGGCCATGGCCATACCCGCTTCGCCGTGGTGGTGGGCCCAGCGCTGATAAGCCATGGGCGCGACCAAGAGTGGCGTGGGCGATGTGTGGCCGAGTAACGTGCAGCGCGTGTGGCCGTCGCGCAAATCTTGAAGGACGCGAGGGGATAAGCAGATGTTTTGCCATGCACTGAGGTTGCGCTGCAGGGTGATTTCGTCTGCTGCACCACCGCTGAAATAAGCCCATGCAGCATCGCTCAGCGCGGCTTGTGCTGCCTGTTCGTGATCGTGCAGGGTTTGGATGGCGTTGTTCATCGTCAAGTGTTGGCCCACTGGCGCAAAAGGTTGTGATACACGCCTGTGAGCGAGGTGGTCTCGGGTGTTTCGCCCAGTTGCGCACGCAACTTGAGCAAGTTCATGTCGAGCTCAAACAAGGTGCGGCGCTGCTCGTCACTGCGCACCATGCTCTCAATCCAGAAGAAACTCGCCACACGTTCACCGCGCGTGACGGGCGTTACCTCATGCACGCTAGTACCGGGGTAAAGCACCGCATCCCCTGCGGCAAGCTTGACGCCTCGGCTGCCATAGGTGTCTTGCACCAGTAGCTCACCGCCGTCGTAGCTCGTGGGGTCACTCAGAAAAACGGTGCACGACACATCGGTGCGCACCCACTCGCCTGTGGCTTGCGAATGCATGACTGCGCCATCGACGTGCGGGCCAAAGTGGTTGGCGTTGCCGCGATAGCGGTTGAACAGCGGGTTGAAAATTTTGCGTGGCAAGGCCGCAGAAAAAAACAAAGCATCGCGCTTTAATGCACTCAAGATGAGTGATTGCAACTGCTTGGCCTGTGCACTGCTTTGCGACAGCTGGGAGTTGTTCTTCACCGTCGCGGCTTGCGAACCTGCGCTGATGCGCCCTTCCATCCAAGGGGCTTCGTCGCCCAGCAAAGATAGGGCCGTTTGGAGTTCGTCAGCGGTGAGGACGTTGCGCAAGTGCAGCAGCATTGGGGCTTTCCTTTAGAACATGGATTTCCAGCTCAGCTCCACTCGGCGTGGTGCGCCGGGGGCATAAAAGCCGCGATACAGCGAATCGGCGTAGAGCTTGTTGGTGAGGTTGGAGATGTTGAACTTGAGCACGTTGGCATCGTTCAAGGTGCATTCGGCCATCGCGTCAACCGTGGTGAAGGCGGCCGCTGTTTTTGTGCGAGCGCCATCTGGGTTTTGCTCACCGCGGTAGTTCAAGCCCGAGCCCAAGCGCCACAGCGGGTTGATACGGAAAGTCGTCCACAAGCTGGCGCTGTGTTTGGGGGTGAGTGCGGAACGGTCGCCTTTGCCTTGCGCACCTGTGCCCGCTGCAACGATGTTGCTCTCGTCTATGGTGGCTTCAGGAATCCATGTTTGGTTGTAGAACATTTCCCAAGCGGGTGTCAGACGTCCTGCGAAGTTGAACTCCATGCCCGTGGCGTGTCGCTTGCCAGAGAGCAGCTGTTGTGCAGCCGCGCTGTCTGCATCGGTGTTGCGTTCGTTGTACTTCTCAGAGTGAAAGAGCGCGATGCCAAGCAAGCCCTTTTTCTCGAAGATTTCAAACTTGCTGCCGACTTCAATGTTGCGGCTCTTCTCGGGCGCTGTGTTGGCAGTTTTGGCGTTGTTGGATCCTGGTGCGTAGCTGCCCAAAGCGAACTGATAGGTGTCACCCGATGTGTTGTACGACGTGCCGTATGAGGTGTAGTACGTGGCGCTGTCGGTGGGTTGCCAAATTGCACCTATGCGCGGGCTCCAGAGGTTCTCACTCATCTGAAAGCTGTTGTTGCTCGTGTCGCGGTACTTGGCGCTGAAGCGGTCTAAGCGAAGACCGCCTAGCACTTTGAACTGTTGGGTGATGTTGATGGTGTCTTGGGCGTAAAGCCCCAAGTTCTCTGCCTCAAAACGGTTCATGGCCATTTGGCGGTTGTCGGTGATGGACACGCCATCGTTGGGTGTGCCGACAGTCGTTGGACCTGCACTAGATAGCCCGGTAGCTGCACTGTTATTGCGCAAGGCCTTGTCTTGGGTGTAATCGACACCCGCAATCAGCTCGTGTTTGCGGCCCATCCATTCAAAGTTGTTGTTGTAGTCACTTTGCACTTGCAGCACATCGCTTTCCCCGCGGCGAGCTTTGAAGCTTCGTGACAGTGGGGTGTTGCCATTGAGGCTAGAAAGTGAGGTGGCAGTTGTGAAGCGAACTGCGCTCGCCAGTAAATCACGCTCGTAGTGGCCGTAACGCACCGTGGTTTTCAGTGCGCTGTCTTGGTTGAATCGGTGTGTGTGGCCGAGTGTCAGATACGAGGTTTGAGTTTTTAAGTAATCGCTGGTGAGGCCGTAATAATTTTTGGCATTCAGTACGGGAACGATCACACCCGATCCATTGCTGCTGGCAGTGCTTGTGCCGTTGTCAATCATCCACGGGTGGTTGTACAGCGGGCGTCCATCGGTTTCTAGGTGGTAAAGGCCAACGGAATATTCGTCACGCTCACCAATGCCTGTGCGATAGGCCCCGGCAATGCCCTTTTTGTCGGCCTTGGCACCCCAGTTGTCTGCCTCGTGTGTCATCACGTTCAGACGAAAGGCTGAGGATTCGCCAGTTTGTTTGTTGAAGTCGCCGGTGATGCGACGCATTTGGCCGCTCCCGATGGTGACGTTGGTTTCGTTTTGGTCCATCAAGAAGGGCTGCTTGTTGACTTGGTTGACCACGCCGCCGGTTGAGCCTTTACCAAACAGCATCGACGCTGAACCTTTGAGCACTTCCACACGGTCGGTGTTGAAGGTGTCGCGCTCGGTCAGGGGGGCATCGCGCAGCCCATCGACGTAAATGTCACCCGCTTGGCCCAGTGAAAAGCCGCGCATTCGCACATCTTCTTCGCCTGTTTCTCCCGCTTGAAACGTCACGCCGGCGGTGGACTTGAGTACTTCACGGAAGTCGTCGTAGTTGCGATCGGCGATGAGCTTTTCGGTCATCACCGTCACGGTTTGCGGGATGTCTTTGAGCTGCTGGTTGCCTTTGGCAATGCCCGTTTGTTTGACCAGCAAGCTTTCCTTGGACAAGTTGGGGTCTTGCGTGTCTTTGACGGTGACGGTCTTGAGTGTTTTTTCTTCGCTCTGAGCAAGGGCAGGTTGCGCTGCACCCATGGAGCCCGCCAACATCAAGGCGGCCAAGGGCAGTAAGTTGCTAGGTGTTTTGGCTGCAAGTTCGGGCGAACAAGTTTGGTGCACGGATGTGCCTTTGGGGTGTTCCATTTGAAATTCCAACATTGAAAAGGTGGCAGGCAAGCTGCCTGATCAATGGCTGGCTATCAACGACCCGAAGGCGTGAGTGGCTGGCTGTTCGAGAAGTTGCGCATCGTCTGCGCAACGCAAGCGTGGTGTTTACTTGAAACCCACGCGGTCCAACATTTGTTGCACCTTGATTTGGTTCATGCCCACGGCGCTGATGGGTACCAGCTCGCTTTTGAAGTTGCCGCCGGTCATGGCTTTCAACGCGGGGTTGTCCAGCTTCATGCCCTTGACCACGGGCCACTCGTTGTTGCCGTTGGCAAAGTGGTTTTGTGCTTCAGGGCTGACGAGGTATTCCAAAAACTTCACGGCGTTGGCTTGGTTCTTTGAGTAACGCGCCACCGCACCACCAGCCACGTTCACGTGCGTGCCCCAGCTTTGTTGGTTGGGGAACACCACGCCCACGCGCTCAGCCACCGCTTTTTCGGCGGGGTTGGTGGAGCGCATCAAGCGCGCCAAGTAGTAGGTGTTGGTCACTGCAATGCCGCACTCACCGCTGGCCAC
The DNA here is from genome assembly GCF_027924965.1 of Limnohabitans sp. TEGF004. Classification (NCBI taxonomy): domain Bacteria; kingdom Pseudomonadati; phylum Pseudomonadota; class Betaproteobacteria; order Burkholderiales; family Comamonadaceae; genus Limnohabitans; species Limnohabitans sp. TEGF004. The sequence goes on along the minus strand of NZ_AP027056.1, from coordinate 2,580,251 downwards.
CGCTTTGATTTGGTCGGTGTCGCCGCCTTTGGGCGCGCGGGCCATGTTGTCGACCATGCCTTTGAGCCAGACTTCAGTGGCAGCAGGACCGAGGTGTTCGGTCATCGCGCCAAACAGGCTCAAGTTGTAGGGGTGCGAGCCCGAGCGGATGCACAACTTGCCTTTGTTCTTGGGGTCGGCCAGCTCTTCGTAGGTGTCCACGTCTTCGCGTTTGACTTTGAGCTTGTCGTACACCACCACGCGAGCGCGGGTAGACAAACCAAACCAAGCGGTGCCGTCGTCGGTGGGTTTAGAGCGCAGCTGAGAGGGAATGGCGGTTTCCAAAGTCTTGGATTTGATGGGCAAGAACATGCCATCGACTTCGCCTTTCCACAAACGGGCGGCGTCGACCAGCAAGATGACATCGGCAGGTGATGCCGTGCCCTCAGCCTTGAGGCGGGCGATGATGCCGGCGTCGTCCGAATCAACGCGGTTGATTTTGATGCCCGTGGCTTTGGTGAAGTCGCTGTACAGCGCTTCATCGGTGGGGTAATGGCGGGCTGAGTACAGGTTGATGACCTGTTCGTCGGCCAACGCAGAAGCGCTGAACAAGCCAGCGGATACGGCAGAAATGGCCAAGGACAAAACGGTGAGGGTGCTACGCATGGGGCGACTCCAAGTTGAAAAGCTTGGGATGAGTGTACATCAAATGCGAATCATTATCATTTGACTTGGATCAAATGCCCCTGCCGAAAGTGCAGGTTTTATCGCGCAGAGTCAGTTGCGGCGCAGGGTGCGGCTGAGCAAGATGACCGGCAGCAAGCCCACTAGCACCAAGGCCAACGAGGGTAAAGCGGCTTCGCCCAAGCGTTCGTCACGCGCCAATTGATAGGCCATGATGGCCAATGTGTCGGTGTTGAAGGGGCGCAGCACCAAGGTGGCGGGCAGTTCTTTCATCACATCGACCAGCACCAGCAGCGTGGCTGCTGCGAGTGGTTTTTTTAGCAAAGGCCAGTGCACGCGACGCACCAGCGACAAACCTGAGGTGCCCAGCATGCGCGCACTGTCGTCCAGCGATGCGGGCACGCGCGCGTAGCCGCTTTGCACCGATTGCAAAGCCACGGCCACAAAGCGCACCAAGTACGCCCACACCAAACCCAGCACCGTTGCGGTCAGCCAAAAGCCAACACCCGATTGCGGCCACGTGGCTTGCACCCAGCCCACAGGCAAGAGCAAGCCCACCACAATCACCGCGCCTGGTACGGCATAGCCCAAGCTCACCACACCCATGGCTTGGCGCGTGAGCCAGTTGGGGTGCAAGCGGGCTTGTGCAGCCAACAGCAAAGCAGCGCCTACAGCCAGCAGCGCCGTCATGCCACCCAGCGACAAGCTGGTAACAGACCATTGCACAAAGCGTGACCAAGGCAAATCCATCACGCCGTCGCCTTGCAACAAAGCGCGAAACATAAACAGCACGGGCAACACAAAACCGCACAACACGGGCAGCACACACAGCGTCCACACAAAAGCGGCAGCTGCGCCTTGTAACTTCAAAGGTTGCGATTCGCTGCCATGGCGGTCCACGCGCGCGCTGGAAAAACGCAAGCGCGATTGCGCGCGCTGCTCGGCTGCAAGCAAGACCACCACCACGATGAGCAGCAAAGTGGCCAGTTGCGCAGCGGCAATGCGGTTGTCCATCACCAGCCACGCTTTGTAAATGCCAGCAGTGAAGGTTTGAATGCCAAAGTAGCTCGACACACCAAAGTCAGCCAAGGTTTCCATCAAGGCCAAAGCGGTGCCTGCGGCAATGGCAGGGCGAGCCAGCGGCAAGGCCACGCGCAGAATGCGGCGCGACAGCGGTGCACCCAGCAAGCGGGCTGCCTCCATCAAATGGTTGGCGCGTTCAGACAAAGCCGTGCGAGCCAGTAAATACACATAGGGATACAGCGCGAGGGTGAACACACAGGCTGCGCCCCACACATTGCGAACCTCGGGGAACACGCGGCCTTCTAGGCCAAACGCAGCCCGAATGCCGGTTTGCAGGGGGCCGCTGAATTGCAAGTAGTCGGTGTAGGCATAGGCCACCACATACGCAGGCATGGCCAGTGGCAAGAGCAGCGCCCATTCCAAACTGCGGCGCATGGGGAAGTCAAACAACGTCACCGCTGCCGCAGACACCGTGCCCATGCTGATGACGCCCACGCTCACCAGTGCGCACAGCAGCAGCGAGGTGCCCACATAGTCAGGCAGCACCGTGCTGGCCATCTCAGCCAAGATGCTGGCTGAGGCGTCGTTCCACTGTGCCCACGAAAACAGCACGGTCAACACTGGCAGTGCCAACAGCAAGGCCAGGACGGCCAACACACAGCGTAAAAACAAGCGAGAGCTAAAAACCATGCGGCATTGTAGGTAGCCGCACAGCGTGTGGCGTTAAAGGCCGTCTCTACAATGGCGCTATGTTTTTAGATGTCGCCCAGCTCTCCGTTAGCTACCCAGAACGTGCCCGACCCTCGGTGGATCGCGTCACGCTGAGCTTGCGCGCGGGCGAAATGGGTGTGCTCATTGGCCCTTCGGGCTGCGGCAAAACCACGCTGTTGCGCGCGGTGGCCGGCCTAGAGCGTGCCAGTGCCGGTGAAATTCGTTTGGCCCAATCGGTGGTCAGCAGTGCCTCCGTGCATGTGGCACCCGAAGCGCGCCGCATTGGCATGGTGTTTCAAGACTACGCCCTCTTCCCCCATTTGACCGTGCATGACAACGTGAGCTTTGGCTTGCACAAGCAACCCCGTGCCGAGCGCGAAGCGCGTGTGCGCGAGGTGTTGGCCTTGGTGGGTTTGGCCAGCAGTGCACAACGTTTTCCACACGAATTGTCGGGTGGCCAACAACAGCGCGTGGCCTTGGCCCGTGCGTTGGCGCCTAAGCCACAACTGTTGTTGTTGGACGAACCGTTCTCCAACCTCGATGTGGAACTGCGCGAACGCTTGGCTTTGGAAGTGCGTGGCATTTTGAAAGAAGCGCAAACCACAGCCTTGTTTGTGACGCACGACCAAATGGAAGCCTTTGCGATTGGTGACGTGATTGGCGTCATGTCCGAAGGCCGCTTGCACCAGTGGGACGACGCCTACACGCTGTACCACCGCCCTGCCACCCGCTTTGTGGCCGAGTTCATTGGCCACGGCGTCTTCACGCCCGCCACCCTGCGCGAGGTGAACAACCAAGTGGTGGTTCACACGCCCATGGGCGATTTGATGGATGTGGCCGAGTGCCCACTGCCCTGCACCTTTGCATCCGGTGAGTGCGATGTGCTGCTGCGTGCGGATGACATCGTGCACGATGACGATGCACCGGTGAAGGCGGAAATCATTCGCAAATCATTCCGTGGCTCAGAGTTTTTGTATACCTTGCGTTTGAAAACCGGCGAAACGGTAATGGCCCATGTGCCCAGCCATCACGACCACAAAGTGGGCGAGTGGATTGGCATTCGCGCCGAGGTGGACCATGTGGTCACATTCAACCGTGCTTGCCCCGTGAATGGCAACGACTTGTGCAATATGCCTTGCGCTGAGCACGAGGCGCCGCATGAGCACGCGCAAACGCATGAACAGCCGATTCACTTTCATGTGAAGCCATTGGCTTAAACAGACCTCGTGAGTTGGACAAGCGGCTTGTGAGCCGCTTTTTTATGCCTGCGTATTCGAGAAACGCACGGTGAACCGAGCACCCGGCATGGACTTGCCGGGGGATGCATCTTCCAGCGTCACCACAGCGGCGTGTTGGTGCGCAATTTCCAGCACGATGGGCAGGCCTAAGCCCGAGCCATCGGCCTCTGTGCCCAAGGCGCGGTAGAAGGGTTGGAACACCAAATCGCGTTCCGCCTCTGGAATGCCAGGGCCCGAATCTTCCACCTGCAACACCACCACTTTGCCAAACTTGTCGGCGAGCAAACGCACGGTAATCACGCCCGGAGTGTCCTCGCTGGAGGGCGTGTAGTTGATGGCGTTGTCCACCAAGTTGCGCACCATTTCTTTGAGCAGCGTGGGGTTGCCCATCACACGCACACCTGTGCTGCCGGATGCCGCACCTTCATAGCCTAGGTCAATGTATTTGTCCAAGGCGCGTGGCAGCGAGTCTTGAATCACGTCGCTCACCAACGCCACCAAATCACAAGGGCTGCGCGCGATGTTGGTGCTGCCGCTTTCGGCGCGTGCCAAGGACAACAGTTGGTTCACCGTGTGCGTGGCGCGAATGCTGGCGCGTCCAATGAGTTTGAGCGATTGCTTGAGTTCATCCGCGCTAGAGTCCGCGCGTTGCGCCAAGTCGGCTTGCATGCGCAAACCCGCCAACGGTGTTTTGAGTTGATGCGCGGCATCGGCCAAAAAGCGTTTTTGTGTGGCGATGGATTCTTTGAGTCGTGTGAGCAAGTCGTTGATAGAGGCCACCAGAGGGGCTACTTCTTGCGGTACCGCAGATTCATCCAACGGACTCAGGTCATCTGGTTTGCGCAGACGAATGCGTTCTTCGAGTTTGTTGAGCGGGCGAATGCCGCGCGCCAAAGCCAGCCACACCAACAGCACGGCCAGCGGCAAGATGACGAACTGCGGCAGCATCACGCCTTTGATAATTTCGGTGGCCAGCACCGAGCGTTTCTCTAGTGTTTCGCCCACTTGCACCAGCACGGGCTTGGCACCTGGCACGTCTACGCGCACCCAGGTGTAGGCCACGCGCACATCGGCGCCGCGCATTTCGTCATCGCGAATGCGTACTTCACTTGGCAAAGGTTTTTCTTCGTCAGGGGGCAGTGGGAAGTCGCGTTCGCCGCTCACAAATTCGCCACGCGTGCCCAGCACTTGGTAATAAATCAAGTCCGCTTCGTCGGCGCGCAAAATTTCGCGCGCTGGCAAAGGCAAGTTGAAATACATGCGCGTTTGGTCGCTCTTGACGAGCTGCGCGAGGGCTTGCACGTTGTATTCCAAGCCTCGGTCAAACGGGCGGCCTGCAATGTTTTGCGCCACCAGCCACGTCAGCGCCAAGCTGACCGGCCACAGCAGCAGCAGCGGCGTGAGCATCCAATCCAGAATCTCGCCAAACAGCGAGTGTTGCTCGCGCCTAAACAGCTTTGCCATGCAAGTGTGCCGTGTTTAGCCCGGAATCTTTTCGAGGCAGTAGCCCAAGCCGCGCACGGTGGCGATGCGGATGGGGCCTTTTTCAATCTTCTTGCGCAGGCGGTGGATGTACACCTCAATGGCGTTGTTGCTCACCTCTTCGCCCCACTCGCACAGGCGCTCGACCAGTTGGTCTTTGCTCACCAAGCGGCCACTGCGTTGCAACAGCACTTCGAGCAAGCCGAGTTCACGCGCAGAAAGTTCGACCATCTTGCCGTCAATGGTGGCCACGCGACCGGTTTGGTCGTACACCAGTGGGCCGTGTTTGATGGACGACGAGGTGCCACCCATGCCGCGACGTGTGAGGGCGCGCACGCGGGCTTCGAGTTCTTGCAGGCTGAAGGGTTTGGCCATGTAGTCGTCCGCGCCGTAGTCCAAACCTTTCACACGCTCCTCCACGCCGTCAGCAGCGGTGAGGATGAGCACAGGAATGGATGAACCGCGTGATCGCAAACGTTTGAGCACTTCAAGGCCGTGCATTTTGGGAAGGCCTAAATCCAAGATGAGCAAGTCAAACTCATCGGTGGTCATCAAAGCGGCATCGGCTTCGGTGCCGCTGGCCACGTGGTCGGCGGCGGCACCCGATGCGCGCAAAGTACGCAACAGGCCGTCGGCCAAGACCAAGTCGTCTTCTGCAATCAGGATGCGCATGTGTTGTCTCCAACTTTGTTTGTGTTTTTTAGAAAGTTCAGCGCTGCGATTCTAGGTCCGAGTAAGCCCCTGCATAGGCCTCCAACCCTAAGCTGACCACGGTGGCCACGTCTGTGCCCACTTCTTGTTTGAATTCCGCTTCGGTTTGTGCCACGGCTTGCTCAAAAGCCCGCAGCCAAGCCAGCCCAGTTTCGGTGAACACAATGCGCCGCGCGCGGGCGTCTTGTGGGTCGGGCGTGCGTTGTACCAAGCCCCACGCTTCGCACTGGGTGACTAAGTCGCCCATGGCCTGCTTGGTCATGCCGGCGCTGGCGGCGAGGTCGATCAGGCGTGAGCCTTCTAGGCTCAGGTGGCGTGTGATGTGGATGTGCGCCGCGCTCACCTGCGAGCGGGCGGCGAGGTTGGACAACGCTAAAGGCACATCCTCGTTGTGCGCCATCAGGTGCAGCACGCGAGCGTCAAAGCGTCGCATGGCGTGGCCGAGTAAGCGGCCCAAGTGAACTTGTCGCCAGTCTTGCTGGGTGGAAAAGGTGGGAGTAGAAGCCATTTATAGATGGTAAGGCAAACTGACCAAAAAAAGTGTTTACAAGTTTTGACTTTGCGTTAAAGTACTGGTCAAGCATCCAGTTGTTGTTAAACACAGTAACTGGACATTCTCGGTAAGCCCTTGATTTAACGGAGATTTCTCATGAACAACAAACCCATCGTCGCTGACAGCGAAAAAGCCAAAGCCCTCCAAGCCGCCTTGGCGCAAATCGAAAAACAATTCGGCAAGGGCACCATCATGCGCTTGGGCGAAGGAGAAGTGATTGACGACATCCAAGTTGTGTCCACCGGCTCATTGGGTTTAGACATTGCCTTGGGCGTGGGCGGTTTGCCGCGTGGTCGCGTGATCGAAATCTACGGCCCAGAGTCATCGGGCAAAACCACCCTCACCTTGCAAGTGATTGCCGAGATGCAAAAACAAGGCGGCACTTGCGCGTTTGTGGATGCTGAGCACGCTTTGGATTCTCAATACGCCCAAAAGCTCGGCGTGAACCTGCAAGACCTGCTCATCAGCCAGCCCGACACCGGCGAACAAGCGTTGGAAGTGGTTGACAGCTTGGTGCGCTCTGGCGCGGTGGATTTGGTGGTGGTCGACTCTGTGGCCGCCCTCACACCCAAGGCCGAACTCGAAGGCGACATGGGCGATTCATTGCCAGGCCTGCAAGCCCGTTTGATGAGCCAAGCGCTGCGCAAGTTGACGGCTTCCATCAAGAAGACCAATTGCACTGTCATCTTCATCAACCAAATCCGCATGAAGATTGGCGTGATGTTTGGTTCGCCAGAAACAACCACTGGCGGTAACGCGCTCAAGTTCTACGCTTCTGTGCGTTTGGACATTCGTCGCACCGGCACCATCAAGCGTGGTGACGAGGCTGTGGGTAACGAAACCAAAGTCAAAGTGGTGAAGAACAAAGTGGCGCCTCCTTTCAAGACGGCAGAGTTCGACATCTTGTTTGGCGAAGGCATCAGCCGCCAAGGCGAAATCATTGACATGGGCGTGAACGCCAAAGTCATTGAAAAGTCTGGCGCTTGGTACGCCTACCAAGGCGAAAAGATTGGCCAAGGCCGTGACAACGCCCGTGAGTTCTTGCGCGAAAACGAAGCCTTGGCTTTCGAGATCGAAAACAAAGTGCGCGAATCTTTGGGTATTCCTTTGTTGGCTGGCGGTGTAGATGCACCTGCGGCCAAAGAAGAAAAAGCGCCCAAGGCCTCTAAGGCTGCCAAAGAAGCGAAAGACGTCAAGGGCGCTGCTGATGCAGATGCAGACGGCGTAGTGGCTTAACGCTCGCTCAAAAGCGTCAACCCAAAAGTCAGCCTCGTGACACACGACGTCGATTCAAACGAAGACGAGAAACCCAAGGCGAAAAGGGCCAAGGGGTTTCAAATCTCACTCAAAGGCCGAGCCTTGCGCTTGCTCTCGCAACGCGAGCACTCGCGCTTTGAGCTAGAGCGCAAGCTCAAACCTTTTGAAGAAACGCCGGGCGAGCTGGCCGAGGCCTTAGATTTTTTGCAGGCCAAAGACTTCATCAACGAGCAGCGTGTGGTGGAGTCAGTGGTCAACAGCCGCTCTCGCAAGCTCGGTGCATCCCGGGTGCGTCAAGAATTGCAAGCCAAGGGGTTGCCTGTTGAGGCCATCGCCGAAGCCGTGCAAGAGATGCGCAGCACCGAGCTTGAGCGAGCCCGCGAAGTCTGGCGAAAGAAATTTGGCGAGCCGCCTGTGGACCAAGCGGCGCGTGCCAAACAAGTGCGGTTTTTAGTGAGCCGAGGCTTTGCGCCTGAGGTCGTGCGCAAAGTTGTCGCTGGCGCAGAAGACTTTTAAACGCCCAACATCAATTGCAAGTTTTGCACCGCAGCGCCGCTAGCGCCCTTGCCTAAGTTGTCCAATCGCGCCATCAGCACTGCATGGCGATGGGTTTCGTTCGCGAAGACGCGAATTTCTAGTTTGTTGGTGTCGTTCAACGCGGTCGCGTCGAGTTTGCCGTTGTCGGTGGCGGGTTGCACGCTGACCCAGCCTTCTGGGTGTTGGCCGTAGTGTTTGGCCAGCGCGTCGTGCAGGTCAGTCGCTTTGGGTTTGGTTGGCAGCATGTCCAAATGGATGGGCAGTTGCACCAACATGCCTTGGCGGAAGTTACCCACCGATGGCACAAACAAAGGCCGGCGTGTGAGGCCGGTGTAGGCCATGATTTCTGGGATGTGCTTGTGCTCTAGACCAAGTGCATAGGCTTCAAACAGCGGCGCTTTGCCAGCTTCGTAGTCCTCAATCATGGTGCGGCCGCCGCCTGAGTAGCCGCTGACCGAAGGCAGGGCTACGGGAAGGTCAGCAGGAACCAAGCCTGCGTCAATCAGTGGACGCAGCAAAGCGATGGCACCTGTGGCGTAGCAGCCGGGGTTGGCCACACGGTCGGCGTTGACCACGGCATCACGTTGGCCTGCGGCCAACTCGGGGAAGCCATAAACCCAACCAGGCTCAACACGGTGCGCAGTGGAGGCGTCGATGATTTTGGGTTTCGTGCCGCTCAGGCTGTCGATCATGGCGACGGACTCAATCGCGTGGTTGTCGTGCAGGCACAAGATGACCATGTCCACGCCAGCCATCAGCTCGCGTTTGGCTTCGGGGTCTTTGCGTTTCGCGGGGTCAATGCTGACGACTTCGATGCTTGGCATGAGCGCCAAGCGTTCGCGAATTTGTAGACCTGTGGTGCCGGCTTCGCCGTCGATGAAGACTTTAGACATGGATGTCGCCAGAAAGTACAAAAATGTGAGGCGTCGCTAGGCTGTTGTAAGCCAGTTAAAAGTTTGACGCGATGCAGCATGATACAGTCTCAAGGCTTTGTGTGGAGCGGCTCTTAGGTGTCGTCAACCAAACAAAACGTTACAAATCCACCGATTACTAAGAGAGATCTCATGAAGATTCACGAGTACCAAGGCAAGGAAATCTTGCGTCAATTTGGTGTGCCAGTGCCACGCGGTATCCCTGCGTTCACGGTACAAGAAGCGGTGGAAGCCGCGCAAAAGTTGGGCGGCCCAGTTTGGGTTGTGAAAGCTCAAATCCACGCGGGTGGCCGCGGCAAAGGCGGCGGCGTCAAAGTGGCTAAGACCATTGATGATGTCAAGCGTTTGGCCGAAGAGATCTTGGGCATGCAGCTCAAGACCCACCAAACTGGCCCAGAAGGCCAAAAAGTGCGTCGCCTCTACATCGAAGACGGCGCCGACATCAACAAAGAATATTACGTGTCAGTCGTGACTGACCGTGCAACGCAAAAGATTGCTTTCATCGCTTCCAGCGAAGGCGGCATGGACATTGAAGAAGTTGCCCACAGCACCCCAGAAAAAATCATCACCGAGTTCATCGATCCGTTGACTGGTTTGGGCGATGCACAGGCCAAGAAGATTGCAGACGCCATTGGCATGCCTGCTGACTCCACCGCTCAAGCCGTGGACATCTTCAAGAAGCTGTACCAGTGCTACATGGAAACTGACGCATCTTTGGTGGAAATCAACCCACTGAACCGCGACAGCAAAGGTAACGTGATGGCTTTGGACGCGAAGTTCAACTTCGATGCCAACGCATTGTTCCGTCACCCCGAAATCGTGGCTTACCGCGATTTGGACGAAGAAGATCCTGCTGAAGTGGAAGCTTCTAAGTTTGACTTGGCCTACATCTCCTTGGACGGCAACATCGGTTGCTTGGTCAACGGTGCTGGCTTGGCCATGGCCACCATGGACACCATCAAGTTGTTTGGCGGCGAGCCTGCCAACTTCTTGGACGTGGGCGGCGGCGCGACAGCTGAGAAAGTCACCGAAGCCTTCAAGATCATGTTGGCCAACAAGAATGTCAAAGGCATTTTGGTCAACATCTTCGGCGGCATCATGAAGTGCGACACCATCGCCAGCGGCGTGATCACAGCTTGTAAAGCCGTGAACTTGTCAGTGCCATTGGTTGTGCGCATGAAAGGCACCAACGACGAGCTGGGCAAGAAAATGTTGGCCGAATCAGGTCTGCCAATCATCTCTGCCGACACCATGGCCGAAGCCGCAACGTCTATCGTTGCAGCCGTGAAGTAAGGGAAAAAACATGTCCATCTACATCAATAAAAACACCAAGGTCATCACCCAAGGTATCACCGGTAAAACCGGTCAGTTCCACACTGAAAAGTGCATCGAGTACGCAAACGGTAAAAACTGTTTCGTTGCGGGTGTGAACCCCAAGAAGGCTGGCGAGTCCATTTTTGGCGTGCCAATTTTCTCCTCTGTCAAAGAAGCTGCGCACAACACAGGCGCAACCGTGTCTGTGATCTACGTGCCACCAGCTGGTGCAGCTGCTGCCATTTGGGAAGCTGTGGAAGCTGACCTCGACTTGGCCATCTGTATCACCGAAGGCATCCCAGTCCGTGACATGCTTGAAGTTCGTAACAAGATGAAAGCCAAGGAAGCTGCTGGCGGCAAGAAAACCTTGTTGCTCGGCCCTAACTGCCCTGGTTTGATCACACCTGACGAAATCAAGATCGGCATCATGCCCGGTCACATCCACCGCAAAGGCCGTATCGGCGTTGTGTCTCGTTCAGGCACATTGACGTACGAAGCTGTGGCGATGTTGACCGAAGTGGGCTTGGGCCAATCCAGCGCAGTCGGTATCGGTGGTGACCCCATCAACGGTTTGAAGCACATCGACGTGATGAAAGCTTTCAACGACGATCCAGACACAGACGCCGTCATCATGATTGGTGAAATCGGTGGTCCAGACGAAGCTGAAGCTGCACAGTGGTGCAAGGCCAACATGAAGAAGCCCATCGTTGGTTTCATCGCTGGTGTGACTGCCCCTCCCGGCAAGCGCATGGGCCATGCGGGTGCTTTGATTTCTGGCGGTGCAGACACTGCAGATGCCAAGCTGGCCATCATGGAAGAGTGCGGCTTCATCGTCACACGCAACCCATCTGAATTGGGCAAATTGCTCAAGGCTCAGTTGAAGTAATCTCCTTCGGGAGTTACCCAGATCAAAGCGAGCGGTGTTTCACCGCTCGCTTTTTTTTGAACTCATGCACCTGCTTATGATTTGGCGGCGCTGCCTAGAATTCGTGCCCAACCTCCAAAGGACTTGCGATGAAACAAACCCTACAACGCGGCTTCACCTTGATCGAACTCATGATCGTGGTGGCCATCATTGGCGTACTGGCCTCGGTAGCTTTGCCTGCTTACCAAGACTACATGATTCGAGCGCGTGTGAGCGAAGGCCTTGGTCTTGCTTCGGCGGCTAAAACAAATGTGTTGGATGTACTCAACAGCGGCAACATTGGCACGGCGACCTCGGGCTACAAAACGGGCTACACCTTCGGTGGTGCGACCAAGAACATCAGCAGCATTGATATTGCTGCGAGCACAGGCGTCATCACCATCACCACAACGGCGGCTGCGGGCGGCGGTAGCTTGTTGTTGGTGCCTTTCACCAAGAGCGGCACGACTGAAGCTGCATTGCCAGCGCCAACAGCTACAAGTGCATCGATTGATGGCGTGGTGCAGTGGAGGTGCATGGCCAAAGATGCAACCGCGTTTGTCGGCGTGTCTGTGCCCAGTGATGCATTGGACAAAAAGTATGTGCCGAGTGATTGCAAATAAGCGCATGCACACATCGATCCAGGCGCCTACGGGCGCCTTTGTTTTTGCAACGCCTGAGTGATAGAAAATCACGCCATGAATTCGTCTACAGCTCAAAGCCTCTTGGTGCGCAATGTCATCTTGGTGTTGTGTGTCGCCTTGCCGTGGCTCAACCCCTTTGTCAGCAGCCCATCCACAGCCGTCATCCCTTTGTTGGTGAGCTGGATGATGGCGGCGTGCGCCTTGTTGGCAGTGGTTGAGCTGCCGCTGGCGAAACCACGCTGGACCGTTTCAGAAGTCGCGATGTGCGGCGTGTTGCTGGCGTGGTTGGTGGCTTCAATGCTGTGGGTGCCACAGGTGGTGGACCGTGCGTTAACGATGGGGCTGCTGGCGTCTTTGATGTGCGTATGGCTCATGGCCGGTGTGGGCCGACGAGCCGCGGTGGACGAATCGCTGTTGCGTTGGTTGGTGGTGGGGATATTGGCCGCAGCGGTCACCAGTGCGGTGTTGGGTGTGTTGCAGTATTTGGGCTTGGCGCGTGAGTTGGCGCCTTGGGTGAACCAGCCGCTGAAGGGCGATGCTTTTGCCAACTTGCGTCAGCGCAACCAATTCGCCTCGCTCACCAGCTTAGGACTGGTGGCGTTGCTGGGTTGGGTGGCGGTGCGTACCAAGGCGCAACGCATGACGCGTGTTGGCTGGACCTTGACCTTTGTCTTGCTCAATGTGTTGGCCGCAGGCGTGGCGTGTTCGGTGTCACGCACGGGTGCTGTGCAATGGGCGCTGGTCGGTGTGTTGATGGCGGCATGGGGCTGGTGCAGCACTAAGCAAGAAGCGGCATTTGGCAAAGGCTTGGTGTGGCTGGCGTTGGCAGCCCCTGTTCTGGTGGCGTTGTGGTCCGTGTGGATGCCTTTGCTGGCTTTACAAACGACGGGTGAGCAAGGTGCGAGCATGATTTTGCGCGTCACAGGTCAAGCGCAAGACTATGCCGCTTGCGGTGGTCGTCGCGTGTTGTGGAGCAATGTGTTGGCGCTAGTGACACAGCACCCATGGCTGGGTTGGGGTTGGGGCGAGACCGACTATGCGCACTTCATGACGGACTACAACATCTTGCGTTTTTGCGACATGCTGGACAACGCGCATGACTTTCCGTTGCACTTGGCACTCGAATTTGGTGTGCCATTTGCTCTGGCTGTGATGGCGTTGATATGTGTGTGGGTGCTGCGCCGCACCCCGTGGCGTGAACAACACGCATGGCGTGTGATGGCTTGGTGCTTGCTGCTGGTACTGGGCTTGCACAGCCTGCTGGAATACCCACTTTGGTACGGTCCGTTTCAAATGACCTTGGGCTTGGCCATCGGTGTGTTGTGGGCAGCACCTGATGCGCCTGCAAGAGAAGAAGCGCAAGAAGGCCCCATGCTGGTGGCTGCCTTGTTGTTCATCGGTTGTTTGTACGCGGCATGGGACTTCAACCGTGTGGGGCAAATCTACCGACAAGCTGCTTCGCGCGATGCGGCCTACCGAGACAACCCCTTGCACCATGCCAAGCAATCGTGGCTCTTCAAAAATCAAGCAGACTTTGCTGAGCTCACCACGCAGACGGTCACCACAGACAATGCGGCGGAGTTGTATCCACAAGCGCTGCGCTTGATGCATTACTCACCCGAAGCGCGTGTGGTGCAACGCGTGATTGACAGCAGTAAGTTGTTAGGCCACGACGCACAAGCGCAGGCGTTGACCGAGCGTCTAGACGATGTGAAGCAGTCGCAACCTAATAAGTAGTGTGCGAACGAGGGACTTAAGCCTTGTCGCGTGCTTCTTGCAAAGCCAGTAGTTTCAAGTATTTGTAATACGTGCTTTCGGCGTTGTACACGGCCAAAATAAAACCATAACGACCATCTAAAAAACCGGCTCTAAAAATATAAGTTCGAATGAAGGCCCACAGCCCGTGACTGATGGCTTTGCTGAAGGAACCTTTGACGCCTTTGTTGTCTAAATCTTTGGCGTTGCCTGATGCGTAACGGTTGAGTTTTTCCAGGACATCGTCTAAATCGCGATAGCTGTAGTGAATCAAGCTTTCGTTCAAATCCGCTTTTGTGCCATCAACCGTCATGTGGGCATGTAAGAAGTGATGCGTGAATCCCGCTTTTTCACGCTTGACCAAGCGCAATGTGTAGTCAGGCCGCCATCCGCCGTGGTGGATGAAAGTGCCACACAAGCTGGACAAACGGGGCAAGCGATAACCATCAGCCCGGCTGCTATGAATTGCTTCAAGGACTTCCGCTTTTAACGCAGGCGTGATGCGCTCATCGGCATCCAACGACAACACCCAATCCGATTTGGCAAGCCCTATGCCGCGAGATTGTTGCGGACCGTAACCTGGCCAATTTGTCGAAACGACTTGGGCACCTACGGCCTCTGCCAGTTGTTGTGTTCCATCCGTGCTGCCAGAGTCCAACACGATGACTTCGTCGGCAAAAGAGGCAGAGTGGACACAGTCTGAAATATTGCGCGCTTCGTTTTTGGCGGCAATGATGATGGTGAGCGTAGCCATGGTGTGATGTGCGTATGGGTCGTAGATCAAGAATGAAGTTTATTGTGCGACGTAGCTGCCCGACTTACCGCCATGCTTCTCAAGCAAATGCACCTCGGTCATCGTCATGCCTCGGTCCACTGCTTTGCACATATCGTAAATAGTCAGTAACGCCACTTGCACAGCGGTGAGGGCTTCCATCTCCACGCCTGTTTGACCGACGGTCTCCACAGTGGCCGTGCACTGCACGCTGTGCGTGGTTTCGTCGATGGCAAATTCCACCGCCACGCGGGTGAGCGCGAGTGGATGGCACAAGGGAATCAAGTCGCTGGTTTTCTTGGCAGCTTGAATGCCTGCAATGCGGGCAATGCCCAACACATCGCCCTTCTTCGCGGTGCCGCTTTGAATTAGGCCCAACGTGGCGGGCAACATGACGATGCGGCCGGTGGCGACGCCCACGCGTTTGGTGTGGGCTTTGTCGGCCACGTCCACCATGTGGGCTTGGCCTTGCGCGTCAAAGTGTGTGAGTGTGGACATGCTGAAATTTACAACGGGTTAACATGAAAGCCGCATCATACGGTCCATGGCACACATGTTTTCTACCCTACCCCATCTGTTACGTCGCCTTGGCGTGTGGGGGGTGTGCGCGGCGATGTTGCTGCCAATGGCGCCTGCGCAGGCGCAACTCAACAATGGGCGCTTGCCAAACTTAGGGGATGGCGCCGAAGTGCCACTGGGTGTGGAGCGCCGTTTGGGGAGAGCATTGCCCGCGAAATTTACCGTGACCCTGACTATTTAGACGACCCCGTGTTGGGCGACTATTTGCAATCCATCTGGCAACCTTTGTTGGCCTCTGCGCGTCAGCGCGGCGAGCTGACGCCCGAGTTGGAGCAACAGTTTGCGTGGGAAGTGGCGCTGATTCGTGAGCGCAGCATCAACGCGTTTGCGCTGCCCGGTGGCTATTTGGGCGTGCACTTGGGCTTGATTTCAGCGGTCAGCAGCGCCGACGAATTGGCGTCGGTGTTGGCCCATGAATTGAGCCACGTCACGCAACGCCACATTGCACGCATGATTGCGCAGCAGGGGCGCCAAGGCCCCATGGTGATGGGCGCCATGATTTTGGGCATGCTGGCTGCGAGCCGCACTGCCAACGCCAGCAGCATGAGTGCGGCGAATGCGGTGATGGTGGGCGGCCAAGCCGCGGCCATACAAAGCCAGTTGAACTTTTCGCGCGACATGGAGCGCGAGGCGGACCGCGTTGGCTACGGCGTGATGACCGAAGCCGGCTACGAGCCACAAGGTTTTGTCACCATGTTTGAAAAGCTGCAACAGGCCGCGCGTTTGAACGACAACGGTTCATTCCCTTACCTGCGCAGTCACCCGATGACGACCGAGCGTATTTCAGATGCGCAAGCGCGTCAGCAGTTGCTGCCCATGCGTGGCGCTGTGCCCACCACGTCAATGCACGCGATGATGGCTGCGCGTGCGCAGGTGTTGGCCAATCCAGGCATTGATGTCCTGCGCACCATCACCGCGCAAGCCAACGTAACGACTTTGGCGGCAGCGACGAAAGCCAAACAAGCAGGCATGCTGTACGGCGCTGCGATGGCCGAGATGAAGCAACGCAACTTTGGCGAAGCGCGTCAGTACCTGGGGCGCTTGCAAGCCTTAGGTAGCTTGGAGGTGAGCGCCCAACGTGTGGTGCGTTTGTTGGCTGCCGAGTTGGCTTTGGCGACCGGTGACGCCGCGCAAGCGGTGGCCTTGTTAGAGACCAAAGCCACGGTGATTGCGAACAACGACCGAGCTACACGCATTCAACTGGCCCAAAGCCGAGTGGCCACTCGCAAACCTACACAAGGCAAAGCCGCAGCAAGTGATTTGTCGGTGTGGCTCAACCAGCACCCACGCGACGCCACGGCTTGGTTGGTGCAAGCATCGGCGCATGAGTTGCAAGGTGACGGCTTGCGTGCCATTCGCGCGCATGCAGAGGCCCGCGCTATGGAGTTGGATTACGGTGCGGCGGTAGACCGTTTCAAAGCGGCCCAATTGCTGGCCCACCAAATAGCAGGTGAGGGAAAGCTAGACCGGGCGGGTCACATGGAGGCGTCCATCATTGACGCCCGTTTGCGCGAGTTAGAGCGGTTGCGGCGGGAACAAGCGCTCGAGCGCGGCATCAATTAACACGCCAAACGCCGAGTAAATCAGCGAGCCCAGCAGGGCTGAGCCAAAGCCGCGGACCCAAAAGCCTTCCAGCAAACCAGCGGCGGCCCAAAACATGAAAGCGTTGATGACAAACATGAACAAGCCCAGCGTGAAAAACGTCACCGGCAATGTCAGCACGACCAAAGCCGGCCGCACGATGAGGTTAAAAATGCCCATGACCAAAGCGGCTGCCATGGCCGCACCAAAGCCCGTGACTTCAACGCCGCTGTAAAGATGTGCCAATGCCATCAAGGCGGTTGCGTGCAGTACCCAAGTTAAAAGTAGTTTCATTGCTCGGTCAGCATAGCATTGCCGCTATCATCCACACCCCGACTTCCCCCCTGCTTTTTAGGTAACAAACTCTAACGCGATGGCTGGCATTCACATCACCGACATTGAGGCGGCCATCAACTATTGGCGCGAACAAAAGCCATCGCCCGACGGCGTCACACTCGCGCCCGAAATCCGTGCGCTGGCCGAGGTGTATGCGCTGATGATTTATTACCACCACGAAGAAGCAGCTGAAAAAGGTTTCCCCAAAAAGGCCTACGACGCATGGCTAGGTTGGTACAACACCACCCCGATGCGCCTTGCATTGCAATTTGCTCCACCAGCCAAGGCGACGAAGAGTGCAAGGGCTGCGGTCGCACCTTTGAAGAAGTGCAGTACTGGCCAGAAATGTCGCCGGGCGAGAAGCGCAGCACATGGCGACGCATCACCATGATTGGCACGTCTTGGCGCTTTAACAAATACGCCGAGCGGGCCCAGGCTGACTAGGCGTTACTTCCAGCGTTCGCACTCAATGTCAACGGTAGTCTTGCCGTTGCTCATCATCACCACACCTTCTTGAATGGTCGCTTGCAGCTGCATGCTGCGCTCGGCCAGTTTGGCCAAGTCTTGCGACGCGCTGCTAGGGATGCGCCACACCTGCAGTGACGTGGGCTTGATGAGTTTGTTTTGCATGTTCTTCCACCAGACATCGCCTGAGCTAGAGAATACATACAACATCACTTGGTCAGCCTTGCTACATGCTTTGAGCAATGGCTTTTCTTCGGGCTGACCCACTTCAATCCACAGTCGTTTGCGGCCCGTGAAATCGGTCAGCATCACATCGGGTTCGTCGGGGTTCGACAGACCAGCGCCAAACGCCAGTACGCCGTCGCCGTTGCACACGTCTTGTAGCAAATGCGCTTGCAATGAGAGCGCGACCAAGCGCACCATCATGCGTTCGTCGGTTTCGCTTGGGTGACGCGCCAGGGTCAGTGCGTGGTCTGCGTAGTAGCTGTGGTCAATGTCAGGCGATCCTGAACGTTCGCTTTGAAGATGGTGGATTTGATCGCCATCTGATTAAACGCGACGCGCCAGTTCGGCGGCTTTGCCCACGTAGCTGCCGGGGCGTCATCGCCAGCAAGCGGTCTTTGTCGGCTTGAGGGATTTGTAACGAGGCAATCAAACCATGCAGCGCTTCTGCAGTGACGGTTTTGCCGCGCGTGACTTCTTTGAGCTGTTCGTAAGCACCTTGCACACCGTAGCGGCGCATGACGGTTTGGATGGGCTCAGCCAACACTTCCCATGCGGCGTCAAGGTCGGCAGCCAAGGCTTCTTCGTTGAGCTCGAGTTTGTTCAAGCCCACCATCATCGATTGATACGCCAGCGCGGTGTAGCCCAAAGCCACGCCCATGTTGCGCAACACGGTGGAGTCGGTTCAGGTCACGCTGCCATCGGCTGATGGGTAGCTTTTCGCTCAGGTGTTTGAGCACGGCGTTGGCCAAACCCAAATTGCCTTCGGCGTTTCAAAGTCAATCGGGTTGACTTTGTGCGGCATAGTTGACGAGCCAATTTCGCCAGCTTTCAAACGTTGCTTGAAGTAACCCAATGACACATAGCCCCACACGTCACGCGACCAGTCAATCAGGATGGTGTTGGCACGCGCCACGGCATCAAACAACTCGGCCATGTAATCGTGATGTTCGATTTGAATGCTGTAGGGCTGGAAGGTCAGGCCCAAACCCAAAGGCGCGGGTGTTTCCACCACTTGCGGCTGAAGGCTTCCCAGTCAAAGTCAGGCCAAGCGCTCATGTGCGCGTTGTAGTTGCCCACGCGCCGTTCATCTTGGAGCCATGATGTGCACGCCCGCAATGCGCTCACGCACTTGGCGAAGACGCATCACCACGTTGGCCACTTCTTTGCCCACGGTGGTGGGGCTGGCGGTTTGGCCGTGGGTGCGACTCAGCATGGGCACGTCGGCAAACGCGTGGGCCATCTCGCGCAACTTGGCGATCAAGCCATCGAGGCCAGGCAAGATGACCTCATCGCGGCCCGCCTGCAATTGCAGCGCGTGGCTGGTGTTGTTGATGTCTTCGCTGGTGCAGGCAAAGTGCACAAACTCGGCAGCGGCTTCGAGTTCAGCGTGGCCTTTGAATTTTTTCTTGATCCAGTACTCCACGGCCTTCACGTCGTGGTTGGTGACTTTTTCTTCATCCTTGATGGCCAATGCGTCTTCGGTGTTGAAGTTGGTGACCAAGCTGATCAAATAGTCGCGTGACTTGGTACTCAAAGGCTTGAATTCGGCAAAGCCCGCATCGCTCAAGGCGATGAACCATGCAATCTCCACTTGCACGCGACGGTGCATATAACCTTGCTCGCTCATCAAGGGGCGCAGAGCGGCGACTTTGCCAGCGTAGCGGCCATCGAGAGGTGACAGGGCGGTGACTTGGGAAATGGCTTGGGAAGTGTGGTTTGTATTGCTCATCCTGCAATTTTAGGTGCTGGGCCCAAGTGCCATGTATACGCCAAGCTCGCTAAACTACAGCATCAACAAATCGATGTGAAACGTATGAAACTGATTGGTGCAATTACCAGCCCCTATGTGCGCAAAGTGCGCATCGTCATGGCCGAGAAAAAACTGGATTACCAGTTTGTGACCGAAGACGTCTGGGCTGCAGATACCAACATCACGGCATCCAACCCTTTGGGCAAGGTACCTTGCCTCATCATGGAAGGCGGCGAGGCGCTGTTTGACTCGCGCGTCATCGTTGAATATGTAGACACCCTTTCACCCGTGGGCAAGCTCATTCCTGGCAGCGGCCGAGAACGCGCCGAAGTAAAAACTTGGGAAGCTTTGGCTGATGGCTTGTTGGACGCGGCCATTCTTGCCCGTCTGGAAGCCACTTGGCCTGGCCGCAAAGATGGCGAACGCAGCCATGCGTGGATTGAGCGCCAAATGAAAAAGATTGACGACAGCTTGGTGGCAATGCATCGTGGTTTGGCCGAGCGCAGCAATTGCGTGGGCATCCATCTGAGTTTGGCAGACATTGCCGTTGGCTCCGCCTTGGGTTATTTGGATTTCCGTTTTCCGCAGCTGGATTGGCGTGCGCAGCACCCCAACCTAGAGGCTTTGTACGAACGCTTGGCGCAACGCCAAAGCTTCAAAGACACGGCGCCGGTTTAACTGTTCGCACGTTTTTTGAGCCAACGCATCAAGCTGCCCACCACGGGCAGTTTTTCGTACAACTCTTCAGCTGCATCCCAATAGTCGCGGTGCACGGCCACGCGCCATGCGCCCGCTTCTTCACGCAGCACAAAGTGCGTGGCGCCATGAATGGTTTGTGTCGCGCCGTTGTGCAGGCGAGGCATGGCAAACAAAAAATCCCACGTCACAAAACACTGCTCGCCTAGTTGCACTTGCTGGGTGATGACAAAGCGGGGCGCATCTAAGGCCTCAAACATGTGGGCAAAGATGCCTTCAATGGCGGGCAAGCCTTGCACCTCATTGAATGGGTCCTTGAACTGCGCATCGTGTGTGTAAATGCTGGCCATGTGGGCCACATCCGACGCTTGCAGGTGTTCAAAAAATTGCACCACGCGTTGCAACGCGGCTTCTGGGCTGTCTTGCATCACATGCCCGTGCCGCGGCGAACCAAGGCGAAATACCAGCGGTAGGGCAGCATGCGCAACAGCAACAACATGCGCGTGAACCGCTTGGGAAAGTGAATTTGAAATTCACCCTTGCGCCACCCTTTGAGAATTTCTTGTGCAGCTTTTGTGCTGCTGATGAGCGCGGGCATGGGGAAATCATTGCCTGCCACCAGCGGTGTTTCCACAAAGCCTGGGTTGATCACGCTCACGCCAATGCCGTGCGGCGACACGTCGTAATACAAGGCCTCAGCCAAGTTGATGAGTGCCGCCTTGGTGGGGCCGTACGCCAAACTTTGCGGCAAACCGCGAAAACCTGCCACGCTAGAAATAAAGCTGATGTGACCACGTTGCTGTGGCAGCAACTCCGGTAACACAGCGTCCAGGACACGCAGCGCACCGGTGTAATTGATGTCGAGGTGGCGCAGCATTTCAGACAGCGAGTAGTCGCTGGCGCGAACGGGCACGTAGTAGCCTGCGCAATACATCACCACGTCTAAGCCTTGCTGGGCTTGCACATATTTGGCAGCTTGGGTGATGGCCACCGCATCGCTCACATCCAACACCACAGCTTGGGCACCTGGATGCGCGTCGACAAACTGTTGCAGCAAGTCAGCTTTGCGAGCCGACACCACCACTTTGGCACCCGCGGCATGCAAGGCCTTGGCGGTGGCCAAACCAATGCCGCTGGAGGCGCCAATGAGCCAGACGCTGCGGCCGTGCCAATCGGTGATGGGTGTATTGAGTGGTTTTAAAAAGTTCATAACTCGGCTCTGTGTGAAAAGATGGGTGTGCGCATCAAAGCTGTGCACCTGCCAAAAGTTGTTGGCGCAGTTGGCGTTGCGAGGTTTCGGGTGCCAGCCAAATACCGAAAAAGCGTTGTGCCAGTTCGGTGTCTGTCACCTCACCCAAAGCACGGTCTTGATGCCACAGCTGCATGCCTTTGTCGGGTGCGTACACACCGGTGATGCGTTCGCCGTTGCGCACATTTGGAATGAGCGTTTGAAGCACGCCTGCCCAGTTTTGTTTTTGGTTGGTGGTCAACGCGCGCTGGCCTTGCATCTCATCCATCGAGCGTTGAGCAATGTCCGTGCCCTTGAAGTCACGCAAGTAGCGTAGCTCTAGCATCAGGGTTTGTTTGGCCCAGTCTTCAGGGGCAAATGCGGCGCTGGCCCACAGACTGGCGTCATACACCTCAAAGCCCCAATAGGTGAAGCGGTGTTGTCCAACCAGACGTGGCGTGCCACGCAGCAAGGTGCGTACAAAACCAGGGGCCGCTGCTGACGTGTTGGCGTGCGCCTCCACGGCCAGGCCCCCTGCACCGCTGACCAACGCGGCATGCATCACATAGGTCAAGGCGGTGCGACGTGTGGTCATGGTTTGACCAAGGTGAATTGCAACACGTCGGTGTTGTGCTGCTCAAACGCCGCCTCGCAGTAGGCGAGGTAAAACTCCCAAATGCGAACAAAGCGTTCATCAAAGCCGAGCTGCAACACCTGCGCTTTATCGGTCATGAACTGGTGACGCCAGCGGCGCAAAGTCTCGGCGTAGTCAAGTCCAAAGGCCAGCTCGTCGATTACCTTCAGGCCTGCGCGCTCGGCGTGCGCGCGGAACTCGCGCGGGCAGGGCAAGCAGCCACCGGGGAAGATGTATTGCTGAATGAAGTCGGTGCTTTTCACGTAGCGGTCAAACAGCGCGTCATCGATCACGATGGTTTGGACGCAAGCTTTGCCGCCCGACTTGAGCAAGCGCGCCACGCTCTCGAAATACGTGGGCCAATATTCTTGGCCAACCGCTTCCAGCATTTCGATGGAGCAAATGGCGTCATAAGGGCCATCGTCGATGTCGCGGTAGTCTTGCAGGCGCAAGTCGCTGGTGCTTGCCAAGCCCAGCTTTTGCATGCGTTGGTTGGCGAAGGCCAGTTGCTCGTGGCTCAAGGTCACGCCACTCATGCGTGCGCCAAATTCTTTTCCACCCAACTCGGCCAGAGCGCCCCAGCCGCAGCCGATTTCTAGAATGCGGTCGCCCGCTTTGGCGTCGACCATGCGCAGGGCGCGGCGGACTTTGGCAGTCTGTGCTTCGGCCATGGGTTTGGCACGGTCGTTGTCAAACCAAGCCGACGAGTAGTTCATGGTGGGGTCAAGCCACAGCTCATAAAACGCGTTGCCCAAGTCGTAATGCGCATGGATGTTTTTCTTGCTGTTGCTGCGCGTATTGCGATGCAACAGGTGGCGCACGCGGTAAAACAAGCGGCCCAGCCAGCTGCCAAAAATCAGCTCGTCCATGTCACGGCGGTTGGCCACCAAGAGCTGCAACAGCTCAGACAAATTGTTGGTGGTCCACTCGCCCGCGATGTAGCTTTCGGCAAAGCCAATGTCGCCTGATTTCAAGGCTTGCGTGAGCGGCGCATAGCTGTGCAAATGCAAGGTGGCGTTGAGAGCAGGGCCAGAGGCAGGTGTTGCGCCGTATTGCGCCACACTGCCATCGGGCCATTGCACATGCAAGGTGCCGTGTTGCAAACGTTGCAGCAAGCTCAACACGCGTCGCGCAGCAGCGGGCATGTCTTGTGGGGCAGAGCGGACGGGGGCCGAGGTCGTGGAGGTGGTCATGGCTGGGCTGTGAATCGGTTCAACGGGTTACAAAATCTTTGGGCGGCGCGGGCTTGGTAAAAAACGGCACACGCTTGCGCCACAACTTGAAGGCTTGCCAGTGGATGCGCAGCATCACCATCAAGGTCATCAGCGGGTAGCCCCACAGGGCGTGGCGCAACTCATCGCGGGTGATGGGCTTGAGCAGGCCGCTCACGCTGGTTTCAATCAATGGGCCTTGCGCATCGTCGTGGTCCACGCGTGCCACGGTGTGGTCGGCGGTGCGCATGAAGCGAAAGCGGTAGTCGCCCTGCACAGCACAAAACGGTGACACATGAAACACTTTGTCGGCACGTTGTTCGACACCGTATTGCGGACGGTCTAACAAGTAGCAATGACGTTCACCAAAGGTGTTGTTCACCTCCACCACGATGGCGCGTAGGGTGTTGTCGGCGGCGTGGCAATACCAAAAACTCACGGGCTTGAAGGTGTAGCCCAGCACGCGGGGGTAGCAATGCAGCCAGGTCTCGCCCGTGGCATCCAGAATGCCCGCGTCTTGCAGCAGTTCATCCAACCACGCCAATGCTCCCCCTGACTGAGCGCCGCGGCCATCGCCATGGTCGGTGTCGTGAAAGCTGATGGCCCCTGCGCGGTTGATGGGCAACACCGCATCGCCCGAGCTGCGCAGTGTGCGCATGGGCAGCATTAAAAAGAAGGTGCTGTAGTTGAACGCATGCACCTTGGGTCGCAAACGCGTGTGACGCACTTGGCCAAAGCCAATCATGGCTTTGGATATTTCACTGGCGGGTGAAGTCGGGCTGTGCGTCATGGGGTTCATGGTGCCAGGCTGGCCAATAAGTTCTGTGCGGCATCACGCCCAGCTTTGAAGCCGTCTTCATGGAAGCCGTAGCCCATCCATGCGCCGGCGAACCACGTGTGTTGTTGGCCTTGCAGCTGTGGCATGTGGGCCTGCGCTTGAATGGCGGGCAAGTCAAACACGGGGTGGGCGTAAGCGTATTCGCCAATCACGTGCTTGGGGTCAATCTCGCGAACAGGGTTGAGCGACACGATCACATCTTGGCTAAAAGGCAGTGGCTGCAGCAAGTTGAGCCAATAGTGCAAACACACACGGGTGGACTCGGTGCTGCTGTGCGCGGCACGCTCGTAGTTCCAGGCGGCCCATGCCAGTTTTGTCTGCGGCATCACCGAGGTGTCGGTGTGCAGCACCGCGCGGTTGGGGTGGTAGCGAATGGCGCTGAGCGTGGCCTGTTCTTGTGCCGTGGGCTCGGCCAGCATGGCCAGTGATTGGTCGGCATGGGTGGCCAAAATCACTTGGTCAAATCGCTCATTGCGCCCATGCGTCTGCACCGTCACGCTGTGCGCGTCGCGTTCAATTTTGAGCACGGGGCTGTTGAGGCGTTTGTCGGGAATACGCGCCAAAATCTTGTCGACATAGTGGCGTGCGCCGCCTGCCACCGTGTACCACTGGGGACGGTTGTTGACTTGAATCAGCCCGTGGTTGTGGCAAAACCGAATCATGGTGGCCACAGGAAACTTCAGCATTTGGTCCGTCGGGCAGCTCCAGATGCAACCTAGCATGGGCAACAAATACCAGTCACGAAACGCATCGCTGAATTTGTGTGAGAACAAAAAGCCGCTCAGGGGTTGGGCCAGTTCGTGGTCTTGGTTGCGCTCGGCCAGCTCGGTGGCGAGGGTGTTGAAGCGCATCACATCGCGCAGCATGCGCAAGAAGCTGGGCTTGAACACATTGCTGCGTTGTGCAAACACGGTGTTGAGGTTGGCGCCGTTCCATTCCAAAGCGCCTTTGCCGTTCGCGTGCGGCACTTGCACCGAAAACGACATGTCTGATTTAACAGTCGTGACTTGCAGCTCTTCAAACAAGGCAATCAGCCCCGGATACGTGCGTTCGTTGTAAACCAAAAACCCCGTGTCTACGCCGTGTGTTTGTGTGCCTGTCGGCGTGGGCAAGGTCACGTCGACGGTGTGTGTGTGGCCCCCGAAATAGTCGCCCGCTTCAAACAAAGTGATGTCGGCTGCCCCGTGCAAATGGTGTGCCGCCGACAGACCTGAAATACCTGAGCCCACAATGGCGATGCGTGGCTTCATGACGCAGAGCCCTTCACGATGGCTTGCTTTTCGACGAGTTGTTTTTCGATTTCTTGGACGAAACTTTTATCTTGCGGGTTGGTCATGCTGCTGAAGCTTTTGATGGTTTTGCCGTCACGGCTGATGATGTATTTGTAGAAATTCCACTTGGGGGTGGTGCCAGTTTGTTCGGCCAACTGCTTGAACAAAGGCAAAGCACCCGAACCCTTGACGGTGGTCTTCACAAACATGGGGAACTTCACGCCAAAGGTGTTTTCGCAGAAGTCTGCAATTTTGGCGTTGCTTTCGGGTTCTTGCGAAAAATCGTTGCTCGGAAACCCGAGCACTACCAACCCTTTGTCCTTGTATTTGGCGTGCAGAGCTTCTAGCCCTTTGTACTGCGACGTGAAGCCGCAAAAGCTGGCGGTGTTGACCACCACCACCACTTGACCGGCGTATTGGCACAGATTTTGTGGCTTTTCGTCTTGCAGGCGAGCCACCGTGTGCTGCAACACAGCTGGGCAAGTGGCTGCTGTGAAAGTGCCAGCGTCAGCTGCGCTGTGGGCGACGCCCATGCTGGCCATGAGGCAAACCACTATAAAAATGTTGCGTGGGTTCATTTCAAAGCCCTCCTAGTTCGTACACAATCTTTGCGAAGTATTGCACTTCTGTCCAAGACAGATCCATTCTCCACGCTGACCACCGGGGGATTTCAACTTATGAATTCACGTGATGACCATTCGCAAATG
Source organism: Limnohabitans sp. TEGF004 (assembly GCF_027924965.1). Taxonomy (NCBI): domain Bacteria; kingdom Pseudomonadati; phylum Pseudomonadota; class Betaproteobacteria; order Burkholderiales; family Comamonadaceae; genus Limnohabitans; species Limnohabitans sp. TEGF004. The sequence continues at coordinate 2,554,234 of NZ_AP027056.1, read as the reverse complement.
ACACTCTCCATCTCCGCTGTTGAGCGCGACACCGGGATTGGCAAAGACACACTCCGTGTATGGGAGCGTCGCTATGGCTTTCCAGTTCCAGGACGTGATGCTAACGGCGAGCGCATCTACCCCATGGCGCAAGTGGAAAAATTGCGTGTCATCAAACGTTTGATGGACCAAGGCCATCGCCCAGGCCGCATCGTGGCGTTGACCATCGATGCTTTGCAACACCTGAGCCGCGGCGAAGCCACTCTGCAAACCGGTCGCGCGATGGAAGCCGCCCACATTCGCCAAGACTTGGTGGCCTACATTGCCATGTTGCAAACCCAAGACCATGAGGGCATGCGTCGCGAGTTGTTCAAAACCCTCTCTCAGCACGGCTTGCAATATTTTGTGACCGAGGTGGTGGCGCCACTCACGTTCATGGTGGGCGAGACATGGGCGCGGGGGGAGCTGGCGGTGCATGAAGAACATTTGTTCACCGAGTGCGTCAGCAGCCTGATGCGCCAAGCCATTGTGGCAATCCCCAAGCCCGAAGGTGGCGGCGAGCCGGTTGTTTTGCTGACCACGTTCCCACAAGAGGCCCACGGTTTGGGTTTGTTGATGGTGGAGAGTTTGCTGACTTTGCAAGGTTGCCGTTGCGTGTCGTTGGGCACGCAAACGCCGGTGCGCGACATCGCCCAAGCGGCCATTGCCCATGCCGCCGATGTGGTGGCTTTGAGTTTCAGCGTCAACATGAACCCCAACCATGTGGTCGACGGTTTGATGGAACTCAATCTGCTGTTGCCCGACTCGGTTGAGGTGTGGGTGGGCGGCGGTGCTTCGGCGTTGCGCCGCCGGCAGATTGAGCGCGTGCTGGTGCTGCACGACCTGCACTCAATTTCAGAAGCTGTGAGCCACTGGCATCGCCACAAAACCAGCTCTGAAAGCAAGGCCGACGGCTGGTCTTGAGGCTGCCCGTGTTCGGTCGGGTGCCGCCTAGAATTGGCGCACCATGACCGACACCACTTTGTTCCCTCCTGCTTTTTTATCCAAGTTGGCTTCGCGTCAAGACGCCGTGCAACGCGTGGCGGCCTTACGCACCCAAGGACCTGTGGTGTTCACCAACGGGGTGTTTGATGTGTTGCACCGAGGTCATGCCTCGTACTTGGCACAAGCCCGCAGCTTAGGTGGCAGTTTGGTGGTGGCTTTGAACAGCGATGCCTCTGCACGCCGCTTGGGCAAAGGCCCAGACCGTCCGCTGAACAACGAGCTCGACCGCGCTGCTTTGATGGCGGCCTTAGAGTCAGTGAGCTTGGTGACTTGGTTTGACGAAGACACACCCTTGGAGCTCATCACCGAGTTGCGACCGGATGTGTTGGTCAAAGGTGGCGACTACGACATGAGCAAACTGGCCGAAACCCAAGTGGTGCTGGCCTACGGTGGTCGCGCCCAAGCGATTCCGTTTGTCGACGGCTACTCCACCACCGCCTTGGTGAAGAAGATTCGTCAAGGCTAATCAATCAAACACCGCGTGCCACAAAGACTGAATCGCCGCACATTCTTTTTCTAGTTCAGCCGTTGGCACTTGCGTGGGTTGCTCGTCCAAGCGTGCACGGTGTTGCACGCGGCGCAATTCTCGGTAAGCGCTGCCTGCCGCTTCACCCACACCTGCGGGCAACAAGCCTGCTTTTTCAGCGCTGAGCAACAAGGCAATGTTGCCCACGTTGGCCAACAAAGCGGGGTGTTGTTGCGCATGGGCTAACACCAAGTACTGCACCGCAAACTCCACATCCACCATGCCGCCTGCGCTGTGTTTGACATCAAACAAATCAGGCTTCACCGTGTGCGCTGCGCGCAGCTTGTCACGCATGGCCACAATCTCTTGTTGCAGTGATGTTTGGTCACGCTTGGCGTTGATCACATTGGCGCGCACGGCATCAAAACGTACTTGTAACGCGGGTGCGCCAAGACAAAAACGCGCGCGTGTCATGGCCTGATGTTCCCAAGTCCAAGCGGTGTTTTCGCCGCGTTGGCATTGGTAGTCGGCATAAGCCTCAAAGGTGGACACCAGCAGACCTGAGTTGCCGTTGGGTCGCAGGGCGGTGTCGATTTCGTACAAGTCGCCTTCGCCTGTTTTGACGGTCAACCAGTTGATGAGTTTGCGCACATACGACGCGTAAATTTCGCCCGCCCGCTCGTGCTCGTCTTCATACACAAACACGATGTCCAAGTCACTGCCGTAGCCCAGCTCTTTGCCGCCGAGCTTGCCGTAGGCGAGGATGGCAAATTGTGGTTCGTCGCGATGGCGTTGCTTGAAGTGTTGCCACACCCAACGGCTGGTGATTTTCAACACGCTGTCGGCCAGGGCACTCAAGTCATCTGCCACTTGTTCGACGGTGATGCGGCCTTCCACGTCACGCGCCAATGTGCGGAACACTTCGGCATGGTGGGCGCGGCGCAGCAAGTTGAGCAGGGTTTCTTCGTCGGCTTGTCCGGTGGCTTGCAGCGAGTCCAAGCGACGCTCTAACTCTTGCTCAAACTCAGCTGGTACAAAGCGTTCGGCCAACAAGGCTTCACCTGCCAACTCATCAATCACGCCGGGATGTTGTTGCAAATACTTGGCTGGCCAACGCGCAAGCCCCAGCAATCGCATGAGTTGCTCATGCACACGTGGACGTTCGATCAACAGAGCCAAATAGCTTTCGCGGCGCAGCAGCGGCTCCATCCAATCGCTCCAACGTATGGCGGCTTCTTCGGTCACACGACCATCGTCAATCCACGCGTTGGTGCGCTGCAAGAGTTTGAGCAAACGTTGCACGCCGTCATCACGCAGCGCGCGCATGCGTGGCTGCTCAGACCAATGGCTCACGCGCTCACGCAAACGAGGGTTCAAGTCAGGCAGCAAAGACGCCAAATCCACGTAATCGTTTTTAGGTGTGCAGCCTTTGCATTCGCCGTTGCCGTTGGATTCGGTTTTTTCGCCCAAGCCCAACAAGCGGTCAAACTCTTGCGCCACCAATTCGCGGTGGCTGTCGAGTTGTGCCAGGAAGTCGCACACATCACCAAAGCCCAAGGTCAACGCAATCCAATTCAGGTCTTCGTCGTGGGTGGGCAGTGCATGGGTTTGTTGGTCGTCCAAGTATTGAATGCGGTGTTCGACTTGGCGCAAAAACACATAGGCTTTGGCCAGCGCATCGGCGGTGGCGGCGGGCATGAGGTTAGCCTGGCTCAGGCGCTGCAAGGCTTGCAGCGTGGGGCGTGTGCGCAGCTCAGGGAAATGGCCGCCGCGCACCACTTGCAGCAGCTGCACGGTGAATTCAATTTCTCGAATGCCGCCGCGTGCAAGCTTCACATCGTTGGCGCGCTCAGGCCGTCCTGCGCTGCGTGAGACTGAGTGCTTGCGAATTTGCTGGTGCAGTCCGCGCAACGACTCAAACACGCTGTAGTCCAAATAGCGACGGAACACAAAGGGCAGCACGGTGTCGCGCAGCTCAAACGCATTGGCTTTGGCGCTGAAGGGGGCGACCACGCGGCTCTTTAGCCAGGCAAAGCGTTCCCACTCGCGCCCTTGCACCAAGAAATATTCTTCCAGCGATTGGCGCGACACCACGCTTGGCCCCGAGTTGCCGTTGGGGCGCAAGGCCAAGTCCATGCGAAACACAAAGCCGTGTTCGGTGGTGTCACCAATCAAGGTGTAAATGAGCTTGACGGCTTTGGCAAAGTAGTCGTGGTTGCTGATGCGTCCGCGGCCATCGGGCAAGCCAGTGGTTTCACCGTCTTCGTCGTACACATAAATCAGGTCGATGTCGCTGGATACATTGAGTTCACGGGCGCCAAATTTGCCCATGCCGATGATCCACAAGGTGGCGCGCTCGCCGCTGGGGGTGGTGGGCATGCCGTAGTTGCCATCGAGTTGGGCTTGTGCTTCTTGGAAGGCCATGTTGAGCGTGAACTCGCCCAATTCGGTCACGGCGCAGGTGATGGTGTCTAGGTTGGCGTTCTGCTCACAGTCCAGCACCACCAAACGCTCCATCACCAGCTGGCGCAGCATGCGCAGGCTATCGCTGCAGCTGTGGGTTTGGCGCAGTGCCTCAAAACAGGTCTGCATCGTTGCCAAGACAGGCGCCCCCTGCGGCAGCAAATGCAGCGCATTGGCATAGCGGCGGCGTAATCGTTGAACGAAGCGCGAATAAGTACTCAAGTTTTCCATAGGGCAGGGGATAATTCCCGTCATATTGCTCGTACCGTGAAACAGTTGTCTGACGCCGTGAATTCCACCCCCGAAAATTTGATGCTTGATTTGCAAACCAAGTCAGGCTGGCGACGTGCGCTCAACTGGGCTTTGGGTTTGGTGGTGTTCACGTGGGTGGCTGTGCTGATGGCTTGGAGCGCTCTGCACATTTTCATTGTGCCGCGAATCAGCGATTACCGTGAGGTGCTGCAACAACAAGCCTCACGTGCATTGGGCATTCGTGTGGAAATCGGCCATGTCAGTGCCCAAGGCGGCTGGTTGGTGCCATGGTTTGAAGCCAATGACATTGTGTTGTTTGACCGTGAAGGGCGTGACGCCTTGCGCTTGCCGCGCGTGATTGCAGCGGTGTCGCCACTCTCGGTGCTGTTCGGTCAGTTTGAGCAACTGGACATCGAGCAACCCGAATTAGAAATTCGTCGTGATGCGCAAGGCCATGTGTGGGTTGCTGGTTTGGACACCAGTGCGGCGGGTGATGGCCGCGGCGCAGATTGGTTCTTTTCACAACCCGCGTTTATGGTGCGTCAAGGCGTGGTGCATTGGCGTGATGAAAGCCGTCCAGCAAAAGCGCAAACGAGCGCACCGGTGCTGTCGCTTCAAGGTTTGGATGTCTCGGTGAAAAACCAGTGGTTTCAGCACGAGCTGAGGGTAGATGCCACCCCGCCCGAGGCCTTTGGCCAGCGCCTGTCTGTGCGTGGCAAGTTTTTCCAATTGCCTTGGCAGCGCGCGGGCGATACCGCGCAATGGTCGGGTGAGTTGTTTGCCGACTTGCCTTATGTCGATCTTGCGGCCTTGCGCCAATGGGTGGCGATGGACAAAGGTTTGTCTTTGCAAGAAGGCCGTGGTGCCGTGCGTGTGTGGACCGATGTGCAAAAAGGACAACCCATCGGTGTGACAGCGGATGTGGCGCTAGATGCTGTGGCCGCTCGCTTGGGGGCAGATTTGTTGCCCTTGAGTTTGCGTCATATGCATGGTCGCGTGGGTGCACAGTGGCAAGACGGTGAAGTGGAAATCAGCAGCCAAGATTTGGTGTTCGACACCCAAGAGGGTGAACACTGGCCGGGTGGTGTGGTGCGTCTGAGCTGGCGCGGCGACACATTTGAATCTGGCACGTTCAGTGCAGACCGTTTGGATTTGGATGCTCTGGTGCAAATCAGCCAACGTGTGCCGTTGTCCGAACAGGTGCGTGACCTCTTGGCGCGTGCCCAACCGCAAGGTCAAGTCAACCAGCTCAAGGCCACATGGCAGACCAACGACGACGCTTCTCTTCAGTACAGCGCGCGCGGCCAAGTGCGTCAATTCTCTATGCAGCGCGATGCACTGCCCAACAGCCCATTGGCCCATGTGCCTGGCATGCAAGCCGCGCAACTGGAATTTGATTTGACCCACAAAGGTGGCAAAGCCCGTGTGAGCATTCACAAAGGCAGCTTGACCTTGCCCCTCGGCTTAGATGAGCCGTACATCGCGCTGGAAGAAGCCTCGGCACAAATCGCTTGGCAGCTCAAAGGCGATGACGTGGCCTTGCAGTTCACGCAGGGCCGCGTGGTGAACGACGACATGGCGGGTGAATTCAATGGCAATTGGAAAACAGGCGAAGGCGATGCGCGCTTACCCGGCGTGCTGGATTTGACGGCCTCGCTCAGCCGCGCCAAAGTGGCACACGTCCATCGCTATTTGCCCAACACCTTGCCCGCTGACGTGCGTGCCTATGTGCGTGATGCGGTCAAGACGGGAGACGCCAGCCATGTGACCCTGCGCTTGCGCGGCAACTTGAACGACATGCCGTTTGACAACCCCAAGCTGGGTGAGTTCCGCGTTGTTGCGCAAGTGGCACAAGCTAAATATGCCTACGTGCCACCGGAGCCACCTAAGCCTAAAACTGCGCCACGTCCTGCATGGCCTGCCCTGACAGAGCTCAATGGCGAGTTGGTGTTTGACCGATCTGCGTTGCATTTCAAAGGACGTACACAGTTGGCGGGTGCCCCAGATGTGACTTGGCAAAAAGTGGAAGCGCACATCCCTCAGTTGGCACAACCTGTGGTGAGCGTGACGGGCGAAGCGCGCGGGCCTGTGGCACAGGTGCTGGATGTGATTGCCAAATCTGCCCTCAACGACTTGACGGGCACCGTGCTGAACAAAAGCCAAGCCACGGGCGATGCAAATTTCAAATTGGCACTGAGCTTGCCCATCGACAAGCTAGAGACGTCTAAGGTTCAGGGCAGCGTGGTGTTTGCCGACAATGCTTTGCAAATTATTCCTGGTACGCCTGTGCTCAACCGCACACGCGGTACCTTGCAGTTCAGCGAACAAGGGTTTCAGCTCAAGGCGATGCAGGCCCAGTTGTTGGGCGGCGATGCGGTGTTAGATGGCGGGTTGTCATTTGTGGTGGGTGATGGCGAATCACCTTTGCAACTCAAAATTCATGGCGACCTGACCGCTGAGGGTTTGCAGCGTGCCCGTGAGCTTGGCTTTGTTTCTCGGTTGGCACAACGCGCATCTGGCAAGTCAAGCTACACCGCCACTTTGGGTTTGCGCCGTGGTGAGCCCGAGCTGTTGATCAACAGTGATCTCAAGGGCATGGCCTTGAATTTGCCGGCGCCTTTGAATAAAACGTCGCAGGCGGTCATGCCTTTGCGCGTTGAGACGCAACTCACACGCGAATCGCTAGCAGCTAAATCACGCGTGTTGCAAGACCAAATCAAAGTCACCTTAGGCAGTGTGGTGTCGGTGAGCTATGTGCGTGATCTCACTGGGTCACGACCCCGTGTGGTGCGTGGCGGCATTGCCGTGGGGCAGTCGGTGATGGATGCTGTGCCTATGCGTGACAACGCGGTCAGCCTCAATTTGCAATTGCCAGCGTTAGACCTGGATGCATGGAACACCACGCTCACACAACTCACCGGTGCGTCGCCGCTCAAACGCAAATCGACCGCCACCTCGGTCATTGGCAGCGAAGCCACAAGCGAAGGCGCCCAAGACTACATGCCCACATTTGCTGCGTTGTTGGCAGAACAAATCAAGGTCTCAGATCGGGTGATTCACAAAGTGGTGGTGGGAGGCACACGCCAAGGTGATTTGTGGCGTCTCAACATCAGTGCCGATGAGTTGAATGGTTCCGCGGAAGTTCGTCCGCCCAATGGCAATGTGCCCGCGCAGTTGTATGTGCGTTTGGCGTATTTGAATATTCCGCCCAGCTCGGTGCCCGATGTGGAGCGTCTGTTGACTGAGCAGCCCAGCAGCATTCCCACTTTGGACATCGTGGTAAATGAGTTGACCTTGCGTGGCAAAAAACTGGGGCGCTTAGAAATTGATGCGGTGAATCGCGTGGGCGCAAATGCTGTGCGTGAATGGCGACTCAACAAATTCAATGTGATCTTGCCCGAGGCCACCTTGACGGCCAATGGCAACTGGGCCGCCGAGGGGCCACGCGTACGTCGCACCCAGTTCAATTTTGTGCTGGCCATCCGCGACAGCGGTGATTTGTTGACGCGTTTGGGGACGCCTGGCGCTATTCGTTATGGTGAGGGGCGTTTAGAAGGCCAAGTGTCTTGGCAAGGCTCGCCCATCACTTTGGATTACGCCAGCATGAGCGGCAAGATGAATTTGGCGATTGAAAAAGGTCAATTTTTAAAAACAGAACCAGGCGCTGCGCGCTTGCTGGGTGTGTTGAATTTGCAAGCCTTGCCGCGTCGTTTGACCTTGGACTTCAGCGATTTGTTCAGCGATGGATTTGCTTTCGACTTTGTGCGCGGTGATGTGCGCATTGACCAAGGCGTGGCATTCACCAACAACTTGCAGATGAAGGGCGTGGTTGCTGGCGCTTTGATTGAAGGCAGCGCCGACCTGGTGCGCGAAACCCAAAAACTCAAAGTGGTGGTGGTGCCTGAAATCAATGCGGGAACGGCATCGCTTTATGTGGCCACCATCAACCCGTTGGTTGGATTGACCAGCTACTTGGCCCAGATGGTGTTGAGCAAACCTCTGGTGCGTGCAGGCACCAGTGAGTTTCAAGTGGATGGCACGTGGGCAGATCCCCGTGTGACCAAGGTGGATTGATGTTGTTGCCTGTGGGACCACAAGTACGTCGCTGGGTGCTGTGGGGGCTCTTGGTGGTGCTGGTGTTGTCCATGCTGAGCACTTTGGTGTGGCTGGCTGGGCGCTACGAGGTGAGCCAGGTGCAAAGCCGCTTAGAGCGCGACGCGGCAGATGCGGTGAGCGACATCCGCACCGCGCTCACCCGCAATGTGCAAAGCTTGCAAGCCTTGCAATATGCCGATCGCGCTGCCACGCCGTGGGAGCAAGATGCCCACACCTTGTTGCGTGAACATCGCGAGTGGTTGCGTCTAGAGCTGCGTGATGCGGACTTACGCGTGCTCAAAAGCATCGACACCCCGTTTCGGGCTCCCGTGTTCAACCGTTTTGGTCGCGCGGCCAATCAGCCTGAAGTGGTGCAAGCGTGTGGTGTGGCACGCCGCCAAAGCGGCCCCGGCTATGGCGCGAGCACCTATGTCCCACAAGCCGATGGCTTGGGCTTGGAAATTATGGATTTGTGCTTGCCGGTCATCACCGATGGCCAGCTCACGGGCTACACCATTGCCACCTATTCCTTGGGGGAGATCTTGGTCAACATGGTGGGGCCACAGCTCACGCGCAGCCAAGAGGTGTCATTCACAGAGTCAGATGGCACGCGTTTGGCCATGCACGGCACAGCACGTCGCGGCTCGCGCGTGTTCATTGCCAAGCAGCTGATTGATTTGCCGGGCCACACCATGGTGCTGCGCATGGACAGCTGGCGCGGTGCCCCTGATGTGTTTCCCAATGTCTTGACCGCGTTGGTCACGGCCATGGCGATTGCCTTGGTCACCGTGCTCATCATGTTGGCGCGTGACATGCGTCGCCGTCAACGCGTGGAGCTGGACTTGGCCGAAGCGTTGGCCTTTCGCAAAGCCATGGAAGACTCCCTCGTCACCGGCTTGCGCGCCCGTGACAACCAAGGTCGCATCACCTATGTGAACCCCGCATTTTGCGAAATGGTGGGTTTCGAGGCCAAAGAGTTGATTGGCAAAAGCATTCCTGCACCTTATTGGCCACCCGAGATGGTGGACGAGTACGGCCAGCGCCAAGCCTTGCGTTTGGCGGGTAATGCGCCGCCGCGTGAGGGCGTGGAATCGGTCTTCATGCGCCAAAACGGTGAGCGTTTTGCCGTGATGATTTTTGAAGCCCCGCTGATCAACGCCTTAGGCGAACAAACCGGCTGGATGGGCGCGGTGTTGGACATCAGCGAGCAGCGTCGCGTGGAAGAAGTGTCGCGTGCCAGCCAAGAACGTTTGCAAGCCACCGCACGTTTGGCCACGGTGGGTGAGATGGCCTCGTTGTTGAGCCACGAGTTGAACCAACCGCTCGCTGCGATTTCAAGTTACGCCACCGGCAGCATGAACCTGTTGCAAGATGCCGCCGTGAAAGACCCGCAGTTGGCGGAGACCTTGGGCAGTGCCATCCAGCGCATTGGCCAGCAAGCTGAACGTGCCGGCAAGGTCATCAAGAGCGTGCACGACTTTGTGCGTCGCCGTGACCAAGCGCGCGAGGCAGTGAAGCCACGTGCCTTGCTCGATGACGTGATGCCCTTGGTGATTTTGCAAGCCCGCAAATTGGGTGTGCGTGTGGTGGTTCAATGCCCGACCGATTTGCCAACCGTGTTCTGCGATCGGACCATGGTCGAACAAGTGCTGTTGAATTTGTCGCGCAATGGCATGCAAGCCATGGCGGATGAAACGCCTAACAAAGTGCTCACACTCAGCGTACGCAGCGCTGCATCCAACGCAACCAGCCGTTGGTTGGAGTTTTCGGTGGCTGATATTGGCCAAGGCATTCCTGATGGCGTGTCAGAGAAATTGTTCACACCGTTTTTCACCACCAAAGAAGAAGGCATGGGCTTGGGTCTGAGTTTGTGTCGTACCGTGGTGGAACAACATGGTGGATTTTTGGGGCATCGCCCCAACACACCGCGCGGCACGGTGTTCAGTTTCACCCTGCCACAATCGTCCCCCGAGACCTGACACATGCAACCCACAGAAGACGCTTTGGTTTTTATTGTTGACGATGACGCTGGCGTGCGCGAAGCGCTGGCGTGGCTGTTGCGTTCGCGCCGTTTGCCCAGTCAATCGTTTGACAGTGCAGATGCATTTGCCGAGTTTTTAGGGGGAGGCAGCAATGCGTGGCAGCCTTCGCAGCCCGGTTGCTTGTTGCTTGATGTGCGTATGCCAGGCATGAGCGGCTTGGCTTTGTTTGAGCATCTCATTGAGCGTCAACTGCTTGATGCCTTACCTGTGATTTTTTTAACAGGCCATGCCGATGTGCCCACCGCCGTCGATTCCGTCAAGCGGGGCGCGTTTGATTTTTGTGAAAAACCTTTTTCAGACAACGCCTTGGTCGACCGCATTGAACAAGCCTTGGCGCGTTCGGCGCAAACCTTGCAAAGCGTACGAGCCAAACAAGACCTGCAACACAACTTGGCCGATTTGACGGAACGTGAACGCGACGTGATGCACTTGGTGGTAGAGGGTTTGCCCAACAAACTGATTGCAGATCAGCTGGACATCAGCGTGCGCACCGTGGAAGTTCACCGCGCCCGTGTGTTTGACAAAATGAATGTGAAGTCGGCCGTGGAGTTGGCCAACTTGCTGCGTGGCGAGTGAGTTATTTTTCGTCTTTGGCGGCTTCTTCTTGTGCGGCAAGGTGTTCAGCTTCGGTTTCTTCCCGACCTGAGAACATCGTCCACCATACGATCAACACCAAGATGCAACCCGCGCCCAGCGCTTCTAGCAAAATTAACAGCATGAGACAAATCCTGTGGCGTTTGACATGGACCTTGATTGTAGGAAGCTTGGTGGCGTGCGGCACCCCACGCTACGCGCCCGTGACGGACTACGGTCGTTCAGCGCCTGCTGCTAGGGCGCCCGCAGAAACACCGCGTGCCAGCGGCAGTTTGGCTGGCACACCCGGCACACCGAGTCCGCAGCAAAGCTACCGCAGCCGTTGGGTGGCCACGTCATGGAACGATGTGCCCGGTTGGCAAAACGACCCCACGCAGGATGCATGGAATGCATGGCTGCAAAACTGTGAACGCCCCGGCCCTTTGTTTGCGCCGTTGTGCAAAGACGTGCGTCAACTCATGCTGGGCAGCGACGATGACCGCCGCCTGTGGATGATGAGCCACTTGCAGCCCTACCGTGTTGAATCGCTTGACGGTGCCGTCGATGGTTTGCTCACCAGCTATTACGAGCCGCTGTTTGATGCGTCAGCACAAATGCGTCCCGGCTTTGAAGTGCCGTTGTACGCCCCGCCTGAAGGGTTGGCCGAAGCGCGACGCGCGGGCCGCCCATGGTTCAGCCGACAAGAGATCGACACCAACTCGCAAGCGCGTGACGCCTTGCGTGGCCGCGAAGTGGCGTGGCTTGCTGATCCGATTGATGCCTTGGTGTTGCACATCCAAGGCTCAGGTCGCGTGCGCATGGCCAATCCCGATGGCACCACGCGCGTGGTGCGCTTGGCATTTGCCGGCTCCAACGAGCAGCCGTATCAAAGCGTGGGCCGTTGGTTGTTAGACCGTGGCTTGATTCGTGATGCGTCGTGGCAAGGCATCAAGGCATGGATTGTTAGCGCCCAACAAAGCAATCCGCGCTTGGTGCAAGAGATGTTGTGGAGCAACCCGCGCTATGTGTTCTTCCGTGAAGAGGTGCGCAGCGCGGCGGATGCCGACCTCGGTCCGCGTGGCGCACAAGGTGTGCCCCTGACCGCGGGACGCTCGATTGCCGTGGATAAAGATTCGATTCCCTACGGCACACCGGTATGGCTGGCCAGCGCTGGGCCCAATGGCAGTTTGCAGCGTTTGGTGTTTGCGCAAGACACGGGCAGCGCCATCGTGGGCGCGGTGCGGGCCGATTACTTTGCGGGCACAGGAGCGGAGGCGGGGGACTTTGCGGGGCGCATGAAGCAGGGTTTACGTCTTTGGGTGCTATGGCCTCGATGAATTGAATACTAATATCTACTAAAATAGACGCCCATCTAACTTTTTGAGTGTTTGAAATGAAAAAACTAGCGATTGCAGCCATTGTGCTCAGCTTGACTGGCTGCGCGATTCAGCGTTTTGATGTTCGCCCTGACGCGCACAACGCACCAACACATGACGACTTGCAAACCTTCTGGGTGGGTGGCATTGGCCAAAGCGAAGAGATTGATGCCGCCAAGGTGTGTGGCTCTGCTGCCAAAGTGCAGCGCGTCGAAACACAAATGACCGCTGGCAACGTGGGTCTGACCATTGTGACGCTGGGTATTTATTCCCCACGTCAAGTTCGTGTTTATTGCACCCGTTAATCGTTAGGACAGCATCATGAAAAAAATCATTTTTCCCTTGATCTTGGTTGCCACATTGGCTGCTTGATCAACACAAACTGCCTACATCAACGGTCAAACCGGCAAGTTGGGCAAAGAAGACATGCAAACCTTCTTTGTGAGCGGCTTGGGTCAAACACAAACCATCGACGCAGCTGCGGTTTGCGGCGGTGCCAACAAGGTGGTCAAGGTTGAACGTCAAACTTCATTCATCAACGGCGTGCTGGGTATGTTGACTGGCGGTATCTACACGCCTTACGACGCCAAGGTGTATTGCGCAAACTAAGTTAGTTGCGCATTTCGGAAGCCCCGTTTGCACGGGGCTTTTTTATGTCAGTCGACGATCATTTTTTCAAATGCGTCAAAGGCAAAGCTCCGCTGGCTTTGACTTCACCGAGTGAAAAGCTGGTGTGTATGTCTTTCACATGCGGCAAGTTGATCAACACCTCGCGTGCAAATTGGCTGAAGGTTTCTAAATCTTGCGACACCACTTGCAGCTCAAACGTGCCTGTGCCGCTGATGTAGTGGCAGGCCACGATTTCTGGAATTTTGCGAATCGCCACTTCTAACTTGCGGGCCACATCGCCTGTGTTGCGTTCCGCATCCACGCGCACAAATGCCAGCACACCCAAGCCAATTTTGTGGCGGTTGATTTCTGCGCGATAGCCGGTGATGTAACCCTCTTCTTCAAGCACACGCACACGCCGCCAACAAGGCGCCGCACTCAAGCCCACGCGCTGCGCCAGTTCTGCATTGGTCAGGCGTGCATCGGCTTGTAGCTCGCGCAAAATCGCCAGATCAAATTTGTCGAGTGTCTCCAAGGTAACGCCCCTCTGTTTCTTTTTATCGAGATTTTAGAAAGAATCTTGCGCAAACAGGGTAATTTAGAGCGTAAAACGCAAACCTTTATCTGGACGCAAACCCTACACTTTGTTTCAAACACAAAGCAAACGGAGACACCGATGAATGCACCCTTACCCGAGCACGTTCGCCGAGCCCTCGACACCGTGACGCTGGACGACAAATACAGCCTCGACGTGGGCCGCGCATTCATGAGCGGCGTGCAAGCCTTGGTCAAGCTGCCCATGTTGCAGCGCCAACGCGATGCGCTGCAAGGCAAAAACACGGCAGGCTTCATCAGTGGTTATCGCGGCTCGCCGCTGGGCACCTATGACCAATCGCTGTGGAAAGCCAAGCCATATTTAGAAGCGCAAAACATCGTCTTCCAACCCGGTGTGAACGAAGAGCTGGCCGCCACCGCGCTGTGGGGCACCCAGCAACTCGGCTTTGCACCGCCGGGCAGCAACAAGTTTGATGGTGTGTTTGGTATTTGGTACGGCAAAGGGCCGGGCGTGGACCGTTGTTCGGATGTGTTCAAGCACGCCAACATGGCGGGCACCACACCCTGGGGCGGCGTGCTGGCTGTGGCGGGCGATGACCATGTGGCCAAAAGCTCAACTGCGGTGCATCAAAGCGATCACATTTTCAAGGCCTGCGGCACGCCCGTGTTCTTCCCCAGCAACGTGCAAGAAATTTTGGATTTGGGTTTGCATGCCATCGCCATGAGCCGCTTCAGCGGTGTGTGGTCGGGTATGAAGACGATTCAAGAAATTGTGGAGTCCAGCTCCACTGCGGTGATTGATCCACAGCGCGTGAACATTGTCATTCCAGAGTTTGAAATGCCTGCAGGCGGCCTGCACATCCGCTGGCCCGACACCGCACTCGAACAAGAAGCGCGTTTGTTTGACTACAAGTGGTACGCAGCCCTTGCGTATGTGCGCGCCAACCGTTTGAACCACAACGTCATCGAAGGCCCGAACGACCGCTTAGGGTTGATCACCAGTGGCAAGGCCTACAACGACACGCGGCAAGCGCTGCTTGACTTGGGGCTGGACGATGACACCTGCCGCCGCTTGGGTATTCGTTTGCACAAAGTGGCCGTAGTGTGGCCGTTGGATGCGCAGCTCACGCGTGAGTTTGCCAAGGGCCTGCAAGAGATTTTGGTGATTGAAGAAAAACGCCAAGTCATTGAGTACCAACTCAAAGAAGAGCTGTACAACTGGCGTGCTGATGTGCGTCCCAATGTGCTGGGCAAATTCAACGAGATCGAAGGCGACGCAGAGCAAGGCCCCTTTGGTGGCGGCGGCGGCGAATGGTCCATGCCCAACCCCAGCGCCAATACTTTGTTGCGCGCGAACGCGGACCTGAACCCCGCGCTCATTGCGAAGGCGATTGCACAACGCGTCTTGAAGCTCGGTGTAGATGCCGACACCACCGCGCGCATCAACGCGCAGCTGGCCATCATCACAGCCAAAGAACAAGCCATGACCGCGGTGACTTTGAAGGCCGATCGCATGCCGTGGTTCTGCTCGGGCTGCCCGCACAACACATCTACCAAAGTGCCCGAAGGCTCACGCGCCATGGCTGGCATTGGCTGCCACTTCATGGTGTTGTGGATGGACCGCGACACGAACGGGTTCACACAAATGGGTGGCGAGGGCGTGCCTTGGGTGGGCCAACAACCGTTTGTGAACGACCAGCACATCTTCGCCAACTTGGGCGACGGCACTTACTTTCACAGCGGCATCTTGGCGATTCGCCAAAGCATTGCAGCGGGTGTGAACATCACCTACAAGCTGCTTTACAACGATGCCGTCGCGATGACGGGTGGGCAACGCGTGGGTGAACGTCCTGAAGGCCACAGCGTTTTGCAAATTGCCCAAAGTATGAAAGCTGAAGGCGCGCAACGCATCACCGTGGTCACGGACGAGCCCGAGAAATACGAAGGCGCTGGTTTGGTCGACGGCGTGGCCGTGTTCCACCGCGACGAGCTAGACCGCATCCAACGCGAGATGCGGGGAATCTTGGGCTGCACCGTCATCATCTATGACCAAACCTGTGCCACCGAAAAACGCCGCCGTCGCAAACGCGGCACGATGGCCGACCCTGCGGTGCGCGTGTTGATCAACGACTTGGTGTGCGAAGGCTGTGGCGACTGCGGCGTGCAAAGCAACTGCATGAGCGTGGAGCCGATTGAGACCGAGTTCGGTCGCAAACGCACCATCAACCAAAGCACCTGCAACAAAGACATCAGTTGCGTCAAAGGCTTTTGCCCGAGCTTTGTGACGGTGGAGGGCGGCAGCCTGAAGAAAAAAGCCAAAGGTGTGTCGCGCATGGCGTTGCCTGCATTGGCCTTGCCAGAACCCACGTTGCCAGATGCCACACACGCGTGGGGCATGGTGGTGGCGGGTGTGGGTGGCACGGGTGTCATCACCATCGGTCAGTTGTTGGGCATGGCAGCACACATCGAAGGCAAAGGCGTGGTCACGCAAGACGCAGCCGGTTTGGCACAAAAAGGTGGTGCGACGTGGAGCCATGTTCTGATCGCCAATCATCCAGACGACATTCGCACCACGCGTGTGGGTCTTGCAGCGGCAGACCTCATCATTGGTTGTGATCCCATCGTGGTGGCGGGCAAAGAAACCTTGCAACGCATGCGCGCCGGTCGCACGCATGTGGCGCTCAACGCACACAGCGCACCTACCGCAGCCTTTGTGCGCAACGCCAACTGGGAAAACCCAGGCGAAGCGTGTGTGGCTGAAATCGTGCATGCCGTGGGCGTTGACGGTGTGAGTGCTTTTGATGCTGACCGTGTGGCCACGCAAGTGTTGGGTGACAGCATTTTTGTGAACCCCATGGTCTTGGGCTTTGCTTGGCAAAAGGGTTGGGTGCCCTTGGGGTTGGAGGCCTTGATGCGTGCGATGGAACTCAACGACATGGCGGTGGCGCAAAACAAAGCCGCGTTTGAATGGGGCCGTCACTGCGCCGTGCATTGGGCTGAGGTGCAAGCCTTACTGGCGCCTGCGCAGGTGGTGCATTTCCACAAGTCTGAGGGGGTGGATGCGCTCATCGCCAAGCGCGTGGCTTTTCTCACCAGCTATCAAAGCGCGTCGTATGCCAACCGCTATCGCGCTGTGGTGGAGCGTGTGCGCACGGCAGAAGCGGTGTTGCATAAAACCACGCTGACTGAAGCCGTGGCGCGTAACCTGTTCAAACTCATGGCCTACAAAGACGAGTACGAAGTGGCGCGCTTGCACACCGACACAGCCTTCTTGCAAAAGATCAAAGGCATGTTTGAGGGGGACTACACACTCAACTACCACTTGGCCCCGCCGCTGATTGCTAAGACCAATGCCAAAGGCGAGTTGCAAAAGCAAAAGTTTGGGCCGCTCATGCTCACGGGTTTCAAGGTGCTCAAGCATTTCAAGTGGCTCAGAGGCACGGCGTTGGATGTGTTTGGGTACACCGAAGAGCGTCGCATCGAGCGCGCCTTGATCGCTCAATACCAAAGCAGCGTTGACACCATGCTGGGGCAGCTCAACGCCGGCAACCACGCCTTGGCGGTGGAGATGGCGCGAATACCTGAACAAATCAAAGGCTTTGGCCACGTCAAAGCGCGCCACTTGGCGGCGGCGCGTCAAAAGTGGGATGGCTTGAAAGCGCAGTGGTCCGCCCTGAACTGAGGCACTGAGCCAGCCGCATACAATCCGCGTTTGGTCTGCTGGGGCGTTTTGCACCCTGGCAGCAGTCCCTCAATTTGGAGTTTGACCGTGTTGATTTCTTCTGCTTTCGCCCAAACCGCACCTGCCGCTGCTGCAGGTGGTGACCTCATGACTTCTTTGCAAGGCATGTTGCCTTTGGTGTTGATGTTTGTGGTCTTGTATTTCGTGATGATTCGTCCACAGATGAAGCGTCAAAAAGAGCACAAAGCCATGATCGAAGCCATCGCCAAAGGCGACGAAATCGCCACAGCTGGCGGCTTGCTCGGCAAGGTGACCAAGTTGGCGGATGCCACCGTGACGATCGAAATCGCTGCTGGCGTGGAAGTGCAGTTGCAACGCCAAGCCGTGGTGCAAGTGCTGCCTAAAGGTTCACTGTAATTCGTATCCACCACTAAGACGACGAAGCGATCATGAACCGTTACCCCCTTTGGAAGTACGCGATCATCGTGATCGCTTTGGTTGTCGGCAGCCTCTACACGCTGCCTAACTTTTTTGGCGAAGCGCCTGCGGTGCAGGTGTCTGCCGCTAAGTCGTCCGTTAAAGTTGACCTCACTGTGCAAGAGCGCGTACAAGCGGCCTTGGCCGCTGCCAGTCTCGCGCCCGATGTGGTGACCTTGGACAACGGCTCGCTCAAAGTGCGCTTTGACAGCACTGACAAACAACTCAAAGCCAAGGACGCAATACAGCAAGCCTTGGTGCCTGATGCGAACGATGCGTCGTATGTCGTGGCGCTCAATTTGTTGGCCCGCTCACCCGCGTGGCTGACCTCGCTCAATGCGGCCCCCATGTATTTGGGTTTGGACTTGCGCGGTGGTGTGCACTTCATGTTGCAAGTGGACATGCCTTCAGCGCTCACCAAGAAAGCAGAGTCTTTGGCAGGTGACATCCGCACCGGCCTTCGCGAAAAGAACGTGCGCCACAGCGGCATCAGTCGTAACGACCAAACCATCGAGATTCGTTTTCGCGACATGGCCACGTTGGAAGCTGCGCAACGCGTGATTCAAGACCAGTTCCTGGATTTGCAAACCACCAGCGCCCCTGATGGTGCGGACTTCAAGCTCACTGCGGTGATCAACCCTGTGGCAGCCAAGCGCGTGCAAGAGCAAGCCATCAAGCAAAACATCACCACCTTGCACAACCGTATCAACGAGTTGGGCGTGGCCGAGCCTGTGATTCAACAGCAAGGCACAGACCGCATAGTGGTGCAACTGCCAGGCGTGCAAGACACCGCCAAAGCCAAAGACATTTTGGGCCGTACTGCCACGCTGGAAATCCGCATGGTGGACGACAGCGCCGAAGCCCGCAGTGCAGAGTTTGGCAACGGCCCCGTGCCGTTTGGCACCGAGCGCTTCATGGACCGCAACGGCCAAGCGGTGATCGTGAAAAAGCAAGTCATCTTGACCGGTGAAAACCTCACCGATGCCCAACCCGGCTTTGACACACAAAACCAAGAAGCCGCCGTGCACTTGACGCTCGACGCCAAAGGTGCACGCATCTTCAAAGATGTGACGCGTGAGAGCGTGGGCAAACGCATGGCCATTCTGCTGTTTGAAAAAGGCAAGGGCGAAGTCGTGACCGCGCCTGTGATCCGTAGCGAAATCGGCGGGGGTCGCGTGCAAATTTCTGGCCGCATGAGCACCGTGGAAGCCAACGACACTGCCTTGTTGCTGCGCGCTGGTTCGCTCGCTGCGCCCATGGAAATCATTGAAGAACGCACCATTGGGCCAAGCCTCGGTGCTGAAAACATTGCCAAAGGTTTTGACTCCGTCACCTGGGGCTTTGTCGCTGTGACCGCCTTCATGTGTATTTATTACATGTTGTTTGGCGTGTTCTCCAGCATCGCCTTGGCCGTGAACTTGTTGCTCTTGGTGGCGGTGCTCTCTATGTTGCAAGCCACGCTCACGCTGCCTGGCATGGCTGCGATGGCCTTGGTCTTGGGCATGGCGATTGACGCCAACGTGCTGATCAATGAGCGTGTGCGCGAAGAGCTGCGCAATGGTGCATCCGCACAGTCGGCCATCCACGCCGGCTACGACCGCGCATGGGCCACCATCCTCGACTCCAACGTCACCACCCTGATTGCTGGCTTGGCCTTGTTGGCCTTTGGCTCTGGCCCTGTGCGCGGCTTTGCCGTGGTGCATTGCTTGGGCATTTTGACCAGCATGTTCTCTGCGGTGTTCTTCTCGCGTGGCTTGGTCAACGTTTGGTATGGCCGCCAAAAGAAATTGCAAAGCGTGTCTATTGGCACTGTTTGGCGCGCTTAAAAGGAAGTCATCATGGAATTTTTTAAGATTAAAAAAGACATCCCGTTCATGAAACACGCGGTGGCGTTCAACGCCATCTCGTTCATCACGTTTGTGGCGGCGGTGTTCTTCTTGTTCAGCCGTGGTTTGCACCTGTCGGTCGAGTTCACGGGCGGCACGCTGATGGAAGTTAGCTACAGCCAGCCCGCTGACCTCAATGCCGTGCGCGACCAAATCGCCAAGCTCGGTTTCTCAGATGTGCAAGTGCAAAACTTTGGCACGGCGCGTGATGTGATGATTCGCATGCCTGCCGTCAAAGGCCAAAGCTCTGCGCAGCAAAGCGAACAAGTGCTGACCGCACTTAAAACCACCGACGCCAATGTGCAGCTGCGTCGCACCGAGTTTGTCGGCCCCCAGGTGGGAGACGAGCTGGCGGTCGACGGCCTCAAGGCCTTGGCCTTTGTGGTGGTGGGCATCATGATTTATTTGGCCATGCGCTTCGAGTGGAAGTTTGCCGTGGCCGCAATCATTGCGAACTTGCATGACGTGGTCATCATCTTGGGCTTTTTCGCGTTCTTCCAATGGGAGTTTTCGTTGCCCGTCTTGGCTGCCGTGTTGGCAGTGTTGGGCTACTCTGTGAACGAATCCGTTGTGATCTTTGACCGTATCCGAGAAAACTTCCGCCGCTATCGCAAGATGGACACGGTCGAGATCATCGACAACGCCATCACCTCCACCATCAGCCGAACCATCATCACCCACGGTTGTACGCAGCTCATGGTGTTGTCCATGTTGTTGTTCGGTGGTGCAACCCTGCATTACTTTGCGCTGGCGCTCACCATCGGCATTTTGTTTGGCATTTACTCCTCCGTGTTTGTGGCGGCAGCCATCGCCATGTGGTTGGGCATTCGCCGTGAAGACCTGATCAAACACACGGCCAAAGTGGCGGGCGATTCTGATGATGAGAATTCTGGCGCTGTGGTTTAAAACCACTTGCCGTCAATGGAAAAGCCGGTTTGCGAACCGGCTTTTTTGTGCCCGCTTGGCTGAGTGGTCAGACCACTCTTTGTCTTGCAGGTGACTTGAAAAAGGGTTTACCCCTTTGCGACGACCACTGCCGATGCTTAGCATCCGCGTCCTAGACACACGGACTTCCATCGAAGGCATCAGGTTTGACACGCAACGACTTCATCCTAGAAACCAAGCAACTCACACGCGAATTCAAAGGCTTCATCGCTGTGGATGGCGTGAATTTGCAAATCAAACGTGGCTCGATTCACGCTCTGATTGGCCCTAACGGTGCGGGTAAAACCACCGTCTTCAATTTGCTCACCAAGTTTTTACCGGTGAGCTCTGGTCAGATCATTTACAACGGTCAAGACATCACGGCCCTCAAAGCCGCTGAAGTGGCGCGCATGGGCATGGTGCGTTCGTTTCAAATTTCCGCTGTGTTTCCACACCTGAGTGTTTTAGAAAACGTGCGCATTGGTTTGCAACGCAAACTCGGCACGAGCTTTCATTTTTGGAAACCTGAGTCCAGCCTCAACACCTTGAATGAGCAAGCCATGCACTTGCTAGAGCAGGTGGATTTGGCCAGCTTTGCGCAAACCGAAACGGTGCAACTGCCCTATGGCCGTAAACGGGCCCTTGAAATTGCCACCACCTTGGCGCTCGACCCTGAGCTGATGTTGTTGGACGAACCCACTCAAGGCATGGGCCACGAAGACGTGAGCCGTGTGGTGGATTTGATTCGCAAGGTGTCTGCCAACCGCACGGTGCTGATGGTGGAACACAACATGAACGTGATTGCTGACTTGTCAGACACCATCACGGTGTTGGCACGCGGCTCTGTGTTGGCTGAAGGCCCTTACGCCCAAGTGTCCAAAGACCCGCGCGTGCTTGAAGCCTATGTGGGCACCGCCGAGGAGGCCGCATGAGCAAGCCCCTATTGAAAGTCGCTGGCCTTGATTCTTGGTATGGCGAATCTCACATCTTGCATGGTGTGAATTTTGAAATTCATGAAGGCGAATTGGTCACTTTGCTAGGCCGTAACGGTGCAGGCCGTTCGACCACGATCAAATCGATTTTGGGTTTGACCGGTCGACGCACGGGTTCCGTACAAATTGACGGTGTGGAAACCATTGGCATGCAGACCAACCAAATTGCTCGCTTGGGTTTGGGGTATTGCCCAGAAGAGCGCGGCATTTTTTCCAGCCTGAGCTGCGAAGAAAATCTGATGTTGCCGCCCAAGATTGGGCCGGGCGGCATGTCGGTGGAAGAAATTTACGAGATGTTTCCCAACCTCAAAGAGCGTCGAAATAGCCAAGGCACGCGCTTGTCAGGTGGTGAGCAACAGATGCTGGCCATGGCGCGCATCCTGCGTTCAGGCGCACGTATTTTGTTGCTCGACGAAATCACCGAAGGTCTGGCGCCTGTGATTGTGCAAACACTGGGCCGCGTGATTCGCCAACTCAAGGCCAAGGGGCTGACCATCATCTTGGTCGAACAAAACTTCCGATTTGCTGCACCTTTGGCAGATCGGCACTACGTGATGGAGCATGGCCAGATCGTGGCCACAGTCCACAAAGATGAGCTCGATAACAAAGCGCAAATGCTGAACGAGTATCTGGGCGTCTAAGCCCTTTTTCAACAGGAGCAAACTATGAAGCGAATTTTCGTGACCTCGGCCATCGCTGCCGCAACTGCTGTCTTTTTGGCAGGCGTATCCACCAGCGCTTTGGCGCAGGGAAAACTGTCTGGCGACAGCGTGAAGATTGGCGTGTTGACCGACATGTCGGGCGTGTACGCCGACTACGGCGGCCCCGGTGCTGTGGCCGCCGCCAAGATGGCGGTGCAAGACTTCGGCGGCAAGATGTTTGGCAAGCCCATCGAAGTGGTGAATGCCGACCACCAAAACAAACCCGACATTGCCAAGAACGTCACCCAACAATGGTTTGACCGCGATGGCGTGGACATGACAGTAGAGAACTTGAACTCCGCTGTGGCGCTGACCGTGCAAGCCCTGGGCAAAGAGAAAAACAAAATCACCATCGTCACTGGCGCGGCCACTGCACGTATGACCAACGAAGACTGCGCACCAGGCACGGGCGTGCATTACTTGATGGACACCATTGCGTTGAGCAATGTGGTGGGCAAAGCGATTGTGAAAGACGGCGGCGACAGCTGGTTCTTCTTGACGGCTGACTACGCCTTCGGTCACTCGCTCGAAAAAGACACGGGCGATGTGGTGAAGGCCGCAGGCGGCACGGTGAAGGGCGCTGTGCGTCACCCACTGTCTACAGGCGACTTCTCTTCCTTCTTGTTGCAAGCCCAAAGCTCAGGTGCCAAAGTGGTGGGCTTGGCCAACGCCGGTGGCGACACGGTCAACAGCATCAAAGCTGCGGCTGAATTTGGTTTGACCAAGAAACAAAACTTGGCGGCTTTGTTGATGTTGATCACGGATGTGCACGCCATCGGCTTGAATACCGCACAAGGCTTGTATTTGACCGAAGGTTGGTACTGGGACTTGAACCCCGAGACACGTGCTTGGACGCAAAAGTACGAAGCTGTGATGAAGAAAAAGCCCAACTCTAACCATGCGTCTGTCTATTCATCGACCATGCATTACTTGAAGGCTGTGCAAGCAGCTGGCACCGACGACACCGCTGCCGTGATGAAGAAGATGCAAGAGACGCCTATCAATGACATGTTTGCCAAGAACGGCAAGTTGCGTCCTGATGGCCGCATGGTGCACGACATGTATTTGTTCCAAGTGAAGAAGCCTTCTGAATCAAAAGGCGCATGGGACTACTACAACCTCAAAGGCACCATCAAGGGTGAAGATGCATTCCAGCCATTGGCCCAAAGCCGCTGCCCTGCATTTGTGAAGAAGTAATGTGTTGACACGACGGGCCGCATGATGCGGTCCGTTTCATTGAATCGGATGTATGACTGAAATTTTTGGCGTGCCCATACAAGCGTTGATGGGGCAACTCATGCTTGGCTTGGTGAATGGCTCTTTCTATGCCATCTTGTCGTTGGGGTTGGCCGTGATTTTCGGCATGCTCAACATCGTCAACTTTGCGCATGGTGCGCTTTACATGGCGGGCGCTTTCTTTGCGTGGATGCTGCTCAACTATGCGGGCATCAATTACTGGATGGCCTTGGTCATTGCGCCTATCGGTGTGGCACTGATTGGCGTGGTGATTGAAAAAACCATGCTGCGTTGGCTGCATCAGCTCGACCATTTGTATGGCTTGCTGTTGACCTTTGGTTTGGCGCTCATTTTGGAAGGTATCTTCCGCGAGTTTTATGGCTCATCAGGCTTGCCTTATGAGTTGCCAGATGTCTTCCGCGGCGTGTTTGATTTGGGTTTCATGATGTTGCCCAAGTACCGCGTGTGGGTGATTGTGGTGTCCATCGTTGTGTGTTTTGCGACTTGGTACGTGATTGAAAAAACCAAGCTCGGTGCTTACCTGCGTGCGGGCACAGAAAACCCCAATATGGTCAAAGCCTTTGGCATCAACGTGCCCCTGATGGTCACCTTGACCTATGCCTTTGGTGTGGGCTTGGCTGGTTTGGCAGGTGTGATGGCCGCACCGATTTACCAAGTGAGCCCGTTGATGGGTTCCAACATCATCATCGTGGTGTTTGCCGTGGTGGTGATTGGCGGCATGGGTTCTATCTTGGGCGCCATCGTCACCGGCTTGGGGCTGGGCCTGGTTGAAGGCCTGACCAAAGTGTTTTTTGCAGAAGCGTCGACGACTGTGGTGTTTGTCATCATGGCGATTGTGTTGTTGATCCGACCAGCAGGTTTGTTCGGGCGGGAGAAATGATGAGCAAACGTTTGATTTACGGCGGCCTGCTGTTGGCCCTTTTGGTCGCGCCGTTTGTGGGCTACCCCATGTTCTTGATGAAGGTGCTGTGCTTTGCTTTGTTTGCGAGCGCCTTTAACTTGTTGATTGGTTTCACGGGTTTGCTGTCGTTTGGTCACGCCATGTTTTTTGGTTTTGCGGCCTATGTATCGGGCCATGCCGCCAAAGTGTGGGGCATGACGCCTGAGCTCGCCGTGTTGGCCGGTACCTTGAGTGCAGCATGCATTGGTTTGTTCACAGGTTGGTTGGCCGTGCGTCGACAAGGTATTTACTTTGCGATGGTGACCTTGGCATTGGCGCAAATGATTTACTTCTTGTGCGTTCAGTCGCCGTTCACGTATGCAGAAGACGGCATTCAAAGCATTCCACGCGGCAAGTTGTTTGGTGTGTTTGATTTGAGCAGCGACACCAGCATGTACTACGTGGTGCTGGCCATTTTTGTGGCGGCCTTTGCGTTGATCTATCGCGTGGTGCATTCGCCCTTTGGGCAAGTGTTGAAGTCAGTGCGCGAGAACGAGCCACGTGCTTTGTCTTTGGGCTACAACGTGGACCACTACAAGTTGGTGGCGTTTGTGTTGTCTGCGGGTTTGGCTGGTTTGGCGGGCGCCACCAAAGCCATTGCATTTGGCTTGGCCACGTTGACCGATGTGGGCTGGCAAATGTCGGGCGAAGTGGTGTTGATGACATTGCTGGGCGGCATGGGCACCATGATTGGGCCATCTGTGGGCGCGGCCATCATCATCACGATGGAAAATTATTTGGCCAGCCTCGGCTCGTGGGTCACCATCATCATGGGTTGCACCTTTGTCACCTGTGTGTTGGTGTTCCGTCGCGGCATCGTGGGTGAGATTGAGCACCGCTTTGGCGGCAAGAAGAGCTAAGTAGCCTAGATACGGATCAGTGTGCGACGCGATCTGCGTCGTCGCACAATTCATCGAGCACCAGCGCATCGGGCTCTAGGCCGATGCTCCAGTACACCATCAACACAATGATTTTGAGGTCATCCAAATGGATGGGGTTGCCAGGAATGGCCATCGCGCGGTCCAGAACGATTTCGCGCATGTGGGGCGACAACACATCGGCAGATTCAAGGAAGTTGATGAAGCCCAAGCACGCCGCACCTAAGTGATCTTGCTCTGCGACAGAGTACACGCGCATGCTGTGGGCAGATTCGGTATGGTGCTCGCGTTCGGCTTGGCTGATGTCGATCAGCTCGGTTTTGTGCGACGCCAAGTTCAGCTCGTCGAGCCACGACAAAGCTTGTTGGATGTCTTCTACGTTAAAACCCACGGCGTTGAGTTTGCGGCCGAGCTGCTCTAGCTCGGGACACGCATCGCCTCGCCAATAGTTTTCATAGACGAATACAAGCACTTCAAACATGAAACCAATATACCTGTTTTTTGTTTCTGTCTTGCCCACAAACATCTGTGTTCACCCTGATCAGGTCATGGCCAAGCGTTGAAACAAGCCACCAGGCAATTTGCCTATCGCACCGTCTAACTCTAGCGTGAGCAATTGCGCCTGCAGCGTGGCGGTGTCTTGCCCACTGCGCGCTTGCAAGGCGTCCAAGCTCACGGGTCCATAGCCCATGTGAGTGAGCAGTGGATGTTCTGCAGGGTCAGAGGTGGTGTCATCGTCTGCCCCCAATGCTTGGGCAAATAGATTCACTTGTTGTTGCGGTGCAAGTTGCAACTCTTCCAACACGTCGTGTGCGTTCTCTACCAACTTCGCACCTTGGCGAATCAGCGCATGGCAACCGTGTGATTGCGTCGCATGGATAGAGCCTGGGATGGCCAACACATCGCGGTTGAGGTCGAGTGCCATCTTGGCGGTGATGAGCGAACCCGATTTCAACGCGGCCTCCACCACCAAGGTGCCGAGGCCCAGTGCTGCAATCAGGCGATTGCGTTTGGGAAAGTTGTGCGCGAGTGGTGCAGTGCCCAACAAGTATTCGCTGATGACCAAACCGTTACGTGCAATCTCATTCGCCAGTGTTTGGTGTTGACGTGGGTACACGCGGTCTAGACCCGTACCCACGACGGCCACGGTGTGCCAATGCTGTGTGTGTGCGGATCCACCATCGCGAACTTTGCCACCACGCAGTGCCCCTTGATGCGCGGCGCCGTCCACCCCGAGCGCCAAACCCGACACCACACACAAGCCAGCTGCGCTGAGCGCTTCGCCAAACTGCTCTGCAGTTTGTGCGCCTTGCGGTGTGGGATTTCGACTGCCCACAATGGCCACGGCGTTGCCCAAGGTGCGCTGAGTTTGACCGGCCACGTAAATCATCAGCGGTGGGTCTGCCAGTTGCAGCAGCTCGGGTGGGTAGTGCGTATCGCCCAAGGTCCACAGCGCGTGGGTGTGCGTGTCGGGTTGGTGCATCAGCCACTGGTGGGTGCGCACGCATTGCACCGCCAATTCGTTGGGCACCGTCAACAAGGCTTGCGCTTGCTTCGGCGTGGCCACTTGGTGCAACGCGGTTTCGGTTTGTTCAAACACCGCTTGCGGGCTGCCAAAGCAAGCCAGCAGTTGGCGTGCGGCATCGTTGCCTACGCCGTCGGTCATGCTCAAGCGCAGCCATGCGCGTAACTCGTCTTTGTCCATGTGCTCCTCCTATTGAATGAAGAATTCATTGTCAGAACGGGTGTCGCTGGCGTGCACGGCCAGCAGTCGAAAACTTCTCAAGTGCTTTAAAGTCCAACCATGACAAGCAAAGGATGCGTATGACCCGCTGGCTCCATCGAATGTTCAAAGCCGTGTTTTGGCTGGTGCTGTCGCTTGCAGCAGGTTTGGGTGTGTGGGTGTTTCATACCCAGCCGATGTATGACGGGCAACTCAGAAGCGAAGGCTTGAAAGCGTCGGTCAACATCAAGCGCGATGCGGCCGATGTGGTGCACATCTTGGCGCAAAGCAACCATGATGCCGCATTTGCTTTGGGGTTTGCGCATGCGCAAGACCGCAGTTGGCAGTTAGAGTTCAACCGCCGTGTGATGCACGGTGAGCTGTCAGAAATTTTGGGCGAAGCCACGCTGCCCACCGATAAGCTCATGCGCACTTTGGGTTTGATGCACGTGGCGCAAAAGCAGCTCGACCTGTTGCCTGTTGATGTGCGTGAACACTTGCAGGCCTACAGCGATGGCATCAACGCGTTTCATGCCAACCGCCCACAAGGATTGCCACCTGAATTTGCGCTGCTGCGCACGCAGCCGGGTGGTGACAAAGGCGTGGCGTGGCAACCAGTCGACAGCGTGGCGTGGTCGTTGGTCATGGCGCTGGATTTGGGGGGCAACTGGGGGAACGAGTTTGCGCGTCTGGTGGCCGCGCGCAAGTTGAGCACCGAACAGTTGTGGGACCTGTACCCGCCTTATCCCGGCGAGAAGCCCGCTTCTGCCGTGGACCTCGCCAAGCTCTACCGTGACTTGGGCGTGTACAAAAATGACGCAGCCTTGCAAACGTCGTTTTCATTGCCTGTCATTGGCGAGCCTGGGTTTAACGAAGGCCGTGGCAGCAACAACTGGGTGGTGGCGGGCTCACACACCACCACAGGCAAACCGCTGTTGGCCAACGATCCGCACTTGGCCTTGAGCGCACCGGCCATTTGGTACTACGCCCATTTGCAAACCCCCGACACCGATGTGATCGGTGCCAGCTTGCCCGGCTTGCCGTTTGTGGTGCTGGGCCGCAATGCGCATGTGGCTTGGGGCTTTACCAACACTGGGCCGGATGTGCAAGATTTGTATTTGGAACACATCGACCCAAGCAACCCCATGCGCTACAAAACGCCCACGGGTTGGCAAGCGTTTGACACACGCACCGAGACCATCGCCGTCAAAGGCAAACCCGCTGTGACCCATGTGGTGCGCAGCACGCGTCATGGCCCTGTGATCAGCGATGCGCAAGCCACACATGCAGAAGTGATCGATGTGTCGCGCTTTGTGCTGGCCTTGCGCTGGAGTGCATTGGATGCCGACAACCGCACCTTGGTGGGCGGCCTCAAAGCGCAACAAGCCAAAAGCGTGGCCGACTTGTTGAAGGCCTATGGCGACAACCACTCGCCCACCCACAACATCGTCATGGCGGACACCCAAGGCCACATCGCCTACAAGGCTGCAGGCCGCGTGCCCGTGCGCAGCGCTGCCAACGACATCCGTGGCGTGGCCCCCGCCCCGGGTTGGGATGCGCGTTACGACTGGACGGGCTGGGTGGCCTATGCCGACATGCCTGCCGATGACGGCAAAAAAGGCTGGGTCGCCACGGCCAACCAACGCATCACACCGCCGAATTACCCGCATTACTTGGGTCAAGACTGGAATACGCCGCATCGCTTTGACCGCATTGAGCAAGTGCTCAAAGCCAAGCCCAAACACAGCTTTAAAGACATGCAGGCTTTGCAAAACGACACCGTGTCCTTGTCCACATTGACCTTGTTGCCTGTGCTCAAAGCCACCGCATCGCAACACCCGTTGGCTGTGAAAGCGAAGCAAACCTTAGATGGTTTTGATGGCCGCATGGATGCAGACCAAGCCGCACCACTTGTCTTTGCGGTGTGGGCCGACGAACTCACGCGTGGTTTGATCGAGCCGAAGCTGGGTGCCGATGTGTTCAAAGCGCAATACGGCAAACGCCATTTCAGGTTGTTGCTGGAAAAAGTCATGCAACAACCCAATAGCCCTTGGTGCGCGCCCAAGACATGCGCCGAGCAATCCACCGCCGCCCTAGACCGTGCGCTGGACCGAATTGCCGCGAAGCAAGGCAATACCCCCGCCCGCTGGGATTGGGGTGACGAGCATGTGGCACTCAGCACACACAAGCCCTTTGGCCAAGTGCCCGTATTGCGCGATGTGTTCAGCGTGCGTGTGCCTTCGGATGGCGACATGTTCACCGTCAACGTGGGCCAGTATTGGGCGAATGAAAAGTACCTGCCTTTTGCCAATCGCCATGCGGCATCACTGCGTGTGGTGTACGACCTGTCAGACCTGGAGCAATCGCAGTTCATTTACCAAACCGGCCAAAGCGGCTTGGTCTGGTCGGACAACTACAGCAACATGAAAAAAGAATGGGTCACAGGCAAATACCGCCCTCTGCGTAGCAAGCCCGATGCGTGGGTGCATGAGCTGGTATTGAATCCTTAGTCGCCAAAATGGGTACAAGAACCGGAGACAATATTGCTATGCCCAAGTTAGACATCCTCCGATTCCCCGACCCCAAGCTTCACACCGTCGCCAAGCCCGTCAAAGAAATTGACGCGCGCATCAAGACCTTGATTGCCGACATGCTGGAAACCATGTACGACGCCAATGGCATCGGCCTAGCCGCCACACAAGTGGATGTGCACGAGCGCTTGGTGGTGATTGACACCTCTGAAGAGCGCAACGAAGCCATGGTGCTCATCAACCCTGAAATTACTTGGATGGGTGACGAGCGCGTCAAAGGTGACGAAGGCTGCTTGTCGGTGCCCGGTATTTACGACGGCGTGGAGCGCGCCACGCATGTGAAGGTGAAAGCCCTCGACGAGCATGGCAAAGAACGCACCATCGAAGCCGAAGGTTTGCTGGCCGTGTGCATTCAGCACGAACTCGACCATTTGATGGGCAAAGTGTTTGTGGAATACCTATCGCCTTTGAAGCGCAATCGCATCAAAACCAAATTGCTCAAAGCTTTGCGTGACGATGAGTGATTCGTTGCGCGTCATCTTTGCCGGTACGCCTGAATTTGCGGCTGAGGCCTTGGCCAAAATTTTGGCCGCTGGCCACACCGTGCCCTTGGTGCTGACCCAGCCCGACCGCCCTGCCGGTCGCGGCATGAAACTGCAAGCCTCGGCCGTCAAGCAATTGGCTGTGCAACACAACATCCCTGTGGCGCAACCCTTGAGCCTACGCCTAGACGGCAAATACCCAGACGATGCAGCCGCTGCACAAGCAGCAATTGCCGAAGCTATTTCGAAACATAAGGCCGACGTGATGGTGGTGGCTGCCTATGGTCTCATCCTGCCGCAGTGGACCTTGGATGCGCCGCGCTTGGGCTGCCTGAATATTCACGCATCTTTGTTGCCACGCTGGCGCGGTGCTGCGCCGATTCACCGCGCCATTGAGGCGGGGGATGCGCAAACCGGCGTGGTCATCATGCAAATGGACGCAGGCCTCGACACCGGCGACATGCTGCTGACCGACGTGCTCGACATTGCCGCAGACGACACCACCGCTAGCTTGCACGACCGCTTGGCTGACATGGGCGGCGCTTTGGTGGTGCGTGCGTTGGCCGATGCACAAGCGGGCAAGTTGCAGCCGCGCAAGCAGCCCGAGGCTGGCATCACCTACGCCCACAAAATTGAAAAGGCCGAAGCCGCGGTGGATTGGCAACAGTCCGCCGAGACGATTGGCCGACGCGTGCGTGCGTTCAACCCATTTCCCGCCGCATCAGCGCAGCTGGGTGCAGACGTTATCAAACTGTGGCGCGCCACAGTGGAAGGCACCGCACACCATAAGCCAGCAGGCACCGTGCTGAGCGCTGACGAGCACGGCGTGCGCGTGGCCTGCGGCGAAGGCGTGTTGTGCATCACCGAGCTGCAACGCGCAGGCGGTAAACGTCTGAACGCCGCCGACTTTTTGCGCGGCTTCCCGATCACCGCTGGCCAATGTTTTGAGCCTCACGCGGCTCACAAAGTTGTCTGATGTTTTGGCAACGCAAACTCTACCAACACCCTGAGTTCAAACTCGGCGTGCGTGACCTCGCGCCACAAGCCTTCGGGCAAATTGCGTGGGCATTGATGACGGGCGTGGCTTTGGTCAAGTCGGGGATGAGCGTGTTTGAAGCCGTGTTCATGACCTTGGTGGTGTACGCCGGTAGCTCGCAGTTGGCTGCGACGCCACTCATCGTGGCGGGTGCGCCTGCTTGGGTGGTGCTGGCCGCAGGCTTTTGTGTGAACTTGCGTTTTGTGGTGTTCAGCTTGCACATGCGTGGTTACCTCATGCACTTGCCACGTTGGCCGCGCATCGTGACGGGCTACTTCAACACAGACCCCACCTATGTGTTGTTCACCCGCCGTTTCGCGCACCCTGCGGACACCAACGAGCAGCGCCACACGCAAGAAGCCTACTTGGCCGGTTTGAGTTTTGCCAACTGGACCAGTTGGATCAGTTGCAGCTTGCTAGGCATTGCCTTGGCCAACGCCATTCCCACGTCATGGGGCTTGGGCTTTGCGGGCATTTTGTGTTTGCTGGGTATTCAATGCTCATTGGCTAGCTCGCGTTTGCGTGTGTTGTCGGCCATCGTCGCTGGCATCGCGGCGGTGCTGGCGTATGCCTTGCCTTTGAAGCTCAACATCGTGTTGGCCATTCTCATGGCGGTGTTCGCATGCTTGATGGCCGAGCAGCTCAAGGCCGCGAAAGAGAGGCTGACATGAGCAGCACCGACTTGAACGTGACCGACGCATGGACCTTGTGGGTCATCGTGGGCCTGGCCATCATCACCGTAGTCACGCGCAGCTTTTTCTTTTTAAGCAACACCGAATGGCACTTGCCCCACTGGGCGCAACGTGGTTTGCAATACGCACCCATTGCTGCCTTGTCGGCGGTGGTGGTGCCCGAGATTGTGATGACGCAAGGCGAGCTCATTGCCACTTGGCAGGACGCCCGCATCTTTGCAGCCGCAGTAGGCGTGGCGGTTTACTTTGCCAAACGCAATGTGCTGCTGACCATCGTGCTTGGCATGGCCGTGTATTTGCCCCTGCACTTAGGGCTAGGTTGGTAAGCCACGCACCCTGCGTGGCTTAGCCTGCAACCATTAGCCGCGAACAAACAAGGTGACGAGTTCGTCCGGCCCCACTTGGCGGCTCCAGTGGCCGTGCACCTTGGGGTCAAACGTGGCGCCTGCGGGCAATACATCGGCCGAGTAAAAGTGCTCGCCCGGGCCGAAGACGCGTGACGTGCCGTCCTGCAAGAAGATTTCCATCTGACCTTCCAACACGAATAACCATTGCGGGTTGTCGGTGCAATGAAAGTCGCTGCGAAACCCCACAGGGCTGCGGCGCAGCTGCATGCCACCGCTGGCCATGAGCGGCGACAAACGCGCTTGCGGCTTGCCGTCGGTGAGTTCCACCGTTTCCTCGCGAAAACGCGCGAAGCCGTCGGTGTCGGTGAAGAGGATGACTTTGTTAAAAATTGGATTCATAGGGCGCTACTTTAGCGCGCCGCCAGCAACGTGTGTCTTTCGCACACGAGACAATGAAGGCTTGAATTGGCCGCCAGCTTGTTCACAATCCAAGCATTACACAGGAGCATCCCCATGAGCAAAGTAGCAATCGTCACAGGCGCCAGTTCTGGCATTGGCAAAGCATGCGCGTTGGCGTTGTTGGCCGAAGGTTGGAAGGTGGTGTTGGTGGGGCGTCGTGCGGATGCGCTGCAGTCCACCGTGCAAGCGGCGGGCGCAAATGCGGGTAATGCCTTGGCTGTGCCTTGCGACGTGAGCAACGAGGACGATGTGGCCAAACTGTTTGAGCAGGTGCGCGTGAACTACGGCCGCTTGGATTTGCTGTTCAACAATGCAGGCATCTTTTTGCCTGCCACCATGCCCGGCGATTTGACGGGCGAAGATTGGCGTCGTTCGGTGGATGTGAATTTCAATGGCGCGTTTTATTGCCTCTCGCACGCGTTCAAGTTGATGAAAGATCAGAGCCCACAGGGCGGTCGCATCATCAACAACGGGTCGATTTCTGCACATGCACCGCGTCCAGGTTCTATCGCCTACACGGCCACCAAGCACGCCATCACGGGCATGACCAAAGCTGCGTCGTTGGATGGCCGCGCGTTTGACATTGCGGTGGGCCAGATTGACATTGGCAACGTGGCCAGCGACATGACCGAAAAGTTCGCTGCTGGCGCTTTGCAGGCCGACGGCAGCGTGAAGCCCGAAGCCCGCATGGACATGCAAGGCGTGGTGGACAGCTTCATGGCCATGGCGCGTTTGCCGCTGTCGGCCAATGTGCTGTTCATGACGGTGATGGCGACCAAGATGCCGTTTGTTGGACGAGGCTAAAACGCTCATCAGCCGTTTGAAAAGCCGTTGGAACGGCTGCCAAGTTGCTGCAAGGTGAAACTTTTAGAATCTATACAGTTTCAAACTTTTTCTTATTTCCCATGAACGTCATTCGCTTCTCTGATTTGTGCGCCAACGGCTCGGCCAAGGGCAAACGTGTTTTCATCCGCGCCGACCTGAACGTGCCGCAAGACGACGCAGGCAACATCACAGAAGACACACGCGTGCGCGCCTCTGTGCCCGCGATCGAAATGGCGCTCAAGGCTGGTGCAGCAGTGATGGTCACATCTCACTTGGGTCGCCCCACCGAGGGCGAATTCAAACCCGAAGATTCATTGGCTCCTGTGGCCAAGCGCTTGGGCGAGCTGTTAGGCCGCGATGTGCCGCTGGTGGCCAATTGGGTGGACGGCGTGAAGGTCGAACCAGGCCAAGTGGTGCTGCTCGAGAACTGCCGCGTGAACAAAGGCGAGAAAAAGAACAACGACGAATTGGCCCGCAAGCTGGGCGCGCTGTGCGACATTTTTGTGCACGATGCGTTTGGTACATCGCACCGCGCCGAAGGCACCACCTACGGCATCGCGCAATACGCGCCCGTGGCCTGTGCAGGCCCCCTGTTAGCGGCTGAGATTGACGCCATCACCAAAGCCTTGGCCAACCCCAAACGCCCATTGGCCGCCATCGTGGCGGGCAGCAAGGTGTCCACCAAGCTGACCATCCTCAAGAGCTTGGCTAACAACGTGGACCAGCTCATCGTGGGTGGTGGCATTGCCAACACCTTCATGCTGGCCGCTGGCTTGAACATCGGCAAGAGCTTGGCCGAGCACGATTTGGTGAATGAGGCCAAAGCTGTGATCGACATCATGAAAGCACGCGGCGCAGAGGTGCCAATCCCCACCGACGTGGTGACCGCTAAGACCTTTGCCGCTGATGCAGTGGCCACCGTCAAGAAAGCCACCGACGTGGCCGACGACGACATGATTTTGGACATCGGCCCAGAGACCGCCACCAAGTTGGCCGAGCAGCTGATGAAGGCCGGCACGATTGTGTGGAACGGCCCTGTGGGTGTGTTTGAATTTGCCGCGTTTGAGAACGGCACGAAGACCATTGCGCACGCCATTGCCGAATCGAGCGCGTTCAGCATCGCAGGTGGCGGCGACACCTTGGCTGCCATTGCCAAGTACGGCATCGAAAAACAAGTGGGCTACATCTCTACCGGCGGCGGCGCTTTCTTGGAAGTGCTGGAAGGCAAGACCTTGCCAGCGTTTGAAATTTTGACCAAGCGCGCTGCGGGTTAATTACCAAGCACAAGCAAACGAAAACAACTGCCGGCTCATGCTGTCTTGGCTCACAGGCCGCCAGCCTTCAGCCACGGGCAGGGCTTTGATGGCGGGGCCATTGCCCATTTTGTTGGGGTGGCTGGTGGCGCTGATGGTTCGGTATTTGCCTTCGGTGCAGTCGTAGTCGATGTGCGATTTGACCGACTGCTGGCCCGTTTTGTCGGGACTGGTCAGGTCGTACACCACCCACACGCGGCGGTTGTAGCCCATTTTGGTGATGGCGCTTGAGTCGATGTAGACGGTGGCCACTTCGTTGCGCGTGACGGTTACCCACATGGCCTGTGCGGCGGCAGAGGCGAGGAGCAGCGACATTAAGACTAGGCGTTTCATGGGTGAGAAGCGTACAAGAAAAAGCCCCGCAAATTCGTGTGAACTTGCGGGGCTTTGAATCTGGCGATGGCGATTAGGCTGCTTTCATGGCGCGAGGGCTCGTGACCTTGCCTTCGTATGTCATCCAGCTGTCGGTTTTGAAGTCATACAGCTTGCAGTCGCGAGCGGTTTGCACATACCAGCTCCAAGAGAAGGGCTGAACGATGATGCGTTCTGGCAGCAATTCTTCGAGTTTGCTTTGCGCTTGTTTCAGCTTGTACAGAGGAATGCTCATGTCCAAGTGATGAGCGGTGTGCTCCATGATGTGGTGCATCAACGCGCCGATGTTGAATGGGAAGGTCAAGTGCACGGTGGTGGACACAAAAGGCGAAGCCTTTGACCAGCCGGTGCGCTCCTCGTGCCAAGACACGTCCACATGGGTGTGGTGCACGTACACCACGAAACCAATCATGGTCACCCAGAAGAAGAATGGAATGATCACGCCCATCAGCAAGATGTAGCCAATGGTTTGGCCTGTGGCCACTGCGGCCCAAGCCATGACAGCCACCCAAGCAGCGCCGAAGCCGGTGATGAGCCAGCAGTCTTTTGTGAAGATAGGGCGGCGTGTAGGCATGTTCTTTTCGTTGGGGAACACCATCTTGTTCCACCAGATTTCGATCATGTAGTACAGGCCAGGTGCCCAGCCGCTGCGGTACACGCGGTCTTTGAGCTTTTGCATGGGGCTCAGCGCAGCGTACTCTTCGGGGGTGTAGGGGGCCCACACGAAGTCGAAGTTTTTGAGGTTGGTGTAGCCGTGGTGCACCACGTTGTGGCCGATGTCCCACAAGCTATAGGCGGTCAACGAGGGCAAGAAAGCAATGCGGCCCAACCACTTGTTGAGGTTGCGGTGCGGTGTGAGGCTTTGGTGGCAAGCATCGTGGCCCAAGATGAACAAGCGGCCAATCACAAAGCCTGCGACGCAGCCGCACAAGAGCTTGGCCCACCACGCGTCAAAGTATACGGTGCCTGTCAACAGTGCTGCCCACAGCACGTAGTCGACGACGAGCATGACAATAGCCAGCGCTGTGGTGCGCTCTGCCAATGGAATCAACCACTCGCGCATAACTTTGCGGTGTGGCATGGGTTCGCCGGGAAGGATCGGTTGGATATGTGTGGTCATAGGAATTGAATCTTAGGTGGCCTGCGAAGATGCGCACTGATTTGCATCAACTGTTCACGCCATTATCGCTGCATACGCCAAAAAAGAGGGTGTTTACCCGTTGGTGGGTCAAGGCCATCGGTTAAAAAGAGACAAAAAGAATTCGTTCTTAAGGCCCTTAACCCTGCAACCCCATGCGCTGGGGCGCTTGAGGCGTGCAAGAATGAAACAAACAAAACACATACGGAGACAAAGAATATGGCACGTCACGCGACCAAAATTGTTGCTACTTTAGGCCCAGCTTCCAGCGACCCTGCATTGCTTGAAGCCATGATTCGCGCCGGCGTCAACGTGGTGCGCCTTAATTTCAGCCACGGCAAAGCTCAAGACCACATCGATCGCGCCCGTTTGGTGCGCGAAGCCGCAGCCCGTGCAGGCCGCGAAGTGGCCATCATGGCCGACCTGCAAGGCCCAAAAATCCGCGTGGGCAAGTTTGTCGATGGCAAGGTCATGCTGGAAAACGGCGCGAAGTTTGTGCTCGATGCCTCACGCACCGAGCCCGGCGATTTGCAAGGCGTGGGCCTTGACTACAAAGAGCTGCCACGCGATGTGAAGCCCGGCGATTTGCTGTTGCTCAACGATGGCTTGATTGTGTTGACCGTCGAAGCCGTGCGCGGCGAACAAGTGCACACCACAGTGAAGATTGGTGGCGAGTTGTCGAACAACAAAGGCATCAACAAACAAGGCGGCGGCTTGACCGCGCCTGCGTTGACCGCCAAAGACATGGAAGACATCAAAACCGCGATGAGCTTCCAAGCCGACTACCTTGCCGTGAGCTTTCCCAAAAACGCCACAGACATGGAAATGGCGCGCCAACTGGCCAACGTGGCTGGCGCTGAGTACAAACACAAGCCGGGCTTGATAGCCAAGATTGAACGTGCTGAGGCCATCCCGCTGCTCGACGAAATTTTGCGTGCCAGCGACGGCATCATGGTGGCGCGAGGCGACTTGGCGGTAGAAGTGGGCAACGCAGCAGTGCCTGCGCTGCAAAAACGCATGATCAAGCTGGCACGTCAGCACGACAAGGTGGTGATCACCGCCACGCAAATGATGGAGAGCATGATCACCAACCCCGTGCCCACTCGCGCCGAGGTGAGTGATGTGGCCAACGCCGTGATTGACGGCACAGATGCCGTCATGCTCAGCGCCGAAACTGCCGCAGGCAAGTACCCGCTGGAAACCGTGGAAGAAATGTCCAAAATTTGCGAGGCCGCCGAGGCTGCCGAGGACGTAGAACTGGACGCTGATTTCAAAGGCCAAACCTTCAACCGCATTGACCAAACCATTGCCATGGGGGCGCTCTTCACGGCACACCACTTGGGCGCCAAAGCCATCGTGGCCTTGACCGAGTCGGGCTCCACCGCGCTGTGGATGAGCCGCCACCGCATTCACATCCCTATTTATGCGGTGACCACCAAGGTGGCGTCGCAACGCCGCATGGCCTTGTTCCGCAATGTTCGCCCTTTGTTGATGGACACCAGCGCTGACCGCGATACCGCTCTCGCGCAAGCTGAAGCGCACTTGAAGCTGCGCGGAATTGTGGATGCAGGCGACGTGTACGCCATCACCTGTGGCGACCCGATGGGCACGCCTGGCGGCACCAACATGCTGCGTATTTGCGAAGTTCGTTAATGGGGGTAACTGCGGCCTTTAAAATTGTCAGCAGTTACACAAGTTTTTAATTTTTGAGGATTCCCCATGGCACTCGTATCGATGCGCGAACTTCTGGACCACGCTGCAGAGCACGGTTACGGCATTCCAGCTTTCAACGTCAACAACTTGGAACAAGTGCAAGCCGTGATGATGGCTGCTGACGCTGTGGGCGCGCCAGTCATTTTGCAAGCCAGTGCTGGCGCACGCAAATACGCGGGTGAGCCGTTTATCAAGCATTTGATTCAAGCCGCCACCGAAGCCTACCCACACATTCCTTTGGTCATGCATCAAGACCACGGCACTTCGCCCAAGATTTGCCAAGGCGCGATTGACCTTGGCTTTGGCTCCGTCATGATGGACGGCTCGTTGATGGAAGACGGCAAAACGCCTTCTAGCTTTGAGTACAACGTGCAAGTCACCCAGCAAGTGGTGGCCATGGCGCACAAAGTGGGCGTGTCGGTCGAAGGCGAGTTGGGTTGCTTGGGTAACTTAGAAACGGGCGAAGCGGGTGAAGAA
The DNA here is from genome assembly GCF_027924965.1 of Limnohabitans sp. TEGF004. Classification (NCBI taxonomy): domain Bacteria; kingdom Pseudomonadati; phylum Pseudomonadota; class Betaproteobacteria; order Burkholderiales; family Comamonadaceae; genus Limnohabitans; species Limnohabitans sp. TEGF004. The sequence continues at coordinate 2,515,875 of NZ_AP027056.1, read as the reverse complement.
GACGGCATCGGCGCCGTGGGCAAACTCGACCACAGCCAAATGTTGACCGACCCCGAAGAAGCCGCACAGTTTGTCAAAGCCACACAGCTCGATGCCCTGGCGATTGCGATTGGCACCAGCCACGGCGCCTACAAGTTCACACGTGAGCCCACGGGCGACATCTTGGCCATCAGCCGCGTCAAAGAAATTCACGCACGCATCCCCAACACCCACTTGGTCATGCACGGCTCAAGCAGCGTGCCGCAAGACCTGTTGGCCATCATCAACCAATACGGCGGCAAGATGAAAACGACGTTTGGCGTGCCCGTGTCTGAAATTCAAGAAGCCATCAAGCATGGCGTGCGCAAGGTCAACATCGACACCGACATTCGTTTGGCCATGACGGCTGCGGCTCGCAAGTTTATGTTTGAGAATCCAGAAAAATTCGATGCCCGCGAATGGCTCAAGCCTGCCCGCGAAGCTGCGATGAACATTTGCAAACAACGTTATTTGGAATTCGGTTGCGAAGGCCAAGGCAGCAAGGTCAAGGGCGACAGCCTCTCTGTGGTGGCGGCCAAGTACGCCAAGGGCGAACTCGCTCAGTTGGTGAAGTAATCCATGACCGCTCTGCACACTTCTGCGCTCACTTCTTTGCCTTTGCTCGCACGCGGCAAAGTGCGCGACAACTACGCCGTAGGCGACGACCGTATCTTGATGGTTGCTTCAGACCGCATCAGCGCGTTTGACGTCATCATGGGCGAAGCCATTCCAGGCAAGGGCGAATTGCTCACCCAGATGGCTTTGTTTTGGTTTGGCAAACTCGGCCACATTTGCCCCAACCACCTGACAGGCGAAGCGCCTGAGAGCGTGGTGAGCGCGGACGAAGTGGCACAAGTCACAGGCCGCTCGATGTTGGTCAAACGCTTGAAGCCCATTCCTGTGGAAGCGGTGGTGCGTGGCTATTTGGCCGGCAGCGGCTGGCAGGAATACCAAGAGAACCAAGCGGTGTGCGGCGTCAAGCTGCCCAAAGGTTTGAAGAACGCCAGCAAATTGCCAGAGCCCATCTTCACGCCTGCAGCCAAAGCGGCGGTGGGTGACCATGACGAGAACATCACTTACGAACAAGTGGTCGAGATGATTGGTGGCGGCTTGGCCGAGAAAATCAAAACCGTCAGCATCGCTTTGTACGAAACCGCGCGCGATGTGGCAGCGGCCAAAGGCATCATCATTGCCGACACGAAGTTTGAGTTTGGTTTGGATGCCAACAACGACCTCGTGTTGATGGACGAGGTGCTCACACCAGATTCATCACGCTACTGGCCTGCTGACAGCTACGCACAAAGCTTCAAAGGCGGCGTGAACCCACCGAGCTACGACAAGCAGTTCTTGCGCGATTGGCTAGAAACCGCCCAAGTGCAAGGCAAGCCTTGGAGCAAATCACCGCCTGCACCGCATTTGCCGCAAGAGGTGATTGCCCAAACCGCTGCCAAGTACCAAGAGGCTTGGGATCGGTTGAAGGACTGAAACCTCAGTTCAGCGCCATGCTGAGCTTGCGGCGGTAGCGAGAAATCAACTCCAACACGGGATCTTCTTGCACCGCGGCTTTGCCGGTTAACTCGATGCCGCCTGCGGATTTGCCGAAGGCGGCATCGTCCGTTTTGGGCTTGGGTGGTGTCATCAGTTCCAAGATGGACACATAGGTTTTGCGCGCTACATCGTTGCCCCACGTTTTGTCGCGCATGATGATTTCCAGCAATTCGTCCATCGCGGCTTCAAACAATTCAGCGGCAATCAGCACGCGGGCTTTGGCCAAGCGGGTGTCGAAGTCGCGTTTGTTTTGGGCGATGGCGGCTTCGAACTGCTCGAACGTCCAAGCGGCACGCTCGTCGGTGGCAACAAACACCAAAGCTTGTAGCCAGTAGTTGAGCGCATCAAAGCGCAGTTGCAATGGAATTTCGGTCAGCTTAGGCGCCAATGCGGCTTGCGCTTCTTCTAATTCGCCCACAGAAATCAGCAGCTTGACCAAGTTGTAACGGGTTTCGTCGTCAGCGGTGTTGAGGCTCAAAGCCTCTTGCAGCTTGGCGATGGCGGCTTGCGCATCGCCCGCGTTGATGAGTTGCTCGGCTTCTTGGGCATCGGCTTGAGCCGCCACTTCGTTGTCAGATGGCAAATGCTTGTCTAAGAATTCGCGCACTTGTGCCAAGGGCAACGCACCCATGAAACCGTCCACAGGGCGGCCGCCCATGAGCAAGATGCAGGTGGGCAGGCTCTTCACGCCAAAGGCACCAGCCAATTCTTGCTGCGTGTCCGCATTGACTTTCACCAGCTTGAAGCGGCCTTGGTAGTCAGCTTCTAGCTTTTCGAGGACTGGGCCCAACGATTTGCAGGGGCCACACCAGTCGGCCCAGAAGTCCACCAGCACAGGGGTGGTTTGTGAGGCGCCAATCACATCGGCCTCGAAATTTTCCATCGTCACATCAATCATGGGGGTCCCGTCTTAAAATTCGTTTTTGCTCACACACAGCCACATCATGACCCAGTGCCAAGTCGGTGTCGTCATGGGTTCCAATTCCGATTGGGACACCATGCAACATGCAGCCCAGATTCTCCAAGAATTTGGCGTCTCTTTTGAAACCCGCGTGGTTTCAGCCCACCGCATGCCCGATGACATGTTTGCCTACGCTGAAAGCGCCACAGGCCGTGGCCTGCGCGCCATCATCGCAGGTGCAGGCGGTGCAGCCCACTTGCCCGGCATGATCGCAGCCAAAACCATCGTGCCCGTGCTGGGTGTGCCGGTGGCCAGCAAACATTTGCAAGGCGTGGACTCTTTGCACAGCATTGTGCAAATGCCCAAAGGCATTCCAGTGGCCACCTTCGCCATTGGCAATGCAGGTGCGGCCAATGCGGCTTTGTTTGCGGTGGCCTTGCTCGCCTCGACCGATGCGGCCTTGGCTGAAAAGCTGCAAGCCTTCCGTGTGGCGCAAACCGAAGTGGCTCGCAACATGACGTTGCCACCCCTATGAGCATTACTTTGAAACCCTTGCTGCCCGGCTCCACCTTGGGCGTGTTGGGTGGTGGCCAATTGGGCCGCATGTGGGCGCATGTGGCGCAGCGCATGGGCTACAACACTGCGGTGCTCGACCCCGATGCGCACAGCCCCGCAGGCTTGGTGAGCCATCACCACATCCACACCGACTACTTGGACCCCGCAGGCTTGAAGCAACTCGCAGCTGTGTGCCAAGCGGTCACCACCGAGTTCGAAAACGTGCCCGCCGACGCGCTGGCGCAACTCGCTGCCACATTGCCTGTGTCGCCCGCTGCGTCTGCTGTGGCCGTAGCGCAAGACCGTGCGCGTGAGAAGGCCCACTTTGTGAAATGCGGCGTGCCAGTGGCCCCACATGCGGTGATCGACACCGCAGCGCAACTCGCCGCTGTGACTGACAACTTGCTGCCAGGAATCCTGAAAACCTCCCGCATGGGCTACGACGGCAAAGGCCAGTTGCGCGTGACTACGCGTGATGAGCTGAACGACGGTTGGGCCAAGCTTGGAAGCGTGCCTTGCGTGCTAGAAAAAATGTTGCCCTTGGCCAGCGAGTGCTCGGTCATCGTGGCGCGTGGCCGCGATGGCGCCATGGTGAACTTGCCCGTGCAACGCAACTTGCACCGCGATGGCATCTTGGCTGTGACCGAGGTGTTTGCGGGCAACGTGCCTGAAGCCTTGGCCAACCAAGCCATCACCGCAGCCAAAGCCGTGGCGCAAGAGCTGAACTATGTGGGCGTGTTGTGCGTGGAGTTTTTTGTGTTGGCTGACAGCTCGTTGGTCGTTAACGAAATCGCCCCTCGCCCGCACAACAGCGGCCACTACAGCCAAGACGCATGCGATGTGTCGCAGTTCGAGTTGCAAGTCCGCACCATGGCCGATTTGCCTTTGACGCAACCGCGTTTGCACAGCCCAGCTTTCATGCTCAACTTGTTGGGTGATTTGTGGTTTGCTGATTCATCAAATGCCAACGCTGCGCAAGTTGAACCTGCATGGCAAAAGGTGCTGGCGTTGCCCGGCACGCATTTGCACTTGTATGGGAAAACCGAAGCGCGCGTGGGCCGCAAAATGGGCCACCTCAACATCACCGCCGCCACGCCAGAAGCTGCGCGTGCTGTGGCTTTGCAAGCGGCTGACATTTTGGGCATTGCGCCGTTTTGATGGCGTGGATGCCCACAGCGTTATTGCCCCACTTGACGTTTGCCCATGATTCTTGACGGCCAGACCCCCTCATCCATCACTGCGGCTGCGCAAGCTTTGCAGCGCGGTGATCTGTTGGGCTTGCCCACCGAGACGGTGTACGGCTTGGCAGCAGACGCGGGCAACGATGCCGCAGTGGCCAAAATTTTCGAAGCCAAAGGCCGCCCTGCCAACCACCCGCTCATCGTGCATGTGGCCAGCGCACAAGGCGTGCAACGCTTCGCCAGCCATGTGCCTGACTTTGCACAAAAACTCATCGATGCTTTTTGGCCCGGCCCTTTGACGCTCATCTTGCCGCGCCGACCCGAGGTGGCCGCTGTGGCGGCTGGTGGGCAAAACTCGGTGGGCTTGCGTTGCCCTTCGCACCCGACAGCACATGCCGTGCTGCAAAGTGCCGAAACCTTGGGCGTGTTTGGTGTGGCCGCACCCAGTGCCAATTTGTTTGGCCGTGTCAGCCCCACCACGGCGGCGCATGTGGCCGGTGAGTTTGGCGACAGTTTGCTCATCATTGATGGTGGTGCGTGTGACGTTGGCATTGAGTCCACCATCGTCGACTGCACCCGCGCAGCACCCGTGTTGCTGCGCCCAGGCGTGCTCACGCCGCAGCAACTCAGCGACGCTTGCGGTGTGACGGTCATTACGTCCACTGCGCCGGATGCCGATGCACCGCGCGCCTCGGGCACCCTTGAATCTCACTACGCGCCAATGGCCTGTGTGCAGCTGATGTCGGCGGTTGATTTGCAAAAGGCAATCGACGCGTATGTCAGAGAAGCCGTTGCAAGCAATGACAACGCCCATCCAACGGTCGCCGTGTGGGCGCGCAGCCCCGTGCAAGTGCCTGCTACCCATATGAATCCGTTCACATGCCAAGCCATGCCTACATCGGCACAAGACTGCGCCCACCAACTGTTTGCCCAATTGCGCAGCTTTGACACCCAAGGCGTCGCATACATTTGGGTCGAAACCCCACCCCTATCCCCCGAATGGGATGGCGTGCGAGACCGCTTGATGCGGGCCGCCACGCCAACTCGTTAAACTAACGTGGTACTCAAAAGAGAGCCTGTGATGAACCCAATTTTTAGCCGAACCCTCAAAGCCTTGTGCGCCGTGATGGCCGCCACCCTGTTGTCTGCGTGTGGTGGTGCCAGCAGTACGGTCGATCCATTTGTGGCGACACGCGTGATTGCGTTCGGTGATGGTTTTAACTACGTCGATGGCGCCGGCGCTGGTCTTTCCACCGTGCAAACGGGAGAGACGGACAACACGATTGCGGGACGTATTGCTGCGCGATATGGCATTGTTGTGAAGCGTGTGGCAGACGGCGCCACTGTACTTAATCCACTCGCGTCAACAGGCGGATTCAGCTATGCAACCGCCAATGCACGTGTTGCTGATGTGGATGCGCAAATCACTGCGTTTTTGAGCTCCGCCGGATCTGTTGCAAAAAAAGACTTGATCATCATCGCCGTGGGTAACTGGGACATTTACGATGCTTATACAAATGGTGTGACCAGCATGGACAGCAATGCCAGTGCACTCGTTGCGTCCATTCAACGTTTAACGACCGCAGGTGCTGAGCATGTTGTTGTGATGCCAGCGATCAACATGGCGCGAACACCATGGGCTGCAAATAAATCCTTGGCTGGCATCCAGCAGCTGAGCATCACAACGTCCTCACTGCCGGGTTTGAATTCTTTTAATTTCTTACTTTTGACGAAATTAAATGCAGCCTTTAGACAAGATAGAAAACCTGTGTATTTGCTAGATCGTTCCAGTGATTTCAATAATTTTGCAGGCCAATTTGATACCAACGGCTCGACCCGAATCATCAACGTGAGTGGCATGGCTTTAACGGCAGATACAGGTCTTTACGTGCCCGTGTGTACAGCGCATACGGCGATGGCTGGTTGTGCGCTTGGGGGTCTAAACACCACAAGCCCGCTGACTGCCACGAGCTATCAAAGCTATGTCTTCGCCGACGACATTAACTTGACACCCTTGGCGAATAGATTCTTAGCGGATCGCATGATCTACACCATGCAGACGTTTGGTTGGGCTCCTTAAGCCTTGCGCCCAAAGCGCAAGCGCATCGCCAAAATGCTGGCAGCCAACACCAGCGTGATCACGTTGGCAATCACCACGGGCCAGGCTTCAATCAGCAAGCCGTAGGCCAACCACAGCGCAATGCCAAGGGTGAACGCGCTGTACATCCCCAACGAAATACCGCTCACGTCGCGGGTCTTGAAGGTCAGCCACGCTTGCGGCACAAAGCTCGCGGTGGTCAGGCTGGCGGCGGCGTAGCCGATCCATTCGGTGTAGTTCATTCGTGTCTTTCTGAATCAGGGCTGCTTGCCCGCCCAGTCAATGATTGCGTCTAATGCTGGGCGTGCTGCATTGGCATTGGCGTGATGAAGGATAGCCACCACCACGAGTCGTTTACCACTGGCTGTGTCTACAAATCCAGCTACACCGGCCACATCGCGCAAGCTGCCGGTTTTTAAATGCGCACTGGCTTGTGCTTTGCTGCGTTTCATCGTGCCGTCTAAGCCGGTGACGGGCAGCGAGCTCATCAGCTCAGACATATGGGGCGAGGCCCATGCCACTTGTAGCAAGCGTGCGAGGGCTTGTGCACTGATGCGTTCTTCACGGCTCAGGCCAGAGCCGTTGTCAAAGGTGGGCACTTCGCCGCCAACGCGCTCGCGCCACCAGCGCTGCATCACATCGCGTGAAGCATCAAAGCTGCCCACGCCGCGTTGTTGTTGGCTGAGTGTGAGGAACACATGCTGAGCCATCACGTTGTTGCTGTACTTGTTGATGTCGCGGATGGTCTCGGCCAAGGTGGCCGATTCAATATTGAAGGTAGGCTGCAAGTTGCCGGGAATGCTGCCATCACGCACTTGGCCGCTGAGGTGTCCGCCGAGTTGTTGCCACATGCCCGCGATGGCGCGGGGTGCAAATTGCTGAGGTGCGGCATAGGCGATGGGCCACATCTTTTCGCCACACACAGCGGGGTAGTTGCCGGAAAAGCGGATGCGTGTGGCGTCGCTCCAATCGGCGCGCAAGGCGCTGCGGTAGTCGCTGCAATCACCGTTGCTCAATGGCACGGTGGCTGGGAATTGCACACCGGCCAGTGGTGGTTCGATTTGCACACGCGCCACATTGGCGGCACGGTCGGGTACAAACTGAATGAGCAGTGATTTGAAGTTGAGCAGCAGCGCATCAGGCGCGGCGTTGTAGGGGCGCAGGGGTTCACCGTCAAAACTGGCGGTGTCACGTGCGGGCACATCAAATGCACTGCGATCGAGCACGATGTCTCCCTGAATTTTTTGAATGCCCAAGCCTTGGATGCGGCGCATCAACAGCCACAAACGCTCCACCACCAAGCGTGGGTCGCCGCTGCCCTTGATGTAGATATTGCCGTGCAACACGCCGTCGCGCACAGAGCCATCCACATACACGGGCGTGCGCCACACAAAGGCGGGGCCGAGCGTATTAAGCGCGGCGGTGGTGGTGGCTAGCTTCATCAGCGAAGCAGGGTTCACGCGCTCTTGGGCTTGGTGGCTCAGGCGTGGCGTGCTGCCCGTGTGTGTGTCGATCACCATCACATGGAAGTTGTCGCTCGGCACTTTGGCGCGTTGCAGCGCGGCTTGCACTTCGGGCGGTAGTTGGCCAATGTCGCCTGCGGTGTGCTTGGGTGGCTCGCTGCGCACGGCTTTGGAACTGGGGGCTGCGTGGGCCGTTAGAGCTGTGGCGCACATCATGGCAACCATGAATGAAACCATGAACGCATGGGCCAAAGGCGAGCGCACAAAGTGCCATCGCGCAGGATGGATGCGGGGTGTGAGCGGGTGCAAAGAGGGCATGTGCGAGCAGGTCATGGGCAAATTATCACGGCTGGGATAATCAGCGGATGCACACCAACCAGTGGCTGGCTTTAGAGACCAGCACCGACACTCTTTCTCTTGCGGTCGCACGCGGCACGCAGACATGGACGCACACCAGCGCAGGCGGTGCGCTCACGTCCACGCACATGATTCCGCAAACCTTGGCACTCTTGAAAGAAGCGGGTTTGGCATTGACCGATTTGCAAGCCGTGGTGTTTGGCCGTGGGCCGGGCGCGTTCACGGGCTTGCGTACGGCGTGCTCGGTGGCGCAGGGTTTGGCTTTCGGCGCTGACTTGCTCGTGTTGCCGATTGATACTCTGTTGGCTGTGGCCGAAGAGGCCCGTGCGGCCAATGCTTCAACAGGCCCTGCACCCGTGACGCGCGTGCTGGCTGTCATGGATGCGCGCATGGAGCAGGTGTATGTGGCGGCGTACGAATTCACGCCAAACGCCAGCGATGCGGCAGACGGCACAAACCTCATGCAAGGCACTTGGCGATGTGTGCAGCCGCCCGAGCTGCACGGCCCGGAATCTTTGCATTGGCCCGCTGATTGGGCGCAAGACAGCTTCATTGCCGCAGGCAATGCGTGGCCCGTATACGCAGGCCGTTGGCCCACCGCATTCACGGCAGTTCAAGTGATGGCCTTGCCCGCCGCCGCCGCGCTGCTGCGCCTTGCTCCCGCTGCATGGGCCGCAGGTGCTGCCGTACCTCCTGAAGAAGCGCTGCCGCTTTACATCCGCGACAAAGTGGCGCAGACCACCGATGAGCGCATGCAAATCAAAGCGCAACAAGCTGAACAAGCCGCGCAAGCCAACGAAGCCAATAAAACTGCTTCACCGACAATCACGCCCTAACTTTTCATAGCCACATCCACCCACGCCATGAGTGCTGTTTTGAAACCCGAAGTACGCCTAGAGCCGCTGACCGAAGCGCTGCTTGACGACGTGCTGCGCATCGAAAACAGCGCTTACGCCCACCCGTGGACGCGGGGCAACTTTGCGGACTCGCTCAAGTCGGGCTACCAGTTGCTGGCGCTGATGGGCGGCGACACCTTGATTGGTTACTTTGTGGCCATGGAGGGCGTGGAAGAAGTGCATTTGCTCAACATCACCGTCGCGCCCGAGTTTCAGGCTCAAGGCTACGGCGTGCTCATGCTTGATGCCTTGTCAGTCTGGGCACGTGGCCGCCAAGCCGAATGGTTATGGCTAGAAGTCCGCGTGGGTAACACCCGCGCCATGCAGGTGTACGAGCGCTATGGTTATCGCCGCGTGGGCGAACGCAAAAACTATTACCCCGCCGACCACGGCCAACGCGAGCACGCGGTGGTCATGTCGCTCAAGCTGTAAGCTACTCACCCATGACCGACACCTTGCACCTCGACAAACGCCAACGCGCCATGCTGGCCGAGATGGGCGTGCGCGTGTGGTCGCCCATGTCTGAGGCCGCCGTCATGGGCGCGCCTGCCGTGGAAACCTTGGTGGTGGACACATCTGCTTCTGCACCCGCTGACGTGGTGATGCAAGCCCATGCAGAAGAAGCGCACAGCTTTGCCGCTGCCAGTGAGTTGGCCACACAAGCCATTGCCAATGCAGCGGGTTATGAAACCGCAGCGCGACAAATGCCCGCGCCAGTGGCAAAGACAGAACCAGCACCCATCATCATCCAACGCCCCGAAGGCATTGACCAAATGGATTGGTCATCCTTGCACAGCACCGTGTCGGGCTGCCAAGCTTGCACCTTGTGCGGCTCGCGTCAAAACACTGTGTTTGGTGTGGGCGCACCTGCACCCGAAGGCGAAACGCCGCAAGTGGATTGGCTCATCGTGGGCGAAACCCCGGGCGAAGAAGAAGATCGCCAAGGAGAGCCGTTTGTGGGCCAAGCCGGCAAGCTGCTCGACAACATGTTGGGCGCGATGAAGCTGTCACGCACGGGCGAACGCACCGCAGAGGGCGGCGGCGTGTACATCGCTAACGTGCTCAAGTGTCGGCCCCCCGGTAACCGCAACCCCAAGCCCGAAGAAGTGGCGCAGTGCTTGCCTTACCTTGAGCGCCAAGTGGCGTTGCTGAAACCCAAAATGATTTTGGCCATGGGCCGCTTTGCGGTGCAAGCCTTGTTGCGCGACAGCGTGCCCGAGCTAGAAGGCACGCCTTACGGCAAGCTGCGTGGGCGCGTGTATCAGTACCAAGGCGTGCCGGTGGTGGTGACCTATCACCCCAACTACGTGCTGCGTAACTTGCCGGAGAAGGCCAAGGTTTGGGCAGACCTTTGTTTGGCCATGGCGCACCTCAAGGGTTCTGAGTAGACCTCGCTGGCCACAGCACTGACGCAATGGCCACCACCATCAGCACCACGGCGGTCCAGTCTTGCCAGTGCAGCACTTCACCCAATAGCCACGCCCCTGTGAACACGCCCAGCACGGGAATGAACATCACGCTCAAAGTAGATGCCACAGGCGGCAGCCCACGTGCCAGTGTCAGCCAAGCGGCCTGCGCAAAAGCAAACACGCCCAGCGCGTTGTAAAGAATCGCCCACTGCGTGCTCTCGGCAGGCATTTGCCAGCGGTCTTGCTCAAACACACAGGCCAGCACCGTCAGCAATACCGTGGTCATGCTCGTCATCCAAAACGCAATGGTCAGCGTGGGCACGGCCATCGGTGTGTGGCGCAGGCGCTGCGTGCCATAGGCCCAAGTGGATGCAGCCACCAACACCATCAGCACACCCACAGGTTGGCCCGACAAGTGGCTGAGTTCATTCCACAGCAGCAGCAACACGCCAATGCCTGCGGCTATCACGCCCAACCATTGGCGCGCACGCAGCGGTGCGTTGAACCAAATCACGCCCCAAATGGCCGAGAAGATGGGCATGGTGTAGCCCAAGATCGCCGCACGCCCACTCGACAACATGGGCAGTGCCAAGATCACCAGTACGTGCCAAATAAACATGTTGAACACAGCCAGCGTGAACAGCTCGCGCCAGTGGCTGCGCGGAATGCGAAACGGAATTTTCATCAGCACCAGTGCGAGGCCCAGCACCGGCAAGCCAATCAACATCGACAAGCTGCGAAACGTGAGCGGTGGAAAACCCGTAACGCCAAACTTCATGATGGGCCAGTTCAAGCCCCACACCAAGGTGAGTGTGATGAGCGTCCAAAGTTGGCGGCGGGTGAGGCTGGGCAGGGCTGACATGGGGTGCATGGTAAGCCTTCTAAAATCACGCCATGACCTTCCTTGAAATGCTCGGCGCCGCAGAGCGCCAAAACAATTCCATGCTCTGCGTGGGCCTTGACCCAGAACCGACCAAGTTCCCAGACCGCATCAAGGGCGACTCGAACAAGATTTACGACTTCTGCGCAGCCATCGTCGATGCCACCGCTGATCTGGTGAATAGCTTCAAACCCCAAATTGCCTACTTTGCAGCGCACCGCGCCGAAGGGCAGTTGGAGCGTTTGATGGAGCACATGCGCCGTGTCGCGCCACATGTGCCGATCATCTTGGATGCCAAGCGCGGCGACATCGGCAGCACCGCCGAGCAATACGCCATCGAAGCCTTCGAGCGCTACGGCGCAGATGCGGTGACCCTCTCGCCCTTCATGGGCTGGGACTCGGTAGCCCCGTATTTGAAGTACCACGGCAAAGGCGCATTCTTGCTGTGCCGCACCTCCAACCCCGGCGGTGACGACCTGCAAAACCAACGCCTCGCGTCTGTCGAAGGTCAGCCTTTGATGTACGAACACATCGCCAAACTCGCCCAAGGCCCTTGGAACCTCAACGGCCAACTTGGCTTGGTGGTGGGTGCAACCTACCCTAAAGAGATTGAACGTGTGCGCGAACTCGCACCCACTGTGCCTTTGTTGATTCCTGGCGTAGGCGCACAAGGCGGCGATGCGGTAGCTACTGTGAAAGCAGGCTTGCGCGTGAGTGGCGACACCACAACCGGCCCCATCATCGTCAACTCATCGCGTGCGATTTTGTATGCGTCCAAGGGTGACGACTTTGCAGAAGCTGCACGTCGCGTGGCTTTGCAAACGCGTGAGACTTTGCAGGCTGCAAAAGCTGCTTAACTATTAGGCTTGAGCGGATTGCGCGAACAGCGCCAATCCGCGCTGTGCTTTGCTGGCGTCAGATGGTGTGAGCGCAGTCACACCGCTGGGTGTTTGGCGCAGCGCATCAGCCAACGCATGCAGGGCCGCCTCGGGCCCACTGAGCAGCTCTAGCTCCAATTCCAAAATATCTTCGCTCAACGCTGTGCCTGGCACGGTGATGTGGCCTTGGTCTAGTGCCACCTCTATGCTGGCGCTGCCGTGCGTCAGCACCCAGCTGTGGCGCTCAAAGTCTGTGCGAAAGAGGGGCTTCAATTGAGTGCGCAAAGCCATCAACGATGCGGCCAATTCAGCGTCATCCACCAATGCTGCAAAGTCCAGCGCGCCGGGCATGGTGGGGGTTTCCCACTCTTGGCGGCGCGACAAACCGTTCTCGCTTTTGCCAGCGGTCTTCACGGTCAGCAACCATTGCTCGCCCGCCAAACGTTCGCGCACAGCCATGCGGCGTTGCTTCAAATCCAAAGTGGGCGTGTCAAAGTAGGTGTTGAGCAGGCGTTGCACTTTGGCAGAAGTTGCCAGCAGCGGATGCGCCAACAATGCGGGTACATCTTGCTGGCGCAGGCTGAGCTTGAGTTCGGTTTCCATGCGGTGTGTCAGCAGATGCAGAGGTTCAGGCAGCTGACGTGGCGAAGCGTTCGCGCAAGTAGGCCACGATGGCCTTCGAGTCTTGCAGCCAACGTGTTTGGCCGTTGGCTTCTGTGATTTTCAAACAAGGCACTTTGGTCGCACCGCTGCCTTGGTGCAGTTCGTCGCGGTTGGCAACGTGGTGTTGCGCATCACGTTTTTCGATGGGCAGCGACAAGCGGCGCATTTCTTGGCGGACCTTGATGCAAAACGGACAGGTGTTGAACTGATACAGCGCCAAGTTTTGGCATTGCATATCAACTGCGGCTTGAGCAGCAGCGTTGCGCTGCACGCCTTTGGGTTGGGTGAGACGCTCTTTGAGCAACATGACAGGGCCCAGCACAAGGCGCAGGGTTTTAAAGAAGGTACGGATGACAGGTTTCATGAGGGTGAATGGTAAGGCTTGATGACGCGCCACCGCAGAGGTCGTAGACAATGACATTTTTCATTCAGAGCCTAGCCATGCAAATCATTCAAGACACGGCCGTCACTATCAAATACCAAGTCACCTCACCCGCAGGCAAGCCTTTGGACTCGGGGCATTTGTCGTATCTGCACGGCGGCTACGAAAACATTTTTCCGAAGGTCGAAGCAGCCCTCAATGGCCAAGCCGTGGGTTTTGCTGTCAAGCTGGATTTGAGCGCCGAAGATGCCTTTGGCGAACGTGACGAATCATTGGTGCGCGTCATCCCTAAGGCGGAGTTTCCACCGGGCGTGAAAGTGGGCGGCCAGTTGCAAGGTGCGGGCGACGATGGCCAGCCGCGCGTGTTCAACGTGATGAAGATCAAAGGCCCCGAAGTGCACCTAGACGGCAACCACGAGTTGGCGGGCCAGGCGCTGCATTTCAGCTGCACCGTGACGGATGTGCGCGCCGCCACGGCTGAAGAAATTGCCCACCGCCATGTGCATGGCACGCATGGGCATCAGCATTGAACTCAGCTGGGTAGCAAGCGTTTCAAGTACTTGCCGGTAAAGCTTGTAGGGTTGGCCGCCAAGTCTTCTGGCGTGCCCACACCCACCACCGTGCCACCACCGCTGCCGCCCTCTGGGCCCATGTCAATCAGCCAGTCGGCGGTTTTGATCACATCCAAGTTGTGCTCGATGATGACGATGGTATTGCCCGCATCGCGCAGGTGTTGCAGTACTTTCAGCAGCAGTGCAATGTCGGCAAAGTGCAGGCCCGTGGTGGGCTCGTCCAAGATGTAAAGCGTGCGGCCTGTGTCGCGTTTGCTCAATTCCAAAGCCAGCTTCACGCGCTGCGCTTCACCACCCGATAGGGTGGTGGCGGCTTGACCGAGTTGCAGGTAAGACAGGCCCACGTCCATCAAGGTTTGCAGCTTGCGGGCAATGTTGGGAACGGCGTTGAAGAACTGCAAAGCGGCCTCCACTGTCAGGTCTAAAACCTGCGCAATGTTTTTGCCCTTGTACATCACCTCCAAGGTTTCGCGGTTGTAGCGCAAGCCGTGGCACACGTCGCAGGGCACATACACGTCGGGCAAGAAGTGCATTTCCACTTTCACCATGCCGTCGCCTTGGCAAGCCTCGCAGCGGCCACCGCCTGAGCCTGCGGCCACGTTGAAGCTGAAGCGCCCTGGGCCGTAGCCACGTTCGCGTGCCATCGGCACTTCGGCCATCAGCTCGCGGATAGGCGTGAAAAGGCCGGTGTACGTGGCGGGGTTGCTGCGAGGTGTGCGGCCAATGGGCGATTGGTCGACGTTGATGACTTTGTCGAAATAGTCGAGGCCCGTAATCTCATCGTGTGCCGCTGGCTCGTCGTGTGCACGGTGAATGGTGTGCGCGGCAGCGGTGTACAACGTGTCGTTGACCAGCGTAGATTTGCCCGAGCCCGACACACCGGTCACGCAGGTGAGCAAGCCCACAGGGAAATCGGCGGTGACGTTTTTCAAGTTGTTGCCACGTGCACCACGGATGCGAATCACTTGGTGTTCCGATGCATCCTTGTGCAGCTTGCGTTGGAACTTCAGCTCTTCGGCTTCCACGGGTAAGAAGGCGTTGCGCTTGGTTGGCACGTCGATGCGCAGCGCTTGCGCCAAGTAGCGGCCCGTCAATGAGTTGGGGTTGGCTTCAATCTCGGCAGGTGTGCCACGCGCCATCACTTGGCCGCCGTGCACGCCCGCGCCTGGGCCCATGTCCACGCAGAAGTCGGCGGCGCGAATCATGTCTTCGTCGTGCTCCACCACCAGCACGCTGTTGCCAATGTCACGCAGGTGTTTGAGGGTGTCGATCAGGCGGTCGTTGTCGCGCTGGTGCAAGCCGATGCTGGGCTCGTCCAACACATACATCACACCGGTCAGGCCCGAGCCAATTTGTGATGCAAGGCGAATGCGTTGTGCTTCGCCACCCGACAGCGTGTCGGCACTGCGGTCGAGGCTGAGGTAGTTCAAGCCCACATCGTTCAAGAATTTCAAGCGTGAGGCAATTTCACGCACCACTTTGTCGGCAATTTCTGCTTTTGCACCTTGCAGTTTGAGCGTGTTGAAGTAGCCAAAGCATTCGCCCAGCGTGGTGTGGCTGATGTCGAAAATACCGCGCATTTGTTCGCCTTCGCCAATGCGCACGTTGCGCGCTTCGCGACGCAGGCGCGTGCCGCCGCAGGATGTACACGCACGTACGCCACGGTAGCGTGAGAGGTCTTCGCGCACCACGGTCGAGTCGGTCTCGCGGTAGCGCCGTTCCATGTTGACCAAGATGCCTTCGAAGGGGTGCTTCTTGCTTAGCTTTTTGCCAGAGCCGTTTTCAAGGCTGTAGTTGAATTTGATTTCTTCTTCGCCCGAGCCATACAACAGCACTTGGCGTGTCTCGGAGCTCAAGTCTTCGAACGGGGTGTCGAGGTCAAACTTGTAATGTTTGGCCAAGCTCTCCAGCAGGGTGAAGTAATGCGCGTTGCGGCGGTCCCAGCCTTTGATGGCGCCGCTGCCCAGGCTGAGTGACGGAAAAGCCACCACGCGAGCGGGGTCGAAATAGTCTTGGTGGCCCAAGCCGTCGCACGAGGGGCAAGCACCCACGGGTGAGTTGAACGAGAACAAGCGGGGCTCGAGCTCGCTGATGGAATACGTGCACTGCGGACAAGAGAACTTGGCGTTGAACGCGTGCTCTACACCCGTGTCCATCTCTAACGCGATGGCGCGGCCTTCGGCCAAGCGCAAGGCGGCTTCAAAGCTCTCGGCCAAACGCTGGCGCAGGCCGGGCGGCGGCGCGGCCACGGCAATGTCGCCAATGCTGGGCGCTGCCACAGGCGCGGGTGCAGCTGGCGCTTCGTGACGCACCTTGATGCGGTCCACTACCACGTCGATGTCGTGCTTCTCGGTTTTCTTCAGCTCGGGCAGCTCGTCGTATTCGTACACCTTGCCCTCGATGCGAAAGCGCACATAGCCCTGCGCTTGCAGCTGCGTGAAGATTTCGCTGTACTCGCCCTTGCGGTTGCGCGCGATGGGCGCGAGCAGCATGAGCTTGGTGTCTTCGGGCAGCGCCATGACGGCGTCCACCATTTGCGACACGCTTTGCGCTTGCAGTGCCAAGTTGTGGTCAGGGCAGTAGGGCGTGCCCGCGCGGGCAAACAGCAAGCGCAGGTAGTCGTGAATTTCGGTCACCGTGCCCACGGTGGAGCGGGGGTTGTGGCTGGTGGCTTTTTGCTCAATGCTGATAGCGGGTGACAGGCCCTCAATCAGGTCCACATCAGGCTTGTCCAAGCGGCCCAAAAACTGGCGGGCATAGGCCGAGAGGCTTTCCACATAACGGCGCTGGCCTTCGGCGTACAGCGTGTCAAACGCGAGGCTGGACTTGCCCGAACCCGACAAACCCGTGATCACCACCAGCTGGTTACGCGGAATGTCCAGGTCGATGTTTTTCAGGTTGTGCGTGCGCGCCCCGCGAATGCTGATGTTTCGCATGGCAGAGGGGTGGTTCAGGGCTTGGCCTAAGTAGGCGCCGTCAGAAGGTGCGTTCACTGGACACTCAAAATAAAAGGGCAACCCGACATGATAGTGGCGGCGGGCTTACTTGGCCAGGAATGCGGGACAATGGCAGGCTGTGACGATCAATCTGACCCCCGACCCCACGCTGGACCAAAGCCCCACCATGACGCGCACAGAGCTACGCGCCAGTGGTTCGCTTGCGTCCATCTTTGCCTTGCGCATGTTGGGCTTGTTTTTGGTGTTGCCTGTGTTTGCGCTGGAAGCACGCAAGTACCCAGGCGGGGACGACCCCGCGCTGATTGGCCTGGCCATGGGCATCTACGGCCTGACGCAAGGCCTGTTGCAAATCCCGTTTGGCATGGCGTCTGACCGCTTGGGCCGCAAGCGGGTGATTATTTTTGGCCTGCTGATTTTTGCTTTGGGCAGCTTGGTGGCTGGCAGTGCCGATACCTTGATGGGCGTGTTGGCGGGTCGTGCGTTGCAAGGCGCGGGCGCTGTGTCTGCCGCCGTGACCGCTTTGTTGGCCGACCTGACCCGCGATGTGGTGCGCACCAAAGCCATGGCTTTGGTGGGCGCAAGCATTGGGCTGATGTTTGCCTTGTCGCTAGTAGTGTCGCCCGTGATTGCGGCGCACATTGGTTTGTCGGGCTTGTTTGTGTTGACGGCGGTGCTGGCGCTGCTGGGCACGGCGGTGGTGGTGTGGGGCGTGCCGGCGGAACCCGTGGCGCACAAAGACGCCGCCCGTGGCGGTCTGCGCCAAGTGCTGTCTAGCCCCGCACTGCTGCGCCTGAACATTGGCGTGTTTGTGTTGCACGCGGTGCAGTTGGCCATGTGGGTGGCGATTCCTGCCTTCTTGGTACAAGCCAGTTTGGGCAAGGACGACCACTGGCAAATTTATTTACCAGCCGTGCTGGGCTCGTTCGTCTTGATGGGCGCTGTGTTTCCGCTAGAGCGCCGTGGCTATTTACGCGCCGTGTTTTTAAGCGCCATTGCTTTGATTGCCTTGGTGCAAGTGGCGCTGCTGTGGGTGTCGTCTGGCGCGCCCAGCGTGATGTGCTTGGCTTGGTTGTTGTTTGCGTTCTTTTGCGGCTTCAATGTGCTGGAAGCGACGCAGCCCAGTTTGGTATCGCGCATTGCGCCTGCGTCGTCGCGGGGCGCGGCCATGGGCGTGTACAACACGCTGCAATCGTTGGGCTTTTTCGCGGGTGGCGTGATGGGCGGTCAGCTTGTCAAAAGCTACGGCACACAAGGCCTGTTTTTAACTTGCGCGGCACTCATGGTGCTGTGGCTGGTGGTAGCTTGGCCCATGGTCGCGCCCAAGCGTCCAGTCCATTCCGCAAAGACTACATAATTAGCCCCTATCTGGAGGAATTTACCCATGGCATCCGTTAACAAAGTCATCCTCGTCGGCAACTGCGGCCGCGACCCCGAAGTGCGCTACCTGCCCAGCGGCCAAGCCGTGGCCAACGTGAGCGTGGCGACATCGAGCCGCCGCAAAGACAAAAACAGCGGCGAGATGATTGAAGACACCCAGTGGCACCGCGTCACGTTTTATGACCGTTTGGCTGAAATCGCTGGCGAATACGTCAAAAAAGGCCGTCCTATCTACGTGGAAGGCCGCTTGAAATACGGCGTGTACACCGACAAAACCACAGGCGTGGAAAAAAACACCGTGGACATCATTGCGACTGAGTTGCAACTCTTGGGCGGCCGTGAAGGCATGGGCGGCCCCAGCGGTGGTGGCGAAGAAGGCGGCGGTGGCTACAGCCGCCCAGCGGCAGCGCCTCGCGCTACAGCGCCTGCTGCGCAACGCCCAGCGGCCCCTGCGCCTGCTAAGGGTGGGTTTGACGACATGGACGACGACATTCCGTTCTGATGGGGCAACGCAACTTGCAGCTAAAACCGACTCGCGAAAGCCAGTCGGTTTTTTTACGCCGGTGCGCGAGGCGTAACGAAGTGGGTGCAAAAACGTTGACCTAAATAATTAAATATTTGCGTCAACAGTTGTGTGTCGGACGCCGTTGTTTGATCACTCCGATGTTGGAGTTGTTCAAAACCTCAAAGGAAATTTTGTATGAACAAGTTGATTGCCTCTTTGATCGTTGGTGCTTTCTCTGCTGCCGCGTTCGCAACCTCACCCGTTGCACCAGTGGCAACACCTGCAACCGCCGCACCTGCTGTGGCCGCTGCAACTGCTAAGGCAGAAGCTGCGCCAGCGGCTAAAGCCGAAGCCAAAAAAGTAGTGAAAGAAAAAGCCGCTGTGGTGAAGGCTGATGCCACTAAGAAAGTAGAAGCCAAAGTGCCTGCTGCTGCAGCCGTCATCAAGTAAAGCCAACTCGGCTAATACGCGGCTGATAAGGCCGCGGGTAACTCAGGCAGGGGTTGCGTTCAGCGCTGCAGCGCTGGCAATGACCCCGCCGCCCATACACACCTCACCGTCATACAACACAGCCGATTGGCCAGGTGTGACGGCCCACTGAGGATCATCAAAGGCGAGCACGAGCTCGCCTTCGTCGTTGTAGCTCAGCTCGCACGGTGCATCGGCTTGGCGGTAGCGGGTTTTGGCGGCGTAGCGGCCGGGCGCTGGCTGATGCGGGGCGCACCAGCTCAGGTCGTCGGCATGCAGCGAGCCGTAAAGCAACCAAGGGTGGTCGTGGCCTTGCACCACATACAAGGTGTTGGTCGCCATGTCTTTGCGGGCCACAAACCACGGTTGGTGTTCACCGCCGCCGCGCTGCGCACCCTTTTCCTTCAGGCCGCCAATGCCTAAGCCTTGGCGTTGGCCAAGCGTGTAAAAACTCAAGCCCACATGCGTGCCAATTTTGCGGCCGCGTTCGTCTTTGATAGGGCCAGGTTCATTGGCGATGTAGCGGTTCAAGAACTCACGGAAAGGGCGCTCCCCAATAAAGCAAATGCCAGTCGAGTCTTTTTTCTTGGCGTTGGGCAAGCCAATGTCATCTGCAATGCGGCGCACTTCGGTTTTGTGCAGTTCACCCACGGGGAACAAGGTTTTGGACAATTGCGCTTGGTTCAAGCGGTGCAAAAAGTAGCTTTGGTCTTTGCTCGGGTCCAAGCCTTTGAGCAGTTGAAATTCGCCACCCACTTCGCGCACACGGCAATAGTGGCCGGTGGCAATTTTTTCAGCGCCTAGGCGTATGGCGTGGTCTAAGAACGCTTTGAACTTGATTTCAGCGTTGCACAAAATATCGGGGTTGGGCGTACGGCCGCCTTGGTATTCGCGCAGAAATTCAGCGAACACGCGGTCTTTGTATTCGGCGGCAAAGTTGACGTGTTCAATCTCAATGCCAATCACATCAGCCACGGCGGCAGCGTCTACGAAGTCGATGTTGGACGAGCAGTATTCGCTGTCGTCATCGTCTTCCCAGTTTTTCATAAAGATGCCGACGACGTCGTAGCCTTGCTGCTTCAATAGGTAGGCGCTGACGGCGGAGTCAACCCCACCGCTTAAGCCCACCACCACACGTTTGTTATTTGCCATACGGCAATTATCTCTTTGCAGGCTGCAACACGCTGGGGTCGGTGTAAATCAAATCCATCGGAAAGCGTTGACCGGCCAAGTGATCTTCCATGCAGCGCAACACCAGCGGGCTGCGCAGGCGGTGCACATTGGCGCGAATTTCATCTGGCGTCATCCATAGCGTGCGCACGATGCCTTTGTCCAGCTTGGCGCCCGGCACTTGTTCTCCCAGTTCGCCGCAAAACGCGAGGCGAAAGTAGGTCACATCTTCGGCGGCACGGCCTTCTCGGGCTGGACGTAACAGCCGCGAGATGTAGATGCCCACCATGTCTGTGGGTTTGAAGGTGTAGGTGGTTTCTTCCAGCGCTTCACGTGCGCAGCCGTCTTCAGGCGACTCGCCCGGATCGAGGTGACCTGCGGGGTTGTTGAGGCGTAAACCTTCGGGTGTGTGTTCTTCGATGAGGAGGTAACGACCCTCGCGCTCAATGATGGCGGCGACGGTGACACTGGGCTTCCAACGTTTATTCATTCGCTCATTATCTTTCGGGTAAGTCCGACTCATTGATATAGTGATTCTGGTGTAACCTTTCAGCGTTCTGACACGCTTGAACTTTTCTATTAGGAGCCCTGCCCATGTTGATTGGCGTACCCGTTGAGCTTGCCGCCGGAGAAGCCCGTGTGGCGGTGACGCCAGAGACGGCTAAAAAATTGATTGCCCAAGGGCACGCCGTGCGTGTGCAGTCAGGCGCGGGTGTTGCCGCCAGCGTGCCAGACGAGGCCTACGCAGCGGTGGGGGCTGAGTTAGTCAATGCCTCCACGGCATGGGGCTCAGATTTGGTGCTCAAGGTGCGAGCGCCAGAAGCGGCCGAGGCCTCGAGCATCAAAGCAGGCAGTACGGTGGTAGGCATGTTGGAGCCCTTCAATGCAGAAGGTTTGCAACGCTTAGCCACTGCGGGCGCCACAGGTTTTGCGCTTGAAGCTGCACCTCGCACCACACGTGCACAAAGCATGGACGTGCTCTCTAGTCAAGCCAACATCGCGGGCTACAAAGCCGTCATGCTGGCGGCAGACAAATACCAACGTTTCTTCCCCATGTTGATGACAGCGGCGGGCACGGTCAAGGCCGCACGCGTGGTCATCCTCGGTGTGGGCGTGGCGGGCTTGCAAGCCATTGCCACCGCCAAACGTTTGGGCGCGGTGATTGAAGCCACCGATGTGCGCCCCAGCGTGAAAGAGCAAGTGGAGTCACTCGGTGCGAAGTTCATCGACGTGCCGTTTGAAAGCCAAGACGAAAAAGATGCCGCCGAAGGCGTGGGCGGTTATGCCCGTCCTATGCCACAAAGCTGGCTCGACCGACAAAAGGTGGAAGTGGCCAAGCGCGTGGCGTTGGCCGACATCGTTATCACCACGGCTTTGATTCCGGGGCGTGCCGCGCCAGTGCTGGTCACCGAAGACATGGTCAAAGCCATGAAGCCAGGCGCAGTCATCATTGACATCGCCGCAGGCAAAGGCGCCGATGGCGTGGGCGGCAATTGCCCACTCACCGAAGCAGGTAAGACCGTCATGAAGCATGGCGTGACGATTGTGGGTGAGACCAATTTGCCCGCCTTGGTCGCAGCAGATGCGAGTGCGCTGTATGCCCGCAACGTGCTCGACTTCCTAAAACTCGTCATCAACAAAGAAGGCGCGTTGCACATCGACCTAGAAGATGACATCGTGGCCGCCTGTCTTGTCACCCGCGATGGCGCGGTGGTGAAGAAATAAAAACGAGGAATATCAAAACATGGATGCAGTTTCCCCCACCCTCGTCAACCTGATTATTTTTGTGCTCGCCATTTACGTGGGCTATCACGTGGTGTGGACGGTGACGCCTGCGCTGCACACGCCGTTGATGGCTGTGACCAACGCCATCTCTGCCATCGTCATCGTGGGTGCCATGCTCGCAGCTGCGATGACCGAAACCACGTTGGGCAAAACCATGGGCGTGCTCGCAGTGGCCTTGGCTGCGGTCAACGTGTTTGGCGGCTTCATGGTCACGCGCCGCATGTTGGAAATGTTCAGAAAAAAAGACAAGCCTGCTAAAGCAGCAGCAGGAGACAAAGCATGAACATGGACTTTGTTTCAATGAATCTCGTCACCCTGATGTACTTGGTGGCCAGTGTGTGTTTCATTCAAGCGCTCAAAGGTTTAAGCCATCCCACCACATCGATTCGCGGCAACGTGTTTGGCATGACGGGCATGACGATTGCCGTTTTGACGACGGCTGCTTTGATTGTGAAGTTGTCGGGCTCCAGTATGGGTATGGGCTGGGTTTTGGCGGGCCTCGTGGTCGGCGGCGGCGCTGGCACGATCATGGCGCAACGCGTTGAAATGACCAAGATGCCTGAGCTGGTGGCCTTCATGCACAGCATGATTGGTTTGGCGGCGGTGTTCATAGGTGTGGCCGCCGTGGCAGAGCCTTGGGCCTTTGGCATCACGGCTGCGCCTCAAGAGGTGGTGACCAAGGTGCAAACCGCATCTGGCATGGTCATCACTGAAATGATGCAGCGCTTCCCCATCCCCGCGGGTAACCGTTTGGAGTTGTTCCTCGGTGCGGCGATTGGTGCCATCACCTTCAGTGGCTCCGTGATTGCGTTTGGCAAGCTCTCAGGTAAATACAAATTCCGTTTGTTCCAAGGCACGCCCGTGAGCTTTACGGGGCAACACATGCTCAACCTGGTGTTGGGTTTGGTTACCGTTGGATTGGGTTTGATGTTTGTCGCGACTGAGAGCTGGACTGCTTTCTTCGCCATGCTTGCGCTGTCGTTTGTGATGGGCGTGCTCATCATCATTCCGATTGGTGGTGCAGACATGCCGGTGGTGGTGTCCATGCTCAACAGCTATTCGGGCTGGGCGGCAGCGGGCATTGGCTTCTCGCTCAACAACAGCATGCTCATCATTGCGGGCTCGTTGGTGGGTAGCTCGGGCGCGATTCTGAGTTACATCATGTGTAAGGCGATGAACCGCTCGTTCTTCAGCGTCATCTTGGGTGGCTTTGGTGCAGAGGCAGTCACGGCAGTCGCCGGTGCGCAAGAACAACGTCCTGTGAAGAGTGGCAGCGCCGATGACGCAGCCTACATTTTGGCCAATGCCGAGTCCGTGGTGATCGTGCCTGGCTATGGTTTGGCGGTGGCGCGTGCGCAGCATGCGGTGAATGAGTTGGCCGAGAAGCTGATGCACAAAGGCATCAGCGTGAAGTATGCGATTCACCCTGTCGCAGGCCGTATGCCCGGCCACATGAACGTGCTGCTGGCTGAGGCCGAAGTGCCCTACGACCAAGTGTTTGAGATGGAAGACATCAACGGCGAATTTGGCCAAGTGGATGTGGCCATCGTTTTAGGTGCGAACGACGTGGTGAACCCCGCCGCGTTGGAGAAAGGCAGCTCAATTTACGGCATGCCGATTTTGGAGGCTTACAAAGCCAAGACCGTGATCGTGAACAAACGCTCCATGGCTTCGGGCTATGCGGGCTTAGACAACGAATTGTTTTATATGGACAAGACCATGATGGTGTTTGGAGATGCCAAGAAAGTGGTTGAAGATATGGTGAAAGCGATCGAATGAACTCCACAATGAAACCTTGGCTAAGCGCCTACCCAGAGGGCGTGCCTGCAGAAATTGACACCACCGCGTACAGCTCGTTGGTGGACTTGATGCAAGAAAGCTTTCGCCTATACGGCGATCGCACCGCTTTCAGTTTCTTGGGTAAGGGGCTGACCTACAAAGAACTTGACCGTTTGAGCCAAGTGTTTGCCGCCTATTTGCAAAGTCTAGGTCTGGTATTTGGTGACCGTGTGGCCATCATGTTGCCCAATGTGCTGCAGTACCCCATTGCTGTAGCGGCCGTGTTGCGTGCGGGTTTTGTGGTGGTCAACATCAACCCGCTTTACACGGCTCGTGAGTTAGAGGCTCAGCTCAAAGACTCAGATGCCAAAGCCATCGTGGTCCTCGAGAACTTCGGCGCGACTTTGCAAGAGTGCCTGGCCCGTACCCCTGTGAAGCATGTGGTGTTGTGCGCGATGGGCGATCGCCTAGGTTTGCTCAAAGGCATGGTGGTCAACCATGTGGTGCGCAAAGTTAAAAAAATGGTGCCTGCATTTGAGTTGCCCACCGCCGTTCGATTCAATGATGCGTTGGCGGTCGGCGAGGGTTGCACGTTGACGTCCCCTGAGATCCATGGCGATGACTTGGCGGTGTTGCAATACACCGGCGGCACCACCGGCGTAGCGAAAGGTGCGGAGCTATTGCATCGCAATGTAATGGCCAATATGTTGCAAGCGTCGGCGTGGTTTCAGCCTGCACTCAAACGGATTCCGTCTCACGAGATTCCGACCTTTATTTGCCCGCTGCCGCTGTATCACATCTTCGCGTTCACGCTCAACATCATGGCGTGTATGCGCATGGGCGGGTGCTCGGTGCTCATCCCCAACCCGCGTGATTTGCCCGCGGTGTTCAAAGAGATCAGCAAGCATCGCTTCCATGTCTTCCCTGCGGTGAATACTTTGTTCAACGCCTTGGCCAACCACCCCGATTTCAACAAAGTGGATTGGTCGCATTTGGTGGTGTCCGTTGGCGGCGGCATGGCCGTGCAAGGTCCGGTTGCCAAGTTGTGGCTTGAGAAAACAGGTTGTCCTATTTGCGAAGCCTATGGTTTGTCTGAAACCAGCCCTGCCGCGAGTGGTAACCCCGTGACCAACAAAGCCTTCAATGGCTCGATTGGTGTGCCGATGCCCAGCACCGACATGAAGATCATCGACGATGAGGGCAACGAAGCACCGATTGGAACGCCCGGTGAGATTGCCATTCGTGGGCCGCAAGTGATGGCCGGTTATTGGCAGCGTCCCGACGAAACCGCCCGTGTGATGACCGCCGATGGTTTCTTCAAATCGGGCGATGTGGGGGTGATGGACGAACGCGGGTTCTTCCGCATCGTGGACCGCAAGAAAGACATGATCTTGGTGAGTGGTTTCAACGTCTATCCCAATGAGGTGGAAGAGGTGGTAGCCGGTTTGTCTGGTGTCATGGAGTGTGCAGTGATTGGCATTCCCGACGAACGTTCAGGCGAAGCAGTCAAGCTGGTGGTGGTCAAGAAAGACCCCGCATTGACCGAAACGCAAGTGTTGGAACATTGCCGTCACAACCTCACTGGCTACAAGATGCCTCGCGTGGTGGAGTTCCGTACCGAGTTGCCTAAAACGCCTGTTGGCAAAGTGCTGCGCCGCGAACTGCGCGACAAAAACCCAGCATGAGTCGCATCGCGCTGGTCAGCGCCATGCACGAAGAGCTGGCCGCTGTGCTGGCTCGCATGCCCGACGAGCAAAAAACGGTTGTTGCTGGTCGTGAGTTTTGGGTGGGGCATTGGCATGGCCACGAGGTGGTGGCCGTGCTCTCTCGCATCGGCAAGGTGGCCGCAGCCACCACCGCTACAACCCTGATTGAACGTTTCGGCGTGAGCCGCATGGTCTTTACCGGCGTGGCGGGTGGCTTAGCGCCACAGGTTAATGTCGGCGATGTGGTGGTGGCGCGTGCGTTCATTCAGCATGACATGGATGCATCGCCTTTGTTCCCGCGCCACGAAGTACCGTTGACGGGCATGACGCGTTTTTTGGCTGACCCCATGTTGAGCGATGCTTTGGCTACCGCGGCGCCTTTGGCCCTGCAAGACATGCTGAAGACATTGCCTACATCCCAGTGGCTCAACTTAGATTTACCCAACGCCCAAGTGCACCAAGGCTTGATTGCCAGTGGCGACCGCTTTGTGTCGAAAACTAGTGAAAGCCAAGCCTTACAGCGTGAGCTCCCCGATGCATTGGCGGTGGAGATGGAGTGCGCTGCCATGGCGCAGGTCTGCCACGACTACGGTGTGCCCTTGGCGGCGGTACGCACCATTTCAGACCGCGCCGATGATGCGGCGCATGTCGACTTTCCGCGTTTCATTCAAAGCATCGCCAGTCGCTACAGCGTGGCGGTGCTGGATCGCTTGCTGTCTTCGCTTGCGGTTTGACTATTTGAGCCAACCGCGTTTGCGGAAGTACCACATGGGCACCAAGGCGCTGGCAATCATCAAGGCTAGGGCGTAGGGGTAGCCCCAGGTCTTGTCGAGCTCGGGCATGAATTGGAAGTTCATGCCGTAGATGCTGGCAATCAAGGTGGGCGGCAGCAAGGCCACGCTGGCCACCGAGAAGATCTTGATGATCTTGTTCTGGTTGATGTTGATGAAACCTACGGTCGCGTCCATCAAGAAGTTGATCTTGTCGAACAAGAAAGCTGTGTGGTTATCGAGTGATTCAATGTCACGCAAGATTTGACGGGCTTCTTCAAACTGGTCAGCGTTGAGCATGCGCGAGCGCATCATGAAGCTCACGGCGCGGCGGGTGTCCATCACGTTGCGGCGAATGCGACCGTTCAAGTCTTCCTGACGGGCGATGGCGCCCAGCACGTCACCGGCCAATTCGTCGGTCACATCTTCGGACAGCACCAGCTTGCCCGCTTTCTCGAGCTGGTCGTAAATGCCTTCGAGGGTGTCGGCTGAGTATTCGGCGTCGGCGTCAAACAGTTTGAGCAAAACGTCTTTGTCGTCCTCAATCAAACCAGGTGCCCGGCGGGCGCGCATGCGCAGCAGGCGGAACACGGGCACGTCTTCATCGTGAATCGAGAACAACACGCCACGGCTGCGCAGCGAGGCGTTGTTTTGGTTCAAGATGAATGCCACGCGCACGGTGCGGGGTTCGTCTTCGTCTGCAATCAAAAAGTCGCTGCGGATGTGAAGTTCGCCGTTGTCTTCTTCGTAGAACCGGGCAGATTCCTCGATGTCCTCGTCCATTGCATCTTCGGGAATGGACAGTTCGTAGTACTGCTTGATCCAGCGTTTTTCCTCAAGCGTGGGCGCTTCGAGGTCAACCCAGATGGGTTGGAATTTGGAGAGTTCTTCCAGCGATTCGATCTCTTCTTGGAAGAGACGACCGTTGGCCAGCGTGAAGATGTTGAGCATGGCAGTCCTTGCGCGTGGGGCACAGAAATTCGAAAGGTAAAAAATGCAGCTTTCGAATTTGCGTGGCGCTTGGAAGGCCTAATGCAATCCGAAAGCTACCGACTAGGGTAGGTTTCCAAGGAGATAGCTCCGCTGTTGATATGCATCAGATTATCGCACTGCCTCAGCCTAGCCTAAGGGTTTCCCGTAGTGCGTTTTTAAATGGATTTTGAGCTGAACCCATTGCCTTTTTTCAAACAGGGGCGCATAGTGAAAGCGCTAACTCAATGGAGGTTTTTATGAACTTGACGATCAGTGGACACCATCTGGAAGTAACCCCCGCCTTGCGCACCTATGTGACAGGCAAACTAGACCGCATTACCCGACATTTTGATCAGGTGGTTGACGTGAAGGTGCTGCTCAGCATTGAAAACCAAACAGAAAAAGAACGTCGCCAAAAGGCTGAATGTAATATTCATGTCAAAGGCAGCGACATGTTTGCCGAAAGTGCGCATGAAGACATGTATGCAGCCGTGGACGAATTGGTTGATAAATTAGACCGCCAAGTGGTTCGGCACAAAGACCGCCTTCAAAATCACCACCATGAGAGCCCCAAGCGTCTGATGTGATCTTTTGAAAGCTTCTCAAAACCGCCGGAATCCGGCGGTTTTGTCGTTTCTGACCTTGTTATTTTGAGGGTGCATAATCTGCGCTCAACCATGAACCGCCTAGCTTCCATTCTTCCTGCTGCACAAGTTCTTGTGCAAGTCGAGGTCACCAGTAAAAAGCGCGCCTTTGAAGAGGCGGGCTTGTTGTTTGAGGGCCTGCATGGCCTCAACCGCGCGTTGGTGGCTGAGAGCTTGTTTGCGCGTGAGCGTTTGGGCTCTACTGGTTTAGGACATGGTGTAGCGATTCCGCATGGCCGTATCAAAGGCTTGAAGTCGCCCATGGCGGCTGTATTCCAGCTTGAAAAAGCAATTGGCTTTGATGCGCCAGACGAGCAACCTGTGAGCTTGTTGATCTTTTTGTTGGTGCCTGAAGCATCCACACAAAAGCATTTGGAAATCTTGTCGGAGATTGCCGAGTTGCTTAGCGATACGGGCTTGCGCGAAAAAATCAAAACCTGTGGTGATGCGGAGGAACTCCACCGCATCATCTCGACCTGGAACGCGGTGCAGCCGTGAGGCCTTCCGTCATCAGCGCGGATGTGCTGTTCGAAGCCTTTCGCGGCCGACTGCGCTGGGAATGGATTGCTGGCTTAGGCGCCTCCGAGCGTCATTTTGACGAAGTTGCCGTGCGCAGCGCCCGCTCAGGTGCAGACTTGGTGGGCTACCTCAACTACATCCATCCCTACCGCGTGCAAGTGATGGGCGAGCGCGAAGCCAATTACGTGAGCAAGGCTACGCCCGAAGATTGCGCGCGTCGCATTGCACGCATCGTCACCTTGGAACCCCCTATGTTGGTGTTGGCCGATGGCCAGCAACCTTCCGAGGCGTTGGTGTCCATGTGTGAGCGGGCGCAGATCCCCTTGTTTGCGACGCACGAATCTGCCGCGTTTGTCATTGACTTGCTGCGCGCTTATTTGTCCAAGCACTTCGCCGATCGCACCACCATGCACGGCGTGTTCATGGACATTTTGGGCTTGGGTGTGATGATCACCGGCGAGTCTGGCTTAGGCAAAAGCGAGCTGGGCTTAGAGTTGATTTCACGTGGCAACGGCTTGGTGGCCGACGATGCGGTCGATTTGTACCGCATCAACCAAACCACCATCGAAGGCCGCTGCCCCGAGTTGCTGCAAAACTTGCTGGAAGTGCGCGGCATTGGTTTGCTCGACATCCGTGCCATCTTTGGCGAAACCGCTGTACGCCGCAAGATGCGCCTGAAACTCATCGTGCATTTGGTACGCAAAGAAACCCTAGAGCGCGACTACGAGCGCTTACCCCACGAGCCCCTCACCCAAGACGTACTGGGCGTGCCCGTGCGCAAGGTGGTGATTCAAGTGGTGGCGGGCCGAAACATCGCGGTGTTGGTGGAAGCGGCAGTGCGCAACTCAATTTTGCAGTTGCGTGGTGTCGACACTTACCAAGAATTCATTGCGCGCCATCAGCGCGCCATGTCGCAAGGCTAAGCCTTACTTGCCCGCGGGGCGGTGTTCGCAGTTCTTTTTCACGCAGTGGGCATACAGACTGAGTGCATGGTCTGCAATCTCAAACCCATGGCGCTTGGCCACTTTGACCTGCAGAGATTCGATTTCTTCGTCGTGAAACTCTTCCACGCGCCCGCAGTCTAGGCACACCAAATGGTCGTGGTGTTCGCCTTCATTGAGTTCATACACCGCACGCTCGCTCTCAAAGTGGCTGCGTTTCAAAATGTCGGCCTGCTCAAACTGCATCAACACGCGGTAGACCGTGGCAATGCCAATGTCCATGTTTTGCAGCAGCAAATGGCGATACACATCTTCTGCCGTCATGTGGCGTTGGGTGCCTTGTTGGAAAAGCTCCAAAATTTTCAGGCGAGGCG
The DNA here is from genome assembly GCF_027924965.1 of Limnohabitans sp. TEGF004. Lineage (NCBI taxonomy): Bacteria > Pseudomonadati > Pseudomonadota > Betaproteobacteria > Burkholderiales > Comamonadaceae > Limnohabitans > Limnohabitans sp. TEGF004. The sequence goes on along the minus strand of NZ_AP027056.1, from coordinate 2,486,107 downwards.
CGGTGGCCTTGAGGCCAATGCTTTTGAGGTCGTCTGGGTGTGCCATTTTGTCTTTCGCTCGGCAGTGGAAACAGGCCCACCGCTACAATGAATGAATCATAGCCTCAGCGCCTCATTCGGCCTTTCACACCATGTTTGAATCCTGTCGAAATGCCCCAGAATTTTTGCCTCAGCAACGCCGCTTCGTTGTCCTTGCTTGCGTGGTCGCGGGCCTAGGGCTCACGGCTTGTTCGAGCAACCTGATTTACAAGCCCGAGGTCGTGCAAGGCAACTTTGTCTCGCGCGAGCAAGTGCAAGCTTTGCGTGCGGGCATGCCTCGCCAAGCGGTGCGCGATGTGCTGGGTACACCGTTGGTCACCAGCTTGTTTCATGCAGACCGTTGGGACTACGCCTTCACCATCCGTCGCCAAGGTTCTGAGCCACAGCAGCGTCGCTTCAGCGTATTCTTCAAAGGCGATGTGCTGGACCGTATTGAAGGCGATCCATTGCCCACCGAAGCTGAGTTTGCGGCCAAGCTCGACAACCGTCGCCCGCCCACCAAGTTGCCAGAACTCAAAGCCACCGAGGCTGATTTGGCCAAGTTCCCTGCCAAGCCTGCATCTGCTGCAGGCGCCGCTCAGTCTGCCGCACCTGCTGGCCCTGTTTCTTACCCGCCGCTTGAAAACGCGGCTCGTTGATTATTGAAAGCGCCGATACACCATGGCTCAATCTCCTGATATTTTGAAAATTGCTATCGCTGGCGCCAGCGGCCGCATGGGCCACATGCTGATTGAGGCTGTGCGCAACGACCCCACTTGCCAGTTGGCTGGCGCTTTGGATGTGCCCTCTAGCCCCGGCATTGGCAACGATGCCACTGGCTTCTTGGGTCAAGCCAGCGGCGTGAGCATCGAGGCCGATGTGCGCAAAGGCTTGCAAAACAGCCATGTGTTGATTGACTTCACCCGCCCCGAAGGCACGCTGGCACATTTAAAAATTTGCCGCGAGTTGGGCGTAAAGCTCGTCATTGGTACCACCGGATTCACCGACGAACAAAAAGCTGAAATCGCTGAGGCAGCCAAAGACATCGCCATCGTCATGGCGCCCAACATGAGTGTGGGTGTCAACGTGACTTTGAAGCTCTTGCAAATGGCGGCACAAGCCATGCCCACAGGCTACGACATTGAGATCATCGAAGCGCACCACCGCCACAAAGTGGATGCGCCTTCGGGCACCGCTTTGAAAATGGGCGAGGTGATTGCGGATGCCATCGGTCGCGACCTCAAAGACTGCGCCGTGTATGAGCGCTACGGCCACACTGGCGAGCGTGACCCATCAACCATTGGCTTCTCCACCATCCGTGGCGGCGACATTGTGGGCGACCACACCGTGTTGTTCGCTGGCATTGGTGAACGCATTGAAATCACACACAAGTCGTCAAGCCGTGCGACGTACGCGCAAGGCAGCTTGCGTGCCGCGAGCTTCTTGGCAGGCAAAAACAAAGGCTTGTTCGACATGTTTGACGTGTTGAACCTGCGCTGATCGCCATGGAGCTTTTTGCAACCGTGTTTGAAGGCGATGCGCTCAGCATCACGCTGGCCTTGGCTTTGTTGGCCATGTCGGTGGCCAGCTGGACGGTGATTTTTTATAAGGCTTGGTTGCTGCATCGCGTGAGTGCAGATGTGGCCCATGGCAAAGCTGCCTTCTGGCAAGCGCGTGATGTGGCTCAGGCTTTGCAAGCCTTGGCATCTGTCGATCGTTCAGTGGTTTTGCTGCCGCTGGCACAGGCCAACCAGCAGTTGATGCCTGGTACCTTGGGTGCGCAAGGCGATGTATCCGCCCAGCGCACCCGCGTGTTGCGCGATGCTTTGCATGGCGTGTTGCATCGTTTGCAATCGGGTCAAGTGTTGTTAGCCACGGTGGGTTCCACCGCGCCGTTTGTGGGTTTGCTCGGCACCGTGTGGGGCATTTATCACGCGCTCACTGGCATCGCTACCGCAGGTCAGCTGACCATCGAACGTGTGGCTGGCCCCGTGGGCGAGGCCTTGGTCATGACGGCTGCGGGCTTGGCTGTGGCCTTGCCAGCTGTCTTGGCTTTTAACGTGATGGGCCGCGTGATCAACCGCTTGGAGCAAGAGCTGGAAGGCTTTGCCCACGACCTGCGAGAGCTCTGATGGCTTTCGGACGTTTTGAGCGCACACCGGGCCAAACGCCCATGAGCGACATCAACGTCACCCCCTTGGTTGACGTGATGATGGTGTTGTTGGTCATTTTCATCATCACCGCTCCCTTGATGGTCAGTGCCTTGAAGCTTGATTTGCCCAAAACCGAGGGCGCGCAGGCCAGTAACGCACCGCCGCGCTTTGTCAAACTCAGCATCGACGCCAAAGGTGTGGTGTATCTCGACGACAAAGCGACCTCGCTAGATGACCTCAAACGCAGCCTCAACGCCCAAGCCTCCAAGGCCTTGGCTGTCGCGCATGGCGAATTGCCCGAACTCCAGCTGCGCGCCGACGAGCGCGTGCCCTACGGCAAAGTGGTCGAAGTCATGGGTCTCGCCCAGCAAGCGGGCATGAACCGCATTGGCTTTGTGACCGAGCGCAAGCAGCCCGTTTCCGTTCCTTAATTAGCCCCGTCATCACTCGCCGATCGCCGTCGCCTTCGGGATACTGATGAGCCTCAAACCAAGGCCTAAAATCAGTGCATTCTTTGCCTTTGTTTGAAGGCGCTGCCTCGCGACCCCTGCGGGGGTTCTCTGACTGATTCCATGCAAGACAAATACAACCACACCGAGGTCGAACGCGCCGTTCAGGCCGCTTGGACCCAAGCCGACGCCTACCGCGTGACAGAAGACGCGTCGAAGAAAAAGTTTTACGCCTGCTCCATGCTGCCTTACCCCAGCGGCAAGCTGCACATGGGCCACGTGCGCAACTACACCATCAACGACATGCTCACGCGCAACTTGCGCATGAAGGGCTTCAACGTGTTGATGCCCATGGGCTGGGACGCATTTGGTTTGCCCGCTGAAAACGCCGCGCTCAAAAACGGTGTGCCACCTGCCAAGTGGACGTACGAAAACATTGCCTACATGAAGAAGCAAATGCAGGCGATGGGCTTGGCCATTGACTGGTCACGCGAAGTGGCTACCTGCGACCCGACGTATTACAAGTGGAACCAATGGCTCTTCTTGAAGATGCTCGAAAAAGGTATCGCTTACCGCAAGACCCAAGTGGTGAACTGGGACCCAGTCGACCAAACCGTGTTGGCCAACGAGCAAGTGATTGATGGCAAAGGCTGGCGCACAGGCGCACCGGTTGAGAAGCGCGAAATTCCTGGCTACTACCTGAACATCACCCACTACGCGCCTGAGCTGCTGGAGCATGTGCAAATGGGCAATGACAAAGCCACTTTGAATGGCTGGCCCGACAAAGTGCGCTTGATGCAAGAGAACTGGATTGGCAAGAGCGAGGGTGTACGTTTTGCGTTCACGCACGACATTGCAGGTGCAGATGGCGCGTTGATCGGCGACGGCAAAATGTATGTGTTCACCACACGTGCCGACACCATCATGGGCGTCACATTCTGTGCAGTGGCTGCTGAGCATCCGCTGGCGCTGCATGCTGCGGCAAGCAACCCCGCCATGGCTGCATTCCTCGAAGAATGCAAGAGCGGCGGCACGACCGAAGCTGAGCTTGCCACGCAAGAGAAAAAGGGCATGCCCACGGACCTGTTCGTCACGCACCCACTGACCGGCGCGAAGGTTGAAGTTTGGGTGGGCAACTACGTGCTCATGTCATACGGTGATGGCGCGGTCATGGGTGTGCCTGCGCACGACGAGCGTGACTTTGCGTTTGCATTGAAATACGACTTGCCGATCAAGCAAGTGGTGTCGGTCAAAGACCAAGCGTTCAACGACAAAGAGTGGCAAGAGTGGTACGGCGACAAGCAGAGCTGTGTGTGCATCAACTCTGGCGAACTCGATGGCTTGAACCAAAAATCTGCTGTTAACAAAGTAGCCGAGCTGCTCGCTGCCAAAGGCCTCGGCGAAAAGAAAACCACCTGGCGTTTACGCGACTGGGGCATCAGCCGCCAGCGCTATTGGGGTACCCCAATCCCAATCATCCATTGCGACGAACACGGCGCAGTTCCCGTGCCCGAAAAAGATTTGCCCGTGGTGCTGCCGCAAGACTGCATCCCAGATGGCTCTGGTAACCCATTGCACAAGCACGAAGGTTTCCATGCGGGTGTGACTTGCCCGGTGTGCGGCAAAGCAGCCCGCCGCGAGACCGACACGATGGACACGTTTGTGGATTCGTCGTGGTACTTCATGCGCTATTGCGACCCGACCAACACCGATGCGATGGTGGCCGAGGGCGCGCAGTACTGGGCGCCGATGGACCAATACATTGGCGGCATTGAGCATGCCATTCTTCACTTGCTCTACGCCCGTTTTTGGACCAAGGTCATGCGTGACATGGGTTTGGTCAAAGTGGACGAGCCTTTCACCAAGCTGCTCACGCAAGGCATGGTGCTCAACCACATTTACTCACGCCGCACGGCCAAAGGTGGCAAAGATTATTTCTGGCCACACGATGTTGAGCACGTGCTCGACGACGCAGGTAAGGTGGTGGGCGCAAAGCTCAAGAACGAAGCCGACAGCAGCGACGGCAAATTGCCCGTGGGCACAGCCATCGATTACGAGGGCGTGGGCACCATGTCCAAGTCGAAGAACAACGGTGTAGACCCGCAAGACCTGATCGAGCGCTACGGCGCAGACACCGCGCGTCTGTACACCATGTTCACCGCGCCGCCCGAAGCCACGCTGGAGTGGAACGATGCGGCGGTGGAAGGCAGTTACCGCTTCTTGCGCCGTGTGTGGAACTTTGCGCAAAAGCACGAAGCCACACTCAAGGCTGCCACCGCTGGCAACTTGAGTGCTGCCAAGCCACGCAAAGAAGCTGCTGACCTGCGCCGCGAAATGCACGTGATGTTGAAGCAAGTCAGCTACGACTACGACCGAATGCAATACAACACCGTGGTGTCAGGTTGCATGAAGTTGCTCAATGCGTTGGAAGATTTCAAGGCTGATGGCGGCGATGGCGATAACGCTGTGCTGTGCGAAGGCGTGTCTGTTTTGTTGCGCATGCTCTACCCAGCTTGTCCGCATATCACGGCCAATTTGTGGATCGAATTGGGTTATGTAGCCCGCTTGGGTGACTTGCTCGATACCGCATGGCCTGAAGTGGACGAGAGCGCCTTGCAACGCGATGAGTTAGAACTCATGCTGCAAATCAACGGCAAGTTGCGTGGCGCAGTCACAGTCAGTGCCACAGCGAGCAAAGAGCAAATCGAGCAGGCTGCTTTGGCCACCGAAGCCTTCATCAAGCAAGCCAATGGTGCTGCACCGAAGAAGGTCATCGTCGTGCCCGGCCGCTTGGTCAATATCGTGGTTTAAAGGTTCCATCATGACTACGCGCCGCTCATTGCTGATGTCCTCCTTGCTGGCCACAGGGTTGGTCGGGTGTGGTTTTGAGTTGCGCAAAGCGCCCAATTACGCGTTCAACACCTTGTACAGCTCTATCCCTGTGGTCTCACCTTTTGGTGCCAAGCTCAAGCGCAGTTTGGAGTCTTCGGGTCAAGTCGAAGTGATCAATGATGCGCGTCAAATTGAGCGCGCACAGGTCATCTTTGATCAGTTGTTTGAGTTGCGTGAGAAGGTGGTGGTGGGGCGCACCTCAACAGGTGCCATTCGTGAATTTCAATTGCGCTATCGCTATCGCTTTCGACTGCGCAGCCGCAATGGCACAGAGTTGATTCCCGATACAGAAATCATGCTCACGCGTGACATCAACTTCAATGAAACTGGCGCTTTGTCAAAAGAGTCGGAAGAGGCTTTGCTTTACCGTGACATGGAAAACGACTTGGTGCTTCAAATTCAACGTCGCTTGGCCGCCGTGCGCCAACTCTGAGCATGCAAGTCGCTAGCGCTCAATTTGCCAATCACCTGCAAGCGCAGGCGAGCAAAGGCTTGCGTAGCCTCTACACCTTTCACGGGGATGAGCCGCTGCTGCAACAAGAGGCGCTCGATGCGTTGCGTAACACCGCACGCGCGCAGGGTTACACCGAGCGCAGTGTGTACACCGTGGCAGGTGCACATTTTGATTGGGGCGAAGTGCTGGCCGCAGGTGGTTCTATGAGTTTGTTTGCAGACAAACAGCTCATTGAAATCCGTATTCCCTCGGGCAAGCCCGGCAAAGAAGGCAGCACAGCCTTGCAGCAAATTGCTGAACTGGCCGTGGGCAATGACAGCACCCTCACCGTCGTGCTATTGCCCCGTCTGGACAAAGCCACGAAGAGTTCGGCTTGGTTCAGCGCCTTAGAGAACAACGGCATCAGCGTGCAGGTCGACCCCGTTGAGCGCCACGCTTTGCCCACTTGGATTGCGCAACGTTTGGGTGCACAACAGCAACGCGTGGCCTCTGGCGAAGCGGGCCAACACACCTTGCAGTTTTTTGCCGAGCGTGTGGAAGGCAATTTGCTGGCCGCGCACCAGGAAATTCAAAAGCTCGCCCTCTTGTACCCAGAAGGTGAATTGAGCTTTGAGCAAGTCGAACGTGCCGTGTTGAACGTGGCGCGTTACGACGTGTTCAAACTATCCGAAGCAGTGCTTAGTGGCCAGCCTCTGCGTGTGCAGCGCATGCTCGATGGCTTGAAGGCCGAGGGTGAGGCCGAGGTGTTGGTGCACTACACGCTGGCCGAAGAAATCCGTGCCTTGAAGCGCGTCAAAGATGCTGTGGCTTCGGGTAAGGCTTTGCCTATGGCTCTGCGCGAGCAGCGCATTTGGGGTCCGCGTGAGCGTTTGTTTGAACGCGTGTTGCCGCGCTTGAGTGTGGGCATGCTTGAAAAATTGTTGCAGTCGGCCCATCAGGTCGACGGCATTGTCAAAGGTTTGAAAACGCCAGAATGGCCTGCTGATAACTGGCAGGCCCTGCACCGTTTGGCCATGCGTTTGTGCCGCGCTTGTATGCCGCGCAACGCTTAATTAGGAAGATACACATGACGACTCTCAATGTTGCCGATCACATGCACGCGCTGGGCGCACAAGCCAAAGCCGCGTCTGCGCAAATGGCCAAAGCCTCTGCAGCGGTCAAAAGCGCCGCTCTGCGCAAGCTCGCTGCTTTGCTGCGCGAAAACATTGACGCCTTGCAAATTGACAACGCGAAAGACATTGAGCGTGCCATCGCTGCAGGCCTCGATGCCCCCATGGTGGACCGCTTGAAGCTCACGCCCAAAGTATTGGAAACCTGCGCACAAGGCTGCGAACAACTCGCGACCATGCCTGATGTGATTGGTGAAATCATTGGCATGAAGCAGCAGCCCAGCGGTATTCGCGTGGGTCAAATGCGCGTGCCACTAGGTGTGTTCGGCATGATTTTCGAAAGCCGTCCCAACGTGACGATTGAAGCTGCATCGCTCTCTATCAAGAGTGGCAATGCTTGCATCTTGCGCGGCGGTTCAGAGGCGATTGACTCTAATAAAGCCTTGGCCAAGTTGGTGCAGCAAGCCTTGATCGAAAGCGGCTTGCCCACAGACGCTGTGCAACTGGTGCAAACCACCGACCGCGAAGCTGTGGGTCACCTCATTGCCATGCCTGAGTTTGTGGACGTCATCATTCCGCGCGGCGGCAAGGGCTTGATTGAGCGGATCAGCCGTGAGGCCAAAGTACCCGTCATCAAACACCTGGACGGCAACTGCCACACCTATGTGGACGACCCTTGCGACATGGCCATGGCGGTGACCGTGGCGGACAACGCCAAGACCCAAAAGTACAGCCCTTGCAACGCCAGCGAAAGCTTGCTGGTGGCGCGTGGTGTGGCAGCGGAGTTTTTGCCCAAGATTGGCGCGATCTATGCTGCCAAAGGCGTGGAGATGCGTTGCTGTCCAGTGGCCAAAGCCATCCTCACGCAAGTCAAAGGTGCCAACCTCAAAGACGCGACTGAGCAAGATTGGTTTGAAGAGTATTTGGGCCCCATCATCAGCATCAAAGTGGTAGAGGGTTTGGATGCGGCGATTGCGCACATCAACCACTATTCCAGCCACCACACAGAATCCATCCTCACGCGTGACCACATGCACGCCCAACGCTTTTTGCGCGAGGTAGATTCATCTAGCGTGATGGTCAATGCCAGCACCCGCTTTGCAGATGGTTTTGAATATGGTTTGGGTGCTGAAATAGGCATTTCCACCGACAAATTCCATGCGCGTGGCCCTGTGGGCATCGAAGGCCTGACCTCGCTGAAATACGTGGTGCTGGGTCAGGGCGAAATTCGCGTTTGATGCAGCTGCGCTGCCAACTAAAAAGCCCCGAGGTAAATGCCTAGGGGCTTTTTAGATTTATTGACCTTGCGCTTGCTCAAATTTGGGAGATCGCGGACCTGGTAACAGCCCTCGGTTTCCTGTACTTAACAGGCGATGGTTGGTAATGCGTCCAATGCGATACCCAGGATCGCTTACAGAATTAGCAATCTGATTGATGATGCCTTGAATAAGCAAGCCGACTAAGCCGTTTTGGTTTTGCTTACCCTCCGCATCTGATGCGCTTGCCTTACCTTCCCATAGTGCGGTTCCGGTGCGCGTATCGATTAATGAGGCTTGCGCAGTGACCACGACATCACCACCCAAGAGTGCACTTGATGCGCCGTAGTTGGTAATGGTGATGTAAAGCGCTGCATCCGCACCAAAAATTTCATTCAGCTTTTTGGGCGATGCTTGGTGCATTTCGCCTGGGTTTTGCAAACCGTTTTCTTTGAAGGTTTGATCGACCAAGGCCACAGGAAAAACGTAATAACCCGCCTCGGCTAATGGCAATGTGGTCGAAGACATCACACTGTAGGTGGCGCGTAAGTCGGATGTGTTGTTCAGGGGCGGTAAGACCAAGATGGACTTGGGCTGGTGCTGACGAAATGCTGAGTAATCCACATCCGCCTGTTTTGTTGCACAACCTGTGAAGATCAACACAGTCGCCAACAGAGCCAAGAGTTTCAAATAACGTGACATACCAATCCTTTACTTTTTTACTTTGGCCAAGATGCGATCCATGTAAACCGCTGACTCTGGAAACAAAGTTTTTTCAGTTTGAAAGGACTGAACAGCTTGGTCACCTTTGCCGGTTTGGAAATACAAGTAGCCCAAATGCGCATGAAAGCCTGGTGGCACGGCTTTGTTTGTGCTGCGAGCTTTTTGATAATCTGCTTCTAGCTTTTCAATCTGTGCTTCGATGGGCGATTTGCCTGGGTCGTTGTAGAGTGAATAAACTTGGCTTTCGTAGTCGCCCCATTGATAAAGCGATTGTTTAGGCGCTGCGCAGCCCACAAGGGTAAACAGCAGCAGTGCACATAGGGTGTTTTGAATACGCATGTGGATTACCTCCGATTACTGAGCAGGTTTCCATTGACCGGATTCAACACCTTCGACCAAGCGATTGACCGCTTCACGAATAGCCAAATCGAGTACTTTGCCGTTCAGTGTGGAGTCGTAGCTGGCCGTGCCGCCAAAGCCGATGACTTCCCGGTTTGACAGGGCGTATTCGCCAGCACCTTGGACCGAAAAAATCACTTCAGAGGTCACTGCATCAACCACGTTCAGACTCACTTTTGAGTAGGCAATTTGTGTTTTGCCGCGCCCCAAAATACCGAATAGCTGTTGGTCACCCACTTCTTTGCGACCAAATTCGGTCACGTCGCCCGTGATCACAAAATCAGCACCGCTGATTTTTTGTGTTTTACCTTTGAACTTGGCTTCTTGGCTGATTTCGCCCATGTTGTCGCGGTCAACCACTTTGAATCGGTTGGCTTGTTGCATGTGCGTGATCAAAATGGTTTTGGCTTGACCGCCCAAACGGTCGACGCCGTCTGAAAACAGACCGCGCATGAAGCTAGATCGGTTGTCAAACTTGCCAACCGCAACCGTACTTCTAGTGCCGCTGTAGCTGGTTTTTGCGGCGGTGACTTGTTGGGGGGTGACCGTCTGTGATGTTTCTGTGGCGCAGCCCGCTATGAACAGTGAAAAAGCACAAAAGACGGCGAGCAATGAAACCCGTGAAAAGCAACTCATTTGAATACCTTTGAATTATTTAAAAGCCAATAAGTATAAAACTATTACTATTAATTAAATATAAAGAAGGCGTAATTAACCGTTTGAGTCCTCTAAACAAAGGCAACTTATTTGCCTGCGGTGAAGGCCTAGAATTAGCCTCCACCTACCAAGGACACCATGGTTCCTCACCTCATCACCGCCCTCAACGGCCCCATCAACGAGCTTGAACAACGCATCCTCGATTCCATGCCCGCCATCGAGCGCTGGTTTCGTTTGGAATGGATGGAGCACACGCCGCCGTTCTACAGCTCGGTGGACATTCGCAATGCAGGTTTCAAGCTTGCACCAGTCGACACCAACCTCTACCCCGGCGGCTGGAACAACCTCACGCCTGAGATGCTGCCCCTCGCGGTGCAAGCCGCCATGGCCGCGATTGAAAAAATCTGCCCTGAAGCCCGTAACCTGTTGTTGATTCCAGAGAACCACACACGCAACACCTTCTACTTGTCGAACGTGGCGCAGCTGCAGCGCATCTTCCACATGGCAGGGTTGAATGTGCGCGTGGGATCGATCAATCCCGAGATCAAAGAGAACACCACCATTGATTTACCCAATGGCGACAGCGTCACGTTGGAGCCAGTGATTCGTGGCAAGCACCGCTTGGGGCTCAAAGACTTCGACCCTTGCACCATCTTGCTCAACAACGATTTGAGCGCTGGCATTCCTGGCATCTTGGAAGACTTGCACGAGCAACATCTACTGCCACCATTGCATGCGGGTTGGAGCGTGCGCCGAAAGAGCAAACACTTTGAGTGCTACGAAGAAGTGGCCAAGCGCTTTGGCAAGCTGCTGGGCATTGATCCATGGTTGATTAACCCCATGTTCAACCAGTGCGGCGAAGTGAACTTTGCCGAAGGCACAGGCATGGAGTGCTTGCAAACCAATGTGGACGCCTTGCTCACCAAGATCAAGCGCAAATACAAAGAGTACGGCATCAACGAAAAACCATTCGTCATCGTCAAAGCCGACAACGGCACTTACGGCATGGGCATCATGACCGTGCGCGATGTCAAAGACCTCGATGCACTCAACCGCAAGACCCGCAACAAAATGAGCGTGGTCAAAGACGGTCAAGAGGTGAGCCAAGTCATCATCCAAGAAGGCGTGCTCACGCATGAGCGCTTAAACGATGCTGTGGCTGAACCCGTGGTCTACATGATGGACCGCTATGTGGTGGGCGGCTTCTACCGCGTGCATGCTGACCGTGGCGTGGACGAAAACTTGAACGCACCCGGTGCGAGTTTTGTACCGCTGGCTTTCGAGCAAAGCGCGCACACACCGCAGCCTGGCATGAAGCCCGGTGCGAGCACCCCCAACCGCTTTTACATGTATGGCGTCATTGGTCGTTTGGCCATGTTGGCTGCGAGCTATGAGCTCGAAGCCACCGATCCCGAAGCAGAAATTTACGACTGAGGTTAGTCATGGATCAACACGGCAAATCGTCGCTCGCGGCGCTCACCTTGGGCGCGATTGGCGTCGTTTATGGCGACATCGGTACCAGCGTGCTGTATGCGATGAAAGAGGTGTTTGGCTCGGGGCACGTCGAGTTCACGCCTGACAACATCTATGGCATCTTGTCCATTTTCTTTTGGACTCTGACCGTCATCGTGTCTATCAAGTATGTGGCCTTGGTGCTGCGTGCGGACAACCACGGTGAAGGTGGTTTGGTGGCCATGCTGGCCTTGGCTTCAATGGCCGTGAAAGACCGACCCGTGTTGCGTCAGCGCATGTTGATCGTGGGTATCTTCGGCACCTGTTTGTTTTATGGTGACGGTGTGATCACGCCAGCCATTTCGGTGCTGTCCGCGGTCGAAGGTTTGGAGGTGGTGTCACCCGCTTTTAAGAAGTATGTGATTCCAATCACGATCATCATTTTGTTTGGCCTCTTCGCCGTGCAAAAGCGAGGCACCAGTGGTATTGGTAAATTCTTCGGCCCGATCACAGTCGTGTGGTTTGCCGCTATTTCTGCTTTGGGGGTGTACCACATTGCTTCTCATCCAGAAATTTTGTGGGCGATCAGCCCACACTACGCTGTGATGTTCATGGTCAACGAGCCCAGTATCACTTTCCTGATTTTGGGTGCGGTGGTGTTGTGTGTGACGGGTGGCGAGGCTTTGTATGCCGACATGGGGCACTTTGGAAAGAAGCCCATTCGCATCGCCTGGTTCTTCGTCGTGATGCCGGCGTTAACGCTGAACTATTTTGGCCAAGGTGCTTTGTTGTTGAGCGATCCTACGGCGGTGGCCAACCCCTTCTTCAATATGGCTCCTGATTGGTTGCTCGTGCCTTTGGTTGGGTTGGCGACAGCGGCGACGGTGATTGCTTCTCAGGCTTTGATTTCTGGCGCATTCAGTGTGACCAAACAAGTGGTGCAAATGGGATTTCTGCCACGCTTACAAGTCCTCCACACCAGTGTCAAAGACACAGGGCAAATTTATATCCCGTTCGTGAACTGGGGCTTATTTGCCGTCATCGTGTTGGCAGTGATGATGTTCAAGTCGTCCAGCAATTTGGCAGCGGCCTACGGCATTGCGGTGTGTACAGACATGCTCATCACCACTGTGTTGACCTTCTTTGTGATTCACTACGGTTGGAAATACCCCTTCTGGTGGTGTTTAGCTGCCACAGGCTTTTTCTTTGTGGTGGATTTGGCTTTTTGGGCATCTAACTTGTTGAAGTTATTTGACGGTGGTTGGTTCCCCTTGTTGATCGCATCCGTCATCATGATGCTGATGCTCACGTGGCGTGATGGCCGCGGCATTCTTTACGAGAAACGCAAAGAAGATGCATTGGATTTGACGAGCTTCTTAGAGGCCGTTTTCTTGTCGCCTCCCACGCGCGTGGAGGGCACGGCGGTGTTCTTGACGTCTGGCAAAGGCGCGGTGCCTAACGCCATGCTGCATAACTTGAAGCACAACAAAGTGCTGCACAAACAAAACTTGTTTGTGAACGTGCAAAACCATGAAGTGCCTTGGATTGAAGAAAAAGAGCGCCTTGAAATTACAGCGGTTGGCAACGAATGCTGGCAGGTGGTGATTCACTATGGCTTCAAAGATGATCCTGATGTGCCAGGCGCTTTGAGTCATCTCAACGGCATGGGCTGTGAAGTCAGCCCCATGACCACCAGCTACTTCTTGTCGCGTGACAGCATCGTGCCCACCGTGGGCAGCGGCATGTCGGCTTGGCGTGAAAAACTGTTTGCACAAATGCACCTCAATGCCAGCTCTGCTGCCGACTTCTTGAACTTGCCTAGCAACTCCGTGGTGGAGCTGGGCAGCAAAATCGAAATCTAAAACCCATGCACATCCTTTTCGTCGCAGACCCGCTGTCGTCCTTCAAGATTTACAAGGACACCACGTTTGCGATGATGCGTGAGGCGCAGCGTCGCGGCCACCAAGTGCTGGCCTGCGAGCCGCAAGACATCGTGTGGCAAAGCGGTCAGCAAGTGTCGGCACGCGTGCAGCTGGTGCGTTTGACGGGGGACGCCGAGCATTGGTTTGACGTGCAAAGCGTGGACGCGCACTACGCGCTTAAAAGTGCCGATGCCATCGTCATGCGCAAAGACCCGCCGTTTGACAGCGAGTATTTCTACGCTACGCACTTGCTAGAGCAAGCGGAGCGCGAAGGCGCCAAGGTGTTCAACAAGCCTGCGGCTTTGCGCGACCATCCAGAAAAGTTGGCCATTCTGGAGTTCGAGCAGTTCATCAGCCCCACGCTGGTGACGCGCAGCGCCGATGCTATTCGCGCCTTTCACGCGCAGCACCGCGACATCATCTTGAAGCCACTCGATGGCATGGGCGGCATGGGCATCTTCCGCGTGAAGGACGATGGCTTGAACCTCGGTGCCATCACCGAAACGCTCAACCGCGATGGCGCGCAAACCGTCATGGTGCAAAAATTCATTCCCGCCATCGACAAAGGCGACAAGCGCGTGCTCGTCATCGGCGGCAAGGTTGTGCCTTATTGCTTGGCGCGTATCCCGCAAGGCGGCGAAGTGCGTGGCAACTTGGCTGCAGGTGGCAAAGGCGTGGCGCAAGCCATCTCTGCACGTGACCAAGAAATCGCCGAAGCCCTTGGGCCCATTCTCTTCAAGCGTGGTTTGTTGTTGGTCGGTTTGGATGTGATCGGGGACTGCCTCACCGAGGTGAATGTCACCAGCCCCACGTGCTTTCAAGAAATCTTTGACCAGACCGGCTTCGATGTGGCGGCGATGTTCATTGACGCGCTTGAGCAAGCTGCTCGTTCGGTCTGAGCACGGTTAGCGGTATTTGCTGTGGCTTACACCGTTGCGTGCGAGTTAAAGAGTGGCAGAAGGACAGGGCAAGAGATCAAGCGCGCAGCTGCCCATCCACAAACACCTTCAACTCCCCCGGTGCAAACGGTGTCCAAACCTCGTTAGTTGTCAAAGGCGCAGTGACAACAACAGCCACTCGGTCATCCGGTGACGCGTGTTCAGCAAAGTTAATGCTCATGTCTTGGTCGCTCAAGGTGGCTGTTGCAAATGGGTGCTTGCGCTCGATGTAGCAAAGATTGGTGGAGGCATGTGCCCACAGTGCTTGGCCGTTTGATAACAAAAAATTGAACGTGCCGTGCTTCGCAATTTGCGGCACCAACTCTTTCAAAGTCAGTGTGAGTTCGTCAATCGACGGCACATTCGCGTGTGATTTGGCCATCTCTTGCATCAACCAGCAAAACGCGCGTTCGCTGTCGGTGTGCCCCACAGGTTTGAAGCTGCCGTGTAAGCGTGGTGCGTAGTTTTCTAAATTGCCGTTGTGTGCAAACACCCAATAGCGTCCCCACAACTCTCGCACAAAGGGGTGGCAGTTTTCCAGCGACACCACGCCTTGCGTGGCCTTGCGGATGTGCGAAATGACATTGCGGCTTTTGATGGGGTACTTGCGAATCAGCTCAGCTACGGGTGAGGTGCTGGCGGGCAGGTGATCGATGAAGTGGCGTAAACCGCGGTCTTGTTCTGAGCCTTCAAAAAAAGCGATGCCCCAGCCATCGGCATGGTGGTCAGTCACACCTGCGCGTTGGGCAAAACCACTGAAGCTAAACGTCGCATCGGTGGGGTTTTTGCAGTTGAGTCCGAGCAGTTGGCACATGGCGTTTCAATTCAAAATCAATGGGTGTGTTGGCGAATGCGCCACGCCGCTAAGAGTGCCAACATGCAAACCAAGGCGAGCATCAAAAACACTTCGTCAAAAGCCGCCAAGCGCATGGCCGATGTCTTGGCGTTGGTGAGCGAATCACCGTGCACAGCCAATCGCCACTCCAACAGAATACCGCACAAGCTCACGCCTGCAGCACCGCCCAGCATACGTAAAAAATTGATGACGCTGGCCCCCTGAGGAATCAAGCTGCCGTCCATGCCTCGCATGGCGCCGATGTTGAGCGATGGCAAGATAAAGCCCAAGCCCACGCGACCCAAAATCGCGAACACCACCAGCACCCACAAACCGGTTTGCAAATTCACGGTGAGCATGAGAGCGAATGAAAGCGCCAACAACACCAAACCAAAACTCACCATCAAGTGCGTGGGGTGCGTGCTGGAGTAACGACCCACGATGGCAATCGTGAGGGCCAACAATAAACCCGAAGGCAGCAGCAAGGTGCCCACATAGCTAGGCGACAAACCCAAACCCAGCTGCAAATACAAAGGCAACAAATAGGTAGAGCCAAACATCGCAATGCCGTAGATGAAGGCCACGGTGGTGCCCATGGCAAATGGGCGATGGGCAAACAATGCCAAGTTCATCAGCGGCTTGCCATCGTTTTGAGTTTGCACACGTTGCCACATCACAAAACCCACGGTGCACAACGCCGCGGCACCCATCAAGCTAAGAGCGGCCGTCACATTGCCGCTGTGCAACATCACCAAGCCATTGAGCAAGCACAAGGTGCCCACCGTGGCGAGTGCGAGGCCGCCCAAATCGAGCGAGGGTTTGCCGTGGTTGGCGCTCACGCCGCCAGGTGCTGTGGTGGGGACATAGCGCATGGCCATCCACATCGAAATTGTGCAAAACGGCACCACCATGAAGAACAGCGCGCGCCAACTCATCCAGTCCACCAACAAGCCGCCGATGCTGGGGCCGAGCGCTGGTGCCAGCACCACACCCATGCCAAAGAAGCTGTTGGCACGTCCTTGTTCAGACGTGTCAAACGCACGCAAGATGATGATGGCGGGAATGGGTTGCACCACGCCAGCCGCCAAGCCTTCAATCACGCGCGCGGCCAGCACCCAGTTGTAGTCCGTCGAGAGTCCGCCTGCAATGCCAGCGATGAGCAGCACCCACATGCAACCCATGTAGGTGGTGCGGTAGCCAAATCGCGCCAACAGCCAAGGCGTGGTGAGCATGGACACGGTCATCGCCACCATGAAGCTCGAGCTCACCCATTGCGCCGATTCTTGGCCAATACCGAACTGCATGCTCATGTCGGGAATGCCGACGTTCATGATGGTGGACGACATGATGGCGGCCATCGAGCCAATCATCACCGTGGTCAGCATCAGCCAGCGGTGGCGTGTGCCGTAGCGGCTTTGCAAATCGGCCAGTGAGCCGCGTTCAGCCATGTGCGTCTTTCGTGGCGCAGGCTTGGCAAATACAAGCCTTGCGTTGGGATGCAACGGGGACCTTTGCCAGCAACTCGGGCGGAAAAGACACGTTGACACACCAGCACTTAGCCACGGGTTGCCCGCTGATTTTGGCGACTTCCATCGCACATTGGTTGGGCTTGCCGCACAAGGGACAAGCGCAAGCGTCAATGGGGGCGGGCATTTGGCTGGGCATGCCCCAAAGTGTAGCGAAGCGAACAAGGCACAATCGCAAAAAATCTTATGTACGAATTTCCGCCCACGCCAGAAGCCGCCCAGTTGCGGCTTGACCACGTCAGCCCCAAAGACTATGCGCACACACGCAACGCTTTGGATGGTGCGGTCACGCATTTGTCGCCGTACCTCACGCATGGATTTTTAAGCGTGCCCGATGTGGCCAGCGCCATGTACCACCAGTACCGCGTGGGCGTGCAACACAAGCTGATTTACGAGCTGGGTTGGCGCGAGTACTTTCAGCACATGCACCACCATTTGGGCGAAGGTATTGCGCATTCTTTGCGCGAAGGCGTATTGCCTGAAGCTGAGTACAGCACCGAGTTGCCCGAAGACGTGCGCCACGCGTGCACCCGCGTGCCCGTCATCGACAACGCGATTCGCATGCTCTACACCACGGGCTATTTGCACAACCATGCACGCTTGTGGGTGGCCAGCTACATCGTGCACTTGCGCAAGGTGCATTGGCGTGTCGCAGCAGATTGGATGTACAGCCATTTGCTGGACGGTGACTTGGCCAGCAACTACCTCAGCTGGCAATGGGTGGCGGCAACCGGCAGCAGCAAACCTTATTTGTTCAACGCCGATACCGTTGAAAAATTTGCACCTGAAATTTGGCACAGCCGTGGCACATCGATTGATGTGAGCTACGAGTTGATGGACATCTTGGCCAACAGCGCTGCTACGGTGGCGCAAGTTCGTAAAAACGAATTGGCTTGGGATGAGCCCCAGGTGTTCGCCGAGCCGCCTGCAGAACTCGGCTTTACACACCCTGTGGCCAGCGATGTGGCGGGTAAACATGTGTGGCTGGTGCATCCGTGGGTGTTGGCGGATTTGCCAAAAGATTTACCGGCGGACGTGGTGTGCGTGGCCGTGGCATTTGCAGAGCACGCGCAAGCGCATCCGTGGAATGCGTTGCGCTGGAACTTTGTGGGTGAACGCATGGCGGTACTCACGCCGCACCGTTGGTTTGCTTCAGCAAAAGATGTGTTGCAGGCTTTGGCTCATGCGCAAAGTGTGCAAACCGTAGGGCATTTGTGTTTGCCAGACCTTGCTGAGAGCAAGGTGCAATTGCGGCCTGCGCCGCGCTTGTTCCGTCAACTCGACAAGCCCATGGACTCGTTCAGCAAATGGTGGGTGCAAGTGAACAAAAACGTGCGTCATTTGCAGCAGCTGGTGTACCCGCTGCCCACGCGAACACCAGCGCCTTAACCCTGCATTGAAGCGGCTTACTCGCCAGGCGCGGGCGTGACCTTGGTGATGAAGTATTCCGTCTCGCCAAAGCAGCCGGGTAGGCCTTTGTGTTGTTCGTATTCCACCACCACTTTTTGACCAATCTGTTTGTTGATCTGGTCAGCCACTGCATCGTCACGGACGGTGAATGCAAATTTTTCTGGAATAGCGGGCAATGTGGCCAAGGCACGAATTTGTTCGCCTTCCCATGTTTTGCAAATCCAGCCTTTGTAAGAGAGCTTTTGTACAAAACCCACGCTCTCGCCTTTGGAGTAGGTGAAGTGGTAAGCGAATACCAAATACAAGCCCAGACCGATGACGACAGTCAACACCAAGCCAATGACGGTGCGCAGTGCAAAGCGAATCAGCGTGCTGATGAAGTTGTTGGTCATGTGTGTGCTTTCAAAAGAAGTTCAATGAGCTGAATCATAGTGGCCCTGCCAAACAAAAGCGGCTTCCTAAGAAGCCGCTTTTGTTGTGAGTCACTGTCGGTAATGACAGCTGTGCTGGTTTTGATTAAACCGTTCCGGCTTTAATTAAACCGTTCCGGCTTTCACCTTCAAGCGCCATGCGTGCAACAAAGGCTCGGTGTAGCCGCTGGGCTGCTCTTTGCCTTTGAACACCAAGTCGAGGGCAGCTTGGTAAGCAGGCGCTTTGGCAAAGCGGCCCGCCATTTTTTGGTACAGCTTGTCGCCAGCGTTTTGCTTGTCCACTACGGAGGCCATACGCTTGAAGGTGTCTTTCACTTCAGCTGGTGTCACCACGCCGTGGTGCAACCAGTTGGCGATGTGTTGGCTAGAAATACGCAGCGTGGCGCGGTCTTCCATCAGGCCGACGTTGTGGATGTCTGGCACTTTGGAGCAGCCCACGCCTTGGTCCACCCAACGCACCACATAGCCCAAGATGCCTTGCACGTTGTTGTCCAACTCTTGTTGCTTCTCAGCAGGCTTCCAGTTGGGGTTGGCGGTCACAGGCACTTGCAGCAAGTCGTTCAAGAGGCTGTCACGCACCTTGTTGTAGTTGACCTTTTCCAACTCTTTTTGCACGTCGACCACTTTGACTTGGTGGTAATGCATGGCGTGCAACACAGCCGCGGTGGGGCTTGGCACCCATGCGGTGTTGGCGCCCGCTTTGGGGTGACCAATTTTTTGTTTCAACATCTCGGCCATCAAATCGGGCATGGCCCACATGCCTTTGCCGATTTGCGCCTTGCCGCGCAAGCCGCATGACAAGCCAGCCAACACGTTGTTCTTTTCGTAGGCTTGGATCCATGCGCTGGTTTTCATATCGCCTTTGCGCAACATGGGGCCAGCTTGCATGGCGGTGTGCATTTCGTCGCCAGTACGGTCCAAGAAGCCGGTGTTGATGAACGCCACGCGGCTGGCCGCTGCGGCGATACAGGCTTTCAAGTTCACGCTGGTGCGACGCTCTTCGTCCATGATGCCCAGCTTGACGGTGCTGTCAGCCAAGCCCAAAACCTTCTCGACGCGACCAAACAATTCGCAGGCAAAAGCCACTTCGGTGGGGCCGTGCATTTTGGGTTTGACGATGTACACAGAGCCCGTGCGCGAGTTGCGAATGCCTTTTTTGCCGTGGCCTTGCAGGTCGTGCAAAGCGATGGTGGTGGTCACCACAGCATCCATGATGCCTTCTGGAATTTCGTGCATCGCGCCGTCTTTACCTTTGTAAAGAATGGCGGGGTTGGTCATCAAGTGGCCCACGTTACGAAGGAACAGCAATGAGCGACCGTGCAATTTGACGGGTTGGCCGTCTTTGCCTTTGTATTCGCGGTCGGCATTCAAACCACGTGTGAAGGTCTTGCCGCCTTTTTCAACGGTTTCGGTCAAGGTACCTTTGACGATGCCCAACCAATTGCTGTAGGCCACCACTTTGTCATCGGCATCGACAACTGCCACGGAGTCTTCCAAATCGAGGATGGTAGACAACGCGGCTTCCACAATCAGGTCGCTCACGCCAGCTGGGTCGGTGGCGCCGATGGGTGTGCTGCGGTTGATTTGCAAGTCGAGGTGCAAACCGTTGTGCACGAACAGCACAGATGAAGGCTCAGCCATCTTGCCTTGGAAGCCCACAAACTGAGCAGCCTTGGCCAGCTTGGTGGTTTTGCCGCCCTTGAGGGTGACAACCAATTCACCGTTCACCACAGCGTAGCCGGTGGAGTCAACGTGAGAGCCACTCTTCAATGGCACGGTACGGTCCAGCACAAAGCGTGCGTATTGAATAACCTTTGCGCCGCGCTTGGGGTTGTATGCGCCGGCTTTTTCGCAGCCGTGTGTTTCTGGCAAAGCGTCAGTGCCGTACAACGCGTCATACAAAGACCCCCAACGTGCGTTGGCGGCGTTCAGTGCGTAACGTGCATTGAGCACAGGCACCACAAGTTGTGGGCCAGCTTGCAAGGCCAATTCAGCATCGACGTTTTTGGTGGTGGCCTTCACCTTCTCGGGTTGAGGCACGAGGTAGCCAATTTTTTCCAAGAACTTGCGATAGGCCTTCATGTTTTTGATGGGGCCAGGGTTGGCGCTATGCCATGCGTCCATCTCGGTTTGCAGGCGGTCACGCTCTGCCAACAGGGCGACATTCTTAGGCGCCAAGTCTTTCACGATGGCGTCGAAACCTTTCCAGAATTTATCGCTGCTCACGCCGGTGTCGGGCAACACTTTGGTCTCGATGAATTTGTGCAGGTTGGTGGCAACTTGCAAGCTGTGCACAGCAGTGCGTTTGGTGGTGTCTTGGCTCATGGTGAAGTCTCTCTGGATAAATCAAAAACGGGAATCAGGGCGAATCTTATTGGATTGCGTTGGGTCGATTGCATCGCCAGCTTTTGGGCTGTCGTGACAAATAGGGTGGTAATCGTGTGGGCGGACGCGCTTTACTTGTCTGGCACCAGCAAGTGGCCATGACGCAAGCCGCGCCACGTGCCTAGGGTCAACCCCAAAATTAACAAGGACGTGACAGCCAACAACAAAGTGGCGGGCAACTCTAACCATGCGCCACCTGGCTCTTGCGACATGCGCAAGCTGAGTGTGGTGAAGGCTGCCATCGGAAAGCTCATGGCCCAATGTGGCAAACCAAAAGGCTGTTCAAGAATGGTGTGAATTTGCGTGAGCGATAGGGCTAAGAAAAACAGACCAATGCCCCATGAGCCCCACGCCAAGCTCAGCGGTGCATCAAATTGCAAGAAACACAAACCGATGATCGATGGTGCCACCATGGTGATGAAGATGCTGGGGCTCAGGCGCGCAGCCAGTGGGCCAGCTTGCACCATGCGAATGAGGAGCATGGTTTGCAGCACCGGCCATAACAACAGACCAATGCCAAACTGAGCAGTGGCCCAAGACTCAAGACCGATGGTCACGCCCGCGAGCGGTGCCAACACGTTGCCAATGACGGGAATGAAAAACACGGGCGTGAAAGCCGCCCATTGCAAACCACCGTTGTCAGGCGTGTTGAGCCAACGCGCCATCACCCACACAGAAGCTGCCAGCTCTAACACTGAGCCCAACACCCACGCAAATGTGAGCAGCGTATCCAGTGTGCGTGAGGTGTTCCAAAATAAAGACACGCCAATGCCAGCCAACAGCATGATGGACAACGGCAGGGTGGCCATGAAGGCGTGACGCACGGGGTGGCGCATGTCAGCGGCCACGGCGTTGGGATGAAACGTCAAACGCACCACGCATGAAATGCACAGCAAAACAAATACAAACAACGCAAAAAGAGAGCCCACCAACCCTAAGCCCAGAGCCGTGTCGCCAAACACATCGGTGGCACGCAACCAAGCGAGTGACAAACCACACCAACCCATGACCATGGCAAACCATGCGGGGGCGAGGTGCTCTAACAGCGCAATCGCGCGGGTGATTCGGCTGGGGCGATGCGTAGGCGCTTGGGTATTCATGCGGTGGATTTTAGGTGGGTGGCGTGTTTTCACGCCCGTGGATAATTGGTGCATGGACAAACTCAAAGCCTTTGAGTCTTTTGTGTCGGTAGCCTTGAAGGGCAGCTTGACCGCTGCGGCCAAAGCCGAGGGCGTGGCACCCGCCATCATGGGGCGTCGCTTGGATAGCTTAGAAGCGCACTTGGGCGTCAAGCTCTTGGTGCGCACCACGCGACGCATCACGCTCACACACGAAGGCACGGCATTCCTCGAAGACTGTCAACGCTTGCTGGCCGATGTGGCCAATGCCGAAGCGAGCGTCAGTGCGGGCGGCCTCAAAGCCAGCGGGCACTTGCGCATCACGGCGCCCGCGGGGTTTGGTCGTCGCCATGTCGCGCCTTTGGTGCCCAAGTTTCACAGCATGCATCCCGATGTGACGGTGTCACTCAACCTGAGCGACCGCGTGGTCGATTTGGCCGCCGAAGGTTTTGACTGCGCGGTGCGCGTGGGCGATTTGCCCGACTCGTCGTTGGTGAGTGTGCGCATGGCCGACAACCGCCGCTTGTGCGTGGCCACGCCTGAATTCTTGAAACGCTACGGCACACCCAAAGTGCCGAGTGATTTGATGCGTTTTCGTTGCTTGACGCTCTCCAGCGATGCTTCGCAAACACGCGGCTGGGCATTTCGCGTGCCCGTCAATGGCAAAGGCCATGAAGGCCAAACACATGAGGTGATTCACCTGCGCCCCAGTGGCCCGATGGATTGCTCAGACGGTCAAGTTCTGCACGACTGGTGTTTGGCAGGCCACGGCATTGCATGGCGCAGCACGTGGGAAGTCGAAACAGAAATCAACAGTGGGCAATTGGTGCCGGTGCTGGAAGAATTCGCCGCACCTCCCAACGGAATTTATGCGGTGTTCTCGCAGCGCAAACACTTGCCCCTGCGCTTGCGTTTGTGGATTGATTTTCTCAAAGACCACTACGGTCATGCCAACTACTGGAGTGCTGCTGCATGACGCAACATCAAATCAAAGAAGTCGTCCTGTGCGCCGATGACTACGCGCTGAATGCGCCAGTGTCGCAAGGCATCGTTGCTTTGGCGGTGCTCGGTCGCTTGAGTGCCACCAGCGTGATGAGCCTCTCACCCCGTTGGGCGGAAGACGTGGTGGCCTTGCGTGATGTGCGCGAGCGCTTGGATGTGGGCGTGCATTTGGATTGGACCAGCAGTTTTGCGGTGGACGCTGGGCATGGCAGTGGCTTGGGCACGGTCATGGCGCGTGCGGCGCTGCGCTTGTATAGCCCCAAATTGATTGAAGATGAAATTGAGCGTCAGCTCGATGCGTTCGAGGTGCATTGGCAAGCGGAGCCAGACCACATCGATGGCCATCAGCATGTGCAACAGTTTGCTGTGTTTCGACATGCCTTGGCAGAGGTGCTCATGCGCCGATATGGCAATTCAGCGAAGCGTCCGTGGTTGCGTGTGTCGCAAGTGGCGCAGCCTGGCCTCAAAGCCAAGGTGATTTCAGCCATGGGCGCGCATGGCTTGCAGCAGTGGGCGACGCAGCAGAACTGGCCCACGGTTGGCCCGTTGTTGGGCGCGTATGGTTTTGACGGCAGCATGGACGACTACGCGCGCCACATGCAAGGCTGGCTGGCTAATTTGCCCCAAGACAAACGCGCCGTCATCATGTGCCACCCTGCAGTGTCTGCACAAGCGGATGACGCGATTGGTAACGCGCGCAAACGCGAATTTGCTTACCTTGCTGGCCACGATTTTGTGCAGCACATGTTTGATGCCAGCGTGCGCCTGGTGCGTGGCAGCGGCAAACCTATAGAAGCTTGATCACCCAATGACCTCATCATTTTTTGCATCTCCCCGCTGGCGTATTTGGGGTTGGGTGTTGCTGCCCTTGTTCTTGCTGGTGTTGGCTGCGCTTCGTCCGTTGGCCTTGCCCGATGAGGGGCGCTACGCCGAAGTTGGGCGCTGGATGGCGATGAGTGGTGACTGGCTCACGCCAAGACTAGACGGCATTCCGTTCTTTCACAAACCGCCGCTGCTGTATTGGCTGGAAGCCGCTGTGATGAGCGTGCTGGGCGCTACGCCTTGGGCTGCGCGCTTGGTGGTGGCTGTGCATGCGTGTTTGATGTTGGGGCTGATGTGGGTGTGTACGCGCCACATCGCTGGTGCCAAGGTGGCACAACGTGCTGCATGGATGTTTGGCAGCAGCTTGGCGTTTCTCGTGGGTGGCCAATACGTGAACCACGACATGATGGTGGCGACGTGGATGGGTGTGGCTATTTGGTGTTTCGCGCGCGCCTTCATGCACGACGCCGGCGTGCACGCCGGCTGGGCTCGCTGGGGGTTTGTGGCGTGTGCACTGGGCGTCTTGAGCAAAGGACTGATTGGTTTGCTGCTGCCCGGTTTGGTGCTCTTTGTTTGGATTGCTTACACCTGGCAATGGCGAAAAATTTTGGTCTTGCCTTGGGTGAGTGGCTTGTTGTTGTTTGCCATCATTGCGTTGCCATGGTTTGTGTTGGCAGCCCGCGAACACCCAGACATGTTGGCCTACATGTTTGGCAAGCATCAGTTTGGTCGTTACACCGCCACCACGTTCAACAACGGTAGGCCTTGGTGGTTTTATGGCTTGGCCATCACGGTGCTGATGTTCCCTTGGGTGTTTGTGGTGGCTGCAGACGGGGTGCAACGATTGCGCACTGCAGCCATACGGATGTTGCGCTCAGGTGCGCATGATTTGGGCGCAGCTCATGTGGATGCACGCTGGGTGGCTTTGTGTTGGATTTGGATCGTTGCCATTCTTGGTTTCTTCTCCATTCCCAATTCCAAACTGATTGGTTATGCCTTGCCTGTCATGCCTGCGCTTGCCGTTCTGGCCGCGTTGTGGTGGCAGCAACATGTGGCGCCACGCCACTGGGGGCGATTTATGTTTGGCGCCTTGGTGGTTGTGAATTTGGGCTTGGCCATCGTGGCGCAGGTGAGCGCTAGCCGCTACACCGAGCAACGTGGCACACGCGATGTGGCCGAGGTGTTGGCATGTGCCGCGCAGTCGACGGATGTGGTGGCCGCAGTCGATGATTACCCATACGACTTACCGTTCTACGCGCAGCTCACCCGCCCCTTAGAAGTCATTCAAGACTGGGACACCTTGCGCCAAACGGCAGGTGACAACTGGCGGCGTGAATTGTTTGAAGGGGCTGAATTTGATGCCAGCGCTGCGCGTAGTTTGGTGCCCATGGCGCGCTTGCAAGCGTTGAAACAAGAGCCGCATGCATGGGTGGTTGCGCCCAATGCGTCAGCCGTTCTCAATGCACAAGCGCATGAAGGCTTCACCCTTATTGCGACAGGTCAAGCGTGGAGCTTGTACCGATCAAGCCTTGCGTTTGAACGCCCAGAATCGACTGAGCAAAAAAGTTTGCGCGGATGCAAACACCAGCGCAAAAAATAAAGCCAACCAATCGGGTAAATTTAGCCCGCGCAGCAGCGCGATGAACATCAGCTCGTTGGCCGCAAAGCCCGCCAACGCTGTGGCCGCAAAGCGCCGAAAGCTTTGCCACAGATCGGTGTCTGCATCGCTGAAACTCAAAAAGCGGTGGCCAGCAAAGCTCACCACAAATGCCACGCAAAAGCCTGCGGCATTGGCCACTTCAGGCCACAGGTAGGGCGATGCCAGTATGAACACAGCCATGTGTACGGCGGCGGCTGTGCCGCCCACCACCAAGAACCAAAATCCAGTACGCATGGTTCAGACGGGGTGTGGTGGATCGTTGTCGATCACCGCAGGCGCCACGGTCTTCACAGGCGCGATACCTAGGCCCGAGCCCCAGCGGTGGCTGACCAAATACATGGGGCGCTGTTTCACTTCCTCGTAGATGCGGCCCACATATTCGGCGAGAACGCCAATCGACAGCAATTGAATGCCGCTGAAAAACATCATGCCCACCACCAATGTGGCGTAGCCTGGCACATCAATCCCCCACCAGAAATACTCGGCCACCACCCAGGCGCCATAGCCCATGGCCAACATGGCCAACATCAAGCCTGTGATGGTCAGGGCGCGCAGAGGCGCAATCGAGAAAGCCAATACGCCCGTCAGTGCCAACGCAAACGAGCCGCGCAAACCAAAGCTGCTCTCGCCAGCGGCGCGGGGCAAAGGTTCGTAATCAATGGCGGTGCTGGCAAAACCCACCCACGCGTACAAGCCCTTCATGAAACGGTTGCGCTCGGGCAGCTGCTTCAAGGCTTCGACCACGCGGCGGTCCATGAGGCGGAAGTCACCCGCGTGGGCTGGGATCTTCACGCGGTTGCCCGCGTTGATGAGTTTGTAAAACATGCCCGTCAGGCCTGCATGCAAAGCTGACTGGTCGTCGCGCGTGCGGCGAATCGCGTACACCACGTCCGAACCTTCGCGCCAACGCTGAACCATCTCGGCCACCAGCGACACAGGGTGCTGGCCGTCAGAGTCCATCAGCACCACCACTTCGCCACGCGCGGCATCAATGCCTGCCGTCAGTGCTGCTTCTTTGCCAAAGTTGCGCGACAGGTTGATGCCCACCACTTCGCGGTGCGCTGCACACAAGGTTTGTATCACCTGTGCTGTGTCATCACGGCTGCCGTCGTTGATCAACACGATCTCGACCTGCGAACCCAGTGCTTGCAAAGCTTGCAGCACTTGAGGCACCAGCGTGCCTAAGTTTTTGCCCTCGTTGTAAGCGGGCATGACGCACGACAAAGTGGGGGTGTATTGGAAACGGTCGATGGGGGTGAGGGTATGGGCGTCGCGCATAGGTAGATCATGCCAAAAAAAACACCCAATCCCCTTAAGCACAGGCGCGCCCCGTAAAATCTAGCCATGCTCCAAGTTAAACAAGAACTGCTGGCCGCTTTAGGCCAAGCCCTCGACGGTTTGTTGCCCGGTTCCGGCAACAAGGCCGCTTTTGAATCTCCCAAGGTCGCCGCGCATGGCGACTACGCCATCACTGCGGCCATGCAGCTGGCCAAGCCCCTCAAGCTCAACCCCCGTCAGCTCGGCGAACAACTGCGCGACGCGCTGTTGGCTGCTCCCGTTTACCAACAGTGGGTGCAAGACATCGAAATCGCTGGCCCCGGCTTCATCAACATCCGCTTGAAGCCCGCTGCCAAGCAACAAATCGTGCGTGAGGTGTTGGCCGCCAAAGATTGTTTTGGATTCCAAGCCGACAACGGCCAACGCGTGTTGGTCGAGTTTGTGTCTGCCAACCCCACCGGCCCGCTGCACGTAGGCCACGGTCGCCAAGCGGCGCTGGGCGATGCGATTTGTAATTTGTTTGCCACGCAAGGCTTCAACGTCTACCGCGAGTTTTATTACAACGACGCGGGCGTGCAAATCAACACCTTGGCCAAGAGCACGCACTTCCGCGCCCAAGGCATCAAGCCCGGCGATGTCAGCTGGCCTATAGACCCCGAGAACCCAGATAGCAAAGCGTTCTACAACGGCGACTACATTCAAGACATCGCCACCGATTTCTTGGCGGGCAAAACTGTCAAGTCCGACGACCGCGAATTCACCGCCAGCGGCGATGTGAGCGATGTCGACGGCATGCGCGAATTTGCCGTGGCCTACCTGCGCCATGAGCAAGACCTCGACTTGAAAGCCTTTGACGTCAAGTTCGACAACTACTACCTCGAAAGCAGTCTGTACACCAGCGGCAAAGTAGCCGATGCGGTGAGCCGTTTGCAAGCCGCTGGCAAGACCTACGAGCAAGACGGCGCGTTGTGGCTCAAGTCCACCGACTACGGTGACGACAAAGACCGTGTGATGAAAAAGACGGACGGCACGTACACCTACTTTGTGCCGGACGTGGCCTACCACATCACCAAGTGGGAGCGTGGTTTTGCCAAGGTGGTCAACATCCAAGGCACAGACCACCACGGCACGATTGCCCGCGTTCGCGCAGGTTTGCAAGCGGCCAATGTGGGCATTCCCGAGGGCTACCCCGACTACGTGTTGCACACCATGGTGCGCGTGATGCGCGGTGGCGAAGAAGTGAAAATTTCTAAGCGCGCCGGCAGCTACGTGACATTGCGCGATTTGATTGAGTGGACCAGCAAAGACGCGGTGCGCTTCTTCTTGCTGAGCCGCAAGCCCGACACCGAGTACACCTTCGACGTGGACTTGGCCGTGCAAAAGAACAACGACAACCCCGTGTACTACGTGCAATACGCCCACGCCCGCATTTGTTCGGTGCTGCGTGCATGGGCTGACAAAGACGGCGGCGATGTGGCGACTCTCAAAGATGTGGACTTGTCTGCGCTGGAAAGCCCGCAAGCCCAAGCCCTCATGCTGCAACTGGCCAAGTACCCCGCCATGCTCAGCGCAGCATCGGCCGACTTTGCGCCACACGACGTGACTTTCTACTTGCGCGACCTCGCGGCTAGTTACCACAGCTACTACGATGCCGAGCGCATTTTGGTGGACGACGAAGCGGTCAAAAAAGCGCGTTTGGCGCTGGTGGCTGCCACCGCACAGGTGCTGCACAATGGCTTGGCGGTGTTGGGCGTGTCAGCCCCCGCCAGCATGTAATGGGACGGGAGACTTTGAGCATGAATCAGCAACGCGGGAGCACTTTGGTGGGCTTCATCATTGGTTTGGTGGTGGGCCTGGCCGTGGCCTTGGGCGTCGCGGTGTATGTGACCAAAGTACCGATGCCGTTCATGAACAAAGGCCAAACGCGCTCTGCCGACCAAGATGCAGCGGAAGCTGAAAAGAACAAAGACTGGGACCCGAACGCGCCGTTGTATGGCAAGAAGGGCAGCAAGTCAGGCGACAAAACCGACGAGCCGAAGACTGAACCTAAGCCAGACGCTGCGGTCAAAGTCGATCCTAAGAGCGCAGACCCTTTGGGTGATTTGGTCAAGTCGAAAACCGCCGAGCCTAAACCAGAGGCCAAAGCCAAGCCTGAGGTGAAAACACCTGAGGCCAAGCCCGCAGAAACCAAAGCGCCTGAGCCCAAAGCTGCTGAACCCACCGCTGAGGCTAAAGCAGCCATTGCAGATCCGTTCATTTACTTCGTTCAAGCCGGTGCTTACCGCAGCAATGAAGAAGCCCAAGCACAACGCGCCAAGACCGCATTGCTGGGCTTAGACGCCAAAATCAGCGAGCGTGACCAAGGCGGTCGTACGGTTTACCGAGTGCGTGTGGGCCCACTCGACAAAGTCGAAGCCGAACGCGTGCGCGCCAAACTCGAAGCTGCGCATATTGATTCCGCCATGGTGCGGGTGCAACGTTAAACACCAAGAGGTCAACCTATGAAACGACGTGATTTTTCTTTGGCTGCCATCAGTGCCGCTACTGTGACTGGTTTGCCTTTGGCTGCACAAGCCCAAGGCCCTGCGGCTAAAAAGCCTGTCGAAGGCACTGACTATTTGTCGCTCGACAAGCGTGTGCCCACCGATGTGGGTGCAGGCAAGATTGAGTTGATCGAGTTCTTTTGGTACAGCTGCCCGCACTGCAATTCTTTTGAGCCTCAGTTTGCTGCTTGGGTCAAGGCGGCGCCCAAAGATGTGGTGGTGGTGCGTGTGCCTGTGCGTTTCCGTGACGACTTTGAGGCGCAACAACGTGCGTACTACGTGTTTGAGTCGCTCAACATGGTTGACGCCATGCACGGCAAGTTGTTTCACGCCATTCATACCGAGCGTCAGCAGCTCAATACAGCACCCGCATTGGCGGCTTGGGCCAATAAAAATGGTTTACCTGAGAAGAAGTTCCTTGACACCTTCAACAGCTTTGGCGTGGCCACCAAGGCACGTCGTGCGACTCAGTTGCAAGAGGCGTTCAAGGTTCAAGGCGTGCCCGCTTTAGGCGTGGCTGGTCGTTTTTACACAGACGGCTCATTGACCCAAACCATGGATCGTGCCTTGCAGGTTGCCGAGTATTTGATTGGCGAAGTGCGCCGCGGCCGCTAACGCCTGCCAAGTCAGCACGGAAATTGCTATCTTGATGGTTAGAATGCCATCAACTTAACGAGCAATATTCGTGCCTTGACTTCATTTGCTTCTTTCTTACTCACGTTACTGATGGCCATCGTGCCGGTAGCGGCGTCCGCAGAAAAAGCAGACCGTGAGAAACCCACCAACATTGAGGCCGATCATTTGGTGCACGACGAGCTGAACCAAGTCAGCATCTTCACGGGGCGCGCTGTGTTGACCCGAGGCACCATGGTCATGCGCGGTACCCGCATTGAAATGCGCGAAGACGCCGATGGTTATCAATTTGGCGTCATCCTTCCCGAAGCGAACAAGCGTGCTTTCTTTCGTCAAAAACGTGAAGGCAACGATGAATTCATGGAAGGCGAAGCCTCACGCATCGAGTTCGATGGCAAGGCGGATCGCATCAAACTCATCGACCAAGCCGAAGTGCGTCGCTACCGTGGCGCTGTGTTGAACGACACGATGACCGGCAAGCTCATCATTTATGAAAACCTGACCGATGTGTTCACCATTGACGGTCAGGGGCGCGAAGAAGGTGGCAAGGCCAGCAGTGGTCGCGTGAAAGCCGTCTTGTCACCGCGCAGCAAAGCATTGGATAAAAAACCGTGATCGAAACGCTTTCACCTGCACACCCTGTTGACACGACGGAGAGTCGCTTAGAAGCACGTCATTTGCAAAAGTCTTATGGCAGCCGCAAGGTGGTGCACGACGTGTCCATCTCGGTGAAAAAAGGCGAAGTGGTGGGATTGCTGGGCCCCAACGGCGCAGGCAAGACGACCTCGTTCTACATGATCGTGGGTTTGGTGCGTGCGGATGGTGGCAGCATCACGATTGATGGTCAGCCCGTGGCGCATTTGCCGATTCACCGCCGCTCGCGTTTGGGTTTGAGTTATTTGCCGCAAGAAGCCTCCATCTTTCGCAAGCTGAATGTGGAAGACAACGTGCGCGCGGTGCTGGAGTTGCAACGCGACGAAAACGGCAAGCCGCTGCAACATGACGAGATTGAAAAACGTTTGACGTCTCTGTTGCAAGAGTTGCGCGTAGACCACTTGCGTGCCTCGCCCTCTGTGGCGCTGTCGGGCGGTGAACGTCGTCGCGTGGAGATTGCACGTGCTTTGGCGACCAACCCCCGCTTCATTTTGTTAGATGAGCCGTTTGCAGGTATTGACCCGATTGCGGTGATTGAAATTCAACGCATCATTGGTTTCTTGAAGGCGCGTGGCATGGGTGTGCTCATCACTGACCACAACGTGCGCGAAACCCTGGGCATTTGCGACCACGCCTGCATCATCAGCGACGGCCGTGTGCTGGCGCAGGGTACGCCGCGCGAAATTATCGAGAACGCGGATGTGCGACGCGTGTATCTCGGCGAACATTTCCGAATGTGATCATGAAGCAAGGCTTATCACTCCGTGTCTCCCAACATCTGGCGCTCACGCCCCAGTTGCAGCAGTCGATCCGACTGTTGCAGTTGTCGACGTTGGAGCTGAGCCAAGAGATTGAGCAAATGCTCGACGAGAACCCGTTTCTCGACAAAGAGTTTGAAGAAGCCCCGCGCGAAGAGTTTGGCCTCGACAAAGCCGATACACCGAGCCGCGACGAAGAGGTTGAGCCCATGCGCGAAGTGCCGTCGATGGACGGCGGCATGTCTGAAATCAGCGTAGATAACACGGCCAGCGATACCGAACCCAGCGTGGACGGCATTGCTGAAAGTTGGGATGGCGATGGCAGTGTGGAGTTTTCTGCCGACGATTCCGAGTGGGGCGGCGATGCCCCTGCCAGCAATAACAACAACACCGCTGACAGTGACACTGCCGATGCCACTGAGCTGGCGCGCATGCAAGAGTCGCTCACCTCGCATTTGCACCGCCAAGCGCTGTCGCTGCGCCTCAGCCCCACCGATACGGCCGCGCTGCGCTACTTGATTGAAAACCTCAACGACGATGGTTATCTTGAAGACACCTTGCGCAGCTTGGCCGAAGGTTTGGGCGGGGACGACGAAGAGCAAATCGAAGAGCTGGAGCATCGCTTCCAAGTGGCTCTGTCTCTGTTGCAAAGCCTCGAGCCCGTAGGTGTGGGCGCACGCGATTTGGCCGAGTGCTTGACGCTGCAACTCAAAGCGCTGACGCCCAAAGGCGAAGAAGCATTGCAGATTCGCGACACGGCAATTCTTATGTGTAAGCAGCCGATGGAGATGTTGGCCAAGCGCGATTTCAAACGCCTCGCCGTCATCGTCGGTGACAGCGAAGCCAACGTCAAAGTAGCGATTGCCCTGATCGGTCGCTTAGAGCCCAAGCCAGGCCGCCGCTTTGCTGATGTAGAGCGCCATGTGGTGGTGCCTGATGTGTTGGTGACCCGCGTGGGCAAATCCACCATCGCGCCTAAATTCAAGGTCGCGCTTAACCCCGATGTGATGCCCCGTTTGCGCGTGCACGACATTTATGCCAACGCCCTCAAAGGCGGCAAGGGCGACAACCATGCGGGCTTGCAACAACGCTTGCAAGAGGCGCGTTGGTTCATCAAAAACATTCAGCAACGCTTTGACACCATCTTGCGCGTGAGCAACGCCATTGCTGAGCGCCAGAAAAACTTCTTCATCCACGGTGAACTTGCCATGCGCCCGATGGTGCTGCGCGAAATTGCCGAAGAGTTGGGGTTGCACGAATCCACCATCAGCCGCGTGACCACCAACAAATACATGAGCACGCCCTTTGGCACGTTTGAGCTCAAGTATTTCTTTGGCTCGGGGCTAGAGACCGACAGCGGCAACAACGCATCCAGCACAGCGGTGCGCGCGCTCATCAAGCAATTTGTGGCGAGCGAGAACCCCAAAAAGCCGCTATCGGATAATCAACTCTCCGAAATGCTCAAAGAGCAAGGCATTGAGTGCGCACGCCGCACCGTGGCCAAATACCGTGAGGCGCTGCGTATTGCGCCCACGACACTGCGCAAAGCGCTTTAAAGAATCCTATGAATCAATTACATCTCTTCTTGCCCTGTGCGGCAGGCGTCGAATCCTATTTGGCCGAGGAAGTGCGTCGCATCACTGGTGTGGGTGACGACGACATTCGCGCCTTTCGTGCGGGTGTGATGGTGCGCACTTCGTGGCGCGATGTGTTGCAGCTCAATCTGCACAGTCGCTTGGCACAGCGCGTGTTGGTGGAGTTGTCGCACACCCAGTACCGCCAAGAAGAAGACCTGTACCGCGCTGCGGGTGAAGTGGCTTGGGAGCTGTGGTTCTCACCCAAAGAAACCTTCAAGATTGAAATCACCGCGCAGCACAGCCCTTTGAAGAGTCTGAACTTTGCGGCGCTCAAAATCAAAGATGCGGTGGCTGATCGCTTCCGCCACAAGTTTGGCGTGCGCCCTGATGTCAACACGCAGTGGCCCGATGCACGCATCTACGCCCACCTGACCACAGAGAGCTGCACGCTCTACATCGATACCTCGGGCGAGCCTTTGTTTAAACGCGGCTGGCGCGCTGACAAAGGCGATGCGCCGTTGAAAGAAACCCTCGCTGCTGCCATGTTGGCCGCAAGTGGCTGGAGCCAAGGCGATGGCACCGCCGCCAACCCCGATGGCCTCGTCGCCCAAGGTGTGCCGCTGTATGACCCATGCTGCGGCAGCGGCACCATCGCGATTGAAGCGGCGCAAATTGCCTGCAACATCGCGCCGGGCTCTATGCGCAAATTTGGATTCCAAAAACTCATTCCCTACCAAGAGCATGTATGGCACGGCTTGGTGGACAACGCCCGCGCCAAAGAGTGCGAGCCGCGTGCCGAAGTGTTTGGCAGTGATGTGGCCTTCCGTATGGTCGACTTTGCACAACGCAACGCTGAGCGCGGTGGCGTTGCCCATGCCGTGCAGTTGCGCGGTGGTGACGCATTGCAACGTATGCCCCCCAGCGATGTGCCGGGCGTGATGTTGGTTAATCCACCCTATGGCGAACGTATCGAAGCCGCTGGTATTGCGGGTGCAGCCCGCCGTGCGCGCTACTCACCGCCCACCGAATATGTGTCGCCCTACGAAGATGTGAATCAAAACGGCGATGCCGGTTTTGATGACGAAGCGCATGGTGGTGGAAATAGCAACGGCATGCTGCGGGACGACGTGCCGCGCTTTGGCGCACGCGACATCGCACAAACCGAAGACGGCGGCGATTTCTTTGCGCAGCTCGCCAGCCACTGGAAAAAGAACTATGCAGGTTGGACCGCATGGATGTTGACGCCTGATCTCAAGTTGCCAAGCCGCATGCGCTTCAAGGAGTCACGCCGCGTACCCATGTGGAACGGCCCGATTGAGTGCCGCATGTTCCGCTTTGACTTGCGTGCGGGCTCGATGCGCAACAAGCCCAATGATGCTCAGCCCACCGAGGGCAACGGGCCAGCGCAGTCGTGAGCGTCGCGTTGACTGCGGGTGAGACTGCAGCACCTGTGCGTGTGGTGCTCGACACCAACATCGTGCTCGACCTGTGGCTTTACAAAGATGTGGCTACGCCTGCATTGCTTGAGGCGCTTGAAACAAAGTCGGTGCAATGGCTGGCCACGCAAGTCATGCGTGACGAGCTTGAGCGCGTGTTGGCCTACACCCACATCGTCAAGCGCTTGGCGTTCAGTCAACTCACGGCTGAAAATATCTTGGCGCAGTTTGATGCACATGTGCAGCTCATGCCTATCGCCGCCAAAGCACTTTATGTGTGCAAAGACGGCGATGACCAAAAATTCATCGACTTGGCAGCACAACACCAAACTCAACTCATCAGCAAAGACAAAGCGGTGTTGACCATGCGCAACCGCATGGCGCGCTTGGGTGTGGCGGTGGGTAAAGCGTTTCCTGCTGCATTGCCTGCTTAAAAAGACGACAACGCTTTAAGCGCCATGTGAAGCGCGTGCATGTTTCAGTGCTGTTGCAGCAAATCCAGCAAAGTTTTTAATGCATGCTGTGTGGCCGCTTCGCGCACGGCAGCACGGTCACCGCTGAAGTGCATCACCTCGGTTTTGACCCATGCTGTTTCTGCCCCCAGTGTGGGGCCCGCATCACTGGGTGTCGCCCATGCAAACCAAACTGTGCCAACGGGTTTATCCACTGAGCCACCTGTCGGGCCTGCAACGCCGGTAACGGCCAATGTCACTTGCGCATGTGAGCGGCGCATCGCACCCAGCGTCATGGCTTGCGCCACAGCTTCGCTCACTGCGCCATGCTCAGCAATCAAGGCCGAGTCCACGCCCAGTATGTCGTGCTTGGCTTCGTTGGAGTAGGTCACAAAGCCGCGTTCAAACCAATTGCTTGAGCCTGATAAATCAGTGCAGTTGGCGGCGATCATGCCGCCTGTGCAGCTCTCCGCCGTGGCCAACATCCAGCCGTGTTGTTGCAGCACGTCGGCCAGTTGCTCTGTCAAAGAATGTGAACTCATAGCGACCTCCAAATGGCGATGACCAACAAGGTACAAAACGCAGCCACCAAGTCATCAAAGATGATGCCCCAGCCTCCGCACCAACCAAACCCTTTGAACAAGCTGTCGGCCCAACGTACAGGGCCAGGCTTGGCTGCATCAAAGTAGCGGAACAACACAAACGCGCTCAGTTGGCCCCAAAACGTCGTGGGCGTCACCAGCCACAGCACCAACCAAAACGCAATCACCTCGTCCCACACAATCGCGCCGGGATCAGCCACGCCCATGTGCTGTGCGGTGATGGTGCAAGCCCACCAACCGACCAGCGTGGACGCGGCAATCAGCACGCCCATTTGTAGCGGGGTCAGCCAAATTTGCAAGAGCAAAAACACGGCCCATGCCCATAAGGTGCCTGCTGTGCCTGGTGCCAAACGCGACAAGCCTGAGCCTGCGCCAAGCGCGATGAAGTGCGCTGGGTGTGAGAGTAGAAAGCGGCGGTTCAGCATGTCGGTGATGTGTTGTGCAGCCACTGAGCCCAGTGGTCAATGCAGGCGCGAATTTTAGGCAGGCGGTGGCGCCCGGCGAGCATAAAGGCACTCAAAGGAATGGGTGCCTCGTCCACCTCCTCAGGCAGGATGGCAACAAGTTTCCCCTGTAAGACCAAGGGTGTTGCAACGACCGAGGTGATGCGTGCAACGCCTAGGCCTGCGATGCACATAGAGGCAACCGTGGCGGTGTTATCTGCACTGAAAGGACCTTCGGCGTGAATAGGTGTCGAATTCTTGAATTGCCACACATTCAAGTGCTCGTGTTGGCTGTTGGCAATTAGGGCGTGATGCCTTAACTCGTCCACAGATAAAGGGATGCTTCGTTGTTTGATGTAGTTGGGGCTTGCATAGAGGCGTCGTGTCAGTTGGCCGATACGGCGCACAACAAACGTGTCAGAGTGAGGCTCTCCCGTACGGATGGCGATGTCAATGCCATCACGTGCCATATCAACCAGGGCGTCATCCACGCGAAAGTCCACACGCAAATTCGGATGAGCAACGTGCAGAAGCGGCAAGCTGTCGACCAGCAAATGCTGAGCAATGACCGCACTCATGCTGACGCGTACCAAGCCCGAAACTTTTTCGCGTACTTGTCCGAACTCAGCATCCATCGCATCCACTTCACCCAAGATGCGTATGGCGTAGCTTTGCAGAATTTCCCCTTCGGGGGTGAGCGATAAACCGTGCGTTGTTCGAAGCACCAGCTGCGTGCCGTAGGCTGCTTCGATGCGTTGTAGTCCGCGTGAAATTTGACTAACCGGTGCATTGCGCTCGCGGGCGACAGCTGACAACGTACCCAGCGCAGACACGCGTGAAAACAGCCGCAAATCGTCAAAGCTCAAGTCAATCATGTGTGCATGGTAATGGAGTGGCCTTGCAGTTTATGCAACACCAATTTGCGCTCGGTGGTGTTTCGCGCAAGGAGGTGAAAACCTAAAGTTATCTCACCGATTCATCAACTGGAGAGCTGAGATGCGTAATCCCCCAGCAGGCTATGAGCCCCTCGACCGTGACGCTTTGATTGCCCAGGCCAAGCAACAGGCGCGTCACTTGCGTCGCCAAGCTGTTCCGAATTTTTGGGAGGATGTGGATGCAAGCTGTGCAAAAGCAACAAGAAGTTTGTCACTGTTTTTGAGTCGTTTGGCTCGACACCATCAGTCACGCGTATCCATGTGCACGGACAGTTCAAAGGCAAAGGTGGTTTGAGATGCCCATTCTGACCCTCAAGCTATCCGCCCATGCGCAGCTCACCGATGCCCATGCCCTAGCGCGAGCGTTGACCGAGCTCAGCACGCAAGTCCTGCACAAACGCTCGGATGTGACCTCCGTGGTCTTTGAGCGTATCTCCGCAAATGATTGGTGGGTGGGCGGTGAAGTGTCTGCTCAAGTTCTGATGCAGCTAGACATTCGCATCACGCACGGCACGAACTCAACCGCCGAGAAAGCCGCGTTCGTTGCAGCGGCGTTTGCTTTGTTGCCGCTGCATTTGGCGCAGGGCCAGCAGTTGCATGCCACCAGCTACATCAGTGTGCAAGAACTGGCGGCTACGGATTGGGGCTATGGTGGTTACACGCAGCAACAACGCCGCGAGATGGCACAGACGCTTTAAGCAAAGTGATCAAACGACGCAAAGCGTTTGGCAATGGGCTGACCTTGCGGGTCCAGTACCACCAAGCCTTGCTCTTGCATGATGCGACCAATGCGTGTGACAGGTGTGTTGGTTTCCCACGCAGCAGCGTGCACCAGTTCGCGTTGGTTCACGGGTGCGGTGAAGCACAGTTCGTAATCGTCACCACCCGAGAGCGCGAACTCTAGGCGTTTGTTCCAAGGCAAGTCAGCCATGACGGTGGAGATACCTGCGGCTAAGCGTGCTTCGCCAAAGTGGCCAGCGGTTTGCAGCCATCTGGTGTCAATTTGTGCGCCCACGCCTGAGCGTTTGAGGATGTGACCTAGGTCGCCCAACAAACCATCGCTCACATCAATGGCTGCATTGGCCACGGCGCGAAGTGCAGTGCCTAGTGCTACGCGTGGTGTGGGTTGTTCCATGCGCAATCGGGCTTGCTCAAAGGCTTCGCCCGAAAGCGTGTGCGTGCCGCGAAACACTTCGAGTGCCAAGCGGGCGTCGCCCACGGTGCCGCTGATGTAAATGTCGTCGCCCACTTGTGCGTTTTGGCGCAGCAGCGCGTCGCCGGGGGGCACTTCGCCAAACACCGTGATGCAAATGTTTAGCGGGCCTTGCGTGGTGTCGCCGCCCACCAGCTCGCAGCCGTGTGCGTCGGCCAAGCGCAATAAGCCCATTGAAAAACCGGCCAGCCAAGTTTCGTCCACGCGGGGCAAAGACAGGGCCAGCGTGAAGCCCAAGGGCTCTGCGCCCACAGCGGCCAAATCGCTCAGGTTCACTGCCAAGGCTTTGTGACCCAAGCGGGTTGGGTCGACCGTGCTTAAGAAGTGGCGACCCTCTACCAACATGTCGCTGGACACGGCCAGTTGCATGCCTTCAGAGGGGCGCAACAAAGCGCAATCGTCACCCACGCCCAGTGCGGCTTTGTGTGTGGGGCGCTTGAAGTAGCGCTCGATCAGGTCAAATTCGCCCATGTGGTTTCAGTCGCTAGGAGCTCAGTGCATGTTGCGCTTGCCGGGCTCGTCGCTGAGCGCATCGAGCACAAACATGGGGATGTCGACATCAAACTTCTCACCATCTTCCGCCACGCAAAAGTAGCTGCCATGCATGGTGCCCGTGGGCGTGCGCAGGCGTGTGCCGCTGGTGTATTCAAACTGTTCGCCGGGCTGCAGCAAGGGTTGGTGACCTACCACGCCTAAGCCTTTGATTTTTTCGTGCGTGCCGTTGGCATCGTTCACATTCCAAGTGCGCGAGATGAGCTGCGCCGCCACATTGCCCACATTGGTGATGGTGATCGTGTAGGCAAACATGTACAAACCGCCGTCTGGGTCTGACTGCTCAGGCATGTATTGGGGGTGGACTTCGACTTGGAATTTGTAACGCAGCATGGGGTGATTTTGGATGAAATAATCACCCCATGACCAGCACACGCCCAAAATTCAACATCGCCCCCTCCATCTTGTCTGCCGATTTCGCCCGTTTGGGCGATGAGGTGAAAAACGTCATCGCCGCGGGCGCTGATTGGATTCACTTTGACGTGATGGACAACCACTATGTGCCCAACCTCACGTTCGGCCCCATGATTTGCCAAGCCTTGAAGCCACACGCCAAAACGCCTGCTGGCTTGGCTGTGCCCATCGACGTGCATTTGATGATTTCGCCTGTGGATGCTTTGGCCGCTTCGTTTGCCGAAGCCGGTGCTGACTACATCAGCTTCCATCCAGATGCGAGCGCCCATGTGCACCGTAGCATCCAAGCCATCAAGAGCAAGGGCGTGAAAGCGGGGCTGGTGTTCAACCCTGCTGAGCCGTTGGACGTGTTGGAGTGGACGATTGACGAGATTGACCTGATCCTCATCATGAGCGTGAACCCTGGCTTTGGCGGCCAAAGCTTCATCGATTCAGCCTTGCGCAAAGTAGAGCTGGCGCGTAAATGGATTGAACGCAGCGGCAAAGACATTCGCCTTGAAGTCGACGGCGGCATCAAGCCCGACAACATTCGCCAAGTGGCCGATGCAGGCGCCGACACCTTTGTGGCGGGTAGCGCGATTTTTGGCAAGCCTGACTACAAAGCGGTGATTGACCAAATGCGTGTGGCTTTGGCCTGATGCTTCGTTCGCTACAAGCCGCCATCGTTGACCTCGATGGCACCATGGTCGACACCTTGGGTGATTTTGAAATTGCCCTCAATCGTTCGTTGACCGATTTAGATTTGCCGCCCGTGACGCGTGCCTTGGTTGAGCGCACGGTGGGCAAAGGTTCTGAGCATTTGATTCGCTCGGTGCTGGCACATCAGTTGGCTTTGCCAGAAGTCAAAGGTCTCGCCAACGTGTGCGATGCGCGCAGTGCCGAGAATTTGTATGAGCCTGCTTGGCAGCGTTACCAGCATCACTACCTCGCCATCAATGGCGAATTTGCCGCGGTGTATCCGGGTGTGGCGGAAGGTTTGCAACAGTTGCGCGATGCGGGTTTGCAGCTAGCTTGTTTGACCAACAAGCCCTTGTCGTTTGCCAAACCTTTACTGCAAGCCAAAGGGCTGGATTCGTTTTTCGCACATGTGTTTGGCGGCGACAGCTTTGAACGTAAAAAGCCAGACCCGTTGCCGCTGCTCAAAACCTGTGAAGCCTTAGGCGTTAAACCCACCCAAGCATTGATGGTGGGTGACTCCAGCAACGACGCCCAAGCCGCCCGTGCCGCAGGCTGCCCCGTGGTGCTGGTGCGTTATGGCTACAACCACGGCGAGCCCGTGGATGGTGTGGATGCGGATGCCCACGTAGATACCCTGACGCATATTGCGCAGGCATTGGCTTGCAAGGCCTGAGCCTTTGCTAAACTGCATCACATGTTCATTCATCGCAACACAGTCACAGGTTGTCACGACCGGGGAGCTTGGCCCTGGCGTACGCCGTTGTCTGCGCTTGTTTAAAAGCACGCTCAGGTTCACTGATGCCGTGCCCGCGCTGAAGCACACGCTAGCTGCTCAGCACTTGTCCGAATGAACGCCCCAGTGCGATGGGGCCGAGCTGTGGAGGCTCACAATGACTGAAATCGAATTCAAACAATTGGCCCAAGAGGGCTACAACCGCATCCCGTTGGTGGCCGAGGCCTTTGCCGACTTAGAAACCCCGCTCTCGCTGTACCTCAAGCTGGCCCATGTGCAAAACAACGGCGAGCGCAGCTTCTTGCTCGAGTCTGTGGTGGGTGGCGAGCGCTTTGGGCGCTATAGCTTCATTGGTTTGCCCGCCCGCACGCTGCTGCGTGCCAGCGGTTTTGGCGAAGCGGCCAAGACCGAAGTGGTGACCGATGGTGTGGTGGTTGAAACCCATGCAGGCAACCCGCTCGACTTCGTGGCCGATTACCAAAAGCGTTTCAAAGTGGCATTGCGTCAAGGTTTGCCACGTTTCTGCGGTGGCTTGGCGGGCTACTTTGGCTACGACACAGTGCGCCACATCGAAAAGAAGTTGGCTCATTCATGCCCACCCGATGACCTCGGCATGCCCGACATCTTGCTGCTGCAAACCGAAGAGTTGGCGGTGATTGACAACCTCTCGGGCAAGCTCTCGCTCATCGTTTACGCAGACCCCGCACAGCCCGATGCCTACCCACAAGCGCAGGCGCGTCTGGCTGAATTGAAGCTTCGTTTGAAAGCCTCTGCGCAAGCGCCATCGATTGCGCCTTGTACCAGTCATCCCGCTGAACGCAGCTTTGCGAAAGACGATTACTTGGCCGCCGTGCT
This sequence comes from Limnohabitans sp. TEGF004, assembly GCF_027924965.1. Taxonomy (NCBI): domain Bacteria; kingdom Pseudomonadati; phylum Pseudomonadota; class Betaproteobacteria; order Burkholderiales; family Comamonadaceae; genus Limnohabitans; species Limnohabitans sp. TEGF004. The sequence continues at coordinate 2,444,740 of NZ_AP027056.1, read as the reverse complement.
GCGCGCCAAAGACTTGATTGCGGCCGGCGACTTCATGCAAGTGCAGGTGGGTCAACGCATTCACAAAAAGTTCACGGCCAGTCCGCTGTCCTTGTATCGTGCGCTGCGTTCGTTGAACCCCAGCCCGTACATGTATTACTACAACCTCGGCGATGCCCATGTGGTGGGCGCATCGCCTGAGATTTTGGTGCGTCAAGAGTCCACACCCGAAGGGCAAAAAGTCACCATCCGTCCCTTGGCTGGTACGCGTCCACGCGGTGCAACGCCTGAGGCAGACAAGGCGGCAGAGGTCGAGCTCATCAACGATCCCAAAGAACGCGCCGAGCATGTGATGTTGATTGACCTTGCTCGCAACGACATTGGTCGCATTGCCAAAACAGGCAGCGTCAAAGTGACAGAGGCTTTTGTGGTGGAGCGTTACAGCCATGTGATGCACATCGTGAGCAACGTGGAAGGTTTGTTGCTTGACGGCCCCGACGGTCAGCCGCTCACCAGCATGGATGTGCTCAAAGCCACGTTCCCTGCGGGCACGCTGACGGGTGCGCCTAAGGTGCATGCGATGGAATTGATTGACCAGCTCGAACCCACCAAGCGCGGTTTGTACGGCGGTGCGTGTGGCTACTTGAGTTTTGCCGGCGACATGGATGTGGCGATTGCCATTCGCACGGGCATCATCAAAAACGACACGCTCTATGTGCAAGCCGCCGCCGGTGTGGTGGCTGACTCGGTGCCCGAGTTGGAGTGGAGAGAAACAGAACACAAAGCGCGCGCCCTGTTGCGTGCCAGCGAATTGGTTGAGGAGGGTTTGGAATGAAAAAACTCAAACTCCTCATGGTCGACAACTACGACAGCTTCACCTTCAACATCGTTCAATACTTTGGAGAGTTGGGTGCTGAGGTCGAGGTGTTTCGCAACGACGAGATCACATTGGAGGGTATTGCGGCACGCAAGCCGGACCGTTTGGTGATTTCGCCTGGCCCTTGCTCGCCAGCTGAGGCGGGTATCTCGGTGGCGGCCATTCAACACTTTGCGGGCAAGCTGCCTATCTTGGGTGTGTGTTTGGGCCACCAAAGCATTGGCGCTGCGTTTGGCGGCAACATCATTCGTGCGCAAGAGTTGATGCACGGCAAAACCAGTGTCATCACCACCACGCAAGAGGGTGTCTTTGCTGGGCTGCCCGAGAAGTTCACGGTCAACCGTTACCACTCGCTGGCGATTGAGCGTGCGTCTTGCCCCTCGTGCCTCAAGGTCACGGCGTGGACGGATGACGGCGAAATCATGGGCGTGCGACACACCGAGCTAGACATTCAGGGCGTGCAGTTCCACCCCGAATCCATCCTCACTGAGCATGGTCACGCCATGCTGAAAAACTTTCTGTAAAGGCTGGCGATGACAACCACTATCCATGCAATCACGCCCCAAGAAGCGTTACAGCGCGTCATCGAGCATCGTGAGATTTTTCACGACGAGATGCTGCACATCATGCGCCTCATCATGTCCGGCGAAATGTCTCCGGTGTTGATGTCGGCGTTCATCGCTGCTTTGCGCGTGAAGAAAGAAACCATTGGTGAAATCACGGCTGCAGCCCAAGTGATGCGCGAGTTCTCTACCAAGGTGGACGTGCCCGACCGCACGCACATGGTGGACATCGTGGGTACCGGTGGTGATGGTTCGCACACGTTCAATATTTCGACTTGCTCGATGTTTGTCGTCGCTGCTGCGGGGGGCAAAGTCAGCAAACACGGTGGCCGAAGTGTCAGCAGCAAAAGCGGCAGCGCCGATGTGTTGGAGAGCTTGGGCGTCAACATCAATTTGCCGCCTGCGCAAATTGCCAAGTGCATTGCCGATGTGGGCATTGGCTTCATGTTTGCGCCCAACCATCATCCCGCGATGAAAAATGTGGCTCCGGTTCGCAAAGAGCTTGGCGTGCGCACCATCTTCAACATCTTGGGTCCACTCACCAATCCTGCCAGCGCTCCCAATATTTTGATGGGTGTGTTTCACCCCGACTTGGTGGGTATCCAAGTGCGCGCTTTAGAGCGCTTGGGTGCCGAACACGCGTTGGTGGTGTACGGCCGAGATGGTTTGGACGAGGTGTCCTTGGGTGCGGCCACCTTGGTGGGTGAGCTCAAAGACGGCCAAGTGCGCGAGTATGAAATTCACCCCGAAGACTTTGGCTTTGCCATGAGCAGCAACCGCGCTTTGCGCGTGGAAACGCCAGAGCAATCGCGTGCCATGTTGCTGGGCGTGTTGGACAACCAAGCTGGTCCTGCACGCGACATTGTGGTGCTCAATGCTGGCGCGGCTTTGTATGCGGCCAATGTGGCTGACAGCATCGAAGCTGGCATTGCGCTTGCACGTCAAGTGCTGGCTTCGGGCGCAGCCAAGGCCAAGCTGGATCAATTGGTCACCGTGGCGCATCAGCTCACTGCTGCATAAATAAGCGCTTGGCGCTAGAAAGAAACCATGTCAGACATCCTGAACCAAATCGTTGCCGTCAAACACCAAGAGGTAGCAGCTGCACTGCAACGTAAGTCGTTGGCGGCCATGCGTGCTGATGCCGAAAGCCGTGTGCTCACGCGTGACTTTGTGGGCGCATTGCGCGCCAAGGTTGCAGCGGGCTCGCCTGCGGTGATTGCCGAGATCAAAAAAGCCAGTCCATCCAAAGGTGTGATTCGTGAGGACTTCATTCCTGCCGACATCGCCCAAAGCTATGCCGAACATGGCGCAGCGTGTTTGTCTGTGTTGACTGACAAAGACTTCTTCCAAGGCCAAGTGGATTACCTCAAGCAAGCCCGCGCATCATGTGACTTGCCTGTGCTGCGCAAAGACTTCATGGTTGACCCGTATCAGGTGTACGAAGCGCGCGTGATGGGCGCGGACTGCATTTTGCTGATTGCTGCTTGCTTGACCGATACGCAAATGGCGGAGATGGAAGCCATTGCGCGCAACTTAGATATGGCTGTGTTGGTGGAAGCGCATGACGCGGCTGAGTTGCAACGCGCGCTCAAACTCAAAACGCCGTTGGTGGGCATCAACAACCGCAACTTGCGCACCTTTGAGGTGTCGCTCGACACGACGATTGGCATGCTCAAAGATGTGCCGGCTGACCGTTTGCTGATCACTGAGAGTGGCATCTTGCAGCGCAGCGATGTGCAAAAAATGCGCGATGCGAATGTGCATGCTTTCTTGGTCGGCGAGGCGTTCATGCGTGCCGCTGACCCCGGTAAAGCTTTGGCCGAATTGTTTGCTGCTTAACTGCGCATGATGGGTGACTTGTTTGGCGAAACGTTGCCGGCAGAGGTTGGTGCGCCGCATTTGACCCGTTGGTCGCCAGCTGATTGGGCTGTCCAGTCTGATTGGCAGCCTGTGCTCGATGCGTTTTGGCGCAGCGCACAAGGCATGTCATTGGCAAGTTTTGTGCAATCGCGCTTAGATGCTGGCGCGGTGGTGTATCCCAAGCATCCTTTGTGGGCGTTGCAGCTGACGCCTTTGTCCCAGGTGAAAGTGGTCATCTTGGGGCAGGACCCTTATCACGGGCCGCACCAAGCGCAAGGTTTGTCTTTTTCAGTGGCGCCTGGCGTCAAGATTCCGCCCTCGTTACGAAACATTTTCAAAGAGCTTCAACGTGACTTGAGTCAACCCGCGCCAACCAGTGGCTCTTTAGAGGCCTGGGCCAAGCGTGGGGTTTTGCTACTCAACACCAGTTTGACGGTGGAAGATGGCCAGCCCGCCAGTCATGCCAAGCGCGGGTGGGAGCAGTTGACGGATGCCTTGTTGACCGAGGTGGCGTGCACCGCGCCTGCGTGCGTGTACATGCTCTGGGGTGGTCACGCCCAAGCCAAGGCTGAATTGATTGAGCGCGAAACCTGTGCCCAGTCGACAGGTTTTCTGGGTTTGCGTGATGGCGCACCTCTCAAACGCGAGGCTTTGGTGCTCAAGGCTAACCATCCCTCGCCGTTGTCGGCCTTGCGCCCGCCACGGCCCTTCATCGGTTGCGGTCATTTTTCGCAAGCCAAGATTTGGTTGGCGCAGAAAAACCTGAGCTTGGAATGGAATTTGTGAGTCATTTGGGTCCGAAGACTCGCGAATACCCTAAAACTCTGCTATAGTTCGCGATTCGCCGGAGGGGTGCCCGAGTGGCTAAAGGGGGCAGACTGTAAATCTGTTGGCTTACGCCTACACTGGTTCGAATCCAGTCCCCTCCACCAGCGAAAACCAACAAGTAGAAGTGCCGGTAGGCCTGCAACTGTGACGATCTTTTCTGATCTGATGCGGGAGTAGTTCAATGGTAGAACCCTAGCCTTCCAAGCTAATGACGCGGGTTCGATTCCCGTCTCCCGCTCCACCTGTGGTTTTCGATGGATTGATTGGCGATCAATGATTTGCCCTTGTGGCTCAGTGGTAGAGCACTCCCTTGGTAAGGGAGAGGTCGCGGGTCCGATTCCCGCCAAGGGCACCAGAATTTTTGTGATTGACCTATTTTTTGGAGTCGAAAGATGGCAAAAGGAAAATTTGAACGTACCAAGCCGCACGTGAACGTGGGCACCATTGGTCACGTTGACCACGGCAAAACAACTTTGACAGCTGCGATCACCACGATCCTGTCTTTGAAGTTTGGCGGCGAAGCGAAGGCTTACGACCAAATTGACGCGGCTCCAGAAGAAAAAGCTCGCGGTATCACGATCAACACCGCTCACGTTGAGTACGAGACTGAAACACGTCACTACGCGCACGTGGACTGTCCTGGTCACGCCGACTATGTGAAAAACATGATCACTGGCGCTGCTCAAATGGACGGCGCTATTTTGGTGTGTTCGGCTGCTGACGGCCCAATGCCACAAACTCGCGAGCACATCTTGTTGGCTCGTCAGGTGGGCGTGCCTTACATCATCGTGTTCTTGAACAAGTGCGACATGGTGGACGACGCTGAGTTGTTGGAATTGGTCGAAATGGAAGTTCGCGAACTTCTCGAAAAATACGACTTCCCAGGCGACGACACCCCAATCATTCAGGGTTCAGCCAAGCTGGCCCTCGAAGGCGACAAAGGCCCATTGGGCGAAGAAGCTATCCTGAAATTGGCTGCTGCTTTGGACAGCTACATCCCTACGCCTGAGCGCGCAGTGGACGGTGCTTTCTTGATGCCAGTGGAAGACGTGTTCTCGATCTCTGGCCGCGGCACTGTGGTGACCGGTCGTATCGAGCGCGGCATCATCAAAGTCGGCGAAGAAATCGAAATCGTGGGTATCGTTGACACAGTCAAGACCACTTGTACCGGCGTGGAAATGTTCCGCAAGTTGCTGGACCAAGGTCAAGCTGGCGACAACGTGGGTATCTTGTTGCGCGGTACAAAGCGCGAAGACGTGCAGCGCGGCCAAGTGCTGTGCAAGCCAGGTTCAGTCAAGCCACACACGCACTTCACAGCTGAGATCTATGTGTTGTCTAAAGACGAAGGCGGCCGCCACACACCATTCTTCAATAACTACCGTCCCCAGTTCTATTTCCGTACGACTGACGTGACAGGTGCTATCGAGTTGCCAGAAGGCAAAGAGATGGTGATGCCAGGTGACAACGTGTCGATCACTGTGAAGTTGATCCACCCCATTGCGATGGAAGAAGGCTTGCGCTTCGCTATTCGCGAAGGCGGTAAGACTGTTGGCGCTGGTGTGGTTGCTAAGATCATTGCTTAATTCACAAATTTAAGCGCTAGATTTAGGGGCGTAGCTTAGTGGTAAAGTTGCGGTTTCCAAAACCGTCGATGGGGGTTCGATTCCCTCCGCCCCTGCCACTAAAGTTTTAAAGCTCTGTGGTTTACCAAGCCCGCCAAGATGGCGGGCTTCGGTGTCTTAATCAACGCATAAAAAACGGTACAGGAAAACCCTCATTCATGTCTGCAGCAAATATTGAAACCGTCTCGACGACAGCCGACAAAGCAAAACTTGTCTTGGTGGTGGGGTTGGTCGTGGCTGCGTTGGCAGGTTTTTACATGCTGCCTGCGCAAGGTGCTATCGTCCAATGGCTGACATTGGTCGGTGGCTTGGTGGCTGCGGTGGTGGTTTTCTTGTTGTCTTTGCCTGGTCGCCAGTTGGTGGCTTTTGGTAATGACGCGTGGCGCGAAGTTAATAAGGTCGTGTGGCCAACTCGTAAAGAGTCCACGCAAATGACTCTGTATGTGTTTGCCTTTGTGGTGATCATGGCGCTGTTCTTGTGGTTGACCGATAAGACCCTCGAATGGGTGTTTTACGACCTGATTCTGGGCTGGAAAAAATAATGAGCGACATCATCGACAACGCCGCCGCTGACGCGGCTTCAACGCCACCTGCTTACGTGAATCCTGATTTGCGTTGGTATGTGGTTCATGCTTACTCCGGCATGGAAAAAGCCGTCGAGCGCAACATTCGCGAAAGCATTGCGCGCGCTGGCATGGAAACCAAATTTGGTCGTATCTTGGTGCCAACTGAAGAGGTGGTTGAGATGAAAAACGGCCAGCGTCGTACCGCTGAGCGCAAGTTTTTTCCGGGCTACGTGTTTGTTGAAATGGTCATGGATGACGAGTCATGGCACTTGGTGAAGCACACCAACAAGGTGACAGGTTTCGTGGGGGGGGCTAAGAACCGTCCTGCGCCCATCTCTGAAGCTGAAGTTCAGAAAATCGTGAGCCAAATGCAAGACGGTGCTGACAAGCCTCGTCACAAGGTGGAATTCATGGTGGGCGAGTTGGTGCGAGTCAAAGAAGGCCCGTTCACCGACTTCAACGGTACGGTGGAAGAGGTCAACTACGAGAAGAGCAAAGTGCGCGTCTCGGTCACCATCTTCGGTCGTGCAACGCCTGTGGAATTGGAATTCGGTCAGATCGAAAAGACCTGATCGGTTTAAAAAGTTTGTGGTTTGGCGCTTCCCGACTCGGTGCCAAACATTAGAAAAGAGTCGTTAACCCCGGGGAGTTCGAAAGAACGTTTGTACCCGCAAGGAGAAAAGCATGGCGAAAAAAATCGTCGGTTTTATCAAGCTGCAAGTTCCAGCAGGTAAAGCTAATCCATCACCACCCATCGGCCCAGCATTGGGTCAACGTGGTTTGAACATCATGGAATTCTGCAAGGCGTTTAACGCCCAGACCCAAGGCGTTGAGCCAGGTCTGCCATTGCCAGTGGTCATCACTGCGTTTGCAGATAAATCATTCACCTTCATCATCAAGACGCCTCCAGCGACAACCTTGATCAAGAAGGCTATCAAGTTGGACAAGGGCTCTGCTCGTCCACACGTCGACAAAGTTGGCAAGATCACTCGCGCTCAGCTCGAAGAGATCGCCAAGACCAAGATGGAAGACTTGAACGCGGCCGATTTGGACGCAGCTGTTCGCATCATCGCCGGCTCTGCCCGTTCGATGGGCGTGACTGTGGAGGGCGTGTAAATGTCTAAGTTGACTAAAAAACAAAAAGCCTTTGAAGGCAAAGTCGACAGCAACAAGCTGTACGCCTTGGCTGACGCCATCGGCATCGTCAAAGAGTGCGCCACTGCCAAGTTCGATGAGTCCATCGACGTTGCAGTGCAACTCGGTATCGACGCTAAGAAGTCTGATCAAGTGGTGCGTGGCGCCGTGGTCTTGCCTAACGGTACTGGTAAAACTGCTCGCGTGGCTGTGTTCGCACAAGGCGCCAAGGCCGAAGAAGCCAAAGCCGCTGGTGCTGACATCGTTGGTATGGACGACTTGGCCGCGATGGTCAAAGCCGGTGACATGCCTTTCGACGTGGTGATCGCCGCCCCTGACGCCATGCGCGTTGTGGGTACTTTGGGTCAAATCTTGGGCCCACGCGGTCTGATGCCTAACCCCAAAGTCGGCACCGTCACACCAGACGTCGCGACTGCTGTGCGCAACGCCAAAGCTGGTCAAGTCCAATTCCGCGTTGACAAAGCCGGTATCGTGCACGGCACCATCGGTCGTCGTTCATTTGACACAGACAAGCTGCAAGGCAACTTGGCTGCACTGATCGAGGCTTTGAACAAAGCCAAGCCTGCATCCAGCAAAGGCGTTTACCTGCGCAAAGTCGCCGTGTCCTCCACCATGGGTGTGGGCGTGCGCGTTGATTTGCAAACTGTTGGCGCTTAAGGCGACAGCAAAAAATCCGGGTGCTGCGTAAGCAGCGCCCAGAGTGGTGGGCTGAGGCAACTTCTCGGAGTTGCACAGGCCATCCAAGACCGTTGGTGCGGGGCTTGCCCCGCTTAATTTGATTGACCAACGCAGATGGCGATCCCGCTCGACGGAATTCTTCCTGACAGTTAGGTCGCTGCAAAAGTGGCGTGTCAACGGGTATTGACCTGAAGACACATTTAAAGGAGTAGACCTTGAGTCTTAATCGCAGTGAGAAAGAAGCGGTCATTTCAGAAGTGACCACGCTCGCCGCCCAAGCTCAAACGCTGGTGATTGCGGAATACCGCGGCATCACGGTCGCTGACATGACTAAGTTGCGCAACCAAGCGCGCAGCAACGGTGTGACCCTGAGCGTGTTGAAAAACACACTCGCACGCCGTGCTGTGACTGGTAGCTCATTCGAAGTTGTCGCCGACCAGATGACCGGTCCGCTGATCTATGGCTTCTCTGTTGACGCAATTGCTGCCGCTAAGGTGGTGGCTAACTTCGCGAAAACCAACGACAAGTTGGTGATCCGCGCTGGCGTTTACGGTGGTAAAGCTTTGGACGCGAACGGCGTTAAGCAATTGGCAAGCATCCCTTCGAAAGAAGTGTTGTTGGCTCAGTTGTGTGGCTTGTTGATGTCGCCTATGTCTCGCACCGCAGTGGTGTTGGGCGCTTTGGCTGCTCAAAAAGGCGAAACAGCTGCCGCTTAATGCGCAGCTTGTGTTTTAACTAATTGTTAGGAAATAAAAATGGCATTCGATAAAGACGCATTTTTGACCGCGCTCGACAGCATGACGGTCTTGGAACTCAACGAACTGGTGAAAGCCATCGAAGAGAAGTTTGGCGTGAGCGCTGCCGCTATGGCTGCTCCTGCTGCTGCTGGTGGCGGTGCTGCTGCTGCTGAAGAGAAGACTGAATTCAACGTCATGTTGATGGAAGCCGGCGCAAACAAAGTGTCCGTGATTAAAGCAGTTCGCGAAATCACCGGTCTGGGCTTGAAAGAAGCCAAAGACATGGTTGACGGCGCTCCAAAGGCTGTGAAAGAAGGCGCTTCTAAGGCTGACGCTGAAGCCGCTAAGAAGAAGCTCGAAGAAGCTGGTGCTAAGGTTGAACTGAAGTAATTCGGTTTCCCTTCAAGGCTGGAGTGTCCCGAATAGGGCCTCCAGCCTTCTGTGCTTACAGAGCGCACCCAAAAGCAGGTCGAAATTAACCTTCTTTTGAGTGTCTTCTGACCCCAACTGCAGAAGATGCCTTGGTTCGGGTTGCGTGCAATGCGCAACCGTCCGCCAACGCTGGTAGAGGCCAGCCGCCAAGCCTGACGTGTGGGACGTGATGTCCCATGCTGAAAACAGTTCTGAAAGATCAAGCCCGGAGATCTCATGGCCTACTCATACACCGAACGCAAGCGTATCCGCAAGAGTTTCGGCAGCCGCGACAGCGTGCTGGAAATTCCATATTTGTTGCAAATGCAAAAAGACGCGTACACCGCGTTCTTGCAAGCTGACGTTATTCCTAAAAAGCGTACCAACGAAGGTCTGCAAGCTGCTTTTGAAGCTGCATTCCCGATCGTGTCGCACAACGGTTTTGTTGAGATGAAATATCTCGAATACAACTTGGCCAAGCCCGCATTTGACGTGCGCGAATGCCAAACCCGTGGTTTGACTTTCTCCTCAGCTGTGCGCGCACGCGTGCAACTCATCATTTACGACCGTGAGTCTTCGACGCCACAGTCAAAAGTGGTCAAGGAAGTGAAAGAGCAAGAGGTCTACATGGGCGAAGTGCCTTTGATGACTGACAAAGGTTCCTTCATCATCAACGGTACAGAGCGCGTGATCGTGTCTCAGTTGCACCGTTCGCCTGGCGTGTTCTTCGAACACGATAAGGGCAAGACACACAGCTCTGGCAAATTGTTGTTCAGCGCACGCATCATCCCTTACCGCGGTTCATGGCTCGATTTCGAATTCGATCCCAAAGACTTGCTGTACTTCCGCGTCGACCGTCGCCGCAAGATGCCAGTTTCTATTCTGTTGAAAGCCATCGGCTTGACACCAGAAACCATCCTCGCGAACTTCTTCGTGAACGACAACTTCCGCTTGATGGACAGCGGCGCACAAATGGAATTTGTGGCCGAGCGTCTGCGCGGCGAAGTGGCTCGCTTTGACATCACTGACAAAGCCGGAAAAGTGATCGTTGCCAAAGACAAGCGCGTGACTGCACGTCACACCCGCGAGTTGGACGAAAGCAAAACCACGCACATCAGCGTGCCAGAAGATTTCTTGATTGGCCGCGTGTTGGCCAAGAACATCATCGACAGCGACACCGGCGAATTGATTGCCCGTGCCAACGATGAGTTGACAGAAGCCTTGCTCAAGAAATTGCGCGAAGCCGGCGTGCAAGAATTGCAATGTATCTACACCAACGAACTCGACCAAGGTGCGTACATTTCGCAAACGCTGCGTACAGACGAAACCGTGGACGAATTCGCTGCACGCGTGGCCATCTATCGCATGATGCGCCCTGGCGAGCCACCAACAGAAGACGCGGTGCAAGCCTTGTTCCAGCGCTTGTTCTACAACCCAGACACGTACGATTTGTCGCGCGTGGGTCGTATGAAGTTCAACGCCAAAGTTGGTACTGCTGAATCTACAGGTCCTATGGTCTTGACCAACGACGACATCTTGTCAGTTGTGAAGATCTTGGTGGACTTGCGTAACGGCCGTGGCGAAGTCGATGACATCGACCACTTGGGTAACCGTCGCGTGCGTTGCGTGGGCGAATTGGCCGAAAACCAATACCGCACAGGTTTGGCACGTATCGAAAAAGCCGTGAAAGAGCGTTTGGGCCAAGCCGAGCAAGAGCCGCTCATGCCTCACGACTTGATCAACTCCAAGCCAATCTCTGCTGCGCTCAAAGAATTCTTCGGCGCATCACAGTTGTCACAGTTCATGGACCAAACCAACCCATTGGCCGAGATCACGCACAAGCGTCGCGTCTCAGCCTTGGGCCCAGGCGGTTTGACGCGCGAACGTGCAGGCTTTGAAGTGCGTGACGTGCACGTGACCCACTACGGTCGTGTGTGCCCCATCGAAACACCAGAAGGTCCAAACATTGGTTTGATCAACTCTTTGGCTTTGTACGCCCGTTTGAACGAGTACGGTTTCATTGAAACTCCGTACCGTCGCGTGGTGGATGCCAAAGTGACGATGGACATCGATTACTTGTCCGCCATCGAAGAAGGCAAATACGTCATCGCTCAGGCCAACGCGGCTTTGGACAAAGACGGCAAGCTGACTGGCGACTTGGTATCTGCCCGTGAAAACGGCGAATCCATTTTGTGCGGTGCAGAGCGCATCCAGTACATGGACGTGTCTCCAGCTCAGATCGTGTCAGTGGCGGCCTCTTTGGTTCCGTTCCTCGAGCACGATGACGCGAACCGCGCGTTGATGGGTGCCAACATGTCACGTCAAGCCGTGCCCGTGTTGCGTCCAGAAAAGCCAATGGTCGGTACCGGTATTGAGCGCGTTGCTGCGGTCGACTCAGGCACTGTGGTGACGGCTACTCGCGGTGGTGTGGTTGACTATGTTGACGCAACCCGTGTTGTGGTTCGCGTGAACGACGCCGAAGCACAAGCTGGCGAAGTGGGCGTGGACATCTACAACCTCATCAAGTACCAACGTTCGAACCAAAACACCAACATCCATCAGCGTCCAATCGTCAAGCGTGGCGACAAGATTGCTAAGGGTGACGTGGTGGCTGACGGTGCATCAACTGACCTGGGTGAAATCGCCATCGGTCAAAACATGTTGATCGCCTTCATGCCATGGAACGGCTACAACTTCGAAGACTCGATCTTGATCAGCGAGCGCGTGGTGGCAGAAGACCGCTACACCTCGATCCACATCGAAGAACTCGTGGTGATGGCACGTGACACCAAGTTGGGTGCAGAAGAAATCACACGTGATATTCCAAACTTGGCTGAGCAACAACTCAACCGTTTGGATGACTCCGGCATCATCTACGTGGGTGCAGAAGTGCAACCCGGCGACACACTGGTCGGCAAGGTCACGCCTAAAGGCGAAACCACACTGACACCAGAAGAAAAACTGTTGCGAGCAATCTTCGGCGAAAAAGCCAGCGATGTGAAAGACACATCACTGCGCGTGAGCCAAGGTTCGCAAGGTACGGTTATCGACGTGCAAGTCTTCACCCGTGAAGGCATCGTGCGCGACAAGCGTGCTCAGCAAATTATTGATGACGAACTCAAGCGTTTCCGTCTCGACTTGAACGACCAGCTCCGCATCGTGGAAGCTGACGCGTTTGACCGTATCGAAAAACTCTTGAACGGCAAAACCGCCAACGGTGGTCCTAACAAGTTGGCCAAGGGCAGCAAGATCGACAAGGCCTACTTGGCTTCTGTCGAGAAGTTCCACTGGTTCGACATCCGTCCTTCTGATGAAGAAACTGCAGGCCAGTTGGAAAGCATCAAGAACGCGATGGAACAAACCCGTCACAGCTTTGACTTGGCCTTCGAAGAGAAGCGCAAGAAGTTGACGCAAGGCGACGAGTTGCCAGCAGGCGTGTTGAAGATGGTCAAGGTTTACTTGGCCGTCAAGCGTCGCTTGCAGCCTGGTGACAAGATGGCCGGCCGTCACGGTAACAAGGGTGTGGTGTCAAAGATCGTTCCGGTCGAAGACATGCCTTACATGGCCGACGGCACACCTTGCGACATCGTGTTGAACCCCTTGGGCGTTCCTTCACGTATGAACGTGGGTCAGGTGTTGGAAGTTCACTTGGGTTGGGCTGGTAAAGGTATCGGTCAACGCATTGGCAACATGCTCCAAGAGCAGGCCAAGGCCGCTGAAATTCGCGCCTTCATGGAAGAGCTGTACAACGGTTCTGGCCGCAAGGAAGACCTGAGCAAGCTCAACGACACGCAAATTGTCGAGATGGCTGGCAACTTGACCAACGGTGTTCCATTTGCAACCCCCGTGTTCGACGGCGCTGCAGAAGAAGACATCCGCACCATGTTGAAGTTGGCTTACCCAGATGACATCGCCAAGGCGAAAGGTCTGACCGCCACACGTACACAAGCGAACTTGTTTGATGGCCGTACGGGCGAAGCTTTCGAGCGTCCAACCACCATCGGCTATATGCACTTCTTGAAGCTCCATCATTTGGTTGACGACAAGATGCACGCACGTTCTACCGGCCCATACAGCTTGGTCACACAGCAGCCGCTGGGTGGTAAGGCTCAGTTCGGTGGCCAGCGTTTCGGTGAGATGGAGGTGTGGGCTTTGGAAGCTTACGGCGCGTCTTACACATTGCAAGAAATGTTGACCGTCAAGTCCGACGACGTGCAAGGCCGTACCAAGGTGTACGAGAGCATTGTCAAAGGCGAACACTCGATCGAAGCGGGCATGCCCGAATCGTTCAACGTGTTGGTCAAAGAAATTCGTTCATTGGGCATCGACATTGAGTTGGACCGCGCTTAAGCGGTTTGACGACATAAGGATTTAAAACATGAAATCATTACTCGACCTGTTCAAGCAGTTCACGCCCGATGAGCATTTCGATGCCATCAAAATTGGCATGGCTTCTCCAGAGAAGATCCGCTCATGGTCTTTCGGCGAAGTGAAAAAGCCAGAAACCATCAACTACCGTACCTTCAAGCCCGAGCGCGATGGTCTGTTTTGCGCCAAGATTTTTGGACCAATCAAAGACTACGAATGCTTGTGCGGCAAATACAAACGCCTCAAGCACCGTGGCGTGATTTGCGAGAAGTGCGGCGTTGAAGTCACACAAACCAAAGTGCGTCGCGAGCGTATGGGGCACATCGACCTGGCCGCACCTTGCGCCCACATCTGGTTCTTGAAGTCGCTGCCATCACGTTTGGGCCTCGTGCTTGACATGACGCTGCGTGACATCGAACGCGTGTTGTACTTTGAAGCATATGTTGTGACCGATCCCGGCATGACACCTTTGAAGAAATTCGCCATCATGTCGGAAGACGACTACGAAGCCAAAGTGGTGGAGTACGGTGACGAATTCATCGCCAAGATGGGCGCTGAAGGTATCAAAGATTTGCTCGAAGGTCTCGACCTCGACGTAGAAATCGAGAAGCTGCGCAACGACCTGACTGGCTCTGAACTCAAGATCAAGAAGAACGCCAAGCGTTTGAAATTGATGGAAGCGTTCAAGAAGTCTGGCATCAAGCCCGAGTGGATGGTGTTGTCTGTCTTGCCCGTGTTGCCACCTGATTTGCGCCCACTGGTGCCGTTGGACGGCGGTCGTTTTGCGACCTCCGATTTGAACGATTTGTACCGTCGCGTGATCAACCGTAACAGCCGTCTGCGTCGTTTGCTCGAGCTGAAGGCTCCAGAAATCATTGCTCGCAACGAAAAGCGTATGTTGCAAGAAGCCGTGGACAGCTTGCTGGACAACGGCCGTCGCGGCAAGGCCATGACAGGCGCCAACAAGCGCGCCTTGAAGTCTTTGGCTGACATGATCAAAGGTAAGAGCGGTCGTTTCCGTCAAAACTTGTTGGGTAAGCGCGTCGACTACTCTGGTCGTTCAGTGATTACCGTGGGCCCAACTTTGAAACTGCACCAGTGCGGTTTGCCAAAGTTGATGGCACTCGAGTTGTTCAAGCCTTTCATCTTCTCGCGTCTCGAAGCCATGGGCATCGCGACCACCATCAAGGCTGCGAAGAAAGAAGTTGAATCAGGCTCAGCCGTGGTGTGGGACATCTTGGAAGAGGTGATCAAAGAGCACCCCGTCATGCTGAACCGTGCGCCTACGCTGCACCGCTTGGGTATTCAAGCCTTCGAACCTATCTTGATCGAAGGTAAAGCCATTCAGTTGCACCCACTCGTCTGTTCAGCGTTCAACGCCGACTTCGACGGTGACCAAATGGCCGTTCACGTGCCTTTGTCTGTGGAAGCACAGATGGAAGCCCGTACCTTGATGCTGGCTTCGAACAACATCTTGTTCCCTGCCAACGGCGAACCTTCTATCGTTCCTTCTCAAGACGTTGTGTTGGGCTTGTACTACGCCACCCGTGACCGTATCAACGGCAAGGGCGAAGGCTTGGTGTTTGCCAACTTGACCGAAGTGCAACGCGCGTTGGACGCTGGTGTGGTCGAATTGACCGCCAAAGTGGCCGTGCGTTTGACTGAGTGGACCAAGGACAAAGAAACCGGTGAATTCGTGCCGACCACCAGCTTGGTTGATACGACTGTGGGCCGCGCTTTGTTGTCAGAAATCTTGCCTAAGGGCTTGCCTTTCTCGAACATCAACAAGTCGTTGAAGAAGAAAGAAATTTCTAAGCTCATCAACGTGTCATTCCGCAAGTGCGGTTTGAAAGAAACCGTCGTGTTCGCTGACAAGCTGTTGCAAAACGGTTTCCGTTTGGCCACACGCGCTGGTATCTCGATTGCCATCGATGACATGTTGGTGCCGCCAGAAAAAGGCGCCATCATCAGCGCGTCTGAAAAAGAAGTCAAAGACATCGAACAGCAATACGTGTCCGGTTTGGTGACTTCTGGCGAGCGTTACAACAAGGTGGTTGACATCTGGGGTAAGGCTGGCGACGCGGTGTCAAAGGTGATGATGGACCAACTCCGCAAAGAGAAGACCATCGACCGCCATGGCAAAGAAGTCGAACAAGAATCGTTCAACTCCATCTACATGATGGCCGACTCTGGCGCTCGCGGTTCTGCCGCTCAGATCCGTCAGTTGGCTGGTATGCGTGGTTTGATGGCTAAGCCTGACGGCTCCATCATTGAGACACCCATCACGGCTAACTTCCGTGAAGGTCTGAACGTGTTGCAGTACTTTATTTCCACCCACGGTGCACGTAAAGGTCTGGCCGACACGGCGTTGAAGACAGCGAACTCCGGTTACTTGACACGTCGTTTGGTTGACGTGACTCAAGACTTGGTCGTCACTGAACACGATTGCGGCACGACCAACGGTCAATTGATGCGCGCCATCGTTGAAGGTGGTGAAGTGATCGAATCCTTGCGCGACCGCATCTTGGGCCGCACAGCGATTGAAGATGTGCTCAACCCAGAAACACGTGCGGTGTTGGTCAAAGCTGGCGTCATGCTGGACGAAGACATCATTGATGAAATCGAAGCCGCAGGCGTCGACGAAGTCAAAGTGCGCACCGCATTGAATTGCGAAACACGCTTCGGCTTGTGCGCCATGTGTTACGGCCGTGACTTGGGTCGCGGTGGCTTGGTGAACAACGGTGAAGCTGTCGGCGTGATCGCTGCGCAGTCCATCGGTGAACCTGGTACACAGCTGACCATGCGTACGTTCCACATCGGTGGTGCAGCGTCTCGCGCAGCTGTCGCTTCTAGCGTCGAAGCCAAGTCGAACGGTGTGATTGGCTTCAACGCCACCATGCGCTACGTGTCCAACACCAAAGGTGAGTTGGTGGTGATTTCTCGCTCTGGCGAAATCACCATCCACGACGAACATGGTCGCGAGCGTGAGCGTCACAAAGTGCCATACGGTGCGATCTTGGCCATCAAGCCAGACCAAACCATCAAGGCCGGTGTGATCTTGGCGAACTGGGATCCATTGACACGACCCATCATCACTGAATTCGCCGGTAAGGTGCAATTCGAGAACGTCGAAGAAGGCCTCACTGTGGCCAAGCAAATGGACGAAGTCACAGGCTTGTCCACCTTGGTGGTGATTGACCCGAAACGTCGCGGCGCAACCAAAGTGGTTCGCCCACAGGTCAAGCTGATCGACGCCTCTGGCAAAGAAGTGAAGATTCCTGGCACAGACCACGCAGTGACAATTGGCTTCCAAATTGGCGCGTTGCTCCAAGTGCGCGACGGCATGGATGTGGGCCCAGGCGAAGTCTTGGCACGTATCCCTGTTGAAGGTCAAAAGACCCGCGACATTACCGGCGGTTTGCCACGTGTGGCCGAACTGTTCGAAGCCCGCTCACCCAAAGACAAGGGCATGTTGGCTGAGATGACTGGTACTGTGTCGTTTGGTAAAGAAACCAAAGGCAAGGTGCGTTTGCAGATCACTGACCCAGAAGGCAAAGTGTGGGACGAACTCATTCCTAAAGAGAAGAACATCTTGGTTCACGAAGGCCAAGTGGTCAACAAAGGCGAGAGCGTTGTGGACGGCCCAGCCGACCCACAAGACATCTTGCGTTTGCTCGGCATGGAAGAGCTGGCTCGCTACATCGTTGACGAAGTCCAAGACGTTTACCGCTTGCAAGGTGTGAAGATCAACGACAAGCACATCGAAGTGATCGTGCGTCAAATGTTGCGTCGTGTCGTCGTCGGTAGCGTGGGTGACTCTAACTACATCGCTGGCGAACAAGTTGAGCGTTCTGAAATTCTCAACACCAACGAAGCACTGCAACGTGATGGCAAAGTCCCCGCGACTTTCACCAACTTGTTGTTGGGTATTACCAAAGCGTCCTTGTCGACCGATTCGTTCATCTCTGCGGCTTCTTTCCAAGAAACCACACGTGTGTTGACCGAAGCGGCCATCATGGGCAAGCGCGACGAATTGCGTGGCTTGAAAGAAAACGTCATCGTCGGCCGCCTGATTCCTGCAGGTACCGGCATGGCTTATCACAAAGCACGCAAGGTCAAAGACGCGATGGACGACGCCGAGCGCCGCGCCATTGCTGAAGCCGAAGCTGCTGAGTTGGCTGGAGAATCTTCTGACGAAGAGACCCAAGTCGATCACGGCGCTGGCGAAGAAGCGTAAAGCGACCCCCTCAACAAAGGCCCGAAAGGGCCTTTGTTGTTTGGGCTCAACGGAGAAAGCACAAGGAGTTCAACATGCTTGATGCGTGGTGGTTTTGGCTGTTCGTGGCCGTGATGGTGTTTTGGAGCGTAGGTGCGTACCGCCGTTTGGTGGGCTTGCGCACGGCGGTGAACAAACAGTTTGCTGTGCTCGAAGAGCTCATGCTGCGTTACCAAGCGCTGGTGCAAGAGGCCACGACCGCGGCGGTGACGTCGCCTTCGGGTTGGCAAACCGCGGTGTCGCCCGAGCTGGGTGCCAGCCATTGGACTCGGCTGCAAGTGGCGGCTAATTTGTCAGCCATGGCCTTGGCGCGCATGCAAGAGCATCCCTTGGACCCTTCATCTTCTATTGCCTTGGTGGCTACGAGTCGTGACTTGCAAGATGCATGGGAAGCCCTCACGCACCCCGATGTGTATTACGTCTCTGTGCCTGCTGAATTGACGCAACGATGGGCCGAGCTGGGCATTGCGACACAGCCAGATTTGCAGCGCTTTAACCAAGCTGTGACCCATTACAACGAATCGATTGACATGTTCCCCGCTACTTTGATGGCGCGCTTGTTCAAATTCAAACCCGGACGCATATTGGAATGAATGATCACAAAAACACCTCTGTCCCACTGTGGCAGCAGCTGCAAGCTGTAGCCCAAGCCTTGGCGCAAGTGCGGCGTGGTGTGTCTGGCACGGCAGCCCTAGAGGCTGTGCCGTCAAGCTTGCGCCCTGGCGTGCAAGCCTTGCTGTTTCAGGCCTTGCGCCAGTTGGGGCGTGCGCAAGCCTTGCGTGCGCAACTGGCGTCGCGTGCGCCTGCACCTTTACCAGATGCCTTGCTGTGTACCGCACTGGCTTTGGCGTGGGACCCAGAGAATGCGCCTTACGAGCCCCACACCTTGGTCAACCAAGCTGTGGAAGCTGCCAAAAAAACGCGAAGCTTGCAAATGCAAGCCAACTTTTTAAACGCTTGCTTGCGCCGCTTTTTGCGAGAGCGAGATGCCTTGGTCAAAGCCACAGACAACGACGTGCACGCGCAATGGAATCATCCTGAGTGGTGGGTTAAGCGCTTGCAAAATGACCACCCCGACCATTGGCAAAACATCCTGCAGGCGAACAACCAAGCCGCACCCATGACATGGCGGGTCAACACCTCGCGCATCAGCCGTGAGGCGTTACAAACTGATTGGGCCAACCACGGCATCGTCTCGCAGCCTGTGGGCGAGCAAGGCTTGGTACTGGCGCAAGCCCACAGCGTGCGCGACATACCTGGATTTGCCGAAGGTCTGTGTTCGGTACAAGATGCCGCTGGCCAATGCTCAGCGCAAATTTTGCTCAAAGACCTCGCGCCCGTAGATCAAAAACTGCGCGTGCTCGACGCTTGCGCAGCACCCGGGGGCAAGACAGCGCACTTGCTGGAGCTGCTCCGCGACACCTCTGAAGTTATCGCTCTCGACATTGATCCACAACGCTGTGAACGCATCACGCAAAACTTGCAACGCATTGGCCGCTCAGCCAAGGTGATTGCCGCCGATGCGGCACAAACCAAAACATGGTGGGACGGCCAATTGTTTGATGCGATTCTTTTGGATGCTCCGTGTACAGCCTCGGGCATCGTGCGACGTCACCCAGATGTGCGTTGGTTGCGTCGTGAGGCTGATATCGACAAGCTGGCTGCGATTCAGAAAAATTTACTCAAACAGTTGTGGCCTTTGGTCAAACCTGGTGGTCGCTTGTTGTACTGCACCTGTTCAGTTTTCAGAGCTGAAGGTGAGAACCAAGCCAAAACGTTTGTTGAACACAACACCAATGCCCGTTTACTGCCGTCTCCGGGGCATTTAAGACCCCAAAGTGGCTCAACAACTGCCGTGCTCACCGACAATCTACAGGGTGACCACGATGGCTTTTATTACGCACTGCTGGAAAAATTTTCTGCGCCTTGATCTGCTCATTTTGGGTGGCCTCAAACGCGGACAGCAGCTGTGCGTGGCGCTCTTGGTCGTGATGTCACTGTTTGTTTCTGGTGTCGCGCAAGCTGATACAACAGTTGAATTGCAAGGACTGAAATTAGAACGACAAGACACAGGCCTGTATATGTCGGGTCAGTGGCGATTTGATTTGCCACCCGCACTAGAAGATGCCTTGCTCAAAGGCATCACACTTTACTTCGTGACTGAAGTGGATGTCAGTCAAGAGCGTTGGTATTTTTACAACCAACGTGTTGCGCATGCAGAGCGCCATGTGCGTTTGTTTTACCAACCCCTCACGCGCCGCTGGCGCGTCAACATTTCGCCACAGCCTTTCAATGTCAGTGGCTTGGGCGTGAGTCTGGGACAAAGTTACGACACAGCCGAGGATGCGCTGAATGCTGTGCGTCGAATTGTCCAATGGCGCATCGCGAATGCGGCCGAGGTGAGTTCGGATGCTAAGCAAACCATAGCGATCAATTTCAAGCTGGATCTCAAACAATTGCCGCGTCCATTGCAAATCGGTGCGGCTGGCCAAAGTGATTGGAATATCAGCTTTGGTAAAACGCAGCGTATGGAGCTGGTGCCATGATCGAGCTTGCAGAAAAGCGCACGCGCCTTTCTAGCTTTCAGTTGAGATGGTTGTTGGTCATCAGCGCTGCGGTGGTGTTAGGGCTTGGATTGGTTTTGTTGTTCTTGCTGACGCAAGCCGCAGATAACCGCGAACTTTACGAACAAAACTACCGACAACTGTTTGGCTTGAATGTGGTGGTTGCCACGTTGTTGATGGGTGTGATCGTCTGGATGTCTGGCCGTTTACTCATGCGGTTACGTCAAGGAAAGTTTGGCAGTCGTTTGTTGCTCAAAATTGCCGCCACATTTGCGTTGGTCGGTTTTTTGCCAGGCTTGTTGATTTACAGCGTGTCGTATCAATTCGTATCCCGTTCGATTGAGAGTTGGTTTGATGTGAAGGTTGAAGGGGCCTTAGATGCAGGCTTGAGCTTGGGGCGCATCACACTGGACACCTTGGCCAATGATCTCGGTCAAAAAACACGTGCGGCGAGTTCGCAAATCAATGATCTGCCAGATGCTTCTGTGGGCATTGCCCTTGAACGCATGAAAGATCAGCTTGGTGCAGACGATGTGATTTTGTGGAGTACAGCCGGACAAGCAATTTCCAGTGCGGGCGAATCGCGCTACAAAATCAATCCCGACCGCCCCACGCCTGCGCAGTTGCGATTGGTCAAAACACAAAGCGTGGTGACAGCCATTGACGGCTTGGACGAAGCTGAATTGCAAGGCACAGCCAAGGCGCGCATTCGTGCACTGGTGTTGGTGGCGCCTTCTGGCTTGGGGCTGTTGATTGAGCCGCGTGTGTTGCAAGTCACCAAGGCTATCCCACCGACGTTGGTGAGCAATGCGTTGGCTGTAGAAGTGGCCTACCGTGAGTATCAAGAGCGTGCACTCGGTCGAGAAGGGCTGCGCAGCATGTACATCGGTACCCTGACCCTGAGTTTATTTTTGGCAGTGTTTGGTGCGGTGCTGCTGGCCGTGTTGTTGGGTAACCAACTGGCTCGTCCGTTGCTGATGTTGGCAGAAGGTGTGCGTGATGTGGCTGCCGGCGACTTGAGCCCCAAGCCCGCACTGCAAGGACGAGACGAATTGGGTGGCTTGACACGCTCATTCGCCCAGATGACCCAACAACTGGCTGACGCCCGTTCTGCGGTGGACCGAAGCATGCTGCAGGTACACACCTCGCGTGCCAACTTGCAAACCATCCTCGATAACCTCACCGCCGGTGTGATTGTGTTGACTGAGGATGGTCGCATTAAATCTTCCAACCCTGGTGCCACGCGGATCTTGCGTGTGCCATTGGCCGCATGGGAAGGCCGCTCGTTGCGTGATATCGAAGGTTTGGTGGAGTTCGCCGAACATGTGCACCACGAGTTTGACGGTTTCTTGGGCGAGCGCAGTCAACACGGTTTAGACCATTGGCAGCAATCGTTTGAACTGCATGCCACCGCCATCAGCCCGGCTGTGCAGTTGAGTGATGACAAGCAACAGCACATAACCTTGCTGGCGCGTGGTGCCGTGCTACCTAACAACGGTCGCTTGTTGGTGTTTGACGATATTTCTGAAATCGTCTCTGCACAACGTGCGCAAGCTTGGGGCGAAGTGGCGCGTCGTTTGGCGCATGAGATTAAAAATCCGCTCACACCTATTCAGCTCTCGGCTGAGCGTTTAGAGATGAAGCTCACAGGCAAGCTGCAAGAGCCTGAACAGCTGATCTTGAATAAATCGGTCAAGACCATCGTGGACCAAGTGGATGCGATGAAGCGTTTGGTCAATGAGTTTCGTGATTACGCACGACTGCCGGTGGCTGAGTTGAAGCCGCTGGACTTGAATGCTTTGGTGCAAGACGTGATGCAACTTTACGGGACAGAGAACGCTGCTGTGCCAGTGCATGCGCAACTCGATGTGGCTTGCCCCATCATCTTGGGTGATGCGCAGCAGCTGCGCCAAGTCGTGCACAACCTGCTGCAAAACGCGCAAGACGCAACCGAGGGGCAAGCACATCCCATGGTGTCGATTGCCACCCAATGGGTGCCGACATCAGGCCGTGTGCGCTTGGTGGTGCGTGACAACGGGCCAGGCTTTCCTCCCAAAATTCTGAACCGTGCGTTTGAGCCGTATGTGACCACCAAGACGCGCGGCACTGGCCTTGGATTGGCTGTGGTGAAGAAAATTGCTGATGAACATTCGGCACGCATTGACTTGAAAAATCGTGGATTACAGGGGCGGGTGATAGGGGCGCAAGTGTCGTTATCATTCCAAGTTGCAGAATCGCAACAAAACCAACTCATTTAATTCAGCGAGACAAGTTAAGACATGGCAAACATTTTGGTGGTGGATGACGAATTGGGCATTCGGGACCTCCTGTTTGAGATCCTCAACGACGAAGGTCATGCCGTTGAAGTGGCGGAAAACGCAGCGCAGGCACGCATAGCACGCCAAGCTGCACGCCCTGATTTGGTTTTGCTGGATATTTGGATGCCCGACACCGATGGCGTGACTTTGCTCAAAGAATGGGCAGGGGCCGGTTTGTTGAACATGCCCGTCATCATGATGAGTGGCCATGCCACCATCGATACAGCGGTCGAAGCGACACGGATTGGCGCACAAGCATTCCTAGAAAAACCCATCACCATGCAGAAATTGCTCAAAGCGGTTGAGCAGGGTTTGATGCGTAAGCCGATGGCTTCGCCAGCTGCCAAAGGACTTGCTTCTAGCACGAGCAAAGATGCCGCTGCATCACTTGTCACGCCGCAAGCCGTGGTGTTGCCGCCGACACATCAAAGCTTTGATTTGGAGCAACCGCTGCGCGAAGCGCGTGATGCGTTTGAGCGCGCTTACTTTGAATACCACCTCACGCAAGAGAGTGGTTCCATGACCCGTGTGGCTGACAAAACAGGTTTGGAGCGTACGCACTTGTATCGCAAGCTCAAGCAGCTTGGGGTCGACTTATCTAAGGCCAAGCGCGCGGCTTAGGCTGCTGCTTCGTGCTATAATTTCATTCACGGCCCGGTAGCTCAGTTGGTAGAGCAGCGGATTGAAAATCCGCGTGTCACAGGTTCGATCCCCGTCCAGGCCACCAGATTCAACCCCGTAGTTTCGCAAGAAGCTACGGGGTTTTTCTTTGTGCTGTGCAGTTTGTAGTCTCGTTGTACAACAAGGGTTACTCCTGATTTATCAGGCCAAACTCTGACGGTATTCTCTGTATACAGAATACAGAGCTCGGAATTTAATCTCTTCATCAACCACAAACCTCACAGGCAGAGCCATGAACACACGAGACAAAACCAATCCAGCAGACGCACCCACGGAAAAGAAGTTGGTTCCGTTTGGGGGCTACTACACCAGCCGCGAGCCGGGCCATGACCCCGAGCTGACGGAGACGGGGCCAGGCACGCCCTTGGGCGAATACATGCGTCGTTTTTGGCATCCGGTTTGCATGGCCATGGAGCTCACGGATACGCCACGTTTTCTGAAAATCATGGGGGAAGAGTTGGTGGCATTCCGTGATGGTTCGGGCCGCATTGGCTTGCTGCACGCACATTGCGTGCATCGCGGTGCTTCATTGGAATACGGCAAGATCGAAGAGCGTGGCATTTCATGCTGCTACCACGGCATGGTGTTTGACATCGATGGCACATGTTTGCGCGTGCCTTTCCCACAAGGTGAAGAGGAAGAAGGTGAGCGCTATCGTTGTTCGATCCGACAAGGGGCCTACAAGGCCTTCGAGCGTCATGGTTTGATCTTTGCCTACATGGGCCCGCCCGAGCAAGAGCCGCCATTTCCAGAGTGGGAAAGCAATTACACGGTGGCCGATGGTGATGAGCTGGTGCCGTACAGCAACTTCCAACATTGCAACTGGCTGCAAGTTCAAGACAACTCAGCCGACAACTATCACACCATGGCGTTGCACGCCAAACGCCAAGTGACAGGCGAGCATTACCAAGGCACCACGTTTGATGAGGTGGGTGCTGCATCGATGGAAGTGCCCCCCGATATGCAGTTCGTGCCTGTGCATGGTGGCCGTGGCCTGGCTGGTGCAGGTGCACGTCGTTCAGACGACGATCACATGTTCATCCGTGTGCAGCACCAAGTGTTGCCCAACATGAGCTTGCATGCCTACACCTCAGAGGATGGCAAGAAAAAGAAATTGTTCAGCCGCTTTCACATGATCCGTTGGACTGTGCCGGTGGATGACCAAAACAGCAAAATGATCGGATGGCGTGTCATGGGCCCCGGCATTGATACGCGTGGCATTGGCGACAAGAGCATGGTGGGTTACGAGACCATCGACTTCTTGGAAGGTCAAGTGGCCATGCGCCGTCCTGAGCGATTTGGCAAATACAAATTGGAAGACATGCCGCCTATCCCGACGGATCACCGCGCACGGGAAAACTACAAAGACTGCCAATACGCGCCTGGCGATTACGAGGCCATCATCAGCCAGCGCCCGATTGCGATTCATGCGTTGGAAAACCCCACCAAATTCGATGCAGGGTTGTACATGTTCCGTAAACTGCTGCGTGACGCTGTGCGCGGCACCAACCCGCAAGCCGGCCCAGAGCAGTTTGCCCAGTGGCTGCGTGATTGCGGTGGTGAGCCTAACAGCTACTGCTCGGGTAACGTGTTTGATTTGCCTGTTGGACGTACGACAGAAGAGGAAGTGACTTTGCGTCGTTACCTTGCCAAGCAAGTTCTGGCGATCATCACCGAGGCAGAAAAGCTCAAAGGTCAAGAGCGCGCTCAGTTTGTCCAAACCAAGATGGAAGCGCTCCAACAAGAAGTGCTGGCCAAGAGGCACGCATGAACGCCTCGTTGCCCAAAAACGTGATGTCACAACCGCCTGAGCACATGCAATTGCAGGTGCAGGCCATCCGCTTAGAAGCCCAAGGTATTTGTTCCTTTGAGTTGACGGATCCCAGCGGACATGCGTTGCCCAGCTTTGAGGCTGGCGCGCATGTGGATGTGCATTTGGCAGGAGGTCTTGTTCGCTCTTACTCATTGGCGGGCGATCCACAGGATGCAAGTAAATGGGTGCTGGGTGTGTTGCGCGAGCCCAAGAGTCGAGGCGGCTCACAAGCCATGCACGACAAGGTGCGCGTGGGCGATGTGATCACCGTCGGCCCTGTGCGCAATGCATTTCCAATGACCACCGATGCAAAACACACCATTTTGTTAGGGGGTGGCATTGGCATCACGCCGCTGAAGTCCATGGCGCATACGCTGGCTGCCAAAGGCGCGTCATTTGAATTGCACTACTGCGCACGCAGCTCCAAAAACGTTGCATTTGTCGATGTGTTGCGTACCGTTGTACCTGCTGAGCGCTTGCACTTTCACTTTGATGAGGGAGATCCTGCCAAGGGTCTAGACATCAAAGCGTTAATGTGGCGGCCGGCTGCTGACACACATGTGTACTACTGCGGGCCGGGAGGATTTATGAAAGCCTGCGCAGAAGCGAGTGCGCATTGGCCAGACGCTATGGTGCACAGCGAGCACTTCAAGGCGCCTGATCCTGTGGCCTCCGATATGCCCGACGGTGCATTTGAGGTGCGCTTGGTTCGCAGCGGCGAAACCATCCAAGTGGGGCCAGACCAAACCATCGTACGTGCCATTGAGCTCACGGGCAGAAGGGTTGCTACCTCGTGCCTATCCGGCTTGTGCGGCGCGTGCAAAGTGGACTATATCGACGGTGAAGTCGATCATCGCGACTACATCTTGAATGACGAAGAAAAGACACGTTGCCTCACCGTGTGTGTGTCACGCGCCAAGGGCAAAACATTGTCGTTAGATCTTTAAATAACCATCAGGAGATACATATGTTGGACAAAGTCAAAACACCCGTTGCAACGCAACACAAAAAATCAATTTATGACCCGATACAAAGTGGGTTGATTTACCCAGAGATGCCAAAGTTTGAAAGCTTTGAAGCCGAGCGACTGCACCGCAAGCAACGCCTGGTGGCCGCTTGCCGAGCATTCGCATTGGAAGGCTTTGACTACGGTTTTGCGGGGCACTTGACCATTCGCGACCCTGAGCATCCAGAGCTCTACTGGACCAATCCCATGTGTGTGCACTTCTCACAGGTCAAGGTGTCAAACCTGATCTTGGCCGATCACAAAGGCCATGTCGTGGAAGGAAAGCATGCCATCAACCGTGCGGGCTTTGTGCTGCATGCCGCAGTGCATGAGGCGCACCCCGACATCATTTCCATGTGTCATGCCCATACGGTGTATGGCACTGCCTTTGCCGCGCTGGGTCGCCCGCTTGAGCCTATCTCGCAAGATGCCGCGGCTTTCTTTGAAGACCATGTGGTGATCAAAGACGAAGCCGGTCAAGTCGCGGTGGAAGAGAGCGCGGGTTTGGCGGTGTGTGATTGGTTCAAGGGCGTGAAAGCCGCCATCCACCAAAACCACGGTTTGCTGACGGCCAGCCGCCACAGCATCGAAGCCGCGGCGTTTTGGTTCATCGCCTTGGAGCGTTGCTGCCGTCAACAGTTGATGGTTGAAGCCACGGGGCACAAGCCTGTGTTGGTCACGCCAGAGCGTTCACGCTACAGCCGTGAACACGTGGGCTCTGAATACATTGGCTGGTTGCATTTCCAACCCATTTACGACCATTTGGCTGCCACGCAACCCGACATGTTCGCGTAAGTGTCGTCGCTGGGAATCTGGTAGCCTCATCATGAAGAAAAAATGGAGTTCTGAATGAGTTTGGCCAAGATTCCCAGTCGTACAGACTACGTGGATGAAGTCTATAAAACATTGCTAGATGCCATCAGCGCGGGAAAGCTCGCACCAGGTGAACGCATCACCCAAGAAGACCTGGCTGAACGGCTCAACGTGTCGCGGTCGCCTGTTTTGCAAGCGTTGCGCTTGCTCAAAAAAGACGGCTTGCTTGAAGAAGCACCAGGCCGTGGTTTGGTGGTCGCCAAGCTCAACCCTGTTCAGATCGGTCACCTCTACCAAGTGCGCGGCGCGTTGGATGGCCTGGCCGCAAGGTTGGCTTCCGCGCGTCATGCCAAGATTCCTTTGTCGTTGATTGACGCGGGGCGCGAAGCCGCTGTGGGTTCAGATGTCAAAGCCATGATTGAGGCGGACACTGCGTTTCACAAAGCCATCTACGAAGCCTCTGGTAATCCGTTCATCGTGGATAACGCGATGCTGCACTGGATTCATCTGCGCCGCGTGATGGGCGCTGTCTTGCAAAGAAGCGTGGGCCGTGATGGCATTTGGGATGAACATGCCGCCATCGTCACAGCCATTCATGACGGCAATGGCGACCTGGCGGCCGCTTTGTCTGAACAGCACACAGACGTTGCGAGAGAGGCATTGGTCGGCAATCTTCAGCATTCCGAATCAGAACTTGAACGCATGGAAGCCTAAGACGGACATGACCCTATGGGACAACTTGCTGACGCGTTTCACCTCACTGTCGATGTCCCCCTTTACTTGGTGAAACGCCCTCGTTTGTGGCGATTGTTTTTTGGACTCGTGTGTTTTTCGCTTGGATTTTCTTTTCTGTGGGTTCCGCAAGCGACAGCCTATTGGCAGTCGAAGCAACTTGGTGATCCACAGACCGCAGGGCTGATTTTTCTACTGCTTGGAATTTTTTATGCCGCCAAGTCGGCGCTCAACGATCTCCTGTATGTGCATCGGATCAGTTTTAGTAAAAACGGTGTGCATTTGGTTTGGAGTCATGCCCCGCAGATATTTGGTCGTCGTGCGCAAAAAGAACGTTTGTTTCAATGGTCCGATTTGGACACGTTGGCTTGGGTGGAGAGCAACCATGAACACGCATTGACGCAGCACCTAGAAATTGAGTTCAAAGAAATAATTGGACTGAACACAAGCCGCATTAAAGTTCTCGTCAGTGACGATCGAAACGCAGACCATTGCGAAAAATTAATTTCTTGCTTGCCAGACGCATTCACAGTCCCCGAGTGGCTTGACGTGGCAAGAAAGAAAAAACTCGGAGGCCTGGCCTCTTCCTCATGACTCATTCCGTATCAAATTCTTCTATTCCTAGCGTGGTGGTGGCCTCTGTGGACCAAATGCGAGAAGCGATTCGTCGCAAAGGCCAACTCAAAGGGCGACAGGTTGATGCGTTGTCGTTGCAAGAAGTGCGCGCGCTCATTGGCGAAGCGCCGCATCGCCGCGATGTGTTGATTGAGCATTTGCACAAGCTCAACGACACCTACCGTTGTTTGCACGACCGCCACTTGGTGGCCTTGGCCAATGAGATGAAACTGCCGATGGCCGAGGTGTTTGAGGTGGCCACTTTCTATCACCACTTCGAAGTGGTGCGTGGCGATGAAGCCGTGCCAGGGCTGACCGTGCGCGTGTGCGAGGGCCTGAGCTGTGAGCTTGCAGGCGCCAAGCAGTTAATCGACAAATTACCAGCCTTGCTAGGCAGCCCAGATGTGCGCGTGATCGCAGCCCCTTGTGTGGGCCGTTGCGAACAAGCGCCAGTGGCCGTGGTGCACCAAAACCCTGTGCCACATGCCACGCCTGAATTGGTGGCGGCCACTGTGAGCGCCAAGCAAACCCACCAAGCCATGACCGAGCATGTCGACTTCGAAGCCTATGTGGCCGATGGCGGCTACCGCTTGCTGGCCGACCTGCACACGGGCAAAGCGGATGCTGAGCAAGTGCTCAACGCCATGGAAGATTCAGGCCTGCGAGGCTTAGGAGGTGCAGGTTTTCCTGCCGGTCGTAAATGGCGCATCGTGCGCGAGCAACCTGCGCCACGTTTGATGGCGGTGAACATTGACGAGGGTGAGCCTGGCACTTTCAAAGACCGCACCTACCTAGAGCGTGACCCGCATCGTTTTTTAGAAGGTATGTTGGTGGCCGCCCACGTGGTGGGCATGGATGCGATTTACATCTATTTGCGTGATGAATACCACGGCTGTCGCGCGTTACTCACGCAAGCGTTGGCGCATTTACGAGCCAACCCACCATGCCCCTTGCCGCACATCGAGTTGCGTCGTGGCGCAGGTGCCTACATTTGCGGCGAAGAGTCCGCCATGATTGAAAGCATCGAAGGCAAGCGCGGTGAACCGCGTATGCGTCCCCCTTACATTGCGCAAGTGGGCTTGTTTGGCAGGCCCACGCTCGAACACAACTTTGAAACCCTGTATTGGGTGCGCGACATCGTGCAAAAAGGCGCGCACTGGTTCAGTGGCTTTGGTCGCCATGGCCGAAAAGGTTTGCGCAGCTTCAGTGTGAGCGGGCGCGTCAAGCAACCAGGCGTCAAGCTCGCACCTGCGGGCATCACGATTCAAGAATTGATTGACGAGTATTGCGGCGGCATGTTGGATGGCCATGCGCTCTATGCGTATCTCCCGGGCGGTGCATCGGGTGGCATCTTGCCTGCGCGCATGAATGACATTCCCTTGGACTTTGACACCTTGCAACCCTATGGTTGCTTTATTGGCTCTGCCGCAGTGATTGTGTTGAGTCAATACGATTCGGCGCGTGATGCAGCGCTGAACATGATGAACTTCTTTGCGCATGAAAGCTGTGGCCAGTGCACGCCGTGTCGTGTGGGCACGGCCAAGGCAGCGCAGCTGATGCAAGCCAAGGTGTGGGACAACGCCACCTTGGAAGATTTGAATCAGGTGATGACCGATGCTTCGATTTGCGGTTTGGGCCAAGCCGCACCCAACCCAGTTCGTTGTGTGCAACAGTACTTTCCAGAGGAGATCGTTTAAATGAACGCTCCGATCCAATCCGCAGATTTGATGCCTCAAACGGTGGAGTTCAAGCTCAACGACCAGCGTGTACAAACCTATGAGGGTGAAAGCATTCTGAAAGCAGCGCAGCGTCATGGCGTGGACATTCCCCACCTTTGCTACAAAGATGGCCTGCGTGCAGATGGCAACTGCCGTGCTTGTGTGGTGGAAATCAAAGGCGAGCGCACCTTGGCGCCTAGCTGCTGTCGCACAGCGACCGCAGGTCTCGAAGTGCTAGTGAGTGACCGAGCTATCAAGAGTCAGAAGATGGTGTTGGAGATGTTGCTGTCTGACATGCCTGATGTGGGGTACAAGTGGAACGATGAAGGACAACATGGTGAGTTGAGCGACTGGGCTTCTCGCTTGAATGTTTCAGTCCGACCTGAGTTGCGTGCGTTGCGCCGCGAACAACCCGCGTGCGATGTGTCACACCCTGCGATGGCAGTCAACTTAGATGCATGTATTCAGTGCAACCGCTGCGTGCGTGCTTGCCGTGAAGAACAAGTGAATGATGTGATTGGGTATGCCCACCGTGGTGCACACAGCCAAATCGTGTTTGATTTGAATGACGAGATGGGCAACAGCTCGTGTGTGGCGTGTGGTGAATGTGTGCAGGCTTGCCCCACGGGCGCGTTGATGCCGAAGACGCAAATAGGTTCGCAAGTGGTGGACAAACAAGTGGACTCGGTGTGTCCGTTCTGTGGCGTGGGTTGCTTGCTGACCTACAACGTGAAGGACAACAAGATTGTCAGCGTCGATGGCCGTGATGGACCTGCCAACCACAACCGTTTGTGTGTCAAAGGTCGCTTTGGTTTTGATTACATCCACAGTCCGCAGCGATTGACGGTGCCGTTGATTCGCAAAGTGGGTGTGCCCAAAGATCCCGCGCTCATTGGCCAACTCAACCACGATGCGGCTGATTGGTCACAGGTGTTTCGCGAGGCAACCTGGGAAGAGGCGTTGGCCTTGGGTGCGGGCCAACTCAAACACTTGCGTGACACCCATGGCAAAAAAGCTTTGGCAGGTTTTGGCTCGGCCAAGGGCACTAACGAAGAAGCGTATTTATTCCAAAAACTGGTGCGCACCGGCTTTGGTTCCAACAACGTGGACCACTGCACGCGCTTGTGCCACGCCTCCAGCGTGGCCGCGTTGTTAGAGGGCGTGGGCTCAGCTGCCGTGAGCAACCAAGTCAATGATGTGGAACACGCCGAGTTGATTTTTGTCATCGGCTCCAACCCCACGTCGAACCATCCGGTGGCCGCCACATGGATGAAGAACGCCGCCAAGCGCGGCGCCAAAATTGTGCTGGCTGACCCGCGTGTGACCGATATGGGCAAACACGCGTGGCGCACCTTGCAGTTCAAGCCCGACACCGATGTGGCGATGATCAATGCCTTGATCCACACAGTGATTGAAGAGGGCTTGGCAGATGAGGCGTTCATCCGTGATCGCGTCAACAACTACGAGGCCTTGAAAGCCAACGTTCAGGGCTACAGCCCCGAAGCCATGGCGCCGATTTGTGGCATTCCCGCAGAAACTTTGCGTGAAGTCGCGCGCGCGTTTGCCACTGCCAAGGGCGCCATGGTGCTGTGGGGCATGGGCGTGAGTCAGCACGTGCACGGCACCGACAACGCACGTTGCTTGATTGCTTTGGTGTCAGTCACGGGTCAAATCGGCAAGC
This sequence comes from Limnohabitans sp. TEGF004, assembly GCF_027924965.1. NCBI lineage: Bacteria > Pseudomonadati > Pseudomonadota > Betaproteobacteria > Burkholderiales > Comamonadaceae > Limnohabitans > Limnohabitans sp. TEGF004. Next base: position 2,412,879 of record NZ_AP027056.1, on the reverse strand, counting down.
CAGGCTCGGGCTTGCACCCGCTGCGCGGACAAAACAATGTGCAGGGTGCGAGTGATGCGGGCTTGATCCCCATGATGTATCCCAACTACCAGCGTGTCACCAACAAGGCCGCGCACGATTGGTTTGAAAAGTTTTGGGACACACCGCTGGACGACAAGCCGGGCTACACCGTGGTGGAGATCATGGGCAAGATCTTGGCCGATGACAGCGACCCGCACAAAGTGCGCGGCATGTACATCATGGGCGAAAACCCCGCCATGAGCGACCCTGATTTGAACCACGCACGCCACGCTTTGGCCTCACTAGAGCATCTGGTGGTGCAAGACATCTTCATGACCGAAACTGCGTGGCTCGCCGATGTGGTGTTGCCTGCCACCGCTTGGCCCGAGAAAACTGGCACGGTCAGCAACACCGACCGCATGGTGCAGCTGGGCCAACAAGCCATTGATCCACCCGGACAAGCCAAACCCGATTTGTGGATCATTCAACAAATCGCCAAACGCGTTGGCTTGAATTGGAACTACGCAGGCCAGGACAGCGGCGTGGCCGAGGTGTACGAGGAAATGCGCCAGGCCATGCATGCAGCCATCAGTGGCATCACATGGGAGCGTTTGCAACGCGAATCCAGCGTGACCTACCCTTGCTTGACGGCAGAAGATCCGGGCGAGCCCACCGTGTTCAAAGAGCACTTTGCCACCGACGATGGTCGAGTGCATTTGGTGCCCGCCGACATCATTCCGGCCAATGAGCGACCCGACAATGATTTCCCATTTGTGCTCATCACCGGTCGTCAGTTGGAACACTGGCACACCGGCAGCATGACGCGACGCGCCACCGTGCTCGACGCCATCGAGCCCATGGCCACGGCATCGATGTGCGTTGCCGATATGCAGCGTTTGAAAGTGGAAGCGGGGGATGTGATCACCATTGCCTCACGCCGTGGCCAAGTGACCTTGCGTGTGCGCCGTGATGACGGCACGCCGCAGGGAGCGGTGTTTGTGCCGTTTGCGTATTACGAAGCGGCTGCCAATTTGATGACCAATGCCGCGTTAGATCCTTTCGGAAAAATTCCCGAATTCAAATACTGCGCTGTGGCCATTCATGCCGGTGGCAGCTTGGCGGAGTCGCGGGGCTTTGCTACTTGTTAGCCGCGCTCTCGGCGGAGGCGGCGCTGGCGCGCTGAGCAAACTCTGCGCGTAAAGCTTTTAGTTTTTCGCGCGGGTCTTCTTTGACCGTGTCTTTGTTCAGATCCATCTCAGCAATGAAGCGGCTGGGCATGGCGGCAATCATGTCGCGGCCTTTTTTGCGACGGCGTGTCCAGCTCACGGCCAGTGAGCGCTGGGCGCGAGTGATGCCCACGTACATCAGGCGGCGTTCTTCTTGCAAACGCACGGCGATGTTTTCGTTGGTTTGTTCAGAGCCTGGTTCGTCATCGAGTTTGAAGGGCAGCATGCCCTCGGTCACGCCCACCAGCATGACGTGTGGCCACTCCAAACCTTTGGAGGCATGCAACGTAGAGAGCGTCACCACGTTTTGGTCTTTTTCGCGTTCGGTGAGCGTCGACAGCAGCGCAATGGTTTGCGCCACCTCTAGCAAGTTCTTGATTTCATTGCCAGTGGTCACGCCGGCGGTGTCGTCTATCTGTCCGCCACAGCGCTGGGCCATCCAGTCGCAAAACTCCATCACGTTGTTCCACTTTGAGGCTGCGGCTTTTTCGCTTTCTTCGGCGTCGTAGAGGTGTTTTTCGTAGCCGATGTCTTTGAGCCAGTCGTTCAAAAATGCTCGCGCGTCTTCTGCGCCAGTGGTGAGGCGGGCGCGGAACTCAAGGTCGTTCACGTAGCGGCCAAATTCGTGCAGGCTGCCCAAGGCGCGGGCATTGAGTACCGAGGGCAGACTGTTGCTGAACAGCGCTTCAAACATGCTGAGTTTGTATTGGCTGGCGAACTGGCCCAGCGCGGCCAAGGTTTGGTGGCCAATGCCGCGCTTAGGGGTGGTGACAGTGCGCAAGAACGCAGGGTCGTCATCGTTGTTGACCCACAGGCGCAGCCATGCGCACAGGTCACGAATTTCTGCACGGTCAAAAAAGCTTTGGCCGCCAGATACCTTGTATGGGATTTGCGCTTTGCGCAGCGCCTTTTCAAAAATGCGCGCTTGGTGGTTGGCGCGGTACAGCACGGCAAAGTCTTTGAGCTCTTTGAAGCCGCAGCTGCCAGCATCGGTGCCCTCGCGCAAAGACTGAATGCGCGCCACCACGCGTTCGGCTTCGTGTTCTTCGTTGTCGGCATCGACCACGCGCACGGGTTCACCTTCGCCCAGTTCGGAGAACAAGGTCTTAGGAAAGAGCTTGGGGTTGAGTTGAATGACGTTGTTGGCCGCGCGCAAGATAGCGCTGGTGGAGCGGTAGTTTTGCTCCAGCTTGATGACTTTCAATGTCGGAAAGTCTTGCGGCAATTTGCGCAAGTTATCCAGCGTGGCACCACGCCAGCCGTAGATGGACTGGTCGTCGTCGCCCACCGCAGTAAAGCGGGCGCTTGCGTGATCAGGCCCTACCAAACACTTGAGTACTTCGTACTGGGTGGCGTTGGTGTCTTGGTATTCGTCCACCAGCACATGGCCGAGCTGGGCTTGCCATTTGGCGCGCACCTCATCGTGCTCTTGCAGCAGCTTCAGGGGCATGCCGATGAGGTCATCAAAGTCCACGCTTTGGTAGGCGCTCAAACGCTCTTCGTAGCGCGCCATGATTTTGGCAATGATGCGTTCGTTGTCGTCTTTGGCCTGCGCCATCGCTTGGGCTGAATTGAGGCCCATGTTTTTCCACAAGCTGATGGTCCATTGCCATTGGCGTGCGGTGGCGATGTCGGTGGTGCCGCCTGCGTCTTTCAGGATGCCGGTCACATCGGCGCTGTCCATGATGCTGAACTGGGGCTTCAACCCCATCACGCCACCGTCTTGGCGCAACATGCGCACACCGAGTGCGTGGAAGGTGCAAATCAACACATCGTTGGCGGGTTTGCCAATCAAACCCTTGGCACGCTCACGCATTTCGGCGGCGGCTTTGTTGGTAAAGGTAATCGCCGCGATGCGTTTGGGCTCTAACCCCGTTTGAATGAGACGCCCAATCTTGTGCGTGATGACACGTGTTTTGCCAGAGCCCGCCCCCGCCAACACCAGACAAGGACCGTGCAAGAAATTGACGGCTTCTTGTTGCGCGAGATTCAGACCAGCAGACATTCGATATGCAGTTTATTGAGCGTGATGCGAAGCGGGCAATGATACCGACCTGCCCAGAAGGCAAAATAGCGGTTGTGCTGAATATTCTTCTTGTTACCTTTCCCTTCTTTGCGCTTGTATTGGCCGGTTTTGTGGCCGCACATCGGCGCATGCTCCCGCTGGATGCGATTCCCGGCCTCAATGGTTTTGTGCTGTTCTTTGCGCTGCCTTGCATGTTGTACCGATTCGGAGCGAGCACGCCCATCGTGCAACTGCTAGACCCCACCTTGTTCTTTGGCTATTTGTTTTGTTCATTGCTGATGGTGGGCTTTGTGGTGGCGGTGAGCTTGAACAAGCGCATCGGTTGGAACGATGCTGCATTCGGTGCCTTGGTGGGGGCGTTTCCCAACACGGGCTTCATGGGTGTACCTTTGCTGGTGGCGTTGCTCGGGGCTTCTGCTGCGGGCCCTGCCATCGTGACCATCGTGGTGGATTTGGTGTTCACCACTTCGTTGTGTATTGCCTTGTCGCGCTTAGATGGGGCCGACGAGCACGGTGCAAGCCGTGCCGCCAAAAACGCCCTTAAAGGTGTGTTGACCAATCCCATGCCTTGGGCCATCAGCTTGGGCGGCCTGTCGTCGGCGATGGATTGGCAGTTGGTCGGACCCGTGGCTAAGACCTTGGGGCTGTTGGCCGATGCCGCATCGCCTGTGGCCTTGTTCACCATTGGGGCGGTGCTGGCGCGCTCACAAATTCAAGTGAAGGACAGCGGCCATCCGCCTATTCTGTGGCGTGACTTTTTGCCTGTGGCCATTTTCAAATTGGTGTTGCACCCCGTGCTGGTCTTGCTGGTGCTGGCCGCTGCGGTGCAAATGGGTTTTCACATCGACCGCTTCGCCATGGTGGTGGTGGTGTTGGTGGCCGCTTTACCAAGTGCCAGCAATGTGGCGTTGCTAACCGAGCGCTTTGGGGCAGACACTGGACGCATCGCTATGATTATTTTGGTCAGCACGGCGGCCGCGTTTTTCACCTTCTCAGGTGCCGTCGCTTTGCTGAACGGCTAAGTTTCTTAAATCGCGAGCGGGTCTACATCCACCGCCCAGCGAATGACTTGCCGATGCGTGCTGCGCATCGCGTGCAAATCGGCCTGCCAATGCGCCAAGAAATGTTGCAGCGCTTTGCGTGAGGTGCACTCAATCAGCATTTGCGCACGTTCGATGTTGGCCACGCGCTGAATCGTCATCGGCACAGCCGGATACAAATCAACCAACAGTTCATCGGCCAGTGCCGCACCTGCATCGCGGGCTGCGTTTAAAAAACCTTGTGCGGCTTCTTGGCTGCGTGCTTCTGCGCGCACCAAGGCTTGGAAGCTGAAAGGCGGCAAAGTGGCCTGTTCGCGCTCTTTGAGCTGTTGTTCCGCAAATGCTGGATAGTCGTGTTGCTTGAGCGCTTCAAACAGCGGGTGCAGTGGGTGAAAGCTTTGCACCCACATTTCGCAGGGGCTGACCAAGCTCATGCTGGCGTCGCGTCCTGCACGTCCTGCGGCTTGCATGAGCAAGCTGAACAAACGCTCGGGCGCGCGGAAATCGCTGGAGAACAAAGCGCCGTCTGGGTTGAGCGCAGCCACTAAGGTGACGCGCCTGAAGTCGTGCCCCTTGGCAATCATTTGTGTACCCACCAGCACATCCACTGCGCCGGCGTGCACCTCGGCCAGCTGGCGCTCCAGCTCGCCTTTGAGGCGCGTGCTGTCGGCGTCGATGCGGGCAATGCGAATGGGCTCGCCGTCGGGTCGGCGCACATCGGCCAACAGCTCGGCCAAATGTTCTTCGAGTTGTTCGGTGCCTCGGCCCAAGGGACTGATGTCTAAATTGCCGCAGCTTGGGCACGCACGCGGCACGGGTTGTGTGAAGCCACAGTGGTGGCAGCGCAGCGTGCGGTCGAGTTTGTGGAATACGCGGTAGGCGCTGCAATGGGGGCATTCGCTTTTCCAGCCGCAGTCGTTGCAGTTGAGCACGGGCGCATAGCCTCGGCGGTTGAGCAGCACCAAGATTTGTTCGCCGCGCGTCACGCGCTCGCGCATGGCGTCGAGCAGGTGGTTGGAGAACACGGTTTTGTACGGCTGGCGGTTCATGTCCACGCGGCGCACCAAAGGCAAAGCACCTTGACCCACGCGTGAGGGCATGGCTAAGCGCATGTAGCGGCCTGCGGGTCCCGCGTCGGTGGCTGAGCGGCTGTGATGCCAACTTTCCAATGACGGCGTGGCCGAGCCCAAAATCACTTTCGCGCCTTCGAGTTGTCCGCGATAGATGGCGAGGTCACGTGCTGAGTAGCGCGCGCCTTCTTGCTGTTTGTAGCTCGGGTCGTGTTCCTCATCCACCACGATGAGCTGCAAATGCGGCATGGATGCAAACACGGCCATGCGCGTGCCCAACACAATGCGCGCCTCTCCGCTGTGTGCGGCAAGCCAGTTTTTCAGGCGCTGCGCTGGCGTGAGGCTGCTGTGCATGGACACCAAACAGTCGGTGCCCCACTGCGGGCAAAAGCGCGCGCGAAAGCGTTCTTCGAGTTGGGGCGTGAGGTTGATCTCGGGCACCATCACCAAAATTTGCGCGTGTGGGTCGCGTTCTAACTCCGCTTGTGCTGCACGCAAGTACACCTCGGTTTTGCCGCTGCCCGTGTTGCCAAACAACAAGAACGGACCTTTGTTGGCCGCGATGTCTGCCAGTACGTGGGCTTGCTCGTCGGTCGGTGTGGGTATGGTTTGCGTGTCACCTTCATAGGGCACGACGGCTTTGGGTTTGCGCTTTAAGCGGCGCGCCCACTGCTCGGTGCTGAGGTCGCGCAGTTGGCTGGGCAGTGCCGCTAAGGCCACCTCGCCGGCGCTGCGCTGGTAGTAGTGCGCGGCAAATTGCACCAGCTGGCGCCAGTGGGCGCTGAGCGGCGTGAGGCCTTCCAGCACGCTGGCGATGGCGCGCAGTTGCATGGCGGCTGGCGCTTGGTTTTGCAGCGATGGGTCATCGGGCATCAACAACGATGGCTGCTCGCTGGTGTTCGTGTTTGCGAGCGAGGCTTTATCGTCGTTTGGGGTGTCCGGCTCGGCCTCCCCCCACACCACGCCCAGCAACTCTCGGCTACCCAAAGGTACACGCACCAAGGTGCCAGGCGCGTGCGCTGCATCGCTTTCGTACGTGAGTGCGCCACCAATACCGCTGTGCGCGGGGGTGTGAACCATCACTGAAATTTGGTGCGACATGTCAAGCGGTGAGTTGGGGTGTTTTGCTCAGGTGTTTTGGCAGAAGAGGCTTTAAGTCGTTGATTTACAAAGGCTTCAGGGTAAACCCAGAATTTTTGTGGATAACTTTGTTGATATCTACGGTTGAGTGGCTCCGAAGGCCCATGAATCAAGGCTTTGAACAAACTGCCTCAAAAAAATGCAGGCGGAGAATCCTATATGAATCAATGACTTACGAGAAACTAAAGTTTTTCCAAATGCGGCAAAAGAAAAAACCAACTTGGTGCGCTGGCTCAACTTTTTTGTGCATAAGTGTGAAGTCGAAGTAAAACTTTTGGTGACTTGACACACGATTTCTTGAGTCGACTTTAAGGTTTTCGCAAGGCACGGGAGTAGCTGTGCACCGTCTCGACCAACACGCCCACGCTCTCCGGCGGGGTGAATTGGCTGATGCCGTGGCCCAAGTTGAAAATTTGGGTCGGGCCGGTGGTGGTTTTGTTGGTGTGGGGTTTGCCGAATGCGTCCAACACGCGGCGCGCTTCGGCGGCCAAGGCGTCAGCAGGGGCAAACAAAGCATTGGGGTCGAGGTTGCCTTGCAGGGCTTTGCCGGGGCCGCCTACTTGGCCGCCTACCTGTGCACGAGCTTTGGCGAGATTGACCGTCCAGTCCACGCCCAACACTTCGCAGTCGAGGTCGGCCATTTCGGGTAACCACAAGCCGCCGCCTTTGGTGAACACCAAGCGGGGAATGACCATGCCATCGTGCGAGCGCTTGAGCTGTGCCAACACGCGCTTGGTGTAGGCCATGCTGAACTGTTGGAACATGCCATCGGCCAGCACGCCACCCCAGCTGTCAAAAATCATCACGGCTTGCGCGCCGGCTTCGATTTGGGTGTTCAGGTACAGGGCCACTGCGTCGGCGTTGATTTCCAAAATGCGGTGCATCAGGTCGGGGCGGCTGTACATCAAGCTCTTGACTTGGCGGTAGTCGTCTGAGCCTGCGCCCTCGACCATGTAGCAAGCCAAAGTCCAAGGGCTGCCTGAGAAGCCAATCAAAGGTACACGGCCGTTCAAAGCTTTGCGAATGGAGGTGACGGCGTCAAACACATAGCGCAGCTTGGCCATGTCGGGCACAGCCAGCTCGTTGACGGCCGCTTCGTTGCGCACGTTCTTGGCGAAACGTGGGCCTTCGCCTTGGGCGAAAGACAGGCCTAAGCCCATGGCGTCGGGCACGGTCAAGATATCGCTGAACAAAATGGCGGCATCGAGCGGGTAGCGCTCCAGCGGCTGCAAGGTGACTTCGGTGGCGAAGTCGGTATTGGTAGCCAAGCCCATGAAGCTGCCTGCCTTGGCGCGTGTGGCGCAGTACTCGGGCAAGTAGCGGCCGGCTTGGCGCATGAGCCAAACGGGGGTGTGGTCGGTGGCTTGGCGCATGCAAGCGCGCAAAAAGGTGTCGTTTTGGAGTGGTGCAAACATGGCGACATTGTCGCCGAGGACCGGCCTAGCCCAATTGACGGTGCTCAACCATCAAGCAAAGGTTTTGCACCACGACCAAGCCTGCATCGGTGGCTTGTTTGGCTGCGTCGTCGTTCACCACACCGATTTGCAGCCACAGCGACTTGGCACCAATCGCGATGGCTTCTGCTGCGATGGGTGGGATGTCATCGGAATTGCGAAAACAGTTCACCATGTCGATGCGTTCGTGCTGCGCAGCTTCGGTGAGTGAGGCGTAGGCTTTTTCGCCCAACACTTCCGTAGCGTTGGGGTTGATGGGCACGATGCGAAAACCGTGGTCTTGCATGTACTGGGCCACCCGAAAACTGTCGCGGTGTGGCTTGGGCGAGAGGCCCACCACGGCGATGGTTTTGCAATCGGCAAGGCTTTGGTGAACGGCGGCTTGGGTCATGGTTGGGTCGCTGGCAAGGTGGCCAATGCTTCTTTCATCTTGTTCACGCTGAGCAACTCCGACAACACCAACGGCACTTTGCCTGGCGCGTACAGCACATACACAGGCACACCGCTGCGGCCCAGGGCGGTGAGCGCGGCTGTGATGGCGGGGTCACGGCGCGTCCAGTCGGCACGCATGAGCGTGACTTGGCGTGCTGCCAAGTCTGCCAACACGTCGCTATTTGAGAGCGTGGATTTTTTGTTGATTTGACAGGTCACGCACCAAGCGGCGGTGAAGTCCACAAACACGGGACGGCCTTGGGCCAAGCTTTGGGCCACGGCAGCTTCGGACCATGGTTGCCACATATTGGGTGTACTGCTCGTGGTTGCCGATGCGCTGCTGGCCGTGGTGATATTCGCTGGCGCTTTCAGTTCTTCCGCAAAGTTCAACGCGCCCCAAACCAAGATCGCTGCAATCAACCAAGCCAAACCACGTGCGGCCAGCGTGTGTTGTTTGAGCGACCAAATGAACGCGGCGAGCAACAGCAAACCGCCCAGCGCAAACATGGCGGCATCTAAGCTGGTTTGCTGGCCCAGCACCCACAGCAACCAAACGACGGTGGCCAACATGGGGAAGGCTAGGAGCTGGCGCAGCGTGACCATCCATGGGCCAGGGTGCGGTAACACGCGCGCAACCGCAGGCACGAAGCTCGCCAGCAAATAAGGCGCAGCAAGCCCCAAGCCCATCACCATAAAAATGCTCAACGCTTGCCAAGTAGGCAAGGTCATTGCCAGTCCTAACGAGGCACCCATGAATGGCGCGGTGCAAGGCGATGCCACCGCCACTGCCAGCACGCCTGACAGACCAGCGTCCATGACGGGGTGTTTGTATTGAAAGCTCGCCACGCGGGAGGGCAGTATTTGCCCAAATTCAAATAAGCCAAACAAGTTCAGCGCAATGAGTGTGAAGAAGGCTGCCAGCACGCTCACCACGGCGGGCGATTGCAACTGAAAGCCCCAGCCCAATTGCTCGCCTGCTGCACGCAGGGCCAATACGCCAGCGCCCAAGGCCAAAAAGCTCAACACCACACCTGCGGTGTAGGCCATGCCCGCCACGCGGTGTGCACGGTGGGCTCGGCTGTGTTGCGCAAAGCCCAGCAGTTTGATGGCCAGCACAGGCAACACGCAAGGCATGAGGTTGAGGATGAGGCCGCCCACAAATGCGCCTAGCAGTGCTAAGACAAAACCCACTGCGCCTTCGTCGCTAACGACAGGTGCGATGGCGGGAGCAGTGGCAGCTGGTAGCTCTGACACAGCAGGCCAGGCGTGCGTGACGGGCGCCGAAATCTCAAAGCCTTGTCGCGCAGCGCCCATGCCTGTCGTGAGTAAAAAGCCCACCTGTTTGGGGTTGTTCAAACGCAAATCGCTCAGGGGAAGCTGCACTGTCCACACGCCGTCTTGCCAAGCTTGGTTCGCCTGTGGGTGTTGTTCTGTGGCGGATTCCACCAGTTCTGGCGTGTTTGGAAACACGCTCATCATTTGCCCGTGCAGCGAGGCGGGCAGGCCGCTGACTTGCAGCACCAAACGCTGTGCTTCAAAACTTGTGGTGACTTTGGCGTTGGGTAGAGATTGAGGTTGCTGCGCTTGCAGCGCGTCGAACGCCGCAGCCTGGGGTGCGAAGCTGCTGTTGACGGGAATGCGCAGCGCAAAGTCGCCCTCTTGTGGAATGCATTCGAGTCGGCAGACCAGCCAGTTGGCGTGCACTTGCAGGTCTAGCGTTTGCGAAGCGTTGGGTTTGAACGCTTGGGTCACGGCCAGGGGCACGGCCAGCAGCACGGTTTTCTCAAAGCCGTAGTTGGTGAGGTTGCCGGCATTGAGTTTGTGCGGCAGTGGCCATTGCACCTCACCCGCGGTGATGCCTGCCGGCAGATTGAGTTCAATTTGCGTGGGCAGGCCCGAGTCGCCAGGGTTGCGCCAGTAGGTGTGCCACTCGGGCTGGTGTGTGAGCTGCAAGCCCACCCACATAGGCTGACCTGCTTGCAGACCTTGTGGTGCGTGCGCGACTAACTCGGCACGTAGCTGCGGTGTGCTGACCACGGCGGTGGGCACACCTTGCGCCCATGCCGAGCCGAGCAGGCCAACGGCCCATAAAACACATGAGATGAGTTTGAACATGCGCCAGATGTTACCTAGCCGCAGCCGCGCGCGTGCAGCAGGTCTAGAGGAGGGAAAGTAAGATGGCGTTTATGACTGCGAACACCAGCACACACACCGCCCAAGCTTTGGCCTCGCACCGTTGGGCCGAGCTCAACACGCGTGACTTTGCCGCGCTTGACCCCGCACGCACCGTGGTCGTGTTGCCCCTTGGTGCAACCGAACAACATGGGCCACACCTGCCTTTATCAGTAGACACCGTGCTGGTGGATGGCGTGGTTAATGCCGCGCTGGGGCATTTGGCGGCAACTGACCCCGTGTTGGTGTTGCCCACACAAACCGTGGGTTTGAGCACGGAGCACACGGCGTTTGCCGGCACCTTGCATTTATCACCCCAAACGCTGATTCAGCTCTGGTGCGACATTGGCGCATCGGTGGCGCGTGCGGGTGTGAAGAAGCTGCTGATGTTCAACGCCCACGGCGGCAATGTGGGGCTGATGGATGTGGTGGCACGCGAGCTGCGCGCGCAGCATGGCTTGATTGTTTACAGCAGCAGTTGGTACAACCTGCCGCTGGATGCGGATGTGATGGGTCAGTTCTCAGCGGATGAGCACCGCTTTGGCATCCATGCGGGCGACATAGAAACCTCGATGATGCTGGCGCTGTCGCCAGCCAGCGTGAACATGGCTGAGGCGCAAAACTTTGCATCCACCTCACAAGACCGTGCCAAGCACTATGTGGTGTTGGGCAACGGCAAAAGCGCCAAACTCGGCTGGCACATGCAGGACTACAACCCACAGGGCGCCGCGGGCAATGCCGCTGCAGCCACAGCCGCCAAGGGCGAGGCCCTGGTGCACAGTGCCGGCGAGCAACTGGCGCTGTTGCTCAAAGAACTCATTGCGTTGCCGTTGACCACTGTTCGCGTGTGAGACTTGCTGTGGCGAGAGCCAAGGCAAGCGCAGGCGTCAGTAGACCTTAAGCGAACGTCACCCAGTCTTTGTGGCTGGGTGTTTCCAAGTGCGGCAGGCTGTTAAAACTCAGCAGACTGTGTCGCTTCGTGCTAAAGCTCAACTCTGTCACGGCTGTGTTGCGCAGCCGCATGTTCAGCTCAATGCTGGTTTCTGGGCTGGTACGCAGCACATGTGCCACGGCAGTAGCGATCGGCCCGCCGCTGGACACCAACAATACATTTCCTGCGTGCTGCTGGCGAATGTGGTCCAAAGCTGATGTGACCCCTTTGGCAAACTCAGCGTAGCTAGGCATGCCCTGCGGGCTGACCACCCCAGCCATCCATTGCGTGAGGCCATCGCGCAGCAAACGGAAATGTTGTTTGTAGCCTTCAGGCGTGGTGGGCTTGACTAACTCGCCCGGCTGAATGGCGCGAATGATGGCATCAGCGTCGTATTCATTTAGGCCCGGCCACACCGCGGCTTCGTGCTGCGTGCCCATCCCCGCTTGAATGCCCGCCAAGGTTTGCGCATGGCGCTTGAGTGCGCCGGTGATGACCGCTTCAAAAGTGATGCCCTGTGTACGCCAGTGTTCGCCCAAGCGTTGGCTTTGCTGTTGTCCCAAGGGGCTGAGCTGGTCATAGTCGGCGGCGCCTAGAGAGGCTTGCCCGTGTCGCACTAAGTAAAGGTGTCCCATGGCTGTGAAGTCTGTTGTTTGTCCTCATTTTGAGGATGGGGCGTCAGAGTTGCAGTCGCGGCAGAGACCCTCAGTCACGTGCGCGGCACGGCTTAAGCTGCTTGCAGTGCGGCAGAGCGAACCATCCACACCACTGTGCCCAAAAGCGCCAAGGCCATGATGCGGTTGAACCATTGCAGCCGTTGGGCAGTGTCGTTGGGGCCGCGCAGCCAATGGCGCAAGCTGGCTCCTATCCATGCATAGGTCAGGTTGCTGGTGAGTCCAAAGAACATGAAGATGGGCAAGGTTTCCAGAAGTCTTGCCACGGTGTCGTCATGGCCAATGACCCAGCCACTCACCACCGACAAAGCCAAGAACCACGCTTTGATGTTGATGAATTGCAGCATCACGCCATGTTTGAAACCCACGACGGGGCCAATTGCCGCTTCACTCAAATGCTGCGTGTTCGCTAGTTTCCAAGCCAGCCATAACAAGTACAAAACACCCGCCGCCAGTAGGCCCCAACGCAGCGGTGGGTAGCCCAGCACCATCACGCCTAAGCCGGCAGCATTGAGCACTAGCAGCAGGCCCCAGCCTGCGGGTACAGCGCATACAAAAGGCAGCGCACGACGCAGTCCGTGGTTGGCTGCAATCGTGGCCGACAGGGCGGTGTTGGGCCCCGGTGTGAAGGTGCCCACGGTGGCGAGGGCAATCAAGGCAAATAGTTCTTCGCTGCTCATGCAGGCGAGGATAGTTGCTCCCAACGCTCTAGGGCTGTCATCAGCGCGTCTTCAATTTCGGTATCGCGTTTGTGGATTTGCGCAACTTTGGCGGGGTCGCTGGCGTAGAGGCTGTTGTCGCTTAATGCGGCTTGGGTTTCTTTGTGTTCTGCTTCTAGTGAGGCAATGAGTTCTGGCAGAGCTTCCAACTCGCGCTGCTCTTTGTAGCTCAGCTTGCGGGTTTTGGCAGTGCTGGAAGCTGCTGCCGCCGCCGTGGGCTTGGGAGCTTCTGCTGCTTTGGTAGCCACAGGTGCGGCAGGCTTGGCTTGCGGTGCAAGGCTGCGTGCGCGTTCAGATTGGATGAGCCAGTCTTGCACGCCGCCTTCGTATTCGCGCCAGAAGCCGGGGTTGTCGTCGGTGGCTTCAAACACCAAGGTGCTGGTGGCCACGTTGTCGAGGAAGGTGCGGTCATGGCTGACGATGAACACGGTGCCGTTGTAGTTTTGCAGAAGCTCTTCGAGCAGCTCTAGCGTGTCAATGTCCAAGTCGTTGGTGGGTTCGTCCAGCACCAGCACGTTGGCTGGGCGTGCAAACAAACGAGCCAACAGCAAGCGGTTGCGTTCGCCACCTGACAACGAGCGCACGGGCGATGTGGCGCGTGACGGCGAGAACAAGAAGTCGTCTAAGTAGCTTTTGACGTGCTTGCGTTGCGTGCCGATTTCGATCCATTCGCTGCCTGGGCTGATGAAGTCTTCCAGCGAAGCATCCATGTCTAGGCCGTTGCGCATTTGGTCAAAGTACGCCACCTGTAAGTTGGCGCCTTGGCGAATCTTGCCGCTGTCGGCTTCGAGCTCGCCCAAGATCATTTTCAGTAAGGTGGATTTGCCAGCGCCATTGGGGCCGATCAGACCAATCTTGTCGCCGCGCAAGAAAGTTGCTGAGAAGTTCTTGGTAATGACTTTGCCTCCAAAGGCTTTGTCCACCTCGGTGAGCTCGGCCACGATCTTGCCTGTTGGAGCACCGCTGGCCACGTCGAGCTTGACACGTCCCACAGCGTCGCGACGGGCTTCGCGCTGGGCGCGTAAGGCTTCGAGTCGACCAATGCGGCTTTGGCTGCGCGTACGGCGGGCTTCCACGCCTTTGCGAATCCACACTTCCTCGCCAGCCAGTAGTTTGTCGGCCTTGGCGTTGATGACGGCTTCTTGCGCGGCTTGTTCTTCCTTTTGGAGTTGGTATTGCGAGAAGTTACCGGGATAGGTCAGCAAATGGCCGCGGTCTAACTCGACGATACGCGTGGCAACCTTGTCCAAGAAGGAACGGTCATGCGTGATGGTGATGATGCTGCCCTTGAAGTCAATCAAGAGTTGTTCGAGCCACTCAATGCTGTCGAGGTCCAAGTGGTTGGTAGGCTCGTCTAGTAAGAGCACATCAGGCGATGTAACCAACGCTTGTGCCAACGCCACACGTTTCAGGGTACCGCCCGAGAGCGCATTGATACGCGCATCAGGGTCAAGGTGCAAGCGGTGCAAAGTTTCTTGCACGCGCTGCTCCCAGTTCCATCCATCAAACATTTCAATCTCGTTTTGCATGGCTGTGAGGTCTCCCTCGCCAGCGCAGTACTGTTCAATCAGGTGGATGATGCGGGCTAAGCCTGCACTGACAGACTCAAACACGGATGCATTGCTGTCGAGTTGTGGCTCTTGGGCGACGTAGGTGACGCGCAGGCCTTGTTGCACGCGCAGATCACCATCGTCAGGCTTCTCTATTCCGCCTAGGATGCGTAAGAGAGATGATTTGCCAGCGCCATTGCGGCCAATCAGGCCAACGCGCTCAGCTGTTTCAAGGGAAAACTCTGCGTGATCAAGAAGAGCGACGTGCCCAAAAGCGAGTTGGGCGTTCTGTAGGGTAATTAAAGACATGCTCCATTATCAAGGGCTGCCTACAGGCGGCTTCTTATCTATAAGTGTGATGGATGCGAAGAGGGTTCAAAAGAGTAAATGTGAAGTTTTTCTAAAATAGTTGCGCGCGGTTTAAAAGTAGTGCTATACTGACAGGCTTCGCTGATAAGAACTGTTTAGGGTTTACCAGAAACAAGTTAGCGGAGGCGGTTAGAAAAGATTTTTAAAATTTCTTCGAAATGTTCAAAAATCCGATGTATACTGCAAGGCTTCGCTGATCGCAGCGTAGTTGCTCAAGTAGTTGAGTGGTTCATTAAAAACATACAGCCGATAAGCGTGGGCGTTTGATGGTGATTGCCAAGTTCTTTAGGAACTTAGCTTTAATTAGCTAACAAACGCTCATGAAGTAAAAAAGATGTGAAATTCGTCAAAGAAAATCACGTCGATTCCAATTTATGAGTTGGTCGAAAGACCGAAAAAATTATCAAGATCGAACTATAGAGTTTGATCCTGGCTCAGATTGAACGCTGGCGGAATGCTTTACACATGCAAGTCGAACGGCAGCACGGACTTCGGTCTGGTGGCGAGTGGCGAACGGGTGAGTAATATATCGGAACGTGCCCAGTCGTGGGGGATAACGTAGTGAAAATTACGCTAATACCGCATACGATCTAAGGATGAAAGCGGGGGATCGCAAGACCTCGCGCGATTGGAGCGGCCGATATCAGATTAGGTAGTTGGTGAGGTAAAGGCTCACCAAGCCAACGATCTGTAGCTGGTCTGAGAGGACGACCAGCCACACTGGAACTGAGACACGGTCCAGACTCCTACGGGAGGCAGCAGTGGGGAATTTTGGACAATGGACGCAAGTCTGATCCAGCCATTCCGCGTGCAGGACGAAGGCCTTCGGGTTGTAAACTGCTTTTGTACAGAACGAAAAGGTCTCTATTAATACTAGGGGCTCATGACGGTACTGTAAGAATAAGCACCGGCTAACTACGTGCCAGCAGCCGCGGTAATACGTAGGGTGCAAGCGTTAATCGGAATTACTGGGCGTAAAGCGTGCGCAGGCGGTTATATAAGACAGATGTGAAATCCCCGGGCTCAACCTGGGAACTGCATTTGTGACTGTATAGCTGGAGTGCGGCAGAGGGGGATGGAATTCCGCGTGTAGCAGTGAAATGCGTAGATATGCGGAGGAACACCGATGGCGAAGGCAATCCCCTGGGCCTGCACTGACGCTCATGCACGAAAGCGTGGGGAGCAAACAGGATTAGATACCCTGGTAGTCCACGCCCTAAACGATGTCAACTGGTTGTTGGGTCTTCACTGACTCAGTAACGAAGCTAACGCGTGAAGTTGACCGCCTGGGGAGTACGGCCGCAAGGTTGAAACTCAAAGGAATTGACGGGGACCCGCACAAGCGGTGGATGATGTGGTTTAATTCGATGCAACGCGAAAAACCTTACCCACCTTTGACATGTACGGAATTCGCCAGAGATGGCTTAGTGCTCGAAAGAGAACCGTAACACAGGTGCTGCATGGCTGTCGTCAGCTCGTGTCGTGAGATGTTGGGTTAAGTCCCGCAACGAGCGCAACCCTTGTCATTAGTTGCTACATTTAGTTGGGCACTCTAATGAGACTGCCGGTGACAAACCGGAGGAAGGTGGGGATGACGTCAAGTCCTCATGGCCCTTATAGGTGGGGCTACACACGTCATACAATGGCTGGTACAAAGGGTTGCCAACCCGCGAGGGGGAGCTAATCCCATAAAACCAGTCGTAGTCCGGATCGCAGTCTGCAACTCGACTGCGTGAAGTCGGAATCGCTAGTAATCGTGGATCAGAATGTCACGGTGAATACGTTCCCGGGTCTTGTACACACCGCCCGTCACACCATGGGAGCGGGTTCTGCCAGAAGTAGTTAGCCTAACCGTAAGGAGGGCGATTACCACGGCAGGGTTCGTGACTGGGGTGAAGTCGTAACAAGGTAGCCGTATCGGAAGGTGCGGCTGGATCACCTCCTTTCTGGAAAACTGCAATCTAAATTGAACGTCCACACTTATCGGTTGTTTTGAAGGTTGTCGTCGATTAAGCTCAGATAGCTGAGTAAGTCGCGACCGGCTTGGGTCTGTAGCTCAGTTGGTTAGAGCACTGTGTTGATAACGCAGGGGTCGTTGGTTCGATTCCAACCAGACCCACCAAACGTCTAAGTGATTCATTGGGGGATTAGCTCAGCTGGGAGAGCACCTGCTTTGCAAGCAGGGGGTCGTCGGTTCGATCCCGTCATCCTCCACCATTTATTCATTCAACAACAAAGCAGCTTCTGTTGAGGCTTCTTTGTTGTTGATCGATATTGATTGATTAACTAGGCTGTTCATTAAAAATTCATAGAGTAGATATCAGAGTTACTAGCGGAAACTGCACATTCGTAAAGGTTTAGTGCAGACCGTGCCGCTAGTAACATTTTTGATTGCGTCAAAACGAATATTCAAATTTCAATTTGGATTTCAAGTAATGACGAATGTTCTTTAATAGCGATATTGAAGGATTATTCATATTACGGCATAACGCGACAGGTGAGAGACCTGTCAAATCAGTCCTTGAAAACAATTTTTGATCTCGAAAGAGGCGTCAAAGTTATAGGGTCAAGTGACTAAGAGCATATGGTGGATGCCTTGGCAATGATAGGCGACGAAAGACGTGATAGCCTGCGATAAGCTTCGGGGAGCTGGCAAATTAGCTTTGATCCGGAGATTTCTGAATGGGGAAACCTTACCGAAAGGTAATCCTGCAGTGAATACATAGCTGCAGGAGGCGAACCGGGTGAACTGAAACATCTCAGTAGCTCGAGGAAAAGACATCAACCGAGATTCCGAAAGTAGTGGCGAGCGAAATCGGAGAAGCCTGCTAGTGATAGCACAAGACTTAACGGAACAACCTGGAAAGGTTGACTATAGAGGGTGATAGTCCCGTACGTGAAAAGACCTGTGTGGTACTAAGCTAGCGATAAGTAGGGCGGGACACGTGTAATCCTGTCTGAATATGGGGGGACCATCCTCCAAGGCTAAATACTCATCATTGACCGATAGTGAACTAGTACCGTGAGGGAAAGGCGAAAAGAACCCCGGGAGGGGAGTGAAATAGATCCTGAAACCGTATGCTTACAAAAAGTAGGAGCCTCGTAAGGGGTGACTGCGTACCTTTTGTATAATGGGTCAGCGACTTACATTCAGTGGCAAGGTTAACCGAATAGGGAAGCCGTAGAGAAATCGAGTCCGAATAGGGCGAATTAGTCGCTGGGTGTAGACCCGAAACCAAGTGATCTATCCATGGGCAGGATGAAGGTGCCGTAACAGGTACTGGAGGTCCGAACCGACTAATGTTGCAAAATTAGCGGATGACCTGTGGATAGGGGTGAAAGGCTAAACAAACTTGGAAATAGCTGGTTCTCTCCGAAAACTATTTAGGTAGTGCCTCAAGTATTACCTGCGGGGGTAGAGCACTGTTTTGGCTAGGGGGTCATGGCGACTTACCAAACCAATGCAAACTCCGAATACCGCAGAGTACAGCTTGGGAGACAGAGCACCGGGTGCTAACGTCCGGACTCAAGAGGGAAACAACCCAGACCGCCAGCTAAGGTCCCTAAAATTGGCTAAGTGGGAAACGAAGTGGGAAGGCTAAAACAGTCAGGATGTTGGCTTAGAAGCAGCCATCATTTAAAGAAAGCGTAATAGCTCACTGATCGAGTCGTCCTGCGCGGAAGATGTAACGGGGCTAAGCCAGTTACCGAAGCTGCGGATTTGCAATTTATTGCAAGTGGTAGGAGAGCGTTCTGTAAGCCTGTGAAGGTGCGTTGTAAAGCGTGCTGGAGGTATCAGAAGTGCGAATGCTGACATGAGTAGCGTTAAAGGGGGTGAAAAGCCCCCTCGCCGTAAGCGCAAGGTTTTCTACGCAACGTTCATCGGCGTAGAGTGAGTCGGCCCCTAAGGCGAGGCAGAGATGCGTAGTTGATGGGAAACAGGTAAATATTCCTGTACCGATGTGTAGTGCGATGTGGGGACGGAGAAGGTTAGCTCAGCAGACTGTTGGATATGTCTGTTCAAGCCTGTAGTCGTGCCTGGTAGGTAAATCCGCCGGGCTTAGATGAGGGGTGATAACGAGGATGCTTGCATCCGAAGTGAGTGATACCCTGCTTCCAGGAAAAGCCACTAAGCTTCAGCTACACACGACCGTACCGCAAACCGACACTGGTGCGCGAGATGAGTATTCTAAGGCGCTTGAGAGAACTCAGGAGAAGGAACTCGGCAAATTGACACCGTAACTTCGGAAGAAGGTGTGCCTTTAGTATGTGAACCTGTACAAGGGGAGCAGAATGAGGCCTCAGAGAATCGGTGGCTGCGACTGTTTAATAAAAACACAGCACTCTGCAAACACGAAAGTGGACGTATAGGGTGTGACGCCTGCCCGGTGCTGGAAGATTAAATGATGGGGTGCAAGCTCTTGATTGAAGTCCCAGTAAACGGCGGCCGTAACTATAACGGTCCTAAGGTAGCGAAATTCCTTGTCGGGTAAGTTCCGACCTGCACGAATGGCGTAACGATGGCCACACTGTCTCCTCCTGAGACTCAGCGAAGTTGAAATGTTTGTGATGATGCAATCTCCCCGCGGAAAGACGGAAAGACCCCATGAACCTTTACTGTAGCTTTGTATTGGATTTTGAACGGATCTGTGTAGGATAGGTGGGAGGCTTTGAAGCCGGGACGCTAGTCTCGGTGGAGCCAACGTTGAAATACCACCCTGGTGCGTTTGAGGTTCTAACCTAGGTCCATTATCTGGATCGGGGACAGTGCATGGTAGGCAGTTTGACTGGGGCGGTCTCCTCCCAAAGCGTAACGGAGGAGTTCGAAGGTACGCTAGTTACGGTCGGACATCGTGATGATAGTGCAATGGCATAAGCGTGCTTAACTGCGAGACTGACAAGTCGAGCAGATACGAAAGTAGGACATAGTGATCCGGTGGTTCTGTATGGAAGGGCCATCGCTCAACGGATAAAAGGTACTCTGGGGATAACAGGCTGATACCGCCCAAGAGTTCATATCGACGGCGGTGTTTGGCACCTCGATGTCGGCTCATCTCATCCTGGGGCTGTAGCCGGTCCCAAGGGTATGGCTGTTCGCCATTTAAAGAGGTACGTGAGCTGGGTTTAAAACGTCGTGAGACAGTTTGGTCCCTATCTTCCGTGGGCGCTGCAGATTTGAGGAAGCCTGCTCCTAGTACGAGAGGACCGGAGTGGACACACCTCTGGTGTATCGGTTGTCACGCCAGTGGCATTGCCGAGTAGCTATGTGTGGAAGAGATAACCGCTGAAAGCATCTAAGCGGGAAACTCGTTTCAAGATGAGATCTGCCGGGGCCTTGAGCCCCCTAAAGAGTCGTTCAAGACCAGGACGTTGATAGGTCAGGTGTGGAAGCGTAGTAATACGTTAAGCTAACTGATACTAATTGCTCGTGCGACTTGACCCTATAACTTTGATCTATTGATCAAGGAAGTTATGCCAAGTGACGCATTCAAAATAAATCTGATATTGCTCTATGAATTCGTCGCCTTGATTTGATCAAGGTGACAACAAGTTATGCCTGATGACCATAGCAAGTTGGTACCACTCCTTCCCATCCCGAACAGGACCG
Source organism: Limnohabitans sp. TEGF004 (assembly GCF_027924965.1). Taxonomy (NCBI): domain Bacteria; kingdom Pseudomonadati; phylum Pseudomonadota; class Betaproteobacteria; order Burkholderiales; family Comamonadaceae; genus Limnohabitans; species Limnohabitans sp. TEGF004. Next base: position 2,392,468 of record NZ_AP027056.1, on the reverse strand, counting down.
TGAAACGACTTAGCGCCGATGATAGTGCGGGTTCCCGTGTGAAAGTAGGACATCGTCAGGCTATTACAGCCTCAGAAACCCCCGCTCGATTGAGTGGGGGTTTTTGTTCCCAGGCTCTCTACCTAAGGGTAGAGATGTTTGGAGATTCTTCTAAACGAAAAATCTCCAAACATTTGCAAAGTGGCACTTAGTTGTGCTATACTGCAAGGCTTCGCTGATCGCAGCGTAGTTGCTCAAGTAGTTGAGTGGTTCATTAAAAACATACAGCCGATAAGCGTGGGCGTTTGATGGTGATTGCCAAGTTCTTTAGGAACTTAGCTTTAATTAGCTAACAAACGCTCATGAAGTAAAAAAGATGTGAAATTCGTCAAAGAAAATCACGTCGATTCCAATTTATGAGTTGGTCGAAAGACCGAAAAAATTATCAAGATCGAACTATAGAGTTTGATCCTGGCTCAGATTGAACGCTGGCGGAATGCTTTACACATGCAAGTCGAACGGCAGCACGGACTTCGGTCTGGTGGCGAGTGGCGAACGGGTGAGTAATATATCGGAACGTGCCCAGTCGTGGGGGATAACGTAGTGAAAATTACGCTAATACCGCATACGATCTAAGGATGAAAGCGGGGGATCGCAAGACCTCGCGCGATTGGAGCGGCCGATATCAGATTAGGTAGTTGGTGAGGTAAAGGCTCACCAAGCCAACGATCTGTAGCTGGTCTGAGAGGACGACCAGCCACACTGGAACTGAGACACGGTCCAGACTCCTACGGGAGGCAGCAGTGGGGAATTTTGGACAATGGACGCAAGTCTGATCCAGCCATTCCGCGTGCAGGACGAAGGCCTTCGGGTTGTAAACTGCTTTTGTACAGAACGAAAAGGTCTCTATTAATACTAGGGGCTCATGACGGTACTGTAAGAATAAGCACCGGCTAACTACGTGCCAGCAGCCGCGGTAATACGTAGGGTGCAAGCGTTAATCGGAATTACTGGGCGTAAAGCGTGCGCAGGCGGTTATATAAGACAGATGTGAAATCCCCGGGCTCAACCTGGGAACTGCATTTGTGACTGTATAGCTGGAGTGCGGCAGAGGGGGATGGAATTCCGCGTGTAGCAGTGAAATGCGTAGATATGCGGAGGAACACCGATGGCGAAGGCAATCCCCTGGGCCTGCACTGACGCTCATGCACGAAAGCGTGGGGAGCAAACAGGATTAGATACCCTGGTAGTCCACGCCCTAAACGATGTCAACTGGTTGTTGGGTCTTCACTGACTCAGTAACGAAGCTAACGCGTGAAGTTGACCGCCTGGGGAGTACGGCCGCAAGGTTGAAACTCAAAGGAATTGACGGGGACCCGCACAAGCGGTGGATGATGTGGTTTAATTCGATGCAACGCGAAAAACCTTACCCACCTTTGACATGTACGGAATTCGCCAGAGATGGCTTAGTGCTCGAAAGAGAACCGTAACACAGGTGCTGCATGGCTGTCGTCAGCTCGTGTCGTGAGATGTTGGGTTAAGTCCCGCAACGAGCGCAACCCTTGTCATTAGTTGCTACATTTAGTTGGGCACTCTAATGAGACTGCCGGTGACAAACCGGAGGAAGGTGGGGATGACGTCAAGTCCTCATGGCCCTTATAGGTGGGGCTACACACGTCATACAATGGCTGGTACAAAGGGTTGCCAACCCGCGAGGGGGAGCTAATCCCATAAAACCAGTCGTAGTCCGGATCGCAGTCTGCAACTCGACTGCGTGAAGTCGGAATCGCTAGTAATCGTGGATCAGAATGTCACGGTGAATACGTTCCCGGGTCTTGTACACACCGCCCGTCACACCATGGGAGCGGGTTCTGCCAGAAGTAGTTAGCCTAACCGTAAGGAGGGCGATTACCACGGCAGGGTTCGTGACTGGGGTGAAGTCGTAACAAGGTAGCCGTATCGGAAGGTGCGGCTGGATCACCTCCTTTCTGGAAAACTGCAATCTAAATTGAACGTCCACACTTATCGGTTGTTTTGAAGGTTGTCGTCGATTAAGCTCAGATAGCTGAGTAAGTCGCGACCGGCTTGGGTCTGTAGCTCAGTTGGTTAGAGCACTGTGTTGATAACGCAGGGGTCGTTGGTTCGATTCCAACCAGACCCACCAAACGTCTAAGTGATTCATTGGGGGATTAGCTCAGCTGGGAGAGCACCTGCTTTGCAAGCAGGGGGTCGTCGGTTCGATCCCGTCATCCTCCACCATTTATTCATTCAACAACAAAGCAGCTTCTGTTGAGGCTTCTTTGTTGTTGATCGATATTGATTGATTAACTAGGCTGTTCATTAAAAATTCATAGAGTAGATATCAGAGTTACTAGCGGAAACTGCACATTCGTAAAGGTTTAGTGCAGACCGTGCCGCTAGTAACATTTTTGATTGCGTCAAAACGAATATTCAAATTTCAATTTGGATTTCAAGTAATGACGAATGTTCTTTAATAGCGATATTGAAGGATTATTCATATTACGGCATAACGCGACAGGTGAGAGACCTGTCAAATCAGTCCTTGAAAACAATTTTTGATCTCGAAAGAGGCGTCAAAGTTATAGGGTCAAGTGACTAAGAGCATATGGTGGATGCCTTGGCAATGATAGGCGACGAAAGACGTGATAGCCTGCGATAAGCTTCGGGGAGCTGGCAAATTAGCTTTGATCCGGAGATTTCTGAATGGGGAAACCTTACCGAAAGGTAATCCTGCAGTGAATACATAGCTGCAGGAGGCGAACCGGGTGAACTGAAACATCTCAGTAGCTCGAGGAAAAGACATCAACCGAGATTCCGAAAGTAGTGGCGAGCGAAATCGGAGAAGCCTGCTAGTGATAGCACAAGACTTAACGGAACAACCTGGAAAGGTTGACTATAGAGGGTGATAGTCCCGTACGTGAAAAGACCTGTGTGGTACTAAGCTAGCGATAAGTAGGGCGGGACACGTGTAATCCTGTCTGAATATGGGGGGACCATCCTCCAAGGCTAAATACTCATCATTGACCGATAGTGAACTAGTACCGTGAGGGAAAGGCGAAAAGAACCCCGGGAGGGGAGTGAAATAGATCCTGAAACCGTATGCTTACAAAAAGTAGGAGCCTCGTAAGGGGTGACTGCGTACCTTTTGTATAATGGGTCAGCGACTTACATTCAGTGGCAAGGTTAACCGAATAGGGAAGCCGTAGAGAAATCGAGTCCGAATAGGGCGAATTAGTCGCTGGGTGTAGACCCGAAACCAAGTGATCTATCCATGGGCAGGATGAAGGTGCCGTAACAGGTACTGGAGGTCCGAACCGACTAATGTTGCAAAATTAGCGGATGACCTGTGGATAGGGGTGAAAGGCTAAACAAACTTGGAAATAGCTGGTTCTCTCCGAAAACTATTTAGGTAGTGCCTCAAGTATTACCTGCGGGGGTAGAGCACTGTTTTGGCTAGGGGGTCATGGCGACTTACCAAACCAATGCAAACTCCGAATACCGCAGAGTACAGCTTGGGAGACAGAGCACCGGGTGCTAACGTCCGGACTCAAGAGGGAAACAACCCAGACCGCCAGCTAAGGTCCCTAAAATTGGCTAAGTGGGAAACGAAGTGGGAAGGCTAAAACAGTCAGGATGTTGGCTTAGAAGCAGCCATCATTTAAAGAAAGCGTAATAGCTCACTGATCGAGTCGTCCTGCGCGGAAGATGTAACGGGGCTAAGCCAGTTACCGAAGCTGCGGATTTGCAATTTATTGCAAGTGGTAGGAGAGCGTTCTGTAAGCCTGTGAAGGTGCGTTGTAAAGCGTGCTGGAGGTATCAGAAGTGCGAATGCTGACATGAGTAGCGTTAAAGGGGGTGAAAAGCCCCCTCGCCGTAAGCGCAAGGTTTTCTACGCAACGTTCATCGGCGTAGAGTGAGTCGGCCCCTAAGGCGAGGCAGAGATGCGTAGTTGATGGGAAACAGGTAAATATTCCTGTACCGATGTGTAGTGCGATGTGGGGACGGAGAAGGTTAGCTCAGCAGACTGTTGGATATGTCTGTTCAAGCCTGTAGTCGTGCCTGGTAGGTAAATCCGCCGGGCTTAGATGAGGGGTGATAACGAGGATGCTTGCATCCGAAGTGAGTGATACCCTGCTTCCAGGAAAAGCCACTAAGCTTCAGCTACACACGACCGTACCGCAAACCGACACTGGTGCGCGAGATGAGTATTCTAAGGCGCTTGAGAGAACTCAGGAGAAGGAACTCGGCAAATTGACACCGTAACTTCGGAAGAAGGTGTGCCTTTAGTATGTGAACCTGTACAAGGGGAGCAGAATGAGGCCTCAGAGAATCGGTGGCTGCGACTGTTTAATAAAAACACAGCACTCTGCAAACACGAAAGTGGACGTATAGGGTGTGACGCCTGCCCGGTGCTGGAAGATTAAATGATGGGGTGCAAGCTCTTGATTGAAGTCCCAGTAAACGGCGGCCGTAACTATAACGGTCCTAAGGTAGCGAAATTCCTTGTCGGGTAAGTTCCGACCTGCACGAATGGCGTAACGATGGCCACACTGTCTCCTCCTGAGACTCAGCGAAGTTGAAATGTTTGTGATGATGCAATCTCCCCGCGGAAAGACGGAAAGACCCCATGAACCTTTACTGTAGCTTTGTATTGGATTTTGAACGGATCTGTGTAGGATAGGTGGGAGGCTTTGAAGCCGGGACGCTAGTCTCGGTGGAGCCAACGTTGAAATACCACCCTGGTGCGTTTGAGGTTCTAACCTAGGTCCATTATCTGGATCGGGGACAGTGCATGGTAGGCAGTTTGACTGGGGCGGTCTCCTCCCAAAGCGTAACGGAGGAGTTCGAAGGTACGCTAGTTACGGTCGGACATCGTGATGATAGTGCAATGGCATAAGCGTGCTTAACTGCGAGACTGACAAGTCGAGCAGATACGAAAGTAGGACATAGTGATCCGGTGGTTCTGTATGGAAGGGCCATCGCTCAACGGATAAAAGGTACTCTGGGGATAACAGGCTGATACCGCCCAAGAGTTCATATCGACGGCGGTGTTTGGCACCTCGATGTCGGCTCATCTCATCCTGGGGCTGTAGCCGGTCCCAAGGGTATGGCTGTTCGCCATTTAAAGAGGTACGTGAGCTGGGTTTAAAACGTCGTGAGACAGTTTGGTCCCTATCTTCCGTGGGCGCTGCAGATTTGAGGAAGCCTGCTCCTAGTACGAGAGGACCGGAGTGGACACACCTCTGGTGTATCGGTTGTCACGCCAGTGGCATTGCCGAGTAGCTATGTGTGGAAGAGATAACCGCTGAAAGCATCTAAGCGGGAAACTCGTTTCAAGATGAGATCTGCCGGGGCCTTGAGCCCCCTAAAGAGTCGTTCAAGACCAGGACGTTGATAGGTCAGGTGTGGAAGCGTAGTAATACGTTAAGCTAACTGATACTAATTGCTCGTGCGACTTGACCCTATAACTTTGATCTATTGATCAAGGAAGTTATGCCAAGTGACGCATTCAAAATAAATCTGATATTGCTCTATGAATTCGTCGCCTTGATTTGATCAAGGTGACAACAAGTTATGCCTGATGACCATAGCAAGTTGGTACCACTCCTTCCCATCCCGAACAGGACCGTGAAACGACTTAGCGCCGATGATAGTGCGGGTTCCCGTGTGAAAGTAGGACATCGTCAGGCTATTACAGCCTCAGAAACCCCCGCTCGATTGAGTGGGGGTTTTTGTTTTTGTGCTTCGATTAATTAATATTGATGATATGTTCATCATCCATTGCGCAGGCGCAGCTTTTCTCCAAACTTTTACATAAGTCAAAGAACCAAGCGTCAAAGCTTTTCTCTTCTGCATATTTCTCAAAAAGCATTTTCAGATATTGTGTAGCATGTCCCCACATCAAAAAATCCACCAATTTAATTCGTTGGAATTCGAGTAATTTGAATTTCAAAAGTACTTTTGCAGCGTAACTTGCATGCTTGTCAGGAGCTTTTTTAAATTGATCTAATCGGCTTCTTGCCCGATCAATTGCATCTGATACATCTGAGAACGCTGAGCCATGTCCCGGTAGTACGAGTTTGGGGTTTAAGTTTTCAATAATATTTAACGTAGATTCAACTTCATCAAAGGCGCTGACGCCTTCTATTTCAGGGAAAACAACACCAAAACCGTTCTCCCAAAGCGCATCAGCAGAAATTAAAACGCCTGCAGACTCGTTAAAGATAACCACAGAGTGCGGGTCATGGCCTGGTGCTACGTGGATGCGCCAAATCTGGTTATTGAGAACCACGGCATCACCATCTTGCAGTGACGCGGTTCGTTTGAAGGGTGGGCAGTGCTGACCTGTCGGCACATAAGTCAGTAACTGAGGATTCCAGTCGTCCACAAATTCAGCGTGCCCAGGGGGGATGTATGTTTTCAGCGCTGGGTAAATCGCTTGGAGATGGGCATTGCCACCGCAATGATCGCTGTGCAAATGCGTATTGATCAGCATCGTCAGTGGCTGCTGATGCAAAGCGGTAGAAATCAATGCGTGCGTCTGTTCAGCGTGTGTCCAATAGCCACTGTCTATGAGAATGGCTTGTTCTGAGTCCTGAATTAGGATGTTGTTAGAGGACAGCCATCCTCTTTCAAAAAAGGTAACGCCAGCGGGTAGTGAATGCATAGGGCAATGAAAAACATGCAGTCAGTCTGCACTTACGATGTCATTCTGACAGCAAGTTCAAAAGCAAACCTATACGTCAGTGCTAAACGTTACAGCTTTTCAATTTTGATAATTTAGAGTGGTCACACTAAACCATGTCAGATAACTGAAAGAATGAGGGAAAACCCGTAAAATAATTTCATGTCACTCGTACAAACTCTTGCAAAAACCACCCTTCAAGGGGGAAGACAAATGCTGCGCTTCACCGGTGTATCGCAAGAGCAACTTCGTAAAAGCGAAGGGGTTCTAATCCCCATTGCGCCGCTTGGCGTGGAGCATTTGCCTCAGATCTTGAAGCATCTGCTCGCTTTGTCTGAGCATGACCGCTATTTGCGGTTTGGTTATACCGCCACAGACGAGCATGTTCAGCGTTATGTCGACGGCTTGAACTTCGAACGCGATGAAATTTACGGCATTTTCAATACCGATCTCGAAATCATCGCGATGGCGCATTTGGCGCTCATCAAAGATCCAGGACGTGACTTCAGTTCTGAATTCGGTGTTTCTGTTGCAGCACATGCACGTGGCCGAGGCTATGGCGCCCGCTTGTTTGAACGTGCGGTGATTCATGCTCGCAACGAAAAGGTGTACCAGATGTACATCCATGCCTTGAGCGAAAACGCCCCCATGATTCGCATCGCTCGTAAAGGCGGCGCCAAAATCGAGCGCGATGGCTCAGAAACAGAAGCCTATTTGCGTTTGCCTAAGCGTGATTTGGACAGTCGTGTCACAGAGTTTGTGGCCGACCAGTACGCCAAAACCAACTACAGCATCAAAGAAGACGCCAAGCGTTTCTGGAACTTTCTATCCAAAGTCCAAGAAATTCGCGAAGGCGTGCGCGATGCGCGCCACCAAGCAGCGGAATAAGTGAATAGCCCAGTGACATGGGCTATGCTTAAGGCTTGTGAGACTCTCGTAGCTTTTCGCTGCAACACTGTGATACCCCCGCAATCCCGAGATATCGAAAAGCAAGACAAGCGTAGCTATTGGCAACGCATACTCGAGTTCATTCACCCAGGTCCTGATTCCCGCGAAGAGCTGCTCGGTGCGCTCTCGGATGCAGAAGACAACCAAGTCATCGGTGCAGAAAGTCGCCTCATGCTCGAAGGCGTGCTGCGCATGGCCGACTTGACCGCTGGTCAAGTCATGGTGGCAGCGCCACGCATGGACCTCATCAATCTCGATGCAGCGATTGAAGAAAGCCTGCATCAGGTGATCGACACCGGCCACTCTCGCTTCCCCGTCTACGAAGGCGAGCGCGACAACTTGGTGGGCATTTTGCTGGCGAAGGACTTGCTCAAGCTCCAGCGCGCGCCTTCTCTGAACATTCGCACCTTGTTGCGCCCGCCGGTTTTCATTCCCGAAAGCAAAGGACTGAACGACTTGTTGCGTGAGTTCCGCAATACACGCAATCACATGGCCTTGGTGGTGGATGAGTTTGGCCGTATCGCAGGACTGATCACCATTGAAGACGTGCTCGAACAAATCGTGGGCGACATTGAAGATGAGTTCGACAGTCAAGAAGACGTGGGTGATATCTTTGCGCTGGCAGATCAAACCTATCGCGTCAGCGGTGATGCATCGCTTGAGCGCGTTGGCGAGGCATTTGGCACCCATCTCGAAGTCACCGCAGCAGAAGCGTCTGATGACACGCACTTCGACACCATTGGTGGTTTCATTGCACACGCCATGGGTCATGTCCCGCGCCGCGGAGAACACTTTGAAATCAACAAGCTACGTTTCGAGGTGTTGCACACCCGCGGCGGTGCTGTGAAGTGGTTCAAGGTGTACCCAGCCCCTGAAGACAAAGCGCCGCAATAAGGCATGCAACACAGCGCACAAACCACACGGCGATGGCCTATTAGTCCGCACGCTACAGCCGTCTTGTTGTTGGCAGGGATTGCCCAAGCGCTGTCGCTCGCGTGGCCATTTGACGGTGCATTCAAAGGCAACGCACAAGGCTGGCTGCAATGCCTGAGCTTGGCCGTACTTGCCTTCCACGTTGACCGAAGTCAGTCAGGTAAAGAGGCGTTTGTCAAAGCGTGGGTCTTTGCGTTGGCATGGCTCGCTGGCAGCATTTGGTGGCTGTTCATTTCGATGCATCGTTATGGCGGGTTGCCAGCTCCCGTGGCAGGCTTGGCTGTTGGCTTGATGGCTGCAGGCTTGGCGTTGTTCTACGCAGCTGCTGCAGGCATGTATCACGCCATATGCAAAACGGGTGTGGGGGTGCTGCCGCGTGCCGGTGCTTTTGCCGCGGTTTGGGTGTTGGCCGAGATGGTGCGTGGCACGCTTTGGACGGGTTTTCCGTGGGGCGCTGTGGGCTATGCACATGTGGATAGCCTGTTGCAACACTGGGCACCTTGGATGGGCGTTTATTGTCTCTGTGCTTTGTCTGCCTTCATGGCGATGGCTGTGGCAGCCGAAAGAAAACATAACCGCCCCACCACCCTTGCAACACAACTCGTCGTTGCTGCGATCGTGGCGGTGCTGGGCTACACATGGTTCATGTCGCCAAGCCAACGTGTGGATGAGGAGGCGCTCTCCAAAAAGCCCCTCAGCGTCACCTTGCTACAAGGCAACATCCCGCAAGATTTGAAATTCGGAGAAGGCGTCAGCCTTGCGCTGCGTGACTACCGAGAGGCATTGTTGTCCAGCGCCAGTGACCTCACCGTCACGCCAGAAACTGCGATTCCATTGATTCAACAGCAAATGCCTGAACGCTATTGGAGCCAACTGGAAACGCATTTTTCTAAAGGAAAACAAGCCGCGCTCATCGGGCTGCCACTGGCGCAGCGTAGCGAGCAAGGTCAATTGCAATACAGCAACTCAGCCATCGCGCTGATGCCGCAAACCATACCGGCATCGACCGCCAACTACCAGTACGACAAACACCACTTAGTCCCCTTTGGGGAGTTTGTGCCACCGCTCTTTCAGTGGTTTGTGCGCATGATGAACATCCCGCTGGGCGATTTCAACCGTGGCGATGTGGCGCAGCCAAGTTTTGTGTTCAAAGGCGAGCGCATCGCCCCCAACATTTGTTACGAAGATTTGTTTGGCGAAGAGTTGGCGCGCAGCTTTGCTGACCCAGACAAAGCCCCCACCTTGATGGTCAACCTCAGCAACATCGCGTGGTTTGGCGACACCGTGGCGATTGACCAGCATTTGCACATATCCCGCATGCGCGCCTTAGAGCTAGGCCGACCCATGCTGCGTGCCACCAACACGGGCGCTACCGCCATCATCAATGCCCAAGGTCAAGTCACGCATCGCCTGCCCAGCGCCGTGCAAGGTGTCCTGACCGCTGAGGTCTATGGCGTGCATGGGCCCATCACGCCCTATGCTCAATGGGTATCGGTTTGGGGGCTTTGGCCATTGGCGGGCTTGGCTTTGCTGACCCTCTGCATCGTTGCCGCCATGGCACATGCATCTAGGCACGGCCAGAGGCGTTTCGGCCCGTAAAATCAGAGGTTTGCGGGCGTATTGACCTGCAGTCTAAATTGCCAGCGTCTGCTGGCCACTTTGCATGCTGACTTTTCAAAAAATCATTCTCACACTCCAGTCCTACTGGGCCAAGCAAGGCTGCGCCTTGTTGCAACCCATCGACATGGAGGTCGGTGCGGGCACCTCGCACACCGCCACGTTCTTGCGGGCCTTAGGCCCAGAGCCCTGGAAGGCTGCTTATGTGCAACCTAGCCGCCGCCCCAAAGATGGTCGTTATGGTGAGAACCCCAACCGCTTGCAGCACTACTACCAATACCAAGTGGTGTTGAAGCCCGCGCCCAGCAACATCTTGGAGCTGTACTTGGGGTCACTCGAAGCGCTCGGCTTTGACCTCAAGAAAAACGACATCCGCTTCGTCGAAGACGATTGGGAAAACCCAACCTTGGGCGCATGGGGCTTGGGCTGGGAAGTTTGGCTCAACGGCATGGAAGTCACGCAGTTCACTTACTTCCAACAAGTCGGTGGCATTGACTGCAAACCCATCACCGGCGAAATCACCTACGGTCTCGAACGCTTGGCCATGTACCTGCAAGGTGTGGACAACGTCTACAACCTGCAATGGACCGATGGCTTGACGTACGGTGACGTCTACAAACAAAACGAAGTGGAGCAATCCACTTACAACTTCGAGCACAGCGATGCCGAGTTCTTGTTCACCGCTTTTGGTGCGCACGAGAAACAAGCGCAGCACCTCATGGGCGCGCAGTTGGCGTTGCCTGCGTATGAGCAAGTGCTCAAAGCTGCACACACCTTCAACTTGCTAGACGCACGTGGTGCCATCAGCGTGACCGAGCGCGCGGCCTACATCGGCCGCATCCGTAACTTGGCACGCGCCGTGGCGCAAAGCTATTACGAGAGCCGCGAGCGCTTGGGCTTCCCCATGGCTCCGCGCGAATGGGTCGAACAAATGCCAAAGAAGACCGCTTGAGCGTAGGACACAAGAACATGACGACACAAAACCTACTCATCGAACTCTTCGTGGAAGAGCTGCCTCCTAAGGCTTTGCAAAAACTCGGCGACGCTTTTTCTAGCGTGCTGTTTGAGCAACTCAAAGCCCAAGGCTTGACCGCTGCCAATTCAGCCGTGACGGCCTACGCATCGCCTCGCCGTTTGGCTGCACACATCACCGCCGTGTCTGCATTGGCCACTGACAAAGCTGTGCAACAAAAACTCATGCCCGTCACTGTGGGCTTGGACACCAATGGCCACGCCACGCCTGCCTTGTTGAAAAAACTGCAAGCCTTGGGCGCAGGCCCCGAGGCCGTGGCCCAACTCAAACGCGCCCCCGATGGCAAAGCCGAAGCCTTGTTCTACGACAGCATCGTCAAAGGCGCGAGCTTGGCCGATGGCCTGCAAAAAGCCTTGAGCGAAGCCATCGCTAAGTTGCCGATTCCAAAAGTGATGAGCTACCAGCTCGAAACCGATTGTGAATTGCCAGGCTGGAGCAGCGTCAACTTTGTGCGCCCCGCACACAGCTTGATCGCTTTGCACGGCAGCACCGTGGTGCCCGTCAAAGCTTTGGGATTGACCGCTGGCAACAGCACACAAGGCCACCGCTTTGAAGCCAAGGTATCACCAGTTGTGTTGGCCAATGCTGATGTCTACGCAGAGACTCTCGCCAAAGACGGCGCAGTCATCGCGAGCTTCACTGAGCGCCGTGCTGAGATTGCACGCCAACTTGAAGCGGCTGCAGCGAAGGTAGGTGGCGGAGTCAAAGCCATTGAAGACGCTGCGTTGTTAGACGAAGTGACCGCCTTGGTCGAACGCCCCAATGTGTTGGTGTGCGAGTTCGAAAAACAATTCCTCGACGTGCCACAAGAGTGCCTCATCCTCACGATGAAGGCCAACCAAAAATACTTCCCGCTGCTCGACGCCGTAGGGAAGCTCACCAACCAATTCTTGGTGGTCAGCAACATCACGCCCGATGATGCGTCCGCCGTGACGGGTGGCAACGAGCGCGTGGTGCGCCCCCGTTTGGCCGACGCCAAATTCTTCTTTGACCAAGACCGCAAAAAGACACTCGCTTCGCGCGTGGATGGTTTGGCCAAAGTCGTGTATCACAACAAACTCGGCACCCAAGGCGAGCGCACCGACCGCGTGCGCGCCATTGCCAAAGGCATCGCGGCTTTGTTGCCGCAAGCCAAAGACGCCGCCTTTGTGTCAGCCGTTGACGCCGCTGCACAGCTGGCCAAGACAGATTTGCTGACCGACATGGTGGGCGAGTTCCCCGAGTTGCAAGGCATCATGGGCGGCTACTACGCCCGTCACGATGGCCTGGGCGAGGACGTGGCACAAGCCATCGAAGACCACTACAAGCCCCGCTTTGCTGGCGACGAATTGCCACGCAACACCGTCGGTGTGGTGGTGGCTTTGGCCGACAAGTTAGAGACCTTGGTAGGCATGTTTGGCATTGGCAATTTGCCCACGGGTGACAAAGATCCGTTCGCGTTGCGTCGTCACGCTTTGGGCGTGGTGCGCATGTTGAGCGAAGCCAATTTGGATGTAGCCTTGGACGCGCTGCTTGCACAAGCCATTCCCGCATTCGGCGACAAAATCACTGACCCTGCTGCGGCTTTGTCCTCGTTCATTTACGACCGCCTCTCAGGCGGCCTGCGCGAGCAAGGCTACTCGGCCCAAGAAGTCGAAGCCGTGTTGGCCTTGCGCCCACAACGTTTGAGCGATGTGGCCAAACGCCTCACCGCTGTTCGCGCCTTCGCCGCCTTGCCCGAAGCCGCCGCTTTGGCCGCCGCGAATAAACGCATTGGCAACGTGCTCAAAAAAGCAGGCGAGGTCGATGCACACGTCAACACCGCCTTGTTCAAAGAAGACGCCGAGCAAGCGTTGTACGCGGTCATGCAAAAGTTGTTGCCTGAATCCGAGGCTCAGTTCAATGCAGGTGACTACACCGCATCGCTACAAACTTTAGCGACGCTGCGTTCGCCTGTGGATGCGTTCTTTGACGACGTCATGGTCAACGCCGAAGAGATGGACTTGCGTTTGAACCGCCAAGGCATGTTGAAGAAACTGCACGAAGCCATGAACCGCGTGGCCGATTTGTCTGCCCTCGCTTCTTAACGTCGAAGCCCAGCCATGCAAACCAAACTCGTCATCCTCGACCGCGACGGCACCATCAACCAAGACAGCGACGACTACGTCAAGTCGGCCGATGAATGGATCCCACTGCCAGATGCACTCGAAGCGATTGCGCGTTTGAACCATGCGGGCTGGCATGTGGTGGTCGCATCCAACCAATCCGGCTTGGGTCGTGGTTTGTTTGATGTGGCCGCTTTGAATGCCATGCACACCAAGATGCACAAGCTCTTGGCGGCTGCAGGTGGCCGCATCGATGCTGTGTTTTATTGTCCGCACAGCCCCGAAGAAACATGCAACTGCCGCAAGCCCTTGCCCGGCTTGTTTGAGCAAATCGGCGAGCGCTACGGCATGGATCTCAAGGGCGTGCACACCGTGGGCGATTCGCTGCGCGATTTGCAAGCAGGTGCTGCTGTCGGTTGCGCCACGCACTTGGTGCACACAGGCAAAGGCGCCAAGTTCAAAGGTCAAGCCGTGCCCGCTGACTTTCCGCAAGGCACGTTGGCGCATGCTGACCTCAGCGCGTTTGCAGACTGGTTGCTGGCTCAATCAGAGTCCGCCACTAAAACCAACAAAGCAGGATCACCCATATGATGGCCATGCTCCGTTCAACGCTGCACATGGCGTTCATGTTTGTCACGGTCATCCCGTACACCTTGCTCATCTTGCTGGCGCGTTTGTTGGGCGCCAAGGGCAACGTGCGTTACGCCTTTGCACAAAAGTGGCTCACGCTCAGCATCGACGCTGCACGCGTCCTCATGGGCATTCGCTATCAAGTGCACGGCCAAGAAAACTTGCCTGTGGGCGAAACCAGCCCCGCCATTTTGTTGGTCAAGCATCAGTCCACGTACGAGACGTTTTTGATGCCGGCCATCATGCCGCACCCCTTGGCTTATGTGTTCAAAAAAGAACTGCTGTATGTGCCGTTCTTTGGCTGGTCCATCGGCAGCTTGGACATGATCCACATCGATCGCAGCCAACGCACTAAAGCGTTTGCCAAAGTGGTGGAGCAGGGCCAGGCGCTACTCGATAAAGGCGTGTGGGTCATCATGTTTCCAGAAGGCACGCGCATTCCTCGCGGTGAGCGCGGTAGCTACAAAACAGGTGGCACACGTTTGGCCATTGCCACAGGTGCACCGGTCATTCCAATTGCGGTGACATCAGCCAAATGTTGGCCACGCAAAGCCTTCGTCAAGACTTCCGGGGTGGTGGATGTGTCAATTGGCAAGCCGATTCCTAGCGTTGGTCGCGATGCGGAAGAGTTGATGCGCGAAGTCGAAGCTTGGATTGAGTCTGAAATGCACCGCCTCGACCCCGAGGCCTACGTCGCTCAGCACTGAGCCCGCACGCATGAGCCGCTTCTTGCAACTCGTGCTCGACATGTTCGACGGGGCCACTGCCAAGGCCCTGCAAGGTCTCGGCACAGACAAGCGGCCTAGCCCCAAAAAACGTCAACCCAAAGCCCCCAAGCGCATCAAGCCGCAAACCTTGTTTGGCGGCTTGCACCGCGATGCCAACGCGTTGCCAGCAACGCCTGCGCTACACGGCCCACATTTGCCCTCTGAACCCTTGGGGCAGGTGCTGCCCAAAGCGCATTACGCGCACCCGCGCGCCACGCGTCGCATTCAACTCGGCACCACCGATGTGGCCTATGCGTTTCGACGTGGCAAGCGCCGCACCATCGGTATGGCGATTGGGCCCGACGGCCTAGAGGTCAGCGCACCGCGTTGGGTCACGCTGGGCGAGGTGGAATCCGCCTTGCACGAAAAAGCCGATTGGATTGCGCGCAAGCTGGTGGAGATGCAAGAGCGCCAACAGCAGCTCGGTGCGGCGCGTATCGTGTGGGCTGATGGCGTGGTGTTGCCGTATTTGGGCGATCAGCTCAAAGTGGTGCTCGACTCAAGCAGCACGCTCAAAAAGAACAGCGCACAGTTTGAGCCCTCAGACGCAGGCACGCACACCCTGCGCCTGGGCCTCCCCCTCAACGCCGAGCCCCCACAAATCCGCGACGCTGTCCAAGCCTGGCTGATGCGCCAAGCCAAAGCCTTGTTTGTCGAGCGGCTCAACCACTACGCGCCGCAGCTGGGCGTGCAGTGGCAGCGCGTGTCGCTCAGCAGCGCTGCCACGCGTTGGGGCAGTGCCAGCGCCAATGGCGCCATTCGCCTCAATTGGCGTTTGGTGCACCACAAGCGTGACGTGATCGACTACGTGGTGGCCCACGAACTCAGCCATTTGCGAGTCATGGACCACAGCCCGCGCTTTTGGGAAACCGTGCAAAGCATCATGCCCGACTATGCCCAGCGCAGGCGTGTTCTTAAGGATGAACCCTTACCTCCGTGGTCTTGACTTAGTTTTTGGAGATTTCCCGTCATAATTGACGTTTACGTAAACGTAAACAAGGAAATCATGGCGACCACCTATTCCATCAGCGACTTAGCACGTGAGTTTGACCTCACCACGCGAGCCATCCGTTTTTACGAAGACATGGGCCTGTTGCAGCCCGAACGCTCTGGCCCCGGCGGGCGTAACCGTGTCTACAGCCACCGCGACCGCACGCGCCTCAAGCTCACCTTGCGCGCCAAGCGCTTAGGGCTGTCGTTGACCGAGGCCAAAGACTTGATCGACATGTACGACAGTCCGCGCGACACCGGCCCACAGTTGCAAAAGTTTTTGGTCGTGCTCGACGCGCACAAGCGTGAACTCGAAGCCCAAATGGCCGAAATATTGGCCAACCTCGATGAGGTGAAGGCGCACGAAAAAGAAGCGCGCACCTTGCTGGCCAAACAAGGCGAGAAATCTGCCAAGACGACCAAGACTGTGAAAGCGAGCAAGGCATGACACATCCTGAACTTCACGCCCGCATTGAAGCCAGCTTTGTGCGCCAAGGCATGATGCAGCACCTCGGCGCGCGCATCGTCTCTGTGGCCCCCGGCGAAGTGGAAATTGCGTTGCCCTATTCCGAGCGCGTCACCCAGCAGCAAGGCGGCTACCACGGTGGCGCCATGGGGGCCTTGGCTGACATTGCGGCAGGCTACGCAGGTCTGACGATGGCCGCAGAGGGCCAAGAGGTGACCACGGTGGAATACAAGATCAACTTCCTCGCAGCCTTCTCTGGCGGCGAGCTTCGCGCACGCGGTCATGTGGTGCGTGCAGGCAAACGCCTCATCATCACCACCGCTGAAGTGGTGCACCTCGACGACAACGGCGGCGAATCGCCCTGCGCTTTGATGCAGCAGACCCTCGCCACCGTCAACAAAACCTATTAAGCCCATCGGAGATAAACATGAACAACTTACCCGGCCTCAATTTCCAACTCGGTGAAGATATCGATGCCCTGCGCGATGCCGTGCGCGACTTCGCACAAGCCGAAATCGCACCGCGTGCTGCACAGATCGACCATGACGACCAATTTCCCATGGACCTGTGGCGCAAGATGGGCGACCTCGGCGTGTTAGGCATCACCGTGGGTGAAGAGTACGGTGGCGCCAACATGGGCTACCTCGCGCACATGATTGCGATGGAAGAAATCTCACGCGCCTCTGCTAGCGTGGGCCTGAGCTACGGCGCACACAGCAACTTGTGCGTGAACCAAATCAATCGCAATGGCACCGAAGCGCAACGCGCCAAGTACCTGCCCAAACTCATCAGCGGCGAACACGTGGGCGCCTTGGCGATGTCTGAGCCAGGCGCGGGTTCTGACGTCATCAGCATGAAGTTGAAAGCCGAAGACAAAGGCGGCTACTACCTGCTCAACGGCAGCAAGATGTGGATCACCAACGGCCCCGACGCTGACACCTTGGTGGTCTACGCCAAGACCGAGCCAGAGTTGGGTGCACGCGGTGTGACTGCTTTTTTGATCGAGAAGGGCATGAAAGGTTTCAGCGTCGCGCAAAAGCTCGACAAGCTGGGCATGCGAGGTAGCCACACAGGTGAACTGGTGTTCAACAATGTTGAAGTACCAGAGGTCAACATTTTGGGCGGCCTCAACATGGGCGCCAAAGTGTTGATGAGCGGTTTGGACTACGAACGCGCCGTGCTGACTGGCGGCCCCTTGGGCATCATGCAATCGGTGATGGACAACGTCATCCCCTACATTCACGACCGCAAGCAGTTTGGCCAAAGCATTGGCGAATTTCAACTCATCCAAGGCAAAGTCGCCGACATGTACACCGTGCTGCAAGCCGGTCGCAGCTTTGCCTACACCGTGGCAAAAAACTTAGATTTACTGGGCACCGACCACGTGCGCCAAGTGCGCAAAGACTGTGCCTCCGTTATTTTGTGGACTGCCGAAAAAGCCACGTGGATGGCAGGCGAAGGCGTGCAAATTTTTGGCGGCAACGGCTACATCAACGAATACCCGCTGGGCCGTATGTGGCGTGACGCCAAGTTGTACGAAATTGGTGCAGGCACCAGCGAAATTCGCCGCATGTTGATTGGCCGCGAACTATTCGCCGAAACTTGTTAAGGAATTAGCACCACTGCGACAATTGACGCATGACTAATTCACTGCAACACCTCTTCGATAACAACCGCGCTTGGGCGGACCGCATGATTCAAGAGAATCCTGCGTATTTCTCACGCTTGGCCAACCAGCAAAACCCCAAGTATTTGTGGATTGGTTGTTCTGACAGCCGCGTGCCTGCCAACCAAATCACGGGTCTTGACCCGGGTGAAGTGTTTGTGCATCGCAACGTGGCCAACGTGGTGGCGCATTCAGACTTGAACGCTTTGTCGGTCATTCAATACGCGGTTGATGCGCTGAAGGTCGAACACATCATGGTGGTAGGCCATTACGGATGTGGTGGCGTGATCGCTGCGACGCGCGGCACACGCGTGGGCTTGGCTGACAACTGGTTGCGTCATGTGCAAGACGTGCGCTTGCGCCATCGCCAACGCCTCAATCATTTGCCACAAGCCGAGCTTGAATCGGTCATGTGTGAGATGAACGTCATTGAGCAAGTCGGCAACGTTGCTTTGTCCAACGTCATGCAAGACGCGTGGGGCCGTGGCCAAAAGGTGACCGTGCACGGCTGGATTTACGGCCTCGACAACGGCTTGGTCAAAGACCTCGGTGTGACCATGAGCCATGCCGGTGAAGTGGTCGATGTGTTCCGCAACGCTTTCAAACGCTACCCCCGTGGTGGCATGCTTCCCGCCGCGTGACCCTCGGGGTCGGCGCGGCATTTTTCTTTTTGTCATTTGGAGAAATTCATGTCCGACCCTATCGTCATCGTCAGCGCCGCTCGCACGCCCATGGGCAGCTTCCAAGGCGACTTCTCTAGCCTTGCCGCGCACGACCTCGGCGGTGCAGCTATCAAAGCTGCTGTTGAGCGTGCTGGTATCAACCCCGAGCTAGTGACTGAAGTGTTGTTTGGCAACTGCTTGATGGCAGGCCAAGGCCAAGCCCCTGCACGTCAAGCGGCGTTCAAGGGCGGTTTGCCCAAGAGTGCTGGCGCTGTCACGCTGTCCAAGATGTGCGGCTCAGGCATGCGCGCGGCGATGTTTGCGCACGACATGTTGATTGCAGGCACACACGATGTGTTGGTGGCCGGTGGTATGGAGAGCATGACCAACGCACCTTACCTCATGCTCAAGGGCCGTGGCGGCTATCGCATTGGCCACGATCGCATCTTTGACCACATGATGCTCGACGGTTTGGAAGACGCTTACGAGCCAGGCCGCAGCATGGGCACCTTTGGTGAAGACTGCGCCGCCAAGTACAACTTCACACGCGCCGAGCAAGACGCATTTGCCACGGCCAGCGTGCAGCGTGCCAAGGCCGCTACCGAGAGCGGTGCCTTCGCCACAGAAATCACGCCCGTCACTGTGAAAACCCGTGCAGGCGAAACCGTGGTGTCGATTGACGAAGGCCCAGGAAAAATCAAGCTCGACAAAATCACCTCGCTCAAGCCCGCGTTCAAAAAAGACGGCACCATCACGGCGGCCTCTAGCTCGTCCATCAATGACGGTGGCGCAGCCATGGTGTTGATGCGCGAGAGCACAGCCAAGAAGTTGGGCTGCAAGCCATTGGCCCGCATCGTCAGCCACGCCACCCACGCGCAAGAACCTGAATGGTTTGCCACTGCACCCGTCGGCGCCACACAAAAAGCCTTGGCCAAAGCCGGCTGGAAAGTGGAAGACGTGGACCTGTGGGAAGTCAACGAAGCCTTCGCGGTGGTGCCCATGGCTTTGATGAAAGAACTCAATGTGTCGCACGACATCGTCAACGTCAACGGTGGTGCATGTGCTTTGGGTCACCCCATCGGCGCATCCGGTGCGCGCATCATGGTCACGCTCATTCATGCACTCAAAGCACGCGGCCTGAAAAAAGGCTTGGCCACGCTTTGCATCGGCGGCGGCGAAGGCACCGCAGTCGCACTCGAACTCGTTTAAGTTTTCGTCATGCCAACCGCACTCATCATCGGCGCGTCGCGCGGCATTGGGCTTGAGCTGGTTCGCCAATACGTGGCGGACGGCTGGCGCGTCATTGCCACCGCGCGTGACGATGCTGGGCGCGATCGCATTCAAGCTCTCGGCGCGCAGTGCTTGCGCGTCGATGTGGCGAACCCCATCAGCGTCTCCTCGTTCGAGTGGATGCTCGATGGCGAAAAGCTAGACCTCGCTTTGTATGTGGCGGGCGTCATCGACCACAACGCCGCCAACACCCCGCCCACGCAAGACGCGTTTGACCGCGTCATGCACACCAACGTCATGGGCGCGATGATGGTCATCCCGCAAGTCGCGCCGATGGTCGAAGCCGCCAACGGCGTGTTCGCTTGCATTAGCAGCGTGATGGGCAGCTTGCAAGGCACTCGCAGCAGCGATGCGGCGCTGTACCGCATCAGCAAAGCCGCGCTCAACATGGTGGTACGCACCTCGCAGCCCGAGTACCCAC
This sequence comes from Limnohabitans sp. TEGF004, assembly GCF_027924965.1. Taxonomy (NCBI): domain Bacteria; kingdom Pseudomonadati; phylum Pseudomonadota; class Betaproteobacteria; order Burkholderiales; family Comamonadaceae; genus Limnohabitans; species Limnohabitans sp. TEGF004. The sequence goes on along the minus strand of NZ_AP027056.1, from coordinate 2,372,276 downwards.
GTGTACGCATGGTGGCGATGCACCCAGGCTGGGTGCAAACTGAGATGGGCGGCGCCAACGCCACGCTCACGCCAGAGCAAGCCGTCACGCGCATGCGTCAAACGCTGGCGCACATCAAGCCCGAAAATGCTGGGCAGTTTTTGTCTTACGACGGCAGCACCATTGCTTGGTGATGTCTTTCACACACACATTTCATAACGGATAAAGCCATGTTGCTCACCCCCGACCAAACCATGATTCGCGATGCCGTGCGCGACTTTGCGCAGCAAGAGCTGTGGCCCAACGCCGCCAAGTGGGACAAAGAACACACCTTTCCGCACGAGGTGCACAAAGGCTTGGCCGCACTCGGCGCTTACGGTATTTGCGTGCCCGAAGACTTGGGCGGTGCTGGCTTGGACTACACCACGCTCGCCATTGTTTTAGAAGAAATCGCCGCAGGCGATGGTGGCACCAGCACCGCCATCAGCGTGACCAACTGTCCCGTCAACGCCATCCTCATGCGCTACGGCAACGACGCGCAAAAGAAGCAATGGCTTACCGAATTGGCGCAAGGCAACATGCTCGGCGCGTTTTGCTTGACCGAGCCACACGTTGGATCTGACGCTTCCGCGCTGCGTACCACCGCCACCAAAGAAGGCGACGAATACGTCATCAACGGCGTGAAGCAATTCATCACCAGCGGTAAAAACGGCCACGTGGCCATCGTCATTGCCGTCACCGATAAAGGCGCAGGCAAAAAAGGCATGAGCGCGTTCATCGTGCCCACCAGCGCACCGGGTTACCAAGTGGCACGCCTGGAAGACAAGCTCGGCCAACACAGCAGCGACACCGCGCAAATTAACTTTGACAACTGCCGCATCCCCGCCGAGAACTTGATCGGTACGGAAGGCGAGGGCTACAAGATCGCGCTGTCTGCTTTGGAAGGCGGCCGCATCGGCATCGCCGCGCAAAGCATTGGCATGGCCCGCAGCGCGTTTGAAGCGGCGTTGCAATACAGCAAAGACCGCGTGAGCTTTGGCACCGCCATCTTCAACCACCAAGCCGTGGGTTTCCGCTTGGCCGATTGCGCCACGCAGCTTGAAGCTGCACGTCAGCTCATGTATCACGCCGCCAGCTTGCGCGATGCATGTTTGCCGTGTTTGAAAGAGGCGGCCATGGCCAAGCTCTTTGCCAGCGAAACTGCAGAGCAGGTGTGCAGCGTTGCCATTCAAACCTTGGGTGGCTACGGTGTGGTGAGCGACTTCCCCGTCGAGCGCATCTACCGCGACGTGCGCGTGTGCCAAATTTACGAAGGCACCAGCGACGTGCAAAAAATCATCATCCAACGCGCCTTGGCTTAAATCCCCATGCCAGCTAAGGCTGGGGTGGTCTGCAGGACAATGGCGCCAGTTTAAAAACGGAGTTGCCCATGTCCTTTGCTACCAACCACACCGCCACGTTGCTCAAGTACGGTGGTATCAGTTTCATCGCTGGTGCTGTGAATCACGGCATGTTCAGCGAAACGCGCTCGGTCATCACCGCCTTATTCGGTGTGTGTTTTTACTTGTTAGGCTCGTGGTTGGAGATGCGTGTGCAAGACGCTCAGCGTCAAAGTTGGGCCGATGTGTTGGGCGTGGGCATTGTGTCGTCCATCGGCCTGGGCTTCTTCACGGGTGGCTTGCAACACTTTCCTGATTCGCCTGACCGCAGCTTGTGGGTGGTGCCTTTGGGCTTCACCTTGAGTTTGTTGGCCATGTACTACATGGATTGGCGCACGCGCATGTCGGTGAACCGCTTGATCACCTATGCCTTGTTTTCGATTGCAGTGGTCTCTGGAGCTTCGGCGTTGGCGTGGTCTCAACTGACAGGGCACCCTGCGGATGATCATGGCCACTCTCATGGCACGGCTGAAGCACAAAAGGCAGAAGCACATGCGCATGGCAGTGACGTCAGCACACCTCCCGTCACACGCACCATCACCGTGACGATGAGTGATGACATGCGCTTCACCCCAGCGAATTGGCAAGTCACATCAGGCGAAACGGTGCGCATCCAGTTGGTCAATGCCGGCAAGGTGCGCCACGAGTTCATCATCGGCACGGAAGCTGAGTTGAAAGCCCATGCGGCGGAAATGAAAACGCCAAGCGCAGCACACCACCACCATGACAGCAACGCGGTCAGCGTGGATGCGGGCGCTCAAGGTGAATTGGTGTGGACGTTTACCGATGCTGGCGTGCTACACATCGCGTGCTTTGAGCCCGGTCACTATGACGCGGGCATGCGCGGCACGATTTCAGTATTGCCCTGAGTCCGGTATGCGTGCCAGCGCTGCCTGCCCCTGCGGGCGCATCGACACCAAGAAACGTCCAGCGACATACGTTGATTGCTGCGGTCGTTTCGTGGCGCACTTTGACACCACACCTGCCCCAGATGCCGAACACCTCATGCGTTCGCGCTACAGCGCGTTTGTGCGCGAGCAAGCCAACTATTTGCTTGCCACGTGGCACAGCAGCACGCGTCCTGCATCGCTCGACTTCGATACAGGCGCCAAGTGGTTAGGCCTGGAGGTGCGCGAGCACAAAGTCACAGGGGCTGACACGGCCGAGGTGGAGTTTGTGGCGCGCTATCGCGTGGATGGCCGCGCCGTGCGCCTGCACGAGCGCAGCCGCTTTGTGCGCGAAGATGGCCGCTGGTTTTATGTCGATGGTGACCAGCGCGGATAATTCCCGCATGACATTTGAAGCAGTTTTGTTTGATTGCGATGGCGTGCTGGTTGACAGCGAAGCCATCACCTGCGGTGCCTTGCGCGATATGCTGGATGAAAACGGCTGGCGCTTGAGCTTGGCCGAATGCATGGCGCACTTTGTAGGCCACACCGTGCGCAGCCGCGCTGACTTGATTGAACGTCACACAGGCAAGCCACTGACCGATGCGTTCATGGATGAGTTCTATCGCCGCCGCAACCTTCGCCTAGAAAGCGACATCACTGCCATCGACGGCATTCACGATGCTGTGCGTCATCTGCATGAGCGCTGTGAGGGGCGCATTGCCGTGGCTTCTGGTGCAGACCGTTACAAAGTCGAGATGATGTTGCAGCGTGTGGACCTTGCGCAGTTTTTTGAAGGTCGAATTTTCAGCGGCCATGAAATGCCACGCAGCAAACCTTTCCCTGATGTGTACTTGGCCGCGGCTGCGCATTTGCAAGTTGACCCTGCGCGCTGCTTGGTGGTGGAAGACACATCCGTAGGCATCACGGCGGGGGTGGCTGCGGGCGCGACGGTGTGGGCCTATGCGCCGCCGCTTGCACCCACTGATGTGCTGGTGCAAGCGGGCGCCAAGCATGTGTTTGCCCACATGAACGACTTACGTTTGCCGTCATTGAGCAGCCTCGCCTGAGGTGTGTGGACGCTCAGCCCTGCTGCTGAGCCAAGGCGATGATGTCTTTCGCCTCGACCACCACGCGCCCCTTGTTTTGTCGCGCGGCATTGAGCATGGCTTGGCCCACATCTGCGGTGGTCACGATGGCGTTGGGTGCGAAGCGTCGTATCAATGACAGAAACGGATTCGTCACCCGATAAAACCACTGGTAAAGCGGTGTTTTGGATTGAATGCCATCCAAGGGTTGAATGAGGCCTGGGCGAAACAAATACACGCTTTGAAATGGCAGTTTCTGCAAGTCGTTTTCTGTTTTGCCTTTGATGCGTGCCCACATGCTGGCGCCTTGTTCGCTGCTGTCGGTGCCGGTGCCAGAGACATACGTGAACGTCATGTTGGGGTTCAGTTGCGCAAGCAGACCAGCCACATGCAGTGTGAGTGTGTGCGTCACCTGTGCATACGCATCTTCGGTCATGCCTGAAGATGACACGCCCAAGCAAAAAAAGCAGGCATCAATACCTTGCAGCTCGTGTGCGTGTGTGTCCAGTTGCATCAGATCGGCAAGGATCAGTTGCTGAAGTTTTGGGTGTGTTTGCGCCAGTGGTGTGCGTCCAGCGGTCACGACTTGGTGTACATCCTGGGCTGTCAGGCATTCACGCAAAACACCTTGTCCCACCATCCCGCTGGCGCCAAAAATCAATACTTTCATCACAGTTCCTTTTGATAGTTGCCCAAAATTAGGCTTTGTGCCGGAACGCTTCAGGCGCTTGCCCTGTCCACGTTTTGAATGCGCGAATGAAGCTCTTTTCATTCGAGAACCCCACCTCGTTGGCAATTTGCTTGAGCGGCTTGCGGGTGCGCAGCAGCAGTGTGCGTGCGCGTTGTTCACGCACGCTGTCTTTGAGTTCTTGCAAGCTCGCGCCTTCTTCCTGCAGTTGGCGGTGCAGGGTGCGGGCCGACATGTTCAGCCATGCCGCCAAGTCATCCGCGTTGCGGCTGTGCTCGGGGTGTTGGGCCAAGGCTTGGCGGACTTTCTCCACCAACAAACGGTCACGTCGATAAGGGCGAACGGTCAGCAGCAAGGCGCGTTCCAACATCTGTTGCAGGGCGGCTTCGTCGCGGCGCACGGGCAGTGCCAAGTAGCCCGCATCAAACTGCAAACAGTTGGCCGTCGCATGGAAGTGCGTAGGGCCATCAAACAACACGCGGTAGCTGTCGGCATGTGCGGGTGGTGCAAAGCCCAAGTGCGTGGCGGTGAGCGGGATGCGTGAATCGGTCAGCCAACAGGCCACACCCAGCGCATTGCGCAGCACCGAGACCACGCAAAACTCACGGAACACACCGAGGTCCCGCACCTCATCCAGTTGCAAAGTGGCCACGCCGTTGCGCTCGGTCAAGCTCAGGCGAATGTCGTCGGTCAACAGTCCGTGGTGCCTGCACCAACGATTCAATGCCACGCCTAACGTGGGCGAGGTGAGCGAGGCGCGCACCAACATGCCATAGCTGCCCCACGGCAAGCGGCGGCTGAACCAACCTAGGCCTTCGTCATCCAGCTCTTGCATGGCGATGCCCGACATCAACTCCATCTGCATGGCGGTCACGCGGGCACTGTTTTTCTTGAGAAGTTTTGGCTCGATTTGTGCCTTCTTCAGTGCGTCGTCCACGCGCAAGTCGCGCTGTGCGTAAGCAGCGGTAATGGCTTGAATAAATGCGATCGGCGTTTCCGCGCGGCCCAGTGCAGGCGCAGTTTCGGAGGTGGGGTTAGGACTAACCATAAGAAGCCTCATTGTGGCAGGATTTGCAACCCATCTGACGCATGGCGTGGCCGCAAACGGCCTAAGCTTGGCCACAACGCCTTTCAAGGAAAAACACGATGACTGTTTTGCATTCCCAGCTCAACCCACGCTCCGCCGACTTTGCGGCCAATGCCGCTGCCATGCGCACCGTGGTAGACGACCTCAAAGCCCATCTCGAAAAAATTGCCGTCGGTGGCGGCGAGGCTGCACGTGCCAAACACACCGCACGCGGCAAGCTGCTGCCCCGCGACCGCGTGCAAATGCTGCTTGATCCCGGCACACCATTTTTAGAAGTGGCCCCACTCGCTGCGCTCAACATGTACAACAACGACGCACCGTGCGCTGGCTTGATCGTGGGCATCGGCCGCGTCAGCGGTGTGGACTGCATGATTGTGTGCAACGACGCCACCGTCAAAGGCGGCACGTATTACCCGCTCACGGTGAAGAAGCATTTGCGTGCGCAAGAAATTGCGCAGCAAAACAACTTGCCATGCATTTACTTGGTGGACTCGGGGGGCGCCAATTTGCCCAACCAAGACGAGGTGTTTCCTGACCGCGACCACTTTGGTCGCATCTTCTTTAACCAGGCCAATATGAGCGCCCAAGGGTTGGCGCAAATCGCGGTGGTGATGGGCAGCTGCACCGCAGGTGGCGCGTATGTGCCGGCCATGAGCGATGAAACCATCATTGTGAAAAACCAAGGCACCATCTTTTTGGGCGGGCCGCCTTTGGTGAAGGCAGCCACTGGTGAAGTGGTGACGGCCGAAGACCTAGGCGGTGGCGATGTGCACACCCGTCTGTCAGGTGTGGCCGATCACCTCGCGCAAAACGATGTGCATGCGCTGGCGCTGGCACGCCAATGCGTGAAAAGCCTCAACGCGCAAAAGCACCCCAACATTGCCACGCACGCGCCTGTGCCACCGAAGTACGACGCGCAAGAGTTGTATGGTGTCATCCCCACCGACACACGCAAGCCCTTTGACGTGCGCGAAATCATTGCGCGCATCGTGGACGCGTCAGAGTTTGACGAATTCAAAGCGCGTTTTGGAACGACATTGGTGTGCGGCTTTGCCCGCATCGAAGGCATGCCGGTGGGCATCATCGCCAACAACGGCATCTTGTTCAGCGAGTCGGCTTTGAAAGGCACGCACTTCATCGAGCTGTGTTGCCAGCGCAAAATCCCGCTCGTGTTCTTGCAAAACATCACCGGCTTCATGGTGGGCCGTAAGTACGAGAACGAGGGCATTGCACGCAACGGCGCGAAGATGGTCACGGCCGTGGCCACTGCGGCGGTCCCGAAATTCACCGTCATCATCGGTGGCAGTTTTGGCGCAGGCAACTACGGCATGTGTGGTCGTGCGTTCAGCCCGCGCTTTTTGTGGATGTGGCCAAACGCACGTATCTCCGTCATGGGCGGCGAGCAAGCGGCCAGCGTGTTGGCCACGGTCAAGCGTGATGGCATTGAAGGCAAAGGCGGCCAATGGAGCGCCGAAGAAGAGCAAGCCTTCAAAGACCCGATTCGCCAACAATACGAAGAGCAAGGCCACCCTTACTTCGCCACGGCACGCTTGTGGGACGACGGCGTGATTGACCCCGCAGACACCCGTCGCGTGTTGGCTTTGGGCTTGAGCGCGTCGTTGAATGCGCCCATCCCTGAGACCAAGTTTGGTTTGTTCCGCATGTGATGGGGGATTGATATGAGCGCGCTCACCATTACCAATCAAGGTGCGATTCGCACCATCACCCTCAGTCGCCCCGACGTACGCAACGCCTTCAACGACGAAGTGATTGCGGAGTTGAAAGCCGCATTCATCGACGCAGGTCATGCCGCCGATGTGCGCTGCGTAGTGCTAGCTGCAGAAGGTCCCGCGTTTTGCGCAGGTGCTGACCTGAACTGGATGCGCCGCATGGCCGACTACACGCGCGACGAAAACCTCGCCGACGCAGGCCAGCTCGCTGCCATGCTGCGTGCGATTTACGAATGCCCCAAGCCCACCATCGCCCGCGTGCAAGGCGATGTGTTTGCGGGTGGCGTGGGCTTGGTCGCTGCGTGCGACATGGCGGTGAGTGTGGACACTGCGACTTACTGCTTGAGCGAAGTGAAGCTAGGTCTCATTCCTGCCACCATCAGCCCATACGTGATTCGCGCGATGGGTGCGCGTGCGTCGCACCGCTACTTCTTAACAGCCGAGCGTTTCAGCGCGCCCGAAGCGCATCGCATTGACTTGGTGCACGAAGTGGTGGCTGCCGATGCACTGGACGCCAAAGTGGCCGAGCTGACCGGTGCCTTGGTTAGTGCCAGCCCCAACGCCGTGCGTGCCTGTAAACGCTTGGTGCAAGACGTGGCCGAGCGTGAGATTGACGACGCCTTGGTAGCGCACACCGTGGCGGGTATTGCCGACATCCGTTCAAGCGCGGAAGGCAAAGAGGGCGTGCAGTCGTTCTTGCAAAAGCGCAAACCCAATTGGCTACTTTGACGTGACCTACATCGCTTGACCCTTCGCAATTTCACGCCTTGCCTTGAATTTAGAAAGACACACCGTCATGTTTAAAAAAATCCTCATCGCCAACCGTGGCGAAATCGCCTGCCGTGTTGCCGCTACTGCCCGCCGCATGGGCATCAAAACCGTGGCTGTGTATTCGGATGCCGACGCACAAGCCAAACATGTGCAGGTGTGCGACGAAGCCGTGCACATCGGTGGCAGCGCCCCCAAAGACAGCTACTTGCGCTGGGAGCGCATCTTGCAAGCGGCCAAAGACACAGGCGCACAAGCGGTGCATCCAGGCTACGGCTTTTTGAGTGAGAACGAAGACTTCGCCAAAGCATGTGCCGCCGCAGGCCTTGTGTTCATTGGCCCACCAGCCTCTGCCATTTTGGCGATGGGCTTGAAAGCCGAATCCAAACAACTGATGGAAAAAGCAGGCGTGCCCTTGGTTCCCGGCTACCACGCAGCCGACCAAGACCCTGCGTTGCTGCAACGCGAAGCCGACGCAATAGGCTACCCCGCGCTCATCAAAGCCAGCGCAGGCGGTGGCGGCAAAGGCATGCGCGTGGTCAACAGCAGCGCCGAGTTTGCCGATGCATTGGCCAGTTGCAAACGCGAAGCCATCAACAGCTTTGGCGATGACGCGGTGTTGATCGAGAAATACGTGCAACGCCCGCGCCACATCGAAATTCAAGTGTTTGGCGATACACATGGCAACTGCGTGTATTTGTTTGAGCGCGATTGCTCTGTGCAGCGCCGCCACCAAAAGGTGTTGGAAGAAGCCCCAGCGCCCGGCATGACCGAAGCGCTGCGCAAACAAATGGGCGAGGCCGCTGTAGCCGCCGCCAAAGCAGTGAACTACGTGGGCGCAGGCACGGTGGAATTCATCGTGGAGCAAACGGCGTATGACAAGCCCGAGTCCATGAAGTTTTTCTTCATGGAGATGAACACGCGTTTGCAGGTAGAGCACCCCGTGACCGAAGCCATCACTGGTCTCGACTTGGTGGAGTGGCAGCTGCGCGTGGCCAGCGGCGAGCCGCTGCCTTTGCAGCAAAGCGATTTGCGTATTCATGGTCACGCCATCGAAGCACGCATTTGTGCTGAAAACCCTGACAACAATTTCTTGCCAGCCACAGGCACTTTGGCGGTGTACCGCAAGCCTGCGTGCAGCAGCTTTGAAATCCCGAGCACGAGTGGCGCAGGTGCCGCGATCCGCATTGACGACGGCGTGCGCGAAGGTGACAGCATCAGCCCGTTTTACGACTCGATGGTGGCCAAGCTCATCGTGCACGGCGACACGCGTGAGCAAGCGCTGGCGCGTTTGGACGAAGCCTTGTCGCAAACCCGCATTGTTGGCTTGACGACCAATGTGCAGTTCTTGCGCCACATCATCCGCACCGATTCATTCGCCACGGCCAAGCTCGACACCGCTTTGATTCAACGTGAAGAAAAAGCCTTGTTTACGCAAGAGCCTTTGGGCTTGGCACTCACCGCTGCTTCGGTGGTGGCCAACACGCTGCACCGCGAAGAAGCCTTGAAAGGTAACGACCCATTCAGCAGCCGTGATGGCTGGCGTGCTTACGGCGTGGCCACGCGGAACTTTGGTTTTGTGTTTCATGGCGATACACACAATGCGCTGCTGACCTACGCACATGACGGCAGCTTGCAGTTGCAAGTAAATGATGCGCAAGGCGACCTGACCTATCGCGCAGATGGCGATGCCTTGCACATCAGCTTTGCGGGACACACAGCCCGCGTGCAGGTGTTCCACGAAGCGCAAGGCCACGACGATGTGGCCCATGTGTTTGCGCCCCAAGGCGCCACACGCATCACAGTGGTCGACGCTTTGGCCCATGCCGGCGAAGCGCAAGAGGCCGGCGGCCGCTTGACAGCGCCCATGCCCGGCAAGGTGGTGTCGTTTGCGGTTGCCGCAGGTGACAAAGTCAAGGCCGGTCAGCCGTTGGCGGTCATGGAAGCGATGAAAATGGAGCACACCATCGCCGCACCTGCGGATGGTGAAGTGTTGGAGCTGCTCTATGCGCCGGGTGACCAAGTGGCCGAAGGCGAAGAGCTTTTGAAATTGAAGGTTTAACCATGTCCATGAATTTGCCACGTCGCGTCAAGCTGATTGATGTCGGTCCCCGCGACGGCCTGCAAAACGAAAAGCAACCCGTGCCCGCTGCCGTCAAGGTTGAGCTGGTGCATCGCTTGCAAGCGGCGGGGCTGAAAGAGATTGAAGTCACCAGTTTTGTGTCGCCCAAATGGGTGCCACAAATGGCGGACAACGCCGAGGTGATGGCGGGCATTCATCGCGATGCCGGTGTGCGCTACTCGGTGCTCACACCCAATTTGCAAGGCTTTGAGGCTGCGCTTAAAACCAAGCCCGATGAAATTGTGGTGTTTGGTGCCGCTAGCGAAGCCTTTAGCCAAAAGAACATCAACTGCTCGATTGCTGAAAGCATTGAGCGATTCGCGCCCGTGGTCAAAGCCGCACGCGACGCGGGCATCGCTGTGCGTGGCGCGATGAGTTGCACCGTGGGCTGCCCTTATGAGGGCGAGATTTCGCCTGAGCGCGTGGGCTACCTCGCGGGCCTTATGAAGGGCATAGGCATTCAGCGTGTGGACGTGGCGGACACCATCGGTGTGGGCACGCCGCGCAAGGTGCAAGCGGCATTAGAAGCCACGCTGAAACACTACGCGCTCAACGATGTGTCGGGCCATTTTCATGACACCTATGGCCAAGCGTTGGTCAACACGCTGGCAGCATTGCAAGTCGGTGTGTGGAATTTCCAATCGTCAGTGGCGGGTCTCGGTGGATGCCCTTATGCCAAAGGCGCCACGGGTAATGTGGCCACCGAAGATGTGGTCTACATGATGCACGGCATGGGCATTGAGACGGGCATTGATTTGGACAAGCTGATTGACGCTGGCGTGTTCATTAGCGAGGCCTTGGGGCGCAAGCCCAATTCCCTCGTCTCACGCGCGGTTTTGAACAAACGCGCGGCTTGAGAGGCGACGTTCGCTGACAATGCTCCCATGTGTGGAAGCGAACTCACCCCCAAACCTCAAGGCCTCACGCCGGCTGACTTGCGCTTGAGCGCGCAGGCTAAGCGCGTGCTGCAAAGCACCGAGGCGCCGCCATCTCCCTGTATCTCTATTTGCCGCATGTCGGATGACACCACCTTCTGCCAGGGTTGTTGGCGCACGCTAGATGAAATTGGTGGATGGGCACAACGCGCGGCCGATGATAAGCGCGTGGTATGGCAGCTTATTGGAGAGCGTTTGGCTGCACATGCGGCTTCGTAATTCGTGCTCCGTCATGTCCCCTTGCGTGACGAGGCCTTGAACATCTAAAGACGTCTGCCATGAAAACCATCACCTGCTACCTCGATTTCATTTCGCCCTATGCCTACCTCGCGTTTGAGGCTTTGCCCAAAAGCCTGATGGGCGTGAGCCATCGCATGGTTTACAAGCCGGTGTTGTTTGCAGCGATGCTCAAACACAACGGACAACTTGGACCCGCTGAAATTCCAGGTAAGCGTGAGTGGACGTATCGCCAAGTGCTGTGGCAAGCCAAGCAACTCGCCGTGGCGATGGACATGCCTCAATCGCACCCATTCAATCCGTTGTCCTTGTTGCGTTTGGCTGTGGCCTGCAGCTCTGATGGCGAGTCCAACCGCTATGTGTGCGAAACCATCTTCAAACACGTGTGGCAGGGCGGTGCACCTGCCGATGATGCTCAGCGCTTGCAGGCCTTGACGCAACAACTCGGACCTCAACGCTCAGTCGACGCGCCAGAGGTGAAAGAGCAGCTCAAAGCCAACACCGAAGAGGCCATCGCGCGTGGCGTGTTTGGCGTGCCTACTTTCTGTGTCGATGACAAAGTGTTCTGGGGCTTGGATGCCTTGCCTATGATGCGGGCCTACCTTGATGGAGATCAATGGTTTGACCACGCCTGGGATGCCGCTGCAAGCATCCAGCAAGGCGTCAAGCGTTGAATCAGGGCATTGCCCTGACAATGCCTTATGCCCAACGCTTTTAATTTCTCTGCCTCCCCGTTTGACTGCTTAACGCCTGACCAACAGCGCTTGGTGCGCGACAGTGTGGACGTGGTCTATCACCCCGAAGGGGACGTGATTCTGGAGGTGGGCACCGCGCCCACGCACCTGTTTGTCATCATCAAAGGCTTTGTCACGCAGTACGACGGCGACGAAGTCATCACCACGTACGGGCCCGACGACACCTTTGATGGTCGCGGTTTGGTGGCGGGTAAAACCAGCGACAAATTTGTGGCGCAAGAAGAGGTGGTGGCCTATCAGTTGGCACGCAAAACCGTGACCGATTTGATTGCCAGCAACGCCACCTTTGGTGCCTTGCTGTTTTCGGACCTGAGCAACAAACTCACCGCGCTGTCGCAACGACAAAGCCAACACGAGTTGCAGTCACTCACGCTGTCGCGGGTGGACGAAGCCTTTGTGCGCCCGGCGCATTTCGTGGAAATGGATGCTGATGTGGTGTCGGTGGTGAAGGTGATGCAAGCGAAGCGCACCAAGTGTGTATTGGTCCGTGACCGCAGTGTCACGCCAGATCGCGTGGGCGTGTTTACCGCTTCGACCTTGCAGCGCGCCATCTTGAACGGTACGCCGCTAGAGCAGCAAAAAATAGGTGACCTCGCCAACTTCCAAATCATTGCCGTGCGTCCGTCTGACCAAGTGGGCGATGCCTTGGCCCTGTTGCAACGTCACCGTGTGCACCGCTTGGTCGTGATGGACGACCATGTCGTGGGCGTGTTGGAGGCCTTGGATTTGTTCAGCTTCTTGTCCAACCACTCCCACCTCATCACGGTGCAGGTCGAAGCGGCCACCGACATCGACGGCTTGGCGCAAGCGGCCACGCAGATCACCCGCATGGTCACCACGCTGTACCGCAGTGGCACACGTGTGAGTTTGATTGCGCGTTTGGTGCAAGATCTGAACGCGCGTTTGTTTGAGCGTGCGTGGCAACTGATTGCGCCCGCAGATTTGGTCGCCAACAGTTGTTTGTTTGTGATGGGCAGCGAAGGGCGCGGCGAGCAGCTGCTCAAGACCGATCAAGACAACGGCCTGATCTTGCGCGATGGCTACACGCCACCCGACAACCTCGATGCGATTTGCCAAGACTTCTCCAATGCTTTGACGGCTTTTGGTTATCCCGAGTGTCCGGGTCACATCATGGTGAACAACCCCATGTGGCGCAAGACTGCCTATGACTTTGGGCAGATGGTGAAGCAGTGGTTGCTCATGCCCGATGCCAACAGCTTGATGAATTTGGCCATCTTCTTAGATGCTCATGCCGTGTGTGGCGATGTGCACCTGTTGCAAGATGCGCAGCTCGTGTTGCAACGTTTGGCCACAGATAACGATGCCATGTTGGCGCGCTTTGCCGCATCGATTGACGCCTTTGGCAATAGCCAAGGCTGGTGGAACCGTTTGCTAGGGCTGGATGACCAACAAGGTTTGCACCTCAAGAAAGAGGGCATCTTTCCGTTGGTGCACGGCGTGCGCAGCTTGGCCTTGGCCGAGCATTTGCAAGAGACCAGCACCACGGCGCGCATCGAAACCTTGGTGGCGCGCAACGTCATCACTCCGGCGCTGGGTGCTGACCTCACGCAGAGCTTGCATTTCTTGATGGGCCTGAAGCTCAAAGCTGGCGTGACTGAAATGGAAACACAACGCGAGGTGTCGGGCTTGGTCAACGTCGGCAAACTCTCGACCTTGGAGCGCGATTTGCTCAAAGACGCGTTGGGTGTGGTGAAGCATTTCAAAGCCTTGTTGCGCAGCCGATTCAAACTTGACACCCTGTGATGATTTCGTTTCTTTCTCCTTTGCAGTGGTGGCGCTCACTCAAGCGCGAGTGGTTGATTTATCACCTCGGTTTGCCTGAGTTTCGTTTCATGTTTGACGCCCCACCGCCCAATGAGTGGGTGTCGTTGGACTGCGAAACCACGGGCTTGAACGTCAGCTCGGATGAAATTATTTCGATTGGCGCGGTGCGCATCGTGGGCAACAAAATCATGACCAGCGAACGCTTTGAAGTGTTGGTGCGTCCCGAGCGCGGCGTATCTGCTGACAGCGTGCGCATTCATCGTTTGCGAGGCCAAGATGTGGCCCAAGGTTTGCCCGCAGATGAAGCCATGAAGCAGCTCATGCGCTTTATTGGTAGCCGTCCTTTGGTGGGCTACTTTTTAGAGTTTGATGTGGCCATGCTCAACCGAGCCATTTGGCCGCTCTTGGGTCAGGGCTTGCCACAGCACAAGATCGAAGTCTCGGCGATGTACTACGACCACAAGTTTCGCCAGATGCTGCCTTATGAGCAGCAGACCAACCCCAACATCGATTTGCGGTTTGCTACGTTGATGTCGGATTTGGATTTGCCTGTGCGTGAGGCGCACGATGCTTTGAATGACGCTGTGATGGCTGCCATGGCGTTCATTAAGTTGCGTCAACTGCGGGGCGGTTGATTTGTTGTCTTCCCTTCGTTGGCGCGCGAGGTGAGGTAGGCGACACGGCTTACATCGCTGCGCGACGAATGGCGCCGTATTCGCCTACCCCACCTCACACGCCTAAGCCAAAGAAGCAAAGAGAATCGACATAAAAAAACCGAGCACGCATGCTCGGTTTTCGTAAGGCCTGAGCCCCGAAGGGCTCAGTTGCAGAAGGTCTTAGTGACCCGATGCACCAGAAGCGCCGTAGCCAGTTTCCGAACGCACTTGTTGTGCGGCGAACGCTGCGCGCTCTTTCTTGGCTTGTTCGCTGTTGTCCAAGATGGAGAACAACCAGATGCCCACGAAGCCAATGGTCATCGAGAACAAGGCAGGTGAGGCATAAGGGAACCATGCTGAACCCTTTGGGTTGCCCAGTGCGGCTTCCCACACAGAAGGCGACACCACGGTCAAAGCCACAGAAGAGATCAGACCTAAGAAGCCACCGATGACGGCGCCTTTGGTCGTGCAATCTTTCCACAGCACAGACATGAACAACACAGGGAAGTTAGCCGACGCGGCAATCGCGAAAGCCAAGGCCACCATGAAGGCGATGTTTTGCTTTTCAAACGCAATGCCCAACACCACAGCCACGACGCCGAGCGCCAAGGTGGTGATGCGAGACACGCGCAATTCAGACGCGCTGTCAGCGTTGCCCTTCTTGAACACCGTCGCGTACAAGTCGTGTGACACAGCAGATGCGCCAGACAAGGTCAAGCCAGCCACCACAGCCAAGATGGTTGCGAAGGCCACGGCAGAGATGAAGCCGAAGAACACGTCGCCGCCAACAGCCTTCGCCACCAGCACCGCCGCCATGTTGGCGCCACCGGCTTTGAGTTGTGCGTTCAATTCAGGGTTGGTGATCACCAAAGTGATGGCGCCGAAACCGATGATGAAAATCAACACGTAGAAGTAGCCAATCCATGTGGTTGCCCAGAACACAGATTTACGAGCTTCTTTGGCATCAGGCACCGTGAAGAAGCGCATCAAGATGTGTGGCAAACCAGCAGTACCGAACATCAAAGCCATACCGAAAGAAATGGCAGAGATCGGGTCCTTGATGAAGCCGCCTGGGCCCATGATGGACATGCCAACTTTGGCGGCATCAGTTGCATTGGCTTTGTCCAACGCAGCAGAGGCAGCAGCAGCGGCTTCAGGTGTGGCAGCGGCAGCTGCAGAGGCGGTGGCCGCTGCAATGGCAGCTTCCTTGGCAACGCCAGCCAAAGCTGTTTTCACTTCAACGCCTTTGGCAAACAAAGCTTCAGGGCTGAAACCGAATTGCGCCAAGACCATGAAGGCCATGAAGGTCACACCGGCGAGCAGCATGATGGCTTTGATAATTTGCACCCATGTTGTGGCAGTCATGCCGCCGAACAACACGTACACCATCATCAATGCACCGACCAACACCACGGCGATCCAGTAGTCCAAACCGAACAACAGTTTGATCAATGAGCCCGCGCCCACCATTTGAGCGATCAAATAGAAAGCCACCACCACCAACGTGCCAGAGGCAGCAAAGGCGCGGATCGGGGTTTGAGCGAAGCGGTAGCCTGCCACGTCGGCAAACGTGAATTTGCCCAAGTTGCGCAGACGCTCGGCCATCAAGAAGGTGATCACAGGCCAGCCGACCAGAAAGCCGATGGAGTAGATCAAGCCGTCATAGCCCGATGCCATCACAGCAGCGGAAATGCCGAGGAACGAAGCGGCCGACATGTAGTCGCCCGCAATCGCCAAGCCGTTTTGGAAGCCCGTGATGCCGCCACCCGCTGTGTAGAAGTCAGCAGCAGATTTGGTTTTGGCAGCAGCCCATTTCGTGATGCCCAACGTGGCAATGACGAATGCGCCGAACATGACGATGGCAGTCCAGTTGGTGGCTTGCTTGGTGGTTTCACCCAGGTCAGCACCTGCTGCGAAGGCTGAGCCTGCCGCCAGCGCCAGACAAGCGCCTAAGAGTGTGGAGATTTTTTTCATTTGGTTGCGTCCTCCAAGATTTCCTTGGTCAACGTGTCGTATTCGCTGTTCGCGCGGTTCACATAGATGCCGGTGATCACGATGGTGAAAATGATCACGCCCATGCCCAATGGAATACCTACAGTGGTTACGCCTGCACCGATAGGTTGTGCGAGGAAAGGTTTGTTAAATGCAATCAATGCGATGTAGCCGTAGTACACGACCAACATCAACACGGCGAGGAACCAACCGAAGCCACCACGCTTGGCGCGCAGTTCTTTGTATTTCGGGTGGTTCTGGATCTTGTCGACCACTGGATCACTCATTGTTATCTTCCATTTGGGTTATAAAAAAACGCAAGAAGGATGCTTCCTTCGTTGACTTAGCCATTGTGTAGAAATGGACTGACCAAGCCCTTACGTGTCGTATGGATAAATGGGTGGCGACAGAGGAGAACACCTAAAGATAAATAATTTTTGTCGGTGTAAACCCTTACGCTATTTGGCGAGCAATTTTCGCTTTTAGGGCATGTTTTGGATTCGTATTTCGCATGTAGAAAAAACCGCAGAGGGTTTTTACTTGATTCGGCAATTTCTGCGTTTTTTGATCAGTGTGTGTCAGTGTTGATGCGTCAGAAATTGGTCAGTTTGCCCGCAGATAGTTGCCGCCACAGCCGCGCCTCAGGGGCTGCAATCAAAAGTCTAAGGAGACAAAAAATATGGCAACACTAGACGTCAATCGCCCGATGTCAGCTGAAGAAAAGAAGGTGATCTTCGCTTCTTCATTAGGTACCGTTTTCGAGTGGTACGACTTCTACCTTTACGGTTCACTCGCTGCAATTATTGCGAAGCAATTCTTCAGCGGCTTGGATGAAGGTTCTGCGTTCATCTTCGCTTTGTTGGCTTTTGCTGCCGGCTTCATCGTGCGTCCTTTCGGCGCGATTTTCTTCGGCCGGTTGGGCGACATGATCGGCCGCAAGTACACCTTCTTGGTGACCATTCTGATCATGGGCTTGTCCACGTTCATCGTGGGTATCTTGCCTAACTACGCCAGCATTGGTGTGGCTGCTCCTGTGATCCTGATCTGCTTGCGTTTGCTGCAAGGTCTGGCTTTGGGCGGCGAGTACGGCGGCGCTGCTACATACGTTGCTGAGCACGCACCTCACGACAAGCGCGGTGCTTACACCTCTTGGATTCAAACCACTGCGACCTTGGGCTTGTTCCTGTCGTTGATGGTGATCTTGGGTACACGTACTGCCATCGGCGAAGAAGCATTTGCTGAGTGGGGCTGGCGTGTGCCGTTCATCGTGTCTATCGCTTTGTTGGCCGTGTCGGTCTACATCCGTTTGTCGATGAACGAGTCACCTGCTTTCGTGAAAATGAAGGCAGAAGGCAAAACATCTAAGGCGCCACTGACCGAATCTTTCGGCCAATGGAAAAACCTGAAGATCGTGATCTTGGCCCTCATCGGTTTGACTGCAGGTCAAGCGGTGGTGTGGTACTCGGGTCAGTTCTACGCCTTGTTCTTCTTGACACAAGCGTTGAAAGTGGACGGCGCAACGGCCAACATCTTGGTGGCTGTGTCGTTGTTGATCGGTACGCCTTTCTTCATCATCTTCGGCTCGTTGTCTGACAAGATTGGCCGCAAGCCCATCATCATGTTGGGTTGCTTGTTGGCTGTGTTGACTTACTTCCCCGTGTTCGAAGCACTGACCAAGGCTGCTAACCCAGACTTGTACGCTGCACAACAAAAGAACAAAGTGGTTGTGACCGCTGATGCTGCTGAGTGTTCATTCCAGTTCAACCCCACAGGTACTGTGAAGTTCACCAGCTCTTGCGACATCGCGAAGCAAGTGTTGGCTGCTAGCTCTGTGAGCTACGAAAACGCCGCAGGTGCTGCCGGTACGCCAGCCACCATCAAGATTGGCGAAGTCGAAATCCCTAGCTACAGCTCTAAAGGCTTGCCAGCTGACGAAGCCAAGGCTAAGTCTGCTGAGTTCCGCAAAGCAGTTGCTGAGGCTTTGAAAGCTGCCGGCTACCCAGCCAAAGCTGATCCAGCCAAAGTGGACAAAGTCAAGATCACCATCATCCTCACTTACTTGGTGATTTTGGTGACCATGGTTTACGGTCCTATCGCTGCGATGTTGGTGGAAATGTTCCCAACACGTATCCGTTACACCTCTATGTCTCTGCCTTATCACATCGGTAACGGCTGGTTCGGCGGCTTGCTGCCCACCACCGCTTTCGCGATCGTGGCGCAGACCGGCAATATGTACAACGGCTTGTGGTACCCAATCATCATCGCTGGTATGACCTTCGTCATCGGCATGATCTTTGTGAAAGAAACCAAAGACGTCGACATCTACGCTGACGACTAAGCCAATGTAAGCAACCTAGGGAGACCTAGGTGCTACATTCAAGCCCTCCCTAGTGGAGGGCTTTTTACTGATTTCGGAGATTTGATATGTTGAAAATTTTTGTGGGTTTCGTCATCTTCGCGGCACTGGCCATGTTCGTCATTTTCAAAGGTGGCGACAGCTTGGACATGGGCGGAGAGAAGCACGGCGAGGAGGCGATCCATGCGCCTGCTGAAGCTGCATCTGTCGCGGCCTCTGGCGCGTCTGCCGACGCTTCTGCTGCCAAGTAATTTTTCGTTACTTTGCTCAGTCAAAACGCCACGGCTGGTCCGTGGCGTTTTGCTTGGTGTTGACCTGTGGGGCACTCAAAGATTGATGGATTGAATGCTTAAGACTGGCAATGCCCCGATGCAGAGCAGGACCCGTGTGAATCCCTAGAATATTGGCCACACTTCAAAAGGTCCCGCCATGACAGGCACCATCCGCATTCGTGGCGCACGCCAACACAACCTCAAAAACTTAGACCTCGACATTCGCACCGGCGAGCTCACGGTGGTTACCGGCCCCAGTGGTTCGGGCAAGTCAAGTTTGGTGTTTGACACCTTGTACGCCGAAGGCCAGCGTCGCTATGTGGAAACCTTCAGCGCTTACGCGCGTCAGTTTTTAGACCGCATGGACCGCCCCGCCGTCGATAAGGTGGAAGGCGTGCCCCCCGCGATTGCGATTGATCAGACCAACCCCGTGCGCAGCTCGCGCTCCACCGTGGGCACGATGACCGAGCTGAACGACCACTTGAAGTTGCTCATCGCACGTGCCGGTAGTTTGTTTGACCGCCAAACCGCACAGCCCGTGCAGCACGACACGCCGCAAACCATTTATGCCGAGCTGCAACGCCGCTGCGCAGCACAACCGCAAGACCCGCGCCTCATCATGACCTTCCCAGTGGAGTTGCCCGCCAACACCACAGCGGCCGAGGTGGAGCAGTGGCTCAGTGCGAGCGGCTTTACCCGTATTCACGCTGAGCGCGAAGTGGCCACTCCCACTGGCCCACGCAAATTGCTAGATGTGGTGGCCGACCGCTTCAAGCTGGGTAACACCGAACAAGCCCGTGTGGTGGAAGCGATTGAGCTGGCCATCAAACGCGGCGGTGGCCGATTGAATGTGTATTGGTCCTTGGACGCAGAAGCCACACCTGAACTTTGGCGCTTCTCCACGGGCTTGCATTGCCCTGACAGCGATCTGCGCTACAGCGACCCCATCCCCTCAATGTTTTCGTTCAACTCTGCCGTGGGTGCCTGCGAAACCTGCCGAGGTTTTGGCCGCGTCATTGGCGTGGACTACGGGCTGGTGATACCCAATGACAAGCTCACCTTGCGCGCAGGCGCGATCAAAACCATCCAAACCCCAGCATGGGTGGAGACGCAAGAAGACCTCATGCGCCACGCCGAAGCCGAGGGCATTCCGCGTGATACGCCTTGGTACAAGCTGAGCCAAGAACACAAAGACTGGGTGATTCACGGCTCGCCTTTGTGGAAAGGCAAGTGGAACCACCAGTGGTATGGCGTCAAACGCTTCTTTGAATACTTGGAGAGCAAGTCGTACAAGATGCACATCCGCGTGCTGTTATCTAAGTACCGCAGTTACACGCCGTGTGGAACTTGCGCGGGCGCACGTTTGAAAACCGACAGCTTGCTATGGCGCATCGGTACCAAAGAGCATGCCGACGCCGTGCTGCCCCCCGCCAAACGCTTCATGCCGCAAGGCGTGCAATGGACACGCGCGCAACTCGAAGCCATGCCCGGTTTGTGTCTGCATGACTTGATGCTCTTGCCCATCGACAAGTTGCACCAATTTTTCAATGCCACTCAGGTGGATGTGGCAGGCGCAGACGCGCAAGCCTTGCACTTGCTGATGGACGAAATTCGCACGCGCTTGAAATACCTTAGTGATGTGGGCATTGGCTACCTCACGCTTGACCGCCAAAGCCGCACGCTCAGTGGCGGCGAGGTGCAACGCATCAACCTCACCACGGCGTTAGGCACCTCGTTGGTCAACACCTTGTTTGTGCTGGACGAGCCCAGCATCGGCCTGCACCCACGCGACATGAACCGCATCAACGAAGCCATGCTGCGCCTGCGCAATGCGGGCAACACGCTGGTAGTGGTGGAGCACGACCCTGCGGTGATGATGTGTGCTGATCGCATCATCGACATGGGTCCAGGCCCCGGCGTGAAGGGCGGGCAGATTGTGTTTGACGGCACAACCGAAGCCCTGAAATCAGCCGACACACTCACGGGCGCGTACTTGGGCGCACGCAAAACCATTGGCCTTGGTCTCAAGCGTTTGGTCACTGACAACACACCGCGTTTGATTCTTGAAGGTGCACGCGAGCACAACCTGCAAAACCTCAGCATCGAATTTCCGCTGCAACGCTTGGTGTGTATCACCGGCGTCAGCGGCTCGGGCAAGTCCACGCTTATTCAAGACGTGCTCACGCCCGCCTTGTTGCGTCACTATGGCCGTGCCACAGAAACACCTGGCGCACACGACCGTTTGCTAGGTGCAGACTACTTGAGCGATGTGGTGTTTGTGGACCAGTCGCCCATCGGTAAAACCGCGCGTTCCAACCCTGCCAGCTACGTGGGTGCATGGGACGCAGTGCGCGAAATCTTCGCTGTAGCACCCTTATCTAAACAGCGCGGCTACACAGCCTCCAAGTTCAGTTTCAACAGCGGCGATGGCCGTTGCCCCACCTGCGGTGGCTCAGGTTTCGAGCACGTAGAAATGCAGTTCTTAAGCGATGTCTACCTAAGATGCCAAGACTGCAATGGTCAACGCTACAGACCCGAAATCCTAGAAGTCCGCATTGAGCGCGAAATTCGTGGCGTGGCTGCGGGGGTGACGGCGCAGCGACATTCTGAGCGAAGCGAAGAGGAGCAAGACGTTGCCCCCGCAGTCACGACACGAATCACCCTCAACGTGGCAGATGTGTTGGAGCTCACAGTCGGTGAAGCGCTGGAGATTTTTGCGGGAGATCGTGAGGTCGTGCGTACGTTGCAACCGATCGTCGATGTGGGATTGGACTACGTGAAGCTGGGGCAGCCAGTGCCCACACTCAGCGGCGGAGAAGCGCAACGATTGAAGCTAGCCGGCTTCTTGGCCGAGGCCGCCAAAGCCAAAACATCGAGCCGCCAATCGCTCGCTAAAAAAGGCGTGCTGTTCTTGTTCGACGAACCTACTACCGGCCTGCACTTTGACGACATCGCCAAACTCATGCGCGCCATGCGCCGCTTGTTGGAAGACGGTAACTCGCTCATCGTCATTGAACACAACCTCGACGTCATCCGTGCCAGCGATTGGCTCATTGACCTCGGCCCCGAAGGCGGTGACGCCGGTGGCTTGTTGGTGGCCGAAGGCACGCCCGAAGTGGTACGTTTGCATCCCACATCGCACACAGGCAAGGCCTTGCGCGATTACGCAGCGTCGATGGGCGTGGTGTACGAAATTGATGGCGAGAAGGCCTCTGCTGGTCTGCTAGCCGCTGAAGACACGGCAAGGTTTGCAAAGGCTGCGCGTGGTGTTTCAATTGCCGATGGCGCGATTCAAATCATCAACGCCAAAGAACACAACCTCAAAAACCTGAGCGTGAATATTCCACGCGGCAAGTTCAACGTCATTACGGGCGTTTCTGGCTCGGGCAAGTCCACGCTCGCGTTTGATATCTTGTTTAACGAAGGCCAGCGGCGCTATTTAGAAAGCCTCAACGCCTACGCACGCAGCATCGTGCAGCCCGCAGGTCGCCCTGAAGTGGATGCGGTGTACGGCATTCCGCCTACGGTGGCGATTGAGCAGCGCTTGAGCCGCGGTGGCCGCAAGTCCACCGTGGGCACGACCACCGAGGTGTGGCACTTCTTGCGGTTGTTGTACGTGAAGCTCGGCACACAGCATTGCACGCACGATGGTGCGGCGGTGCAGCCGCAAACGGCCGAGCGCATTGCGGCGCAGCTGATGCGTGAGTTCAAAGGCCAACACATTGGTTTGATGAGCCCCTTGGTGATGAACCGCAAAGGCGTTTACACCGAACTGGCCGATTGGGCGCGTCCGCGCGGCTACACGCACTTGCGTGTGGATGGCCATTTCTTGCCAACTAACGGCTTTCCACGTTTGGACCGGTTCAAAGAGCACACCATCGAGTTGCCAGTGGCCAGTCTTGAGGTGTCTGCGCAAAACGAAACAGCGTTGCGCCTGGCACTGACCATCGCACTTGAGCACGGCAAAGGCGTGGTGCATGTGCTGAGCCAGCTCGACGGCTTGCGCGAAGCTATGGAGGCGGGCACAGACACCAACAGCATTGGCCGTTTGGATGTTTACTCCACCAAGCGCGCCTGCCCCGTGTGCGACACCTCGTATGCCGAGTTGGACCCGCGCTTGTTCTCTTACAACAGCAAACACGGTTGGTGCCCCGACTGCGTGGGCACAGGCGTGAAGCTCAACAAAGACCAACGCAAAGTGTTGGACGACTCGGTACGCGACGACAAAGACAAAGGCCGCGAGCAAACCTTTGCTGAGCCCGATGTCGACGATTTGGTCGATGTAGCGTGTCCGACATGCGAAGGCACACGCCTCAACGCCACGGCTCGCGCCGTGAAGTTTGCAGGCGTAGGCATCACCGACATTGCACGTTTGAGCGTGACCGAGATTCGCAAGTGGGTCGAGAAGCTAGCCATGACGGGGCGTGATGGCGACATTGCCCGCGACCTGTTGCCAGAAATCAAGAGCCGATTGGAATTCTTAGAGCAAGTCGGTTTGAACTACCTCACGCTAGACCGTGGCGCACCCACGCTCAGCGGCGGCGAGGCACAACGCATTCGTTTGGCTGCGCAGCTGGGCAGCAACTTGCAAGGCGTTTGCTATGTGTTGGATGAGCCCACGATTGGCTTGCACGCGCGTGACAACCAAATTTTGTTGAACGCACTGCATTTGCTCAGCGACAAAGGCAACACGCTGGTGGTGGTGGAGCACGACGAAGACACCATTCGCCGTGCGGACCACATCATTGACATTGGGCCTAGCGCGGGTAAGCGGGGCGGGCGATTGATGGGTGAGGGTTCTGTGAAGAACATCACCGATCAAGCGGAGTCGCAAACGGGGCGTTACTTGTTGCATGCGATGCGGCATCCGTTGCAGGCGCGTCGTGCAGTGGCTGGCGCCGAGTTGAATTGGCTGTCGCTTGAGGGAGCATCGCTGCATAACTTGAACGATGTGAGCGTGGAAATTCCGCTCAAGCGTTTGGTGGCTGTGACTGGTGTGTCGGGTTCGGGGAAGTCCACGATTGCACGCGACGTGTTATTGCACAACGTGGCAGCAGCCGTGGCGCAGCGTTCTACACAGGCGGGGCGCAAGTTGGATGAAGAAGGTAAGCATCCTGCTTGGTTGGGATGCACAGGGCTCGACGGCTACCAAACCATCGACCGCGTGTTGGAAGTGGATCAAACGCCGATTGGCAAAACGCCGCGTTCATGCCCAGCGACCTACATTGGTTTTTGGGACACGATTCGCAAGCTGTTTGCCGAAACACTCGAGGCCAAAGCACGCGGTTACGGCGCTGGGCGCTTTAGCTTTAACACCGGTGAAGGGCGCTGCCATACCTGCGAAGGCCAAGGCCTGCGCACGATTGAGATGAGCTTTTTACCCGATGTAAAAGTGCCGTGCGAAACCTGTCGTGGCGCTCGCTTCAACCCCGAGACCTTGGCCGTGAGTTGGCGCGGCAAAAGCATTGGCGATGTGTTGCAAATGGAAGTGGACGAGGCGGTGGAATTCTTCGCCACCATGCCCAATATCGCGCACCCTTTGCAACTGCTCAAAGATGTGGGCTTGGGTTACCTCACGCTAGGTCAGCCGTCACCTACGCTCAGCGGCGGTGAAGCGCAGCGCATCAAGCTGGTGACGGAGCTGAGCAAAGTGCGTGACGACGTGACACGCCGAGGCAACAAAGCGCCGCACACGCTGTATGTGTTGGACGAGCCCACGGTGGGCCTGCACATGGCCGACGTGGATAAGCTCATTCGTGTGCTGCACCGTTTGGTGGATGGCGGTCACAGTGTGGTGGTGATTGAGCACGACCTCGACGTGATTGCCGAAGCCGACTGGATCATTGACCTTGGGCCTGAGGGCGGTGATGGCGGCGGCTTGATCGTGGCGGCAGATACGCCAGAGGCGGTGGTGGCGTTGGGGACGCACACGGGGGTTGCTTTGAAGCCGGTGTTGGCTCGTACGTAACGATTTTTTGTTGCGCTACGTGTTGGGTTCGCCTTGTTTCGTTGGCGTGGCTGCGTGCTGCGGGATAAGCCTAGGCTCCTCTTCGCTTCGCTCAGAATGTCGCTACGGCTTATCCCGCAGCACTTGTTTGTGTGCGGATCACTTCGCTCCCGAATCTGATGCGTGCAACGCGAAGAGAGGCTCAGTGGTGTTGCCCGTAGCGACATTCTGAGCGCAGCGAAGAGGAGCCTAGGGCAATGCCACTGGGCCTCTCTTTACCCCGCAGTAGAAAGCGCAAGTCCAGCGTGCTCACGCAAAGGATGGAAATGAATCTTAGGAAAGCGTTCCTGCGCCAACCGCACGTCATAGGGTGACGTACACAAATACGCCAAAGTGTTGGCCGCATCCAAAGCCATGCGCTGTGGATACGCATAGTTGAACTCACGCAGCTCAGCCGGAGTGTCCGCAGTAATCCAACGCGCGCCGGTGTACTGGCAGCTCTCTAGCTTCACATCGCAGTCGTATTCAGCCTTCAAGCGGTGCTGCACCACTTCAAACTGCAACTGGCCCACAGCGCCCAGCAACATTGCGCCACCTGCTTCGGGTTTAAATACCTGAATCGCACCCTCTTCGCCCAACTGGTCCAAGCCCTGTTGCAGTTGCTTGGTGCGTAATGGATTTTTCAAAATCACCGTCATGAACAACTCAGGTGCGAAGAAAGGCAAGCCTGTGAATTGCAAAGCGGGTCCGTCCGTGATGGTGTCACCCAGTTGCACACCACCGTGGGTGGTGAAGCCGATGATGTCGCCGGCATACGCTTCTTCCACCGCTTCGCGGCGTTGCGACATGAAGGTCACCACGCTGGTGGGGCGCAGTTCTTTGGCGGTGCGTTGCACTTTGAGCTTCATGCCGGGGGTGAACTTGCCTGAGGCCACGCGCACAAAGGCAATGCGGTCGCGGTGGTTGGCGTCCATGTTGGCTTGCACCTTGAACACCACGCCTGCGAAGCCTTCGTCTTCCGGTTGAATGGTTTTTTCAATGGCTTGCTTGTTGACGACAAGGTGGCTCAAACGAGGGCGGGGGGAGGGCGCGAGGTCGACCAAAGCGTCGAGCACTTCCATCACACCAAAGTTGTTCACGCCCGAGCCAAAGAACACGGGGGTTTGTTTGCCCGCCAAGAAGGCTTCTTTGTCGAACTTGGGCGATGCGCCGGTGGCCAGTTCCATGCTTTCCATGGCGGCGGCCCATTCCAATCCAAAACGCTCAGCCAGCTTGGCTTGCTCGGTGAGTGGGTGTGTTTCAAAGTCTTGCGGCAAGCGCTCAGAGCCTGAATCAAACACGGTCATGGCTTGCGTGCGCAAGTTGATGATGCCGCCGAACAACTTGCCTTGGCCCACAGGCCATGTCATGGGCACGCAGGGCATGCCGAGTTCGCGCTCCACTTCGTCGAGGATGTCGAGTGGGTCGCGCACTTCGCGGTCCATCTTGTTCACGAAGGTGATGATGGGCGTGTCGCGTTGACGGCACACCTCAATCAAGCGGCGGGTTTGCGCTTCCACACCGTTGGCCGCGTCAATCACCATCAATGCCGAGTCCACGGCAGTCAGCACGCGGTAGGTGTCTTCCGAGAAGTCTTTGTGGCCGGGGGTGTCGAGCAAGTTGATGACGTGCTCGCGATAGAGCATCTGCATCACCGACGAGGCGACCGAAATGCCGCGCTGCTTTTCAATCTCCATCCAATCGGACGTGGCGTGGCGGCTGGCTTTGCGGCCTTTGACGGCGCCCGCGATTTGAATCGCGCCCGAGAACAGCAACAGCTTTTCGGTCAGCGTGGTTTTACCCGCGTCGGGGTGAGAAATGATGGCAAAGGTGCGGCGACGGCGCACTTCGTTCAGGAAAGAGCTCATGGGGTCACTATAAAAAGGGAGTGCCTAAAAACGGCAAATCAAGGCGGGGATCATAGCGCTGGGGCCGTGGCGAAGCAGGGGTTTTAGAAGTTCGTTTAAAATCTTGCCTATCCGAGGAGCGCTGCAGCCTGTCGGCCCGCAAGGGGCTATTTCACAGGTGAGGCTC
Organism: Limnohabitans sp. TEGF004; assembly: GCF_027924965.1. Taxonomy (NCBI): domain Bacteria; kingdom Pseudomonadati; phylum Pseudomonadota; class Betaproteobacteria; order Burkholderiales; family Comamonadaceae; genus Limnohabitans; species Limnohabitans sp. TEGF004. The sequence continues at coordinate 2,345,480 of NZ_AP027056.1, read as the reverse complement.
GGACTGCCAACCGCGCTCACCCACTAGTCGACGTGAGGTGAGCTCCTCGAAGATTCTTTCGGACTCCCAGATGACGCCAACCGCGCGTTGCTAGTGGCTTTGCCAACTATTGGAGTCTCACAAATGAACGCTGTTCTTAAAACCAACGCCGCCGCCGATTACATCGTGGCCGACATGTCTTTGGCCGCTTGGGGCCGCAAAGAAATCAAAATCGCCGAAACCGAAATGCCCGGTTTGATGGCCATCCGCGAAGAGTTCGCCAAAGCGCAACCTTTGAAAGGTGCTCGCGTGACCGGTTCTTTGCACATGACCATTCAAACGGCTGTGTTGATCGAAACCTTGAAGTCTTTGGGCGCTGACGTGCGTTGGGCTTCTTGCAACATCTTCTCAACCCAAGACCACGCTGCTGCTGCGATTGCCGAAGCTGGCATTCCTGTGTTCGCCACCAAAGGCGAAACCTTGGCTGAGTACTGGGATTACACCCACCGCATTTTTGAATTTGGCGCCGCTGGCTCGCAAGGCGAAGGCCCCAACATGATCTTGGACGACGGCGGCGATGCCACGTTGTTGATGCACTTGGGCAAGCGCGCTGAAACCGACGCTTCGTTGATTGCCAACCCCACCAGCGAAGAAGAAACATGTTTGTTCAACGCCATCAAAGCTAAATTGGCCGTGGACCCCACTTGGTACAGCCGCAAAGGTGCGCACATCATCGGCGTGACCGAAGAGACCACCACCGGCGTGTTGCGCCTGAACGAAATGGCCGCAAAAGGCAGCTTGATGTTCCGCGCCATCAACGTGAACGATTCGGTGACCAAGAGCAAGTTCGACAACCTGTACGGCTGCCGCGAATCCTTGGTGGACTCCATCAAGCGCGCCACCGACGTGATGATCGCTGGCAAAGTGGCTTGCGTGGCCGGTTACGGCGACGTGGGCAAAGGTTCTGCCCAAGCCCTGCGTGCCCTGAGCGCCCAAGTTTGGGTGACCGAGATCGACCCGATCAACGCCCTGCAAGCTGCTATGGAAGGCTACAAAGTGGTCACCATGGAATACGCTGCTGACAAGTGCGACATTTTCGTGTCGGCCACCGGGAACAAAAACGTGATCCGCTACGAGCACATGGCCGCCATGAAAGACGAAGCCATCGTTTGCAACATCGGTCACTTTGACAACGAAATCGACGTCGCGTCGCTGGAAAAGCTGGAGTGGGACGAGATCAAGCCGCAGGTCGACCACATCAAGTTCCCTGATGGCAAAAAGATCACCCTGCTGGCCAAAGGCCGCTTGGTGAACCTGGGCTGCGCCACCGGCCACCCCAGCTTTGTGATGAGCTCAAGCTTTGCGAACCAAACGATCGCTCAGATCGAGTTGTTCACCAAGCAAGACGAATACGAAGTGGGCAAGGTCTACGTGCTGCCTAAGCACCTCGACGAAAAAGTGGCGCGTTTGCACCTCAAGAAAGTCGGCGCCATGCTGACCGAGTTGAGCGACGAGCAAGCGGCTTACATCGGCGTGTCTAAGAACGGCCCTTACAAAGCCGACACTTACCGCTACTAAGCACTCGCATTTCATTGATGCGAGCCGACCAGCTACTCCTCGAACGTGGTTTAGCCGCTTCGCGCTCTCAAGCGCAGCGGCTGATTGCTGCGGGCGTGGAGTGGCGGTTAGGCACCAAGCCGTGGCAACGCGTGACCAAGAACGGTGACGAGTTGCCGCTGCCCAGCGAGCTACGTTTGCTGGACACGGCAGAGGCGCGCTATGTGTCTCGCGGCGGTTTGAAGTTGGAAGGTGCGCTGCTCAGCAGCGGCCTGTCTGCCCAAGGTTTGCGATGCCTTGATGTGGGGCAAAGCACGGGGGGCTTCACTGATTGCTTGTTGCAGCAAGGTGCTGCACAAGTGGTGGGCTTGGATGTGGGGTATGGCCAGTTGCACCCGCGCTTGCGCGACGATGCGCGTGTGGTGTGTGTAGAACGCATCAACGCACGCGAGCTAGAGATCAACGATGCGCGTGTGCCAGACGGCGCACTTGGTTTTGATTTGGTGGTGGGTGATTTGTCTTTTATTTCGCTCACCCTTGTATTACCCGCGTTGCTGCCCTTGTTGAAAAAAGGCGGCGCGCTGCTGATGTTGGTCAAGCCGCAATTTGAATTGCAGCCCAGCGACATTGGCAAAGGCGGCTTGGTCAAAGACGAAGCCAGCTATGTGCAGGTCGAGGCGCGATTGCGCGAGGCCTGTGCTGCTTTGAATTTAGATGTGTTGGGCTATTGGCCCAGCGCCATTGCCGGTGGCGATGGCAATAAAGAATTTTGGATTGGTGCGCGTCGTGCGTGATGCGCCAACAAGTGAGACGGATATGAACGCGAATAACAGCTTGAGCATTGAGTTTTTTCCTCCTAAGACACCTGAAGGTGCAGAGAAGTTGCGCGCGGTGCGTCAGGCGCTGTACCCCCTCAAGCCGCAGTTTTGTTCGGTCACGTATGGTGCAGGTGGTTCTACGCAAGCCGGCACGATTTCTACCTTGAAAGAAATTTTGAGCGAAGGTATGGCTGCTGCATCGCACTTTTCGTGCATCGGTGCCACGCGCGACAGCGTGCGCCAACAACTGGCCGAGTTCAAAGCCATGGGCGTGAAGCGCTTGGTTGCCTTGCGTGGTGACTTGCCCAGCGGCTATGGTGTCGGTGGTGAGTTTCATTACGCCAGCGATTTGGTGGCCTTCATCCGCGCAGAAACGGGTGACGACTTCGGCATTGAAGTGGCCGCCTACCCAGAGATTCACCCACAAGCCAAATCGGCCGAGGCAGATTTGCAAGCTTTTGCCACCAAGGTGAAGGCGGGTGCTGATTCAGCGATTACCCAATACTTTTACAACAGCGATGCGTATTTCCGTTTTGTGGAAGATGCCGACAAGTTGGGCGTGCACATTCCTATCGTGCCGGGCATCATGCCCATCAGCAGCTCGTCTCAACTGCTGCGCTTCTCTGATGCGTGTGGCGCAGAAATCCCACGTTGGATCCGTTTGCGCTTGCAAGGTTACGGCGACGACATTGCGTCTATCAAAGCTTTTGGCTTGGAAGTCGTCACAGATTTGTGTGACCAGTTGCGTGCAGGCGGTGCGCCTGGGCTGCATTTCTACAGCATGAACCAAAGTGCAACGACTTTGGCCATTTGCAAAAATTTGGGTTTGAGCGCTTAACAAGCCCCAAGCCCCAAACGACAAGGCCTCGCATCGCGAGGCCTTTTTCATGTTCGCGAGGTTGGCCGCTTAGCCACCCGACTCCACAGCCCAGCCACGACCTGGGCCGCGTGCCAAGGTTTCTTCGATGACAGGCAATGCTTCGTTCAACAAAGGCTTGAGCGCGAAAGGTGGGTTGACGATGAACATGCCGCTGGCACTCAAGCCCGTGTCGTTGCCGCCGGTTTGGCGGCCAATCGCCAAGGTGGCGTGTAGCCATGGCTTTTTGACTTGGCTGCACAGGCCTTTGAGCTTGCGCGGCAAGTCGTGCGCTTCAGGGCGCGGCACGATGGGGTACCACACGATGTAGGTGCCGGTTGCAAAACGCTTCAAGCTGTCTTGAATGCAATCGAGCACGCGGTAGTAGTCGTTTTTGATTTCGTAGCTAGGGTCAATCAGCACGCAGGTGCGGCGTGAGCCAGCGCTTGAAACAGGCGGTGGCAACAAGGCCTTGAGCGACTCAAAACCATCTGCACGCATGACGCTGACGGTGCGACCTGCTTCTAGCTGCTGCACGTTGCCCACCAGCGATTTGTGGTCGGTGGGGTGCAATTCAAACAGCTTCAGGCGGTCACGCGCTTCGTGGCGCAACAGCTTGTGAATGATGAACGGCGAGCCAGGGTAAATCTTGCTGCTGCCTTTGGCGTTGAAGCCGGCCACCATTTCAAGATAGTCGGTCAAGGCGGCGGGGCCTTTGAGGTTGAGCAGCTTCAGCACGCCTTCGGCGGCTTCGCCGCTTTTCTCGGCATAGTCGCCGTCTAGGCGGTACAGGCCAGCGCCTGCGTGCGTGTCCACAAACTGAATGCCTGCGTCTTTTTGCATCAAATGCTTCAAAGTGGCAATCAAAGTGAGGTGTTTGAGGACGTCGGCGTGGTTTCCGGCGTGAAAAGCGTGGCGATAACTGAACATGGGCCGGATGGTAACCCGCCAAACCGCCTTGTTTTGGCCAGATTTGCGCTAAGCACTTGATTTTGCTTATAATCTTTGGCTCTGCAGCGTTTGAGTGGTCCCGCGGCAGAGGCTTCGAAAGAAGCACTTCCCACCTAAGAGGTTCTCAACAGAAGAACGCCGACCGTGGAAAAGGACCCTACAAACCAACTCTCCTTTTAGGATTTAACTATGTCTACATTCAGCGCAAAACCCGCTGACGTGGTGCATGAGTGGTTTGTGATTGACGCCACCGATAAGGTGCTCGGACGAGTAGCCAGCGAAGTTGCTCTCCGTTTACGCGGCAAACACAAAGCCATTTACACACCCCACGTCGATACAGGTGACTTCATCGTCATCATCAACGCATCCAAACTCAAGGTCACTGGTACCAAGTCTTTGGATAAGGTGTACTACCGTCACTCTGGTTATCCAGGCGGTATCACAGCTACAAACTTCCGTGACATGCAAGCCAAGCACCCTGGCCGCGCATTCGAGAAGGCCGTCAAAGGCATGTTGCCTAAAGGCCCACTCGGCTACGCCATGATCAAAAAGCTCAAGGTGTATGGCGGTGCTGAGCACCCACACACCGCACAACAGCCTAAAGTGCTGGACATCTAAGGAGCTGAAATGATTGGTGAATGGAACAACGGCACCGGCCGTCGCAAATCAAGCGTCGCTCGCGTGTTTCTGAAAAAAGGCTCCGGCAAAATCACGATCAACGGTAAAGACATCGCCGCATATTTCGGCCGTCAAACCTCGATCATGATTTCGAAGCAACCCTTGATGCTGACCAACAACGGCGAAGCGTTTGACATTCAAGTCAACGTGCACGGCGGTGGTGAGTCTGGCCAAGCTGGTGCAGTGCGTCACGGTATTACCCGCGCTTTGATCGACTACGACGCAGCTTTGAAGCCCGTCCTGTCACAAGCCGGTTACGTGACTCGCGATGCTCGTGAAGTCGAACGTAAAAAGGTTGGCTTGCACTCTGCTCGTCGCCGCAAGCAGTTCAGCAAGCGTTAATCCGCTTTCTGTTTTGCCAAAAGCCGCATGGGTTCTCCCTTGCGGCTTTTTTATTGGCGCTATCAAGTCCGTGTAGATGGGGCAATGCCCACATCGGCAATAGCGTTTCTCGGGCCTTGTGCAGTGCTATACCCGAGTAAAGCGATATACTTTTAGGCATTGATTCAGGAGTCCTTACATGAGCGCAGTTGCCGAAAACGTCCAAACAGAAATGCCATCCCCATTCGTCTTCACCGACAGCGCGGCGGCCAAAGTGGCCGACCTGATTGCGGAAGAAGGCAACCCTGAATTGAAGTTGCGCGTGTTCGTGCAAGGCGGCGGCTGTTCAGGTTTTCAATACGGTTTCACGTTCGATGAAATCGTGAACGAAGATGACACCACCATCAACAAAAACGGCGTGTCTTTGCTGGTTGATGCGATGAGCTACCAATACTTGGTGGGCGCAGAGATTGACTACAAAGAAGACTTGCAGGGCGCTCAGTTCGTCATCAAGAACCCGAACGCGACATCCACTTGCGGCTGCGGTTCGTCGTTCTCAGCTTGATCGACCGACGCTTAAAGCTCAGGCTTTAAAAATTCCACCCAGTATGCGGGCGCCTTGAGCGCCCGTTACTTTTGGTAGGTTGCCCGGCAGGCCCAGTACGGTTTGGCGAGCCAGCCAGGCAAAGGCGGCTGCTTCGACTTGCAAAGGCGGCATGCCGCGTTCAGCGGATGACAACACGCGCACCTTGGGTAAGCCCGCCTGCAAGCGTTGCATCAGCAACCCATTCAACGCGCCACCACCACACACGATGAGCTCAGATGCATCTGCTGCATGGCGCAGCACATCATTCACGCAAGTGCGTGCGGTGAACTCGGTGAGGGTGGCTTGCACATCGGCAGCGTTGGCGTTAGCAAAGCCGCTCAACTGCTGCGCTAACCAAGTGGGGTGGAACAAATCGCGCCCCGTGCTTTTGGGGGGTGCTTGGTGCAAAAAAGGCTCGGCCAGCATGGCTTGCAACAAAGGTTCAATCACGTTGCCGCTAGCGCCCCATGCGCCGTTGTTGTCAAAGGCATAGCCGGTGTGCGCTTGGCACCAGTGGTCGAGCAGCGCGTTACCAGGGCCGCAGTCAAAACCCAGCACATCGCCATTCGCGTGCAGCACGCTGAGGTTGGCAATGCCGCCAATGTTGAGCACGCCCACGGTGTGGTCAGGTTGGCAAAAGATGCCTTGGTGAAACACGGGCACCAGCGGCGCCCCTTGGCCACCTGCAGCCACATCGCGACTGCGGAAATCGGCCACCACATCAATGCCGGTGAGCTCGGCCAGCAAAGCTGGATTGATGAGTTGCAGCGTGTAGCCCGTGCCATCAAACGCGCCTGGCTTGTGCCGCACAGTTTGGCCGTGGGCGCCGATAGCGCATACATCGCTGGCGCTTGTGTGTGTGACTGCCAGCAAGGCTTGCACGGTTTGCGCGTACACGCGCACCAGACCGTTGGCCGCTAAGGCGGCGCGGTGTAGTTCGTTGTCAGACGGGGTGTTGAGCGCGAGCAGTTCTTGTTTGAGTGTTGGCGCAAAAGGCATGGCGTGGTGTGCCAAGACGCGTGGCTGAGCGCCACTGAAATCTGCCAACACTCCGTCTACACCATCGAGCGAGGTGCCCGACATCAAGCCAATGAAAAGCTTCTGTGATGTTCCTGCCGTCGACATTTATTCGGCGCTGCTCACTTGGCTGGTGGCTGCAGCGGCGAGGTCAACTTTGGCGATGGCTGCGTGGCGCTTGAACTGCTCGCGTGCTGCGGCAGACACTTCCACCGCCACGCTTTGGCGAGCCATGGTGAGCGGGTCTTTGTGCTGACCGTTCACACGAAACTCAAAGTGCAAATGTGGACCCGTGGCCCAGCCGGTTGAACCGACCAAGCCGAGTGTTTGGCCTTGCATGACAGACTGGCCACGTTTGACGTTGATGCGACTCAAGTGCGCGTAAACGGTGGTTTGGCCGCTGGCGTGTTTGACCATCACCACATTGCCAAAGCCCCCCTGTGAGCCAGCTACGTCCACAATGCCTTGACCCACGCTGCGCACCGGCGTGCCGGTGGGCGCTGCATAGTCCACGCCCAAGTGGGCGCGCCAAGTTTGCAGAATAGGGTGAAAGCGCATTTTGAAGCCACTGGTCATGCGCGAGAAGGCGAGGGGTGATGCCAAGTAGGCGCGGCGCAGACTGATGCCGTCAGCGTTGTAGTAGCCGCCTTCTTTGGAGCCGGCTTCTTTGAACCAAAACGCTTGATGTGTTTTGCCGTTGTTCACAAACTCGGCCGAGATCACGCGGCCTGTGCGAAGCACTTCGCCATCGGCTTCGAGCGACTCATACACCACAGCAAATCGGTCACCCTTGCGCAGGGCGCGGTGAAAGTCGATGTCGCCCGCAAAGATGTCAGCCAACTGGCTGGCCACGCTGTCGGGGATGTTGGCATCATCCGTAGCCGCGAACAACGAGCTTTGAATCGTGCCGTTGCTCATGCGGGTGCTCACGTTCAAGCGTGCTGTCTCTTCGTGCTCTGTGAAACCGTTGGGGGTGCGCTCCATCACCCAGCGGGTGAAGCTCTCGCCATCGTCGTTGGCCCAGCGAGCGGTCAGGCGTGTGAGTTTGTGTTCGGTGTCACCCGTCACGCTGACAAGACGGCCTGCACGACCGATGAACTTTTGGCGCGGGGTGCGTGCATCACGTAGGTAAGCAGCGGCTTCTGGATCGCTCAGGCCCAAGCGCGAAAGCAGGCTGTCGGCTGAGTCGCTCGAGCGGGTGACGTCCGAGCGGAACAGTTGCAGTAATGGATCAGCCCACAAGCTGGGCAGCGACAAGGTATTGACGCTTTCCACCACTTGGCGCAAGGGAAGTTTGGAGGCGCCGTCATCCAAGTTGGCGACTGCAAATGCACCGCCACCGAGGACGGAGAGTGCGATGGCCACGCCCGCCAAAACGCGGCGGTGTTGTGTGTGAAGGCTGTTTTGTAGGCGCGTGACCCACAAAGAAAACGATGTCTGCAAGGTATTTCTCCAGCAGTAGGTAGAAGGCGGGGACGTCAGCCCAAAGCCTCAAGGTTTGGGCCTCTAAAATCAGGCTCAAACACCAAACCGTCAAGTATACCTTGGATGGTAAAAAATCCTTATGAATCAAGCATCTTTACAAACTCACCCCGTTGTTCACCCAGTGACTGACCGTGTCCTCGAAGCCTTGGCTGTCACCAAACGCGGCTGCGAAGAACTGATTCCAGAAGACGCCTGGGTAAAAAAGCTCGCGCGCTCAGAAGCCACGGGTCAGCCCTTGCGCATCAAATTGGGCCTAGACCCCACCGCGCCCGACATCCACATCGGCCACACCGTGGTGCTCAACAAAATGCGTCAGTTGCAAGACTTGGGGCATCAGGTCATATTTTTGATTGGCGACTTCACCAGTTTGATTGGTGACCCATCAGGACGTAACAGCACACGCCCACCGCTCACGCCTGAGCAAATCAAGGTTAACGCCGAGACGTATTACAAGCAAGCCTCATTGGTGCTCGACCCCGCCAAAACCGAAATTCGTTACAACAGCGAGTGGTGCATTCCGCTGGGCTCCATGGGCATGATTCAGTTGGCATCGAAGTACACCGTGGCGCGCATGATGGAGCGCAACGACTTTCATGACCGCTTCCACGCCAACACGCCCATCAGCGTGCACGAGTTTTTGTACCCGCTCATGCAGGGCTACGACTCGGTGGCTTTGAAGTCTGATTTGGAATTGGGTGGCACAGACCAAAAATTCAACCTGCTCATGGGCCGCCATTTGCAAGCTGAATACGGCCAAGAAGCGCAGTGCATCTTGACCATGCCGCTGCTTGAAGGCTTGGACGGCGTTGACAAAATGTCCAAGTCCAAGAACAACTACATCGGCATCAGCGAAGAACCCAACACCATGTTTGCCAAGGTGCTGTCCATCTCTGACGTGCTCATGTGGCGTTGGTACACCTTGCTGTCGTTCAAGTCGATGGCGGATATTGAAGCCTTGAAAAAAGAAATCGAAGGCGGTCGCAATCCCAAAGACGCCAAGGTGGCTTTGGCCAAAGAAATCACCGCACGTTTCCACGGTGCAGCTGCAGCCGAAGCCGCAGAGCAAGACTTTATCAACCGCAGCAAAGGCGGCGTGCCCGATGAAATTCCAGAGGTATCGCTCAGCGGCGCACCCATGGGCATTGGCGCCTTGCTCAAAGCCGCAGGCTTGGCGCCTTCCAGCAGCGAAGCCAACCGTTTGATTGACGGCGGTGGCGTGCGCGTGGACTCCAGTGTGGTCAGCGACAAAGGTTTGAAGTTGGATGCGGGTACGTTTGTGGTGCAAGTGGGCAAGCGCAAATTTGCGCGTGTCACCTTGGCATAACAGAGCGCCACTAGACTGCGTGCATGAACACCCACACCCTTGAAAAATGGCTCTCGCCCAAAGGTCTGCTTTGGGCTTCGGTTGTGGTGGCATGCATCACCATCGCACTCAAAACCTTGGCATGGCACCTCACCGATTCGGTGGGTTTGTTATCCGATGCGATGGAGTCGCTGGTCAACTTAGCCAGCGCGATATTTGGTTTGATGATGGTGACCGTCGCCGCTATGCCTGCGGATGAGGATCATCCGTATGGCCACCACAAAGCCGAATATTTTTCGTCTGGCTTTGAAGGAATTCTCATTGTGGTGGCTGCGCTGGGCATCATTTGGGCGGCCAGCCATCGCATATTTGACCCGCAGCCTTTGGAGCAAGTGGGCCTTGGTTTGGCCTTGTCGGTCGCCAGCTCGGTGCTGAATGGCTTGTTGGCTTGGGTCATGTTTCGTGCCGCTAAAACACATCGTTCTATCGCGCTAGAAGCGGATGCACGTCACTTGGTGACCGATGTGTGGACGTCGGTGGGCGTGGTATCGGGCATTGCATTGGTGAGCTACAGCGGTTGGTTGTGGCTCGATGCCGTGGTGGCGATAGGTGTGGCCATCAACATTCTCAAAGAAGGTTGGCATTTGATTTGGGGCGCATCGCAAGGCTTGATGGACGAAGCGGTTGAGCCCGAGGTGCAAGCACAGATACAAAAAGTGCTGGAAGACTTCTCTCTCGGTCACGAAGAGTCGTGGGCTCAGCATGTGCACGTGGTGCGGTTTGACCATGTGATCACGCGTAAAGCGGGGCAGCGTCGCTTTGTGGATATGCACATGCACATGCCTGCGGATTGGTCGCTCGGCTTAGCGGCCAACTTGCGCGGCAATGTAGAGCAAGCATTGATGAAAGCGGTGCCCGGTCTGCGCGCCACTATTCAGCTTCTCCCCAGTGATGTGGAAGCGCATTTCGACGATCCGAAAGACGGCGCATGAAAGTAGTGTTGCAACGCGTGAGTGAGGCGCGTGTGTTGGTGGATGGCCAAACAGTGGGTGAAATTACCCAAGGCTTGATGATGTTGCTGTGTGCCGAGAAAGGTGACACCGAAGCCGTCGGCCAAAAGATGCTCGACAAAATTCTGAAGCTGCGCGTGTTCTACGACGATGCAGGCAAGATGAACCGCAGCGTGGTGGATGTGAATGGCGGTTTGTTGGTGGTCAGCCAGTTCACCTTGGCGGCCGACACCAGCAGCGGCACGCGCCCCAGCTTCACCAGCGCAGCGCCCGCAGACGAGGGTCGTCGCTTGTATGACGCATTTGTGGCGCAAGCCAAAGTGCAACACCCCAACGTGCAAACAGGCATCTTTGGCGCGGATATGAAAGTTCATTTGGTCAACGACGGCCCCGTGACCATCCCAATCACGATAATCGGTGCATGACCGATACAAAAAATACCGCTACGACCTTTGCTTCCCTGAGCCTCGCGGCCTCTTCACTAGATAACTTGACGCAGCTGGGCTACACCCAGATGACTCCCATTCAAGCCGCGAGCTTGCCCCTCACCTTGGCGGGCCGCGACTTGATTGCCCAAGCCAGCACAGGCAGCGGAAAGACAGCCGCCTTTGGCATTCCCTTGGTTGAAAAACTCGATCCTGCGCAGTTTGACGCGCAAGCCATGATTCTTTGCCCCACGCGCGAATTAGCCGACCAAGTCACGCAAGAAATTCGCCGCTTGGCCCGCGCGGTGGGCAATATCAAAGTGGTCACGCTGTGTGGTGGTGTTGCGTTACGCGGCCAAACCGTGAGCCTAGAGCATGGTGCGCATGTGGTGGTGGGCACGCCCGGCCGCATCATGGACCATTTGGAGCGCGGCTCTCTCAGCTTGCAAGGCTTGAAGATGTTGGTGCTCGACGAAGCCGACCGCATGTTGGACATGGGTTTCTTTGATGACATCGCCAAGGTGGCGCGTCAGTGCCCCAAAGACCGCCAAACTTTGTTGTTCTCGGCTACTTATCCAGAAGGCATTGCCAAGCTCGCCTCCCAGTTCATGCGCGAACCGCAAACCGTGAAGGTGCAGGCACAACACGATGCGCAAAAAATCAAACAGATTTTTTTCGAGGTGAGCAACAACGAACGCTTGCATGCGGTGTCGCAACTGCTCAATCACTTCCGCCCTGAATCCACGCTGGCGTTTTGCAACACCAAACAGCAATGCCGCGATTTGGTGACCGTGCTGCAAGCCCAAGGCTTCAGCGCCCTGGCCTTGTTTGGTGAGCTAGAGCAACGCGAACGCGACCAAGTGCTGGTGCAGTTTGCCAACCGCAGTTGCTCGGTGTTGGTGGCTACCGATGTGGCGGCGCGTGGCTTGGATGTGGCCAATTTAGAAGCCGTCATCAACGTGGACGTGACGCCCGATCCCGAGGTGCACATTCACCGCATTGGCCGCACAGGTCGCGGCGATGCCGAAGGCTTGGCCTTGTCACTTGCCAGCATGGACGAGATGGGCAATGTGGGCAAGATTGAACAGTTGCAAAACCGCGAGTCCACCTGGGCGCCACTTAACAGCCTTACGCCTGCCGCCGGCGGCATCTTGCAGCCGCCGATGGCAACGCTGCAAATTGTGGGCGGCCGCAAAGAGAAGATTCGTGCCGGTGATGTGTTGGGCGCACTCACGGGTGATGCAGGCTTCACCAAAGAGCAGGTGGGCAAGATCAATGTGAACGAGTTTTCCACCTACGTGGCGGTGGAGCGGAGCATTGCGCGTGAAGCCGTCAAGCGTTTGAGTGCGGGGCGCGTCAAAGGCAAGACGGTAAAAGTGCGTTTGTTGGAAGACGCCTTGGGTCGTTAATCTTGAGCTCTGTATCAGTAAGGGCAGGGCAGGCCGAGGCTTGCCATGATGAACATCTCTAACGTTTCCATCTCGATGGCATCTTTTTCAGAGGTTTCGTGGTCATAGCCTTGGGCATGCAACGCGCCATGAATCAGCAAATGTGCGTAGTGCTCTTGCAGTGACTTGCCTTGCTCTTTGGCCTCAGTTGCCACCACGGGTGCACACAGCACGAGGTCGGCCATCACCATTGGGGCTTGGGCGTAATCAAACGTCAGCACATTGGTGGCGTAGTTTTTCTTGCGGTAGCTGCTGTTGAGTGCTTGGCCTTCTTCAGCGTCGACGATGCGCACCGTCATTTCGGCGTCATGGGCCAAGGCGCTGCGAATACAGCGGTTCACAAACGCGCGAGGTAATGCAGCGCGGTGGCGCGCGGCGTAGGGCACGTCGCCAAATTGCAGGGTCAGGTCTAAGGTGGGCAGTGCCATATTTTTAAGATTGTTTCCGTGAAGGGGCGCCGGTGGTGGCTGTGCGTTGTGCGTCATAAGCGTCAACGATGCGGGCCACGAGTGGGTGGCGCACCACATCGGCGCTGGTGAATCGGGTGACCGAGATACCTTTGACGCGTTTCAACACGCGCTCGGCATCAATCAAACCACTGAGCTGGCCCTTGGGCAAGTCAATCTGGCTCACGTCACCCGTGACCACCGCTTTGGCGCCAAAGCCAATGCGGGTGAGGAACATCTTCATTTGTTCGGGCGTGGTGTTTTGCGCTTCGTCCAAGATGACAAAGGCGTTGTTGAGCGTGCGGCCACGCATGAAGGCGAGGGGCGCAATTTCAATGGCATTGCGTTCAAACGCTTTTTGCACGCGGTCGTAACCCATCAGGTCATACAAGGCGTCGTACAGGGGGCGCAAATACGGATCGACTTTTTGGCCCAAGTCACCGGGCAAGAACCCGAGTTTTTCGCCTGCCTCGACAGCGGGACGCGTCAACACAATGCGTTGCACCGCGCTGCGCTCTAGCGCATCCACAGCACAGGCCACGGCCAGATAGGTTTTGCCAGTGCCCGCAGGGCCAATGCCAAAGCTGATGTCGTGCGCTGCAATGTTGTCAAGGTAGGCGGCTTGTGTGGGCGTGCGTGGACGCAAGTCCGTGCGGCGGGTTTGAAGTGTGGGAATGTCTTCCTCTTCCATCGCGCTGTCACCCGCCAGCATGAGTTGCACTTGTTCGGGGGGGATCGCTTTGGCCGCGCGCTCGTACAAGGCTTGCAGCACTTCCATGGCGCGGGTGGCTTTGGCTTTGTGGCCGTCCACTTTGAACTGCTCGTGACGGTGGGCGATCTTCACGTCTAGCGCGAGTTCGATGGTGCGCAAGTGTTCGTCGGTGGGGCCGCACAAATGCGACAGACGGGTGTTGTTATGCGGGGTGAAGGTGTGGCGAAGAATCAAGTCGATAATCTCTCAAAAGGTACCCCAATGATAGGCAAGTTAACAGGCATCCTCAGCGAGAAAAATCCACCGCAAGTTTTGGTGGACTGCAATGGCGTGGGCTACGAAGTCGATGTGCCCATGAGCACGTTTTACAACCTGCCCGCCAATGGCGAAAAAGTGTCCTTGCTCACACACTTCGTGGTGCGCGAAGATGCACAAATTTTGTTTGGCTTTGGCACGGTGTCTGAACGCGCCACGTTTCGCTTGCTCATCAAAATCTCAGGCGTGGGTCCGCGCATGGCCCTTGGCATTTTGAGTGGCTTGAGTGCAGACGAGTTGGCGCGTGCTGTGTCTGACCAAGATGCAGGTCGTCTCACCAAGGTGCCGGGCATTGGCAAGAAAACGGCAGAGCGTTTGTTGCTCGAACTCAAAGGCAAGCTCGGCGCAGACCTTGGCCCCCATTTGTTTTCCACGCCCGACCACCAAAGCGACATCTTGCAAGCCTTGCTGGCGCTGGGCTACAACGACAAAGAAGCCGCTGCCGCACTCAAGGCATTGCCCGCCGATGTGGGCGTGAGTGACGGCATCAAGCTGGCGCTGAAATCTTTGGCCAAATAAACCATGAGCATTCAAACCGACGATTTCGCCCCATCGCCCGTGCCTTCGCGCATGGTGTCTGCTGCGCCTGTATCGCCCAACGAAGAAGCGATTGAGCGCGCGCTACGCCCCAAACTGCTGCAAGAGTATGTGGGCCAGATGAAGGTGCGTGAGCAGCTCGAGATTTTCATTGGCGCAGCCAAGAAGCGCAACGAAGCGCTCGACCATGTGCTGCTGTTTGGTCCACCCGGTTTAGGCAAGACGACGCTGAGCCACATCATTGCGCAAGAGCTGGGTGTGAACCTGCGCTCTACCAGTGGCCCCGTGTTGGAGAAGCCCAAAGACTTGGCCGCGTTGCTGACTGGCTTAGAGAAAAACGATGTGCTGTTCATCGACGAGATTCACCGCTTGTCGCCCGTGGTGGAAGAGATTTTGTATCCCGCGCTAGAGGACTACCAAATCGACATCATGATTGGTGAAGGCCCAGCGGCCCGCAGCATCAAGCTCGACTTGCAGCCTTTCACTTTGGTGGGGGCCACCACCCGTGCGGGCATGTTGACCAACCCCCTGCGTGACCGCTTTGGCATTGTGTCGCGCTTGGAGTTTTACACCGCCGAAGAGCTGCAACGCATCGTGGTGCGCAGCGCGGGTTTGCTGGACACGCCGATGGATGTGGAAGGTGGTTTTGAGATTGCGCGTCGCTCACGCGGCACGCCACGCATTGCCAACCGCTTGCTGCGCCGTGTGCGCGACTATGCAGATGTGAAGGGCACAGGCCGCATCACCGAAGACATCGCCAAAAAAGCATTGGCCATGTTGGACGTGGACCCGCAAGGCTTTGACTTGATGGACCGCAAATTGTTGGAGGCGGTGATTCACCGCTTTGATGGCGGCCCCGTGGGCCTCGACAACATTGCCGCCAGCATTGGTGAAGAGCGCGACACGATTGAAGACGTGATTGAGCCGTATTTGATTCAGCAAGGTTTCTTGCAACGCACGCCACGTGGCCGCATGGCCACTTTGGCGGCGTACCGCCACTTGGGTGTCACGCCGCCCAAGGCGATTGGCGACGTCACCACAGATTAAGTGGTGGTTTCGTCGCGAGGCGCGCCATGTGCTTCATCAAAGTGCGACACATCACCCCAGCCCACCAGGCTCAAGCCCTGAGGCGTCCATAGCAATCGGTTGATGGCCGCATTGCCTAAGTGCCATGTGCGTGGCGCTTCTACCGATTGGTTGGTGGCCAAGCGATACAACGCATCCATTACGCCGCCGTGCGCGACCAACACAATTTGTTCGCCAAGGTGTTGACTTGCCAGTTCATTCACGCAGTGGCTAATTCGCTCGCGCAAGACCGTCAGAGACTCGCCGCCCGACGGCGCCCAATGTGGGTCACGTCCACGCCAAAGTTTGCATTCTTCTGCGTGTTGGGTCTCGATTTCGGCCCATGTTTTGCCTTGCAAATGGCCAAAGTGGCGCTCGCGCAATTGCAAATGCGGTGTCACTTGCGCAGGTGTGTGGGTGCGTGCAGCCAGTCGGGCGGGGGCATTTGCAATGGCTTGCGCTGTTTCAAATGCACGGCGCAAGTCGCTGCTGTAAATGGCATGAATAGGTTCTTCTGCCAAGGCATGGCCCACGCGCTCGGCTTGCCAGCGACCTGTTTCGTTCAGGTCAATGTTGAGGTGGCCTTGAATGCGGGTGTCAACATTCCACAGGGTTTCCCCGTGGCGGATGGCGAGAATTCGGGTGGCTTGCATAGGGGCTTAGTTTAAGGATTCAAAAATCGTGCAAAATAGCACGATCGTTCTTTTCTAGAGTTTCATTCAAAAGTTCCGCATGAACGCCACACGAAAAACTGCAGCCAGCGAAAGCAAGGCGTTGCAAAAAGGCCAGCAAACCAAAGCTGCCATTGTCGACGCGGCTTTGGGTTTGGCGACGCAAATCGGCCTTGAAGGTTTGAGCATTGGCGCGTTAGCCGAGGTGGCGCGCATGAGCAAGTCGGGCGTGTTTGCCCACTTTGGCTCGCGTGAAGAGTTGCAAATTTCGGTGGTGCGTGAATACCACTTGCGCTTTGAAGCTGAAGTGTTTTTGCCCATCTTGCAAGTCGAGCGCGGCTTACCACGTTTGCGCCAGTTGTTTGCCAACTGGACCAAGCGCACATCGGCCGAGATTGACTCGGGTTGCCTCTACATCAGTGGCGCGGCAGAGTTTGATGATCGTCCCGGCCCTGTGCGCGACGCTCTGGCCAGCTCGGTCAAAACTTGGCTCGCTGCGGTGCACCGCACGGTGATGCAAGCGCGCGAAGAGGGCCACTTGGCCGCTGATATGGATGCAGAGCAAATGGTGTTCGAACTGCACGGCCTCATCTTGGCGCTGCAATACGAAGCCCGATTTTTACGTTCGTCCAAATCGTTGGCACGCACCCTCAAAGGTTTTGAAAACATCTTGCAGCGTTACGGTGCAAGCAATGCCACATCCGTCAGTCAAACAAGCGCCAAGCGCACTAGCCCATCCAAAAAGTAAGGAGACAAAACCATGCCCAGCTACACCCCACCTCTGCGCGATATGCAATTTGTGCTGCACGAAGTGCTGCACGTCACGGATGATTTGAAGCAAATGCCCAAACATGCCGACATGGATGCCGATACGATTACGGCGGTATTGGAAGAGGGCGGTAAGTTTGCATCTGAGGTGATCTTCCCGCTCAACCAAATCGGTGACGAACAAGGATGCACGCTCAACCGCGACACGCATGAAGTGAAAACGCCTGATGGTTTCAAGGCCGCTTATGACCAATACGTGCAAGGCGGCTGGCCAGCGTTGAGTGCTGACCCGGAGTACGGCGGTCAAGGTTTGCCCATCGTGGTGAACCAGTGCTTTTACGAAATGCTCAACAGCGCCAACCAAGCGTGGACCATGTACCCCGGCCTCACGCACGGCGCTTACGAGGCCTTGCACGCGCACGGCACTGACGCACAAAAAGCGCTGTATTTGCCCAAGCTCACCAGTGGCGAGTGGACAGGCACCATGTGTTTGACCGAGCCGCATTGCGGTACCGACCTGGGTCTCTTGCGTACCAAGGCCGAGCCACAAGCCGATGGCAGCTATCGCATCACGGGCAACAAGATTTTCATCAGTGCCGGTGAGCACGACATGGTGAGCAACATCGTGCACTTGGTGTTGGCACGTTTGCCTGATGCGCCTGCGGGCAGCAAAGGCATCAGCTTGTTTGTGGTGCCTAAGTTCCACGTCAAAGCCGATGGCAGCCTTGGCGAGCGCAACGGCATCTATTGCGGTGGCTTAGAGCACAAGATGGGTATCCACGGCAACGCCACAGCACAGATGGTGTTGGACGGCGCGGTGGGCACGATGGTGGGCCAGCCCAACAAAGGTTTGGCCGCGATGTTTGTGATGATGAATGCCGCACGCATCGGTGTGGGCATGCAGTCCTTGGGCTTGACCGAGGTGGCCTATCAAAACGCAGTGGCCTATGCCAAAGACCGCATCCAGTCGCGCAGCCTCACGGGCGCCAAAGACCCGAGCAAACCAGCCGACAGCATTCTGGTGCACCCAGATGTGCGCAAGATGCTGCTCACAGCCCGGGCCTACGCCGAAGGTGGCCGTGCGTTGGCGTTGCACTGCGCCTTGCTCATTGACCGTGAGTTGAATCACCCTGACGAAGCGGTGCGTGCAGAGTCGGCCGAGCAAGTGGCCTTGCTCACGCCCATCGTGAAAGCCTTCATCACCGACAACGCGTGGACTGCCACCTCGTCGTGCATGCAAGTGTTTGGTGGCCATGGCTTTATTCGCGAATGGGGCATGGAGCAATACGTGCGTGATGCCCGCATCAACATGATTTACGAAGGCACTAACACCATTCAAAGCTTGGACTTGTTGGGCCGCAAGGTGCTGGGTAATCAAGGTGCTTCTCTTAAGAAGTTTGGCAAGCTGATTGCCGAACTGGTGGCAGAGGCGCAAGGCGATGACGACATGGCCGAGTTCGTCAATCCATTGGCCAAATTGGGCCAGCAGATGACACAGTTCACTGGCGAGATTGGCTACAAAGCCATGGAAAACGCCGACGAAGTGGGCGCTGCTGCTGTGGACTACCTGCGTGTGGCAGGCCATTTGGTGTTTGGCTACTTCTGGGCTCGCATGGCCAAAGTAGCGCTGCAAAAAATTGCCGAAGGCAACCGCGACCCGTTCTACCAAGCCAAGCTGCAAACCGCACGCTTTTACTTTGCCAAGCTGTTCCCAGAAACCGCGTCGCTCATGCTCACCGCCCGTGCCGGCTCGGCTGTGCTGATGGAGACAGAGGCAGTGTTTGCCTGAGTTGTATCGTCATTTAATTCGAGTAAATTCAAACCATGACACACACATACTTTTTCAAAACCCTAGTGGGCTTGGCCCTGTTGGCTGCTGGTAGCAGCTTTGCCCAAATGACGCCCGTGGGCACTTGGCATTCGATCGATGACAAAACGGGTGAGGCCAAAGCTGAAATCCAAATCGTCGACAAAGACGGCGCACTCAGTGGCCGCGTGGTCAAGTCACTGCGCAACGACCCCAACGCCAAGAAAATCTGCGACGACTGCAAAGACGATCGCAAGGGCCAAGCCATCATCGGCATGGAAATCATCCGTGGTGTGAAGCCTGATGCTTCGGCTGACAACCTGTGGGCCAATGGCGGCAAAATTTTGGATCCCGAAAACGGCAAGGAATACACCGTCAAACTGGTGCCATTAGAAGGTGGCAAAAAGCTGCAAGTGCGCGGCTACATTGGTCCGTTCTATCGCACCCAAGTTTGGCTGCGTGCCCAGTAACTAGGAAAACTATGTCCGAAATTTTGAGCCACATCGATGCAGGTGTGATGACGCTGACGTTCAACCGCGTCGATAAAAAGAACTCACTCACTGCTGCGATGTACACCGCTTTGGCCGATGCGGTGGAGCAAGCCGAGCGCAACCCCGAGGTGCGCGTGTTGGTGTTCCAAGGCCATGAGGCTGTCTTTTGCGCAGGCAACGACATTGCCGACTTTTTGCACAACCCACCGTCATCGCAAGATGCGCCCGTGTTTCGTTTGTTGAGAAACATCGCGGCATTTCCAAAGCCTGTGTTGGCTGCTGTGGCCGGCCCCGCTGTGGGTATTGGCACCACGCTGTTGTTCCATTGCGATTTGGTGTACGCCGGTGACAACGCGGCATTTGCCATGCCGTTTGTCAATCTGGGTGTGTGCCCTGAAGCTGCATCGAGTTTGCTCGCACCACAAATGATGGGCTACCACCGCGCCGCCGAAGCGCTGCTGTTGGGTGAGCCGTTCATGGCTGAAGCCGCTTTGGAAATTGGCTTGGTCAACCGCGTTTTGCCACCCACTGAGGTCAACAGCTATGTACAAGTGCAGGCTCGTAAATTGGCCGCTAAGCCTTTGTCGTCATTGCTCGAAACCAAGCGTTTGATGAAAGCAGGTCAAGCCGCATTGGTGCAAAAACAAATGAATGAAGAAGCCGCTTCCTTTGGTCGTATGCTGACAGAGCCTGCTGCCAAAGAAGCGTTTGGTGCCTTCATGGAAAAACGCAAGCCTGATTTCTCGAAGCTTTGATTTTTTGAACGAAAGACCGCCGATGTCGTCAACGATTGCCAACACGGGCGTGGCCAGTGCTGTGATGTTTGAACCCGAATACTTGAACAGCTTTCGCGACATCTACGAAGAGAAGATTGTTTTCAACAAGTTGCTCGGCTTGAAGATCGTCAGCGTGACCCCCGACGAAGTGGTGGCCCGCATCGACATGCGCCCCGATCTGGTGGGGCACTATGCCTACAACCGCATCCATGGCGGCGTGATCAGTGCGGTGCTCGATGCAATCGGCAGTGCCGCCGTCATGGCGTGCTTGGCGGCCAAGCACATGAAAGAACCACCTGCAGAACGCTTGGAGCGATTTGCCAAGCTGGGCACGATTGATTTACGGGTGGACTACTTGCGCCCTGGTATTGGTGAGCACTTCACCATCCATGCCCATGCTTTGCGTGTGGGCACACGTGTAGGTACCTCGCGCATGGAATTTCGCGGGCCTGATGGCACGCTGATGTCCACCGGCACTGGCGCCTACATCGTTTCCTAAGCTCAGTCTTTCGGAATCACGCGGGGCTTGCCCGTCTCATCGATGGCCACGTAGGTGAGGGTGGCTTCGGTCACTTTCATGTATTCACCTTGTGCGCTGAAACGCTCGGCAAACACTTCTACCTTCACATTGATCGAGGTGTTGCCGATGCGCACCACGCGCGAGAAAAAGCTCAAGATGTCGCCCACCTTCACAGGGTGCTTAAAGATGAACTCATTCACCGCCACCGTGGCAAAACGGCCTCGCGCATAGCGTGCGGGTAGAACAGCGCCCGCCAAGTCGACTTGAGCCATGACCCAGCCACCAAAAATGTCGCCGTTCTGATTGCAGTCAGCTGGCATAGGGATGACTTTGAGCACCAGTTCTTGGTCGGTGGGCAAGGGAACAGCGTGTGGGTTAGCAGAGGTAGACATAGGCACAATCGAAGAATTACTTTTTGGCATTGTGCAACATGCGTCATCACGCCCATTCTTCTGCGCCCACACCTATTGGGCAGCCACCTAAACAACGGCCCGACAGCGAAACCATCAAACGCCTTTTCCCCTATTTGTGGCAATACAAATGGCGGGTGCTCGCGGCCTTGAGCTTCATGATTGGCGCCAAGGTGGCCAACGTGAGCGTGCCTTTGTTGCTCAAGGAGTTGATTGACGCCATGTCGTTCAAGCCGAATGACCCGCTGGCGGTCATCGTCGTGCCTGTGTCCTTGCTGGTGGTGTACGGCGCGCTGCGTTTGTCGGTGTCTGGGTTCACCGAGTTGCGCGAGTTGGTATTTGCCAAAGCCACGCAAGGTGCGGCACGTCAAATTGCGCTGGAAACTTTTCAACATTTGCATGGTTTGAGCTTGCGCTTTCACTTGGAGCGTCAAACCGGTGGCATGACGCGTGACATTGAGCGTGGTGTACGCGGTATTGAGTCGCTCATCTCCTATTCGCTTTACAGCGTCGTGCCCACCCTGATTGAAGTGGCTTTGGTGCTGAGCATCTTGGCGGTGAAGTTTGATGTGTGGTTTGCAGGCATCACGCTGGCTGCGCTGGCGCTGTACATCGTGTTCACTATTCAAGTGACCGAATGGCGCACGCAGTACCGTCGCCAAGCCAACGAGTCTGATTCAGCAGCGCACACCAAAGCGGTGGACTCGTTGCTCAACTACGAGACGGTCAAGTATTTCAACAACGAAGCCTTCGAGGCTGCGCGCTACGACAAAAGCCTAGAGGCCTTGCGGCGTGCACGCCTGAAAGCGCAAACCTCGTTGTCGTTGCTCAACACCGGTCAGCAGCTCATCATCGCCGTGGCCTTGGTGGGCATGTTGTGGCGTGCCACACAAGGCGTGGTCGATGGCCGCATGACCTTGGGCGACTTGGTGATGATCAACGCCTTCATGATTCAGCTCTACATTCCGCTGAACTTCTTGGGCGTGCTGTACCGAGAGATCAAACAAAGTCTGACCGACTTGGATCGCATGTTCACATTGCTGGAAAAAGAACGCGAAGTAGCAGATACGCCCAATGCGCCTGCTTTGCATTTGAGCGGTTCGCCTACGGTGAAGTTTGAATCCGTGGTGTTCGCGTATGAGTCCACCCGACCCATCTTGCATGGCATCAGCTTCGAGATTCCTGCGGGTAAAACTGTGGCGGTGGTTGGGCCTTCGGGCTCTGGCAAGTCCACGCTTGCGCGTTTGCTGTTTCGCTTTTACGACGTGGGCTCTGGGGCGATCACCATTGACGGCCAAGATATTCGCCAAGTCACGCAGGGCAGTGTGCGCCGCGCCATGGGCATCGTGCCGCAAGATACGGTGCTGTTCAACGACACCGTGCGCTACAACATCGCTTATGGCCGCACGGATGCGACCGAGGCCGAGGTGGAGCAAGCGGCACGCGCAGCGCATATCCATGATTTCATTTCTGCAACCCCCAAGGGCTACGACACGATGGTGGGTGAGCGTGGTTTGAAGTTGTCGGGCGGTGAGAAGCAGCGTGTGGCAATTGCACGTACCTTGCTAAAAAATCCACCGATTGTGATTTTTGACGAAGCCACTTCGGCGTTGGACAGTGCCAATGAGCGGGCGATTCAGGCAGAGCTGCAAAGCGCGGCGCAGAACAAAACCACCTTGGTGATTGCGCACCGTTTGTCGACCGTGGTGGATGCGCATGAGATTTTGGTGCTCGATGCGGGGCGCATTGTGGAGCGAGGTGCTCACGCGCAGCTGTTGGCTATGAATGGGCGGTATGCGCAGATGTGGGCGTTGCAGCAGTCTTCAGAAACTTGATGTTTTTATTCGTTCGATTGCGGCGAAGCTCGGTACAAACGAAAAGGGCCTCTCGTTAAAAACGAGAAGCCCTTGAATAGAAGCGAAGAAGCGTTTACTTCACGCCAGCAGCAGCCTTCAATGCCGCAGCCTTGTCGGTACGTTCCCATGTGAATTCTGGCTCTTCACGACCAAAGTGACCGTAAGCCGCTGTCTTGGCGTAGATTGGACGCAGCAAGTCGAGCATTTGAATGATGCCTTTGGGGCGCAAGTCAAAGTGCTCAGCCACCAGTGCTGACAACTTGTCGTCAGAGATCACGCCAGTACCTGCGGTGTTCACCGTGATGTTCATGGGGCGTGCCACGCCAATGGCGTATGCCACTTGCACTTGGCACTGTGTCGCCAAGCCAGCAGCCACAATGTTTTTAGCTACGTAGCGTGCAGCGTATGCGGCAGAGCGGTCCACTTTGGATGGGTCTTTGCCTGAGAACGCGCCACCGCCGTGAGGGCATGCGCCGCCGTAGGTGTCCACAATGATTTTTCGGCCAGTCAAACCGCAGTCGCCTTGTGGGCCACCAATGACGAATCGACCTGTGGGGTTGATCAAAAACTTGGTGTCTTGCAACCACTCTTTGGGCAACACGGGCTTGATCAGCTCTTCGATGATGGCTTCGTTGAAGCTAGCTTTCATCTTGGTGGCTGACTCGCTTTGGTCAGGGCTGTGTTGGGTGGACAACACCACGGTGTCAATGCTGTGAGGCTTGCCGTCCACGTAGCGCATGGTCACTTGGCTCTTGGCGTCAGGACGCAAGAAAGGTAAGCGGCCGTCTTTGCGCAGCTGAGCTTGGCGCTCGACCAAACGGTGGGCGTAGTAGATGGGGGCGGGCATCAGCTCTGGCGTTTCGCTGCAAGCGTAGCCAAACATCAGGCCTTGGTCGCCTGCGCCGATGTTGAGGTGGTCGTCAGACGCGTGGTCCACACCTTGGGCGATGTCGTTGGATTGTTTGTCGTAGCAAACCATCACAGCGCAACCTTTGTAGTCGATGCCGTAATCGGTGTTGTCATAGCCGATGCGCTTGATGGTGTCACGTGCGACTTGGATGTAGTCCACGTGCGCGTTGGTGGTGATCTCGCCAGCCAACACAACCAAGCCAGTGTTGGTTAGGGTCTCGGCAGCCACGCGTGAGAGGGGGTCTTGCTCGAAAATCGCGTCCAAAATCGCATCAGAGATTTGGTCTGCCACTTTGTCTGGGTGGCCTTCTGAAACGGATTCAGACGTGAAGAGGTAATTGCTTGACATAAAAAAAGCTCCTTGTTTTCAATGGGTTGTTCGGCGTTGCCGACCCTGAAAACTTGGAGCCTAGCGAACGCTTTAGCAGTGGTTTGGGCCTAGCCCTCACTCTCACACGGTGGTGTGTCGTCGCCCTGCAAGTTGTTCTGTAACTCAGCGACAATCAGAATTCTAGTGGATTTATCAAAGTCATCAAAAAGTTCATGTCTCTCACCACCCGCATTTTTCACTTCCTCGCCCGCTTGCCTCTGCCTTTGATGCAGCGCTTGGGCGCTGTGCTGGGTTGGTTGGTGTGGTGGTTGTCGCCTGGCTACAGACGCAATTTCAAAGCCAATGTGCATGCGGCTGGTGTGGCGTGGCGCGATGCCCGTCCTGCGGTTGCGGCCATTGGTGCAATGGTGGCTGAGCTGCCTTGGGTGTGGATGCGCCCGCATGAAACAAAGCTCGATGGCTTGATGAAGTGGGATGGCGCTGAGCACTTTGAAGCCGCTATGCAAGCCGGCAAGGGCGCGATCATCATGTCGCCACATTTGGGCTCTTGGGAAATTGGCGCACAAGCGATTGCCGAAAAATTTGGGCCAACTTATGGGCCCATGGTGGCGCTGTTTCGCCCTGCACGCAAAGCGTGGCTAGAGCCCTTGGTCGCCAATGCCCGCACACGCCCGTATTTAGATTCCGCGCCCACATCCCTGGCGGGTGTGCGCACCCTCATTCGCGCATTGCGCAACGGTGGCTACACGGCCATCTTGCCCGACCAAGTGCCGCCCTTGGGGCAAGGTGTGTGGGCGCCATTCTTTGGTCGCGATGTGTACACCATGACCTTGCTCGCGAAGTTGGCGCAACAAACCGGTGCGCAGGTCATCATGACGTGGTGTGAGCGC
The DNA here is from genome assembly GCF_027924965.1 of Limnohabitans sp. TEGF004. NCBI lineage: Bacteria > Pseudomonadati > Pseudomonadota > Betaproteobacteria > Burkholderiales > Comamonadaceae > Limnohabitans > Limnohabitans sp. TEGF004. The sequence goes on along the minus strand of NZ_AP027056.1, from coordinate 2,320,542 downwards.
TTGCCGGCAGGTCAAGGTTTTTGCATGCACATGCGGCCCTTTGACGCGCCCGAAATGAAAGACACCAACGTATCGCCCGAGGTGGCTGCAGCGGCGGTCAACCGAGGCGTGGAAAGTATGGTTTTGGATGCACCCGGTCAATACCTCTGGGGTTACGCGCGTGACAAACAACCGCGCGCAGAAGGCTAAACCATGTTCAGCAATTTCGGTTTGTGGGTGTTGCGTGGCTTGGGCTATTTGCCTTTGTCGTGGTTGCGCGCCCTAGGTGAGGGCTTGGGCGCTTTGCTGATGGTGGTGATCCCATCGCGCCGCCGTGTGGTGCAAACCAATTTGCGTGTTTGCTTTCCACATTTGAGCGATGCCGAACATGATGCATTGACCCGTCAAACCTTTGTGTATTTCGCGCAAGCGTGGCTTGACCGCAGTTGGCTGTGGCACCGTAGTGCGGCTTGCATCCAATCGCGCGTGCAGCTGTCGGGTGAGGTGGCTGCGTTATCCGACGCAACGCCGACCGTGTTGTTTGCGCCGCACTTCATGGGTTTGGATGTGGGGTGGTCAGCACTCACCATGAGCCTGCCTTTGCGTTTCACGACCATCTTCACGCCGCAGTCGAATGCGGCGGTGGATGCGTGGGTCGCCAAGGGGCGTCAACGGTTTGGCAACGTGCGTTTGTTTCGTCGCGAGGATGGCGTCAAGCCCATCATCGCGGCCTTACGAAAAAACGAATTGCTGTACTTGCTGCCTGACATGAACTTTGGCCCAAGTGAGTCCATCTTTGTGCCGTTTTATGGCGAGCCAGCCGCGACCGTGCCGTCTTTGTCGCGCTTTGCCAAACTGGGGCGAGCCCGAGTGATGCCCGTCATCACGCGCATGACGGATACAGGCTACGAGGTTGTGGTGTATTCGGCTTGGAATGACTTTCCCACAGACGACGCCGAGGCCGACACGGACACGATGAACCAACGCTTGGAGGTGTTTATCAACACCATGCCCGCTCAATATTTTTGGGTGCACAAGCGCTTCAAAACACGCCCACCAGGCGCGCCAGAGCTTTACTAATCCAGCTTCTTGATGCGCTTTACGCGTTAAGGTAAAGCGCCCAGTTGAATTAAGGGTGCATCCACTTGTACAAAGTGGCCGCCACTTCATCCACACCTTGTTTCTTCAGTGCCGAGAACAAGCGAACTTCACCACCACCCGCTTGCAGCTTGGTGATTTGCAGAGCCTTCGCACCATCAGTTTTGTTGAGCTTGTCAGCCTTGGTGAGCAGCACCAAAAACTTCATGCCCTCTGCCACGCGCGGGCGAATCACATCTAACAAAATTTCGTCCAGCTCCGTCAGGCCGTGACGTGGGTCACACATCAGCACCACTGCGCGCAGGTTGGGACGGGTGAGCAAATAGTTGGCCATTACTTGTTGCCAACGAATCTTGTCTTGCTTGGGCACGGCCGCGTAGCCGTAGCCGGGCAAGTCAGCCAGCACGGCATCGGTTTTGCCTTGGCGGCCCATGGCGAATAAGTTGATGTGCTGGGTGCGGCCTGGTGTTTTGGAAGCGTAGGCCAAGCGTTTTTGTTGGGTCAGCACGTTGATGCAGGTGGATTTACCCGCATTGGAGCGGCCGACAAAGGCAATTTCGGGCAGGTCGTAGGTGGGCAGGTGGTGCAACTGGGCCGCGGTGGTCAAAAACCGTGCGGTGTGCAGCCAGCCCATGGCGTATTTGGCTTGATCGGCAGGGCTTAAGAGCTCGAATGCAGCTTTGGCAGCAGCGCGTTCGGCTTCGCGTTGGGCTTCAAATTCGGCGTTCAGGACCGCGATTTCAGGCACCTCAGGCGTGTCATTTTGGGCGGGGGTGTCGTGTGGGTCTGGCTGGTTCATGAGGCATTGTAGAATCACCGCAGTTTTTCGACGTCTTTGAGACCCATTAACCAAAGAACACCTATGAAGCTGATTGCCTCTTTGTTGATTGCTGCCGCCTTGGTAGCCCCCGCCCTTTCCAATGCCGCCGAGCCTGCAGCCCCTGCAGCCAAGGCTGATTTGGCCAAAGGTGAAGCAACCTACACCGCTGTTTGCGCGTCTTGCCACGGTGCAGATGGCAACGCCGGTTCGCCTGCCTACCCTAAGCTGGCACAACAGCACCCAGATTACTTGGTCAAACAATTGCAAGAGTTCAAATCTGGCAAGCGTGCCAACGCCATCATGAGCGGCATGGCTGCTGGCTTGTCTGAAGCCGACATGAAAAACGTTTCAGCTTGGTTGGCCTCGAAAGAAGCCAAGCCTAACTTTGCCAAAGAAAAAGACTTGGTTGTTTTGGGTGAGCGCATTTACCGCGGCGGCGTGGCTGACCGTCAAATTGCCGCTTGTGCTGGTTGCCACAGCCCAACAGGTGCTGGCATCCCATCACAGTACCCACGCTTGAGCGGTCAGCACGCTGACTACACCATGGCGCAATTGAATTCCTTCCGTGAGCACGGAAACAAAGGCGTGGGTCAAAACGTTGGCCGTGGCAACAGCGCTCAAATGAGCGGTGTGGCTGCCAAGTTGAATGACCGCGAAATCAAAGCTGTGGCTGACTACATCGCTGGTTTGCGTTAATTCAGAGTTTCAACTCTCACTAAAAAAGCTGGCCGAGTGCCAGCTTTTTTGTTTCTGGTCTTAAGGTCTTTCTGTGCGTGGCATGAGGCTCGATGGGCGATGCCTCACAATGCAAAAACTTTTGGATTCAAGGGGGCTTCGTGCGTTTCAATCAATTATCGAAAAGCAGTGACTCTGGTTTTGTGCACACGCTGAGCAGCGACATCACACCGCAAGCGGTGTATGCGCAGCGACGCGATTGGCTCAAACAAATGGCAGCAGGCGCAGCAGGGCTGTCAATGGCTGCATGGGCTTGGCGTGAGGCGCTGGCCCAAACCCCCAGCGACGTGGTGATACGCCCAGGCAAGCTGGCCCCGTTGACGGGCGCTGTGAGCCGCGTGAGTGGTGCCAACACCATGGAAAAAATCACCACCTACGCCGATGCCAGCAGCTACAACAACTTTTACGAATTCGGCACGGACAAATCTGACCCCGCCAAATACGCTCACACCTTGCAAACCAAACCGTGGACGGTGGAGGTCGAAGGGCTCGTTAAAAAACCGGGCCGTTTCGACCTAGACGCCTTGCTCAAACTCAGTCCCATGGAAGAGCGCATTTACCGCTTGCGCTGCGTGGAAGGTTGGTCCATGGTCATTCCGTGGCTGGGCTACTCGCTGGCCGAACTCATCAAACGTGTGGAGCCTTTGGGCAGCGCCAAGTATGTGGAGTTCATCACCCAAGCCGACCCCAAAACCATGCCTGGCGTGCGCTCGCGGGTGCTCGATTGGCCGTATGTCGAAGGCCTGCGCATGGACGAGGCCATGCACCCGCTCACGCTCTTGAGCTTTGGCATGTACGGCGAAGTGCTGCCCAATCAAAATGGCGCGCCTGTGCGCTTGGTGGTGCCTTGGAAATATGGTTTCAAAAGCGCCAAGAGTTTGGTGAAGATTCGCTTTGTGGAGAAGCAGCCCGTTAATTCATGGGGCCGCTCAGCGCCGCAAGAGTATGGTTTTTATTCCAACGTCAATCCGAACGTGAGCCATCCGCGCTGGAGCCAAGCCACCGAGCGTCGCATAGGCGAAGACGGTTTGTTTGCCAAAAAGCGCAAGACCTTGATGTTCAACGGTTACGAAGCCCAAGTGGGCCAGCTTTATGCGGGCATGGACCTGAGTAAACTGTATTGATGTGAAGACCGCTTTGCGAAAAGCCCTGCAACACCGCAGCGCCAAGCCAGTGCTGTGGTCGCTTTGTCTTTTGCCATTTGCGTGGCTGGTGTGGGGCACTGTCAACGATGCGTTGGGTGCCAACCCTGCCGAGTATTTGATACGCGCCACGGGTGACTGGACGCTGCGCTTGTTGTGCGTGACGTTAGCGGTGACGCCATTGCGTGTGATGTTGGGTTTGCCTGAGTTGGCAAAGCTGCGGCGCATGTTGGGTTTGTTCACCTACTTTTACGCGGTGTTGCATGTGCTTTGTTACAGCTGGCTCGACATGGGGTTTGAGTGGGGTGATATTGCCGCAGACATCGCCAAGCGCCCGTTCATCTTGGTGGGGTTCAGTGCTTTTGTGTTGCTCACGCCGTTGGCATTGACCTCGTTCAATCGCGCGATTCGATGGTTAGGTGCCAAGCGTTGGCAGTGGTTGCACCGTTTGGTGTACGCCGTAGCGGTATTGGCTGTGCTGCACTTTTTTTGGATGCGGGCGGGGAAGAGCAACTTTGCAGAGGTGTTTGTTTATGCCTCTGTGATCTTGGTGTTGCTTGCTTGGAGGGTTGTCCACTCTTCTTTGTGGCGCCATTTGTTTAGTTCGGGTGGTTTCACTCGCTGATCGTCGGGGCGGAGCGAAAGAACCGCCACGAAAGCAAACGCAAAAACTTAGCGAACCAACGACTCACAAGCCATCTGGTCCGCCACCGTCTCACGACGACGAATCACATGCGCTTGGGTGCCTTCTACCAAAATTTCAGCCGCACGCCCACGTGTGTTGTAGTTGCTAGACATCGCCACGCAATAAGCACCGGTGGACAACACGGCCAACAAATCACCCGACTGCACGGTCAGTTGACGGTCACGACCCAGCCAATCACCGCTCTCGCACACAGGACCCACCACGTCATACGTCACTGCTTGACCCGATCGTGCAGACACAGGCACGATTTGGTGGAAGGCTTCGTACATCGCAGGGCGAGGCAGGTCGTTCATTGCGGCGTCGACGATGCAAAAGTTTTTTTGCTCGCCTGGCTTCAGGTACAACACTTCAGTCAAACACACGCCCGCGTTGCCCACGAGCGAGCGACCGGGTTCAATCATCAGTTGGCGTTGGCCGTAGCCACGTGCGTCGAGTTTGGCCAGCAGTTGCGCCCACAGTTCATCTGCAGCAGGCGGCGTGTCACCGTTGTAGTTGATGCCTAAACCGCCGCCAAAGTCGATGTGGTGAATGGCAATGCCTGCCGCTTCGATGGCTTGCACGAGGTCCAGCACGCGATCCATCGCGTCAAGATAAGGCGTGGACTCTGTGATTTGCGAGCCAATGTGGCAGTCAATGCCTGTCACTTGCAATCCGGGCAAACTCGCAGCGCGTTGGTAAGTGGCCAAGGCGCGTTCGTGCGCCACGCCAAACTTGTTGCCTTTGAGGCCAGTGGAAATATAGGGGTGGGTTTTGGCGTCTACGTTGGGGTTGACGCGAATGCTGATGGGCGCACGCTTGCCCATGCTTTGTGCCACCTCGCTCAACACTTCCAACTCGGCTTCGCTCTCCACGTTGAAGCAGGCAATACCCGCTTCCAAAGCCTTGCGCATTTCGGCACGTGTTTTTCCCACGCCTGAAAAGATCACTTTAGACACATCACCGCCTGCCGCGATGACGCGGTCCAGCTCTCCACCCGACACGATGTCAAAACCGCAGCCTGCTTGTGCAAACACTTGCAACACCGCGAGGGATGAGTTGGCTTTCATGGCGTAGCAAATACGCGCGTTGCGGCCTGCAAAGCCGCGTTGGTAGGCGGCGAGGGCGCTGAGCATGGCAGCTTTGGAATACACAAACAGAGGTGTGCCGTGTGCGTGTGCGAGGTCGGCGAGTTTGACGCCTTCCAAATACAAATCGTTATGTTGAGTGGCCACAAAAGGCGCACCGGCAAGCGTGGTGTGTGTCATCAGACGGCTCTTGAAAAATTAATGGCCAGCCGCAGAGGCTGCGCTGGCAGGAGATGAGGCAGCGGGTGCTGTGGCGGGGGGGCTTGGCAATTGGCGACGTACGATCTCGGGCAATGTGGCGCGTTGTTTGAACTCTGGATCGTTGGGCATGTACAGCGCGCCTTTTTGACCGCAGGCTGTCAACGCCAGCAAAGCGCACAGCAAAGAGGCCACACCCGCACCAAGGCTTGCGCCCCTGACTAAAATCTTTTGTTCAATACCCATGGCACAAATTGTAATGACCGATCTCGAATTCTTAGACCGCGCAGAACTTCTGCTCAAAGCCGTTGAATTGGCCTGTGACTGCATCAACGACGACGGTGATGCCGACATCGACAACCAGCGCGTGGGCGGCATGATCACCCTCACGTTTGAGAATAAAAGCCAAATCATCATCAACCTTCAAAAGCCCCTGCACGAGGTGTGGTTGGCAGCTCGCTCCGGCGGCTACCACTTCAGGTTTGATGGCGCGCAATGGGCCGATACCAAAGGCCAAGGCGAATTCTTTGATCGCCTCAGTCAAGACGCAAGTGCCCAAACAGGGCTGGCGCTCACCTTTCACGCTTAACTTCAGTCGTTCACAAAACGACAAGGGCGCTATGAGCGCCCTTGTCGTTAGTTCTTGAACAAATCGAGAATCTTTTTCTTCTCGTCGTTCGCTGGCAGCTGTTCGCTGCTGTTGCCTGAGCGGCTGTCCATCCCAAGGCTGCCCACGCCAGCGCCTCGGCTGAATTCGGTATAGGCCCAGTCGCCGCCTTCATGGCTCAAGCCTGAAGGGGGCGTAGGTTCAGAAACGGGCACGTTTTGCAAAGCGTGCTGCATGTAGCTGATCCACACGGGCAAGCTCAATCCACCACCGGTTTCGCGGTCACCCAATTTGCGTGGGGTGTCGTAACCAATCCAAGTCACGGCGGTGAGGGTGGGGTGATAGCCCGCAAACCACGCATCCATCGAATCGTTGGTGGTACCGGTTTTGCCGTAAATGTCGTTGCGCTTCAACGTGGCTTGGGCGCGTGCGGCCGTGCCTGAGCGTGTGACTTCTTGCAGCAAGCTGGTCATCACAAAGGCGTTGCGTGCATCAATGGCGCGGGCCGATTCATCCGGCGGTGTTGGGGTGAACTCAGACAACACCTTGCCCATTTGGTCCGTCACCTTGGTGATGAGGAAGGGGTTCACGCGGTAGCCGCCGTTGGCAAACACCGAATAGCCCGCCGCCATTTGCATGGGCGTGACCGAGCCAGCGCCCAGCGCCATGGTCAAGTAGGGAGGGTGCTTTTCTGCGTCAAAGCCAAACTGTGCAATCCAGTCTTGCGCGTTTTGCGCGCCCACGGCTTGCAGCACGCGAATCGAAATCATGTTTTTCGATTTGGCCAAGCCTTTGCGCAAAGTCATGGGGCCTTCAAACGTGCCATCGTAGTTTTTGGGTTCCCACGGTTGGCCACCTGTGACGCTGGCATCGAAGAACAAGGGTGCATCGTTCACCACGGTCATGGGCGTGAAGCCTTTTTCCAGTGCGGCAGAGTAAATGAACGGTTTGAAACTCGAGCCAGGCTGACGCCACGCTTGGGTCACGTGGTTGAACTTGTTCTTGTTGAAGTCAAAGCCACCCACCAGTGCGTGAATGGCGCCATCGCGTGGGTCAATCGACACAAACGCGCCTTCCACTTCCGGCAGTTGGGTAATTTCCCAGCCGCCTTTGGCGGTCTTGGTGATGCGCACCAGCGCGCCTGGGCGCAGCTTGATGTTGGGCGCAGCTTTGTCAGACAAGCCCGATTGCACGGGTTGCAAACCTTCGCCCGTGATTTCCAGCACCTCGCTGTTTTGACGGACCACGCGCACTTTCTTCGGCGTCGCTTCCAGCACCACAGCGGCCAACAAATCGCCCTTGTCGCCTTGTTCGATCAAAGCGTCGTCAATCGCGTCTTCCAGCTCTGCCGCCTTCTCTGGCAGGTTGATGAAACGCTCAGGGCCGCGGTAGTGTTGGCGGCGTTCAAAGTCCATGATGCCGCGACGCAGCGCAAAGTAGGCCGCTTGTTGGTCGCTGGCGCGGATGGTGGTGTACACGTTCAAGCCGCGGGTGTAGATGTCGGGGCCGTATTGCGCAAACATCAGCTGGCGCGCCATTTCGGCCACGTAGTCGGCGTGGGTGTTGAGGCTGCTCATGGCCGTGCGAATCTTCAACTCTTCTTGCTTGGCTGCCACCGCTTGTTCTTTGGTGATGAAGCCGTTTTCTTCCATGCGCTCAATGATGTAGAGCTGGCGCGCGCGTGCACGCTTGGGGTTGACGATGGGGTTGTACGCCGACGGTGCTTTGGGCAAGCCCGCCAACATAGCGGCTTCGGCAATGCTGATGTTTTTCAGCGGCTTGCCAAAGTAGGCTTCAGACGCAGCGGCAAAGCCGTAAGCACGGTTACCCAAATAAATTTGGTTCAAATAGATTTCAAAAATCTGGTCTTTGCTGAGCATGTGCTCGAGCTTGCTGGTCAGCAAGATTTCATAAATCTTGCGGGTGAATGTTTTTTCTGACGACAGGTACACATTGCGTGCCACCTGCATGGTGATCGTTGAAGCGCCTTGGCTCTTGGCGCGACCCAAGTTAGCCAAGGCTGCACGCATCAGACCGATGTAGTCCACACCGTTGTGTTGGTAAAAGCGCGCGTCTTCAATGGCCAGCACCGCGTCTTTCATCACCTTGGGGATGTCTTTGAATGGGGTGAGGTTGCGGCGCTCTTCACCGAACTCGCCAATCTGTGTGCCCTCGACCGAATACACGCGCATCGAGAGCTTGGGGCGGTAATCGGCCAAGTCCGAGATGTCGGGCAATTGGGGGTAAGCCATGGCCAGCGCGACGGCGACCAAAAGGCCCACCACCAGCATGCCAGCAGCGGCAATCCCTATGGCCCACAGCAAAAGCCGGCTCGCCATGGAACGGGGGGCTGCAGGTGCAGCAGCGTGTTCTTTCGAACCTTCGGGGGTGTGGTTTGTCGCCATAAGTGGGGAGGATTATAAAAACACGCTTCCATCACAAAAGTCTCGAGTCAAACACCTCCGCAGCCACTTGTCAACGCGTTGAAATGCCAAGCACCCCGACCCTTTGCAAAAGGAAGTGTTTCATGCGTTGGACCTCATGGCTTTCCCTTTCACGCCCGCGCCGCCTCTGCGTGGTGGGGCTCGATGTGGGCCCTGATGCCTGCAGTTTGGTGGTGCTCAGCGGCTCACCCAGCCAACCCGATACCGTTTGTTGTGCTGAGCGTTTGGCGTTGCCCGAGGGGCTGGTGGCGCATGGCGAGGTGATGCAGTCGGTGGAGCTGGGCCTGTGGTTGCGCGCTTATTTGGAAGCAGGCGATTACCAACCCGAGCTGGCCTATCTTGGTTTGGACAGCGCTTGTGTGTCTAACCACCTTGTGACCTTGGCTGCGAGTTTGTCGCCTGAAGATGTGGCATTTCAGTTGCAGGCCGAGGTGCAATCGCTGCTGCCCGATTACGCATCCGAGGTGTGCATGGATTACAGCTTGGACACCGAGTCGGCACCTGCGGGTGAGCTGCTTTATTTGGTACAAGCTGCGCCGCGCTTGCGTGTTGAGGCCTTGCAGCGGGTCGCCCAGCTTGCCGGTTTGAACGCCGCTGTGGTTGAACCCCGTCAAGATGCTGTGCGTCGCACGGCGCTGAGTCACACTTTGGCCGCTTTGCCTCAGGCCAGTGCCGCCTTGGCGTTGCAGTGCGATGAAGCTTTTGGTTTGGCCTTGCGTGGTTGGATCGAGGAAGGTGCGAATTTTCTGCCCCACCGTGAGAACACGCAGCATGTGTTGCGCCGTGCATGGTTGCTGGGCGTCGCTGTGTGCGCCATGGGCGGCGCATTTTTGGCCTTGGGATTTGGCACGGTGATGGCTTCTGCCGCCGAAAGCAAACAGCCGCACGCCGGCGATGTGGTGGCGTCAGCACGCGCCTTTGACGAGGTGCAAAAAGCGCATGCACACACCAAAGCCTTGCATGAGCGCCGCGCAGAACAAAGCCGCTGGCTGAAGGCACGCCAAGATTTGCAGTCGCAAAGCTTGCAATGGAGCCGTGTGCTCAGCCAAGCCGCACAGGGCGTGTGGGTGGCCAGCGTCAAACAGCAAGGCACGCGCTGGACCATGCAAGGCGAGGCGTTGTCATCCAAGCACGCGCAGCAGTTGGTGCAACAACTCAAGGCCCTTGATATTTGGGCGCAAGCGCCAGAGCTGCCGCAATTGCAAGTGATGCCCGCCGTGTCCACCACCGGCTTGCCGGTGTGGCAATTTCGCATCGAAGCCGATTTGAAGGTGGGGGTGTGATGAAAGGTTTGACTTTCGCTCTGCCGCAGTTGGACTTGCGCCGTCCTTGGCTTTGGCCGCGCGCTTATCAATATGCTTTCTTCGTTAGCGCGGGCGTTTGTGGTGCGATGTTGCTCAGCCCGTGGTGGCTACACAGCTGGCAAGCGTGGGATGACGCCAGCGAGGCCAAGGCTAAATGGGTGGCAGAACAAGAATCAACGCAAGCTTTGCGCGCACAGACTGCACAGCTATTGCAAACTTCCAGTCAGCCGCAAGCCACATTTGCAGATGCGGCTGCGCTGACCCGGTTGGCAGAGCAACAGGGGTTGCAGCTGTCTCAACTCAGGATGGACAAACTACAACACAACCCTGCGCTGGGTGCACTGCACATGCAGACCTTGCCTGTGCATGTGAAGGTGCAAGGCTCTTGGGACAGTTGGCTCAATTGGTTGGCGCAGTGGTCCACCGCTGCCCCAGGCGTGACGGTGTCGTCGCTGGAGCTCAAGGCCGATCCACGTGGGGGCGTTTCTGCGCAAGTGTTGGCGTTGGCGCCGCAACCCACGGTGACTGATGCAGCATTCGAGTTGGCCAGTGTCAATTCAGAAGGGGCTGCGCCAGTTGACCCCTTCAGTGCGCAAGCTTGGGGCCGAACGCAACGCGCCCATGCCGAGCAACATCCCAGCTATGCCCGTTTGGTGGCGCCTGAGCTTTTGCGTGCGCGCGATGTGTTGGAAGCCTATCCGCGCGAACGCTTGCAGTACGTGGGGCAAATCGCTTCCGCGGATGAGATGGAGGCCTTGGTCAAAGTGCTGCCGCCAGTCGGAGACAAAAACAATATGCTTATGGTGAGTGTGCATCGCGTGCGTGCGGGCAGATATCTGGGACAAGACTTTGGGCGGGTGTTGGCGGTGGCGCCTGACCATTTGCTGATTCAAGAATTGGCGCTGAGCTCTTCGGGCGAATGGCACATCCGTGATGTGCGTTTGCCCTTGCATGAGGCTGCGCCATGAGCTGCAAGTTTTTTCGCGGTGAGTTGATGCGTCGCCGATGGGCGTACGCCGTGCGTTGTGCGTTCGTGTACAGCGGCATACTTTTTCTCTCAACGTTCGCGCTGCCACTGCAAAGTCAAGAAGCTAAACCTACCTACATCGGTGCACCGATGTCGATGAATTTTCAAAACATCGAGGTGCGCACCGCGCTGCAAATCGTGGCCGATTTCACGGGTCTCAACATCATCACGTCTGACAGCGTCACGGGCGCATTGACCTTGAAGCTGCATAAAGTGCCTTGGGACCAAGTGCTGGATATCATGGCCCAAGCCAAGGGCTTGAGTGTGCGCCGGCAAGGCAATGTCATTTGGGTGGCGCCACGCACGGAAGTGGCGGCGCGCGAAAAGCTCGAATATGAAAGCAAGCTCGCTGCGCAAAACCTAGAACCCATGCAAACGCGTGGCTTCGCACTCAATTACGCCAAAGCCGTGGATGTGCTCACGCAGATTCAAGGGGGCACGGTGTTGCCTGCGATGTCTACCGTTGGTGGCGGGTATGGCGCAGGCTATGGCGGTTTCGGTAGTGCAGGCCTGGGTTATGCGCCGCCCATTAACTCAGCCCCTTTCAGCCTGTCGTCGATGGGCGGCGGCTCACGCATCCTAAGCACACGCGGCAGCGCCATGGCCGAGTCGCGTACCAACCAACTCTTCGTCACCGACATTGCCGAGCGCCTTGACCAAGTGGCGCTAATGATTGCCAAGATCGACATCCCTTTGCGCCAAGTGATGATCGAAGCGCGCATCGTCCAAGCCAGTGACACCTTTGGCCAGACGTTGGGTGTGCGCTTGGGTGGGATGGGGCAGGGTGGTGCACAAAACGTGTGGGGGCCGACCAATACCAACGTCATCGCCAATGCCAACCCCACCGCGCAGCAAGGCACCAGCTTCAACATTGCCGACAAAGCGCTCGACACCTCCGGCAGCTTCGTTAACTTGCCCGCCGCCAGTCTCAATGGCTTTGCTTCAGCCAGTTTTGCAGTATCTATCTTCAACTCGGCCAAGAACCGTTTTCTCAACCTTGAACTTTCAGCGCTCGAAGCCGACGGCAAAGGCAAGGTTGTGTCTAGCCCGCGCGTGGTCACCGCAGACCAAGCCAAAGCCGTGATTGAGCAAGGCACAGAGTTGCCTTATCAAGTGGCCGCCGCCAGCGGAGCCTCCACCTTGGCGTTTCGCAAAGCCAACCTTAAGTTGGAGGTCACGCCACAAATCACGCCCGAGGGCGGCATCGTGTTAGACCTTGATATTTCCAAAGACAACGTGGGCCAAATCACCCCTGCGGGGTTTGCCATCGACACCAAGCACGTCAAGACCCAAGTGCTGGTGGAAAACGGCGGCACAGTCATGATTGGCGGCATTTACGAGACCAGCGAGCAAGAGGACGAGTACAAAGTCCCGTTCTTCGGCGACATCCCCGTGCTGGGGTATTTGTTCAAAAACCGCCGCACCGCCCAAGCCAAGCAAGAGTTGCTGGTCTTCATAACCCCTAAAATGCTTGATCACAGTGCCGTTGCACGTTAAGAAAGCATATGTTGTTGGTTTTGGTGGGTCTGCCGGGTTCCGGCAAAACGACTGTTGGGCGTCAACTCGCTCGGCGACTACACCTCCCCTTTGTTGATTCGGATCACGCGATTGAGCACCGCTTGGGTTGCTCGGTCCGCGAATATTTCGAACGCGAAGGGGAAGACCGCTTTCGCGACCTCGAATCTGAAGTGCTCGCCGATTTGTGCCACAACCACCACGGCGTGTTGTCCACTGGTGGCGGCTCGGTGTTGCGTCCCATCAACCGCGAACGTCTGCGCCAACACGGCCACGTGTTTTATTTGCGCTCCAGCCCCGAAGAAGTGTTTCGCCGTTTGCGCAATGACCAAAACCGCCCCTTGTTGCAAGTGGCCGATCCGCAAGCGCGCTTGCGCGAGCTGCTCGAAGTGCGTGACCCGCTGTACCGCGAAACCGCCCATTACGTCATCGAAACAGGTCGCCCCAATGTGGCAGGCTTGGTCAACATGATCGTGTCCCAGCTCGAACTTGCGGGCCACATCAAACCCGTCTCGCCCCCCGCGCCTGCCGACCGCCCACGCGTGTCGCCCCCACACAGAATTTGATTCATGTCGAACACACCACACCTCGAACGCGTTGCCATTGACTTGGGCGATCGCAGCTATCAAATTTTGATTGGCGAGCAGTTGCTCAACGCTGCCAGCACATGGGCCAACTTACCCAAAGCCTCGGCTGCTCTCATCGTCACCAACGACACCGTGGGCCCCATCTATGCCGAGCGTTTGCAAGCCGCTCTTGCACCGCTCTACAAACACGTGCACACCGTGGCCTTGCCCGATGGCGAGAGCCACAAAGATTGGCAAACGCTGAATCTGATTTTTGACGAGCTGCTGGGCAAAGGCGCCGACCGCAAAACCGTGTTGTTCGCCTTGGGCGGCGGCGTGGTGGGCGACATGACCGGTTTTGCCGCCGCTTGCTACATGCGGGGCGTGCCCTTTGTGCAAGTGCCCACCACCTTGCTGGCACAGGTCGACTCCTCGGTGGGCGGCAAAACGGCGATCAACCATCCCATCGGCAAAAACATGATTGGTGCGTTCTACCAACCGCAACGTGTGGTGTGCGACCTCGACACCTTGCAAACCTTGCCCCAGCGCGAGATGAGCGCGGGCTTGGCCGAAGTCATCAAATATGGCCCCATTGCCGACATGCAGTTTCTCGATTGGATCGATGCGAATCTCGACGCGCTCTTGGCGCGTGACCCGAAGGCTTTGGCACATGCTGTGAAGCGCAGCTGCGAAATCAAAGCCTGGGTGGTTGGCCAAGACGAACGCGAGGGCGGCATCCGCGCCATCCTCAACTTTGGCCACACATTCGGCCACGCTATCGAGGCGGGCTTGGGCTTTGGCGAATGGCTGCACGGCGAAGCTGTGGGCTGCGGCATGGTCATGGCCTCGCACCTGTCGCAACGTTTGGGTTTGGTGGACGAGGCGTTTGTGTCGCGCTTCACCGCCCTCATCGAACGTGCAGGCTTGCCCATCGTCGGCCCCAAACTTGGCGCGGACGTTTACCTGCACCACATGCGTGTGGACAAAAAAGCAGAAGCAGGCGAAATCAAATTCGTGCTCATCGACAAGCCCGGCACAGCCATTGTGCGCGGTGCGCCTGACGCTTTGGTGGCGCAAGTCATTGATGACTCCTGTTCCCAATGACGCAGCTAGCACCCTACGCCTGCCTGCCTGAACAGTCGCGTGGTCGCCGCCACGCAGAACCCTCACTTCCCGCCCACGCCTCCAGCGTGCGCAACCCGCATCAGCGCGACCGCGACCGCATCGTGCACTCCACCGCGTTTCGCCGCTTGGTTTACAAGACGCAAGTCTTCTTGAACCACGAAGGCGATTTGTTTCGCACGCGCATGACGCACTCGTTGGAAGTGGCGCAGCTCGGCCGCTCTATTGCGCGCGCGTTGAGTCTGAACGAAGACTTGGTGGAAGCCATTGCCTTGGCACACGACCTTGGCCACACGCCCTTCGGTCACGCCGGTCAAGACGCGCTGAACGAATGCATGGCCCCTTATGGCGGCTTCGAGCACAACCTGCAAAGCTTGCGCGTGGTGGATGAACTTGAAGAGCGTTACCCCGCGTTCAACGGCCTCAACCTGAGCTTTGAAACGCGCGAAGGCATCTTGAAGCACTGCGCGCGTCGCAACGCCGAACTCATCAACGCGCATGAGCCCAACGGCATCGCCGCCCGTTTTTTGAACGGCACACAGCCCAGCCTTGAAGCGCAACTGTGCAATTTGGCCGATGCCATTGCCTACAACGCGCACGACATTGACGACGGCGTACGTTCTGGCTTGCTCACGCTCGAACAACTGCAAGACGTGTCGTTGTTTGCTCGCTATCACGCGCAAACTTTGGCTGAGTATCCACAGCTTCAAGGCCGCCGCGTGTTGTACGAAACCATTCGCCGCATGTTGAGCGATCAGGTGTACGACGTGATCAACGCCACGCGCACAGCGCTGCAACAGCACGCGCCCACCAGTGCAAACGAAGCGCGCCAGTGCCCAGCCATCGTGCAGTTCAGTGCAGCGATGTACGAAGAGTCAAAAGCGCTCAAGTCGTTTTTGTTCCGCAATTTGTACCGTCACCCGCAGGTCATGCAAACCACAGACGGTGCGCGCGCCATGGTGCAAGAACTGTTCGCCGTCTACTTGGCCAAGCCCCAAGAAATGCCCGCCGCCTACGCCCAGCGCAGCGATGTGCCGCGTGCCGTGGCCGATTACTTGTCGGGTATGACTGATCGTTTCGCCACGCGTGAGCACGCACGCTTGACGGCATAAACCTAGCTGCATCTACGCCACATGAGCAAGCACCGCTTTGGCATCCACCCCTCGTGGGTCATTGTGTTTGCAGGCGTGTGCGCTGCGTTGCATGTGGGCAAGCTGCCGCCTGCGTTGCCGGTGCTGCAAGACGCACTGAATATCACTTTGGTGCAAGCCGGTTTCTTGCTGTCTGCGGTGCAAGTGGCCAGCATGACGCTCGGCCTTGCTGTTGGGCTCAGTGCTGATAGTTTGGGCCTGCGCCGCAGCATGTTGGTCGGCTTGGCACTGTTGTCAGTCGCCAGCATCAGTGGTGGCTTTGTGGCCGATGCCAGTGGCTTGTTGTTCTTACGCGCATTAGAAGGCTTGGGCTTTTTGCTGGTCGTCATGCCTGCGCCCGCGCTCATTCGCCGCACGGTGGATGCATCGCAGCTCAGCGGCCGCATGGGCTGGTGGGGTACGTACATGCCCACGGGCAGTGCGCTGGCGCTGCTGTTGGGTCCTTGGGTTATTGCGGGTTTGAACTGGTCCGCGTGGTGGTGGCTGCTGGGTGCAGTGGCCGCGTTGGCTTGGGTGGCCGTTTGGTTGTGCGTGCCCGATGTGCAGCAGCCAGCACCCACACACAACGCTGCCAATGACGCATGGCCCAAGCGATTGGCGCTCACCCTTCAAAGCCCCGGCCCTTGGTTGGTCGCACTCACGTTTGCGGTGTATTCATCGCAGTGGCTGGCCGTGGTGGGCTTTTTGCCCACGGTCTATGCCGAGTTAGGTTTAACGGCGGGCACGGCGGGCGTGTTGTCGGCTTGCGTGGCGTTGGCCAATGTGAGCGGCAACATCATGTCGGGCCGTTTGCTGCAACGCGGTTGGCCTGCGCAGCGTTTGCTCTCTATCGGTTTTGCTTGCATGACCTTGGGCGCTGTTGGCGCATATGCCGTGTGGCAGGGCGAAGGCTTGCCCACCTCGTTGCGCTTTGCGTGCGTGGTGATGTTCTCGGCCGTGGGCGGTTTGATTCCCGGCACTCTGTTTTCGTGCGCCTTGCGTTTGGCTCCCAGCGAAGGCACGGTCTCCACCACCGTGGGCTACATGCAACAGCTATCAGCGCTGGGCCAGTTTGCAGGCCCGCCCATGGTGGCTTGGGTGGCAGCCAGCGCAGGTGGCTGGCAGTGGACGTGGACCGTCACTGCCACGCTCAGTTTGGCGGGTGCGGTTTTGGCGCACTTCATTGGCCGTGCGTTGCACAAGAAAGAAAAACATGACTGACACATTTAATGCAGACCAAGAACGCATCGTCATCGAAGACACGCAAAAGTGGCTGTTAGAAGCCGTGGTGGGCTTGAACCTTTGCCCCTTCGCCAAAGCGGTGGTCGTCAAAGACATGGTGCGCTACCGTGTGTGCGCATCTGCCGAGCCCGCCGATGTGCTTGCCATGCTGCGCGAAGAATTGCAGCACTTGGCCGAGTCCGATCCAGACAAGCTAGACACCACGCTCCTGATAGCGCCCAACGCCTTGCCCGACTTTTTGGACTTCAACGATTTCTTGGCCGACTGCGACGAAGTGCTGATGGACCTAGAGCTAGACGGCGTGCTGCAAGTGGCTGACTTCCATCCGCTCTACCAATTTGGCGGCACGGAGGTGGAGGACATTGAGAACTTCACCAACCGCACGCCATACCCTACGCTGCACTTGTTGCGCGAAGCCAGCATTGACAAAGCTGTGGAGGCCTATCCCGATGCGTCGCTCATCTTTGAGCGCAACATTGAGGTGTTGAATAAGTTGGGGCATGAAGGCTGGAGCAAGCTGGGCATCGCTTCTCGACTGCACAATTAAGCTATGTCCAAACACAAACAAGCCGCAGCACCCAAATCTCTAGACCTCGACCTGCGCCCTGGCCAGTCCATCGAATTGCTCAAAGAGCTGCACATCCTCACCCGCGACGGCAAGCTGAACCAAGATTCACGCCGCAAGCTCAAGCAGGTGTATCACCTGTTTCAGTTCATCGAAAAGCTTTTGAAAGAACTGCCCGCCAGCGAGCAAGGCCACACCTTGGCCGACCACGGCGCGGGCAAGTCGTATTTAGGTTTCATCATTTACGACTTGTTTTTCAAAGCCTTGGGGCAGGGCAGTATTTACGGCATCGAGACGCGTAGCGAGTTGGTCGAATCGTCCAAAGCACTCGCGCAACGCTTGGGCTTTGAGCGCATGAAGTTTCTTAACCTCAGCGTGGCCGAGTCCGCACACAGCGATGCTTTGCCCGACCAAATTGATGTAGTCACCGCGCTGCATGCCTGCGACACGGCCACCGACGACGCGATTGCGTTTGGCTTGCAAAAGAAAGCTAAATACATGGTGCTCGTGCCGTGCTGCCAAGCTGAGTTGGCCCGCGCGCTCAACAAAAACAAAGCGCTCAACTTGCAGCGCACACCGCTGGCTGAGCTGTGGCGTCACCCGTTGCACACGCGTGAGATGGGCAGCCAGCTCACCAACGTGCTGCGCTGTCTGTACCTAGAAGCGATGGGCTACCAAGTGACCGTGACCGAGCTGGTGGGCTGGGAGCACAGCATGAAAAACGAACTCATCTTGGCCAAGTACACGGGGCAGAAAAAGCGTAGCTCGGCTGAACGGTTGGCAGCTTTGCTGGAAGAGTTTGGCTTGCAAGAGTTGGCTGAGACGCGATTCAAAGTTGGTGCTTAATTAATCGGGGTCAGGTTCGAATTACCATCAGCAGATGGCTCGCCTCCCTCGTCTCACCGTCACCGGCTACCCGCACCATGTCATCCTGCGGGGCAATAACCGACAAGACATTTTTCGCAGCACCGCTGATTACCAGCGCATGCTCGATTTGTTGTTCGAGCACAGTCGCGCGCACAAGGTCGACATTCACGCCTATGTCCTGATGGGCAACCACCTGCATTTGCTGCTCACGCCGCAAGAAGACCAGGGCCTGCCCAAAATGATGCAAGCCTTGGGCCGCAGCTATGTGCAGGTGTTCAACAAAGTGCACACCCGCACCGGCACATTGTGGGAAGGGCGCTACCGCTCCACGCTCATTCAGACTGATCGTTACTTGCTGGCCTGCATGGCCTACATCGACCTCAACCCCGTGCGCGCGCACATGGTGGCGCGGCCTGAGGATTACGTGTGGTCTAGCTACGGGCACTACGCAGGGCATCGCATCGACAGGCTCATCACGCCTCATGCGCTGGTTTGGGGCTTGGGCAACACGCCGTTCGCGCGTGAGGCGGCATACGCCGAATTGGTGCACGCAGGCATCAGCGCGGACCAGCAGGGTGCATTGACCGACGCCACGCTCAGTGGTTGGGCGCTGGGGGATGAGCGTTTTGTGGCCGATTTGCAGACGCAAACTGAAAGGCGTTTGGTCAAAACCAAGGCAGGACGACCATCCAGCAAGGTGAATAAACCTGTCCCCAATTAAATAATTACCAAAATTGAGATTCAATTAATTGGGTTCTGACCCCAATTAATTTTCTTGGCATAGATGCTGCAATGCAGTATTCTTCACGTCCCGCTGAATTTTTGAGGAATGCGCATGTCTACGGCTGCCGATAAAGCACAACTGCAATCTCAGGGTTTGTACGACCCATCTAACGAACACGACGCCTGTGGCGTGGGCTTTGTTGCTCACATCAAGGGTCAAAAGAGCCACGCCATCGTGGGTCAAGCGCTCAAAATTTTGGAAAACCTCGACCACCGTGGTGCTGTGGGTGCTGATGCACTCATGGGCGACGGCGCAGGTATCTTGATTCAACTGCCCGATGCTTTGTATCGCGAAGAGATGGCCAAGCAGGGCGTGACCTTGCCCCCGCTCGGCGAGTACGGCGTGGGTATGGTGTTCTTGCCTAAAGAAAGCGCGTCGCGCTTGGCTTGCGAGCAAGAGCTCGACCGTGCTGTCAAAGCCGAAGGTCAAGTGCTGTTGGGCTGGCGCGATGTGCCGGTCAACCTCGACATGCCCATGTCTCCACGCGTGCGTGAAAAAGAGCCGGTCATTCGCCAAATCTTCATCGGTCGCGGCAATGACGTGATCGTGCAAGACGCCCTCGAGCGCAAGCTGTACGTCATCCGTAAAACAGCCAGCGCCGCGATTCAGCACTTGAACTTGAAGCACAGCAAAGAGTATTACGTGCCTAGCATGTCTAGCCGCACCATCATTTACAAAGGCTTGTTGCTGGCCGACCAAGTCGGTACTTATTACCGCGACTTGACCGACGAGCGCTGCGTGTCTGCCCTCGGTTTGGTGCACCAACGCTTCTCAACCAACACTTTCCCTGAATGGCCATTGGCTCACCCTTACCGCTATGTGGCGCACAACGGCGAGATCAACACCGTCAAAGGCAACTACAACTGGATGAAGGCCCGCGAAGGCGTGATGTCTTCCCCCGTGTTGGGCGATGACTTGCAAAAGCTCTACCCCATCAGCTTCGCTGACCAATCCGACACCGCCACCTTTGACAACTGCCTCGAATTGATGACGATGGCTGGCTACCCCATCAGCCAAGCCGTGATGATGATGATTCCCGAGCCATGGGAAAACCACACGACCATGGACGAGCGCCGCAAGGCCTTCTACGAATACCACGCAGCAATGTTGGAGCCATGGGACGGCCCAGCTTCTATCGTGTTCACTGACGGTCGCCAAATCGGCGCGACGCTGGACCGTAACGGTTTGCGTCCTTCACGCTATTGCATCACCGACGACGACATGGTCATCATGGGTTCTGAGTCTGGCGTGTTGCCAGTGCCTGAGAGCAAGATTGTTCGCAAGTGGCGTCTGCAGCCCGGTAAGATGTTCTTGATCGACCTCGAACAGGGTCGCATGATCGACGACGAAGAACTCAAAGCTGGCCTGACCAACACCAAGCCCTACAAGCAATGGATTGAAAACGTACGCATCAAGCTCGATGACGTCAAAGGCCACGAAGGCGAAGCCGCCCAAGCCAGCGATGTGTCATTGCTCGACCGTCAACAAGCCTTTGGCTACAGCCAAGAAGACATCAAGTTCTTGATGGCGCCTATGGCCATCAACGGCGAAGAGGGCATTGGCTCGATGGGTAACGACAGCCCATTGGCTGTGTTGTCTAGCAAAAACAAACCGCTGTATAACTACTTCAAGCAGTTGTTCGCGCAAGTGACCAACCCACCGATCGACCCGATCCGTGAAGCCATCGTCATGTCCTTGGTGTCGTTTGTGGGCCCTAAGCCCAACTTGCTCGACATCAACCAAGTCAACCCGCCCATGCGTTTGGAAGTCAGCCAGCCCGTGCTGGACTTCGCCGACATGGCCAAGTTGCGTGACATCGAACAGTACACACACGGCAAGTTCAAGAGCGCCACGCTCGACATGACTTACCCATTGGCTTGGGGCCACGACGGCGTCGAAGCCAAGTTGGCGTCGTTGTGCGCTGAAGCTGTGGACGCGATCAAAGGCGGTCACAACATCCTCATCATCAGCGACCGCGCTGTGAGCGCCACTCAGGTGGCAATTCCTGCTGTGTTGGCCTTGTCTGCGATTCACCAACACTTGGTGCGCGAAGGCTTGCGTACCACGGCTGGTTTGGTGGTGGAAACTGGCAGCGCCCGCGAAGTGCATCACTTCGCCGTGTTGGCAGGCTACGGCGCAGAAGCCGTGCATCCCTACCTCGCGCTCGAAACATTGGCCAATCTGCACAAAGATTTGCCAGCTGATTTGTCGACCGACAAAGCCATTTACAACTACATCAAAGCCATCGGCAAAGGCCTGTCGAAGATCATGTCCAAGATGGGCGTGTCGACCTACATGTCTTACTGCGGCGCTCAGTTGTTTGAAGCCATCGGTATCAACACCGAAACTGTGCAAAAGTATTTCACCGGCACACCTAGCCGCGTGGAAGGTATCGGCATTTTCGAAATGGCCGAAGAAGGCATTCGCATGCACCATGATGCGTTTGGCGAAAAACCTGTGTTGGCCAATATGCTCGACGCTGGTGGCGAATACGCTTGGCGCGCCCGTGGCGAAGAGCACATGTGGACGCCTGATGCGATTGCCAAGTTGCAGCACAGCACACGCTCGAACAACTTCAGCACGTACAAAGAGTACGCACAAATCGTCAACGACCAAAACAAGCGTCACCTGACCTTGCGCGGTTTGTTCGATTTCAAGATTGACCCATCCAAAGCCATCTCGGTGGACGAGGTTGAGCCAGCCACTGAAATCGTCAAGCGTTTCGCCACAGGCGCGATGTCGCTCGGTTCTATCTCTACCGAAGCACACGCAACTTTGGCCGTGGCGATGAACCGCATTGGCGGCAAGTCCAACACGGGTGAGGGCGGTGAAGACCCAGCGCGTTACCGCAACGAACTCAAAGGCATCCCAATCAAACAAGGCGACACACTCAAAACCATCATCGGCAACGATGTGGTCGAAGTGGACATGCCTTTGCTGGCGGGTGATAGCCTGCGTTCACGCATCAAGCAAGTGGCTTCTGGCCGATTTGGTGTGACCGCTGAATACCTGTCTTCATCTGACCAAATTCAGATCAAGATGGCCCAAGGCGCGAAGCCTGGTGAAGGTGGTCAGTTGCCAGGCGCGAAAGTGTCTGAGTACATCGGTAAGCTGCGTTACAGCGTGCCAGGCGTGGGCTTGATTTCGCCTCCGCCACACCACGACATCTATTCGATCGAAGACTTGGCTCAGCTGATCCATGACTTGAAGAACGTTGCACCTCACGCTGACATCAGCGTGAAGTTGGTGGCTGAAATCGGCGTGGGCACGATTGCCGCAGGCGTTGCCAAGTGCAAGGCCGATCACGTGGTGATCGCTGGCCACGATGGCGGCACAGGCGCATCGCCTTGGTCTTCCATCAAACATTGCGGTTCACCTTGGGAAATCGGTTTGGCCGAAACCCAACAAACTTTGGTGTTGAACGGTTTGCGTGGCCGCGTGCGCGTGCAAGCCGATGGCCAAATGAAAACTGGCCGCGACGTGGCTGTGGGTGCTTTGCTCGGCGCTGACGAGTTTGGCTTTGCCACCGCACCGCTGGTGGTTGAGGGCTGCATCATGATGCGCAAGTGCCACTTGAACACGTGCCCTGTTGGCGTGGCCACACAAGACCCAGAGTTGCGCAAGAAGTTCACAGGCAAGCCTGAGCACGTCGTCAACTACTTCTTCTTCATCGCTGAAGAAGTGCGCCAAATCATGGCGCAACTCGGTATCAAGAAGTTTGACGACATGATTGGCCGCGCCGACTTGCTCGACATGCGCGCTGGCATCGAACACTGGAAAGCCTCTGGTCTCGACTTCGCTCGCTTGTTGGCTGTGCCTCAAGTGGGCCCAGAGATCCCTCGCTACCACGTGGACAAGCAAGACCACGGCTTGGAAAAAGCATTGGACCAAAAACTCATCGAGAAATCCAAGCCTGCCATTGAGCGCGGCGAGAAGGTGCAGTTCATGGAAGTGGCCCGCAACGTCAACCGTTCAGTCGGTGCGATGTTGTCAGGCGCTGTGACCAAGGTGCACCCAGAAGGTTTGCCAGATGACAGCATCCGCATCCAACTCGAAGGCACGGGCGGTCAATCGTTCGGCGCGTTCTTGTGCAACGGCATCACGCTGTACCTCATTGGTGACGCCAACGACTACACCGGCAAAGGCCTCTCAGGCGGTCGCGTGGTGGTTCGTCCTAGCATCGATTTCCGTGGCGACGCGGTCAACAACATCATCGTGGGTAACACCGTGATGATTGGCGCGACACGCGGTGAAGCGTTCTTCTCTGGCGTGGCTGGTGAGCGTTTTGCTGTGCGTTTGTCTGGCGCGACTGCCGTTGTCGAAGGCACAGGCGACCACGGTTGCGAATACATGACAGGCGGCACAGTCGCGGTGTTGGGTAAAACCGGCCGCAACTTCGCTGCGGGCATGAGCGGCGGTGTGGCGTACGTGTACGACGAAGACGGCCAGTTCGACAAGAAGTGCAACACCGCCATGGTCTCCATGGAAAAAGTGTTGACCGCTGCGCAGCAGGAAGAAACCTTGCCACGCGCCATTTGGCACCGTGACCAAACCGACGAAGCACAACTCAAGAAGTTGCTCGAAGACCACCACCGTTGGACGGGTTCCAAGCGCGCCCGCGAATTGCTGGACAACTGGGACACCGCACGTGCCAAGTTTGTCAAAGTGTTCCCCAACGAATACAAGCGTGCCTTGGGCGAGTTGAACGCAGCCAAGACTGCTAAGGCTCCAGCCGCATCGGCCAAAAAAGCCGTCGCTGCCAAGTAACGCAAAGCACAAGCAAAAGGATTTGAATCATGGGAAAAGTCACTGGCTTTATGGAAATTGAGCGCATCGAAGAGGGCTACAAGCCCGTCAAAGAGCGCTTGAAGAACTACGACGAATTTGTGATTGGTTTGGACGACAAACAAGCCAAAGACCAAGCTGCCCGTTGCATGGACTGCGGCACACCGTTTTGTAACAACGGCTGCCCTGTCAACAACATCATTCCGGACTTCAACGAGTTGGTGTACCAAAGCGATTGGAAAAACGCGATTGACGTGCTGCACAGCACCAATAACTTCCCCGAGTTCACCGGCCGCATCTGCCCCGCACCTTGCGAAGCTGCTTGCGTGGTGAACCTCAATGGCGACGCGGTGGGCATCAAGTCCATCGAGCACGCCATCATCGACAAAGCTTGGAATGAAGGCTGGGTGGTCGCTAAGCCCGCCAAGCATAAGACGGGCAAAAAGGTTGCCGTCGTGGGCTCAGGCCCTGCCGGCATGGCTGCTGCACAGCAGTTGGCTCGCGTCGGTCACGACGTGACCTTGTTCGAAAAGAACGACCGCATTGGTGGCTTGCTTCGCTACGGCATTCCAGACTTCAAGATGGAAAAGTCGCACATCGACCGCCGAGCCAAGCAGCTAGCAGCTGAAGGCGTGACCATCCGTACCAACGTGATGGTGGGCGAGTTGCCAAAGGGTTCTAAGGTCACCAACTGGGCCACAGAAACCATCAGCCCCGCACAACTGCAAAAAGACTTTGACGCTGTGTTGTTGACCGGTGGCTCTGAGCAGTCTCGCGACTTGCCAGCACCTGGCCGCGACTTGGCTGGCATTCACTTCGCGATGGAGTTCTTGCCACAGCAAAACAAGGTCAACGGCGGCGACAAGGTCAAAGACCAATTGCGCGCTGACGGCAAGCATGTGGTGGTCATCGGCGGTGGCGACACCGGCTCTGACTGCGTGGGCACCAGCACACGCCACGGCGCTGCCGGTGTGGTTCAGTTCGAAGTGATGCCTATGCCACCCGAGCATGAGAACAAACCGATGGTGTGGCCTTACTGGCCACTGAAGCTGCGCACCAGCTCTAGCCACGACGAGAGCTCTGAGAAGGGTTTGCTCAAGCGTGAATTCGCTATCTCTACCAAAGAGTTTGTCGGCGAAAACGGCAAAGTCACGGGCGTCAAGACCGTTCGCGTTGAATGGAAAGACGGCAAGATGGTCGAAGTGGCGGGCACTGAAGAAATCATCAAAGCCGACCTCGTGTTGCTGGCGATGGGTTTCGTGAACCCTGTAGCAACCATTTTGGACGGCTTCGGCGTTGAGAAAGACGCACGCGGCAATGCCAAAGCAACGACCGAGTTCACTGGCGGCTATGCCACTAACGTATCCAAAGTGTTTGCTGCGGGCGACATCCGCCGTGGTCAGTCTTTGGTCGTGTGGGCGATCCGCGAAGGCCGTCAGGCTGCGCGTTCGGTGGACGAGTTCTTGATGGGCGCAAGCGATCTGCCTCGCTAACTTCTCATCTTTACAAGCCTGTAATGGCTTGCATTTAGAATGACAAGGGCTGGTCTGTTTCATGAACAGGCCAGCTTTTTCTTCTATGAATACCACTTCCCCCTTAAATACAAACCCTGATGCGTTGGTGGCGCTGCGCGACATTCGCTTTGGCTACGGCGAGCGCCTCATCTTGGATGGCATCACGCTGACCGTGCCACGCGGCAAAGTCACGGCACTCATGGGTGCGTCGGGTGGTGGCAAAACCACGGTGCTGCGTTTGATCGGTGGCCAATACCGCGCGCAGTCGGGCAGTCTCACGTTTGATGGTCAAGAAGTGGCCCCACTCAACCCCACCGATTTGTACGCCGTGCGTCGTCGAATGGGCATGCTGTTTCAGTTTGGTGCTTTGTTCACCGACTTGAGTGTGTTTGACAACGTGGCTTTCCCGCTGCGCGAACACACCGACTTGAGCGAGCCCATGATTCGCGATATCGTGCTGATGAAGCTCGAAGCCGTAGGCTTGCGCGGCGCACGTGATTTGATGCCCAGCGAAGTCTCAGGTGGTATGGCCCGCCGTGTGGCCTTGGCGCGTGCCATGGCACTCGATCCAGAACTCATCATGTACGACGAACCCTTCGCTGGCTTGGACCCGATTTCTCTCGGTACTGCTGCGCGTTTGATTCGCCAGCTCAACGATACCTTGGGCCTCACCAGCGTCATCGTGTCGCACGATTTGGATGAAACCTTTCACATCGCCGACCAAGTGATCGTGTTGGCCAACGGCAAGATTGCCGCGCAAGGCACACCCGACGAAGTGCGTCACAGCAACGATCCTTTGGTGAAACAGTTTGTCACTGCAGCGCCTGACGGCCCTGTGCGTTTCCACTACCCAGGCCCATCCGTGGCGCAAGACTTTGGTGTGGAGGGTGAGCAATGAAGTTTGTGGAAAACCTAGGCTTTGCGGTTCGCAGTTACTTGGCTGGTCTGGGCTTGGGTGCCCGTTTGTTTGTGCGCCTGATTTCAGAGTTTGGCAGCAACATGCGCCGCTTTGGCTTGGTGCGTGACCAAGTGCATTTCTTGGGCAACTATTCGTTGGCCATCATTGCGGTGTCGGGCTTGTTTGTGGGCTTTGTGCTCAGCTTGCAGGGCTACTACACCTTGCAGCGTTATGGCTCGTCAGAAGCTTTGGGCCTGTTGGTGGCCTTGAGTTTGGTGCGCGAGCTTGGCCCCGTGGTGAGCGCCTTATTGTTTGCGGGCCGCGCCGGTACATCGCTCACTGCTGAAATTGGTTTGATGAAAGCGGGCGAGCAGCTCAGCGCCATGGACATGATGGCGGTCGACCCCGTGCGCCGCATCTTGGGCCCACGCTTTTGGGGTGGCATCATCGCTTTACCTTTGCTCTCGGCCGTGTTCAGCGCCGTGGGTATTTTGGGCGGTTGGATGGTGGGTGTGTTGATGATTGGCGTAGACGCCGGCTCGTTCTGGAGCCAGATGCAAGGCGGCGTTGACGTGTGGAAAGACGTGGGCAATGGCGTGGTCAAGAGCATCGTGTTCGGCGTGACCGTCACGTTTGTGGCGCTGCTGCAAGGCTATGAAGCCCAGCCCACGCCCGAAGGTGTTTCGCGCGCCACGACCAAAACGGTCGTGGTCGCTTCGTTGGCAGTGTTGGGGTTGGACTTCATCCTCACCGCCATGATGTTCAGTATTTGATGAATCGAGGAAGCTATGCAACGCTCCAAAAATGATGTGTGGGTGGGTCTGTTCGTGCTCTTGGGCGCAGCAGCTATTTTGTTTTTGGCTTTGAAGTCGGCCAATTTGCTGACTTTGAATTTTCAATCCAACTACACGGTCAGCGGCCGCTTTGACAACATTGGCGGCTTGAAGCGCCAAGCAGCCGTTAAGAGTGCAGGCGTGGTGGTGGGCCGTGTGGAAAACGTCACGTTTGACGACAAAACTTTCCAAGCCACGGTGACCATGAACATTGAGAGCCGTTACCAATTCCCCAAAGACAGCTCTTTGAAAATTCTCACCAGCGGATTGTTGGGCGAGCAATACATTGGCATTGAAGCTGGTTCTGAGGCTGACAACTTGGCCAATGGGGACCGCATCCAGGCCACGCAATCGGCGGTGGTGTTGGAAAACTTGATCAGTCAGTTCTTGTACAACAAGGCCGCAGAGCCAACGCCTGAAAAGGGTGGCAAATGATGCTTGCATCTTTGAAACGCGTCGGCTTGGGCGTGGCGTTGCTTGCGTTGGCTGTGGCCAGCACGGGTTGCGCGACAGGCCCGAATGCCAATCCGAAAGATCCGTTAGAGCCGATGAACCGTCAAGTGGCAAGGTTCAACGATGTTTTGGATGACAACGTGCTCAAGCCTGTTGCTACAGGCTATCGCGACTACACACCGCAGCCTGTGCAAACGGGCGTGAGCAACTTCTTTCGCAACTTGTCGGATGTTTGGTCGACGGCCAACAACGGCTTGCAACTCAAAGGTCGCGACACCGCAGAGTCATTGATGCGTGTGGTGGTAAATACCACTTTGGGTATTTATGGCCTTTTTGATGTGGCCACACAAATTGGTTTAGAGCGTCATCCAGAAGATTTCGGCCAAACCTTGGGCTATTGGGGTGTTCCGAGCGGTCCTTACGTCGTTTTGCCACTGTTGGGGCCCTCGACGGTACGTGATACCAGTGTGGTTCCTGTGGAGACCTCAGTTGACTTCGTGCGCCAATATGACGATGTGCCCGTTCGCAACGCCGCGATGGCGACTCGCATCGTGGACAGGCGTGCAAGCTTGCTGAAAACCACAGACTTGTTAACCGGGGCGGCCATCGATAAGTACAGCTTCACCCGCGATTCCTACTTGCAATTCCGACGCAACCAGGTGTACGACGGCAATCCACCCGATGAGGATGAGCTGGTGGACCCGAGTGCTGAGCCTGTGGCGCCGTCAGCCAAATAAGTGGCCCAAACGTTAAAGATACGTACCCATTGGAGTTTGAAACCATGAATCGCTTTTTGTCACGCCGTACTTTGACTGCTTGGGCCTTTTGTGCCGCTTCTGCACTAGGTATGGCCAGCGCTGTTTCTGCGGCTGAGGAGCCAGCTGATGTGTTCATCAAGCGCGTGTCATCGGACATCTTGGATGCCATCAAATCTGACAAATCTATCCACAACGGCGATGTGAACAAGATCATCGTGTTGGTGGACCAACGTGTTATGCCTAACGTGAACTTTTTGCGCATGACAGCTTCTGCAGTTGGCCCAGGCTGGCGTCAAGCCACACCCGAGCAGCAAAAGCGCTTGCAAGACGAGTTCAAAATTTTGCTGGTCCGTACGTACTCCGGTGCTTTGGGTCAGGTCAGTGACCAAACCATTGCTGTCAAACCCTTGCGTGCCGCTGCTGATGACAAAGAGGTATTGGTGCGTACCGAAGTGCGCGGCAAAGGTGACCCCATCCAGCTCGACTACCGTGTGGAAAAAACAGCAGACGGCGCATGGAAGGTTTACAACATGAACGTCATGGGCATTTGGTTGGTCGAGAACTACAAAACCCAGTTTGCACAAGAAATCAACGCCAAAGGTGTGGATGGTTTGATTGCCAGCTTGGCTGACCGCAACAAAACCAATGCCCGCGCATCCAAATAAGCCATGAGCACCTTGACCACCTCTATCGCTTTGCCTGCTGTCTTGATGCAGGCCCAAGCCCAGGCCGTGGCCGATGGTTTGGTCGCGTCTTTGACCGCTCAGCTGGCTCGTGGTGGTGAAGCGGTGTTGGATGCGTCGGCCCTGACCCAGTTTGACTCTTCGGCTTTGGCCGTGGTTTTGGCTTGTCGCCGTGCGGTGCAGGCCAAAGGCGCCCAGTTACGCGTCACAGGGCTGCCTGAGCGTGCCCAAGCCTTGGCCAAGGTCTATGGTTTGAGTGCATTGCTGCACTGAAATGTGTTTCAGGCGTCCCTGTGGGTGTCGCGAAGTCAGGGCAATCGCAGAGGGCATGCTGAAAGCCTTAAAATCAAAGGCTACTTTATGCCCGCTATTTCTTTCCAATCCGTCTCCAAAACTTTCCAAACCGCCCGAGGTCCGTTTCAGGCGCTCGATGGCGTGCGTTTTGATGTTCAAAAAGGCGAGTTCTTTGGGCTCTTAGGCCCCAACGGCGCGGGCAAGACCACCCTCATCAGCATCTTGGCCGGTTTGGCACAAGCCTCGTCTGGTTCGGTGTTGGTGCACGGCGTCAATGTGGCTACCCAATCCGCCCAGGCTCGCCGCATGTTGGGCGTGGTACCGCAAGAGCTGGTGTTCGACCCGTTCTTCAATGTGCGCGAAGCCTTGAAGTTTCAGTCGGGCTACTTTGGCGTCAAACACAACGATGACTGGATTGATGAGCTCTTGCACAGCCTTGGCCTCAGCGACAAAGCCCATCACAACATGCGCCAACTCTCAGGCGGCATGAAGCGCCGCATGTTGGTGGCGCAAGCCTTGGTGCACAAGCCGCCTGTCATCGTGCTTGATGAGCCAACCGCGGGTGTGGACGTGGAGCTGCGCCAAACCTTGTGGCAGTTCATTGCCAAGCTCAACCGCGAGGGCAGCACCGTGTTGCTGACCACGCATTACCTCGAAGAAGCCGAAGCTTTGTGCGGCCGCATTGCCATGTTGAAAAACGGCAAAGTGGTGGCGCTCGATAGCACCACCGAGTTACTCAAAGCTGCGTCTAGCAATGTGCTGCGCTTCAAGCTCGATGCCGAGCTGCCACCTGCTCTTGCTGCCAAGGCGCGGGTGACGGGCCGCATCGTTCAGTTCCCCGCCAATGACGCGTTGGAGATTGAGCGCTACCTCGCAGCCGTGCGTGAAGCTGGCTTGCAAGCGCAAGACGTCGAAATTCGCAAAGCCGATTTGGAAGATGTGTTCCTCGATGTGATGCACAAAAGCGAAGAAACAGGAGCACAAGCATGATGACCGGCTGGACCATGCTCTTCTACAAAGAGGTGTTGCGCTTTTGGAAAGTCAGTTTCCAAACGGTGGCCGCGCCCGTGCTCACGGCGGTGATGTACCTGATGATTTTTGGCCATGTGCTTGAAGCGCATGTGCAGGTGTACGAGGGTGTGAGCTACACCGCGTTTTTGATTCCGGGCCTCGTGATGATGAGCGTGCTGCAAAACGCGTTTGCCAATAGCTCCTCGTCCATGGTGCAAAGCAAGATCATGGGCAACTTGGTGTTCTTGTTGCTCACGCCACTCTCGCACTGGAGCTGGTTCTTTGCCTATGCACTGTCTGCCATGGTGCGCGGTTTGTTGGTGGGCGCGGGTGTGTTGTTGGCGGGCGTGCTGTTTGTGTGGCAGTCGTCGGTGCTCAATTTCTCGCTCATGCCTACGCAGCCTCTGTGGGTCATCACTTTTGCCGTGCTCGGCGCGCTCATGCTTGGCTCACTCGGTTTGATCGCGGGCTTGTGGGCCGATAAGTTTGACCAAATGGCCGCTTTCCAAAACTTCATCATCATGCCGATGACGTTTTTGAGCGGCGTGTTTTATTCCATCCACTCACTGCCAAGCTTTTGGCAAAACGTGAGCCACCTCAACCCGTTCTTCTACATGATCGACGGTTTCCGTTTTGGCTTCTTTGGCCAAAGCGATGTGTCGCCTTGGTTGAGCTTGGGCGTTGTAGGTGTGTGCTTGTTGGTGGTTTCTACCATCGCACTGCATTTGCTGCGCACAGGTTACAAAATCCGAGGCTAAAAGGTATTCCATGACAGCACAAGAGTTACAAGCCATCATCGCCGCAGGCCTGCCTTGCGAGCATTTGCACGTCGAGGGCGATGGCCGTCATTGGTATGCCACTTTGGTGTCCGCCGAGTTTGAAGGTAAGCGCCTCATCCAGCGCCACCAGCAGGTCTACGCCACCTTGGGCGAAAAAATCAAAACCGATGAAGTGCACGCTTTGTCCATGAAAACCTACACGCCTGCCGAATGGCAAGCTGCTCCTAAAGCTTAAGAACCCCTATGGATAAATTACTCGTTCGCGGCGGCCGCACCCTCAATGGCGAAGTGTTGATTTCTGGCGCTAAAAACGCGGCACTGCCCGAGCTGTGCGCAGCCTTGTTGACCGATCAGCCTGTCACGCTGCACAACGTGCCGCAGTTGCAAGACGTGGCCACCATGCTCAAGCTCATCCGCAACATGGGCGTGACGGCCGAGCGTGCAGACGACGGCACAGTCAGCCTAGACGCCGGTGGTTTGAACAACCCCGAAGCCCCCTACGAGCTGGTGAAAACCATGCGTGCTTCCGTGCTCGCACTTGGCCCCTTGTTGGCCCGCTTTGGTCACGCCAAGGTGTCGTTGCCGGGCGGCTGCGCTATTGGCTCGCGCCCTGTGGACCAGCACTTGAAGGGCTTGCAAGCCATGGGTGCAGAGATTGATGTGGACCACGGCTACATGGTCGCCAAATTAGGCGGCGGTCGCACACGCCTCAAAGGCGCACGCATTGCCACCGACATGGTGACAGTCACTGGCACAGAAAACTTCCTCATGGCTGCGGCTTTGGCCGATGGCGAAACCGTGTTGGAAAACGCCGCGCAAGAGCCAGAGATTCCAGACTTGGCCGAAATGCTCATTGCCATGGGCGCGAAGATTGAAGGCCACGGCACAAGCCGCATTCACATCCAAGGTGTGGAGCGTTTGCACGGTTGCACCCACAAAGTGGTGGCTGACCGTATTGAAGCCGGCACGTTTTTGTGCGCCGTGGCAGCGACCGGCGGCGACGTGTTCTTGCGTCACGCCCGTGCCGACCATTTGGACGCGGTCATCGATAAACTGCGTGATGCTGGTGCAACGGTCACTGCCAACGCAGAGGGCATTCGCATTCAAGGCACTGCACCTGCGTATGAACACCTCAAGGCACAAAACTTCCGCACCACCGAATACCCAGGCTTCCCCACCGACATGCAAGCGCAGTTCATGGTGTTGAACGCGATTGCCAAGGGCGCATCAAAGGTGACAGAAACGATTTTTGAAAACCGCTTCATGCACGTCAACGAGTTGGTGCGCTTGGGCGCACACATCCAAATCGACGGCAAAGTGGCCGTGCTTGAAGGCGTCCAAAAGCTCTCGGGTGCAACCGTCATGGCCACCGACTTGCGTGCTTCTGCCTCGCTGGTGATTGCTGGCTTGGTGGCCGACGGTGAAACCTTGGTGGACCGCATCTACCACTTGGACCGTGGCTACGACAAGATGGAAGCCAAGCTGCGCGCCATTGGCGCGGATATCGAAAGAGTGAAATGAACAACATGTTGACGCTGGCGCTCTCCAAGGGTCGCATTTTTGATGAAACCATGCCGCTTCTTAAAGCCGCAGGCATTGAGGTGCTCGAAGATCCAGAAAAATCTCGCAAGCTCATCTTGCCCACCAACCACGCCAATGTGCGCGTGGTGTTGGTGCGTGCGTCTGACGTGCCCACGTATGTGCAATACGGCGGTGCTGATTTGGGCGTGACGGGCCTCGACACATTGATCGAGCATGGCACAGATGGGCTCTATCAACCCCTCGATTTGCAAATCGCCAAATGCCGCATGAGCGTCGCCGTGCGTTCTGATTTCGACTACGCGGCGATGGTCAAGCAAGGCGCGCGTTTGAAAGTGGCGACCAAGTACACCACCATCGCGCGTGACTTCTTCGCCACCAAAGGTGTGCACGTCGACTTGGTCAAGCTCTATGGCTCCATGGAATTGGCCCCGCTCACCGGCTTGGCCGATGCCATCGTTGACTTGGTGTCCACCGGCAACACACTCAAAGCCAACCACTTGGTGGAAGTTGAGCGCATCATGGACATCAGCTCGCGCTTGGTGGTCAACCAAGCAGCACTCAAGATGAAGCAGGCCGACATTCGCCGCATCATTGATGCCTTCTCTGCCGCACTTGCCAAATAAACCTTTCACTACAAACGTACACAAGATGGCCAAACCGCTTCGTCTCTCGACCACCAGCCCCACCTTTGAAGCTGAGTTCAAAGCGCGTCTGCATTGGTCTGCCGACACCGACGCGGCCATCGAGCAACGCGTGGCCGACATCTTGGCCGACGTGCAAAAGCGTGGCGACGCTGCCGTGCTCGAATACACCGAGCGCTTTGACGGTCTGAAGGTCGACAGCATGGCCGCGTTAGAGCTGACGCAAAAAGAACTCAAAGCCGCGTTCGATGGTTTGCCTGCCGAGCAACGCGACGCCTTGCAAGCCGCCGCTGCACGCGTGCGCAGCTATCACGAGGCGCAAAAGAAAGCCAGCGGCGAAAGCTGGACTTACCGCGATGCCGATGGCACGTTGCTGGGTCAAAAAGTCACGCCGCTCGACCGCGTGGGCATCTATGTGCCCGGTGGCAAAGCCGCTTATCCATCTAGCGTGTTGATGAACGCCATTCCTGCGCACGTTGCAGGCGTGCAAGAGATCATCATGGTTGTGCCAACGCCCAAGGGCGAGAAGAACCCACTCGTCTTGGCCGCTGCCTATGTGGCCGGCGTGAGCCGTGCATTCACCATCGGTGGCGCACAGGCCGTGGCTGCGTTGGCCTACGGCACAGCCACTGTGCCAGCGGTAGACAAAATTACCGGCCCCGGCAACGCCTACGTAGCCGCTGCCAAGCGCCGCGTGTTTGGCACAGTGGGCATCGACATGATTGCAGGCCCCAGCGAAATTTTGGTGTTGGCCGATGGCTCCACGCCGGCCGATTGGGTGGCCATGGATTTGTTCAGCCAAGCCGAGCACGACGAGTTGGCGCAAAGCGTGTTGCTGTGCCAAGACGCTGCGTACATCGACCGTGTGCAAACCGAGATCGAGCGCTTGCTGCCGCAAATGCCGCGCAAAGACATCATCGAAAAGTCCCTCAACGGCCGTGGTGTGCTCATCCACACCCGCAGCATGGAAGAGGCGTGCGCCATCAGCAACCGCATTGCGCCCGAGCACTTGGAGGTGTCGAGCAACGAGCCACACAAGTGGGAGCCGCTGCTCAAGCACGCGGGTGCGATCTTCTTGGGCGCGTTCACCAGCGAAAGCTTGGGCGACTACTGCGCGGGCCCCAACCACGTGTTGCCCACCAGCGGCACGGCGCGTTTCAGCTCGCCCTTGGGCGTGTACGACTTCCAAAAGCGCAGCAGCTTGATCGAGGTGAGCGAGCAGGGCGCACAAACACTGGGCAAGATTGCCGCAGTGTTGGCCTATGGTGAAGGCTTGCAAGCCCACGCCATGGCGGCTGAGTTCCGTTTGAAGAAAGACTGATCAGATATGACGAATCAAACGGACAAGGCCCTGCGTTTCATTCGCCCCGACGTCCAAGCCATGCACGCCTATGCCGTGCAGCACTCGGTGGGCATGGTCAAGCTCGACGCGATGGAAAACCCATTCACCCTCTCGCCCGAATTGCAGGCCCAGCTGGGCGCGCGTTTGGGTGCGGTGGAAGTCAACCGTTATCCTGGCGCACGCATCGACGACTTGAAGAATGCGTTGGCGACGTATGTCGATTTGCCTGCAGGCTTAGGGCTCATGTTGGGCAACGGCTCTGACGAACTCATTTCTTTGTTGTCGATGGCCTGCGCTGTGCCGAATGCAAAAGTGGTGGCCCCAGAGCCCGGCTTTGTGATGTACGGCATGAGCGCGCAGTTGCAAGGTTTGCAATACATCGGCGTGCCCTTGAAGCCCGACTTTGAGCTGGACGAAGCCGCCATGTCTGACGCCATCACGCAGCACGAGCCCGCCATCGTTTACATCGCCTACCCCAACAACCCCACCGCCAATTTGTGGGACGCCGACACCATTCGCCGCCTCATCACACAGGTCAGCGCCTATGGTGGCTTGGTGGTGATGGACGAGGCGTATCAGCCTTTCTCCAGCAAAAGCTGGCTCGACGAAATTCGCCAACACCCAGCGACCAACGCCAATGTGCTGCTGATGCGCACCTTGTCTAAGTTCGGTTTGGCTGGCATTCGCTTGGGCTACATGATTGCCCCGCAGGCGCTCATCAACGAGGTCGACAAGCTGCGCCCACCGT
Source organism: Limnohabitans sp. TEGF004 (assembly GCF_027924965.1). Taxonomy (NCBI): domain Bacteria; kingdom Pseudomonadati; phylum Pseudomonadota; class Betaproteobacteria; order Burkholderiales; family Comamonadaceae; genus Limnohabitans; species Limnohabitans sp. TEGF004. The sequence goes on along the minus strand of NZ_AP027056.1, from coordinate 2,285,346 downwards.
ACAACGTGAGCGTGCTCAACGCCGAATGCGCTTTGTTTGCACTGGAGCACACCGATGTGTTCGCCCAGCAAGCCGCCGTCATTCGTACCGAGCGTGAAGCCTTGTTCAAAGCCTTGCAGCATATGGCAGGCGTCACGCCCTATGCCAGCGAAGCCAACATGATGGTGTTGCGTTTCAATGGTGAAGCTGATGCCGCCAACCGCGCTTTTGAGGTGCTCAAGGCCCACAAAGTGCTGGTCAAGAACGTTTCTAAAATGCACCCATTGCTTGCCAACTGCTTGCGCTTGACCATCGGCACGCCCGAGGAAAACAAACAACTCTTGGCTGCCCTGCAAGCCGCTCTCTCTTCATCGAAAGTCACCGCATGACCGCTCAATCAGCAGTTCGCATCGCCGAAGTCAGCCGCAACACGGCCGAGACCCAAATCACCGTCAAGATCAACCTCGACGGCACGGGCCAATCCAAGCTCTCTACCGGCATTGGTTTCTTTGACCACATGCTCGACCAAATCGCGCGTCATGGTTTGATTGACCTCGACATTCAAGCCAAGGGTGACCTGCACATCGACGGCCACCACACCGTGGAAGACGTGGGCATCACCTTGGGCCAAGCGTTTGCCAAAGCCGTTGGCGACAAAAAAGGCATTCGCCGTTATGGACACGCCTATGTGCCGCTCGACGAAGCGCTCAGCCGCGTGGTGGTGGATTTCTCTGGCCGCCCAGGTCTGGTCATGCACGTGCCATTCAAGAGCGGCATGATTGGCGAGTTCGACAGCCAATTGGCGTTTGAATTCTTCCAAGGCTTTGTGAACCACGCCTTCGTGACCCTGCACATCGACAACCTGCGCGGCGAGAACGCGCATCACCAAGCTGAGACCGTGTTCAAAGCGTTTGCCCGCGCCTTGCGTGCTGCTTTGGAATTGGACCCACGCTCCGCCGGCATGATTCCCTCGACAAAGGGTTCACTTTGAGCAACAAAGTCGCAGTCGTTGATTACGGCATGGGCAACCTGCGCTCTGTGGCGCAGGCTGTGATGCATGCCGCTTCAGTGGTGGATCATGCGGAAGTCATCGTCACGTCTGACCCCCAAGTGGTGCGCGACGCGCACCGCGTGGTCTTGCCCGGCCAAGGCGCTATGCCTGACTGCATGCGCGAGTTGCGCGAGTCGGGCTTGCTTGAGGCCGTGTTGGACGCCGCCGATAAAAAGCCTTTGTTTGGCGTGTGCGTGGGCATGCAAATGATGCTCGACCACAGCGCCGAGGGTGACACACCCGGCTTAGGTTTGATCCCTGGCGAGGTGGTGAAGTTTGATTTGGCAGGCCGCACCCAAGCCGATGGCAGTCGCTTCAAAGTGCCGCAAATGGGCTGGAACCAAGTGTTGCAAGCTCAGCCGCATGTCCTGTGGCAAGGCATACCGGATGCCAGCTACTTTTACTTTGTGCACAGCTTTTACGCGCGCCCCACCAATTCAGCGCACAGCGCAGCACAAACCGACTACGGCAGCCTTTTTACATGTGCCGTGGCCCGCGACAATCTTTTTGCGACACAATTTCACCCAGAAAAAAGTGCGGCACATGGCTTGGCCTTGTTCCGCAATTTTCTGCACTGGAACCCTTGAACCTTTAAGCCATCATGCATTTAATTCCTGCCATTGACCTCAAAGACGGACACTGCGTGCGCCTCAAACAAGGCGACATGGAGCAATCCACCACCTTCGGTGAAGACCCCGCGCAAATGGCGCTCAACTGGGTGGCCAAAGGCGCCCGTCGCCTGCACTTGGTCGACTTGAACGGCGCTTTCGCCGGCACACCCCAAAACAAAGCGGCCATCAAAGCCATTTTGAAAGCCGTGGGTCACGACATTCCTGTGCAATTGGGTGGCGGCATTCGCGACCTCGACACGATTGAAAAATACATCGACGCTGGCTTGCGCTACGTCATCATCGGCACAGCCGCCGTGAAGAACCCCGGCTTCTTGCGCGATGCGTGCAGCGCCTTTGGCGGCCACATCATCGTTGGCCTCGATGCCAAAGACGGCAAAGTGGCTACCGACGGTTGGAGCAAGCTCACAGGCCACGACGTGGCTGACCTCGGCAAGAAGTTTGAAGACTACGGCGTCGAGTCCATCATCTACACCGACATCGGCCGCGATGGCATGCTGACCGGCATCAACATCGACGCCACCGTCAAGTTGGCACAAGCCGTTTCTATCCCAATCATCGCCTCAGGCGGTTTGTCCAACATGGCCGACATCGAACAGTTGTGCGCCGTAGAAGGCGAGGGCGTGGAAGGCGTGATCTGCGGTCGCGCCATTTACAGCGGCGATTTGGACTTTGAAAAAGCCCAAGCCCGCGCTGACGAACTCAATGGCTAATGCCACAGCCGCCGGTAGCGCGGCGTTTGTGGATTCTTACCAAGGTCAAGACTGCCAGCGCTTGACCTTGCCTTGCGGCGACACCGTGCTGGTGGCACTGCAAGGCGCGCATGTGTTGTCGTGGGTCAGCCAAGGTCGCGAGCGTTTGTTTTTAAGCACCGATAACCTGTGGGATGGCAAATCCGCCATCCGTGGCGGCGTGCCGGTCTGCTTCCCCCAGTTCAACCAACGCGGCACATTGCCCAAGCACGGCTTTGCACGCAACATGAACTGGACTTCGGGCCAGGCAGTGGCCAGCGGCGACGCTGCCCACATCGACTTCACCCTCAGCACCAACCCCGACACACTTGCCATTTGGCAACAAGCCTTTTTGGTCGAGCTGCGCGTGGCGATGGCCCCAGGCCAGCTGACCATCACACTGACCGTCAACAACACCGAAGCGCAAAATGAATTGCACTTCACCGGCGCACTGCACACTTACTTTGCGGTGGACGATATTGACCTGACCGAGCTGCGTGGCCTAGGCGGCCGCCCCGAGTGGGACGCCGTGGCCGACGTGCATGGCCTAGCCGACGAGGCGCTGTACTTTGATGGCGAGTTTGACCGCGTGTACTCATGGGGTGAAAGCGCATCGTCAAACCCACTGCACCTGCAAGACGGCACAAGCACCCTGCAAATTGAACAAAGCCCCTCATGGGCCAACTCGGTGGTGTGGAACCCGGGCGAAGGCAAATGCGCCGCACTGGCCGACATGCCCGCCCACGGCTTTGCGCGCATGGTGTGCGTGGAAGCCGCGCAGGTGTTTGACCCCATCTCGATTCCTGCTGGTGGCCAATGGGTTGGCTGGCAGCGTTTGACCGTTTCTTGAAGAACTCTTTGGACCTCTATGCTTGCTAAGCGCATCATTCCTTGCCTCGACGTGACCGGCGGTCGCGTCGTCAAAGGCGTCAACTTTGTCGAGCTGCGCGATGCAGGCGACCCTGTTGAAATCGCGGCACGCTACAACGACCAAGGTGCAGACGAGCTCACCTTCTTGGACATCACCGCCACCAGTGACGCACGCGATGTGATTCTTCACATCATCGAAGCCGTGGCCAGCCAAGTGTTCATCCCCCTCACCGTGGGCGGTGGTGTGCGCACCGTCGACGACGTGCGCCGCATGCTCAACGCAGGCGCTGACAAAGTGAGCTTTAACTCAGCCGCCATTGCCAACCCGCAAGTCATTCGCGACGCCTCGGCCAAATACGGTGCGCAGTGCATCGTGGTGGCCATCGACGCCAAACGCCGCACCGCAGAAGACGAACAACGCGCGGGCGCAAACGGCTTGCCCGTCGGCCCCGGCTGGGATGTGTTCAGCCACGGTGGCCGCAAAAACGTGGGGCTGGATGCCGTGGCGTGGGCCAAACAAATGGCCGACTACGGCGCAGGCGAAATCTTGCTCACCAGCATGGACCGCGACGGCACAAAAAGCGGCTTTGACTTATCACTCACCCGAGCTGTGTCCGACATCGTGCCCGTGCCCGTCATTGCTTCAGGCGGCGTGGGCAACCTAGACCACTTGGCCGACGGCGTGCAACAAGGCGGCGCTGACGCTGTGCTGGCTGCGAGCATCTTCCACTACGGCGAATACACCGTGCAGCAGGCGAAAGAGCGGATGCGGGAGCGCGGCATTCCCGTGCGTTTGTAAACCAGCGAGACGACCATGAGTAACAACTGGCTAGACGCCATCAAATGGGACGACAAGGGGCTAGTACCCGTGATCGCCCAAGAAAAAGACAGCGGCGACGTGCTGATGTTTGCGTGGATGAACCGCGAGGCGCTGCAAAAAACGGCTGAGCTCAAGCGTGCGGTGTATTTCAGCCGCTCACGCAACAAGCTGTGGTTCAAGGGCGAAGAGTCGGGTCATGTGCAAACGGTGCATGACATTCGCATCGACTGCGACAACGACGTGGTGTTGCTCAAGGTGACGCAAGAAGGGCACGAGCCCGGCATTGCCTGCCATACTGGGCGGCACAGCTGCTTCTACCAGCGCCTTGAAGGTGAAGCGTGGCACGCTTGCGAGCCTGTGTTGAAAGACCCCGAATCTATTTACAAGTGAACACCATGAGTTCAAACGATACCCTGCAACGTCTGGCCGACGTGATTGAAAGCCGCAAGCCCGCCAACGGTGGCGACCCCGAGAAGAGCTACGTCTCGCGCTTGCTGCACAAAGGCCCAGACGCCTTTTTGAAGAAGATTGGCGAAGAAGCCACCGAGACCGTGATGGCCGCCAAAGATGTGGACCACGGCGGTGACGCCTCTAAGCTGGTGTACGAAGTGGCCGATCTGTGGTTCCACAGCATGATTGCTTTGGCGCACTATGGCTTGAAGCCCTCTGATGTCGTTGAAGAGCTGGCGCGCCGCGAAGGCCTGAGCGGCTTGGAAGAAAAAGCGTTGCGCAAAGCGCAAGCGCGCGAAGCCGCAGGCGAGTGAGGGCAGCATGACAGACGACAACTGCATTTTTTGCAAAATCATCGCGGGCAAGATCCCCTCACGCAAGGTGTACGAGGACGACGAAATTTTCGCGTTCCACGACATCAACCCTTGGGCCCCAGTTCACTTTTTGATCATCCCCAAGCAGCACATTCTCTCGGTGGCGCACGCCACGCCTGAGCACGAGGGCTTGTTGGGTCGCATGATGTTGCTGGCCCCTAAGCTGGCTTTTCAAGAGGGCGCAAGACCTTACCCAGAAGGGGGCTTTCGCATCGTGACCAATACTGGGGCTGAGGGTGGCCAAGAAGTCCACCACATGCACTGGCATGTCATGGGTGGTCCACGCCCTTGGCTGCGCGGCTGATTAGAATTGACTTAAATAATTTAGGAGTTCCACATGGGTTCGTTTTCTATTTGGCATTGGCTGATCGTCTTGTTGATCGTCATCATGGTGTTCGGCACCAAGAAGCTGCGCAACCTCGGCGGCGATTTGGGCGGTGCGGTCAAAGGCTTCAAAGACGGCATGAAAGATGGCAGCGCACCTGCCGACGACAAAGCAGCTGCACCTGCTGCCGCTGTGTCTGCTGACAAAAACACCATTGACGTTGAAGTCAAAAACAAGTCTTAATTGCTGATGATCGCTCGCCTTGTTTGATCTTGATTTCTCCAAAATTGCGGTAGTCAGTGCGGTGGCCTTGGTGGTCATCGGGCCAGAAAAGTTGCCGGGCGTTGCCCGCACCATTGGCACGATGATTGGCAAAGCCAAACGCTATGTCTCGGATGTGAAAGCCGAGGTCAATCGCACGATGGAGCTCGACGAGCTCAAGAAGATGAAAGAGACGATGGAGTCTGCCGCCCGCGATGTGGAGCAATCGGTGCACACCGCCAGCAGCGACTTTGAAAAAGACTGGGCCGAGACCACGGCTGGTTTGTCGTCTGACCATTACGAGCCGCTGGCCCCACCGCCACCGACTTATGAAAATCCAGGCAAAAAATGGCGTCTCAAGCGCGGCTCAACGCCGCATTGGTACAAAGCCCGTCAAGGTGTGCGCACCAAGGCGCAATCTGGCGCTGCCCGTGTGGCGCGTTTTCGCCCTGTGAAGCGTTCTGAACATGTCTGATACCCCCTCAAAAGACGAATTGGCTGGCACCGAGCAGCCGTTTGTGCAGCATTTGATCGAGCTGCGTGACCGCTTGGTCAAGGCCACCATTGCCGTGATGGTGGCCGGCGCTGCGCTGGCCATTTACCCCGGCCCTGCTGAGTTGTATGACTTGTTGGCCGCACCCTTGGTGGCGCAGTTGCCTGCAGGCGCAACGCTGATCGCCACGTCTGTGATCTCCCCATTTTTGGTACCGCTCAAGATTTTGCTGATGACAGCGTTCTTGCTGGCGCTGCCTGTGGTGCTGTATCAAATGTGGGCGTTTGTCGCGCCAGGCTTGTACTCGCACGAGAAGAAACTGGTCATGCCTTTGGTGGTGTCTAGTACCGTGCTGTTCATGATTGGTGTGGCGTTTTGCTACTTCTTCGTGTTCGGTCAAGTGTTCAAGTTCATTCAAAGTTTTGCGCCCAAAAGCATCACGGCTGCACCTGACATCGAGGCTTATTTGAGCTTTGTCATCAGCATGTTCATCGCCTTTGGTTTGGCGTTTGAAGTGCCCATCGTGGTGATTGTGTTGGCCCGCATGAATGTGGTGACCATCGAGAAACTCAAAGACTTCCGCTCGTACTTCATTGTGTTGGCCTTCATCATTGCGGCCATCGTGACGCCGCCTGATGTGGTGTCCCAGCTGGCGCTGGCTATTCCCATGTGCATCTTGTACGAGATCGGCATTTGGGCGGCGCAACTCTTCATCAAACACACCCAAGCGCCTGACGCGCAATAAGTAGCGCAAACACACCATGAAACGTCAATGGTTGTTGTTCTCTCAAGTGGTCACCGTGTTGGTGGCCATTTGGTTTGTGGTGATGACCTTAAAGCCGGAGTGGATCCATCAGCGTGCATCAGTCGCCACCAACGGCGTGACGTTGATTGAGGCAGCGCCCAACACATCCGGCGCGCCCATGCCCGGCAGCTATAGCCCCGCCGCCAAACTGGCGTCGCCCGCCGTGGTGAGCATTGCCACCACGCAAGTCAATGCCCCCGCAAACCCCCTGCAAAATGACCCGTGGTTTCGCTTCTTTTACGGCGACCGTGAAGACGAAGCACCGCAGCAAGGCCTAGGCAGCGGCGTCATCGTTAGCCCCGAGGGCTACATCCTCACCAACAACCATGTGATTGAAGGTGCGGCAGAAATTCAAGTCACGCTCAGCGACAGCCGCCGCGCGATTGCGCAAGTCATTGGCGCTGACCCCGATACCGACCTCGCCATTTTGCGCATCGACCTTGAGCGCTTACCCGTCATCACGCTGGGCAACTCAGACACCGCCCAAGTGGGTGACCGAGTGTTGGCCATTGGCAATCCATTTGGCGTGGGCCAAACGGTAACCAGCGGTATCGTGTCCGCCTTGGGCCGCAACCAGCTGGGCATCAACACCTTTGAGAACTTCATCCAAACCGATGCGGCCATTAACCCCGGCAACTCGGGCGGCGCATTGGTGGATGTCAATGGCAACCTGATTGGCATCAACACGGCAATCTTTTCTCGCTCGGGCGGAAGCATGGGTATTGGCTTTGCCATTCCTGTGTCGACCGCACGCCAAGTGCTGGAAGGCATCGTACGCGATGGCCAAGTGGTACGCGGTTGGGTGGGCATTGAGCCGATGGAGCTCACGGCTGAATTGGCCGAGACATTTGGTTTGCCCAAGCAGTCCGAAGGCGTCATCGTCACGGGCGTGTTGCAAAACGGGCCAGCGGCGAATGCCGGTTTGCGCCCCGGCGATTTGCTGCGGAAAGTGGCGGGCCAGCCTGTGAAAAACGTGGGCGAGTTGTTGACGCAGATCGCTTCACTCACACCAGGTAAGCTTGCAAAGCTAGAGGTGATGCGCCGCAACCAAACCCTCACGCTAGACGTGACGCCCGCTCAGCGCCCCAAACCCAAACTTCAAAAGTAAGGCCGCCACGATGAGCCACACCGTCACCCGCCAAGCCTTGCTGAGTGCCTGCACCGAGCTGTTGCAACCCGCACGTTTCAAAGACTACGGGCCTAACGGCTTGCAGGTGGAAGGTGCAGAACACATTCGCCACATCGTGTCTGGCGTGACCGCCAGCCGCGCATTGATTGAAGCCGCGATTGACGCCAAGGCCGACGCCATCTTTGTGCACCACGGTTTATTCTGGCGCGGCCAAGACGGCACGGTGACGGGCTGGATGAAGCAACGCTTGCAGTTGCTGTTGGCGCACAACATCAATTTGCTGGCCTACCACTTGCCGCTGGACGCGCACCCCGAGTTGGGCAACAACGCGCAACTGGGCAAGCGTTTGGGCTTGCAAGTGCAAGGCACGTTTGGTGAGCAAGATTTAGGGCTGTGGGGTACGCGTGCCGATGGCCAAGTGTTTGCGAATGCGCAGGCTTTGGCATCCGTGGCGTCTACTGCCTTGCAACGCGAGCCCGTGGTGGTGCAAACGCTCGCCCGCGAAATTCGCAAAGTAGCGTGGTGCACGGGTGGTGCGCAAAGCTACTTCGAGGCGGCCATTGCGGCAGGTGTGGATGCGTTCATCACTGGCGAAATTTCAGAGCCACAAGCACACTTGGCTCGCGAAACTGGCGTGGCGTTTTTGGCCTGCGGCCATCACGCCACCGAGCGCTATGGTGCACCTGCGGCGGCGGCGTACGTAGCCGCGCAACTGGGCATCACGCACCAGTTCATCGAGATTGATAACCCCGCATGACATTCAAACCCATGGTCATCACGCAGGGCGATGCGGCGGGCATTGGCCCAGAAATCATCGTCAAAGCATTTCGTGATGCGCCCGAGCAGCTGCAAGGCTGCGTGGTGGTGGGCGATTTGGCGGTGATGCAACGCGCGGCATTGCTGGTGGCTCAGTGTGACTATCACGCGCCGCACATGCAGATTCAGCGGGTGCGTGATTTACACGAAGCAGAGCAAGTCAAAGCGCCATTCACCATTCCTGTGTTGCAAGTGACGCAACTTTTGACCACTGAGCAACTTCCCGTATGGGGGCAAATCAGCGCTACGGCTGGCAAGCTTGCTTCCGACTGCGTGGTGTGGGCTGCCAATGCCGCCCTGCGCGGCGAGGTGTCAGCGGTGGTCACTGCGCCTTTGCACAAAGAGGCTTTGTTTGCAGCGGGTGTGCCGTTTCCAGGCCACACCGAAATGCTGCAAGCGTGTGCCGCAGCTCACGCAGGCGTGGAGGTGGACGACATGCCCGTGCGCATGATGTTGGCCAACCCCGAACTTAAAACCGTGTTGGTCAGCATCCATGTGTCGCTGCGCAAAGCCATCGATGCGGTGACGGTGGACAACATTTTGCAAACCCTGCGCATCACTCACGCGGCAGAGTTGGTCGCGACAGGACGTGCACCGCACATGGCAGTGGCCGGCTTGAACCCACATGCGGGCGAGGGGGGCTTGATGGGTTGCGAAGAGCTGGACATCATCATTCCCGCCTTGCAGCAAGCGCGGGCTGAGGGTATGCAAGTGAGCGGGCCGTTCGCGCCAGACACCGTGTTCATGCGCGCACGCGCCAAGAACGGCAAAGCGGGTGAGTTTGATGTGGTGATTGCGATGTACCACGACCAAGGCTTGATTCCCGTGAAGTACCTCGGCGTAGAGCAGGGTGTCAACGTGACGCTGGGTTTGCCCCTTGTGCGTACCAGCCCGGACCACGGCACGGCCTTTGATGTGGCCGGTACAGCCAAGGCCGATGCGTCTAGCTTGTTGTCAGCCGTGGCGATGGCGCGGGCCATGTGCCACCATTAAAGCAGCTTACTTTTTCAGGCTGTCGCGGATATCGCGCAGCAACAGCACTTCTTCTTTGGGGGCGGCTGCTTCAGGCTCTGTGCTGTCTTTAAGCTTGTTGATCTGTTTGATCATCAAGAAAATGATGAACGCCAAAATCACGAAGTTCACAGCCACAGTGATGAAGTTGCCGTAGGCAAACACAGGCACGCCAGCTTTCTTCATGGCATCCAGCGTCATGGCAGTGCCATCAGGTGCTGCACCCAAGACGAGGAAGAAATTAGAAAAATCGAGATGGCCAATGAATGCCGCCACGATGGGCATGATCAGGTCATTGACAGCTGAATCGACTATTTTTCCGAAAGCGGCGCCGATGATCACGCCCACTGCTAAATCGATGACATTGCCTTTGACGGCAAACGCTTTGAACTCTTTCAACATATCGCTCCTTTGTATATAAAAGTATTCGAATTATGACTGGCTTACCCTTGCCTTTCAGTGAAAGCAATTCGTAAAAATAGGCAGTCTTGGCGGTCAGCTACAATGAATGGTTAGCCCAACCAGTGATGATTGTTTGAGGAATTCCATGAGTGACAACCCAGTAGACACCAATAAACGCACGTGGCTGATTGCCTCGACTTGCGCAGGTGCAGTCGGAGGCTTAGCAGTTGCTACGCCGTTCGTCAGCACGTTCCAGCCCTCTGAAAAAGCAAAAGCTGCAGGCGCCGCTGTCGAAGTCGACATCTCTGCACTCAAGCCAGGCGAGAAAATGACGGTTGAATGGCGCGGTAAGCCCGTTTGGATCGTTAAACGTACGCCTGAACAGCTCGAATCTTTGAACAAGACAGAGTCTCAATTGGCTGATCCCAAATCGGAACGCAAGCCAAGTGAGTTCACGCCCGTATACGCACGTAACCAAGCTCGCTCGATTAAGCCAGAAATTTTTGTCGCTGTTGGCATTTGCACCCATTTGGGTTGCTCGCCTTCGGACAAGTTCCAACCCGGCGCACAACCTTCGTTGCCCGATGATTGGAATGGTGGCTTCTTGTGCCCTTGCCACGGTTCAACGTTTGATATTGCTGGTCGCGTGTTCAAAAACAAGCCTGCACCAGACAATCTCGAAGTCCCGCCACACATGTACCTCTCCGACACAAAGTTGTTGATCGGTGAAGACAAGAAAGCCTGATAGGACACACCATGGCTGAATTTAAAGAAATCTCTGCAGACGCCAGCGCTGGCGCTAAATTGTTGAACTGGGTCGATAACCGCTTCCCAGCTTCAAAAATGTACAAAGAGCATCTCTCTGAGTACTACGCTCCCAAGAACTTCAACTTTTTCTACTTTTTCGGCTCATTGGCACTGCTGGTGTTGGTGATCCAAATCGTGACGGGTATCTTCTTGGTCATGCATTACAAGCCAGATGCCGCTTTGGCTTTTGGCTCTGTTGAATACATCATGCGTGATGTGCCATGGGGCTGGTTGATTCGTTACATGCATTCCACGGGTGCTTCTGCGTTCTTCATTGTGGTTTACATGCACATGTACCGCGGCTTGATCTACGGTTCATACCGCAAGCCACGTGAGTTGGTGTGGGTGTTTGGCTGCGCCATTTTCTTGTGCTTGATGGCTGAGGCTTTCATGGGTTACTTGTTGCCTTGGGGACAAATGTCCTATTGGGGCGCACAAGTGATCGTGAACTTGTTTGCTGCTGTGCCTTTCGTGGGCCCCGACTTGGCTTTGCTGATTCGTGGTGACTACGTGGTGGGCGATGCCACCTTGAACCGTTTCTTCAGCTTCCACGTTATCGCTGTGCCACTTGTCCTGTTGGGCTTGGTGGTCGCACACATCATCGCGTTGCACGAAGTGGGCTCTAACAACCCTGACGGTGTAGAAATCAAAGGCCCGAATGCACCGAAAGATGCCAACGGTCATCCACTCGATGGCGTGCCTTTCCACCCTTACTACACCGTGCATGACATCTTGGGCGTGAGCGGCTTCTTGTTGGTGTTCAGCGCTGTGATCTTCTTCGCACCTGAATTCGGTGGTTACTTCCTCGAATACAACAACTTCATTCCTGCAGATCCTTTGAAGACACCGTTGCACATTGCGCCAGTGTGGTACTTCACGCCCTTCTATTCGATGTTACGTGCGATCACCAGCGAAATGATGTACGTCTTGATCGCTTGCGTGTTGGCCGGTGCCTACTTCGGTGCCGCCAAAACCAACTTGCCTAAAGTGATCAAAGCGGGTGTGGTGGGCGCGGCTGTGTTCGTGTCCTTGCTCATGCTCTCCATCGACGCCAAATTCTGGGGCGTGGTTGTGATGGGCGGTGCTGTCGTGATCTTGTTCTTCTTGCCATGGTTGGATAACTGTGCCGTGAAATCGATCCGCTACCGTCCTGATTGGCACAAGTACATGTACGGTGTGTTCGTTGTGAACTTCATCGTGTTGGCTTATTTGGGTGTGCAACCGCCATCCGCCATTGGCGAGCGCGTGTCGCAAGCTGGTACCTTGTTCTATTTCGGCTTCTTTTTGTTGATGCCGATGTGGAGTCAAATGGGTGCCACCAAGCCAGTGCCTGACCGCGTGACTTTCACGCCTCACTGAGATTCACGGAGTACATAACCATGAAAAAAATCATTCTCAGCTTGGCATTGGCCCTCGGTGTGGCGGCTGGCGCGCAAGCGTCTGGCGGCGACACCATCGCATGGGACAAAGCGCCTAACAAAACCAACGATCTGGCTGCTTTGCAAAACGGCGCCAAGATTTTTGTCAACCACTGCTTGAATTGCCACTCGGCAGCCTTCATGCGCTACAACCGATTGAAAGACATCGGTTTGACAGAGCAGCAGATCAAAGACAACTTGTTGTTCACGACTGAAAAAGTCGGCGACACCATGAAGTCAAACATTGATCCTAAGCAGGCCAAAGAGTGGTTTGGCGCGTTGCCACCAGACTTGACCGTGATTGCACGTTCACGTGCTGGCCACGGCGGTACAGGTGCGGATTACCTCTACACCTACATGCGCACGTTCTACCGTGACGAAACCAAAGCCACAGGTTGGAACAACTTGGTGTTCCCTAACGTGGGCATGCCTCATGTGTTGTGGGAATTGCAAGGCGTGCGTCGTCCCATTTATGACACGCATGAAGAGCATGGCCACCAAGTCCAAACCTTCAAGGGTTGGGAACAAGTGACCCCAGGCAAGATGACTGCGTTGGAATACGACCAAGCCATGGGTGACCTCGTGGGTTACTTGCAATGGATGGCCGAGCCAGCTCAAAACACACGCGTTCGCATTGGCGTTTGGGTGTTGTTGTTCTTGGTTGGTTTCATGTTCATCGCATGGCGCTTGAATGCTTCCTTCTGGAAAGACATCAAGTAATTTGCGCAAATTCGGCAACAGGCCTTGTGCCTGTTGTCACCTCACGGAGTGACAGGTTAGCCTGCCACTCTTTTTGATTTTTAGGAGCCGCCCATCATGATGGTGCTTTATTCGGGAACTACGTGTCCCTACTCACATCGCTGCCGTTTTGTCTTGTTCGAAAAAGGCATGGACTTTGAAATTCGCGATGTTGATCTTTACAACAAGCCCGAAGACATCAATGTGATGAACCCATACGGTCAAGTGCCAATCTTGGTTGAGCGCGATTTGATTTTGTATGAATCAAACATCATCAACGAATACATCGACGAACGTTTCCCACATCCACAGCTGATGCCCGGCGACCCTGTCGAACGCGCTCGCGTGCGTTTGTTCTTGTTGAACTTCGAAAAAGAGTTGTTCACGCACGTGACCACCTTGGAGTCTCGCGCAGCCAAAGCCAATGACAAAGCGCTGGAGAAATCACGTGCTCACATCCGTGACCGTTTGACACAGTTGGCCCCCGTCTTCTTGAAGAACAAGTACATGTTGGGTGAAAACTTCTCCATGCTCGACGTGGCCATTGCACCTTTGTTGTGGCGCTTGGATCACTACGGCATTGACTTGTCGAAGAACGCTGCACCGTTGCTCAAGTACGCCGAGCGCATCTTCTCGCGCCCAGCCTACATCGAGGCATTGACGCCTTCTGAAAAGGTCATGCGCAAGTAATTCGTATGTTGAACGCTCCAGACGCAACCTCCACTCGTCCGTATCTGCTGCGTGCTATGCACGAGTGGTGCACGGACAGTGGTTTCACACCTTATGTGGCTGTCTTCGTTGACGAGACAGTGCAGGTGCCCATGGAGTACGTGAAGAACGGCGAGATTGTGTTGAACGTGGGCTATGACGCCACGGCGGGCATGACACTGGGCAATGAGTTCATCGAATTCAAAGCCCGCTTTGGTGGCGTGCCGCGTGAACTCATCATCCCAATCAACCGTGTGATGGCGATTTATGCGCGCGAGAACGGGCAAGGCATGTCTTTCCCCATGAGTGCAGCCTCTGCTGAAGTCGTGCCCGTACAAAAGAAATCAGCGCCTGCTCGTCCAGTGTTGAGTGCTGTTGAAACATTGCACACAGAAAGTGGTTCAGATGATGAGTCGCCTACGCCGACAACACCTTCGGGTCGTCCAGCACTCACGCGCGTGAAATAACGCGTCAAAGTTAGGTTAGAATTCTGCCTGCGCCGCTTTAGCTCAGTTGGTAGAGCACCCGCCTTGTAAGCGGTAGGTCGTCAGTTCGATTCCGACAAGCGGCACCAAAATAAAACCCGTTACGCCCTAGGCGTAGCGGGTTTTTCTTTGCCGTATCACTTTGCGATTTAACTAGGTGATTTGACTTTGACGCGAATGCTGTTCACATTCCAGCCCTTGGTCCGCAAATGGGCGCACAAAGCAGGCAATGTTTGGCGTAGTTTAGCGGCTGCGGCGCTATTGGGCACCAGCAAGCACCAAGCATCGTCATCCACGCCGCCCGATTGCACCAATGGCCGTAGCGAGGCGGGCAGCAGTGGGGCAATGGCTTTGAGTCTGTTTTGGGTGTCTCGTGCAACAGCTGAAAAATGGGCCAAAGACGGCGCAGAGTTCACCACTTGCTCTAACGTTTGAGATTTGCCACGTGAAAACACCTTGGCTTTGGGGGGCGTGCTGTAACCCAGCGCACGATATGCAGCAAGAGTGTCAGGATGAGGCGTAGAACGGGTGGCCATAGGGCAATTATGAGGCTGCAGACGGTTAAAATTCGCAGCTTCTAACAAGCCTTTCAAAAGGATTTAGCGACCCTTGTTTTCATGTGAAGACAAGACCCTCGCAGTGCGCGCATGGCTCTATCTTTCCTGACTCATATTTTCGGTAGCCGCAATGAGCGTCTACTCAAGCAATACCGTAAAACCGTCGCGCAAATTAATGCGTTAGAGCCTTTGTTGGAGAAGCTCAGCGACGAGGCGTTGCGTGCCAAAACCGATGAATTCAAATCACGCGTATCTAATGGTGAAAACTTAGATGCCCTGTTGCCCGAAGCTTACGCTGTAGTGCGTGAGGCATCGAAGCGAGTCATGAAAATGCGCCACTTCGATGTACAGATGCTGGGCGGTATTTCTTTGCACCATGGCAAGATTTCTGAAATGCGCACCGGTGAAGGTAAAACCCTCACTGCTACATTGCCGGTGTACCTCAATGCCCTCACTGGTAACGGTGTGCATGTGGTGACGGTGAACGATTACTTGGCCAGCCGCGATGCGAAGTGGATGGCCCGCTTGTACAACTGGCTCGGTTTGTCTGTGGGCATCAACTTGCCCAATATGCCCCGCGCTGAAAAACAAGCCGCCTACCGTGCCGACATCACCTACGGCACAAACAACGAATACGGCTTTGACTACTTGCGTGACAACATGGTCTACGAAGCGGCAGACCGTGTGCAACGCAAACTCAACTACGCCATCGTGGACGAGGTGGACTCCATCTTGATTGATGAGGCACGCACGCCACTCATCATCAGTGGTCAAGCCGAAGACCACACCGCACAGTACTTGGCTATCAACCGCATCGTGCCATCGTTGAAGCGCCAAATTGGTGAAGAAGATCCACGCACAGGCGAAGGCATCATCGAAGCCGGTGATTTCACGGTTGACGAAAAGTCGCACCAAGTGTTCATGACCGAGCAGGGCCATGAGAACGCAGAACGCATCCTCGCAGCCAATGGTTTGTTGCCCGAAGGCGCGTCCTTGTACGATCCTGCCAACATCAGTTTGATGCATCACCTGTACGCAGCCCTGCGTGCCAACCACCTGTATCACCGCGACCAGCACTATGTGGTGCAAAACGGTGAGATCACCATCGTGGACGAGTTCACTGGTCGTTTGATGTCAGGTCGTCGTTGGAGTGATGGCTTGCACCAAGCGGTGGAAGCCAAAGAAGGTGTGGAGATTCAAGCTGAGAACCAAACACTCGCTTCCATCACGTTCCAAAACTATTTCCGCTTGTACAACAAGCTCGGTGGCATGACCGGTACGGCCGATACCGAAGCCTACGAGTTCCAAGAGATTTACGGTTTGGAAACCGTGGTGATTCCACCCAACCGCATCAGCAAACGCGAAGATCAGTTGGACCGTGTCTACAAAACGACCGCAGAAAAATATGTCGCTGCGATTGACGATATTCGCGAATGCTACGAGCGCGGTCAGCCCGTGTTGGTGGGCACCACCTCGATTGAAAACTCAGAACTGATTGCAGAGATGTTGGACAAGGCCAAGTTGCCTCACCAAGTGCTCAACGCCAAACAGCACGCCAGCGAAGCCACCATCATTGCGCAAGCAGGTCGCGCCAAGATGATCACAATTGCCACGAACATGGCGGGTCGTGGCACCGACATTGTGTTGGGCGGTAACGTTGAGAAGGACATTGCGGAAGTAGAGGCCAATGAGTCATTGGATGCTGCTGAGAAGCAAAAGCAAATCGACGCCTTGCGCGTGCAGTGGACCAAAGACCACGACTACGTGAAGTCACTCGGTGGTTTGCGCATCATCGCGACCGAGCGTCACGAGTCGCGCCGCATTGACAACCAATTGCGTGGCCGTTCAGGCCGTCAAGGTGACCCAGGCTCTTCGCGTTTTTACTTGAGCTTGGATGACTCGCTCATGCGCATCTTTGCCGGTGAACGTGTCAAAGCCATCATGGATCGTTTGAAGATGCCTGAAGGCGAAGCCATTGAAGCGGGCATCGTCACACGCAGCATCGAGAGTGCGCAGCGCAAAGTCGAAGCGCGCAACTTTGACATCCGTAAGCAATTGCTGGAGTACGACGATGTGTCCAACGACCAACGTCGCGTGATTTACCAACAGCGCAATGACATCTTGGATGCGACTGATTTGACGGCTCAAATCGCCAACTTGCGCGAAGGTAGCTTCACAGACTTGGTGCGTCAATACGTACCAGAAGAATCTGTAGAAGAGCAGTGGGATATTGCTGGTTTGGAGCGTGCTCTGTTGAACGAGTGGCTCATTGAATTGCCATTGCAAGACACAGTGCAAAAAGCCTCTGCCATCACGGATGAAGAAATTCTTGAGCAAGTGGTTGAAGCGGCGCATGCAGCCTTCCAGATCAAGCTTGACCGCGTGGGTGTTGAGCAATTCACCCCGTTCATGCGCGTGGTCTTGCTGCAAAACATCGACAGCCATTGGCGCGAACATTTGGCGGCCTTGGATTATTTGCGCCAGGGCATTCACTTGCGCGGCTATGCGCAGAAGCAACCCAAGCAAGAGTACAAGCGTGAAGCGTTTGAGTTGTTTGGTCAGTTGCTCGATTTGGTTAAGAACGAAGTGACCCGCGTGTTGATGACGGTCAAGATTGAATCGAATGAGCAAATCGAACAAGCTGCGACTGAATTGGAAGACCGTGCAGAGAATTTACACAACGTCACCTACACCGCGCCCGATGAATCAGGCCAAGCGGTGACCACCGCCGATGAAGCCACCGTTGCGGCGCAAATGCCGCCTGTCGGCCGCAACGATCCCTGCCCATGTGGCAGCGGTAAGAAATACAAGCAATGCCACGGTAAGTTGGCTTAAACATGTCAGTTCATCTCACTCCTCCCAATCCCGCAGATTTGCACGCCATTGCAGGCGTGCGCATTGGTGTCACGCAAGCAGGTGTTCGCAAAGCTGGCCGCAAAGATTTGACTGTTGTCTTGATTGACGAAGGCGCATCGGTCAGTGGCGTGTTCACGCAAAACCGTTTTTGCGCAGCACCTGTACAAGTGTGTCGCGAGCATTTGGATTCAGGCCAGGGCATCCGTGCCATGGTGGTGAACACGGGCAATGCCAACGCGGGCACGGGCGAAGAAGGCCTCAAACGCGCACGCGAAACTTGCGTGGCTTTGGCGGAAGCTTTGCATATTTCGCCAAACCAAGTGTTGCCGTTTTCCACAGGCGTGATCATGGAGCCGTTGCCGCACGACCGCATCATTGCGGGGATGCCAGCGGCTATTGCAGCGGCAGGTAAAACTGGTTCTGCACAGCAGTGGGCCGATGCCGCCGAAGGCATCATGACCACCGACACCGTGCCCAAGGCGGCCAGCACGCAAGTGCAAATTGACGGCGCAACAGTGAGCGTCACGGGCATCAGTAAAGGCGCTGGCATGATTCGCCCCAACATGGCCACCATGTTGGGCTATGTGGCCAGCGACGCATGCGTGGCGCCGGTGTTAATGAAAGAGTTGTCGTTGGCCTTGGCTGAAGGTTCGTTCAACCGCATCACAGTAGACGGCGACACATCAACCAACGACTCGTTTGTGGTCATTGCCACCAACAAAGCCAACCACGCGCCCATCACCAGTTTGCAAAGCGCAGAAGGCCAAGCCTTGCTGCAAGCCATGTTGCAAGTGGCGCGTCAACTGGCGCAAGCCATCGTGCGCGATGGTGAAGGCGCTACCAAGTTCATCACGATTCGCGTGGAAGGTGGCAACACCAGCGCCGAGTGCCGTCAAGTGGCCTACGCCATCGCGCATTCACCTTTGGTGAAAACAGCCTTCTTTGCCAGCGATCCCAACTTGGGCCGCATCTTGGCGGCGGTGGGCTATGCGGGCATCACCGACCTCGACCAAACTGGCATCGATTTGTATTTGGACGATGTGCATGTGGCCATTCAAGGTGGCCGTCACCCTGAGTACCGTGAAGAAGAGGGGCAACGTGTGATGAAGCAATCCGAAATCACCGTGCGTGTGGTCTTAGGTCGTGGCACTGCCAGCGACACCGTGTGGACGTGTGATTTGAGCCACGACTACGTCAGCATCAACGCCGACTACCGCAGCTGATGACAGACGCACTCCACCCCCTTGAACGCTTGGTGCAACGCGCCGAGTTGTTGATGGCACGCATTGAGCAAGTGCTGCCGCAACCCATGGCAGAGCCTGACTGGTCGGCCAGTGTCGCCTTTCGCTACCGCAAGCGCAGCAGCGGTCGCGGGGGCTTAGAGCCCGTGCGCCATGTGGCCAAACTGGGCTTGGCCGACTTGCAAGAGATCGATGGCCAAAAAGAAAAAATTCAGCGCAACACCGAGCAGTTTGTCAAAGGTTTGCCTGCCAACAACGTGCTGCTCACTGGCGCGCGTGGCACGGGTAAGTCATCGCTGATCAAAGCCTGCTTGAACGAGTACGGCCCACAAGGTTTGCGCCTGATTGAGGTCGACAAAGATGACCTGACCGACTTGCCCGACATCATTGAGCTGGTGTCTGAGCGTCCTGAAAAGTTCATGATCTTTTGCGATGACTTGAGCTTTGAAGATGGCGAGCCCGGCTACAAAGCCCTCAAGTCGATCTTGGATGGATCGATTGCAGCAGCCACGCCCAATGTGTTGATTTACGCCACCAGCAACCGTCGCCATTTGTTGCCCGAGTACATGAAGGAAAACCTTACGTACACGCACACCGAAGATGGTGAAGTGCATCCGGGCGAAGGCGTGGAAGAAAAGATTTCTTTGTCCGAGCGTTTTGGTTTGTGGGTGAGTTTTTATCCCTTCAGCCAAGACGAGTACCTGACTATTGCAGCGCAATGGTTGGCCTCATTTGGTGTCAAACCTGCCGAGATTGAGGCTGCCAAGCCTGAGGCTTTGGTGTGGGCTTTGGAGCGTGCTTCACGCAGCGGCCGTGTGGCGTATCAGTTTGCACGCGACTACGCAGGCAAGCACGCTGCGTAAATCACGCACATCAACACGATGACCGAAACACTTGTGCGCGTGGTTGATGCAGACCAACCGCGTTCAGCCGACCGCAGTTTGGTGCAAGTGGCGGTGGGTGTGTTGGTGCGTGCAGACCATGCTTTTTTGCTCACCAGTCGCCCTGACGGCAAAGCGTATGCAGGTTACTGGGAATTTCCGGGCGGCAAGTTGGAAGTGGATGAAACCGTTGAGCAAGCGTTGCGCCGCGAGCTGCAAGAGGAAATTGGTCTCACCATTCAAGACTGCATCTTGTGGAAGACCGAGCGCATCGACTACCCCCATGCCTTGGTGCAGCTGAATTTTTGCAAAGTCACGCAATGGACGGGTGAGTTGCAAATGCTGGAATCACAGTCGTTTGCTTGGCAGCAGCTGCCGGTTGAGGTCAAGCCTGTGTTGCCGGGGACACTGCCTGTGTTGCAGTGGTTTGCACAAGAGCGTGGGTTTGTGGGTGACACACACAACAACTAAGCCTGAGCATGAATTGGTAGCCATTCAAAAAGCGCCGTTGAGTAGGCGCTTTTTTATTGCAAAGTTGTGTTTTCGAAGTCCGCGTCGTCTTGCGGTGTTTGATCGGGCAAGCGGTGTTCTTCGCTGGCCCAAGCGCCTAGGTCAATGTTGCGGCAGCGCTCACCGCAAAAAGGGCGATACACATTTGCCGCTTCGTAGCGGCTAGGACCGCCACACTGCGGGCACACAACGATGCGAACCTCAGTGTCACCCATGGCTTAAACGCAAAGAGCCATTTCAAAAGGCACGTCGTCGGTGCTGTGCTGCAAACGGCCATCGCCGTCTTGACGCATCATGCGCACCCAAATCATCAAGCGATTGCCGCTGATTTCTGGGACGAAACCCAGTGCGGGGTCAATGGCCACGCGCATGAGTTGGAACTTGCCCTGTGCCAACGACTGTTGGAATTGGCCGCCCATAGCCATCATTTTTTGAGTGGTGCCGGTGTCGCGCATCAGCGAAAGCAAGAGGTTCACCGAATCTTTCATGGGCTGGAACACTTCAAACCAACGCAAGATATCCGTGCGACGCACATCCGGACTTTGTTGTTGCCATGCGTGGTAGGCAGGCAAATCAAAACAGCAGGTGCCGCCAGGAATGGCCACGCGGTTACGCAAGGCAGAGAGCCATTCATTTTCTGTGATGTTTTGCCCAATCTTGCCCACAGCACCGTTGAGCCCGCCGTAGCAATGGTCGATGTTGTCGAGCAACTGTTGCAGCGCCGTTTCAGACACCGAGGGGTTGCCACGCAATGAGTTGAACTGTTGTTTGTGACGCTCTAAGTCTTTGAGCACATCGGACTTGAGGTCTGTGCGTCCACCGGCTTCGACCAACTCAAACAACGTGGTGAGCGCAAAGTGGTTGTCCACCGGATGATCGCGCTGGGTGAGTTCTTCAAAACGCTGAAACAGGTGTTCCAAGCGCAGGTAAGTGCGCACACGTTCGTTGAAGGGATGTTCGTACAGAATCACGCGAAAAAAGCTCAGTGTTGGACTGTTGTAAGTGTGAGGATCATACCCGTTCACAGGGTGTTTCCTTTTGATCTAAGTCGTAGGAATCGGTAGGTTTCCCACGTCAATGCGCAGCGTTTCAAGGCTGATGGTGTCGTTGTTAATCACCCAATCGGCTGCTGCTAATTTCTGAGCGCGCGAGGCTTGTGCCGCAATGATGCTTTGAACGGTTTCGCGGCTCAAACCGTTTCGAGTCATGACCCGTTGGATTTGGGTTGCTTCTGTGCAGTCCACGACCAAAACCCGGTCCACCTGCATGCGCCAACGTGCGCCTGATTCAACCAACAGAGGTACGTCAAACACCAAAGTGTTGTGGCCTTTGGCCAGGGCTTCTTGCGCTTGCCGTTGGGTTTCTTGCGCAACCAAGGGATGGATGATGGCTTCCAGTGCTTGCTTGGCTTGGGGTTGGCTGAAGAACACATGGGCACGCATGCGTTCGCGGTCCAGTGCGCCGTCTGAGGTGATGAAGTTAGGTCCAAAGGTGCGTGCAATGGCAGGCATGGCCGCACCGTGGGCGGCGGTCACGTGGCGTGCAATGACATCGGCGTCAATCAGAGCCGCGCCACGGGCTTGCAGCATTTGACCGACCGTGCTTTTGCCGCTGCCAATGCCGCCAGTTAAGCCAATGCGAAGTGGAGTGGGCCTAGATGTCATGGTGCTGAGTCTATGCAAAAAATCACCAACCCATCCAGCGTGCAATCACATCAATTCCGATGACGGCAACCGCCAAGCCAGCCATCGCTAAGAAAGGTCCGAAGGGCACATACCCATCGCTGCGCAGCCGATGGGTAAATTTCAAAATCAAGCCCACACTGGCACCGCTGAGGCTGGCCAGCATGACCACGGGCAGCAACGCCAGAGGACCCAACCAAGCACCTAGGCCCGCAAGAAGTTTGAAGTCGCCAGCCCCCATGCCTTGCTTGCCTGTGAGGCGTTCAAACACCGTTGCGATGGACCACAGCGAGGTATACCCAATCACCGCGCCCCAGACGGACTCAGAGAGCCGCAATGGCAACCAACCCAAGGCGCAGGCCATCAGTCCCCCCCACACCAAGGCTTGCGTGAGGTCATCTGGCAACAAGGTGGTTTGCCAGTCAATCACAGACAGTGCCAACAGCGTGGTGATAAAACCAGCCCAGCAAAAGCCTGTGGCGTTGAATCCCCAGTACCAAATACTACTGAGCCAAATCAAAGCGGTGGTGAGTTCGATGACTGGGTATTGCGCGCTGATGTTGTGTCTACAAAAACTGCAGCGGCCTTTGAGCCACACGTAGCTAAGCACTGGGATGTTGTGCCACACCTTGAGTGGTGATTGGCATTGCGGGCAATGCGAGGCGGGCCAGCACAGGTTGTAGGGCTGTGCGTCGCTGACATGGGCGTCGCCCATGATCATGCGTGGCAATCGATGGATCAACACATTGACAAAGCTACCCACAACCAAGCCCAGCCCAAAGGCGAGAGTCAGGTCCCACGTCATACCACTTGCCCCAGTTGAAAAATCGGAAGATACAAAGCCATGACCAAGCCGCCAATCAATACACCCAGCACCACCATGATGAAAGGCTCTAAGAGTGTAGACAGTCGCGAGACGGTGCTCTCGACTTCACGTTCGTAGTGCTCTGCGGTCTTTTCAAGCATGTGATCAAGTGCCCCAGACTCTTCGCCAATCGCGCACATTTGCACCACCATGGTCGGAAACAAACCGTGGGTGCTTTCAAGCGCTTGCGACAAAGCACGGCCTTGAATGAGCTGCGCTTGAATCGCTTGCGTGGCGTCTTGAAACAACAGATGACCCGTCACGCCTTGAACTGCTTCCAGTGCTTCAGTGAGTGGTACGCCAGACGCAAACAAGGTGGCCAAGGTGCGGGTCCAACGTGCTGTGCACGCGTGGCGGGTGAGTGGGCCTGCAATCGGGATGTGCAGCAGCAAACTGTGTAAATGACGCTGCCAGTGAATGCGTTGTTTTATCAGTTGTCTCAGCCGCCATGTGCCGATGAACAAGATCAGTATGAGCCACAGTCCGTAGCGCTGAATGCCGTCACTCAGCGCAATTACCCAACGCGTGAGCCACGGCAGTTCGGCACCGAAAGAAGCAAAGATGTTTTGAAAAGCAGGCACCACAAATGCCAAAATCAAAACCAGCACGATGCTGGCAATGCCCAGCACCGCACTGGGATAGACCAACGCGGAGCGAATGGTGGTGCGCAAGGTCTCTGACTTTTCAAGGTGATGGGCCAAGCGCTCCAGCATGTCGTCGAGCATGCCTGCCAACTCCCCCACGGCGACGAGGTTGCAGTACAGCGCATCAAATTCAGTATGCTGCCTCAAGGCTTGGTTGAGTGCCATGCCCCCTTCGATGTTCGCTTGCAGTTTACGAATGATTGTCTTTAACACCACCTTGTTTTCCCCGCGATCCAGAATGCCGAAGGCTTGTAGCAATGGCACACCTGCGTGCAGCAGCGTTGCCAATTGGCGTGTGAATTGGGTGATGTCGCGTGCCGATGCGCGCGGCTTGGTTTGGTGTTGCAACCATGTAGGCAGTGCGTACTGACGCTGGATATGTGTGGCCCGAATGCGCTGTTCGCGCAGCAGCGCAGCCACTTCATCTTTGCCAGCGGCATGCGTTTCGCCGTTGACGACTTGGCCTTGGCGGTCAACACCGCGCCATGCGTAACGTTGCTTAGCCATGGTGGGTCAACGCCAAAACTTCTTCTGTCGATGTGACGCCTTGTAAAACCTTGAGCCATCCAGCTTGACGCAATGTGCGCACCCCTTCTAGCGCGGCCTGCGCAGCCAGTGCTTGGGCATCGCTGTCGCGCATGATGAGCGCTTGCATCGCATCGCTGATGGGCATGACTTGGTACACACCGGTGCGTCCTTTGTAGCCCTTGTCACATGCCTCACAGCCAACCGCTTTGTAGAGTTCGGGCTGTGTTCGTATGTGCGGTGGAATGGCTTGGTTGTCTCGTTCGTTGAGTTGGCTGAAGAAAAAATCGATTTGCGCTGTATTCAACGGCTGTTTGCAGTGTTCGCATAACCGTCGCACCAAACGCTGCGCGGTAATCAGGCTCACGCTGGCGGCCACATTGAACGCAGCCACCCCCATGTGACGCAAGCGAGCCAAAGTGCCAGGCGCATCGTTCGTGTGCAGGGTGGACAACACCAAGTGACCGGTTTGTGCGGCTTGAATGGCAATTTCTGCTGTTTCTAAATCGCGAATTTCCCCCACCATGATGACGTCTGGGTCTTGCCTCAACAATGCACGCAGCGTGGTGGCAAAGGTCAAACCTGCGCGGTCATTGATATTGACCTGATTGGCGCCGGGCAGGTGAATTTCCGAAGGGTCTTCGACCGTCGAGATATTCACCTCGGTGCGGTTTAGCAACTCAAGGCAGCTGTACAACGAGAGAGTTTTGCCCGAGCCGGTTGGGCCGGTCATCAAAATCAAACCATGGGGTTGACCTAGGGCTTGCACCAGTTTGGCGCGGTCATCTGGTTCATATCCCAGGGCAGCCAAGCCTGGGCGCTCACGGCTGAAATTCAAAATGCGAATCACGATTTTTTCGCCATGCAGCGTTGGTAGTGAGCTCACGCGTAAATCAATGAGTTGTTCAACGTGCGGGTATTGAATGCGTCCGTCTTGTGGCAGGCGTTTTTCGGCAATGTCCATGCGTGCCAACACCTTGATGCGCGACATCACAGAATCCCGCAAAGACAGTGCGGGCGTTGCAGCGATACGCAGCAAACCATCTATGCGAAATCGTGCACGAAAAAAGTCTTCGCCGCTTTCAAAGTGCACATCGGATGCGCCTTGGGCTAAGGCTTGGCGCAGCAAATCATCCAGTGTGTTGGTCGCTGTGTCGGGAGGCGTGGCCATGCAATTCCTCATTTTTTGAATGAGAATTTTTGCCGCTTTACCTTGGTGAAGGGAGGGTCGCCATTACAAAAAGATGGTTGTCTATATATCGCTGCCGATTAGCCAAATACGCCAAATGGCGTATTTTCCAAAGAGATAAATTTAAGTAAACTGCCCAAATCAGCATTGCTGATAAAAATCAACAATAGGAACAACTAACGTGAACAAGACCGAACTCATTGAACACATCGCAGGTAAATCTGATATTTCAAAAGCTGCCGCTACACGCGCACTCGCTTCTATCATTGATGCTGTCAAAAAGACACTCAAAAAAGGCGACACCGTGACTTTGGTTGGTTTTGGTACTTTCAGCGTCAGCAAGCGTGCTGCGCGTACAGGCCGTAACCCACGCACAGGCGCTGCTTTGAAAATCAAAGCTGCTAAGGTGCCACGTTTCAAACCTGGTAAAGGTTTGAAAGATGCTTTGAATTAATATTCAAATCAAATTCATAAAAGCCCGCTTTGTGCGGGCTTTTTAATTTCCGGAAGTTATGTTTAAAATAACTGCTTCATTTAAAACATATTGAACAGGAATATCTCATGGCACGTACCACGGTTGCAAATCAACTCGCCGCTATCCGTAAACAGCGCGAAATCTTGGACAAAAAAGAGCAGGCTTTGAAATCCAAGTCACATGACAAAGTGCTCGCAACAATTGTTGCGTTGGCGAAAGAAGCTGGTTTAACCGCTGCCGATATCACCAAAGCATTGAGCGCTGGCAAGCCTGCCAAGGCAGGCAAAGCTCCTAA
This sequence comes from Limnohabitans sp. TEGF004, assembly GCF_027924965.1. NCBI lineage: Bacteria > Pseudomonadati > Pseudomonadota > Betaproteobacteria > Burkholderiales > Comamonadaceae > Limnohabitans > Limnohabitans sp. TEGF004. Next base: position 2,259,324 of record NZ_AP027056.1, on the reverse strand, counting down.
AGCCGCCAAAAAAGGTGCGTTGGCGGGTAAGAAAGTGGCTCCTAAATATCGCAACCCAGCCAATCCTGAACAAACTTGGACTGGCCGTGGTGTGTCGCCAACTTGGGTTCAAGCATTGAAAGCTGCTGGCATATTAGATTCAGCGTTGATTGCACAGCCCACTGCTGTTTAATTTATATATGCCGATACTGAATCATGAATCGCTTTAAACACTTGGTTTATGCCTTAGCGCTGGTTGGTTTTGCTGCTTCAGCCAAACCAATTGGCAACTATCCCTCGATTCATTTGAGTGAGTTGCCAGATCCTTTGCGGTCTGTATGGAAAGAACTCAAGCCTGAAATGAATGAAATGAGCCACTGCGCGACTGCCTTTGATAGTCACTCCGATGGCGAAAAAATGGCATTTCGCTGCTCAATTCATATCAAGATGTCGGCCGAGGGTGAGCGCCGTGCCATGCGTTATTGCGAGGAAAAGCGAGCAGAAAAGGGCATCAAAATGCCCTGTAAATTGGTCGAAGAGTAATTAATTTGATGCGCAGTGTTTAACGCACCAAATTCAACTTTTGCATGATTTGCTGCGTAGCTTGAATAATGGGGGCTGCACAAGCCGCCAGCTTGTCAGGCGCGATCGATTGATGTGCCCACTGATCAGCGCGATCTAGGATTAAATAAAAATCGGTCATGCTGCCGATTTCAAAAGCCTCGTCTTTGGCCTTCATGATTTCCAGCAGCGTCAAATAGCCTAAGAAATACAAGGCGAACATCAAAGAAATGGAAGCATTTTGCGACAACTCGTGGTCATCCACGAGTTCCGCAAACATTTCACGAATCGTATCAATCGTGACAATTTCATTCGGGTCGAATTTAAATTCTGCTTTGAAACAATCGCAGGCAATGTCCCATTGCTGAATGCTATCGGTGTAGGGTTTGTCTAAATCGTGCATTCGATGGGCTTTATGAAAAGATTAATTGCGGCGATCAAGCAGCTGTGCCGCCAAAGCATGCATGGCATCGCGATAAGCGCTGGCTGGCAAGATATTCAAAGCGGCAATGGCGCGTTCGGCTTCAGCGCTGGCTGCGGCGCGGGTGGCCTCCAGTGCGCCTGTGCTGCGGACAATGTCTACGATTTCGGCCAAGGCATCCATTTCGCCATTTTCAATGGCGCTTTGAATAGTTTGGCGTTGTGCAGGCGTGCCGCGCTGCATGGCGATGATCAGCGGCAAGGTGTTTTTACCTTCACGCAAATCGTCGCCTAGGTTTTTGCCCAGTTCTTTGGCGTCGCCGTCATAGTCAAGCACATCGTCAATGACTTGAAAAGCTGTGCCCAAGGCTTGCCCATAGTCAGCACAGGCAGCTTCTACTTCGGGTGAGCATTTCGCCAGAATGGCAGCCAAGCGTGTGCTGGCTTCAAAGAGTTTGGCCGTTTTAGAGCGGATCACACGCAAATAGCCGGCTTCGTCCAGCGAGGCGTCGTGCATATTCATGAGTTGCAGTACTTCGCCTTCGGCAATCACGTTGGTGGCTTCGGCCAGCACTTCCATGACGCGCATTTCGCCCGAGTCCACCATCATTTGGAAGGCGCGTGAATACAAGAAGTCGCCCACCAACACGCTGGCGGGGTTGCCAAACGATTCGTTGGCCGTGGGGCGGCCACGGCGCAGGGTGGATTCGTCCACCACATCGTCGTGCAGCAAGGTGGCGGTGTGGATGAACTCCACCACAGCGGCCAAATTGTGGCGCTGGCCGTCGGTGTAGCCCAAGGCACCGGCCATGAGCAAGAGCAGGGCGGGGCGAATGCGCTTGCCACCTGCAGAGATGATGTACTGAGACACGGTGCTCACCAGCGGCACGCCCGAATCCAAGCGTTGCGCGATGACGCGGTCAACTTCTGCCATATCGGCAGCAATCAGGGCTAAGGGGTTGGCGGGTGTAGTGGACAAAGCGTGACTAGGAAAAATGGGACGAAACGCGTCGAAACGCTGCTAGATTATAGGGATTGGCCAAGCAAGCCCTTTCACTGCTATAATTTCGGGCTCTGCGGAAATCCGTCCGTAGATATCCACATAGATTCTTATCTAGAGGTCTCACATGTACGCGGTCATAAAAACCGGTGGCAAACAGTATCGTGTTGCTGCTGGTGAAAAAATTAAAGTAGAACAGATTGCTGCGGACGTAGGCCAAGAGATTGTGATCGATCAAGTTTTGGCAGTCGGTAACGGCGCTGAACTCAAGGTCGGCACACCCTTGGTGTCCGGTGCAACTGTCACAGTGACAGTTTTGTCTCATGGCAAACACGACAAAGTTCGCATTTTCAAAATGCGTCGTCGTAAGCACTATCAAAAACGCCAAGGGCATCGTCAGCAATTCACTGAATTGCAGATTGCTTCCATCAACGGCTAAGGAGCATTTGACATGGCACAGAAAAAAGGCGGCGGCTCTACGCGCAACGGGCGTGATTCCAAGCCCAAAATGCTCGGTGTGAAAGCTTTCGGCGGTGAGTTGATCTCCGCTGGCTCCATCATCGTGCGTCAACGTGGTACCAAATTCCACCCCGGCGTCAACGTCGGCGTGGGCAAAGACCACACTTTGTTCGCATTGGTTGACGGCCACGTCTCGTTCGGCGTTAAAGGCGCTTTGAACAAGCACATGGTCAACATCACACCCGTTTGATTTTTTCAAACTGATTTGTGACAAAGCCCCGACTTGTCGGGGCTTTACTTTTTACACTAGACCCATGAAATTCGTAGACGAAGCCTATATCGACATCGCCGCTGGTGATGGGGGGAACGGCTGCGTCTCCTTCCGTCATGAGAAGTACAAAGAGTTCGGCGGCCCCAACGGTGGCGACGGCGGGCGCGGCGGCCATGTGTTCGCCGTAGCTGACCCCAACCTCAACACCTTGGTTGACTTCCGTTACTCACGCCGCCACGAGGCCAAACGCGGCCAACACGGCATGGGCTCCGACATGTTCGGCCATGCAGGCGACGACATCATTTTGAAAATGCCCGTGGGCACCATCATCACCGACGTCGAAACCGGCGACGTGTTGTTTGAGTTGCTCACCCCAGGCGAAGTCATCACCATCGCCAAGGGCGGTGACGGTGGCTTTGGCAATATGCGTTTCAAGAGCGCGATCAACCGCGCGCCGCGTCAAAAAACACCGGGCTGGCCCGGTGAAAAGCGCGAACTCAAACTTGAGTTGAAGGTCTTGGCCGATGTCGGTTTGTTGGGCATGCCCAACGCTGGCAAATCCACTTTGATTTCCGCCATTTCCAATGCGCGCCCCAAGATTGCCGACTATCCCTTCACCACCTTGCACCCCAACTTAGGTGTGGTGCGTGTGGCCGCAGAGCAAAGCTTTGTGGTGGCCGATGTGCCGGGTTTGATTGAAGGCGCGTCTGACGGCGCGGGCTTGGGCCACCAGTTCTTGCGCCATTTGCAGCGCACACGTTTGTTGCTGCATCTTGTGGACATTGCGCCGTTCGATGAAGGCGTGGATCCTGTGGCGCAAGCCAAGGCCATCGTCAACGAACTTAAAAAATACGACAAAGCCTTGTACGACAAGCCGCGTTGGGTTGTGCTCAACAAGCTCGACATGGTCGCAGCCGATGAGCGCGAAGCCTTGGTGGCTGACTTCGTTAAGCGCATGAAATACAAAGGTCCCGTGTTCCAAATCTCTGCGCTCACGCGCGAAGGTTGCGAGCACCTGATCAAAGATATCTACAAACACATCAAAGCGCAGCAAGTCTCTGAGCAACCGCCAGAGTACGTGGACCCGCGCTTTGCTGAGCCCACGCCTGAATAAGCAGCCATGACGCCTTCCACCTCCACCGTGTTGCGCGATGCACGCCGCATCGTGGTCAAGGTCGGCTCTAGCTTGGTCACTAACGAAGGCCGTGGCTTAGATGAACAAGCCATTGGCGAATGGTGCCGCCAGCTCAGCGCCTTGGTGCGCGATGGCCGCGAAGTCATCATGGTGTCCAGCGGCGCGATTGCCGAAGGCATGAAGCGCTTGGGCTGGACCACCCGCCCACAAGAACTGCACGAGCTGCAAGCCGCAGCCGCTGTCGGGCAAATGGGCTTGGCCCACATGTACGAAACCAAGCTGCGCGAAAACGGTTTGGGCTCAGCCCAAGTCTTGCTCACGCACGCGGATCTTGCTGACCGCGAGCGTTACCTCAATGCCCGTTCCACTTTGTTGACATTGCTCACGCACGGCGTGTTGCCCGTCATCAACGAGAACGACACCGTGGTGAACGACGAAATCAAGTTTGGCGACAACGACACTTTGGGCGCCTTGGTGGCCAATTTGGTCGAGGCCGATGCCCTCATCATCTTGACCGACCAAAAAGGTTTGTACACCGCCGACCCGCGCCGCGACCCGGCTGCCACTTTTGTGCACGAAGCACGCGCAGGTGACGCCAAGCTCGAAGACATGGCGGGCGGCGCAGGCTCCAGCATTGGCAAGGGCGGCATGATCACCAAAATCTTGGCAGCCAAACGCGCCGCAGGTTCGGGTGCATCCACCGTCATCGCATGGGGCCGCGAGCCTGATGCTTTGGTACGTTTGACGCAGGGCGAAGCCATTGGTACTTTGCTGGTGGCGCAAACTCAAAAGCAGCAAGCCCGCAAGCAGTGGATGGCCGACCATCTGCAACTGCGCGGCTCCGTCACCATCGACGATGGCGCGGTGAGTAAGCTCAAGGGCGATGGTTCCAGCCTCTTGCCCATTGGTATGACAAGCGTGGACGGCGATTTCTCTCGTGGTGAAGTCATCGCCATTCTGGATGGTCAAGGCCAAGAAGTTGCACGCGGCTTGGCCAACTATGCAGCCGCCGAAGCGCGTTTGCTGTGCCGCAAGCCATCCAGCCAAATGTCTGAATTGCTTGGTTACGCCGCCGAGCCAGAGATGGTGCACCGCGACAACTTGGTGCTATTCAAATAAGAAAAAGCCCACCGAAGTGGGCTTTTTCATGAGCCTTCGCGATATCGCAAATCGGCCTGTGGGTCTGGATCAAAGGTCGCGCCTGGCGGCAGTTCCATGTTAATCGCCGGACCAAATCGCTTGTAGCTGGTAACGTGCTCTTGTTGCTGATGTTGACCTGCACGCAAATAACGGCTGCGGTTATCTTGGCGCGGCAAAAAGCGTGACAGCTCGGTCAGCGCCATTTCGTAAACCCCGCGTTTGAACTCGACCACCAAATCGAGCGGCACCCAGTAGTCGTTCCAGCGCCAAGCATCAAACTCGGGATGGTCGGTGGCACGCAAATTCAGATGATGGTCAGGCGCAACCATTTGCAGCAAAAACCAAATTTGCTTTTGGCCTTTGTAAAACCCGCGCGCGTCACGGCGGATGAACCGGTCTGGCACCTCATAGCGCAACCAATCACGGGTACGGGCAACAATACGCACATGCTCTTGTCTGAGCCCCACTTCTTCGTGCAATTCACGAATCATGGCCTGCTCTGGCGTTTCGCCACGGTCGATGCCGCCTTGCGGGAACTGCCAGCTGTGGGTGCGGATGCGCTTACCCCAAAAAACCTGATTTTTCTGGTTGAGCAAGATGATGCCGACGTTGGGTCTGAACCCTTCTCGGTCAAGCATAATCGAACCTCAAATTTTTAAACTGAGTCGATTATGCACAGAGCTGCAGCAGTTCACTCAGAATTTGCCCTAATTCCCTACTAAATTGACGATTCGATTGCACGCATGAAAGCCTCCCAGTTTCTCATTTCCACCCTCAAAGACGCCCCAGCTGACGCAGAAGTGGTCAGCCACAAATTGATGATGCGCGCGGGCTTGATCAAAAAGCTCGGTGCTGGCATTTACAACTACATGCCCATGGGCTTGCGCGTGATCCGCAAGGTCGAAGCCATCGTGCGCGAAGAAATGAACAAAGCGGGCGCAATTGAGCTGACCATGCCCGTGGTGCAACCCGCTGAGCTGTGGCAAGAAACCGGCCGCTTCGACAAGATGGGCCCAGAGCTCTTGCGTATCAAAGACCGCCACGGCCGCGACTTTGTGGTGCAACCCACCAGCGAAGAAGTGGTGACCGACATCGCCCGCCAAGAAATTCGCAGCTACAAACAGCTGCCTAAAAACTTCTACCAAATTCAAACCAAATTCCGCGACGAGCGTCGCCCACGTTTTGGTTTGATGCGCGGCCGCGAATTCATCATGAAAGATGCGTACAGCTTTGACCGCGATCAAGACAGCGCCAAGCAAAGCTACCAAGTCATGGCGGGTGCGTACCGCAACATTTTTGACCGCTTCGGTTTGACCTACCGTGCCGTAGCCGCAGACAGCGGCGCGATTGGTGGCGACTTGAGCGAAGAGTTCCAAGTGATTGCCGCCACCGGCGAAGACGCCATCGTCTATTGCCCCACCAGCAACTACGCCGCCAACATGGAAAAGGCCGAGGCTTTGGCACCTGCGCAAACGCGCGGCGCAGCCACTCAGGCTATGACCAAAACCGCCACACCCGGCAAGAGCACATGCGAAGACGTGGCTGCTTTGTTGAATGTGCCGTTGAACACCACCGTCAAATCATTGGTGTTGGCCACCGATACCCTCAACGACAGAGGCGAAGTCGTCAAATCGCAAGTGTGGCTCTTGCTCTTACGTGGTGACCACGATATGAACGAAGTCAAAGTGGGCAAACTGCCCGGCTTTGAAGGTGGATTCCGCTTTGCTACCACTGCTGAGATTGAAGACCATTTCGGTTGCAAGCCTGGTTACCTTGGTCCCGTGAATTTGAAGCAGCCCTTGAAAATCGTGGCCGACCGCGATGTGGCTGTGATGGCCGATTGGATTTGCGGTGCTAACGAGGTGGATTTCCACATGACCGGCGTGAACTTTGGCCGTGATGTGGTCGAACCTGATTTGGTGGCCGATATTCGCAACGTGGTGGCGGGTGACGCTTCGCCGGATGGTCAAGGCGTGCTCGCCATTGAGCGCGGCATTGAGGTGGGCCATGTGTTCTACCTCGGCACCAAATACAGCCAAGCCATGAACGCCACGTTCTTGGACGTGAACGGCAAACCGCAGTTCATGGAAATGGGCTGCTACGGCATTGGCGTTACGCGCTTGCCGGCTGCTGCCATCGAGCAAAACCACGATGAGCGCGGCATCATTTGGCCCGACGCGATTGCGCCGTTCACCGTCGTGATTTGCCCCGTCAACATGGACCGCAGCGAAGACGTGAAAGCCGCAGCCTTCAAGCTCTACGAAGAGTTGCTGGCCTTGGGCGTGGACGTTATCTTGGACGACCGTGGCGAGCGCCCCGGCGCGATGTTTGCCGATTGGGAGCTGATCGGCGTGCCACACCGCGTGACCATTGGTGACAAGGGTTTGAAAGACGGCGTGGTCGAGTACCAAAATCGCCGCGACACCGAGTCCACCAAGGTGGCCGTGGCCGATGTGTTGGCGCATGTGAAAGCCAAGCTCGGTTTGTGATTCTCATGGCCCGCAGCCTGCGTCTTTTCAGTCGTGTGCTGCGCGCGCCAATGGCAACATGGCGGCTCCGTTTGGGGCCGCTTTTGTTTTTGACGTTCATCAGCGCTGTACAAGCGGGTACGCAACGTGAAGAGCCCTTGATCGACTCTGTGCGTACCGCGCTGAGTGCGGCGGTGCATCAGTCTGGCCCACCCACTTTGGTTCATGCTGATGTGAAGGCAGTCAATGCGTTTGGGCAGTGGCTGACACAAAATGAAGCGCGACTCGACAAGCATTTGCAACGTCGTAAGAGCAGCCCCACAGCTGCGAGCGTGGCAAACGTTGCCATTGCAGCTGCCCCAAATAGCTCAAATGTTGCCCCTGACTTCCTAGCGCATGAATTGGCCAACTCTCATTTGCGCCGGGAGTTTTTGCAAACGGTTTGGTACGAAAGCCAACGTGCAGGCTTAGATCCATCGCTAGTGCTCGGCCTCATTCAAGTGGAAAGCGGATTTCGTAAATTTGCCATCAGCAGCGCAGGGGCGAGAGGTTTTATGCAGGTCATGCCGTTTTGGACGCGTGTGCTGGCTGACGGGGATGCTGGTGTGCTGTTTCAAGCGCAGACCAATTTGCGCTTTGGCTGCGTCATCTTGCGGCATTACTTGAACGTTGAGAATGGAGACTTATTTTTGGCGCTAGGCCGTTACAACGGCAGCCGTGGGCAAGCGCCATATCCAAATGCTGTGCTAGCGGCACAAAAGGGGTGGCAATGAAACTGTGGCTTCTCGTGTTGGCAACGGCGCTGCTGACAGGCTGCGCCACCAAGGCTTATCGGGCAGTGGAAGGTGAGTGTGCGCCACAAGCTTGGGTCGACTACCCCGAGAGCAAAGTGCAAGTGGTTCAAACACGTCAGCGCGTGATCCATGTGTCCACCGGCATGCGCAACTGCTTCAGTCGTAGAGATGGCAACCAAGTGCACACCATTTGCAACGACATCACCCGCCCTGAATACATCCCATACCAAGAAACAGTGGTGATTGACCAAAACGAGGCAGTGCGCAAGATGGCCGTTGCGTCGTGTTCAGTCAATTTGTGTGTGCAGCGTTATGGCAATGCCCAGTGCAAAACTGACCAGTTGCTGGTGCCAGTGTCAGCACCGCCTTATAACGATGCACCCTCACCCGTGCCGTTGCCAGACCCAGTGCCCGTGCAATAAAAAAGCCCGCTTTAAGCGGGCTTTGTTCTATCGGTCCGTATCAGACTCGTATCAGACTCAAGGTCAATCAGCCGTTGATGACTTTTTGCAACTCGCCCGACTCATACATTTCCATCATGATGTCTGAGCCACCGATGAACTCGCCCTTGATGTAGAGCTGAGGGATGGTGGGCCAGTTGCTGTATTCCTTGATGCCTTGGCGAATTTCTGCGTCGTCCAGCACGTTCACAGTTTTGATGGCTTTGGGTTCTACGCCGCAAGCTTTGAGCACTTGAATTGCACGGCCCGAAAAGCCACACATGGGGAAGCTGGCGCTGCCTTTCATAAACAGCAACACTTCGTTGCCTTTCACGAGTTCATCAATGCGTTGTTGTGCGTCGCTCATGGGTTCTCTCCAAATAAAAGTTAATTATTTCACTGTTGGCCATTGTCCACCCGAGCAGCGCAGGATTCCCGCAAGGTCAGGACGGCTTTGTACGTTCACAAACCCTTGGTTGCCCAGCAAGGTTTGCACGGCATGGGCTTGGTCGTAGCCGTGTTCGAGCAGCAGCCAGCCGCTGGGCTTGAGGTGTTGCGCAGCTTCGCGCACGATGGTGCGAATGTCGTCTAGGCCATCCGCCCCAGAAGCCAGTGCGGACAAAGGCTCATGCTTCAGCGCGGCCAAGTGTTCATCATCGCTGGCCACGTAGGGCGGGTTGGACACGATCGCGTCAAAGGTGTGACCGTTCAAAGGGGCAAGCCACGAACCGTGGTGGAAGTTCACTGGCAATGCCAAGCGTTCGGCGTTTGCGCTGGCCACAGCCAAGGCATCGGCGCTGGCATCCACCGCGCTCACTTGGGCATCAGGGCGTGTGTGTTTGATGGCTAAAGCAATCGCGCCGCTGCCGGTTCCTAGGTCCACCACTTCAGGTGACGAGGTATCGGCGAGGCAAGACATGGCCCACTCCACCAAGGTTTCGGTGTCAGCGCGTGGGTCGAGCACGCGTTTGTCCACTTGCATTGTCAAGCCAAAAAACTCTTTTTGCCCAGTGATGTAGGCCACGGGTTCGGTGTTGAGGCGGCGTTGTGTATTGGTTTCAAAGGTGGCTTGAACAGCCGCGTCTAGCGGGTCATCGCCATGCGCCAACAACCAAGCGCGGTCGTGCGGTGCGCGGCCCAAGGCGTGCAGCAACAGCACTTGCGCGTCTAGGCGAGGCAGGCCTAGGGTTTGCGCCCAAGCTGCGGCTTGCATTACGGTCAACACGCTCATGTGTTGCCTTCCAATGCCGCCAGCTGTTCGGCTTCATGCGCGTGCTTCAGCGCCTGCATCGCCTCACTCAAATCACCTTCCATGATGAAGTTGAGTTTGTACAGCGTGAGGTTGATGCGGTGGTCACTCCAACGCCCTTGCGGAAAGTTGTAAGTGCGAATGCGGTCGCTGCGGTCGCCGCTGCCAATCAGGCCTTTGCGCATAGCCGCGTCTTTGGCAGCGCGCTCGGAGCGGTCTTTTTCTTGGATGCGTGCGGTCAACACTTTCAGCGCTTGTGCTTTGTTGCTGTGCTGACTGCGGCCGTCTTGGCATTCGGCCACGATGCCCGTGGGCAAGTGGGTGATGCGCACGGCAGAGTCTGTTTTGTTGATGTGCTGGCCACCCGCACCGCTGGCGCGGTAGGTGTCGATGCGCAAATCCGACGGATTGATTTTGATGGCCTCGGCTTCGTCCGGCTCGGGTAGCACCGCCACCGTGCACGCGCTGGTGTGGATGCGGCCTTGTGTTTCAGTAGCTGGAACGCGCTGCACGCGGTGGCCGCCTGACTCGAACTTGAGCCAGCCATACACGCCGTCGCCACTTGAACCTCCGTCCATGCGCACGACCACTTCTTTGTAGCCGCCCAGTTCGCTTTGTGATTCGCTCACGATCTCGGTGCGCCACCCTTGGCGCTCGGCATAGCGCATGTACATGCGCAGCAAGTCTGCGGCAAACAAGGCAGATTCGTCACCGCCCGTGCCTGCACGAATTTCGATGAAGGCAGGGCGGGCATCGTCTGGGTCTTTGGGCAGCAACATGCGTTGCAGCTCGGCTTCGAGTTGCAACAGTTCGGCTTGGGCGCTGGCAATTTCTTCTTCGGCCATGGCGCGCATGTCGGCGTCATCGCCGCCGTCTTGCAGCATTTGCTGTGCCGCTTGCACATCGGCTTCACGTTGTTGGTAGCGTGCGTAGCGGCCGGCTGTGGCGGTCACGTCGGTGTGTTCGCGTGACAAGGCCAAGAACTGCGTCATGTCCTTCATGATGTCTTCGCGAGACAGCAAGAAGTCGAGTTCATGCAAACGTTGGGTATGGCGCTCCAGCTGAGCGCGCAGAAAGTCTTTCATGGATTCAGCGCCTAACGGTTGCCGCGCAAAAAGAAATGCTCAATCGCGTGGCGTGCGCGTTCGCGCGATTCCGCATCACCCGCATGCAATTCGGCCATTGCGCCGTGCAGCATTTTTTGGGTCAGTCCGCGTGACAGGCTTTCCAGTACGGCATCCACATCGTCGCCTTTGGCAATCGCTTTACGGGCGCGGGCCAATTCGGCACTGCGCCAATCTTCGGCCTGCGCGTTGAGTTGTTGAATCAGCGGCACGTTGCTGCGTTGGTCCATCCAGTGCTCGAAGCTTTGCACGCCAGCGTCGATGATGGCTTCGGCTTGCGCTACCGCGGCTTGGCGGTTGGCTTGGCCGGTTTGCACCACGTCAGACAAATCGTCCACGGTGTACAGATACACATCTTCAAGCGACTTCACCTCAGGCTCAATGTCGCGCGGCACTGCTAAGTCGACCATGAACATGGGGCGATGTTTGCGTTGTTTGAGTGCGCGCTCGACTGCGCCCAAACCAATCAAGGGTAGGGTGCTGGCGGTGCAGCTGATGACCACATCAAACTCGTGCAGTCGTTGCGGCAAGTCGGCCAAGCGCATGACTTCGCCGCTGAATTGGGTGGCCAGTTTTTCGCCGCGTTCCAGAGTGCGGTTAGCAATGGCAATCGCCTTGGGGTTCTTGGCCGCAAAGTGCGTGGCGCACAACTCAATCATTTCGCCCGCACCTACAAACAGCACGCGGGTTTCGCTCAGGTCTTCAAACAGCTGGCTGGCCAAACGCACGGCCGCAGCAGCCATGCTGATGGAATGCGCGCCAATCTCGGTGGAGCTGCGCACTTCTTTGGCCACAGCAAAGGAGCGTTGGAATAGTTGGTTGAGCGTTGTGCCCAGTGCGCCGGCTTCAGAGGCGGCACGCACCGCGTCTTTCATTTGGCCCAAGATTTGAGGCTCGCCCAATACCATGGAATCGAGACCACTGGCCACGCGGAAGGCGTGACGGGCCGCATCGGCTTCGAGCAGTGCGTAGGTGTGGCCTTTCAGATCGTCGGCAGACACTCCGCCAGACTTGGCCAACCAAGCCATGGTCTGCTGCATTTGCGCCTCACCACCCGCGCAATAAATTTCGGTACGGTTGCAGGTGGATAGGATGGCCACCTCGCTGTCGGGCGAAAAAGAATGGCGCAGGGTCGCGAGGGTCGGACCCATTTGGTCGACCGCAAAAGCGAAACGGCCCCGCAAATCAAGCGGGGCTGTCGTGTGATTGAGGCCTAAAGCCCAGACTGCCATAACGCAGATTATAAAATTTACTCACATGGGCCCTTTAGAACAAATCCTTCACACTTTTAACTTCATCGCACCGGCATGGGGTGTGGCCCTGTTTTGTGTGCTGATAGCCCGATTCACCGCCCGTTGGTGGCTGCCTTTAGCCAGTTGGGGCTTGTTGAAACAAACGGTGGTGAGCGGTGTTTTAGGCACAGCGGTCCTGGCAGTAGGCTTAGTTTTATGGGGTGTCGACGGAAAAATGGCCACGTATTCGGCCCTCGTCATTGCCTGCGGTACAGCCCAGTGGTTGATGTGCAAAGGCTGGCAGCGTTGATGTGAAGCGCTCAAGGTGAGTTGCCTGTATGCACGTTGGCTCCTCTTCGCTTGCTCAGAATGTCGCTCACCGCGCACACAGGCAACTCGCCTTGAGCTTTGGGTTGTCGAATAACCTTAAAAGCCGATGTCGTACACCCCCAGCCCCAGTAAGTGCACTAAGGCCCTCTCCTCAGAGAACCTAAGCCCCTGCAGTAAAATCGGGCCTTAATTCGCGCCTCAATGCGCCTTAGCGCGCACATCACACCATGAATGCTCCCACCTCGCTGAACCACTTGCTCGCCACGGCTGAAGAAAGCCCGCGACTGCGCGAAATTCCCTATAACTACACCTCGTTCTCCGACCGCGAAATCGTGTTGCGTTTGCTCGGCGCAGATGCGTGGGAACTGCTGCTGCGTTTGCGCCAAGAGCGCCGCACCGGCCGCTCGGCCCGCATGTTGTACGAAGTGTTGGGCGACATCTGGGTGGTGCAGCGCAACCCCTATTTGCAAGACGACTTGCTCGACAACCCCAAGCGCCGCCTGCAGTTGGTCGAGGCTTTGCATCACCGCCTTGGTGAAGTTGAGCAACGCCGCACACCTGACGTGGACGCCGAGCGTGATCTCATGGTGGGCCAACTGTTGCAAGCCGCCAGCCGCGCGATTGAAACGTTCAACAGCCAATTTGAAGCGATTGCCGCCCTGCGCAAAAAAGCAGCGCGCATGCTCAAGAAGCACACCGCCCACGACAACATCAAGTTCGACGGCCTCTCACGTGTGAGCCATGTGACCGACGCCACCGATTGGCGTGTGGAATACCCCTTCGTCGTGCTGACCCCAGACACCGAAGAAGAAATGGCGGGCTTGGTCAAAGGTTGTATCGATCTTGGCCTCACTATCGTCCCTCGTGGCGGCGGCACAGGCTACACAGGTGGCGCGATTCCGCTCACGTGGAAGAGCGCGGTCATCAACACCGAAAAGCTCGAAGCCATGACCGAAGTCGAAATGGTCGACTTGCCTGGCATCGCGCACAAAGTGCCCACGATTTACACCGAAGCTGGTGTGGTTACCCAGCGTGTGGCCGATGCGGCTGAGCGCGGTGGTTTTGTGTTTGCGGTAGACCCCACTTCTGCCGAAGCCTCGTGCATCGGTGGCAACATCGCCATGAACGCAGGCGGCAAAAAAGCCGTGTTGTGGGGCACCGCGCTCGACAACTTGGCCAGCTGGCGCATGGTCACCCCCAATGCTGAGTGGCTCGACGTCATTCGCGTGGACCACAACCTCGGCAAGATTCACGATGCCGAGATGGCCAGCTTCGATTTGAAGTACTACCAAGCCGACGGCAAAACATTCATCCGCCAAGAGCGCCTCGACATTCCCGGCAAGTCCTTCCGCAAAGAAGGCTTGGGCAAAGACGTGACCGACAAGTTCCTCAGCGGTTTGCCCGGTGTGCAAAAAGAAGGCTGCGATGGTTTGATTACCAGCGCACGTTGGATCCTGCACCGCATGCCTGCCCACACACGCACCGTGTGTATGGAGTTCTTCGGCAACGCCAAAGACGCTGTGCCAAGCATTGTCGAAATCAAAGACTACATGTTTGCTGAGCAAAAGCGCAGCGGCGTATTGCTGGCTGGCCTTGAGCATTTGGACGACCGCTACTTGCGTGCCGTGGGTTATGCCACCAAGAGCAAACGCGGCGGCCTGCCCAAGATGTTGCTGATTGGCGACATCGCGGGTGACGATGCTGACGAAGTGGCCCGCGTCACCTCTGAGGTCTCACGCATGGCCAACACCCGCAGCGGCGAGTGCTTTGTGGCCGTGAGTGCAGAAGCGCGTAAAAAGTTTTGGCTCGACCGCAAGCGCACCGCTGCGATCAGCCGTCACACCAACGCGTTCAAGGTCAACGAAGACGTGGTGATTCCTTTGCCACGCATGGCCGAGTACACCGATGGCATCGAGCGCATCAACATCGAGCTGAGCTTGCGCAACAAGCTTGAACTGTGCGACGCGTTGGAAGATTTCTTCGTCAAAGGCAATTTGCCTCTGGGTAAATCTGACGACGCAGCCGACATTTCCACACCTGAATTGTTGGAAGACCGCGTGCAGCAAGCCCGCTCGCTTGTGGGTGAAGTGCGTGGCCTGTGGCAGCAGTGGCTCAACGAGTGCGATGCACTGTTCCCACAGTTGCAAGACCACACTTTGCGTGCGAGCTGGAAAACACAAATCCGTGCGCAGTTGCAAAACATTTTCACGGGCGCACAACTCGCGCCCATCTTGGAAGAGTGCAACGCCATTCACAAACGCGTGCTCAAAGGCCGCGTGTGGGTAGCCCTTCACATGCACGCCGGTGACGGCAACGTGCACACCAACATTCCCGTCAACAGCGACAACTACGCCATGCTGCAAACCGCTCACGAAGCGGTGGCCCGCATCATGGTGTTGGCGCGCTCGTTGGACGGCGTGATTTCTGGTGAGCACGGCATTGGTATCACCAAGCTGGAGTTTTTGACCGATGACGAGTTGAAACCGTTTGCGGATTACAAAGCCAAGGTTGACCCAGAAGGCCGTTTCAACAAAGGCAAATTGCTGCGCAACCAAGATGTGGACACATCCTTGCGCCACGCCGACTTGAGCCAAGCCTACACACCAAGCTTTGGCTTGATGGGGCATGAATCGCTCATCATGCAGCAGTCCGACATTGGTGCGATTGCCGATTCGGTGAAAGACTGTTTGCGTTGCGGCAAGTGCAAGCCCGTGTGTTCGACACACGTGCCACGTGCCAACTTGCTGTACAGCCCACGTAACAAAATTTTGGCTACGTCGCTGTTGGTCGAGGCCTTCTTGTACGAAGAGCAAACCCGCCGTGGTGTGTCCATCAAACATTGGCAAGAGTTTGAAGATGTGGCCGACCATTGCACGGTGTGCCACAAGTGTTTGACGCCTTGCCCAGTCAAGATTGACTTTGGTGACGTGACCATGAACATGCGCAACCTGTTGCGCAAGATGGGCCAAAAAACCTTCCGTCCCGGCAATGCTGCGGCGATGTTCATGCTCAATGCCACCAACCCTGAAACCATTAAGTTCGCGCGTACGGCGATGGTTGGCGTGGGCATGAAGTTGCAACGCTTTGCGCACGATCTGCTCAAAGTGGTGGCGCGCAAGCAAACCAAGGCGCCGCCTGCCACCGTGGGTGCGGCGCCCATCAAAGAGCAGGTGATTCACTTCATCAACAAGAAGATGCCGGGCAACCTGCCTAAGAAGACTGCGCGTGCTTTGCTCGACATCGAGAACAACGATTACGTGCCCATCATTCGCGACCCGAAAACCACCACCTCTGAAACAGAAGCGGTGTTCTATTTCCCCGGTTGCGGCTCTGAGCGTTTGTTCAGCCAAGTGGGCCTCGCCACGCAAGCCATGTTGTGGCACGCGGGCGTGCAAACGGTGTTGCCACCTGGCTACCTGTGCTGCGGCTATCCGCAAAAAGGCTCGGGTCAGTTCGACAAGGCCGACAAGATCATCACCGACAACCGCGTGTTGTTCCACCGTGTCGCCAACACACTCAACTACCTCGACATCAAAACCGTGGTGGTGAGCTGCGGCACTTGCTTTGACCAACTGCAAGGCTATGAGTTCGACAAAATTTTCCCTGGCTGTCGCATCGTCGACATCCATGAATATTTGCTCGAGAAGGACATCAAGCTCAGCACGGCTGACCAAGCGGGTTATTTGTTCCACGACCCATGCCACAGCCCCATGAAGCAGCAAGACCCCATGAAAACGGTCAAGGCGCTGTTGGGTGACCAAGTGCGCAAGAGCGACCGCTGCTGCGGCGAGTCTGGCACTTTGGGTGTGACGCGTCCTGACATTTCGACCCAAGTGCGCTTCCGCAAAGAAGAAGAGCTGCAAAAAGACGAAGCCGCTTTGCGTGCCATGACGGGCGAAGCCAAAGGCGACATGAAGATCCTCACCAGCTGCCCCAGCTGCTTGCAAGGTTTGAGCCGCTACGGTGATGACTTGCAAAACGGTTTGCTCGAAGCCGACTACATCGTGGTCGAGATGGCACGCAAGATGTTGGGTGAGCAGTGGATGCCCGAGTACGTGGCACAAGCCAATGCCGGTGGCATTGAGCGCGTCCTTGTTTAAATAGGAATACCTCATGGCAGGCTTGCAAAAAAACACTCCCGCGCCTGAAGACATCACGGTGCATGGCGCATCGCGCGTGTTGGAAGTCAGCTTTGCCGACGGCGCGAGTTTTCGCATCCCGTTTGAGCTGATGCGCGTTTACAGCCCATCCGCCGAAGTGCAGGGTCACGGCCCAGGCCAAGAGGTGTTGCAAACCGGTAAGCGTTTGGTGGACCTCGAAGGCCTTGAGCCCATTGGTAACTACGCCATCAAGCCCACCTTCAGCGACGGCCACGACAGCGGCTTGTTCACTTGGGAATACCTGTATTTCTTGGGCTCGGAGCAAGATCAACTGTGGGCCGACTACGAACGCCGCCTCAAAGAAGCGGGTACAGACCGCGACGCGGCCATGCCTGAAAAAGGCGGCGCGGGTTGTAGCAGCCACGCGCATTGATACCATTACCAATATGAGCAGCACACATTTCGGTTTCAAAACCGTCGACGAAAAAGAAAAAGCCAAACACGTCCGTGGCGTGTTTGACTCGGTCGCGTCCAAGTACGACGTGATGAACGACCTCATGTCCGCTGGACTGCACCGCGTGTGGAAGCGCTACACCGTCATGGTGGCTGACTTGCGTGAGGGCTCGCAAGTGCTCGATATCGCAGGCGGCACGGGTGACCTGTCGATGGCTTTTGCCAAGAAGGTTGGCAAAACCGGCTGCGTGGTGCACACAGACATCAACGAAGCCATGTTGCGCACAGGCCGCGACCGCTTGCTCGACCATGGCATGGTCTTGCCCACCTTGGTGTGCGATGCCGAAAAACTGCCTTTCCCTGATAACCACTTTGATGTGGTCAGCGTGGCTTTTGGTCTGCGCAACATGACCCACAAAGATGCGGCCCTGCGCGAAATGTGCCGCGTGCTCAAGCCCAATGGCAAGTTGCTGGTGCTCGAATTTTCCAAAGTGGCCAAGCCGCTTGAGAAAGCCTACGACTGGTACTCATTCAACATCTTGCCCAAGCTGGGCCAGATGATTGCGGGCGATGCGTCGAGCTACCAATATTTGGCCGAGTCCATTCGCATGCACCCCGGCCAAGAGGAACTGAAATCCCTTATGAAACAAAATGGCTTTGGCCATGTGGACTTTCACAACATGAGCGCCGGCGTGGTCGCGCTTCATGTTGGAATCAAGTGCTGAGATGTAAAAAACAAGACAACGACAACCGGAGATGACGCAATGAAGAAACTTTTGACAGCCCTTTTTGTGGTGGCCATGGCCTTTGCCACCATGCACGCTGAAGCTGCCAAACGCTTGGGCGGTGGTAAATCGATGGGCCAACAGTCCAGCAATGTGACGCAACGCGAAGCTGCCAAGCCTGCACCTGCTGCCACGCCCAATGCTGCGCCTGCTGCAGCTCCGCAAGCGCCCGCAGCACCAGCTGCTGCGCCTAGCCGCTTTGGTGGCATGGGCGGCATGCTCGGTGGTTTGGCTGCCGGTTTGGGCCTCGCTTGGTTGGCCCACTCCATGGGTTTTGGTGCTGAATTCGGTCAGTTCTTGATGTTTGGCGTGTTGGCCTTGGTCGTGATGATGGTCATTGGCGCCATCATGCGTCGCCGCCAACAACCCGAAGCCAGCAACACCAGCCCCTACGCCTTTGAAGGCGCTGGCGCCCCTGCCAACCCCAGCACACTGCCTCAGTACAACCCCAAGAACGTGGGCAACGACTCGTCAGCCCGTCCCATGGACACGCAAGCCAATTTCACACCTGCTGCTGGTGGTTCGATGATTGGTTCCGCTTTGGGCGGTAGCCAAACGTGGGGCATCCCTGCTGACTTTGACACCGCAGGCTTTGTCAACGCGGCCAAGCAAAACTTTATGACTTTGCAGCATGCGTGGGACCGTTCCGACATTTCCGCGTTGCGCACCATGATGACCGACAGCATGTTGGACGAAATCAAAGCCCAATTGGCTGAGCGCGAAGCCACAGCCAACGGCCAAGTGAATCACACCGACGTGGTCATGCTCGATGCACACTTGTTGGGCATCGAAGACGTGGGCAACAACTACATGGCCAGCGTGGAGTTCTCGGGTCTGATCCGTGAAGAGCCATCTTCTGGTCCCACACCGTTCCGCGAAGTGTGGAACATGACCAAACCCAAAGACGGCAGCTTGGGCTGGCTGGTGGCAGGCGTACAAGCCTTGCAATAAACCGGTTAAATCAGGGCGTGCCGAGAAGGGCGCCCAAACAAGGAATAATTGGGGACTATGGCAACACAGTCCCCTTTTTCTTGGTTGGCCGATGCAGCAGACACGCTGCGCGCCCAACTCCCCGCAGATTTCCCGCAATCGTTCACCCCGCCCGCTTGGGCTGTGGCTGAAGTGCAGCAGCGTGTGGTTCTCTTGTTAAACCACATACTCATGCAAGAGCCTGCGGCACGCGACCGCTTGCAACGCCAAAAAGGCCGCCAAGTGCAAGTGTGCTGGCGCGACCAAGTGTTTCAATGCGCGTTCACACCTGCAGGCTTGGTGGAGTTCATCACACCCGATGCAGGCACTAAAGCGGCCGACCTCGTGCTGCGTGTGAACGAACCTTCACCGTTTGAGTTGGCCAAGACTGTGCTGCAAGGCGAGAAGCCTGCTATTCGCATCGAAGGCGATGTGCAGCTGGCCGCCGAAGTTAATTGGCTGATCGACCACGTGCGCTGGGACCCTGAAGAAGACGTGGCCCGTCTCATTGGCGACGCACCTGCCCACACCTTGGTGCAAACCGCCAAGCGCATCGTCGATGCCCTGCGCAGCTTTGTGCAACAACAAACCGCGAAGGCCGCGCCATGATGACCCGTTTGCTGCGCGGTATTTATATTGTCTTCATCGTCTTGCGTTACGGCTTGGACGAGCTGGTGCTCACCAGTTTCCAAAAGCCGGGCCTGCGTTTGTTGGCCCGCATTGTGTCGGTGGGGCGCGATTTATCGGCGCCACGTGGCCAGCGTTTGCGTGAGGCTTTGGAGCACCTCGGCCCCATCTTTGTGAAGTTTGGCCAAGTCTTGTCGACGCGCCGCGATTTGTTGCCGCCAGACATTGCTGATGAGTTGGCGTTTTTACAAGACCGCGTGCCGCCGTTTTCTTCAGACGTTGCCGTGGGCACCATTGAGCGTGCGTTTGGTCGTCCGCTGAATGAAATTTTTGTGGAGTTCACGCACAAGCCAGTGGCCAGTGCATCCATTGCACAAGTGCACTTTGCGGTTATCAAAGACAGCAACGGTGTCACACGTGAAGTGGCTGTGAAGGTGCTGCGCCCCGGCATGTTGACGGTGATCGACAAAGACCTGAGCCTCATGCGCATGATGGCCGGTTGGGTCGATCGCCTCAGTGCCGACGGCAAACGCTTGAAGCCCCGCGAAGTGGTGGCCGAGTTTGACAAGTATCTGCACGACGAACTCGACTTCATGCGAGAAGCCTCTAATGCTGCGCAGTTGCGCCGCAACATGGAAGGCCTCAACTTGGTTTTGATTCCCGAGATGATTTGGGACTTTTGCCGTGATGACGTGATCGTGATGGAGCGCATGAAGGGCGTACCCATCAGTCAAGTGGAGAAGCTGCGTGCGGCGGGCGTGGATATCCCGAAGCTCGCACGCGATGGCGTGACCATCTTCTTTACCCAAGTGTTTCGCGATGGTTTTTTTCATGCCGACATGCACCCCGGCAACATCCAAGTCAGCTTAGAGCCCGCCACCTTTGGCCGTTACATCTCGCTGGACTTTGGCATCGTGGGCACGCTCACGGAAACCGACAAAGAGTATTTGGCGCAAAACTTCACGGCCTTCTTCCGTCGCGACTACAAGCGCGTGGCCGAGTTGCACATCGAGTCAGGCTGGGTACCTTCTGACACGCGAGTGGATGAGTTGGAGTCCGCCATTCGTGCCGTGTGTGAGCCTTACTTTGACCGCCCGTTGAAAGAGATTTCCTTGGGTCTGGTGCTCATGCGTTTGTTCCAAACCTCGCGCCGCTTCAATGTCGAGATTCAGCCGCAGCTGGTGTTGTTGCAAAAAACACTGCTCAACATCGAAGGCTTGGGCCGTCAGCTCGATCCCAATTTGGATTTGTGGAGCACCGCCAAACCGTTTTTGGAAACGTGGATGCTTGACCAAGTCGGCCCCAAAAAGTTGTGGAAGCAATTGGTGGCCGAAGCGCCGCGCTACGCCAAGCTCTTGCCCGAGTTGCCACGTTTGGTGCATGACTTCTTGAAGCATCGCCAAAGCAATGACAACGCTCAGTTGCAGTTGCTCATTCAAGAGCAGCGCCGCACCAACCGTTTGCTGCAAGGCATTGCGTGGGTGGGCGGTGGTTTTGTGCTCGGCATGTTTGCCATGCAGATGTTTGTGCGTCTGCACCATTACTTTTAATCACTAAGCGGAGTTGACCCGTGCTGCTCACACTCGTCATCGTCTACTTGCTGGTCACCATCGCCATTGGCTTGATGGCGGCCAAGCGCGTTCAAAACTCGGCTGACTTTGCCATTGCTGGCCGTCACCTGCCCATGGCCATGGTCATCACCACCACGTTTGCCACATGGTTTGGTTCTGAAACCGTGTTGGGCATTCCTGCCAAGTTTGTGAACGGTGGTTTGCACGGCGTGGTGGAAGACCCCTTCGGCGCTGGCTTTTGCTTGATCTTTGTAGGCCTGTTCTTCGCGGGCAAGCTTTACCGCATGACGCTGCTCACCATCAGCGATTACTTCCGTGAGCGCTATGGCCGCGTGGTGGAAGTGGTGTGCTCTCTCATCATCATGGTCAGCTATCTGGGTTGGGTGTCGGCGCAAGTCACGGCTTTGGGCCTCGTGTTTAACTTGTTGTCCGATGGCGTGGTCAGCCTAGAGCTGGGTATGGTCATTGGAGTGGTGTCGATTTTGGCTTACACCTTGTTTGGCGGCATGTGGTCGGTGGCCATTACTGATTTCATTCAGATGATCATCTTGGTGGTGGGCTTGTCTGTTCTTGCGGTGTTTGCTGCAGACCAAGCGGGCGGGGCAGACAAGGTGCTGGCGCTGGCCATTAGCCAAGACATGTTCAAGTTCTGGCCCGAGCCACAGCTCAAAGACATTTTGTTTTTCTTCGCTTCTGCCATCACCATCATGCTGGGGTCGATTCCGCAGCAAGATGTGTTTCAACGCGTCATGTCGGCCAACAGCATCAAGGCCGCCACGCATGGCCCCGTGATTGGCGGCATTTGCTACATCTTGTTTGCGTTTGTGCCCATGTTCTTGGTGGTCAGCGCCATGATCATCATGCCCGAGCAAGCGGCAACCTTGATTGCCGATGACCCACAAAAAGTACTGCCCACTTTGGTGATGACGCAAATGCCGTTTGTCATGCAGGTGCTGTTCTTTGGCGCGTTGTTGTCGGCCATCAAGTCATGTGCCTCGGCCACCTTGCTCGCGCCTAGCGTGACGTTCACTGAAAACATTTGGCGTCAGTTCTTTCCCCACCAAAGCGACCAACAAGAGCTGCGCGCCATGCGTGTGACCGTGTTGGTGTTCAGCATCTTGGTGCTGGGCTATGCCATTCGCATGCAAGGCACGTCCATTTACGAGATGGTGTCGGGCGCATATCAGGTGCCCTTGGTTGGCGCATTTGTGCCGCTGACCTTTGGCTTGTACTGGAAACGAGCCACCACGCAGGGCGCTATTTTTGCATTGACCTTTGGCTTGCTGACGTGGGGCCTGTTCTTGGCTACGCCAGCGGGTGACGAGTTTCCGGCCCAGTTGGTCGGCGTGTTGGCCAGTTTGACGGGCATGGTGCTGGGTTCTTTGGGCCCACAAGCCATTCGCAACGCCCACGCCAGCCACCACAAACTGGTGGGCGCGGCCTAAGTCGGCACTTCACGGACGAAAGAGGGCAGCGCAGGTGTCTGCCGCCCCTTGAAATAGGGGCTAGGCGCCTATAATTCAGGGTTTTACCGAACCCCCTCGCCATGCCAATTTACGCCTACAAATGCGGGTCCTGCGGTCATGCCAAGGACGTGCTACAAAAAATTGCGGATGCTCCGCTGACGGATTGCCCTGAATGCGGCAAACCCACGTTTTCCAAACAACTCACCGCCGCGGGCTTTCAGCTCAAAGGCTCGGGTTGGTACGCCACCGATTTCAAAGGCGGCTCGGGTGGCACGTCTGCCCCAGCCGCTACAGCGAGCACGGCTGCCGCAGCCGCGACCAGCGACAGCGCTACTGCCAGCACCAGCTCTAGTAGCAGCACGGACACCGCTTCTAGCAGCTCCGCCACGCCAGCCGCTTCGGGCGGTTGCGCCACAGGCTGCGCTTGTCACTGATTTTTCAAAACCACAAAGCTCTTCATGCCGATTAAAAAATACCTGCTCGCAGGCCTCTTGGTCTGGACACCCTTGGTCATCACTGTGGCGGTCTTGAGCTGGCTGGTGGGTTCATTGGACAGCGCGTTTCTAGGCACGCTGACCAAATTGCACTTGGTCTCACCCGACATGATTTATTGGCTCGATCACGTGCCAGGTTTGGGCGTGATCTTGTTGGTCTTGGTTTTGTTGCTGACGGGCGCTTTGGTGTCTAACGTGGCTGGCCGTTGGTGGGTCAGGCAATGGGACCGTTTGTTGAACCAAATCCCCATCGTCAAGTCGATTTACTCCAGCGTAAAGAAGGTATCAGACACCTTGTTCTCCGATGGTGGCAATGCGTTTCGCAAAGCCTTGTTGGTGCAATACCCACACAGTGGTACATGGACCATCGCTTTTCAAACGGGTACACCGATGGGTGAAGTGGCCAGCAAACTCGATGGCGAGTTTTTGAGCGTCTATGTGCCCACCACACCCAACCCGACCAGCGGCTACTTTTTGCTGGTTCCCAAAAACGATGTCATCGAGCTCGATCTCAGTGTTGACGAAGCTCTGACGTATGTGATTTCCATGGGCGCTGTCTCTCCCAGCGTTCCCGCCCTCAAAGAAAAGAGAAACTAAAAATGGCAATGCGCTCCCACTACTGCGGTCTCGTGACCGAAGCCCTCAATGGCCAAACCGTGAGCCTGTGCGGCTGGGTCAACCGTCGTCGTGACCACGGTGGCGTGATCTTCATCGACTTGCGTGACCGTGAAGGTTATGTGCAGGTGGTGTGCGATCCAGACCGTCCTGAGATGTTCAACGTGGCCGAGAACGTGCGCAATGAGTTTTGTATCCAAGTCAAAGGCTTGGTGCGCGCCCGTCCTGATGGCACGACCAATGAAGGTTTGAAGAGCGGCAAGATTGAAGTGTTGTGTCACGAGCTCATCGTGTTGAACGAGTCGGTCACGCCTCCATTCCAAATTGATGACGACAACTTGTCTGAGACCACACGCCTCACACACCGTGTGCTCGACCTGCGTCGTCCGTACATGCAAAACAACCTGATGCTTCGCTATAAAGTGTCAATGGAAGTGCGCAAGTACCTCGATGAAAACGGCTTTGTCGACATCGAAACACCTATGTTGACCAAGAGCACGCCCGAAGGCGCGCGCGATTACCTCGTGCCTAGCCGCGTGCACGATGGCCACTTCTTTGCGTTGCCACAGTCGCCACAGTTGTTCAAACAGCTGTTGATGGTGGCGGGTTATGACCGTTACTACCAAATCACCAAGTGCTTCCGCGACGAAGACTTGCGCGCTGACCGTCAACCTGAATTCACCCAGATTGATATTGAAACCTCGTTCTTGAGCGAGGAAGAAATCCGCGACATGTTCCAAGGCATGATCAAGCGCGTGTTCACCAACACCATCGGCGTGGACCTGGGCGAGTTCCCCGTCATGACTTACCAAGACGCCATGCACATCTACGGCTCTGATAAGCCAGACCTGCGCGTGAAATTGCAGTTCACCGAAGTGACCGATGTCATGGGCGATGTGGACTTCAAAGTGTTCTCAGGCGCTGCCAACATGAAGGGCGGCCGCGTGGTGGCCCTGCGCGTGCCCAATGGTTCTGTGGAAGGTGGCGGCATCAGCCGTGGCGAGATCGACGCGTACACCGAGTTCGTCAAGATCTACGGTGCCAAGGGCTTGGCCTACATCCGCGTGAACGAGTTGGCCAAGGGCCGTGACGGCTTGCAGTCACCCATCGTGAAAAACATCCACGACGCAGCTTTGGCCGCAGTGCTCGAGCGCACAGGCGTACAAGACGGCGACTTGATTTTCTTCGGCGCAGACAAAGCCAAGATCGTGAACGACGCCATCGGTGCCTTGCGCATCAAGATTGGCCACAGTGAGTTCGGCAAGAAGAACGGTTTGTTCGAAAACCGTTGGGCCCCAATGTGGGTGGTCGACTTCCCGATGTTTGAGTTTGACGACGAAAGTCAACGCTACACCGCCGTGCATCACCCCTTCACCGCGCCCAAAGACGGCCACGAAGACTGGATGGTCACTGCGCCCGAGAAGTGCATCTCCAAGGGCTACGACATGGTGTTGAACGGTTGGGAAATGGGTGGCGGCTCTGTGCGTATCCACCGCGCCGACGTGCAACAAAAAGTGTTTGACGCTTTGAAGATCACGCCCGAAGAAGCCCAACTCAAGTTCGGCTTCTTGCTCGACGCCTTGCAATACGGCGCGCCTCCACACGGCGGCTTGGCCTTTGGTTTGGACCGCATCGTCACGTTGATGACCGGTGCTGAATCCATCCGCGACGTGATTGCCTTCCCCAAGACCCAACGCGCTCAGTGTTTGCTTACCCAAGCACCGAGCCCTGTGGACGAGAAGCAATTGCGCGAGCTGCACATTCGCTTGCGCAACTTGGATGCAGCCAAGGCCTAACATTGGTTCAATGGCACTTCGGTGCAAACGACAAAGGCTCCCTCGGGAGCCTTTTTTATATTTGCGATTTAGCGTGGTGTGTCTAAGTTGAGCACGCTCGCCAGTGGCAAATCGTTGGGTGCTTGGTAATCCGCCACGATCCATGCGCGACTAGTGTGCTCGGCTGCTTCTTGGAAGAACTCATGGATGACGCGAACCGATGCCAAGTCGAGTGCGGCAAATGGCTGGTCTAGCAAGGTCACGGTTGCACCTGATGCCAAAGCCGCCACCACCATCACCTTGCGGCGACTGCCGGCTGACAGCATGCTGAGGCGTTTGTCGAGGTGTTGGGTCATGCCGAGTTCTTCGGCCAAGTCTTGCAGCAGGTCTTGGTTCCAGCGCGGGTAGTGCGCACGCAAGGCATCCCAGCAGGCTTGCACGGTGATGTCATCATGCGTGGCATCTTGCAGATCGACCCAAAACACGCCACCTGCGGGTGTGACGACTTGGCCCGCTGCCGGATGAACATCGCCTGCCAGCAAACGCAGCAGGGTGGTTTTGCCTCTGCCTTCATCGCCGCAGATCCAGCCCACGCCAGAGGGCCATGCAAAAGACAAGTTTTGAATGGGACCACACGTGAGGTGGTTGACTTGGATGAGCCATGGTGCAGACATGGTTCAATCGTATTCAATCTTTGGTGCGTTTTTAAACATGAAAGTCCTTGTTTTATTTCTTCAATACCAATGGGCTAGGATGAACGAATACCTATGACAGTTTCTAAATTCCCCTCCCTTGAATTTCATTTGCCCAAAGGCAACCGCCACTTGGCCTATAGCTCGGTGGGCGATGCCAATAGCCCGCATGTGTTGTTGTGTTTGCCCGGCCTGTTAGAAACTCGCGCCACGTTCGACCCGCTGCTGAAAGCCGCTGATGGTTTACAAGGCTTGCGCGTCATCAGTGTGGATTTGTGCGGACGTGGTGATTCCAGCCCTCTGCCTGGCGACAAGGGCTACACCATGCAGGTGTACTTGGAAGACATCGTGCAATTCATTCGCCACGAGCTGATGCCCGATGGCAAGCCAGTGCCGCACATCGAGGTGCTGGGCACCAGCATGGGCGGCATCTTGGCCATGTACTTGGCGCATGAACAAAGCAACCACATCCGAGGTTTGTTCTTCAACGACATTGGGTTAGAGCTGCCGTGGATGTCCATCTATGGTTTGTACGACGGCATGAAGAAAGAAGGCCGCTTGCCCACGCCAGAAGAGATGGCTGACAAGTTCAATGTGAGCATCGGTGCTGTGCTGGCGGTGCAGTCACCCGCGCACTTTGATTTGCCGTATCGCAAAGACTGGAAGGGCATGAAGTTCGGTCACTTGCTCAGCGACTTCAAGGGCCCTGTGCGATTGATGCATGGCAGCGACTCGGGCGTGTGCACGGACCAACAAGTCAAAGGGTTGCAGCGTGAGTTTCCTAAGGCGCAGGTGCTTGAAGTGGCGGGTGCTGCGCACCCTGTGCCCTTCAATGCCATGGTGAATCAGTTTGTCTTGCAGTCACTCAGCTTGGCTGTTGTGGCGCCTGTCAAAGTCGCGGCCGTGCGCGAAGTGCCTGTGTCACCGACGGTGCAGTTGGCCATGCCCTTAGACGCGCCTGAGCCCGTGGCGGAACCCGAGCCTGTGCCTGCTCAGCCATCGGCAGCGATACCTCCTCAGCAGCCCGTTGCGCCGCGTGTGGGCTTGTTGGGTTTGATCAAGCAGCTGCTAGGCGCCACAAAGAAGTAACTTCTTTGGCGCGTGCCGCGTGCAGCGGGTCCGTCTCGTCGCTGACTTTGCCGTGACGCGGCTTGATGTCATGGCGATCCACCAGCTTCAACCCTGCTTCACTGATCCAACAAATCAGCTCTTCACGCGTGCGCAGCCCCAAGTGCTCGGCCAAGTCCGACAAGATGAGCCAGCCTTCGCCGTTGGGGCTCAAGTGCTCACGCAAACCACTCAAGAACCCACGCAACATGCGGCTGCCTTCGTCGTACACCGCGTGTTCAATCGGCGAGCTCGGACGTGCAGGCACCCACGGCGGGTTGCACACCACCAAAGGCGCTTGGCCTTCTGGGAATAAATCGGTTTGCACCAACTCGACTTTGTCGATGCGCTGCAAGCGTTGCAGGTTCTCGCGCGCGCAGGCGAGGGCGCGTGGGTCTTGATCAGTTGCGATGATGCGCTGCACACCGCGTTTGGCCAACACCGCAGACAACACGCCGGTGCCCATGCCAATGTCAAACGCAAGGGATTTGTCTTGGATGGGTGTATTGGCCACGAGGTCTACATACTCACCACGTACCGGAGAGAACACGCCGTAGTGTGGGTAGATGCGGTTGTTGGAGGCGTCACCCAAGGCGGTAATTTCCACGCCTTTTTTGCGCCACTCGTGTGCGCCCACCACGCCCAGCAGTTCTCGCAACGACACCATGCAGGCTTCGCCATTGGCGGGGCCCCAGGCTTCCGTGCATGCTTGTTTCAAGTCAGGTGCGCGGCGCAGCGGAATGGTGTAGTCGCCTTCCATCGGCACGATGACCATCGCCAAGATGCGGGCGCGTTGACCCAAGACTTGACGGTGTGCATTGAATGCTTGCACCGGTGTGAGTGCTGCCTCAGGTTTTTTGCTTTTCTTCGGCTTGCGCTCGGTGCGGCGGGCCAAGGCTTGCAGCAGTTGGCGTGCG
Source organism: Limnohabitans sp. TEGF004 (assembly GCF_027924965.1). Taxonomy (NCBI): domain Bacteria; kingdom Pseudomonadati; phylum Pseudomonadota; class Betaproteobacteria; order Burkholderiales; family Comamonadaceae; genus Limnohabitans; species Limnohabitans sp. TEGF004. The sequence continues at coordinate 2,231,151 of NZ_AP027056.1, read as the reverse complement.
TTGTGAAAGTCCCCTTGCCACAACAACCCTGTGCCCTCGCAAGCGAGTCGGTAGGCGGTATCGGCCGACAGGGTGTCGTCAGCGGCCACCACACGACGTGGGGCGGCTGCGCCGCTTTCGGCGCGCCAAGTGGGTAAGTTGTCGAGTGGGGTGAGCATGGCGGCATCATAGAGGCGATACCGTTGCTGAGTGGTGTTTAAGGTGTGGCGAATTCCCAAACCATGCCAATTTGCCAGCGATGACTTTCGGGTTCTATCCAATATTTGCCGCCCATGGCTACGGTGTTGGAGTCGGCCAAATGGGTGTAGCGCACGAAAGGTTTGAGCGATTCACCATTGCTCAACGCCACATTCATTGCGACTTGTGCGTATTGGCCGCGATGTTGGGTGTTCACGATGTCTTGGTAACTGGTGTTCACTTCTGACAGCTTGGACGTGTGTCGCCCGAAAATCAACAAGCCTGCATCCAATTCCCACATGTCGTCGATGCGCCAACGCATGGGCAACCAAAGTTGGCTTGCACTGCGCTGGTAGCCACCGTAAGTGGTGCCTTGGAAAGTGGTGGTGCCGCGCAAATCGTTCCACAGCGTGTGCAAGGCCAGACCTGCAGACAAGCCTTCTTGGATGTCTGACATCACGGGCCACAGTGCGCGCCAACGCGTTTCAAGGTTGGTGACACCATTCATGCTGCCCGAGCTTTGGCTGGTGTACTTTTGCTGACCCAAGAAGATGTCGCCTTCTAGCTGCGCGCTTGGCATGTCGGCCCATGGTGTGACACGTGCATGCAAACCCAACTCAGGGCCTTTGAGTTGCATGAGGCCGGGTTCTTTGTATTGGTTGATGCCACCGCTTGCACCCCAGTGAATACGGACGGGTTCCGAAATATCTTGGCTGCAAGCGTTGGCAACAAAGAAGCTCAAGCAAATGCCTGCCATGTGCCAGAGACGAGAGGTGTGTGTCATTGGGTTTGGATGCGAACCATGCGAATGGTGGGATTGTTGAAAATGGTGAGGCGCGTCGTATCGGCAGTGGAGACGTTCACCGAACCTGATTGGCTGCTGGCACTCAAAGCTGTGTAAATAGTGACGGTGGCTTTGTTTACCGCAAGCTGCGTGTTGCTTTGAACATCCATGATGCGAATAGAACCTACCTTCCCTGTGAAGCGGTAAAACACATCCTTGTTGTCGATAGGCGCGTTCGTGCCATAGGCTTGTGTCGCGCAGGCCAATGCGCCCACGTAGCCGGGTTTGCTGAACAGACAAATTTGCGCTTGCGCAATGACTGGGTCAGTGTTGGCTCCACCACTGGTGCTGGATGCTGAGCCACTGCTCTCTGTGGTGCCTAGCAAGCGGTAGCTGCTGGCTGTCAAACGCAGGGCCGGCCGTGTGATGTTTTGGCTGCCATCATTGACTGTCAGGTGCATTGCGGAAGAACCACTCAAGCCCAATGCGGCAATGTCGGTGGTCAATGCATTTTCTACTTCTGCCAAGGTGGCGCTGGGTTTGACGCTGTAAAGCACGGCCACGCCACCGGATGCCATGGCTGTGGCGGGCGATGTGCCAGCCACTTCTTGCCAGCAGTCGTAGCTGCCAGCGGTGGGGCACACCACGGGTAGGGTGTAGCGGCCTGAGCCATCCACATCGCCACCGAGCGCAATGAGTTTGGTTTGGTTGTTGAAGTTGGCGTAACTCGCCAAACCGCTGTAGTTGAGTTTGGCCGCGGACACACTCAGGGTGTTGCTCACACAGGCAGGAAACGCAATGGCATTTTTGGTGCCACCGTTGCCTGTGGCAATGATGGGCAACACCCCTTGGGTGCGCAAATTGGCAAATGCGGTTTTGAACAAGCTGCCCACATAGTCTGAGTCGCACGCTGCGGTGTAGCTGCCGCCACCTAAGCTCATGTTCATGGCCACGATGGGACTTTGACCTGCGGTGCGTCGACGGCGCGCTTCGCTGGTGACCCATTCGATGCCTGCCAGCAAATCACCCGCTGATGCCGACAGGCTTTTGCCTGTGCTGGTGATGGTTTGGTTGAACACCTGTACCGGCAAAATTTGCGCGTTGGGTGCGATGCCTTTGGCAGTGACGCCACCCACGCTGTAATTCATGCTCGCGGCAGCGGCCATGCCCGTGCCGTGAGCGCAACCTGCTTGAATGGCTTCGGTGCGCGTGCCACTCCAAGTGTCAGCGCAGCTTTTACCGGCAGTGGTCGAAGTGGTGTCTGTGCTTTGGCCGTTAGGGCAAAAACCGCGCCCGCCATTGGTGGGGGTGGAGAAGCAGGCACCGTTCAAAACCTTGTCACCACTCAGTGCGGGATGTAGGTTTTCCACACCTGAGTCCATCAATGCGATCACTTGGCCTGTGCCGTCTGCCACGCGTGTGTTGAGAGTGGGCTGAGCGGTCACGCCATCAAAACTCAGTTTGACAGCATCGTTGGTTTTGCTGACGGTGCTGTTGGTGATGCTTTGCGTGGACATGGGAATGTCCGCATGTACCGCCGCCACGCCTTTGAGCTTGGGCAGCAAATCGAGTTCGCAGGCGTTGAGGTCAATGCGCACCACGTTGCCAGAGTTAGGGGTATGCGCTTGGTTGATGCGTGTGGCCAAGTCGGCGGTGGTGCAACTGCTGCCGGTGGTGGCTTGCAAAGCGCCGCTGGCGTTGGCTTTGAGGGAGGCCAAAAAGTTTTGTTGGCTTTGCGCGCGTTGCTCGTCTTCGGTTTGAAAGACGCTGCCGATGCCTGAAACGGTGTTGTTGCTGTCTAAAGCCACAAACACTGACACGGTGTCATCGGCGTTGCCGGGTGTGATGTCTGCCACTTGGGCGGCCACCGTGGCATTGGGTGTGCTGTTGAGCGAGTTACCCCCGCCGCCACCCCCACCGCACCCAGCGAGAATGGCAGATAAGAAGAGGGGGACAATGAGGCGATGATTCATCTGTTGCAGGGTGTGGGTGTATTCAACCACTGTAAATCGACCTTATGTCCATATTTTAAAGAGAGCTTTACATTTCTAGTGATAAGCCACCTGAAGTCATGAACACTTTTCGTATCGCGACCTACAACATCCACAAAGGCGTGCAAGGCCTAGGCCCCGCACGCCGCCTTGAAATTCATAACCTCGGCCATGCGGTGGAGCAGTTTGATGCCGACATCGTGTGCCTGCAAGAAGTGCGTGCGTTCAACCGCCAACAAGCCCGTCGTTTCAAGCGCTGGCCGGATCAAGGTCAAGCTGAATTTTTAGCGCCTGAGGGCTACACACCGGTGTACCGCACCAACGCCATCACCAAGCATGGCGAGCACGGCAATGCGCTGCTGAGTCGCTGGCCCGTGCTGGAGCATCGCCACGAAGACATGTCGGACCACCGCTTGGAGCAGCGTGGTTTGTTGCACGTCACCTTGCAGATGCAAGCGCGTGAGGTGCATGTGATCGTGATTCATTTGGGGCTTTTGCCGGGCAGCCGTTTGCGTCAAACACAGCAACTGCACGACTTCATTGCGCGTGAAGTGCCTGCCGATGCGCCGTTGTTGGTGGCGGGCGATTTCAACGACTGGGGCAGCGCGGTGTCGCGCATGATGGCCACGGTGGGCTTGCACACCAACATGGGCAAGCAATATCCCACCTACCCATCGCGTTTGCCGCTGGCGCAACTGGACCATGTGTATGCGCGCGGTGTGCATCGCGTGGCCACGCATGTGCCGCGCGGTCCGATTTGGGGGCGCATGTCTGACCACTTGCCGTTGCTGGTGGAGTTCGCGTGGGACGCCCCATGAACGCCCAGCACGCCGCACACGACACACGTTTGTTGCGCAGCGGTGGTGCTTTGTTTGCCGCCTTGATCGAGGCGGTTGACCGCGCTCAACATGAAGTACTTTTAGAAACCTACATCTTTGACTTTGCAGGCGCAGGTGCTGATGTGGGGCATGCGCTGACCCGTGCTGCCCAGCGCGGCGTGCGCGTGTGCGTGGTGGTGGATGGTGTGGGCACGGGTGCGTTGCCTCCCGAGTGGACGCAACGTTTTGACCAAGCTGGTGTGCAGTGCCGCGTGTACTCGCCCTTGGCGGGGCTTGGCTTTTGGTTGCCCAGCCGCTGGCGGCGTTTGCACCGCAAGCTGTGTGTCATCGATCAAGCCTTGGCGTTTTGCGGTGGCATCAACATCTTGGATGACTTCATCGACCCCAATGTGCCCGGTGGTTTGCAGCTGCCTCGCTTGGACTATGCGGTGAGCCTGCGTGGTCCTTTGGTGCGTCAGGTGCATGACGCCATGAGCCAGCTGTGGTCGCGCATCGAGGCTGTGCGCGAATTGCGTAGCCAAGATATTGCGGGCGCGCTTGATGCCCTGCGCAGCGCTGACCAAGATTTGAAATTGCCCACGCGCGGGACCGTGCAATTGGTGCTGCGCGACAACGTGCGACACCGTTCACAAATTGAACGTGCCTATCGCAAAGCCATTGGTTCGGCTCGACACGAGGTGCTGGTGGCGAGTGCGTATTTCTTTCCAGGCTTGCGTTTGCGTCGCGCTTTGGTGCTGGCAGCACGCCGGGGTGTGCGCGTGCGTTTGCTGTTGCAAGGCAAGTACGAATACTTCGTGCCCTACCGCGCCTCACGCCAGCTTTACAGCAAGCTGTTGGCGGCAGGCGTGGAAATTTATGAGTACCACGACAGCGTGTTACACGCCAAAGTCGCTGTGGTGGATGGGCACTGGGCCACGGTGGGCTCGTCCAACCTCGACCCGTTTAGCCTGCTGCTGGCGCGTGAAGCCAATGTGGTGGTGCGCGACACCACTTTTGCCCAAGACCTGCAAGCCAGCCTGAGCGAAGCCATGTACACCGGCGCAACGCGGGTGGACGCGCACACCTTTGCCCACCGACCGTGGTGGCAGCAGCTGGTGGACTGGGGCGCTTCGTTGGTCTTACGCTTTGGCGTGTTTTTAACGGGCAAACGCTACTGAAGGCCCTAGCCCGTAGGGGCTTTGCTTCGCTGATACCATCGTTGCCATGACTGCAAAAGACAACTTCGAAGGCACGCCCGTTTCTGTCAAGATCCGCGAGCGCATTGCCGCCTCACGCAAACGCTTCCACAGCAATGACAACATTGCCGAGTTCATCCAGCCCGGCGAATTGGAAGCCTTGCTCGACGAAGTCGAAGTCAAGATGCAAGGCGTGCTCGACAGCTTGGTGATTGACACCGAGCACGACCACAACACTGGCGACACCGCCCGCCGCGTGGCCAAGATGTACTTGCAAGAAGTCTTCAAAGGCCGTTATGTGCAAGCACCGGCCATCACTGAATTCCCCAACGCTGAGCATTTGAATGAGCTGATGATCGTCGGCCCCATCACCGTGCGCAGCGCCTGTAGCCACCACTTTTGCCCTGTCATTGGCAAGATTTGGATTGGCGTGTTGCCCAACGAGCGCACCAACGTCATTGGCCTGTCCAAGTACGCACGCTTGGCCGAGTGGGTCATGGGTCGCCCTCAAATTCAAGAAGAGGCCGTCGTCCAATTGGCCGACCTCATTCAAGAAAAAACACAGCCCGATGGCTTGGCCATCGTCATGGAAGCCAGCCATTTCTGCATGTCATGGCGCGGTGTGAAAGACATGGACAGCAAGATGATCAACTCGGTCATGCGCGGTGCTTTCTTGAAAGACCCCAACTTGCGTCGTGAGTTCTTGTCTCTGATTCCCAAATAAGGATAAATGCCATGTTGGTTCGTTTGCTATACGTCAGCCGTTCGGTCAAACCCGAAACTCCAGAAGAGACAGAATCTATTCTCAACAGCTCGCGCGAGCACAACATCAGCAATGGCATCACCGGCGTGCTGTGTTTTGGTGGCGGCATTTACTTGCAAGCCATCGAAGGTGGCCGCAACCAAGTGAACGCGCTGTACACCCACATCGTCAAAGACCCACGCCACAAAGACGTGGTCATCTTGGACTATCAAGAAATCACCGAGCGTCGCTTTGGTGGCTGGACCATGGGCCATGTGCGCCTCGACAAACTCAACCCATCCATCGTGTTGAAGTACTCCGAAACGCCAGAGCTCGACCCCTACGGTGTGTCGGGCCACGTGTCGTTCGCGTTGCTGGAAGAACTGATGGCCACTGCGTCCATCGTCGGTCGCGCCTGACGCGCTTGTTGGTCAGCGCTTGAGCGCCAACGCTCTTTCCATTGTTTTGCTCGCAGGGCTGCTGCATGCCTTGTGGAACATTCTCGCCAAAAAAGCGGGCGGTGACGCACGCTTTGCTTGCTTCACCGCAGGCGTTGCCATGGTGGTTTGGGCCCCTGTTGGGGTTTGGATCGGATGGGACGTGTTGCCGCAGTGGGGTACATGGGAATGGGGCTTTGTCATTGCCAGTGGCGTGTTGCACGTGCTGTACTTTGTGGTGCTGTTACGCGGCTATCGCCATGCCGATTTGACTGTGGTGTATCCCTTGGCGCGTGGCACAGGCCCCTTGTTGTCATCGCTGGTGGCCTTGGTGTGGTTGGGCGAATCCATGTCGTACATCGGCGCTTTGGGTGTTGCGGGGGTGGTGAGTGGTGTGTTCCTCATTGCGGGTGGCCCTAAGCTCATCACCGATTGGCGCCGTGTGGATGTTGTCAATGAAGATCAGCTGGCATTCCAACGCCTGCGCAGCGCAGGCTTGCGCTATGGTGTGTTGACGGGGCTATTCATTGCCGGCTACACCGTGGTGGATGGCTATGCGGTGAAGGTGTTGTTGATGTCGCCTATCTTGGTGCACTACCTGGAAAATTTGGTTCGCTTTGCCTTGTTGGCGCCTGTGGTGTTGCGCGATCGACCCACGGCTTGGACGCTGTGGCGTCAACAGTGGAAGTACGCGCTCATCGTTGGCACGGTCACGCCCATCTCGTATGTGCTGGTGTTGTATGCCATGCAAACTGCGCCTTTGTCTTTGGTGGCGCCTGCGCGTGAGGTGTCCATGCTTTTTGCTGCGCTCATTGGTGGTCACTTGTTGGGCGAGGGAGATCGCTGGTTGCGCTTGCTAGGTGCCTTGCTGATTGCTGCTGGTGTGGCGATGTTGGGGCTGGCATGACCGCTTCGCCACTTTTGGTGGGATGCGACTTCAGCAGCAGCCCCACCCCACGCAAAGCCATCGTTGTGGCCCTGGGCCACGCCAAAGCCGGACGCGTGCAATTGCAAAGCCTGCTGCGGTTTGACGCCTTGGCCTCTTTCGCTGATTGGCTCAAACAGCCCCAAGCGTGGGTGGGTGGTTTTGACTTGCCCTTTGGCCTGCCGCGTGAACTGGTCGAGCATCTGCAATGGCCCACCGATTGGTTGGCCTGCATGCAGCACTACAGCGCACTCAGCCGTGCCGACATTCGTGCCACCTTCAAAGCCTTTTGCGATGCACGCCCCGTGGGCGGCAAGTTTGCCCACCGCGCCACCGATACGCCCGCAGGTTCTAGCCCATCGATGAAATGGGTCAACCCACCCGTGGCCTACATGCTGCACGCGGGTGTGCCTTTGCTGATCGAGGCTGGCGTGACCTTGCCCCGCTTGCACGCACCTGCTGTGCCTGTTGCTTCACCCGAGTCATTGCGCGTCGCGCTAGAGGCCTACCCCGGCTTGCTGGCGCGTGAGCTGATTGGCAACACCAGCTACAAAAGCGATGACAAAGCCAAACAAACCCCTGAGCGTTTGATAGCCCGTAAGCAACTGCTGCAAGCTTTAGAAGTTGGCCAAACCCGTTTGGGTCTGCGCCTCAAACTCACCCATGCGCAGCACGACACCTTGGTGGACGATGCATCAGGCGACAGCCTAGACGCCGTGCTTTGCATGGTGCAAGCTGCGTGGGCACAAAGCCAGCACGAGGCGGGTGACGGGCACTACGGGCTGCCCGAATGTGACCCGCTAGAAGGCTGGATCGTCACCGCTTAACTTGTGAAGTGATTGGTATTCATTTCTGCATCGTTCTGGCTATAGTTGCACATCGCAACAAAGCTGCACGGCGCAGGAGTTTTTATGGATCGCAAAGACTGGCTGGTTCCCTTGTTGGCCGCCGTCATCGGGGTGATGGGCACATTGGGTGGCAGCTGGGTGGCGGGCTATCAGCACGAACGTGCCGCAGGTCGCCAGGCGCACATCGACCTCGCCAATCAACTTGCGGCCGAACGCGCCGCCGAACTCAATGCCTTCAAAGAATCGGGCCTGCGCTACATGAATGCCACCGATGCATTGGTGAACAACCTTGTGTTTGCTCAAGCCCGTGACAAAACCTTGGCAGAGCACCTCTCCCTCGTGCAAAGTGCGGCCAACGAAGTGATGCTGATTGGCGACGAAGAACTTACCCATCAAACCATCACCCTCAATCAAACCATCGCTCGCCTGCTCATGCCCAGCGCCAAACCCATGGAGCAGCGTTTAGGCGAACTCAATGTGCAGGTGCTAGCTTGGATCAAGCAATTCAAACGCAGCTTGGATGCTTTGAAAATGCAAAACGAAGAAGCGCTTGGCTTGCATGCCAGCGTGCAAGTGGCTGCGCCACTCAAGCGCTAAGCGCGCAGCCTAACGTTCCGACTCCAAATCCGGAATCCGATTAAACGCAATCCGCATCGGCGCATGGTCCAGCCCCGCTTGTGCGCTGGCAAAGTACACGGTGTTTTTGCCGTGCTTGCCGTTGAGTGCATCAATCGCGGCCATCAGTTTGCGGCGGTCTTTGGCAGGCGCTACACGGGCTGACAACGAGCCTGAAGGGCTAGGCTCAGTGCCTGCTGCCACCGCATCTAAAGCAGCATCCGCCGCTGCTTCCTCAAACCCAAACAAATCGCCCGTGTGCTGACCCGCTTCAATGAGGCCATGCAGCTGCACCCCAACTGTCACAGGCTGAGGCAGCAAGTGCAGGCCGCTGTGCCACAGCTGCTCTAGCGTGTGCAGCAAAAATGCGGTGTCTTGTGTTTCGCCCACATGCGCGGCGCGGTCGTCACCCATCAGCCCACGGTTGTCGCCATACCCGTGGCGGCAGCGCACATGCACGCTCATGCTGGTGGCGTACACGTTTTGTTTGCGCAGGCGCATGGCAGCTTTTTGCGTGAGGCGGTTGAGCACGGCAAACGCACCTGCGGGGTTGCGCAGGTCGGGCGGCAGCACGTGCGAGTGGCCCAGCGACTTGGCCACTGTCTCACGCGGGCCGTACCACTGGCCGCGCAGCTTGTCGTACATCTCGGCCCCCGCCACGCCGCCCCATGCTGTGCGCAGCAGCTCGCGGGGCGCGGCATACAGCTGCTCCATCGTGTGAATGCCGCAGCGCTCTAGCCGCTGCACCATGCGCGGGCCAATGCCGTTGATCGCCTTGGGCTTGAGCCCATACAAACGCTGCGGCAGCTCGTGCGCCTCAATCACCGTCAGCCCATCGGGTTTTTGCATGTTCGACGCCAGCTTGGCCAGCAGCGTGTTGGGCGCAATGCCCACCGACGTGCGCATGCATTCGCCCAGCTGCGCCACCATCTCAGCCTTGACGCGCTCGGCCAGCCCCACCGCACGTTCGCGCTGTTGCCAGCGGCCGGTTAGCTCGCACTCCATTTCGTCAATCGACAGCACTTGGCGCACGGGGGCCAGAGTGTCCACCACCGCCACCGCGCGGTGGTGCATCTCCACATACTTGGCGTGGTCGGCCAGCACGATGGCAATGTCGGGGCACAGCCGCCGCGCCTCGGCCACACCCGTGCCCGTGCCAATGCCCAGCGCCTTGGCCTCGTAACTGGCGGCAATACAGGACGACGTTTCGGCCAGCACCGGCACCACGCCCACAGGCCGTCCGCGCAGAGCGGGGTTGAGCTGTTGTTCAACCGAAGCAAAGTAGCTGTTGAAGTCGACGAAGAGGGAACGGAGTGTCATTGAATACTGTTTATAAAAACAGTATTCTAGGCATATGGCTTTAAATACACCACCCCATATCCGCAGGCAACGCCTCCAGTTGTCGCAGCTGCTGAATCGCTTCCGCATCCGTGCGATACATGTGCAGCCCCGCATGCGCTTGCAGGCAGCCTGCGCGGCGCAGCACGGTTTCTACGGGTAGCTTCATGCCGCTGATGTGCAGGCTGATGCCGCGCTCGCGCAGCATGGCTTCTAGCTTGGCGAGGCTTTCCACGCCGGTGGCGTCGATGCGGTTGATGGGCAGTGCAAACAGGCACACATGGCGCACGTTGGGGTGCTGGCCCAGGTGCTCCATCACCGCACGCTCTAGGGTGCTAGCGGCGGCAAAGTCCAGCTCGGCGTCCATGCGCAGGGCGTAAAGGTGGTTCGCCAAGGGCGGCAGTTTCCACAGGTGGCGGTCGCGCAGGCTGCCGTCGGGGTGCAGGCCCACTTCAATGATGCGCGGGTGCAAGCGCGTGTGTAAAAAGTGACTCAGGCCCATCACCACACCGGCCAACACGCCCCAATACAAACGCGGGGCCGAGAGCAGGGTAATCACAAACGTCACCACCGCCGTGGCGGCTTCGACGCGGTCAATTTTGTAAAGCTGCACAAACGCGTGTGGCTTGATCAGGCCCAGCACGGCAGCCACCACGATGGCCGCCAACACCGACTGCGGCACAGGCTGCAACACCGAGGTGAAGCACAAGAGGATGACCAAAATCACTGCCACCGAAAAGATGGTGGCCCATGCCGACTGCGCGCCTGCATACAAGTTAAGCGCCGAGCGGCTGAATGACGAGCTGGTGGGAAACGCGCCACACAGACCCGATGCCACTTTGGCCAAGCCTTGGCCAATCAAGTCTTGGTCTTGGTCCCAGCGTTTGCCGCTGCGGTCGTTGTCTACTTTGGCGCTGGATGCGGTTTCTAAAAAGCTCACCAGCGTAATCACCAACGTAGGCAGCACCAACTGTTTGAACATTTCCCACTCAATGACGCTGGGCACAAACAACGCAGGCAAGCCCTGCGGCAACGCGCCCACCACCGCTGTGCCCGAGGCCTCTAGCCCCAGCGCCCAGCTAGCGCCCGCTGCACCCAGCACCACCACCAACACGGTGGGGAAAGTGGGCCGCCAGCGCCGCGCCAACAGCAGCAACACCAAGGTGACCACGCCAAACACCAAGCTGGCCCAGTCAATGCCCGCGCCTGTGGCCAACGTGGACCAGCCATTTGTAAAACCCAACATCGCCGGAATTTGCGACGAGATGATGAGCACGCCCGCGCCCTGAGTGAACGCCATCAACACCGGCGAGCTGACCAAGTTGAGCAACCAGCCAAAACGCGCAAAGCCCAACACCACTTGCAACAAGCCCGTCATGAGCGACAGCCACACGGTGAGGTTGACCCACTCGGCACTTCCAGGCGCAGCCATCCCGCTGAGCGAGGCCGCAATCAAGATAGACGTGAGCGCCGTGGGCCCCACCGACAAACGTGGCGAAGCACTGAACAGCACCGCCACCAACGCAGGCAGCAGCGACGCATAAATGCCGGTGATGAGTGGCATGCCCGCCAACGCTGCATAAGCCACACCTTGCGGAATGACCATCAGGCCCACGCTCAGGCCCGCGAAGGCCTCGCTCTTGAGCAGTTGAGGGGTGGGCTTAGGCCAGCTTAGGAACGGGAAGAGACGCTTTGCAGAGTGCATGCGCTAATCGTAACGGCTGGCTCACCACCCGTAACGGCTGGCTCACCACCTGATACGCGGTAGTTTGCACAATGCGGTTTTGGGTTTGAGGTGATGGATGAACTTCACGCGGTGCAAGCAAATGGCAACAACGGCGCAAGGCCTGTGGGCTTGCATGCTTGTCACGTGGCTGCTGTGTCTGTGCGCCTCTGTGCACGCATGGCCCGGCGTGGTCACGCACGTGAGCGATGGCGACACGGTGTGGGTGCAACCGCTGCAAGGCGGTGAGGCGCACAAGGTGCGGCTGCTGGGCATTGATGCACCCGAGATTTGCCAGCCGTGGGGCCCACAGTCACGTGCCGCTTTGCACGCTGTGCTGCAAGGCCAAGTGGTCGAGGTGCGCGCCCGCACGCGCGACACCTATGGCCGCTTGCTGGCGCAGCTCACGCGTCAAGGCAACGATGTGGGCGCGTGGATGGTGGGGCAGGGCTATGCGTGGTCGTACAGTTACAAAAGCAACGCAGGCCCCTATGAGGCGCTGCAGCTGCAGGCGCAAACGCAGCACTTGGGGTTGTTCTCGGATGGGCGGGCTTTGCAGCCGAGGTTGTTTAGGAAACGCTTTGGGTCGTGCCACACACCGGGCAGCTAGCGTTGCGCTGCAAGCGCACTTCGTTCCACTCCATGCCACGGCCATCTAGCATTTGCAGGCGGCCCGTAAGGCGCGAGCCAATGCCTGTGATGAGCTTGACGGTTTCCATGGCTTGCATCGTGCCAATCACGCCCACCAGCGGCGCGAGCACGCCCATGGTTGAGCACATCACTTCTTCAGGTGCATCTGCCGGCGGGAAGATGCAGGCGTAGCAGGGTGATTTGTCGTCACGTGCGTCATACACCGACAGCTGGCCATCCATGCGAATAGCCGCGCCTGAGACGAGCGGCACTTTGTGCTTCACGCATGCGGCGTTCACGGCTTGGCGGGTTTCAAAGTTGTCACAGCAGTCCACCACCACCGTCACAGTGGGTACGAGGGCGTCTAGCTGAGCGGCGTCTAGTTTGTGGGCCAGCGCAGTCACGCGCACTTCGGGGTTGAGGGCCAGCATGGCGTGTGCGGCTGACTCCACCTTGGGGTGGCCCACACGCGCAGTGGTGTGGGCGATTTGGCGTTGCAGGTTGGTGAGGTCGACCGTGTCATGGTCGGCAATGGTGATATGACCCACGCCGCTGGCGGCCAAGTACAGCGCAACGGGAGAACCCAAGCCACCTGCACCCACCACCAGCACATGGCTGTCAACCAAGTGCTGCTGGCCTTCGATGCCCACATCGTCAAGCAGGATGTGGCGCGAATAGCGCAGCAGTTGGTCGTCGTTCACCGCAGATTCACAAGTGAATTACTTGTCTTTCTTCTCAGCAGCAGGGCGCACGCTTTGCGTCTTGCTGGCCAACACGGGTTGGCCTTTCAGGCGGTTGAGGGCCTGTTGCAGCTGGAAGTCTTTGTCGCTGCCAAACTCAGGTGGGCGGCGTTCACTATTTGGCTTTTTGGACTCTTCTTCCAAACGCTTCATGGCTTCTTCGCGTGCTTTCTCTTTTTCTTTTTCCTTAGCCACGTCCTTGGCATCTTTGCCTTGGCCGCTTTCTAAGTGTTTGTCGAGGTCGGCTTCACGCATGCGCAGGATGGCAAACGGGCTGCCCTCGGCGGTGTCATCCAGCAACACATCAGGCACGATACCTTTGGCTTGAATGCTGCGGCCGCTTGGCGTGTAGTAACGCGCAGTGGTGATTTTCAATGCGGTATCAGGGCCCAACTGGCGCACGGTTTGCACCGAGCCTTTGCCAAAGGTTTGGCTGCCCATGATGGTGGCGCGTTTGTGGTCTTGCAAAGCACCGGCCACGATTTCGCTGGCAGAGGCAGAGCCTTCGTTCACCAACACCACCAAGGGCACGGTGCGGTAAATGCCTTTGGTGTTTTGGTGCAAGCGGGCCACGGGGTCGTTGCCACTGCTGCGGCGGTAGAACTCGGGCGATGCTTTGTAAACAAACTTGCTCTCAGCCAATTGGCCGTTGGTGGACACCACAGCAATGTTCTCAGGCAAGAACATGGCAGACACGGCCACAGCTGCATCGAGCAAACCACCTGGGTCGTTACGCAAGTCGAGCACCAAGCCCTTCAGCTTGGGTTCTTGTTTGTAGATTTCTTCTAGTTTCTTAGTGAAGTCTTCCACCGAGCGGTCTTGGAACTGGCTCAGTCGAATCCAGCCATAGCCAGACTCCATCACTTTGCCTTTGACGCTTTGGGTTTTGATTTCTTCGCGCACGATGTTCACGGGGAAGGTGCGGTTCTCGTCTTTGCGGAAAATGGTGAGGATCACCTTGGTGCCGGGCTCGCCACGCATGCGTTTGACAGCTTCATTGAGCGACAGGCCTTTGACAGCCGTGTCGTCAATCTTGGTGATCAAGTCGCCCGACTTGATGCCGCCACGAAAAGCGGGGGAACCTTCAATGGGCGACACAATTTTGATCAAGCCTTCTTCTTGCGTGATCTCGATGCCCACGCCCACAAAGCGGCCGGTGGTGCCTTCGCGGAATTCTTTGAAAGACTTTTTGTCGTAGTACTGCGAGTGAGGGTCGAGGCTAGCGACCATGCCCGAGATGGCATCGCTGATGAGTTTTTTCTCGTCTACGGGTTCGACGTAGTCACTCTTGACCATGCTGAACACCGCAGCGAGCTGCTGCAGTTCTTCCAGCGGCAGAGGGGCCATGTTCGCGCGTGCCGCGGTTTGCAACGAAACAGTGGTCAGTGCGCCGGTCAGGGCGCCGATGGCGACCCAGCCTGCAATCTTGAGTTTTTGACGCATGTGGCCTTCGAGAATTGACAAATTTAGTAGGTGCTCAATATACAACGCGCCCAGAGGGCGCGCTGTGAGTGGGACGATTAGGCTTTGCCTTGTGTGGCTACCGCAGCGGCTGCTTTGGCAGCGGCTTCGGCATCACCCAAGTAGTAGTGACGGATGGGCTTGAGGTTTTCATCCAGCTCATACACAAGTGGGATGCCGTTGGGAATATTCAAGCTCACGATGTCTTGGTCGCTGATGCCGTCTAAATACTTGATCAAAGCGCGGATCGAGTTGCCGTGTGCAGCGATGACGATGCGTTTTCCAGCCTTGATGGCAGGGGCGAGGGCTTCGTTCCAGAAGGGCACCACGCGGGCCACGGTGTCTTTGAGGCACTCGGTCAATGGCACGGGGTTGGGTTCAAAGCGGGTGTAGCGTGGGTCGTTGCGCTCGCTGCGTGGGTCATTGGCTTCGAGTTCAGGAGGTGGGGTGTCGTAGCTGCGACGCCAGACCAGCACTTGCTCATCGCCGTATTGCTTGGCTATGTCGGCTTTGTTCAAGCCTTGCAAGCCGCCGTAGTGGCGCTCGTTCAAACGCCAGCTTTTCACCACGGGCAGCCATGTGGCGTCCATCTCGTCCAAGGCAAGGAACAGGGTGCGAATGGCGCGTTTCAACACGCTGGTGTAGGCCACGTCAAACTCAAAGCCTTCGGCCTTGAGCAGCTTGCCAGCGTTCTTGGCTTGTTCAACGCCGGTGGGGGTCAGGTCGACATCGGTCCAGCCGGTGAAGCGGTTTTCAAGGTTCCAAGTGGATTCGCCGTGGCGGATTAATACGAGCTTGTACATGGTGATTCAAACAAAGTCAGTGAAAGGTTGGCCGTGATTTTAGAATGCTGCACTGACGCGATACTTTTAATTCCCCTTTTTGCTTTTTTGAACTGGATTCCCCTGTGAAATTTATTCTCGATAACTGGATGTTGATCACCATCGCCCTGAGCACTGGCTTCTTTTTGCTGCTGCCCGTGGTGCAAGGCGCCGCAGCCACCGGTATTTCGCCTACAGAGGCGGTTCTGTGCATGAACCGTGAAAAAGGTGTGGTGATTGACGTGTGCGGCGCAGACGAATACGCCCAAGGCCACATCAAAGGCGCCGTGAACGTGCCGTTGGACGAGCTGGAAGCCCGTTTGGACAAGGCCGTGAAGAACAAAAGCACACCCGTCATCATGGTGTGTGCAGCCGGTGCGCGCTCAAAGCGTGCCCAAGGCATTGCGCAAAAACTGGGTTACGAGAAGGTGCATTCGCTGCACGGCGGGCTGAAAGCTTGGAAAGAAGCTAACCTGCCCGTTACTAAAGCCTAAGTTTTTGGCTTCATTACTTCGGAGAATTCCCCATGCCCGCCGTCAAGATGTACACCACCGCCGTTTGCCCATATTGCATTCGTGCCAAGCAACTGCTGAACGCTAAGGGCGTGGCCCAGATCGAAGAAATTCGCATCGATACCGACCCCACAGCGCGTGCACACATGATGGAAATCACGGGTCGCCGCACCGTGCCGCAAATCTTCATTGGTGACACCCATGTGGGCGGTTGCGATGATTTGATGGCCTTAGATGCCAAAGGTGGTTTGCTGCCTTTGCTGCAATCTTGAGCTGACATAATTAGCCATCCCGATTTGCTGCCCGCTTCGGTATTGCCGATGCGGGCATTTTTTTGTTTTAGGAAATAACAATGTCAGACGAACAAGCCACTCCAGTTTTTCAAATTCAACGCGTCTATTTGAAAGACCTGTCTTTGGAGCAACCCAACTCACCCGCCATCCTGACCAGCACCGAGCAACCTTCGGTGGACATCCAGTTGGGCGTGGGCATGGAACAAGTGGCCGACGGCATTGTGGAAGTGACTGTGACCGCCACCGTCACCACCAAGATTGAAGACAAAACTGTGTTCTTGGTCGAAGCCAAGCAAGCTGGCATTTTCGAAGTACGCAACTTGCCTGAAGACCAAATGGGCCCCGTCATCGGCATTGCTTGCCCACAAATCATTTACCCCTACCTGCGCGGCAACGTGGCTGACGTGATTCAACGTGCTGGCTTCCCACCTGTGCACTTGGCCGAAATCAACTTCCAAGCCATGTACGAACAACAGCAGCAACAAGCTGCTGGCTCTGTTCAGTAACTTCACGCATTAGGCCGTCGACATGAAGATTGCCGTTTTAGGTGCAGGCGCGTGGGGCACAGCGCTGGCGATCAACGCAGGCGCACACCACACCGTGACGCTGTGGGCACGCGATGTGCCTCAGGCCCAAGCCATGCAAGCCGAGCGTGTGAACACGCGCTACTTGCCTGAGCAGCCCTTCACCGCAGGCGTTCAAGTGTCGTCAGCCCCTCTCGGCCCTTGGCTGGCCGAGCAAGATTTGGTCGTCATTGGCTCGCCCATGAGCAGCCTGCGTGGCATGCTCACGCAGCTTGCGCCCATCTTGGGCAGCAGCGTGCCTGTGGCGTGGCTGTGCAAAGGTTTTGAAGCAGCGCAAGCCGACGCTTCAGCCGTTGATGCATTGCAACAAAGCATTGGCTTGATGGCCCACGAAGTCAAAGCCCAAGTGGCCCCTGCGTTGCGCGGCGGTGCTTTGAGCGGCCCCAGCTTTGCACAAGAAGTGGCGCGCGGCATGCCTACCGCATTGGTGGCTGCTAGCGATGACGCTGCGGCGCGCGACGCCATGGTGCAAGCCTTTCACAACAGCAGCCTGCGCGTGTACGCCAACGACGACATCGTGGGCGTAGAAGTAGGCGGCGCAGTCAAAAACGTATTAGCCATCGCTACCGGTTTGTGCGATGGCTTGCAGCTGGGCCTCAACGCCCGTGCTGCACTGATTACACGCGGCTTGGCCGAAATCACTCGCTTAGGCGTGGCACTGGGTGCCAAGACCGAAACCTTCATGGGCCTGTCGGGCTTGGGCGACTTGGTGCTCACCTCCACTGGTGACCTCAGCCGCAACCGTAAAGTTGGCTTGGCTTTGGCCCAAGGCATGACGCTGCAACAAGCCGTCGATTCACTGGGCCATGTGGCCGAAGGCGTGTATTGCGCCCGCACCGTGGTGCAACGTGCGCAGCACCTCGGCGTGGAAATGCCGATTGCGCAGGCGGTGGTGGCGTTGCTCGATGGCAGCATCACACCCGCGCAAGCTGTGGCCTTGCTGATGGGGCGTGGCGCAAAGGGCGAATAGCTTTTTGCTGTGCTCGCTTCTCGTCTAAGGAATGAGCGGGTTCCTCATGCTGGGGTACCAGAAATCGTCACCCGCCCACTCCCTAGGCGAGAAGACTGCGGCTGACAAATGGGTGTTTTGAAAACCTCTGGCGCAGGTTAGTTGCTTCAACGTCGCTTTCGTTCCAGCGAAGACTTTCTAGATCGAAAAGTTGTGTGCGTGAGGTGCGGCGGCCAACGATTTCTGGTACTCCAGCATGAGGCGGCCGCCGTGCCTCACGCACACGACCGTAGCCGGAGAAAACCACCACGCACACCAATACCTAAGCCAAAGAGGAACTCAAACTTCGAGGTTATCAATCAACCGCGTCTTACCCAACTTAGCCGCACCCAACACCACCAACGGCTCAGCACATGGGCCATTCAAGGGTGATAAGTCATGCTGGCGGCGCAGGGTGATGTAGTCAGGGGCCCAGCCGCGTTGGCGCAGGGCGTCCATCGCAGCGGCTTCAGCGGCTGCCACATCCAGCTGGCCAGCAGCATTGCCGGCACGAGCGGCAGCAGCCAAACCTTTCAAAGCCATAGACAGTTGCACAGCTTCGGCGCGTTCGTCGGAGCTCAGGTAGCCGTTGCGTGAGCTGAGGGCCAAGCCATCTTCAGCGCGGCGGGTTTCGCCGCCGATGATCTCGATGGGCAGGGCCATTTGCTGCACCATGCGGCGGATGACCATGAGCTGTTGGTAGTCCTTCTTGCCAAACACGGCCAAGTCGGGCTGCACGATGTTGAACAGCTTTTGTACCACGGTGCTCACGCCCACAAAGAAGCCGGGTCGGAACGCGCCTTCCAAGATGTCGGCCAGCTCAGCGGGTGGGTGCACCTTGAACATTTGGGGTTCGGGGTACAGGTCTTTTTCGGATGGGGCAAACACCACGTCGCAGCCGTTGGTTTCTAGCAAAGCGCAATCGTTTTCTAGCGTGCGTGGGTAGGTGTCGAAGTCTTCGTTGGGGCCAAATTGCAGGCGGTTGACGAAGATGCTGGCCACGGTCATGCCGCCGGTTGCTGCTCGCTTATCGACCTCTTGGCGTGCCATTTGCATCAGCTCTAAGTGGCCTTGGTGCAGATTGCCCATGGTGGGCACAAAGGCACGCAGGGCGGCCGGCTGTAAAGCGCGGCGCAGGTCCGCGAGGGTGTGAACGATTTGCATGAAACGAAAGGGGTTGGGTTAGGCCCAAGCGTGCTTGGCGTTGTCGGGAAATGTGCCGTTTTTCACAGCAGCCACATAGGCGCTCATGGCGGCTTGCACGCTGGCTTGGCCTTCCATGAAGTTGTGCACGAATTTGGGGTTCTTGCCCAAGTTGACGCCCAGCATGTCGTGCATGACCAGCACTTGGCCGGCCGTGCCGTTGCCCGCTCCAATGCCGATGGTGTGACAGGTGGGCAGCTCTTGCGTGAGGGCAGTAGACAGTGGCTCGGGCACCATCTCTAGCACCAGCATGCTGGCGCCTGCGTCTTGCAGGGCAATGGCCTCTTGGCGCAGCTTGGTGGCAGAGTCACCACGGCCTTGCACGCGGTAGCCGCCTAGGGCGTGAACGGTTTGTGGGGTCAGGCCCAAATGGGCGCAGACAGGAATGCCGCGTTCGACCAAAAAATGCACGATGTCGGTGGTCCAGCCGCCGCCTTCGAGCTTAACCATGTGAGCACCCGCTTGCATCAGAACCATTGCGCTGCGTAGGGCTTGTTCTTTGGATTCTTGGTAGCTGCCAAAGGGCAGGTCGCCAATGATCCAAGCTGTGCCTTGCACGCGGCGGATGCCACGGGCCACGCTTTCGACGTGATAGCGCATGGTGTCTAGCGTTACGCCCACGGTGCTGGTGAGGCCTTGGCAGACCATGCCCAGCGAGTCGCCCACCAAAATGCATTCCACGCCAGCGGCATCGGCCACGGCGGCAAAGGTGGCGTCGTAGGCGGTGAGCATGGTGATTTTTTCACCACGGGCGCGCAGCTCGTTCAAGCGGGGCAAGCTGATGGGCTTGCGGGCGGCGACGGGGGATGCGGGGGGCAAAGTGCCGTAGGGCGAAGCGTTGGTGTTGCTCATAGAACGGTGTGGCGCAAAGCCAGTCCTGTGTTGCCGAGAGGGTGTGGAGTTTACGTGGGTCTATTACGTAGGGGTATAGGCCAAACGCACGTAAATAGGGGCAAAAGCCTCGGCCTGTGTGATTTCAATCAGCGTTTCTTTGGCCAGCTCAAGCAGGGCGATGAAGGTCACCACCAGCACGGGCACACCTTGTTCGGGCTGAAACAGGTTTTCAAACTCGACAAAGCGTTTGCCTTGCAAGTGCTTGAGCACGATGCTCATATGTTCGCGAACCGAGAGTTCTTCGCGGCTGATCTTGTGGTGCTGCACCAGCTTGGCACGCTTCAAGATGTCGGCCCAAGCTTGCTGCAACTCGACCACATGCACATCCGGGAAGCGTGGCTGCAGCGATTGTTCGATGTAGACCTGTGCACGCAAAAAGTCGCGGCCAAACTGCGGCACTTCGTTGAGCTTGGCGGCGGCCAGCTTCATTTGCTCGTATTCGAGCAAGCGGCGCACCAGCTCGGCGCGGGGGTCTTCGGGCTCTTGGCCTTCGGCTACCTTTTTTGGGGGCAACAGCATGCGTGATTTGATTTCAATCAGCATGGCGGCCATCAGCAGGTATTCGGCGGCAAGCTCTAGGTTGCGTGTGCGAATTTCGTCCACATAGCTCAGGTATTGGCGCGTGAGCGCGGCCATGGGGATGTCGAGGATGTTGAAGTTTTGCTTGCGGATGAGGTAGAGCAGCAAGTCCAGCGGGCCTTGGAAGGCTTCGAGGAAAACTTCGAGCGCGTCTGGCGGGATGTACAAATCCTGCGGCATGGCAAACAGCGGCTCGCCATACAGGCGGGCCACGGCCACGTTGTCGATCACCTCTGGCATGACAGAGGCGATGTGTGCCTCGTCGTTAGGCAGGGTGGGGTCGGCAGGATGCACGTTGGGCGCTTAAAACAAACTGAACGCTTTACGCGTTGGTTTGGTAGGGGTAAGGCTTTTGCGCCACGCGGCCAGCTTGCACGTCTTGCTGGATTTCGGTGTTCACTTGCTTGTCCCACAGCAAAGCGCGACCGTCGCGTTGGGCTTTTTCGAGCTGTGGGTTTTTGACCTTGAGCGACTCGATGAACTGAGTGGCTTCTGAGGTGTAGTTGTCACGTTGAAAAATCGACATTGTGAAGTTCCTAATTTGGATTTCTTGAAATTGGGTAAATTTTAGCGACCGAGGGCCAAGGCCAAACCGTGGCTCAAATTGGGCACAAGGTCTGTGTCAGGCAACGCGTGCAGTACGCCGCTGCGTTGCGCCATGTCCAGCGGCTGGTGGCCCAAGCCGCAGACGATGAGGCGCACATGCTTTTTCTTGCATGAGCGAGCCAGTGCCAAAAGGGCGTCAGCACCGGACGAGTCAACATAAATGAGGTTTTTCAGGTCTAGCACCAGCGCTTGGGCGGGTAGGCTTTCTTCAATGGCCTCGACCAGTTTGACCGCACCAAAAAACAGAGCGCCATACAAGCGGTGGGCTTGCACGTTGGCTTCATGGCCTGCCAGTTCAGGAAAGGCGTCGGCCTGCACATGCTCGGCACGGCTGAGGCTGGAGATGCGGTAGATAAATGTCAGGCACGCGGCCATCAGGCCCACTTCCACAGCCACCGTCAAATCAACGATGACCGTGAGCAAGAAAACCGACAGCAACGTGGCGCGATAAGGTAGACGGAACTGGCGCAGGTGCACAAACTCGTGCCACTCGCCCATGTTCCAAGCGACAAACATCAGAATGGCCGACAACGCAGCCAGTGGCACATCGCCCGCCAGCGGCGCGGCCACCAGCATGACCACCAGCAGCGTGGCCGCATGCACCATGCCGGCCACTGGGCTGTTGCCGCCGTTTTTCACGTTGGTCACGGTGCGGGCAATCGTGCCCGTGGCGGGCATGCCGCCGAAGAAGGGCGTGATGATGTTGGCAATGCCTTGGGCCATCAGTTCTTGGTTGGCATCGTGGCGGTCGCCGTAGGGGCCGTCGGCCATCATTTGGTCCGCAATGCGGGCGCACAGCAAGGATTCAATCGAGCCCAACAAGGCCAGTGTGGTGGCAGGGATGAGCAAGAACTTGGCGGTGTCCCAGCTGAACTCGGGCCACGCAAACGCTGGCAAGTTGCTAGGAATGCTGCCAAAGCGTGATGCGATGGTTTCCACCTCAAGTCCCATCATTTTTGCGGCCACCGTGGCGCCAACCAACACCACGATAGAGCCAGGGATGGTGGAGAAACTTTTGGTGCTGGGCATGGCATTGGCCAAACGTGGCAAGGCCAATTGCCAAAACGCCAACACTGCCAAACACATCACAGCCAAGCCCAAAGCTTCGCCGTTGAGCGTGCCAAAGCTGTCGCTGAGCGTGCGCAAGATGCCAAAGAAGTCGGCCGGCATAGCTTTGACTTGCAGACCAAAAAAGTCTTTGAGCTGCGACACCATGATGAGCACCGCAATGCCGTTGGTAAAACCAATCACCACCGCCACAGGAATGAAGCGAATCAGCGTGCCCAAGCGCAGCAAGCCCATGGCAAACAACATCACGCCCGACATGGCGGTGGCGATGATGAGGTTGGCCAAGCCATAGCGCTCCAAGATGCCATACACGATGACGATGAACGCGCCCGCAGGCCCGCCAATCTGCACGCGGCTGCCACCCAAAGCGGAAATCAAAAATCCCGCAATGATGGCCGTGAACAAACCCGCTTCAGGCTTGAGCCCCGACGCAATGGCAAATGCCATGGCCAGTGGCAAAGCCACCACACCCACCGTGATGCCCGCGCCCACGTCTTGGTAAAAGCGCTGGCGCGTGTAGTCCTTCAGTGAATCAATGACGTGAGGGCGGAAAAAAGAAGACGCATTCATCGTTGCAATCCGGTTTTTACGTCGTCGAGTACGGGGCGCAAGGCCACGGTCCACAGCAACAACGCCAGCGGCAAAGTGGTGATGTAGCCCCAGCCCTTAAAGCCCAAAGCGCCCACCAGTCCGCCGCAGAAAAAACAAGCAATCAACAGCGCTTGAAGCCATAAGCGCTCGCGGTTCGCACGAACGCGGGGCAAGCCTTGGGCTGAGGTTTTGCTGCGATTGACGTAAAACAATTTCCCTAATTCAATGCCAAAGTCGGTCACTAGACCGGTAATGTGCGTGGTGCGAATTTCGGCGTGAGAAATCTTGGTGATGACCGCGTTTTGCAAACCCATCATGAAGCACAGCAACATGACGGTGAGTGGAAGAAATAGGCTGGCATAACTGCTGATGGCCGCGCCAAATAAACCAAATATCAGAAGCGCCAAGGACTCCAGCACCAAAGGCAAGCTGTAAGCGCTGGCCAGATGGCGGCGCAGGCCCCAGTTCACCAATACGGCGGTGCACATGGCGCCCGCAACAAAGGAGATCAAGCTTCCCAAACGTGTTGCCACCAAGTCGACATGCCCCAACACCAAGTCGTCTGCGACCGAAGAGACCACGCCAGTCATGTGCGATGTGTAACGGCCCGCCGCCAAAAATCCACCCGCATTGGCCGCCCCAGCCACAAAGCACAACACAGCCCCCAACTTGACGTTGGCGTGGTTTGAGCGCGCGATGCTGGTCCAGCCGTGGATGAGGGGAAACATGGTGTGTTTAGTGAATACGCATACCGGGCTTTGCACCGAGCCATGGGTGCAACACATAGATGCCGGGTTCGGCCTTTTCGTCTGCGTGGCTGGCGGCAAGCACCATGCCCTCACTCACGCCAAACTTCATCTTGCGTGGGGCCAGGTTGGCCACCATCACTGTGAGTTTGCCTTTGAGGTCTTCGGGCTTGTAAGCGCTGGCGATGCCGCTGAACACGTTGCGCGTGATTGGACGACCCTGCGGGTCGGTGCCTTCGCCCACATCGAGTGTGAGGCGCAACAGCTTGGTGGAGCCTTCCACCGCTTCGCAGTTGACGATTTCGGCAATGCGCAAATCGATCTTGGCAAAGTCGTCGATGCTGATGGTGGGCGCGATCTCTTCGCCACCGGGGGTGACTTTTTCTTCCACCACGGCTGGGGGCTCAAACAAGGCTTCGAGTTGCTCGGGGGTGACGCGTTGCATGAGGTGTTGGTAGGGTTGAATGTTGGCCACGTTGCCTGATGTGTTCCAGTTTTGCATGGACGTGCCGGTGAAGGCTTCGACCGCTTGCGCAAGCGCGGGCAACACAGGGGCCAAGTAGCGGCTCAGCTCGGCAAAGGCGTTGATGAGTAACGAGCAGACTTGGTGCAGGGCTTCGTTGTTGGCGGCGTCTTTGGCCAAGTCCCAAGGTTTGTGTTGGTCCACATACGAGTTCACCTTGTCGGCCAGCAACATGATTTCGCGTGCGGCTTTGCCGTACTCGCGAGCGTCATAGGCTTGGGCGATGCTGTCTTTGGCGGCGTGAATGTCGCTCAGCAACGCCGTGCCTTGTTCGCCAAAACTTTGTGTGAGCTTGCCTTCAAAGCGCTTGGTCAAGAAGCCCGCTGCACGTGATGCGATGTTGACGAACTTGCCAATCAAATCGCTGTTCACGCGCAGCATGAAGTCTTCGGCGTTGAAGTCCACATCTTCGTTTTTGTTGTTTAGCTTGGTGGCCAAGTAGTAACGCAGCCACTCGGGGTTCATGCCCAGGCCTAAGTACTTGAGCGGGTCAAGGCCCGTGCCACGGCTCTTGCTCATCTTCTCGCCGTTGTTGACGGTGAGGAAGCCGTGCACAAACACGTTGTTAGGTGTTTTGCGGCCGCTGAAGTGCAGCATCGCGGGCCAGAACAAGGTGTGGAAGGTGACGATGTCTTTGCCGATGAAGTGGTATTGCTCCAGCTTGTCGTTGGCCATGTAGGCGTCGTAGCTCTCGCCGCGCTTGTCGAGCAAGTTTTTCAACGAGGCCAAGTAGCCCACAGGCGCATCGAGCCACACATAAAAGTATTTGCCCGGCGCATCAGGAATTTCGATGCCAAAGTAAGGCGCGTCGCGCGAGATGTCCCAGTCGCCCAAGCCTTCGCTGGTTGTGCCATCGGGGTTGGCGCGCACGCTGAACCACTCTTTGACCTTGTTGGCAACTTCGGGTTGCAACTTGCCGTCTTGCGTCCACTTCTCCAAGAATGCCACACAGCGCGGGTCAGACAGCTTGAAGAAGAAATGCTCTGAGCTTTTCAATTCAGGCTTAGCGCCCGACAAAGCCGAGAACGGGTTGATCAGGTCGGTGGGGGCGTAAACCGCGCCGCACACCTCGCAGTTGTCGCCGTACTGGTCGTGGGCGTGGCACTTGGGGCACTCGCCTTTGATGAAGCGGTCGGGCAAGAACATGTTCTTCTCGGGGTCGAAGAACTGGTCAATCGTGCGACGCTCGATCAGCGAGCCGCCTTCAGATTCGGGGATGTCGCGCAAGTCACGGTAAATCTGGCGGGCCAGTTCGTGGTTCTCGGGTGCGTCGGTGCTGTGCCAGTTGTCAAACTGGATGTGAAAGCCATCCAAATACGGCTTGCGGCCTGCGGCGATGTTGGCCACAAACTGCTGCGGGGTGATGCCCGCCTTCTCGGCGGCAATCATGATGGGCGCGCCGTGTGTGTCGTCTGCGCCTACGAAATCGACCTTGTGGCCCTGCATTCGCTGGAAACGCACCCAGATGTCGGCCTGGATGTACTCCATGATGTGGCCGATGTGGAAGTTGCCGTTGGCGTAGGGCAGGGCGGTGGTAACAAATAGCTGGCGCTGGGACATTTGGAAGCAAGACCTTAGGGCGAAGGGGGCGATTCTAGTTCCTACAGAATGCGCTGATGAACTTACCCAGCTTTGACGAATTCCGCCAAAAAGTCCTAGCCGCTGGCTTTGATGAGGTGATCGAGCGCGAATGGGAACCCAACACGGTTTTAGAGACCCACACCCACCCGTTTGGCGTGCACGCCATCGTCACGCGAGGCGAGATGTGGCTGACCATGAATGGCCACACCCAGCACTTGCAGCCCGGCGCTATTTTTGAGCTGGAGCCCAACGTGCCCCATGACGAGCGATATGGTGCGCAAGGCGCGATTTATTGGGTAGCGCGCAAGAACGTTTGATCGGCGCTTGCGCTGACCTTCACTTTCTTTTCTCAACGCTCAGTCGCAGGGATGACCTGTGATGTGTGCGGTCAAACGCGCCGCGCTAGACTTGCCAGCAATTCACATTTCAATATCAAGAAGTTTCTATGTCCCTGAACGAACAAACTCTGACCGCCGCCCTGCAGACGGTCATCGACCCCAACACGGGCAAAGACTTTGTCACCACCAAAGCATTGAAAAATCTGCAAATCAATGGCGGTGATGTGTCGTTTGACGTGGTGCTGGGCTACCCCGCCAAAAGCCAAATTGCGGGTTTTCGCAAAGAGCTGATTGCCGCTGCCAAAGGCGTGGCGGGCGTGGACAACGTGTCGGCCAACATCACCATGAACATCGTGGCGCACGCAGCGCAGCGCGGCGTAGCTTTGCTGCCGCAAGTCAAAAACATCATTGCTGTGGCTTCTGGCAAAGGCGGTGTGGGCAAAAGCACCACCGCTGCCAACTTGGCTTTGGCTTTGGCTGCTGAAGGCGCCAGCGTGGGTTTGCTCGACGCCGATATTTACGGCCCCAGCCAGCCCATGATGATGGGCATTGAAGGCCGCCCCGAGAGCAGCGACGGTCAAACCATGGACCCGCTGGAGAACTACGGCGTGCAAGTCATGTCCATCGGTTTCTTGGTGGACCAAGACGAAGCCATGATTTGGCGCGGCCCCATGGCAACCCAAGCGCTAGAGCAGCTGCTGCGCCAAACCAACTGGAAGGCTCTGGATTATTTGATCGTCGACATGCCCCCAGGCACGGGCGACATTCAGCTCACGCTGAGCCAACGCGTGCCGATGACGGGCGCGGTGATCGTCACCACACCCCAAGACATTGCGTTGCTCGACGCCAAAAAAGGCATCAAGATGTTTGAGAAGGTGGGCGTGCCCATCCTCGGTTTGGTCGAGAACATGGCCGTGCACGTGTGCACCAACTGCGGCCACATTGAACACATCTTTGGCGCAGACGGCGGCAAGAAAATGGCCGCGCAATACGGCATGGACTACTTAGGCGCATTGCCTCTCAACATGCAAATCCGCCTGCAAGCCGACAGCGGCAAGCCCACCGTGGTGGCTGACCCCGATGGCGAAGTGGCAGGCATCTACAAGGCGGTGGCCCGTCAAGTCGCTGTGAAGATTGCTGCGAAAGCCAAAGACTTTTCTAGCAAGTTCCCAAGTATCAAGATCTCTAAAGAGACTTAATTCACACATGTCGCAACGCCCTAGCCTCCAAGTCGCCGTCGTCATGCGCCGTGAGCGTGTGCCCGGCGATATGAGCCGTTGGCAACAGTGGCGCTGGGTGCTGCACGACGTGACAGGACATGACTTGTTGCCCCACGCCGATCACTTTGGCACTGAGCCGCGCTGCTTGCGCCAAACCGACGATGAGCAAATTTGGTTGCATCCGGGCTTCACGGTTGAGCTGTTCAAAGATGATGCCGAGGGTTACTACCTCAATGCCTCGTCACCCGCGCCGTGCTGGTTTGTGCTGTGGCGCATGGAAGAAGAACCAAACATCAGCGACGAAGTGATGGCCGTGCCCATCATGGTGAGCCTGAGCTATCACGACGCAGGGCGCTGGCTAGACGCTCAAGAAAACGTGGATCAAGTGCCCGTGCCACCAGAAGTGGTGGCGTGGATGGGCGACTTCATGGATGAGCACTGGGTGGTTGAAACCAAGCGTCGCAAGCGCCCAGACAGTTTTCGTGCCTTGCAAGACCGTTTTGGCAATCCCGCCTCGGTGAGCACCGAAAAAATTCGAGGCGGTGGTCCGCACAACGGAGGCAGCCATGGCCAATGACGACACCCCAGCTGGTTTTTTAAGCCGTTGGTCGCGCCGCAAGGTGGAGGTGCGCGAAGGTCGCCCGCTGGAGGAGCCAAAACACGTGCCTGCTGTCAGCACGGGCCTTGCATCGGCTTCAACAGCTGCAGTGCCTCCCATGCAAGCGCCACAAACGGATGCTGTGCCAATGCCCAGTTTGGCTGACACCCAGCATCTCACGCCTGAGTCTGATTTCACAGCTTACGTGGCCCGTGGCGTGACACCTGATGTGAAAAACGCAGCCATGAAAAAGCTGTTCGCTGACCCGCATTTCAATGTGATGGACGGCTTGGACATCTACATCGACGACTACAGCCAACCCGATCCATTGCCGCTAGCGATGCTGCGTCAAATGACCAGTGCCAAGACTTTGAACTTGTTTGATGATGAGTCGGAGAAAATCGCCGAAATAAGCGGTGGTGACAAGAGCGCAACAGAAGAACCCAAAGTCGTGGCACAGTCCGTCCCTGCTGATAACCATTCCAACATTGAGCCCACTACGCATGACCACGCTGATTTGCGACTGCAACCAGACCCAACCGCTAGACCCGAAGGCACTGAGCCAAAGCCTGTCTGAGCCGCTCACGCTGCACACGGCTTTGTGCCGCCGCGAGGCGAACGCATTTGTGCAAGCCGTGCAAGGCACCGACGATGTGGTGGTGGCCTGCACCCAAGAGCAACGCTTGTTTGGCGACTTGGCTGTGGAGGCGCAAGCCAAGACATCGGTCATCAAGTTCGTCAACATCCGCGAAACCGGTGGCTGGAGCAGCGACGCCAAAAACGCATCTCCCAAAATCGCCGCGCTGTTAGCCGCTGCGCATTTGCCCGAGCCCGAGCCTGTGCCCACGGTGACGTTCAAGAGTGCAGGGCGTTTGCTCATCTTGGGGCAGATAGACCACGCCGAACAAGCGGCCGCTTTGTTGGCCGACACCTTGAAAGTGACGATCTTCACCCAAGGCGCTGGCGAGGCTGGCGGCGCACAAAACCGCACCTACCCCGTGTTGGGCGGCCAAGTGGTGCGTGTGGACGGTTGGCTGGGTGCGTTCAAGCTCACCTGGCAAAACAACAACCCCATTGACTTGGACCTCTGCACACGTTGCAACGCCTGCGTGGCTGCTTGCCCTGAGCAAGCGATTGGCTTGGACTACCAAATTGATTTGAACAAGTGCAGCTCGCACCGCGATTGCGTGACTGCTTGCGGTGCTATTGGTGCGATTAACTTTCAGCGCGAGGTTCAAGAAGAAACCGCCGAGTTCGACCTCGTGCTTGATTTGCGCGAGCAAAGCGCCTTCACACGCCACGCGTTGCCCCAAGGCTATTTCCGCGGTGCAACTGCGGCCAACTTGTTGCGCTTGCGCGAGCTGGTGGGTGAGTTTGAAAAGCCCAAGTTCTTTGACTACAAACAAAAACTCTGCGCGCACAGCCGCAACGAACAAGTCGGCTGTAACGCCTGCGTGGACATTTGCTCGGCCGAGGCTGTTAGCTCTGACAAGTCACGCCAACAAATCAAGGTCAACCCCAACTTGTGTGTGGGCTGCGGTGCGTGCACTACGGTGTGCCCGACCGGTGCGCTGACCTACGCCTACCCGCGTGCGAGTGAGCAAGGCGTCAAGCTCAAGACCCTGCTCAGCACCTACCAAAAAGCAGGCGGCAAAGACGCGGTCATCTTGCTGCACAGCCAAGACGCGGGCCAAGCTTTGGTGAACGAGCTGGGCCGTGCGGCGCAACTCAAAGTGGCCAAAGGCCTGCCTGCGCATGTGATTCCCGTGTCGTTGTGGCACACCGCCAGTCTTGGCTTGGATGTGTGGCTCACGGCCTTGGCCTATGGTGCCGCCCAAGTGCTGGTGCTTCAGACCGCCGAAGAAGCCCCGCAATATGCCGACGGCTTGCAAGCGCAAATGGCGCAAGCTCAGGCCATGCTCGAAGGCTTGGGCTATGCCAAAGCCGGCCGCCTGCCTGTGCAGCTGGTGCATGCCACGCAAGCGATGGAACTCGATGCAGAGCTGCAACGCCTCACCACTGGCCAGCAGCGCCTGAGTAGCACCGTGCCCGCTGCCACGTTCGCAGTGATGTTTGAAAAGCGCAGCACCCTCAGCATGGTGATTGACCATTTGCTGGAACATGCACCGGTCTTGAAAACCGCCGCTGCTCCTGAAGCGCTGGCTTTGCCCAAAGATGGTTCGCCATTCGGTTCGGTTGAGGTCAACAAAGACAGTTGCACCTTGTGCATGAGTTGCGTCAGCGCTTGCCCTGCCAACGCGCTGCAAGACAATCAAGCAGCACCACAGCTTCGTTTCTTTGAAAAGAACTGCGTGCAGTGTGGTTTGTGCGTCAGCACCTGCCCCGAAAAAGCGCTCAATCTCGTTCCGCGTTTGTTGCTCACGCCACAACGCAAAGAAGTACGCGTACTCAACGAAACCCAGCCTTATGGCTGCGTGCGTTGCGGCAAACCCTTTGGCACGCTCAAAGGCATCGAGGCCATGATTGGTAAATTGGCTGGGCACTCGATGTTCCAAGGCGAGGCTTTGCAGCGCCTCAAGATGTGCGGCGACTGCCGTGTGATTGACATTTACTCTGCTGGCGACGAGCAAAAAATCGTCTAACTATTTCTATGACCGAACCTCATTTGTCCTCCGCTCTCGACGAAGAAACCGCACGCGCTGAGCTGTACGGTTTGATCTCAGAACTGTTTTACGCACCCGCCCGTTCTGAGCTGCTGGCGCAATTGCGTGTGGCTGCCACGGATGCGCCTGCGTCGGGTGGTTTTTTGGAAGAGCCCTGGCGTCAGTTTGTGGGTGTGGCCCGAGACATGGACGACAAGGCCATTCAAAGCGAGCATCACGCCCTGTTTGGTGGCGTGGGCAAGCCCGAGGTGTATGTGTACGCCTCGCACTTCTTGACTGGCTTTTTGAATGAAAAGCCTTTGGCTCAATTGCGCACCGATTTGGCGACGCTGGGCCTAGGCCGCGACGACACCACCATGTCTGAAACTGAAGACCATGTGTCTTACGTGTTTGAAGTCATGCGCTTTTTGGTGGCGGGGGACGATGTGTCGGTGTCCAATCTCACACAACAAGCCAAGTTTTTTGCCGCCCATGTGCAAACTTGGTTGCCTGCGTTTTGCGATGCGGTGCAAGCCACACCGCGTGCCCGTTTTTATGCCGCATTGGCCGAGCTGACCCGTGCGTTTGTGAGTGTGGAAGCTCAGGGCTTTGACATGTTGGCTTAGCCCTGTTGGGTGTCTTCGTTTGTTTTTTTGAGTTCTATACGAGACACCAATGCGACAAAAAAGCTTTTTTGGTGACAAAACTTGAGTCTGTTTAAGGGCTTCTCGTCGTTACTACGTATAAGACAAACTCACTTCGTTGGTACATTATGCAAAGTCGTGCATACCCACGACATCACGAGGAGCTAAAAATGAAAAAAGAACAAGCCACCGAACAAGCGACTCCGTCGCGTCGTGGATTTTTTATGGGTGCCGCCGCTGCTGGTGCCGCCGCTGCAGCTGTCACCGCATTGCCCGGTCTCGACACCCCCTCTGCTGAATTGAACAAACTTCCTCCCGCACCTGAAAATGGTGGCGGCTACAGCTTGAGCGAACACGTCAAGCGTTACTACCAGACCGCTCGCGTCTGAAGGAGACACACATGTTGTTGACCCGTAAAACTGATTCAGCTGCCAAAACTTCTGGCAGCTCTGCTTTCGTTGGCCGCTTGCAACGCGGCTTGTCACAGGCTTTGCCAACCCTTGATCGCCGTGGCTTTTTGCGCCGGTCTGGCCTAGGCATCGGCGTGGGCTTGGCTGCCACACAACTGAGCTTGGTTAAGAAAGCCAACGCCTCTGGTTCCATGATGAGCGATGGCGCTAGCAAGATCGAAGTCAAACGCACCATCTGTACCCACTGCTCCGTGGGTTGTGCGGTCGATGCCGTGGTTGAAAACGGCGTGTGGGTGCGCCAAGAAGCGGTGTTTGATTCCCCCATCAACCTCGGCGCACATTGCGCCAAAGGTGCGGCCTTGCGTGAGCACGGTCACGGCGAGTTCCGCTTGCGTTACCCCATGAAATTGGTCAATGGCAAGTACGAGCGCATCAGCTGGGACACCGCCCTTGACGAAATCAGCGCCAAGCTGCTTGACCTGCGCAAAACCGCAGGCCCAGACAGCGTGTACTGGATTGGCTCTTCTAAGCACAACAACGAACAAGCGTATTTGTTGCGCAAATTCGTGAGCTACTTCGGTAGCAACAACTGCGACCACCAAGCCCGTATTTGCCACTCCACCACGGTGGCTGGTGTGGCCAACACCTGGGGTTACGGTGCGATGACCAACTCGTACAACGACATGCAAAACAGCAAGGTCGCGATGTACATCGGCTCCAACGCCGCTGAAGCTCACCCTGTGTCGATGCTGCACATGCTGCATGCCAAGGAAAACGGCTGCAAGATGATCGTGGTTGATCCACGTTTCACACGCACAGCGGCCAAGGCCGACGAGTACGTGCGTATTCGCTCAGGCTCTGATATCGCTTTCTTGTTTGGCTTGTTACACGTCATCTTCAAGAATGGCTGGGAAGACAAAAAGTACATCAATGACCGCGTGTTCGGTATGGACAAGGTCAAAGAAGATGTCATGGCCAAGTGGACACTCGACAAGGTCGAAGAAGTCTGTGGCGTGTCTCCAGACCAGATCACCAAAGTGGCCACCATGCTGCACGAGAACAACCCAGGCACCATCGTTTGGTGTATGGGTCAAACGCAGCACACCATCGGTAACGCCATCGTGCGTGCCTCTTGCATTTTGCAGTTGGCCTTGGGCAACATCGGTAAGTCCGGTGGTGGTACCAACATTTTCCGTGGCCACGACAACGTGCAAGGTGCGACCGACGTGGGCCCGAACCCTGACTCGCTGCCTGGCTACTACGGCTTGGCTGAGGGTTCATGGAAGCACTTTGCCAAAGCATGGGGCGTTGAATTCGACTGGGTCAAAGGTCGCTTTGCCAATCCCGGCATGATGAGTAAGCCTGGTATTACTGTGTCTCGTTGGATCGACGGTGTCCTCGAAAAGAACGAACTCATCGACCAAGACAGCAACCTCAAGGCCGTGTTCTATTGGGGCCATGCGCCGAACTCACAAACCCGTGGTTTGGAGATGAAGCGTGCCATGGACAAGCTGGACTTGTTGGTGGTGGTGGATCCTTATCCATCGGCCACAGCCGCCATGGCCGCGATGCCTGGCAAAGCTGAAGACCTCAACCCCAACCGTGCGGTGTACCTGTTGCCTGCCGCGACACAGTTTGAAACCAGCGGTTCTTGCACGGCATCCAACCGTTCGTTGCAATGGCGTGAGAAGGTCATCGAGCCATTGTGGGAAAGCCGCTCTGACCACATGATCATGTATCAGTTCGCTCAGAAGCTGGGCTTTGGTCCAGAGTTGGTCAAGAACTACAAGCTGCAAAAAGTCAAAGGCATGGATGAGCCCATGGTCGAAGACATCTTGCGCGAAATCAACAAGTCGGTTTGGACCATTGGCTACACCGGCCAAAGCCCAGAGCGCTTGAAAGCGCACATGCGCAACATGCATCTCTTTGACGTCAAGACCCTCAAGTCCAAAGGCGGTAAAGACAAAGAGACCGGTTACGACTTTGGCGGTGACTACTTCGGTCTGCCTTGGCCTTGCTACGGCACGCCCGAACTCAAGCACCCAGGTTCCCCCAACTTGTACGACACCTCCAAGCACGTCATGGAAGGCGGCGGTAACTTCCGCGCCAACTTCGGCGTCGAGAAAGACGGCAAAAACCTGTTGGCTGAAGACGGTTCGCACTCCAAAGGCGCAGACATCACCACCGGCTACCCAGAACTCGACCACGTGTTGCTCAAGAAACTGGGCTGGTGGGATGAACTCACCGATGCTGAAAAAACATTGGCCGAAGGCAAGAACTGGAAGACCGACAACTCGGGCGGCATGATGCGTGTCTTCATGCAAAACCACGGTTGCCACCCATTCGGCAACGCCAAAGCGCGTGCTGTGGTGTGGAACTTCCCAGACCCCATCCCACAACACCGCGAGCCTTTGTATGGCACACGTCCTGACTTGATGGAAAAGTACCCCACGCACGCTGACAAAAAAGCGTTCTGGCGCCTGCCCACCTTGTACAAGACGATCCAAGACAAAAACATCGCCGACAAAGTGCACGAGAAATTCCCACTCATCCTCACCTCTGGCCGCTTGGTCGAGTACGAAGGTGGCGGCGAAGAAACCCGTTCCAACCCATGGTTGGCCGAGTTGCAACAAGAAGCCTATGTGGAAATCAACCCCAAAACAGCAGCAGACCGTGGCATCCGCAACGGCGAGCGCGTGTGGTTGAAGAGCCCCACCGGCGCACGTTTGAATGTGCAAGCGTTGGTGACAGAGCGTGTTGACACAGGCACCGTTTGGATGCCCTTCCACTTCTCGGGTCGCTGGCAAGGTGAAGACATGCTCAAGTACTACCCCAAAGGCGCAGCGCCTGTGGTGCGTGGTGAAGCGGTCAATACAGCCACCACATATGGTTACGACAGCGTCACCATGATGCAAGAAACCAAAACCACCGTTTGCAACATCGAACGCGCCTAAGGAGAATTAAATGGCACGCATGAAATTTATCTGTGACGCTGAGCGTTGCATCGAGTGCAACGGTTGCGTCACCGCTTGTAAAAATGAACACGAAGTCCCATGGGGTGTGAACCGCCGCCGTGTGGTCACTTTGAACGACGGCGTACCCGGTGAGAAATCCATCTCAGTCGCATGTATGCATTGTTCAGATGCACCTTGCATGGCAGTTTGCCCTGTGAACTGTTTCTACAAGACCGACGAAGGTGTGGTCTTGCACGACAAAGACATTTGCATTGGCTGCGGCTACTGCTCCTACGCTTGCCCATTTGGTGCACCTCAGTTCCCAAGCCAAGGCACATTCGGTGTGCGCGGCAAGATGGACAAGTGCACTTTCTGCGCCGGTGGCCCAGAAACCAACGGCAGCCAAGCCGAGTTTGAAAAATACGGTCGCAACCGTTTGGCCGAAGGCAAGTTGCCTGCTTGTGCCGAAATGTGCTCGACCAAAGCCTTGCTCGCCGGTGACGGCGACATGGTGGCCGACATCTTCCGCAACCGCGTCGTGAAGCGCAACAAGGGTGCTGAAGTGTGGGGCTGGGGCACGGCTTATGGCTCTAAGCAAGCCGGTCAAGCACCTGCTAAGGTTGAAGGAGTGAAGAAATGATGAAGCGCATGTCACTCATTGTGTTGAGCGTGGCCGCTCTCACCGCTTGCGGCGAGAAGGCTCAAACCCTCGGCACCAAAAACGACGCCACTGCTTACAGCGGTGCAGCTAATAGTTTTGTCGCCCCCGGCTGGACAGCCGGTGACAAAAACAGCTGGGAGCAACACCTGCGTGCTCGCGGTCAATACGGCCAAAACGACAACAGTCGCGCACCGTAAACCAAGGGGCACATCATGTACCGCTCTTTTCAATCGGTGTTGTGTGCAGCTTTGACGGTGTTCGCACTGTCAGCTGCCGCACAAGACAAAGCGCCTGCGGCAGCTCCGGCTGTCAAAAGCGTCAACATTCAAGACGTCAAACCTGACGCCAGCGATGCGCCCGGCTATGCCGAGCAAACCAATGCCGAGCGTGGCACGGTCCAGCCTGGCAACAACGCGCCCATGTGGCGCGGTGTGGGTGCAGGCGCGCAGGGCTACAGCAGCCTGCCTAAGGCTGACGCTCCTGAAGCGGGTGTGTTGATTCAACCTTTTGCTCAGTACCCAGGCTCACGCCTCACCACAGCAGGTGAAGCATGGCGTCAGGTGCGCAACAACTGGATCATTCCCTACGGCGGCTCTTTGCTGCTGATCGTGTTGGGTGCCGTGGCTTTGTTCTACTGGCGCAAAGGCATGATCATGTTGCATGGCAAGCCAACGGGCGTGGAGATTGAGCGCTTCACACCGTTTGAGCGTTCAGCCCACTGGGCTAACGCGATTGCCTTTGTGGTGTTGGCGGTGTCTGGCATCTTCATGGCGTTTGGCAAGTTCTTTATTCAGCCAATCATTGGTGACACCTTGTTTGGTTTCATCACCTACTTGCTGAAAAACGCGCACAACTTTGCAGGCCCGCTGTTTGCTGTGTCTTTGACGGTGGTGTTTTTCACTTTCTTGAAAGACAACTGGCCTAGCAAAGAAGACTGGGCTTGGATCATCAAAGCCGGCGGCTTGTTCGGCAGTGAAGAAGTACCTTCGCACCGCTTCAATGCGGGCGAGAAAGTGGTGTTCTGGGCTGGCGTGTTTGGCCTCGGCTTGATCGTGGTGGCTTCTGGCTTGGTGCTGGATAAGGTCATCCCTTTCTTGGGCTACGAGCGCGGCATGATGCAAATTGCACACATGGTTCACGCTGTGGCCACTGTGCTGATGATGACCATGTTCATTGGCCATATCTACATGGGCACGGTCGGTATGGAAGGTGCATTCAAAGCCATGAAAACTGGCTATGTGGATGAGACCTGGGCCAAAGAGCATCACGAACTCTGGCACAACGACATCAAGGCTGGCAAAATTCCAGCTCATCGCACCGACGAAAAATCGGGAACCACAGCGCGCGTTTGATGCGCTGATCAGGAGAACAACTATGAACAAAGCACTCTTTGCATTGATCTTGGCCGCTGTCAGCGCCACGGCATTTGCCAAATTGCCACCACTGAACGACGAAGCCAAAGCTAAGGCGGATGAAGCCAAGGCTAAAACGGCTCACACTGCCAAGGCTGAAGCCTACTTGTTGTGCAAGTCACAAGACAAAGTGGCGGCGCACGTGCAAAAGACCAACAAAGCCCAAGCAGGCAAGCCTGTCGCCACAGCACCTTGCGCTGACCCAGGCAAGTTTGTTTACACACCGCCAGAAGCGGCTGCGCCTGTGGCTGCCGCTTCAGCGCCTGCTGTGGCCGCTGCACCAGCCGCACCGGCAAAGAAGTAATCCATACAGCCTCGCTGTTCATTGGGCCGCACCGAAAGGTGGCGGCCCTTTTTGTTGTAGCCTTGTCAGCTTATGTCTATCGCATCTCCTACTTCTACCGTGCTGCCTTACCTCACCCAAGCCCAAGCCGAATTGACCCGCCATATCGACGTGATCAACGAGCACGGCGTGCACGAACAGGTGTCCATCCCTGCTGAGCGCGCGTTGACACTCTATGTGGACAAACGCGAAATCGTCACGCTGATGACCTTGGGCGCGCATCCCGAGTTGTTGGTGCTAGGTTATTTGCGCAATCAACGTTTGGTTGCAGATGTGAGCGATGTCGAATCCATCACGGTCGATTGGGAGGCAGGCGAAGACGGTGCAGGCGTGGCTGCCGTCAAAACTCGACACGGCATTGCCGACATTGCAGCGCGCACCGAAAAGCGTGTGGTCACCACCGGCTGCGGGCAGGGCAGTGTGTTTGGTGATTTGATGGGTGAGATAGATGGCTTGGCGTTGCCCGATGCGCGTCTCAGCCAAGCGCGTTTGTATGGTGTGCTTAACGCGATTCGTCTGCAAGAAACCACCTACAAGTCTGCAGGCTCGGTGCATGGCTGTGCTTTGTTCAGTGGGGAGCAGATGCAAATTTTTGTAGAAGATGTGGGCCGTCACAACGCCATAGACACCATTGCTGGATGGATGTGGATGAATAACGTGACTGCGAATGTTGATTCAATTTTTTACACCACCGGCCGCTTGACCAGCGAGATGGTGATGAAGTCTGCGCAAATGGGTGTGGCTGTGGTGGTGTCGCGCAGCGGCATCACGCAAATGGGCTATGACGTGGCCACACGCTTGAAGCTGTGCACGATTGGTCGCGCGACCAACAAACATTTTCTTTGCTACACATCGCCTGAGCGTATGCAGTTGGATCCGACGCTTGCAGCAGGTGGTGTGCAAAAGGTGGCGGGCGTATGAGCGCTGGCGTGACCTGGTGGACGCAAGCCTGGCGCACACTCTGGCGCGATGCCCGCGCAGGTGAGCTGCGCTTGCTGGTGGTGGCTGTGGCGTTGGGGGTGGCGGCACTCAGCTCGGTCAGCTTTTTGGCCGACCGTTTGAACGGTGGATTGCAACGCGATGCACGCCAACTCTTAGGCGGCGATGTGGTGGTGGTGAGCGACTTAGCCACACCCGCACACATCGTGCAGCGCGCCAAAGCAGATGGCTTGCAGGGTGTGACAACCTTGAGCTTCCCCACCATGGCGCGTGGCCAATCGCAAAGCGGCGCAGAGAGCAACAGCCGTTTGGTGGCGCTCAAAGCGGCCGAGGCGGGCTACCCCTTGCGCGGTGAACTCAAAGTTGCCAGCAGCTTGGCGCAGGCTGACGCAGCAGAAAAAACCAAAGAGATTCCCGCCAGCGGCGAGGTGTGGGTGGAGGCCGCAGGCTTAGAAGCCCTAGGCCTCGATGTGGGCGACAGCGTGTCGCTGGGCAACAGCCGCTTGCGCATCAGCCGCGTGTTGGTGCACGAGCCTGACCGTGGCGCAGGCTTCATGAACTTTGCGCCGCGCGTGTTGATGAACACGGCAGACCTCGAAGCCACTGCATTGGTTCAACCCGCCAGCCGTGTGACGTGGCGTTATGCAGTGGTTGGTGCTGACAACGCCACCAAAAACTTTTTGGCATGGGCCGAAGCCGAGAGCAAAAAGCCAGAGGTGCGCGGCGTGCGTGTGGAGTCGCTCGAAGCAGGCCGCCCAGAGATGCGCCAAACCTTGGACCGTGCGGGCAAGTTCTTGAACTTAGTGGCCTTGCTAGCTGCACTGCTCAGTGCTGTGGCTGTGGCCTTGGCAGCTCGCGCCTTTGCCGCCCGCCATTTGGATGACTGCGCCATGTTGCGCGTGTTGGGCTTGAGCCAACGACACATTGCCTTGTCGTATACCGCCGAGTTTGTGTGGGTCGGCAGCTTTGCCAGTGTGTTGGGTTTGGCTTTGGGCTATGCCGTGCATTTGGTGTTCGTGGCCTTGCTCAAAGGATTGGTGGAAACCGCTTTGCCTGCGCCTAGCGTGTGGCCTGTGGTCTATGGCCTGGGTACAGGCCTGACCCTGCTGCTCGCTTTCGGATTGCCTCCCGTGTTGCAGTTGGCCAGCGTGCCTGCGCTGCGCGTGATGCGTCGCGATGTGGGTGAACTCAAAGCCACCACACTCAGTGTGTGGGCCTTAGGACTGACAGGTTTCGCGGTGCTGCTGATTGCGGTGAGCCGTGATTTGAAACTCGGCCTCATGGTGGTGGGCGGCTTTGCGGGTGCGGTGCTGTTGTTTGCTGGCATGGCATGGTTGGCGGTGTACGTGCTTCGCCGCACCGTGGTGGAGGGCAGTGCGCCGCCGTGGTTGATGTTGGCCACGCGGCAGATCAGCGCACGCCCTGTGTATGCCATGGTGCAGGTCAGTGCGTTGGCTGTGGGCTTATTGGCTTTGGCTTTGTTGGTGCTGCTGCGCACCGACCTCATCAGCAGCTGGCGCAATGCCACGCCAGTGGACGCGCCGAATCGTTTTGTTATCAACATCCAGCCCAGCCAAGCGGAGCCGTTTTTACAAACACTGCGCGAAGCCGGCGTGAACAAGCTCGACTGGTACCCCATGATTCGCGCACGTTTGGTGGCGGTGAATGGCAACACCGTCACGCCAGACAGCTACACCGAAGAACGCGCCCAGCGTTTGGTAGACCGCGAGTTCAATGTGTCATTCAACGCCACAGAGCCCGAACACAACACCGTGGTGGTGGGCACTTGGAAAGCCGAAGAAGCCAATGCCTTGAGCATTGAAGAAGGCATTGCCAAAACCCTGAAGCTCAAACTGGGTGACACCCTGCGCTTTGACATGGCGGGCGTGCTGCACGAAGCGCGCATCACCTCGGTGCGGCGTGTGGACTGGGCCTCCATGCGTGCCAACTTCTTTGTGATGTACCCCGTCAGTCGCATGACCACCGATGCGGGCTTTGATGTGCCCACCACCTACATCGCCGCCTTCCGTGCGCCTCAGCGTGCAGTGGCCACTGACAAGCCCGCGCCCACGTTTGACAACCAACTCATCAACCGTTTCCCCAACGTCACCAATGTGGACATGGGCGCGACTTTGAACCAAGTGCAAAGCGTGCTGGGCCAAGTGGTGAGTGCGGTGGAGTTTTTGTTCTTGTTCACTTTGGCCGCTGGCTTGGTCGTGTTGTTTGCGGCAGTGACTGCCACGCGTGAAGAGCGTACGCGTGAATATGCAGTGCTGCGTGCGCTAGGTGCATCCAACCGACTGCTGGCCAATGTGCAGCGTGCCGAGTTGGCAGGCATTGGCGCATTGGCCGGAATGCTGGCCACCAGCGTGGCCATGCTGATGGGCTGGGGCTTGGCCCGATTTGCGTTTGAGTTTGAATGGACGGCCAGCCCGTGGGTGCCTTTGTTGGGCGCAGTGGTGGGTGCGTTGCTCGCGCTGGTGGCAGGCTGGTGGGGCTTGCGCGATGTGCTGCGCCGCCCTGTGGTGCAAACCTTGCGCCAAGCATCTTGAAACGTGCGGTAGCTTGTAGAGCAAGATGACGCCTAAGCAGTTTGTCCATACCGTTGAACACGCTTTGATGCCCTTGGCCGATGAAGCCAAGGCCCAAGGCATGAAAGCCTATTTGCTCAACCAATTTGAGTTCTTAGGATTGGCAGCGCCCGTACGCCGTGCAGCGGTCAAAGAAATTGGCAAAGTGAAGTGGCAAAGCTCAGCTGAACTGTTGGCCACCGCCGAACTGTTGTGGCAAAAGCCCGAGCGTGAATACCGCTACACCGCCGTGGACTTGCTGCGCCAACACAGCGCCCAGTTAAACGTGAACGACCTACCCGCATTGCAGGCATTGCTGCTGCGAGACGCTTGGTGGGAAACCGTGGATGGCTTGAGTGCCGTCATTGCCGATGTCATGCATGTAGCCGTGCAGCAAAAACCCAGTGCAGCCGTCACGATGGATGTTTGGCTCAAACACCCCATCCATTGGGTGCGCCGCTCAGCAATGCTGCACCAGCTGGGCAGGCGCTTGGACACCGACACCAAGCGCTTGTTTGGCTATGCAGCTCAACTGGCGGACGAGAAAGAATTTTTCATTCGCAAAGCCATCGGCTGGGCGCTGCGCGACTACGCGTGTTGGAACCCACAAGCAGTGACGGACTTTTTGCTGGAACACCGCGAACGCTTGTCAGGCCTGACGGTGCGCGAAGCTGCCAAACACTTGACCTTGCCGTGATTCATTGGCGCGACAATCAGCCTTATGCAAATCGAAGAAAAACCACCTTTTGATACCCCGTTTGAATGGATAGGCGGCGAGCCGCGTGTGCAACTGTTGGTTGATCGTTTTTACGACCTGATGGATTTAGAGCCGGGCTATCTGGAGCTGCGTCAAGCGCACGGCCCAGAACTGGCCAACGCACGTGAGCGCCTGTTTATGTTTTTGTGCGGCTGGTTGGGCGGCCCTGATTACTACATTGAAAAACACGGCCATCCCCGTTTACGCATGCGCCACATGCCTTTCTCCATTGGCATCAAAGAGCGTGACCAATGGGTGGCGTGCATGGATCAAGCGATGGGCGACACGGGTGTGCCTGAAGATTTGCGCGCGCGTTTGAAAGCCAGTTTTTTCCAAACTGCAGATTGGATGCGTAATAAGGGCGGCGCATAAACCTCGCAGACTTCAGACACGGTCTGCGGTGCGACCTGTTAGATGTTGCTCGGCCCCAGCAACACCACCAACGCCCCCGCACCACCATCCGAAGGCTTGGCCTGCACAAAGGCCAGTACCTCATTCTTCTGCACTAACCAGCGTTGCACTTTGCTTTTGAGCACCGGTTCTTTGCCGGGCGAGCCCAAACCTTTGCCGTGTACCACGCGCACGCATCGCCAGCC
Organism: Limnohabitans sp. TEGF004; assembly: GCF_027924965.1. Classification (NCBI taxonomy): domain Bacteria; kingdom Pseudomonadati; phylum Pseudomonadota; class Betaproteobacteria; order Burkholderiales; family Comamonadaceae; genus Limnohabitans; species Limnohabitans sp. TEGF004. Next base: position 2,189,692 of record NZ_AP027056.1, on the reverse strand, counting down.
CATGCGCTTTGAGTCACGCACAAATTGGCCCAGTGCTTCGCGGGCCTCGTCGCTGCGATAACCGTGCAGATCGAGCTGGCCTTGCATGGCCCATTCGCCTTTGCGCAGTTTGCGCGTCACGTCGGTGCCGATGCCAGGGCGTCTGAAGCTGAGTTGATCGTCCACATCGAGCAAGGTGCTCACATCGAACTCGTCGCTCATGCTTTCGCTCAATGCGGCTTGGTCGTCCAACTCTTGTTGTAGAGGGCGCGCCGCTGGGCGGGGTGGCGCGATGAACACGCGGTCTTGGGCGGCGATGGGTTTGACCTTGCCAACAGCGTGCGTGAACAAATTGCGTTCCGCTTCAGCGCGACGTTCAGCTTCGCGACGTGCTTCTTCTGCAGCGGCTGCGGCCAGTGCCGCGTCATTCACTTGTTGGCGAATGGCGCCTAAGTCTTGCAGCGATTTGGCTTTCATGGCGTGGTCTTTTCAGTTGTGCCAATGCTGGCTTGATTGCGATTTTGTATGCCATCGTACATACACAGTAGCCCTAGGCTGAGTATATTTTTCATTCGCTAACTTGTAGGAATGGTCGCTTCGAAGGAAGATGTCTTCTCAGGTCGATTTTTCGGTTTTCGGACACGTAAAGGAGTTCGCATGGACAAAGTCTTCCACGGTTTCACAGAACTGTTTGCCCAGCTGGGGTTACCCAATGATGCGCACAGCATCCGTCACTTCATCCAAACGCACTCACCCTTGAATTCATCCATCCGAATCGAGGATGCGCAGTTTTGGAACACGGCTCAAGCTTCGCTGCTCAAAGAGGAGTTACTGGGTGATTCAGACTGGGCTGAGGTGATTGACCGCTTGAATGTGGCGCTGCGGGGGGCCATTGTTTCAGCCAAATAGCGGCAACTCTTTCACTGCAAGCCTTTCACAACAAGCCTTCTTCGGCCATCGACAAATACTTGCCTTGCGCCACGATGATGTGGTCGCGCACGGTCACGTCAATCAGCGCCAAGGCTTCTTGCAAGGTACGGGTGAGTTTCATGTCGGCTTGTGAAGGTTTGACTGTGCCGCCCGGGTGGTTGTGGGCCAGCACCACGCCATCAGCACCCAAGGCGAGGGCGGTCTTGGCCACTTCGCGTGGATAAACCATGGTCTGCGACAGCGAGCCACGAAACATGGGCTGGTACGACAACAAACGGTTGTGGGCATCGAGAAACAACACTGCAAACACCTCGTGTTTGAGCTGGGCCAGTTCTAGCTGGAGGTATTGTTTCACCGCATTGGGCGAATTCATCACTGTGGTTTCTGTGAGTTGTTGGGTCAGGGCGCGGCGGGCCATTTCCAGCACGGCCACCAGTTGCGAGCGCTTGGCGTCGCCGCCCATGCCTTTGAAGGTTTTGAGCTCAGCCGCACTGGCGTGGATCAGGCCCGCAAAGCCCTTGAAACGGTCCAGTAGCTCTTGGGCCATCACAAACACGTTTTTGCCCTTGATGCCGGTGCGCAGAAACAGGGCCAGCAGCTCGGTGTCGGTCAGCGCCGAGGCCCCGTGTTTGAGCAGCTTTTCGCGTGGGCGCATCTCGATGGGGAGTTGCGCAATGGTCATTGGTTCGGGCATTCGGTCCATATTGAGAGCTTTCTACAATAGGTGGTTCAACACAGAGAGTCCCATGACTGCATCCAACGCTCACCCTACCATCGGCCCCGCTTCTTTTTTAACGCTGCACTATCGGCTTTCGGGACCGCAAGGCGACGTGATCAACACGTTCAATGACAAACCTGCCACGCTCTCTTTGGGTTCGGGCGAGTTGTCGCCTGCTTTGGAGCAGCGTTTGATGGGGCTTAAAGAAGGCGCACACACCACGTTTGAACTGGCCGCCGGTTTGGCCTTTGGTGAGCGCAATCCCGACATGCAGCAGTGGGTGAGCAAGAGTTTGCTCAAAGAATTTGGCGACCCCGATGAGCAATACAACGTGGGCGATGTGGTGCAGTTCCCAGCGCCCAATGGGCAAGGCTCGTTTGCAGGCGCGGTGCAACAAGTCACAGATGACCAAGTGTTATTTGACTTCAATCACCCACTGGCCAACCAGCCCGTGACGTTTGAAGTGCAAGTCATCGGCATTTTGTAAACACATGAGCAAACAACTGGAAGAAATCGTCCTCGCTGCGCCCCGTGGTTTTTGCGCGGGCGTGGACCGTGCTATCGACATCGTGGACCGTGCGCTTGAGAAGTTTGGCGCGCCCGTGTACGTGCGCCACGAAATCGTGCACAACACCTTTGTGGTGGCCGACCTTAAAAACCGTGGCGCAATCTTCATCGAAGACTTGGCCGATGTGCCCCCAGGTGCCACGCTGGTGTTCAGCGCTCACGGTGTTCCTAAGGCAGTGGAAGAGGAAGCGACCCGACGTGGCTTCACCGTGTTTGATGCCACCTGCCCGTTGGTGACCAAGGTGCACGTGGAAGTGGCCAAGCTGCACAAAGAAGGCTTCGAGTTCATCATGATTGGCCACAAAGGCCACCCCGAAGTCGAAGGCACGATGGGCCAGTTGCTCGACGGCATTTACTTGGTGGAAGACGTGGCCGATGTTGCCCGCGTCAGCCCGAAGCAAACCGAGCGTTTGGCCGTGGTCACGCAAACCACGCTCAGCGTGGACGACGCGGCCCTCATCACCGAAGCTGTGGTGGCGCGTTTCCCGAACATTCGCAAGCCCAAGATGCAAGACATTTGCTACGCCACCCAAAACCGCCAAGACGCGGTGAAAGTGTTGAGTAACGAGGTCGAGTTGGTCATCGTGGTGGGCAGCCCCACCAGCTCCAACAGCAACCGCTTGCGCGATGTGGCGCAGCGATCGGGCACGCAAAGCTACATGATCGACAACGCCGACGAACTCAAAGAAGAATGGTTCGAGGGCGTGACCCGCGTGGGCCTGACCGCCGGCGCATCAGCGCCCGACATCTTGGTGCAACAAGTCATTGCCCGCATGCGCGCCTTAGGCGCCGTGTCTGTACGAACACTCGATGGTGTGGAAGAAACCATCAAGTTTCCCTTGCCCAAGGGACTGAAATAAAAGGACTGAAGTAAATGCTCGATATCAACCAACTGCGCCGCGACCTGCCCAGCGTCATTGCCAAACTCGAAAAACGCAAGAACCCACAAGCGTTCTTGAATGTGGATGCGTACCAAGCTTTAGAAGCTGAGCGCAAAACACTGCAGACCCGCACCGAAGAGTTGCAAGCCAGCCGCAATGCGCTGTCAAAGCAGATTGGCATGCTCAAAGCCAAAGGCGAAAGCGCCGATGGTGTGATGGCACAGGTGGCTGACATCAAAACCGAACTCGATGCTTCGGCCGTGCGTTTGGATGCGTTACAGCCAGAGCTGCAATCGCTTTTGTTGGCTGTGCCCAACTTGCCACACGACAGCGTGCCAACGGGAGAAGACGAACACGGCAACGTGGTGCTGCGCAGCTGGAGCCCCACGGGCACTGAACCCGCACCTTTGGGTTTCGAGCCCAAAGACCACGTCGACTTGGGCGAGCCTTTGGGCCTCGACTTTGAAATGGGCGTCAAGCTCTCTGGCTCACGTTTCACCGTGATGAAGGGTCAAATTGCCCGCATGCACCGTGCGCTTGCGCAGTTCATGCTCGATGTACAAACCCAAGAGCACGGTTACACCGAGTGCTACACGCCTTACATCGTGAATGCCGACAGCCTCAAAGGCACAGGCCAGTTGCCCAAGTTTGAAGAGGACTTGTTTGCTGCCAAGAAGGGCGGCCAAGAGGGGGAAGCTGCCAGCGAAAGCGCTGCGCTGTACCTCATCCCAACCAGCGAAGTGCCGTTGACCAACTTCGTGCGCGATGTGGTCTTGGCCGAAAATGAGTTACCCATCAAGCTCACCGCACACACACCCTGCTTCCGTTCTGAAGCTGGCAGCGCTGGCCGCGATACACGTGGTTTGATTCGCCAGCATCAGTTCGACAAAGTCGAGATGGTGCAAATCGTGCACCCCGATAAGAGCTACGAGACCTTGGAAGAAATGACAGGCCACGCCGAAGCCGTGTTGCAAAAACTGGGTTTGCCTTACCGCGTGATGTTGCTGTGCACCGGCGACATGGGCTTTGGCGCAACCAAAACACACGACCTCGAAGTCTGGCTGCCTGCACAAAACACCTACCGTGAAATCAGCTCGGTGTCGAACTGCGAAGCTTTCCAAGCCCGTCGCTTGCAAGCGCGGTACAAAAACGCGCAAGGAAAGAACGAACTCGTGCACACCTTGAATGGTTCAGGTTTGGCCGTGGGCCGCACCTTGGTGGCCGTGCTCGAGAACTACCAACAAGCCGATGGCAGCATTCGTGTGCCTGAAGCGTTGCGCCCCTACATGGGTGGTGTGACTGAGCTGCGCGGTTGATCCAATTTCTAAACTTGAAGGAATGCACGCTGTGAAAAAACTACTTCTCTTGTTGGCTACAGCGTTGTTGACTGCGTGCGGTACCACCAATGATGCACAAAGCAATACAGACAATGCCCAACGCCCCAGCATGGACCAGTTTGGCCGCATGCCCATGCCCACGGGTACCAAACTGCGCACCGCTGAATCTTTGATTTTTGGGGTGGGTGAGGGCTGGTTGGGTCGTGCGGTGTTTGAAGTGCCAACCGATGCCAATGCCAGCTACAACTTCTTTGCCGAGCAACTGCCTCGCCAAGGTTGGACCATGGTGGCCTCGGTGCGTGGCAAAAAGAGTTTGCTGGTGTTCACACGCGCAGACCGCTCGGCCACGATTGAGATTGAAGACAGCGGTTTGTTCAGTGGCTCATTGGCTTCGATGACCGTCAGCCCTGTTGGCAGCACAAGCGGCGCACCTGCGGGAGCGGGTGTGGTGGTGCAGCCCTTGGGCGGCGCTGGCGCACGTCGCCCCTGATAGAATTACGGCTTCGACAAACGACACCGAATCAGGAGAAGTGGCAGAGTGGTCGAATGTACTTGACTCGAAATCAAGCGTAGGGGCGACCCTACCGAGGGTTCGAATCCCTCCTTCTCCGCCAAGCCTAACCAGCACCTTAAAAAGCCGTTCGTCATTGAACGGCTTTTTTCATGTTTGGCTGTCAGTCTTACAGGGCAACCCATGCCGCATCTTGCGCCATCTTCCAAGCTAGACCTCCTGCGCTACGTGGCGAAGTGGGTGGCTTTGGCGACGGTGGTGGCGGCTCTTGCGGGCTCAGCCTCAGCCCTGTTTCTTTTCGCTCTCGATTGGGCCACGCAAACGCGCGAAGCCAACCGCTGGCTTATCTGGTGTCTGCCTATCGCTGGGTTCTGCGTCGGCTGGCTGTATCTCAAGTTTGGCCAGCATGTCGAGGCGGGCAACAACTTGCTGATTGACGAAATTCACGACCCCAAAAAAGTGGTGCCTTTGCGCATGGCTCCGTTTGTGTTGGGCGGCACGGTCATCTCTCATTTGTTCGGTGCATCGGTGGGCCGCGAAGGCACGGCGGTGCAAATGGGCGGTGCCTTGGCTGACCAGCTCACACATTTTTTCAAGCTCAACACGGTGGATCGCCGCATGGTGTTGATGGCGGGTATCAGCGCAGGCTTTGCCTCGGTGTTTGGCACGCCATTGGCGGGCGCCGTATTTGCACTGGAGGTGCTGGCGATTGGTCGCATGCGCCTCGATGCTTTGCTGCCCTGTGTGATTGCCGCTGTCGTGGCTGACCAAGTGGGCTTGTTGTGGGGCGTGCAACACACGCAATGCGAAGTGGGCCTGGTGCCACAAATCACCGCATGGTTGCTGGCAGCCATGGTGGTGGCGGGTGCTGTGTTTGGTTTGGCTGGCAAGGTGTTTGCCGATAGCACGCATGCGCTGAGCGGTGTGATGAAAAAGCACATCGTCTACGCACCGCTGCGCCCCTTGTTGGGCGGCGCTGTGATTGCCGCTGTGGTGATGTGGGGCAGCTTTGACCGCTATATCGGTTTGGGCATTCCAGTGATGGTGGAGGCATTTGCCCACCCACTCGCGCCTACTGACTTCTTGGGCAAGATGGTGTTCACCATTGCGTCGCTGGGTTCAGGTTTCAAGGGTGGCGAAGTGACGCCTTTGTTCTACATCGGCGCCACACTGGGCAATGCCTTGGCGCCTTTGCTGGATGTGCCGTTTGCATTGCTGGCCGCAGTGGGCTTTGTGGCCGTGTTTGCAGGAGCCGCGAACACACCCATTGCCTCCACGCTGATGGCGATGGAGTTGTTTGGGGCCGAGATTGGCGTCTTTGCGGCGCTGGCCTGTGTGATGAGCTATGCGTGCTCGGGTCACTCTGGCATTTACCGGGCCCAACGGGTGGCGCATCGCAAGACGGATGCGCCGTCTCAGCCTTCTTAGAATGGTGGCTATGACTCAAATCCATGTCCGATTGCTTCAAGCTGTGCTGCTGGCAGTGGCCTTGTTTGCCGCGCCTGCATTTGCACAGACTTTCAAAATGCCTTGCGAGGTGGAAGCCACCATTCCCGCGATGGAGGACGTGAAGATCAAGCCACAAAAAGTGCTGATTGAAATTCAATCCTTGGGCAAAAACATCTTCTTAAAGATGAATGGCCCCGAGCCCTATTTGTTGGTGGCCAATAGCTTGGCCACCGAAGAGTACACGGGCAAAAACTTAACGACTGCCAAAGAAATGGGGGCGTTTCGCAAACACAAGGTGACAGGTGCAGAGTCAGAGATTCGCATCGATCAAGCCACGGTGGTCGTGACGGCGTATCACGACACCACCTACATGGGCAAAAAAGTGCGCATGAACATCACAGGGCCTTGCAGCGTGCCCCGTTGAGGCCGTGCAGACAACGATGGCTCAGTCTTTAAAACCAGCACCAAAAACCGGTGCAGTTGCCCGTGATTTGCTGAATGAGCAAATCCACCACGCTGCTGATGACCAGCAGGGGCAAACCCACATACACAAACACCCACAGCACAAACACCAGCGTGAGGCGGGGTTCTTCCAAGCGATGACCCATCACGGTCTCGGCTTGTCGGCGAAGGCGAAGTTTGTTCAACATGGTGTGAGGATTTTAGGCGCATGAAAGTCAACTGGGACACCCTGAGCTATCCCGAGTGGGACGCACACCATGCCGCCGCCACTGCACCCTTGCAGCAAGACTGGGCCTATGGCGCATGCATGAAAACGCTGGGCGTGGGTGTGCTGCGTGCGTTGGTCGAACAAGACGGCGCACCCGTGGCCTTGGCCCAATTCATCGTGCGCCGCATGGTGGGCGGCTTGGCCAATATGGCACTTTGTTCGCTGGGGCCAGTGTGGCTTCAGCCCTTGTCGGGTGCTGACAAAGCGCGTGTTTACAAAGCGCTCAAGCAAACCATTCCTTTGAAAAACCTGCGGGTGGTCGCGTTCACGCCGCTCGAAGCACAAGGCCCCGAGTTGGGCCTCTCGCGCTGGCGTCGTGTGATGACAGGGCACAGCACGGTGATGCTTGACCTCACCTTGTCGATGGACGAGTTGCGCGCGCAGTTGGATAAGCGCTGGCGTCACCGCTTGGGAGGCGCTGAAAACTCTGAGCTCACCGTTCACCGCGTGGGCACGAATGCGGGCCAATACCGTTGGCTTTTGGACGCTGAAATGCAGCAACGTGAGCAACGCGGCTTGCATGGCTTGCCCTTGCACTTCTTCGACTTGTATGTGCCATCGCGCCAACAACCTGCCAAAACTATTTTGACCATGCGTGCCGACGTGGGCCGCGATCGCGTGGCGGGCATGATGTTTTTGATTCATGGCGAGGCGGCCACCTACCAAGTGGGTTGGACCAGCGACGCAGGCCGCGACTTGCATGCCCACAATTTGATTTTGTGGAAAGGCATCGAAGAGTTGCGCGCGCGCGGTGTGCGCAAGCTCGACCTTGGCGGTGTCAACACCACGCGCAGCGCCGGCATTGCGCGTTTCAAGATGAGCACGGGCGGCCAAGTGCTGACCTGCGCAGGGACCTTCATTTAAACCATGCTGCGCATTTCTAATCTCTCATGCAGCCGTGGCAATAAGCCGCTGTTTGCCGAAGTCAGTTTCGAGCTGAAAGCGGGTCAAGCCTTGCACCTAGAGGGTGACAACGGCGTGGGTAAAACCAGTTTGCTGCGCATCGTGTGTGGTTTGTCACCTGCCGATGCGGGCGAGGTGTGCTGGCACGACAAAACTATTCAACAAAATGCCGCTGCATTTCGTTCATCACTGTTTTATTTGGGTCACGGCTTGTCGCTCAAAGAAGAGTTAAGCGCTTTGGAAAACCTCATGTCAGATGCCGCCGTGTCTGGCCGCACCCTCAGCCAGCAGCAAGCCTTGGTGGCTTTGGCCCGTATGGGTTTGCGCGGGCGCGAGCACTTGCCGCTGCGCGTGATGTCGCAAGGCCAAAAGCGTCGCACGGCTTTGGCCCGTTTGTTGGCCAGCCAAGCCCCGTTGTGGGTGTTGGACGAGCCCTTTGTGGCTTTGGATGTGAAAGCGGTTGACGGCCTGCGTGGTTTGTTGGCCGAGCATGTGACCAACGGCGGCATGGTGTTGTTCACCAGTCATCAGCCTGTGGCACTGACCAACGCCAATGGCACATCGGTCGATGTGCAAACTTACCGATTGAGAGGCGTGGCATGAGTGGCGGCGCGTTCATGGCCGTGTTGCGGCGCGATTTGCTGTTGGCCATGCGCCGCAAGAGCGAGGTGCTGACGGCGGTGTTTTTCTTTGTGGTGGTGGCCGCCTTGTTTCCGTTGGGCATTGGCCCTGAGTTGAATACCTTGCGCTTGGTGGCCCCCGGCGTGCTGTGGGTGGGCGCGTTGCTGTCGAGTATGTTGGCGCTTCAACGTTTGTTTGAGGCGGATTACCGCGACGGCACGCTGGAACAAATGGCTTTGTCGCCTACGCCAATGTCCTTACTGATCAGTGCCAAACTCTTGGCGCATTGGCTGGTCTCAGGGGTGCCGTTGGTATTATTGGCTCCAGTTTTAGGGCTGCAATTTGACCTCTCGGCCGATGCCCTGATGACCCTCACTTTGGCCCTGTTGTTGGGCACTCCCGTTTTGTCTTTGGTGGGCGGCATTGGTGCTGCGTTGACTTTGGGTGTGCGTGGCGGCGGGGTGTTGCTCTCGCTGTTGGTGTTGCCTTTGTTCATCCCTGTGTTGGTGTTTGGTGCTGGCGCAGTTGAGGCGCAAGCCAGTGGTTTGGGAGCGCAGGCGCATTTGTCGATCTTGATGGCCATGCTGTTGCCTGCAGCCTTTTTCAGCCCGTTTGCATGTGCAGCGGCTTTACGGATCGCGTTGGAATGAAGAATATCAATTGGTTTTATTACGCAGCACCGCAAACCTTTTATGGTTTGGCGGGCAAGGCGTGGCCTTGGTTTGCTGCATTAGCAACCTTGCTGATGCTGGTGGGCATGTGGCTGGGCTTTGCTGTGGCCCCCACGGATTTTCAGCAAGGCGAGGGCTACCGCATCATCTTCGTGCATGTGCCTGCGAGCTGGATGTCGATGGTCATTTACTTGGCCATGGCGTTTTGGAGCGTGTTGGGCCTGACCTTCAACACACGCCTGTCGGGCATGATGACGCGCGCTTTGGCCCCCACCGGTGCACTGTTTGCTTTTCTGTCGCTGTGGACCGGCGCACTTTGGGGCAAGCCCATGTGGGGTGCTTGGTGGGTGTGGGATGCTCGCCTCACGTCTGAGCTGATTTTGTTTTTCTTGTACTTGGGCTACATCGCCTTGACGTCGGCCATTGACGACACACGCCGCAGCGACCGCGCCGGTGCACTGATTGCCATCGTGGGTGCGATCAACGTGCCCATCATTTACTTTTCGGTGAAGTGGTGGAACACCTTGCACCAAGGCGCTTCGGTGTCGGTGACGCAAGGCTCAAGCATGGCAGCCATCATGCTCTGGAGCATGTTGCTCATGGCTTTGGCGTTTTGGTTCTATACCGTGGCGCTGGTTCTATATCGCGTGCGCACGCTCATCTTGCAGCGCGAGAGCCACGCCACTTGGGTGCACGAACTCGAAGAGGTGAAGCCATGAGGTGGGAAAGCTGGAGCCAGTTTTGGGCCATGGGCGGCTACGCCGTGTATGTGTGGGGCAGCGTGGGTGTGACGGCGTTGCTCTTGGCCGTGGAAGTTTGGCAAGCCCGCTGGGCGCACCGTGTTGTGTTGAATCAATTGAAAGCCGAGCAGGCTGTGGCTCAATTGCTCGCCAAAGAGTCACCTGTTGAGGAATTGATGTGATGAAACCCAGAACCAAACGATTTGCACTGATTGCTGCTGGCATTGTGGTGTTGTGCGCAGCAGCAGCTTTTGTGCTGAATGCCTTTCAAAGTAATTTGGTGTTCTTCTTCACGCCCACGCAAGTGAGCAAGGGTGAAGCCCCCAAGGGGCGTACCTTCCGAGCAGGTGGCATGGTGAAAGAGGGCAGCCTGGTGCGCGATGGCAACACCGTGCGCTTTGTCATCACCGACACCGTGCATGAAATGCCCGTGACCTATGTGGGCCTGTTGCCTGATTTGTTCAAAGAAGGCAAAGGCGTGGTGTCGCAGGGCAAACTGGGTGACGACGGCATGTTCGTGGCCAGCGAAGTGCTGGCGAAGCATGACGAAAACTACATGCCACCTGAAGCCCAACACGCGATGGACGAAGCGGCGGCTGCCAAAGCTGCCAAGTCTGTGCAAACGCCAGCCCCCATCAAAGGCAACCCATGATTCCAGAACTCGGTAATTTCGCGCTCATGCTGGCCGCCTTGGTGGCGGTGATGCAGGGCGTGCTGCCCATTGCAGGCACTTTGGTGCGCAATCCGCAAACGCAAGTCACCTTGCAATCATTGGCCCGACCAACAGCGGCTTTGCAGTTTGTGTTGGTGGCGTTTGCTTTCGGTGCATTGGCGTCGGCATTTTTGAACAACGATTTCTCAGTGTTGTACGTGTCGCAGCACTCCAACTCCTTGTTGCCCAAGCCCTACCAATTTGCTGCAGTGTGGGGTGGCCATGAAGGCTCACTCTTGCTTTGGGTGTTGTTGCTGTCGTTGTGGACGGTGGCCGTGGCGGTGTTCTCGCGCAGCTTGCCACTCGATATGGTGGCGCGGGTGATTGGCGTGTTGGGTTTGATTTCGGTTGGCTTTTTACTCTTCATCTTGACCACCTCCAACCCGTTTGAGCGTTTGTTGCCTGCGGCTTTGGACGGTAAAGATTTGAATCCGCTTTTGCAAGACCCAGGTTTGGTCATTCACCCGCCCATGCTCTACATGGGCTATGTGGGCATGGCTGTGGCGTTTGCATTTGCGGTAGCTGCCCTGATGAGCGGTCGTTTGGATGCTGCTTGGGCACGCTGGTCGCGTCCATGGACGGTGGTGGCTTGGACTTTCTTGACCTTTGGCATTGGCCTCGGTTCTTGGTGGGCGTATTACGAACTCGGCTGGGGCGGCTGGTGGTTTTGGGACCCGGTAGAAAACGCTTCGCTCATGCCTTGGTTGGTCGGCACAGCACTCATTCACTCGCTGATGGTCACAGAGAAGCGCGGCAGCTTTAAGGCTTGGACTGTGTTGCTGGCCATTGCGGCGTTCTCGTTGTCGCTGCTGGGCACGTTTTTGGTTCGCTCAGGCGTGTTGACTTCAGTTCATGCATTTGCGTCTGACCCTAAGCGCGGTGTGTTTATTTTGGTCTTCTTGGCGGTGGTGGTGGGCGCTTCGCTCACGCTGTTCGCTTGGCGTGCGCCACGCGTGGCCTTGGGTGGTCGCATGGAGCTGGTGTCGCGTGAGTCATTCTTGTTGGCCAACAGCGTGTTGCTGGTGGTGGCCACCGCAGCGGTGTTGCTGGGCACGATTTACCCGCTCATCATTGATGCGCTCAACATGGGCAAGTTGTCGGTCGGCCCGCCTTACTTCAATGCCGTGTTTGCGCCGCTGCTCGTGCCGACTGTGTTCTTGATGATTCCGGGTTCGGTGGCGCGTTGGCGTGATGCCAATGTGCGTGAGATTGCGCACAAGCTGCGTTGGACGTTTGCGGGTGCGGTTGCCTTGGCTGTGCTGTTGCCATTCGTGTTGGGTGGCTGGTCCATCGGCGCTGCGTTTGGTTTGTTCCTCGGTTGTTGGGTGGCCTTGGGCACAGCCCAGCAAGTGTTAGAGCGTTTGCACAAGCCTGGCCGTATTGGCGCCTCCTTTTGGGGGCAGCACATCGCCCACTTCGGAATGGCAGTGTTGGTCATCGGCATCACCGGCGTCAAGTGCTACGAGGTGGAGCGTGATGTGCGTATGCACATTGGTGACGTGGTGACGATTGCGCCCTACACCTTCCGCTTGAACTCGCTCGACGAAGTGCGCGGCCCCAACTACAAGGCCGTGCGTGCCGATGTGCAAGTGCTGCGCAACGACAAGATCATCGAAATTCTGCAGCCTGAAAAACGTCGCTATTTCTCATCTGCCATGGCCATGACAGAAGCTGGCATTGATTCGGGCTTTATGCGCGATTTGTATGTGTCATTGGGCGAGCCGCTGGACGACGCACGCACCGAGTGGAGCATGCGCGTGTACTACAAGCCCTTTGTGCCGTGGCTGTGGGGTGGCGTGCTGTTGATGGTGTTGGGTGGCGTGTTGGCGGCGCTCGACCGGAGATACCGCAAATGAAAAAGGTTTTGATTCCGCTGGTGCTGTTCATCGGCCTCGTGGTTTTTTTGGCCGTGGGCTTGAAGCGCGACCCGCGTGAAATCCCATCGCCCTTGATTGGTAAGCCTGCGCCACATTTCACCTTGTTCACGCTTGAACCGGGCGACGCCAAGTTTTCACCCATCGACATGCAAGGCCAAGTGTGGATGCTCAATGTGTGGGCCACTTGGTGTGTAGCCTGCCGCGAAGAACACCCCGTGCTGGTGGCGTTTTCTGAGAAGAATCAAGTGCCGATCGTGGGTTTGAGCTACAAAGAAATTCAACCGCAAGACGCCGCCTACAAAGCGCCGTTTGAAGAGAAGCTCAAGCTCGCACGCGAGCGCAGTCAAGTCTGGCTCAAGCGTCATGGCAACCCTTATGTGACCTCCGTCATGGACCTCGATGGCCGCGTGGGCATCAACTACGGTGTGTATGGCGTGCCCGAGACCTACGTCATCGACAAGGCCGGTGTGATTCGCTACAAGTTTGTCGGTGCGGTCACGCCCGCGTTGCTGGCTGAAAAAATCTTGCCTTTGATTGCGGAGTTGAACAAATCATGAAACGTGTGTGGATGAATGGCGCCTTGAGTTGCGTTTATGCGCTCAGCGTTTCAATGGCGATCTGGTTCACCCCGCAGGCAGCTTTGGCGCAAGCAACGTCTGCTTCGTTGGCTCTTGAGCCAGCAATGGCTGCGTCTTCAGGCTTGGTGGTGGGGCGTGAAGCGCCACTCATGGCGGAAGACCCGAAACTCGAAGCTCGCTTAGTGGACATCTCGCAAGAGTTGCGTTGCATGGTGTGCCAAAACGAATCCTTGGCTTCCTCGCACGCCGAGTTGGCCGACGACCTGCGTAACGAAGTGCGCGAGCTGATTCGCTCGGGCAAGTCTGATCAAGAGGTGAAAGATTTTCTGGTGTCGCGTTATGGCGACTTTGTGCTGTATCGCCCCGAGGTCAAGCCTTTGACTTGGGTGTTGTGGTTTGGTCCGTTTTTGTTGCTGGTCGTCGCCGCTATTTTCTTGGGTGTGTACTTGCGTCAACGTCGCGCTTTGGCTGCACCTGTCGCCATGACGGACGACGAACGCGAACGCGCCAAGCAACTGTTGAAAGGTTGATGTGAATCCCGCACTCGCTTTTATTTATGTCGCCGTGGCCATGATGGCCTTGGTGTTGATTGTGTTGAGCGTGGCGCTGTGGCGTGGCTCGCAACAGGGCGCACGTTTGGCTGCCAGCCAAGCCGATGCCATCAACCACCCCGCACAAGCCAATGCCGCGGTGTACCGCGACCAAATGGCCGAACTCGACCGCGAGTTTGTGATGGGTAACTTGAGCTATGAAGAGCTCAAAGCCGCGCGTGACGAACTGTCGCAACGCTTGTTGGCCGATGTCGGTGTCGATGGTCTGACCGATAAGGCAACCCCTCATGTGTCGAATTTGCCCTCTGCGTCTGGTGCCGCGTTGTGGCGCAAGCCTTGGCTGAGTATTGCCTTGTTGGTGTTTGTGGTGCCTGTGTCGTCCCTGCTGATGTACAGCGTGTTGGGCGAACCCGCCGCGCTCGATCCCATGGCTTTGAAGCAAGGTGTGGATTCATCTGCCGAAGTCACCCCCGAGAAGTTGACCGAAATGGCCACTGCACTCACGCGCCGTTTGCAAGACGAACCCAACAGCATGGAAGGCTGGGTCATGCTGGGGCGCGTTCAGCGTGCACGTGGACACTTTGAAGAGTCTGCAGAGGCTTATGCCAAAGCCTTGGCGCTGAGCCGTGATGACAACCTGTCTATTGAGCGTGCCGAAGTGTTGGCGCAAAAAAATGGCGGCAGCTTTGCGGGTGAGCCTTGGTCCATCATTCAACGTGTGCTCACAGCTGATCCCCACCACTTGAACGCCTTGTTCTTGGCTGGCAGTGCGTCGTATGCCGAGATGAATTTCAATACCGCCTTGCGCTACTGGGAGCGTGCCCGAGAAGTGGTGTCCGCTGATTCACCCGATGCACCCGAGCTAGACCGTGCCATTGCAGAAGCCCGTAGCAAGATGGGTTTACCGGCCATTCCGCCACGCGCTGTCAGTGCAGTTGAAACGCAAGCTAGCAAGGTTGCCATGGCCACTAGCAGCATCAGTGGCCGCGTGACCTTGGTCAAAGAGCTTCAAGGCTTGGTAGCACCTACAGACACCGTGTTTGTGTACGCCACACCAGTGGCCGGCTCACGCATGCCTGTGGCTATCGTGCGCACCACTGCGGATAAATTGCCTTTTGACTTTGTGCTCGACGACAGCACCGCTATGAACCCTAGCGCCAAGCTCTCGGGCATGGACGAGGTGACTGTGCGTGTTCGCATTTCAAAGAGCGGTCAAGCGGTTGCGCAAGCGGGTGACTATGGCGTGAGCCTCACGCCCGTGAAGCCCGGCAGCAAAGGCCTGAACTTGATGGTGCGTGACACCTTGCAGACGACGCCGTAAATCACACGCTTAAAACGCACGCCTGAATTTACTTTTAGGTTTGCGCAATGACAAAGGCCCCGCAGTCAAAAACTGCGGGGCCTTTGTTTGATGGGTGTTAGCTAGTTACAGCAAACCGTTCATGCGGGCAAAGTGCAGTGTTTGGGTGCGACTCTTCACATCCAAGCGACGGAACAAACGCCACAAGTGAACTTTGACCGTGTGTTCGCTGATCTCCAACTCGGCGGCAATATCGCGGTTGCTCAAACCACGGTCCAGCATGACGATGAGTTGTTTTTGACGCTTAGACAGCTTGGTCTCGCCCACAGCCACCACAGCTTCTTCGTCGCCGTTTTCAGCCGCAAACAAGCCATGGATGGCAGCAGAAATTTCGTTGGCAGGGGTGGACTTCTCGATGTAAATGTCAGCACCAGCTTCGATACAGGTCTCTTCAGCTTCGCCAGCAGGCATCGAAGAAATCACAGCCAAAGGTACAGTGCCATACATGGTCTTGATGTCTTTGACGGCTGAGGTGCCTTTCACGCCAGGCAACAACAAGTCGAGCACAAACAGCTCAGGCTCACCGTTTTTGATGATGGCAGCTTGCAATTCGCTGAACTTTTCTAATTCGATGACTTTCGATGCGGGACGCATACGGCGCAACAACATGGCGATGGCTTGGCGAACCAAAGGATGGTCGTCAATGATGTACATACTCATTTTTATTACTCCTGAATCAATATTAGTAGTTTAGCCCCATTGCGGAGCGAACATCCTGCATGGTTTCCCGCGCTGTTTTACGAGCTTTTTCAGTACCTGCGTCCACAATCTCACGCACAATTTTCGGGTTGCTGATGTAGGGCTCAGCACGCTCGAGCATGGGTTGCTGCTCGCGCAAGATGGCTTCGATGATGGGTTGTTTGCATTCCAAGCAACCAATGCCAGCTGTTTTGCAGCCTTGCGTCACCCATTCACGTTGGGCCGCATCGCTGTAGACCATGTGGAATTGCCACACAGGGCATTTGTCGGGGTTGCCCACGTCGGTGCGTTTTTGGCGCGCGGGGTCGGTGGGCATGCGCTTGACCTTTTGCTCAATCGTGGCGCGGTCTTCGCGAATGGCAATCGAGTTGTTGTAGCTCTTGCTCATCTTGGCGCCGTCCAGGCCCGGCAGCTTGCTGGCTTCGGTCAGCAGTGCGTGGGGTTCGGTCAAGATGACTTTGCCTGTGCCTTTGAAGTAGCCTTCCAAGCGCTCGCGGTCTTGCCCGTCGAGTTCGGGCGCTGAAGCGATGTAGCCGAGCGCACCTTCCATGGCTTTGGCGTCTCCTGTTTCTTGGTAGGCCTTGCGGGACTTCTCAAAGCGTTTGATGCTGTCTTTGGGAAGTTTGGCCAGCGAAGCCTGCACTTTTTCTTCGGCGTTGATTTCGCGGCCATAGAGGTGATTGAAACGGCGCGCGGCTTCGCGCGTCAGCTCCACATGGCTGGCTTGGTCTTCGCCCACTGGCACATGCTTGGCTTTGTAAATCAAGATGTCTGCGGCTTGTAGCAAGGGGTAACCCAAGAAGCCATAGGTGGCCAAGTCTTTGTCCTTGAGTTTTTCTTGTTGGTCTTTGTAGGTGGGCACGCGTTCCAACCAACCCAGCGGTGTACCCATGGCCAAGAGCGTGAACAACTCGGCATGCTCAGGAATGCGGCTTTGCAAGAAGATGGTGCAAGCGTTGGGGTCTAGGCCGGCGGCGAGCCAGTCGATCACCATCTCGTACACGTTCTTCTCAATCACCTCACGGTTTTCGTAGTGCGTGGTCAGGGCGTGCCAGTCGGCCACGAAGTAGAAGCAATCCATCTGAGACTGCAAACGCACCCAGTTTTTCAAAGCGCCGTGGTAGTGGCCTAAATGCAAAGCACCCGTGGGGCGCATGCCGGAGAGAACGCGTTCTTTCATGTTCAAGGCTTCAGTAAAAATTCAAATGGACTGAGCATGAGGCTCAGCAACTCAAAGGTCAGGGTCATGATGGGTGCCATCCACAAGCTGTCGACGACTTTCAACACCACCAAGGCCATCACGATGTAAAAGCCATAAGGCTCGACGCGTGAGAACCACACGGCTTGCTTCCAAGGCAGCAAGCCCACCACGATGCGACCCCCGTCGAGCGGTGGCAGCGGGAACAAATTAAAGGCAAACATGACGGCGTTCACCTTCACACCGGCTTTGCAAACCTCAATGAAATAGCGTTCTTCCACACCCGCAGCAATCAAGCCGTACATGGCGAAGGCCCATACAAAGGCTTGCAGGAAGTTGATGGCAGGGCCAGCCAGCGCCACCCAAATCATGTCGCGTTTGGGATGGTGCAAACGGCCAAAATTGACAGGCACAGGGCGCGCGTAACCAAATAGAAAGTTACCACCCGTGGCCAAAAACAACACGATGGGCATGACCAGTGTGCCCATGGGGTCGATGTGCGGCATGGGGTTGAGCGTCACGCGGCCCATCATCCAAGCCGTGTTGTCGCCGCGTAAGTGCGCGACATAGCCGTGGGCAGCTTCGTGCAGCGTGATGGCAAACACCACGGGCAGGCCGTAAATAAGAATGGTTTGAATCAGGTCAGGGAAATTCACAACGTCATTGTCGCATTCAACACTTTGGGTCTAGCTGCGGAGCGGCTTACAGGCCCAAAGTGCTCAGTGGGCCGCGTCCTTCGCGGATGACCTCGGGGTCCCCGCCGCCGTCCATGGGGGTGAGGTCCACCACGGTGGTGGGTTCGAGTGCACAGGCTCCTGCATCAATCACGGCGGCAAGGTCGTGCTCAAAACGGTCGCGAATTTCTTCGGCATCGTTCATCGGTTCGGTCTCGCCGGGGGGGATGAGCGTGGTGGCTAGCAGCGGCGCGCCGTGAAGTTCGAGCAAGTCGAGCAGTGTTTTGTTCAGCGGCACGCGCAGGCCAATGGTTTTGCGCTGTGGGTGGCTGACGCGGCGAGGCACTTCTTTGGTGGCTTCCAAGATGAAGGTGTAGGCCCCAGGTGTGGCCGCTTTGAGCAGGCGGTATTGGCGGTTGTCCACGCGGGCGTAGTTGGCCAGTTCAGACAAGTCGCGGCACATCAAGGTGAGGTGGTGCTTGTCATCCACTTGGCGAATTCGGCGCATGTGCTCGACTGCAGCTTTGTCGTCCAAGTGGCAGACCAGGGCGTAGCTTGAATCTGTCGGCACGGCCACGATGCCGCCGCGCTCCAGCAGTTGCACGGCTTGTTTGAGCAAGCGGGGTTGTGGGTTATCAGGGTGGACTTGAAGAAACTGAGCCATGAGCGGGTAAGCCGAAAAGTGAGCAAGTGTGGTGGCCAGCACCACTGAGTTGTGAAGGGAATGCGCTTATTGAATGCGGTCAGCCAGGGCTTCCCACACAGGGGTGAGTTGGCCGGGTAGCCAAGGTAGTGTGCCTAGGTCAATGCGACTCTCCGAGGGACTATGGAAATCGCTGCCGCGCGAGGCAAATAAATCAAACTCTTTGGCCATGTCGGCATAGGTCACATATTCAGCTACCGAGTGACTGCCCGTGACCACTTCCACGCCTTGGCCGCCGTGGTTTTTGAATTCAGTGAACAGCGCAAACTCTTCGTTGGGCGTGAAGCCATAGCGCGCAGGGTGGGCGATGACCGCCATGCCTCTGGCCTGAACAATCCACTGCACCGCGTCTTTGAGCGAGGCCCAACGGTGCGGCACAAAGCCGGGGTTGCCTTCGGTCAAGAAGCGGCGAAAAACTTCGTTGGTGTCTTGGCATGCGCCCGTTTCTACGAGGAAGCGGGCAAAGTGGGTGCGAGAAATCAGCTCATGGTTGCCTGCGTATTTCAGGGCGCCTTCGTACGCGCCGTGAATGCCAACTTTGGCTAGGCCTTCTGACATTTCTTTGGCACGCTCGCTGCGACCACCGCGTGTTTGGAGTAGGCCTTTTTGGAGCTGCTCGTCATGCGCGTCAAAACCGAGGCCCACGATGTGCACGGTTTTGTTGGCGAAGGTGATGGAGATTTCCACGCCTGTCAGGTACTTCATACCAGCGGCCTGCGCTGCAGCGAGTGCGCGGTCTTGGCCGCCCACTTCGTCGTGGTCGGTCAAGGCCCATAACTCGACACCATTGGCTTTGGCACGAGCAGCTAACTGCTCAGGTGTGAGCGTGCCATCCGAGACCACGGAGTGGCAGTGCAGGTCAGCGTTGAGGATGGAGGAAGTCACGCCTTCATTGTAGGCGTGGCAAGGCTTCTCGCGCATTGGCGCTGGTGGCAGCGGCCAGCGCTTCTAAGGGAATGCCGCGCAGCTCGGCCAGCACTTGGGCGATGCGCGGCAGCTCGGCGGGTTCGTTGCGGCCTTGGGGTTGGCCTGCAGTGCGTTGCTCGGCGGTGGTGTACAGCCAATGCGGGGGAATGTCGGGTGCATCGGTTTCGAGCACGATGGCTGAGAGCGGCAGCTCGGTGGCCAAGCGGCGCAGTTGCAAGGCGCGGTCATAGGTCAGTGCGCCGCCAAAGCCGAGCTTGAAGCCCAAGGCGATGAAGGCTTGTGCTTGTTGCACGCTGCCATTGAACGCATGGGCTATGCCGCCCACCACCGGCGTGTCGCGCAACCCTTTCAGCAGCAGGTCGGCACTGCGGCGCACATGCAAGATGACGGGCAGCTGGTGTTGCTGCGCGAGCTTGAGTTGGGCTTTGTAAAAGCGTTGCTGCTGGGCCAGTGCTTCGGGGATGTTGAGCTCAGGCACAAAACCATCGAGGCCAATTTCACCCACGGCCACCAAACGTGGGTCGTGGCGGTGGGTGTGCAGCGCCGCATCGAGTTGTGCCACATGCGCCTCGGTGGCTTGGGGGGTGTAGAGCGGGTGAATGCCCAAGGCATAAGCGTCTTGCTGGGCGTGGGCCAGCAAGCGCACGGTGTCAAAGTTGGCTACTTCAACGGCGGGAATCACACACATGGTCACGCCCGCCGCGCGTGCTCGCAGATGCACGGTAGCTCGGTCGGGCTCAAACTCGGCAGCGTCTAAGTGCGCGTGCGTGTCGATCCACATGAATCAGTGCCAAGGCCAGGCTGGCTGGCCTTAGGCATTGCCCAGCGCAAAGACTGAGTTAGGCACTTTGGGTAAAGCCGATGCTGCTGGTTTTTGCGCAAACACACCACGTTTAGGTGAGTTATTGCTGGGTACGCTGCCGCCTTTGGACAGCTGAGCCGCAATGAGGCTGTGCAAGCTGATGGACTGCATGTGGTCATCCATTTTTTGATTCAGCGTGGACCACAGCTCTTCGGCCGACACATAGCCGTTTTGCTCGGCATCGGCAGGCAGCTGCTCTTTCTCGTCGGGGCTGTTGACCGCATAAATGATGTCGGCCACGCTGATGTGGTTGGCATCACGGTTAAGGGTATAGCCGCCGCCGGGGCCGCGCGTGCTTTCCACCAGCCCGTGCTGACGCATCTTGCTGAAGATTTGTTCGAGGTAGGAGATCGAGATGTGCTGGCGCTGGCTGATGGCGGCCAATGACACAGGGCCTTGGTGCTGGCGCAAACCCATGTCAATCATGGCGGTGACGGCAAAACGGCTCTTGGTACTCAAACGCATGGAATCCTCCTATCGGTTCTGGTGCTGACGTCTGTCAGCTGAGGGGGACTTTAAACACAAAAACACTTCGTGTAAATTCGTATTTATTGTTTTATTTATTCGAAAAAAACGAAGTTTAATGGGGTCTATGAATTTCAAGCACTTGTATTATTTTTGGGTCACAGCCCGTGCGGGCGGCATCATGCGCGCGGGTGAGCAGTTGCACACCACGCCACAAACCCTGTCTGGGCAAATCAAGTTGCTCGAAGAAAGCTTGGGTCGCAAGCTGTTTCGCAAAAGCGGTCGCCAGCTGGAGCTGACCGAAGACGGGCGCAAGGCGTTGAGTTATGCCGACGATATTTTTGCCTTGGGCTCCGAGCTGAAAGCCGCCATGGCCAACACCCAAGCGGGCGTGAGGACGTTGGAGTTTCGGGTGGGCGTGGCTGATTCAGTGGCCAAGTCAGTGGCCTACCGGCTGCTTGAGCCCGCTTTGTCTATAGCCGAGCCGGTGCGCTTGATTGGCAGCGAAGGCAAGTTTCCAGACCTACTGGCGCAGCTGGCGTTGCACCGGCTCGATTTGGTGATTGCCGATGAGCCGCTGTCTAAGCGCATCAGCGTGAAAGCGTTTAACCACGAGTTGGGCACCACGCCCATGAGTTTTTTTTGCACGCCAGCGTTGCGCGCCACTTTGAAAGGCAAGTTTCCGCAGTGTTTGCATGACGCGCCCATGTTGATTCAAGGCTCATCGTCCTCAGTACGGCAGCAATTGGACGGTTGGCTGGTCCGCCACAAAATTCAACCGCGCGTGGTGGGTGAGTTTGACGATGGCGCGCTGATGACGGCGTTTGGCCGCGAGGGGCGGGGGGTGTTCATGTCGCCCGGCATTTTGGAAGACGAGACCGTGGCCCATTACGGGGTAGAGGTGATGGGCCGCAGCGATGAGTTGGTGGAAGAGTTTTTTGCGGTGTCGGTGGAGCGCCGCATTTCGCACCCGTGTGTGGCGGCGATCACGCAAAACGCGCGAGGCCGTTTGTTCAGCGGCTAAATTAGCAGACCTTCGTTGAACGCTTGAAGCGCCTGCCGTGCGTTAGCTGGGTTGCACACGCCTGCACTCAAGTGCAGCTGGCGGTCGCAGCGCGCCGCCAAGGCGATGTCATGTGTCACCAGCACAAAGGCGGTGTTGTGCTCGCGGGCCAGTTGCAGCATGAGGGCAAACACGTTGTCTGCGGTGTTGCGGTCCAAGTTGCCGGTGGGTTCATCGGCCAGCACGCAAGCAGGGCGTGTCACCAAAGCACGGGCAATCGCCACACGTTGGCGTTCACCGCCTGACAACTCGGCAGGGCGGTGGTGCATGCGGGGGCCAAGGCCCACGGCTTCGAGCATGGCCTGCGCTTGGGCGCTGGCAGCGGCGCGGTCCATGCGGCGAATCCACAGGGGCATGGCCACGTTGTCGAGTGCGCTGAACTCAGGTAACAGGTGGTGGAACTGATACACAAAGCCCAAGTGTTGGTTGCGCAAGTCGCCCAAGGCGGCGGCACTTAAGCCAGCCAAGGGTTGGCCCATCAAAGACACAGAGCCAGTGCTTGGCTCGTCCAAGCCACCCAACACATGCAGCAAGGTGCTTTTGCCCGAGCCGGATGAGCCGACGATGGCCAGTGTTTCGCCAGGGTTGACTGACAGATCAACGTTTTGCAGCACGGTCACATCCAGCGACCCTTCGGTGAAGCGGCGGCTGATGTTGTTGGCGGTGAGAACAGGTGTGTGGTTTGTCATAGCAAGCCTCATTCGTAGCGCAAGGCTTGAGCAGGGTTCACGCGGCTGGCGCGCCAACTGGGGTAAATCGTAGCTAAGAAGGCCAGTACCAAAGAGATGATGGCAATCGGCCAAATGTCGCCCGCTTGCGGGTCGCTCGGCATGCGGCTGATGAGGTAAATATCGCGTGGCAAGAAGCTGGCGCCCAACAGGTTTTCAATGGCAGGCACGATGACATCAATGTTGAAGGCCACGCTCAGGCCTAGCAGCAAACCACCCAATGTGCCCAACACGCCTACCGTTGCGCCTTGCACCACAAAGATGGCCATGATGCTTTTGGGGCTTGCACCCAGTGTGCGCAAGATGGCAATGTCCGCGCGTTTGTCGGTCACCGTCATCACCAGCGTGGTGACGAGGTTGAACGCCGCCACCGCCACGATGAGCGTGAGGATGATGAACATCATGCGTTTTTCCACTTGCACTGCAGCAAACCACGTGCGGTTTTGGCGTGTCCAATCGCGCACGATCACGTCCGGGCCGAGTTGCATGGCCAAGTCATAGGCCACGCTGCGGGCTTGCTGGCTGTCTTTGATTTTTAAGCGCACGCCCGTGGGCGCTTCGAGGCGGAAGATGCGCTGTGTGTCGTCAATGTGGAGCAGCGCCAAAGACGCGTCGTATTCGTAATGGCCCGAATCAAAAATGCCAGACACGTGCAACTGCTTCAAGCGCGGCATCACACCCGCTGGGGTGACTTGTCCGCCCGGTGCGATGAGGGTAATTTGGTCGCCCACGCGCACGCCCATAGCCATGGCCAGCTCGCCGCCTAACACCACGTTGAAGCTGCCGGGCTGCAAAGTGGCGCGTACCTCGGGCGGAATTTGCAAGGTGAAGTCGCTCACCTGTGTTTCGGGCTCGGGGTCAATGCCGCGCACTATGGCGCCGCGCATGTCTTCGCCACGCGCCATCAGGGCTTGTTGCGACACGAAGGGGGCTGCGGCCACGACTTCGGTGTTTTGTTTGGCTTGGGTGATGAGCGCATTCACATCCGCAAAGCCTTCGCCACCAGGCGCGAGCAGCTCAATGTGTGACACCACGGCCAGCATGCGGTCACGCACTTCCTTTTGAAAACCGTTCATCACACTGAGCACGATGATGAGCGCCGCCACACCCAGCGCAATGCCCAGCATAGACACGCCCGAGATGAACGAAATAAAACCGTTGCGGCCTGCGACTTTGCCAGCGCGTGTGTAGCGCCAGCCAATCAGCAGTTCGTAGGGGAGTTTGGAAGAAGTGGTTTGCATGTGGGCTGGATTATCCCGTAGTGAAAAGCATGCCTTTTTAAACCGGTTGGCGGCATCACGGACAATCGAGGTTATGACTTCTGTGCTGACCTCTGTGCCACCCAACGCCGCGCGCGACACAACCCTGATTCCCTTCTCGCTGTGGATTGCCCACGGCCCCGAGGCCTCGGTGTTGGCCAAAGCTGAGCTGCCGAATTTGCGTGCGTGGCTGGCGCAGGCTCGACGTGTGGATGTGCAAGTAGATCAAGTGCAAGAGCCTTTGCTCGCCACACTGTCGCCGCCGCATGAACGCGCTTGGGCGATCGCCGCTGGGTGGCCAACGCAGGATGGGTGTTTGCCATGGGCTGCGCGAGCGGCGGCTGCGCTGGATGGACAAGACACTCACGCCAGTGTTGCGCCTACCGCATCGCCATCTGGCTGGGCCTTCATCACCCTGTGCAACTGGCACGTGAGCAATGGCCAAGTCACGCTGGGCGACCCCGCGTATTTGCAAATTGACGACGCCACAGACGCTACGCTGTTCAAAGCCATGCACAGTTTTTTTGCCGAAGACGGCATTGCCTTGCATCCCTATAAGCCAGGCCTGTGGCTGGCGCAATCGCCACTGTTGGCTGACTTGCCCACTGCTTCGCTAGACCGTGTGATTGGTCGCAACATCGACCCGTGGCTCGTTGGCAGCCACACCTCGGCGGAGTTGCTCAGCCCCGCTGCCAAACTGCTGCGTCGTTTGCAAAACGAAATGCAAATGTTGCTTTACACCCATCCCGTCAATGACGGCCGCAGTTTGACCATCAACTCGTTTTGGGTGCACGGCACAGGCGCTTTGCCTAACGATTCAACGGGTGGCAGCGTGGCCGCAGCGAACCAGCCTGTACAACAAGAGCCCGCTGTCATTCACACCCTGCGTCAAAGCGCGTTGCAGCAAGACCTTATTGGTTGGCTGGACGCGTGGCAACACGTCGATGCCCACGTCATCGCACCCATGCTGGCGCGTGTGGCCGCAGGCGAACCGCAGCGTTTGGTGTTGTGCGGCGAGCATGAGTTTCATGTGTACGACAGCGCCGCGCCATCGCTGTGGCAACGCGTGCGTACGCGCTTCGCTCCTACTTCTTTAGACACCGTGTTGGCCGTTGCGCCCTTGAAAGACTAAGCCCATGCAATTCATCCCACGCGACATGCCACCGCGCAGCATTTGGGCGCTGGAGCAAGCGGGCGTGCATCCGCTGTTGGCGCGCCTGTATGCCGCACGCGGCATTCAAGATGCGGCCACGCTCGACGCCTCGTTGGCGCACCTGTTGCCGCCCTCTGGTTTGAAAGGCATTGAAGCCGCCGCCGTGCTGCTGGCCGATGCGATGGCTGCCAATAAAAAACTGTGCATCGTGGCGGACTACGACTGTGACGGCGCAACTGCTTGTGCTGTGGCTCTGCGCGGTTTGCGCTTGTTGGGCGCCAAACACGTGAGCTACATCGTGCCCGACCGTGTGGTCGATGGCTATGGCCTTACGCCACCCATTGCCGAACGCGTCAAAGCCAGCGGCGCAGATGTGCTGATCACCGTGGACAACGGCATTGCCAGTGTCGAGGGCGTGGCCACGGCTCGTAAGTTGGGTTTGCAAGTGCTCGTCACCGACCACCATTTGCCTGCGGCGGTCTTGCCCGAGGCTGATGCGATCGTGAACCCCAACCAACCCGGTTGCACGTTCGAAAGCAAAGCCCTCGCCGGTGTGGGTGTGATGTTTTATGTGTTGCTCGTTTTGCGTGCGGAGCTGCGCAAGCGCGGTGTGTTCACGGCAGAACAACAGCCAAAACTAGACACCTTGTTGCCACTTGTTGCGCTGGGCACCGTGGCCGATGTGGTGAAGCTCGATGCCAACAACCGCCGTCTGGTAGCCCAAGGTTTGGCGCGTGTGCGCAAAGGTCAAATGCCTGCGGGCATGACCGCGTTGTTTGCAGCGGCCGGCCGCACCAGCGAGAAATGCATCTCACAAGATTTTGGTTTTGCAGTGGGGCCGCGCATCAATGCCGCCGGTCGTTTGTCTGACATGACGCTGGGTATTGAATGCCTCACCACCGATGACGTGGGCCGAGCCACCGAGCTGGCCACGCAGCTTGACCGCATCAACCGCGAGCGTCGCGAGATTGAAGGCGACATGCGCGAGCAAGCTTTAGAGCTGGCGCAAGAAATGTTTGACCCCGAAGAAGAGCCGCCCTCAGCCCTGTGTGTGTTCGACCCCGACTTCCATGAAGGCGTGGTGGGCATCGTGGCGGCCAAGCTCAAAGACTTGCACCACCGCCCCACGTTTGTGTTTGCGCCCAGTCAAGCCGCGGGCAAGGGGCACGAGCTCAAAGGCTCAGGCCGCTCCATCCCCGGTTTTCATTTGCGCGATGCACTCGACCTCGTGGCCAAACGCCACCCCGGTGTGTTGCTGCGCTTTGGCGGTCACGCCATGGCTGCAGGTTGCACCTTGGAAGAAGACAACCTCGCCACCTTTGAAGAAGCCTTGCAACAAGTCGCACAAGAGTGGCTCGACGAAGCCACCTTGCAACGCCGCTTAGAAACCGATGGCCCACTGCTGCCCGAATACCGCCGCCCCGAGCTGGCCGACACACTGGCTCGCGAAGTGTGGGGCCAAGGCTTTGCGCCGCCCACGTTCAGTGAAGAGGTCGAAGTGTTGGGCCAACGCTTGGTGGGTGAAAAACATTTGGCCCTCAAACTGCGCCACCACGGCCAGCCTGTGGATGGCATTTGGTTTGGCCGCGTGGACCCCTTGCCGCCGCTGGCACATTTGGCGTTCCGTCTAGAGGCAGATGAGTGGCAGGGCAACAAGCGCGTGCGCTTTGTGGTCGAAGGCATGGCTGGATAAAAAACAAAAACATAAGCATAAGCAACGCAATGGCAACCAAGAAAAAAATCCAACTCCCCGAAGTCAATTTCTCTGACTACGGCGACACCCGCTACCTGCACCTCGGCACGCCGTGGGTGCAAGGTTCGATGAACATCGACAAACCTTTTGACATCGACCTTGAATACGTGCAACGCATGATGGCGTGGCTCTTGTTTGTGGACATCGACAAAGTGGGCAAGCTGCACGCCATGCAGTTGGGGCTAGGTGCTGCATCGCTCACCAAGTTTTCGTTCAAATACCTGCGCATGAAAACAACGGCCATTGAACTCAACCCCCAAGTTGTGGCTGCGTGCCGCTTATGGTTCAAGCTGCCCGCCGACAGCGCCAAGCTGCAAGTGGTGTTGGGCGACGCTGCTGAGGTGGCCAAGCACGACCACTGGCGCGGCCAGATCGATGCACTGCAAGTCGACTTGTACGACCACGAAGCCGCGTCACCCGTGCTTGACAGTGCTGAGTTTTATGCCGATTGCCGTAGCTTGCTGACCGATGAGGGTTGCATGACGGTCAACCTATTTGGCCGCAGCTCCAGCTTTGCGCAGAGCGTGGAGAAGATGGCGGCTGCATTTGGGGCCGATGCACTGTGGGCCTTCAAGCCCACGCGCGAGGGCAACACGGTGGTGCTGGCGCAACGCACACCTAGCAGCCCCAAACGCGCCGAATTGATGGCACGTGCCGAGGCGATTCAGGCGCGTTGGCCGCTGCCAGCGACCAAGTGGCTGCGTGTGTTCAAGCCTCTCAAAGCCTTATGAGGCAAGGGTTTACCCCTGATTTTTCTTCTTCAAAAATAGGTGGAACCCACATCGGATTAGGCCCCTCTGCAACTCCATAATTCATTGCATATTTGCTTTTGAATAGAGGAGAAGAAATGATCAAAAGTCAAAAAGACTTTTTCTCCGGCCTGATGTTTACATTGGTCGGTGCTGGTTTCGCTTGGGGCGCAACCAACTACAACATCGGTACCGGCGCTCGCATGGGGCCTGGCTACTTTCCCTTGTTACTCGGCATTTTTTTGGCCGTGTTGGGTGCCTTCATCACGTTTTATTCGTTGGTGGAACACACCGAAGACGGTGAGCCCGTAGGTGCTTTTGCGTGGAAGCCCATTGTTTACATCTTGGGTTCCAACGTTGTGTTTGGCATTTTGTTGGCTGGCTTGCCCAGCTTTGGCATTCCAGCGATGGGTTTGATTGCTGCGATCTACGCCTTGGTGTTGATTGCCAGCAAAGCAGGTGATTCATTTGTCTTGAAAGACGTGCTCATCTTGGCCACCATCTTGTCAGCTGGTAGCTACTTGGCTTTCATCGTGCTGCTGAAATTGCAGATGCCTGTGTGGCCCACCTTCATCACTGGTTGAGCCGGGAGAAATAAAAAATGGATTTGATTGCAAACCTCTCACTAGGTTTTGGTGTGGCGTTCACGCCCATCAACCTCATGTATGCCTTGATCGGTTGTATCTTGGGCACGCTGATTGGCGTGTTGCCAGGCATTGGCCCAGTGGCGACCATCGCCATGTTGTTGCCTGCCACCTATGCGCTGCCCCCCGTGTCGGCGCTGATCATGTTGGCCGGTATTTATTACGGCGCCCAATACGGTGGTTCAACCACTGCGATTTTGGTGAACTTGCCTGGTGAATCGTCGTCGGTGGTGACCACCATTGACGGCTACCAAATGGCCCGCAAAGGCCGTGCAGGCCCCGCTTTGGCGGCTGCTGGCTTGGGTTCGTTCTTCGCCGGTTCTGTGGGTACGTTGATCTTGGCTGCCTTCGCGCCTCCTTTGACCGAACTCGCGTTCAAGTTCGGCCCTGCCGAATATTTCTCGCTCATGATCTTGGGCTTGGTCGGCGCGGTGGTGTTGGCTTCGGGCTCTTTGCTCAAAGCGATTGCCATGATCGTGTTGGGTCTTTTGATGGGCTTGATCGGTACCGACGTCAACTCTGGCGTGGCACGTTTCAGCTTTGACATTCCTGAACTCACCGACGGTGTGGGCTTCGTGGTGGTGGCGATGGGCGTGTTCGGTTACGGCGAGATCATCTCGAACTTGTCGCGCCCCGAAGAAGACCGCGAAGTGTTCACTGCCAAGGTGGAAGGTTTGTTCCCCACCAAGGAAGACTTCAAGAACATGATGCCTGCGGTGCTTCGTGGCACTGCCTTGGGTTCGATGCTCGGTGTGTTGCCTGGTGGCGGTGCGTTGTTGGCTGCGTTTGCCGCTTACACGATCGAAAAGAAAACCAAACTTCAACCTGGTGAAGTGCCCTTCGGTCAAGGCAACATCCGCGGTGTGGCTGCGCCTGAAGCGGCTAACAACGCAGGTGCACAAACCTCGTTCATTCCCTTGCTCACCTTGGGTATTCCACCCAACGCCGTGATGGCTTTGATGGTGGGTGCGATGACCATTCACAACATCCAACCCGGCCCACAGGTGATGACCAGCAACCCCGAGTTGTTCTGGGGTCTGATTGCCTCGATGTGGATTGGTAACTTGATGCTTGTGATCTTGAACTTGCCTTTGATCGGCATGTGGATCAAGTTGTTGTCTGTGCCTTACCGCTTCTTGTTCCCTGCCATCGTGCTGTTCTGTGCGATCGGTGTGTACTCGACCAACAACAACACCTTCGACATCTGGATGGTGGCTGGCTTTGGCTTGATTGGTTACCTCTTCATGAAGTTGGGCGTAGAGCCTGCGCCTTTGTTGCTCGGCTTCATCCTAGGGCCGATGATGGAAGAAAACCTGCGTCGCGCCTTGTTGCTGTCACGTGGTGACTGGACTGTGTTCGGTACACGTCCCTTGTCAGCTGGTTTGTTGGCGGCGGCGGCCTTGCTCTTGGTGATCGTGCTGCTGCCCTCCATCAAGTCCAAACGCGAAGAAGCCTTCGTGGAAGAGTAATTCAGTTCAAACTGTTTCACCTTCAAACGGCACCTTCGGGTGCCGTTTTTCGTTGGGGCAAGCTTGAGCTTCGTTTATATTGGCCGTTCAATGCGTTTTTGAAAGTGATCAATGATCGACCACCCCCAACGACTGGCCCTGCACAACGAAGTGCACGCACGTCCCCCAGAGCCCATGCAGGCACCGCAGGTGATTTCGCGCGTGGTCATGTGGGTGGACCGTGCCAGTGCGCAAGCGAGTCGCGACCACTTGGCGCAGTTGCTGCACGATCACCATTTACCCGCGCCTGATGCGCAGACCAACCATGTGCGCATGGATCTGGGCTCGTTTCGCCTACGTTGGGAGCTGCACACCGAGTTTGTGTCATGGACCTTCATGCGCCCTGTGAGCTCGGATGTGTTTGCGCAGGCAGAGCCCATGACAGCTGTGCAAGCTGTCCCCCAAAAATGGTTGACCCAGTTGCCTGGTGAGTGCTTGGCGCGTTTGCATGTGTGGCTTGTGCCGTCGTCTACCTTGGACATTCACACAGACATGCCCAAGGTGCTGCATGAGGACACCTTGGTTGCTTCCACCGTGGCCGAAGGGCACGGCGAGGTGTACACCGATTTTCAGTTGCACCCCGATGGCTACTCACGCATTGTGTTGTTGACAGGCTCGCTCACGCCGCGTCGTCAAGGTCGTTTAGTCCAGCAACTGTTGGAGATTGAGACCTACCGCATGGCCGCCTTGCTGGGTGTTCCCGCAGCCCGAGAGGCTTCGCAGGCGCTCGCCGATGCCGAGCGCGAGCTGGCTGCCATGGCCAACGCCATTCGCAATGCTAAAAGTGCCGACGAAGCAGGGTTGTTGGACCGTCTCACGCGTTTGGCCGGCGAAGTGGAAGGCCAATACGCCAGCACGCATTCACGCTTCTCGGCCACGCGCGCTTACTTTGAGTTGGTGGACCGCCGCATCCGTGACATTGCCGAGTCGCGCATGCCCGGCATGCAAACCATTGCTGAATTCATGGAGCGTCGTTTGTCGCCTGCACGCAGCACCTGTGACTGGGCGTCGCGCCGTCAAAACGCATTGTCTGAACGCGTCTCACGCATGAGTAACTTGTTGCGCACACGGGTCGACTTTGAACAACAACAAAGCAGCCAAGCCTTGCTCACCACCATGAACCAACGCCAAGACTTGCAACTCAAAATGCAGTCCACGGTGGAGGGTTTGTCCGTGGCGGCGATCACCTATTACTTCACGGGCTTGGTGAGCTACTTGGCCAAGGGCGCCGAGAAGGTGGGTTGGCCGTTCTCACCTGACCTGACAGCCGCTTGCGCTTTGCCGTTTGTAGGCTTGTTGGTGTGGCTGTCGATGCGACGGCTGCACAACAGAGTATTTAAGAAATGATGGATGAGCGTGTGCCTCACGCATGTCGGGCTGAATCATCTCGCAAGCGTTTCTTTCTTGACATGGGCACTTCGACTCGTTCGCACTGCTGCGTTGTGGTGGTGGTGTTGTTGGGGGCGTGCACCACGCAGCTCCACAACAACACACCACTGCAACCCGAAATCGCCACAGGGTTCACGCGCAAAGCCGATGTCGTCACCCAAAAATTTGCAGTGGCTGCGGCCAACCCCTTGGCCACACAAGCAGGCTTTGAGATGTTGAAAGCAGGCGGTTCGGCGGTCGATGCCGCCATCGCCGTGCAAATGGTGTTGGGCTTGGTCGAGCCGCAATCCAGTGGACTGGGTGGCGGTGCTTTTTTGTTGCACAGCACAGCGGGTGATGGCGCAGCAAGCAGTGCCAAAGTGCAAGCCTTTGATGGCCGTGAAACTGCCCCTGCGGCGGCTACCGAAGACATGCTGCTCAATGCCGAGGGCCAGCCTCTGGCGTTTCACGCGGCCGTGGTGGGTGGTCGCTCGGTGGGCACACCCGGCGTGTTGCGCATGTTGGCGCAAGCGCATGCCCAACACGGCAAACTGCCGTGGGCCAAATTGTTTGAGCCTGCCATTGCGTTTGCGAATCAAGGCTTTGCCATCAGCCCGCGTTTGCACGCGCAGCTCAAGGCAGATGCGTATTTGCGTTTAGACGCATCTGCACGCGCTTACTTTTACCAAGCCAATGGCGAGCCGCACGCGATCGGCCATGTGTTGCGCAACCCAGAGTTAGCCGCTGTGTTGCAACGCATCGCCCTTGAGGGCGTGCAAGCGTTTTACAGCGGCGAGGTGGCCGAGGCCGTGGTGCGCAAAGTGCAGCAGCACCCCAGCAATCCAGGACGCTTGGCATTGAGCGACTTGGCCAACTACCAAGCCAAAGAACGCACACCTGTGTGTTTTGACCATGCCGCCGCGAGCCGTGTGTACCGTGTGTGTGGTTTTCCACCGCCCAGTTCGGGCGCGATTGCCATTGGCCAAATACTGGGCATGTTGCAGCACACACCCGCATCATTGATGTCGCCCCCGACTGAGGCTGTGGATGGCACACCCGACCCGCGTTGGTTGCATCTGTATACCGAGGCCTCGCGCTTGGCCTTCGCCGACCGTGCCTTGTATGTGGCCGACCCCGACTTTGCGCCGGCCCCCAGCGGCGAATGGCAAAGCTTGCTGGCCCCTGCGTATTTGCGCGAGCGCGCCAAACTCATTCGCCCCACGGCCATGCCGCAAGCCTTGCCTGGTGTGCCCGTGCGTGCGCAACGTAGCAGCTTTGCACCCATGGTGGAGAAGCCTGAGTACGGCACCTCGCACATCAGCATCGTGGATGGATACGGCAACGCGTTGGCCATGACCACCACCATCGAAGACGCGTTTGGTTCGCGCCAAATGGTGAAAGGTTTTTTGCTCAACAACGAGCTGACCGATTTCAGCTTTACCCCGCGTGATTCGCAGGGCCGCCTTGTGGCCAACCGTGTGCAGCCCAACAAACGCCCGCGCTCGTCCATGTCGCCCACCTTGGTGTTTGACAAAGCCACGGGTCAATTGGTGATGAGTGTGGGTAGCCCCGGCGGCGCGATGATCATTCACTTCACCGCCAAAACTCTGGTGGGCGTGTTGAACTGGGGCCTGAGCCCGCAGCAAGCCATTGCGTTGCCCAACTTTGGCAGCGTGGGCGGCCCACTGGTGTTGGAAGGCGGGCGCTTTGCGCCTGCTACCCTTGCGGCCTTGCGCGAGCGCGGCCACGAGGTGAGGGAACTTGCATTGACCAGCGGCTTGCAAGCCGTGGTCAAACAAAACAGAAATGAAAAATTCGTGTGGGTGAGCGGCGCTGACCCACGACGTGAAGGTGAGGTGATGGGTGAATAAATTGATTCGTGTTGGATTGGCTTTGGTGATCGTCGCGCTGTCGGCGTTCTTTTCTTACAAAGGGTCGCACAGTTCATCGAACACAGCGTCGCATGAAAAAGCCAAGTCAGTGGCCGTGGCTCAAGAGGCCATGCCTGCCAGCAACTCCCCCATTGATTTCAAACACATCATCGGTGCAGATTACAAACGTCGCACCGGTGAGCCCACAGGCGGCCACACCTTGCTCAATGGCGATGTGCGCGTGATTGAAGGCAGTGCTTCTTCCCCTGATGCCACCGGCGTGTACCGCGCCCAAGTGCAAATGGCAGACCCACAGCGTGCAGGCCAGTGGATTACCAAGACCGATCGCAACGGCAACCCCATGCCCAACACCATGTTCCCCAAAGATTGGACCGCTGAGCAAGTGGTGAGCGAGGTGAATGCCGCATGGTTCAGCCCCACCAAAACCATTCGTGGTGAGAAATGGAGCGCGCTCACGCCCAGCGGTGTGCGTGTGGAAGGTTATCTAGAACCACGCGTCACGGCGTATCCCGTGTACAGCAAACGCCACTGATCCATGTCACTGCGTTGCTTCATCCAAACACAAGCGCCTGTGCCCGGCAGCGCCGCACAGCCCGTGCACTACCCCGCGTGTGAGTGGGTGAGTGACGACGGCACGGGAGACCACCAGCATCCGCTCAACCGCTTTGTGTGCAGTTGGTTGACCAGTGACATGGCTGACGTGGCGCACTGCGATGAGGTGCTACACGCGATGACGCAAATCGAAGATGGCGCGCGAGAAAAATGGTTTGTCGATGGCGATGCTTTCAATGTGGACATGGCCATCAACGGCGTGCAGTTCAATCAGAGCAATGTGGATTCAGATGACTTGGCGTATTGGAACCAGCCTGATGGGCGATTCACTTGGCCTGAAGTGAAGGCCATGTTGCTCGCATGGCGTGATTTTTTGGCACAGCCAATCAAGCATTGATTCGTGTGCGCGGCACCCAAGTTGCCGCACATCCGCTACGTCAACGCGGTTCCGTATCCCCCAACCCCTCTTTGTGCTTGAGCACATCGCGCATCAGCGCATAGCGCGTCATACGTTGGCCTTGCACCAAGCGAATCACACGTTTGAGGGGAATGCCAATGTGGGCCAAGGTTTGGCTGGCCAGCATGAGGCTGCCTTCAATCACTTCGGGCACCACTTCGGCGGCACCTGCTGCGCGCAGGTCTTCGAGGTGTTCGTCGTCATGGGTGCGCACGATCACAGGTACATGCGGTGCGTGTTCTTTGACCCATGCCAACACCTTGAGCGCCGAGGGTAGGTCGGGGTAAGTCACCGCCACCGCAGAGGCACGTACCAAGCCTGCGGACATGAGGCTTGAGAAACGGGTGGCGTCGCCCAGCTCCACATGGTGGCCATGGTCGCGGCCCATTTGCACTTGATCGGGGTCAGAGTCGAGGGCCACGTAGGGAATGTTTTCGAGCTTGAGTAAGTCCACCAAGTTGTGGCCGCTGCGACCATAGCCGCACACGATGACGTGGTTTTCTACCTTGAGCGATCGCTGCGCCATGCCGGTGAGGGCCAGCGATTGCAGCAGCCAGTCGTTGCTGATGAGGCGGTTGACGATGCGATCGGCATTCATCACCAAGAAGGGCGTGGCAATCATCGATAACACCATCGACGCCAAGATGGGGCTCATCCACGCGGCGGGGATGAGCGCGTTTTGCAGGCCCAGTGTCAACAGCACAAAACCGAATTCACCCGCTTGCGCCAAGTACAACGAGGTGCGTAGGCTCACGCCCGCAGGCGCACCGGTGATGCGGGCCAACACAAACACCAAACCTGCTTTGAGGAACAAAGGCACGATGGACAGCAACAGCACCCAGCCCCAGCTGTCAATCAACACTTCCCAATCGAGCTTCATGCCGATGGTGATGAAGAACAAGCCCAGCAACACATCGTGGAAGGGCCGAATATCTGCCTCCACCTTGTGTTTGAAATCGGTTTCGGCAATCAACATACCGGCTAAGAAGGCGCCCATGGCCAGCGACAAACCGGCCAGCTCGGTGAGCCATGCCAAACCCAGCGTCATGAACAAGAGGTTGAGCATGAACAGCTCATCGCTCTTGCGGCGCGCCACCAAGTGCAACCAACTGCGCATCACACGTTGGCCACCCCACAACAGCAAGCCCACCAGCACCGCCGCTTTGAGCATGGCGATCGACAAAACTTTCCACAGGTTGTGTTCACCCATGTCGGCCAGTGCGGGGATGAGCACCAAGAGCGGCACCACGGCCAAATCTTGAAACAACAACACGCCCATCACGCGTTGGCCGTGGGGGGATTCCATCTCGACACGGTCAGCCATGAGCTTGACCACGATGGCAGTGCTGGACATGGCCAGCGCACTGCCGAGTGCCAAGGCCGCTTGCCAGCTCAAACGCCAGATGTAGCCCAATTCTTTGAGCGCAAAGCCCACAGCGAGGTTGAACAACAAAGCACCCACCAGCGTGAGCACCACTTGGCCCAGTCCCAAACCAAACACCAACTTGCGCATGCGCATGAGTTTGGGCAGGTTGAACTCCAACCCGATGACGAACATCAAAAACACCACGCCAAACTCTGCCAAGTGTTCAATTGCCGCCGAGTCGTTGGCCAGCGCCAAAGCGTTGGGTCCAATCACCACGCCCGCAAACAAATAGCCCAACATGGCAGGCAAATGCAACAGACGACACCCCACCACGCTGACCACGGCAGCGCACAAATACAGCAGGGTGAGTTCAAGGGATGACATACCCCCCAATGGTACCGAGCGTTTGTGACACGCCCGTGCTTATTGCTCACATAAACTCACGACTTACTGGTGATTTTTACGAATGAATTCTGTCCAACGTCCTGCTTTGTCAGGTCTTCTTCTTGCCTCTGCGGGTGCCATTGCATTCAGCGGCAAAGCCATCATCATCAAGCTGTCTTATGTGTACGGGGTCGATGCCGTGACGGTCATCATGTACCGCATGCTGTTTGCATTGCCGTTTTTCATTGCCATGGGTTTGTGGGCTGAGCGTCAAGCCATTGCGCGCGAAAACCCGCTGACACGTCGCGATGTGATTGACATCGTGGGCCTTGGCTTCGTGGGTTACTACTTGTCGAGCTACCTTGATTTCTTGGGCCTGCAATACATCACGGCCAGCCTTGAGCGACTCATCCTGTACCTCAACCCCACGTTGGTGATGTTGCTGGGATGGGTGCTGTACAAGAAACCGATTCGCCCCATTCGCATCTTGGCGATGGGGGTGAGTTACTGCGGTGTGTTGTTGGTGTTTGCGCATGAGCTCACACTGTCGGGTGCCAACGTGGCCTTGGGCGGTGGATTGATTTTGGCCAGCGCCATCAGCTACGCCGTGTATTTGCTGTACAGCGGTGAGTTGGTGCAGCGCATCGGCTCGTTGCGCTTGGTGGGTTGGGCCACCAGCGTGGCGTGCCTGTGCTGCATTGCGCAGTTCTTGTTGTTGCGCCCCTTGTCTGCGGCGGCGGTACCTGTGGAGGTGCTGTGGTTGGGGGTGCTGAACGCGGTGGCTTGTACTGTGGCCCCTGTGTTGATGGTGATGATGGCGATTGAGCGCATCGGCGCAGCGTTGACCGCACAAACCGGCATGATTGGCCCCATGTCTACCATTGCACTAGGCGTGTTGCTGTTGGACGAACCATTGAACGTATGGATTGGTGCAGGCACACTGCTTGTGGTGAGTGGCGTATTTATTGTTTCGAAGTATGGGAGTAAGTGATGGATTTAGGTCTCAAAGGTAAATGGGCATTGGTGGGTGGCGCAAGCAAAGGGTTGGGCTTTGGCTGTGCGCAGTCACTCGCACGCGAAGGCGTCAACGTGGTCATCGTCGCGCGCGGTGCTGAGGCGTTAGAAGCTGCTGCGACAGAGCTGCGCAAACTGGGCACCACCATCCTCGCTGTGGCGGTTGACATCACCACCGAGCAAGGTCGCGAAGCCATTTGGTCCGTCGCAGGTGGACCTGGTAAAAACTTTGACATCGTGGTGACCAATGCAGGTGGCCCGCCACCCGGTGACTTCCGCAACTGGGAGCGCGACGATTGGATGAAAGCGGTGGACGCCAACATGCTCACGCCGATTGAGCTGATCAAAGCCACGGTCGATGGCATGGCAGAGCGAGGTTTTGGCCGCATCATCAACATCACGTCGAGCGCGGTGAAAGCGCCCATCGACATCTTGGGCTTGTCCAATGGTGCGCGTTCAGGTTTGACGGGTTTTGTGGCGGGCGTGGCTCGCACACAAAAATTGGCGGCCAACAATGTGACCATCAACAACTTGCTGCCCGGTGCGTACGACACCGACCGACTCAAGGGCACCATGAAAGGTGCCGCAGAAAAAACGGGTCAATCTGTGGATGCCGTGGCCGAGGCACGCAAGAGAACCATTCCTGCCCAACGCTTTGGCAACCCACAAGAGTTTGGTGATACCTGCGCGTTTTTGTGCTCGGCACAAGCGGGATACATGACGGGCCAAAACATCTTGACCGATGGTGGCGCTTACGCGGGCACGTTCTGAGTTACTTGCGTGACGACACCACAATGCCGCCAATGATCAGCACAAATGCTGCCGCGTGATACAGCTGCGGCATTTCGCCCAACACCAAGGCTGACAAGGTGGCGGTGAACACGGGGATGAGGTTCACAAAAAAGCCCGCAATATTGGGCCCTACGTTTTGCACGCCTAGGCCCCAAAAGCGATAGGCCAACACCGCTGGACCGACTGATACATAAACCAGCGCAGCCACCAACGGCCAACTCCAGCTGATATGAGCATCGGCAATGCCCGTCAGGCCCGCCCACTCTGCGCCACTGAACGCGGCTGACCAGAACAAGCCAAATACCATTTGCGCCATCAGGAAGTTGGCCCAGTTGCTTCGCGCCTCGGCGGGCTCTTGGGTGCCAGACAACAACCAGCTGTACCAAGACCAAGCCGCTGTGGCCATGAGCACAAATACATCGCCGATCACCAAATGCACGTTGGCCAGTGCCTGCCAGTCACCACGACACAGCACCACCATCACACCGAGTATCGACAGAACTGCACCCGTCATTTGCCGCTTGCGCACGGTTTGCTTGAAGAACAACGCGCCCACCAGCAGCATGAACACGGGCATGCTCGACCCGACCAAAGTCACGTTGATGGGCGTGGAGGTTTGCAGCGCCAAATACAGAAAGCTGTTGTACAAGCCCACGCCCAGCAGGCCTAGCAAGGTGTAGCGCTTCCAGTGCGCCCACAAGGGGCTGTCGCGGCGCAACAAGTTGTGCGCCAAGGGCAGCACCAGCAAAAAGGCCAAAGCCCAGCGAAAGAAATTGAGTGTGATGGGAGGAATTTGGTCCGCAATCATGCGGCCAATCACGGCGTTGCCCGCCCACAAAAGGGGAGGGATCAATAAAAGCGCCGCATTGCGCGGCGTGAGGGCGTGAGGAACAACTGACATAAGGGCAGGACTGTACCCGAGGCCCCCAATAACCTGTGCGACAGGAGAGGCACCCATTTCATGGCAGGATTCAGCGTCTGAAAAATTTCACCTATATCTGGAGCATCACCCCATGACCAAAGCAGTCATTATCGAAAAAAACGGCGGCCCTGAAGAGCTCAAGCTCATTGACGTGACCGTGGGCCAGCCTGGCCCAGGCGAGATTCGCATTCGCCACAAAGCCGTTGGCCTGAACTTCATCGACGTGTACCAACGCAGCGGCGTGTATGCACTGCCTATGCCTTTGCACTTGGGCATGGAAGCTTCAGGCATCATCGAAGCCGTGGGCGAAGGCGTGACCCATTTGAAAGTGGGCGACCGCGCTGCTTATGCCAGCCAGCCACCCGGCAGCTACTGCGAAGA
Source organism: Limnohabitans sp. TEGF004 (assembly GCF_027924965.1). Taxonomy (NCBI): domain Bacteria; kingdom Pseudomonadati; phylum Pseudomonadota; class Betaproteobacteria; order Burkholderiales; family Comamonadaceae; genus Limnohabitans; species Limnohabitans sp. TEGF004. Next base: position 2,151,064 of record NZ_AP027056.1, on the reverse strand, counting down.
GCGCGTGATGCCCGCCAAGTGCGTGTGCAAATTACCAGATGCCATTTCGTTTGAAACCGGCGCAGCCATGATGCTCAAAGGTTTGACCGCGCAATATTTGTTGAAGCGCACCTTGCCACAAGGCGGCTTGCACAAAGGTGACTTCATCTTGTTCCACGCAGCCGCTGGCGGTGTGGGCCTGATTGCTTGCCAATGGGCTAAGGCCTTGGGCTATCAACTGATTGGTACGGCTGGCAGCGATGCCAAGTGCGAATTGGCCAAGGCCAATGGCGCAGCCCACGTCATCAACTACAACACAGAAGACTTCTTGGTGCGCGTGAAAGAAATCACAGGCGGCAAGGGCGTGAAAGTGGTTTACGACTCGGTGGGTAAAGACACATGGGACAAATCACTGGACTGCATCGCACCGTTTGGTTTGATGGCGAGCTTTGGTAACGCTTCCGGTGCACCAGCACCCATCGCCCCCGGCATCTTGGGCCCCAAAGGTTCGATCTACCTCACACGTCAAACCTTGTTCAGCCACATCGTCACGCGCGAAAGCACGCAAGAAATGGCAGACGATTTGTTTGAAGCCGTGACCAGCGGCAAGGTGAAGATCCACATCGACCAAACTTACCCCTTGGCCGACATTGCCCAAGCGCACCGCGACTTGGAAGCCCGCAAGACCACGGGTTGCACCATCATCACTTTGTGATGACAGCGCAGGGGTTTCAGGCGCTGGGTTCGGCGTCCTGAAACTTGTCTGCGCGGCAGGTGAGCACAAGCGTATCGCGATGACCGCCCTCAGCCAATGGCTGAATGGGCGTGCTTTCGTGAATCATGCGGGTGTCGTCTAACAACATCAATGACCAAGGCTCGCTCAGCGTGAAGCGCTCGCCTTGTGGGCCGTTGGCTTCAAACACGCGGGTCTCGCCGCCTTTGATGTCGGTGCGGTTGACCATGAACACCGCCACAAAATCCACGCCATCGCGATGTGCGCCTTCGGGTGTGGGGCGACCAATGCCGTCAGTGGTGTCGATGCGGAACTGATGCGCTTCGATGCACCACTTGGTGAGAGGTGTACCGCGTACTTCGCTTGCTGTTTTGGCTAAGGCTGTGAGTAGCTTGTTCCACGCAGGTGTTGCCACTGTGGCCTCGTGCATGGGTTCAAACCAACGCTCCATGCCGCCGTGCAGTGCGTTGTAGTCGAGCGACTGCCAATGTGCACGATGTGGCACTTGGCTGAGTGAGTTGTGTTCAAACACAAAGCTGCTGTGCAAACGGCGGCGGTAGCGGCCACCGTCTTTGAGGTAGTTGTCGGGCGGCATATCGTCCCAGTCGGGCGACAGGGCTTGTAGCTCGCTCAATGTACATCCCGCCCATTCAGCCACGCTGGCAGCACTTAGCATGCCGTAGCCTTTGTGTGCAATGGCAGAGTTCAGTTCGGCAATGCCAACTGTTTTTGGGGGAAGTATTTGCATGTTTAGTTTCCGCGGCGCACGCGCAGCACTTCATCCAAGATGAGGCAGGCCGCGCCCACGGTGATGCCGCTGTCGGCAATGTTGAACGCTGGGAAGTGAATGCCGGCGTAATAAAAATCTAGAAAGTCCACCACGTAGCCATACAACACGCGATCAATCACATTACCCACTGCGCCACCCAAGATGCAGGCGATGGCAAAACCAAACAGTTTTTGTCCTGGGTGTTTTTTCAACATCCACACCATGGCGATGGTGGCCACCACGCCAAGGCCGGTGAAGAACCATCGCTGCCAGCCGCCCGCCGTGGCGAGGAACGAAAACGCAGCGCCTTCGTTGTGCACGCGCACGATGTTGAAAAAACTTGTGACCGGAAAACCTTCACCCAGCTGATACGTGCTGACCATCAAAACCTTGGTGAACTGATCGGCGATCAACACCACAGCGGCTAGCCCTAGCCACACCCAGTAAGAGGTGGTGTTGCGAATGAAGGTGTGGCGTGCCATGTGTAGCTTTCTTTAAGCGAAGTGACGCACTTCACCGTCACCGTGCAAGTTGCTGTCGCAACGGCCGCAGAGTGTGGGGTGAGCGGAGTTATGGCCAACGTCGTCGCTGTAGTGCCAGCAACGCTCGCACTTGGTGGCTTCGCTGGCTTTGACTTCAACGGTCAAACCTGCGCCTGCAACCTTCACCAAAGAAACCTTTGATGTGATGAACACAAACTTCAAGTCGTCGCCCAATGAGGCCAACGCGTCATACGCAGCGTCATCGCAGTGAATGATGAGTTCAGCTTGCAGTGACGCACCCACAGATCCTTCTGTGCGTTTGTCTTCGATTTTTTTGTTAGCGATTTCGCGAATTTGTTGGATGTTGCCCCACTTGTCCATCAACGCTGCATTGCTTGCGCCAAGGTTGGTGAATGTCTCCAAGAAGATCGACTCAGACTTGCCAAACGTGGTCCACGCTTCTTCAGCGGTGAAGCTGAGGAATGGAGCCATCCAACGCAGCATGGCGTGGGTGATTTGGTGCAACGCAGTTTGTGCGCTGCGACGTGCGAGTGACTTAGGCGCTGTGGTGTACAGGCGGTCTTTGAGCACGTCCAAATAGAACGCGCCCAAATCTTCCGAACAATACAGCTGCAACTTCGACACCACGGGGTGGAACTCATACGCATCGAAGTGCGCGCGAATGTCGGCTTGCACTTGCGCAGCGCGTGACAACGCGTACTTGTCGATTTCCAATAAGTCGTCAAACGCCACGGCGTCTTTGGTTGGGTCAAAGTCGCTCACGTTGGCGAGCAAGAAGCGCAGCGTGTTGCGAATGCGGCGGTACGCATCGACCACGCGGGCCAAGATTTTGTCGTCGATGTTCAGGTCGCCCGAGTAGTCGGTGCTGGCCACCCACAAGCGCACGATTTCTGCGCCCATCTTGTCGCTCACTTCTTGCGGCGCGACGGTGTTGCCCAAGCTCTTGCTCATCTTGCGGCCTTGGCCGTCGGTGGCAAAGCCGTGGGTCAGCAGGCCTTTGTAGGGGGCTCGGTCGTACAAGGCGCAGCCGAGCAACAGCGAGCTGTGGAACCAGCCGCGGTGTTGGTCGTGGCCTTCTAAATACAAATCAGCTTCTGGGCCTTGGTCATGGTGCGGTGCGCGGTCGTACGCGTCTTTGTGGCTGCCGCGCAGCACGTGTTGGAAGGTCGAGCCAGAGTCAAACCACACTTCCAAGATGTCGGTGCTCTTGGTGTAGCTGGCTGCGTCGTCGCCGGGCTGGTTGAGGATGTCTTCCACCGTCACGCGGCTCCATGCTTCGATGCCGCCTTTTTCAACGATGTCGGCTGCTTGGTCCATGATGGCCATGGTGCGTGGGTGCAACTCGCCGCTGTCTTTGTGCAAGAAGAACGGCACGGGCACACCCCAGCTGCGTTGGCGCGAGATGCACCAGTCGGGACGGTTGGCAATCATGTCGCGCAAACGTGCGCGGCCGTTTTCTGGGTAGAAGTGCGTTTGGTCAATCGCGTGCAACGCGAGTTCGCGCAGCGACTTGCTTGACTTGTCGGTGATGAACTTGCCCGTGGTTTTTTCGGTGGTGCTGTCAAACGCATCCATGCGGATGAACCACTGCGCCGCTGCGCGGTAGATGACAGGTGTTTTGTGACGCCAGCAATGTGGGTAGCTGTGCGTGATGGTTTGTGTGGCCATCAAGCGGCCTGCGTTTTGCAAGGTTTCCAGAATGACGGGCACAGCTTTCCAAATGTGCTGGCCACCGAACAACGGGAAGTCAGCGGCATACGCGCCGTTGCCTTGCACGGGGTTCAAGATGTCGGTGTACTTCATGCCGTTGGCCATGCATGAGTTGAAGTCATCCACGCCGTAGGCAGGTGCGCTGTGCACGATGCCTGTGCCGTCGCTCTCGCCCACGTAGTCGGCCAAGAACACGGGGGCGGTACGTTTGTAGCCAGCGTCCACATGTGACAGTGGGTGGTTGAACTCAATAAGTCCGAGCTTATTGCCCGTGGCTGTGGCCACCACTTTGCCTTCGAGCTTCCAACGCTCCAAACATTTCTCGACCAACGAAGCTGCGCACAAGAACAAACCACGCTCGGTGTCGACCAAGGCGTAGTTGATTTCGGGGTGCATGTTGAGCGCTTGGTTGGCAGGGATGGTCCACGCGGTGGTGGTCCAGATGACTGCAAACGCTTCTTTGTAGAGCTTGGGCAAACCAAACGCAGCAGCTAGTTTTTCGGGCTGGGCGCACAAGAAAGCCACGTCGAGCGTGTCGCTCTTCTTGTCGGCGTATTCAATTTCAAACTCGGCCAAAGATGAGCCGCAGTCAAAACACCAGTACACGGGCTTCAGGCCACGGTACACAAAGCCACGTTCCATCACGCGTTTGAAGGCGCGCAGTTGGCCGGCTTCGTTGGCAGGGTCCATGGTGCGGTAGGGGCGCTCCCAGTCCCCCAACACGCCCAAGCGTTTGAAGTCTTCGCGTTGTTGGTCAATTTGCTCGGTGGCGAATGCGCGGCTCTTGGCCTGCATGTCGTCGCGGCTGAGTTTGCGACCGTGTAGTTTTTCGATGGCGTTCTCGATGGGCAAACCGTGGCAGTCCCAGCCGGGAATGTATTGCGCGTCAAAGCCGCCCAATTGCTTGGACTTGACGATCATGTCCTTCAGCACTTTGTTCAGTGCGTGGCCGATGTGCAGTTTGCCGTTGGCGTAGGGCGGGCCGTCGTGCAGCACAAACAGCGGTGCACCTTGGCGAGCCACGCGCAGTTTTTTGTACAAGCCTTGCTCGTTCCATTGCTTGGCCCAAGCGGGTTCGCGTTTGGGCAAGTCGCCACGCATGGGGAACGGGGTGTCCATCATGTTTAGCGTGGAACGGTAGTCCGTGGAAGTTGGGGTGGCTTTGTCTGTCATGGCTATCTCAGGTCGGAGGCATTAAGAGGGGGCTGGCTGCTAAACCCAAAAGCGGGGCAGCTCGCTAAATCAGGCAGATGCGGGGCAATGTGCAGCAAGAGGGGGCTGCACGCCCCGTCAAATTCGGGCTGCGAGCCAGGCGCGTGCATCGTCGCAGTCTTTGTGTATGCCTTGCATCAAGGCGTCCAGACCGTCGTACTTCAGCTCGTCGTGTAATTTGTGCAGCAGTTCCACGCGGATGATTTTACCGTAGCCCCCCTCAGCGCCTAGGCTGGCGGGCCAGTCGAGGCAATGGGTTTCTAGCAGCACGCGGCCGCCGTTCACATCGGTCGGGTCAAGCGAGGGGCGAATGCCCAAATTGGCCACGCCGGCCAAGGGCTGGTCGGCCAAGCCATGCACTTGCACCACGAAGATGCCGCTGGCGGCGGGCTTCCAATGACTAAAGCGCAGATTGAGTGTGCGGCAGTTCAGCTCGCGGCCCAGTTTGCGGCCATGCACCACATGACCCGAAATGGCATAGGGGCGGCCCAGCAACTGCGCCACCTCTTGCATCGCGCCGCGGCCCATGGCCTCGCGCACGGCAGAGCTGGACACGCGCAGGTTTTTCACCTCGTAGCTGTTCATGCGAGCCACATCAAAACCGTGGGATGTGCCTGCGGCGTCGAGCATTGCGTAGTCGCCCGCACGTTTGGCCCCAAAGCGGAAGTCGTCACCCACCAGCACGTATTTCACGCCGAGGCCTTTGACCAGCACGTCTTCGATGAAAGCCTGTGGCTCTTGCGAGGCAAAGCTTTGGTCAAACGGCAGCACCACGCATTGGTCTACACCGCAAGCTGCCAGCTCGTTGAGCTTGTCGCGCAGGGTGGCGATGCGGGCGGGGGCGAGGTCGGGCTGTTGGTGCTGCTTGGCGAAGAAGTCGCGGGGGTGCGGCTCGAACGTCATCACGCAACTGGGCACGCCACGGTGACGTGCCTCATTTTTCAGCAGGGCCAGCATGGCTTGGTGGCCACGGTGCACGCCGTCAAAGTTGCCAATCGTCAGCGCACAGGCTGAAGCCAACTGGGGGTGATGAAAACCTCGAAAAATTTGCATGGTTTGAGTGTGGGGCGACGAACATAAAACTGTCACCCAATAAAGGTATATTGTCAGCGATAGATGTGCATTCCCGATCGGTCGTTTTAGAAGCGAATGGAGGTGAGGTGTGAAGGTCTTGAAACTGTCTGCCCAAGGGCTACCGCAGTCGTGGATATCGCTGGAAGAGGCGGTCCTCCATTACGCGGCCGACGAAGTGCGCTGGGAATCTGGCGGCGAGGTGGCGGTGTTTCATGGCGGCACCAATGCCATCACGGGCCAGCAGTCGATCATCACGGTCAACAGCATCATCGGCACGAAAGGTGTGCCCAACATCAACCCGTTTGATTTGAAATCGGGCCTGACCAACGACAAGCTCTTTAGCCGCGACCGCAACGTTTGCGCCTACTGCGGCGACCATTTCCACGAATCAGAACTCACGCGTGAGCACATTCGCCCCATTGGCCAACGCGGCCCAAACACGTGGATGAATGTGGTGACGGCGTGCAAATCGTGCAACCACCGCAAGGGCAACCGCACGCCCGAGCAAGCGCGTATGCCTCTCTTGTACACACCTTATGAGCCATCGTTGTGGGAGGACTTCATCCTTCGTAACCGCCGTATCTTGGCGGACCAGATGGAGTTTTTGATGGCGCATGTGCCTAAGAGTTCTCGGCTTTTGGCATGAATTAGTTTTTGTTTATTTCAGCGATGATTTGAAGTGCTGCGCCCAGTGCAGCTAGCGCAATGCTGTAGGGAAGAACGTTTTCGAGTTTTGATGCAAATGCGTGCAGGGTCTTTGAGATTTTTTCTTGAGTTGACTCTTCATGAATGAGACCTTTTTTGGCGGCTTCATAGGCGTCTATATATATGGTTTCTCGAATTTCCCCTGTTGCTCTTTCTGCTTTGGATTTTGCAATATCTCTGCATGCAGCTAATCCAAGACCAATCAATTGCAACCCCATACCAATTAGATTTAAATTGATGTCCATATTTAATCCGTCAGCAACTCTGCCACTGCCTTCGGATAAATCAAATGCTCCTGCGTCAACACCCGCGCAGCCAGTTTGTCTGCCGTGTCGTCGGGCAGCACGGGCACAACCGCCTGCGCGAGTATGGGGCCGTGGTCTAGTTCGGCGGTGACGCGGTGCACGGTGGCTCCGGCAAATTTGCAGCCTGCTTCGATGGCGCGCTCGTGCGTGTGCAGGCCAGGGAAGGCGGGCAGGAGCGAGGGATGGATGTTGAGCAGTCGGCCTTCGTAGTGCGCCACAAAACCTGGCGTGAGGATGCGCATGAAGCCAGCCAGCACAACAAGGTGGGGCTGGTGTTTGTCGATCTCGGTCATCAAGGCGGCGTCAAAGGCTTCGCGGGGTTGGGGCTGGTCGGCGAAGGCTTTGTGGTCGATGACGGATGTGGCAATACCGTGTTCTTTGGCAAAGGCCAAGCCTTTGGCGTCAGCTTTGTTGCTGATGACGGCACTCACCCGTGCGTTGAATTGCTTGGCCCAGTTTTGGGCTTGCGCGGTGCGCACGATGGCGGCCATGTTGGAGCCGCCGCCAGAGATCAAGATGACGATGTTTTTCATTGCCGCGAATTATCGCGGGGTGTGTAACACCGCTGCATACAAGGCTTAGTTGGTTTTGACGAAGCGCGGCTGCATCACGCCGTCAATCAGCACCTGTTCGCTGAACATCGCCGCAGGGCGCACCCACAGGCCATGCGCGCCATACAGGGCGCGGTAGACGGTCATGGGTTCTAGCGTTTCGCTGTGGCGGGCTGTGCCAATCACCTGGTATTGGCCGCCTTTGTAGTGGCGGTAGAGGCCGATGGGAGTTTCTTGCAGTGGGGGGAGGTCTTGGTCGTTCATAGGATGGGACAATACACCCTATGCATCCAAAAGCCCTTGTTGAAGCTTGTACCGAGCTTGTCCGCCTCACTTTGAAGTTTGACCACCCTGCTGATTCAGTGGTGTCAAAGTTTTTCCGTGACTACCGTAAAACCTATGCCTTCGGCCCGCGCGAGCGTGCGGCCTTGGCCGAAACCACCTACAACGTGTTGCGCAACAAACTGCGCTACGACCACTTTGCGCCCTCGGGCTCTGGCCCCAAAGAGCGCCGCTTGGCCATCCTTGGCTTTGCGCAGCACTTGAAAGACCAAGCGCCTGCCAACAACGCGCCCAAGAGCGCCAAGCACGCCAACAACAGCCCGCTCGACTTTTTGTTCAGCGCGTTGAACAAACAAGAAGCCGCATGGCTTGAAGCCTGTGAAGCGGTGAACCCCACCGACCTGATGGAACGTCATCGCCACAACATGCCCGAGTGGCTGGTGGAGCCACTCAAGGCCCAAGTGGGCGAGGGCTTTTGGCCTTTGGTCGAACGCCTCAACGGCGGCGCACCGCTGGACTTGCGCGTGAACACCTTCACCGACAAACGCGCCGATGTGCAGCACGAGTTGAAGCTCGCGGGCATCAAGGCTGTGGACACACCGTTCTCGCCTTGGGGTTTGCGCATCGAAGGCAAACCCGCCTTGTCTGGCCTAGACGCGTTTGCGCGTGGCGCGATTGAAGTGCAAGACGAAGGCTCACAGCTGTTGGCCCTGTTGCTCGACGCCAAGCGTGGCGAGATGGTTGTGGACTTTTGCGCAGGCGCAGGCGGCAAGACGCTTGCCATCGGCGCGTCCATGCGCAGCACTGGCCGCTTGTATGCGTTTGACACCTCTGGTCATCGCTTGGAATCGCTCAAGCCCCGCTTGGCACGCAGCAAGTTGTCAAACGTTCACCCCTCCGCCATTGCGCACGAGCGTGACGAGCGTGTGAAGCGCCTAAGCGGCAAGATTGACCGCGTGTTGGTGGATGCACCTTGCTCGGGCCTAGGCACTTTGCGCCGCAACCCTGACCTGAAATGGCGTCAGTCACCCAAGGCCGTTGAAGAGTTGACGGTCAAGCAAACCTCCATCTTGGCCAGCGCCGCACGTTTGGTGAAGTCTGGTGGCCGCTTGGTGTACGCCACCTGCAGCGTGTTGCCCGAAGAGAACGAGGCGATTGCCCAAGCCTTCAGTGCAGCTCACCCCAACTTTGTGCCGTTGTCAGCAGCCGACACTCTGACAGAGCTAAAAGTAGCCAATGCGGCCTCGCTTTGTACAACTGACGGTTTGTATTTGCGCCTTTGGCCCCATATACATGCGACAGACGGGTTTTTTGCTGCGGTTTGGGTAGCTAAATAAGGCCCAAAACCTTAAAATTGACAGTTGATCTCTACACGTTGAAAGACATTACATGTTGTTACCCAATTGGGCTTGGCTTGACGCCACGTTGAACTGGCTGAGCTACGGCTTGCTGCATTTTTCTGGCTGGCAAGTTTTCATCGTCACGATGGTGCTCACGCACATCACCATTGCCAGCGTGACCATCTATTTGCACCGCCACTCAGCACACCGCGCTTTGGATTTGCATCCGATTGCGTCTCACTTCTTCCGTTTCTGGTTGTGGCTCACCACGGCCCAAGTGACCAAAGAGTGGACCTCCATCCACCGCAAACACCACGCCAAGTGCGAGCAAGCGGAAGACCCACACAGCCCACACATTCACGGCATCAAAACCGTGTTGTTCACGGGCGCTGAGTTGTACCGCAAAGAAGCCGAGAACCTCGAAACCCTCGAGCGTTTTGGCCACGGCACACCCAACGATTGGATTGAGCGCAATGTCTACACCCCGCATTCAGTGCTGGGTGTGTCATTGATGCTCGTCATCAACTTGGCGTTGTTCGGCGCTTTGGGCCTGACCGTGTGGGCTGTGCAGATGATGTGGATTCCCGTCACTGCTGCTGGCATCATCAACGGTGCAGCCCACTACTGGGGCTATCGCAACTTTGAGGCGCCAGACGCCAGCACCAATATTTCGCCTTGGGGCATCATCATTGGTGGCGAAGAGTTGCACAACAACCACCATACCTACCCCACATCGGCCAAGTTGTCGGTCAAGCCCTACGAGTTCGATTTGGGCTGGTTGTACATCCGCATCTTGGAAACTGTGGGTTTGGCGACTGTTAAGAAGACACCTCCAAAGCTCGCCTTTGGCGACATCAAGCCAGTGGCCGATGAAAAGACCTTGGAAGCCGTCATTGCCAACCGCTACGAAGTGATGGCCAATTACGCTACCCAACTGCGTTTGGCCATGAAGCAAGAGCTCGACAAGATGAGCACCTTGCCTGCTGACTCTGTGCTGGCTGCTGCCAAGCGCTGGATGCACCGCGATGCCGAGAAGGTGCCTGCGGCAGTGGCGGCCCAATTGGCCCAAGCCCGCGCAGCCTTGCCTGATGTGGACACGATGGTGAAGATGCGTGAAGAGCTGCGCCAGTTGTGGCTCAACACCAACCACAACCGTGCGCAGTTGGCGCTTGACCTGCAAGCTTGGTGCAAACGCGCCGAGGCCAGTGGTATTGCTGCCTTGCAAGAGTTCTCGATGCACTTGCGTGCTGCACGCGTGTAAACACACAACGCACAGACAATAAAAAACCCGCCTAGGCGGGTTTTTTATTGGGCCAATCTGAATTACTTCAGTTTGGTTTCCTTGTATTCAACGTGCTTGCGAGCTTTGGGATCAAATTTCATGATCAACATTTTCTCGGGCATTGTTTTCTTGTTTTTGCTGGTCGTGTAGAAGTGACCTGTGCCGGCTGTCGATTCCAGCTTGATTTTTTCGCGTCCGCCTTTGGATGCCATGATCGTGTCCTTTCAGTAACTGGAATTAAGCTTGACCGCGTGAGCGCAAGTCAGCCAACACGGCGTCGATGCCGTTTTTGTCGATCAAACGCAGAGCTGCGCTAGAAACGCGCAAGCGAACCCAACGGTTTTCAGTCTCTACCCAGAAACGGCGGTATTGCAGGTTAGGCAAAAAACGGCGTTTTGTCTTGTTGTTTGCGTGGGAAACGTTGTTCCCAGACATTGGGCCTTTGCCCGTTACTTCACATACGCGTGCCATGTGGACACTCCATATCAACGGCGGTCGTTCCCACGAGCGCCTCACCTCGCCAAAAGGGTGGCGGTAACCCATCTCTTCGCTGAATTCAGCAAAGCCTGAGATTGTAGCGCGTTTTAGTGGGCGCCTTGCTCTAAGAAGCGCTGGGCGTCCAAGGCAGCCATACAGCCCGTGCCGGCGCTGGTGATGGCTTGGCGGTAGATGTTGTCTTGCACGTCACCCGCGGCAAAGACGCCGGGCACGCTGGTCATAGTGGCAAAGCCCTCAGAACCGCTCTTGGTCAGCAAATAGCCGTTTTTCATGGCCAGTTGGCCTTCAAAAATGCCGGTGTTGGGGGAGTGGCCAATGGCGATGAAGCAGCCTTGGGTGGCGATGTCGCGGGTGCTGCCGTCTGCGGTGCTCTTCAAACGGATGCCGGTTACGCCTGAGGCGTCACCTAGCACTTCGTCCAAGGTGCTGTTGGTTTCCAGCACGATCTTGCCTGCGGCAACCTTTTCCATAAGCTTGTCGATCATGATGGCCTCGGCCTTGAAGGTGTCGCGGCGGTGAATGAGGTGAACTTTAGAAGCAATATTGGACAAATACAGGGCTTCTTCCACAGCGGTATTGCCGCCGCCGACCACGCTGACCACTTGGTCGCGGTAGAAGAAACCGTCACAGGTGGCACAGCCCGACACGCCGCGGCCCATGAAGGCTTCTTCAGAAGGCAGGCCCAAGTATTTGGCCGATGCGCCGGTACAAATGATGAGGGTGTCGCAGGTGTAAGTGCCGCTGTCACCCGTCAAAGTGAAGGGGCGCTTGGAGAAGTCGACCTTGTTGATGTGGTCAAACACGATTTGCGTGTTGAAGCGCTCGGCGTGTTGCTGAAAACGCTGCATCAGCTCTGGGCCTTGCACACCGTTCACATCGGCGGGCCAGTTGTCGACTTCGGTGGTGGTCATCAATTGGCCGCCTTGGGCCATGCCAGTGATCAACAGAGGCTTGAGGTTAGCGCGGGCTGCGTAAACGGCGGCGGTGTAGCCAGCAGGGCCGGAGCCGAGAATCAAAACTTGGGCGTGTTGGTTGGTAGACATCTGAGGAACGCAATCGAAGTGACAATAAAGACAAGATTGTAAGAACCTCGCTTTATCCCTGAGAAGTCAAGGTTGCCTCTCGGGTAAGCTCTGCCTCTAGACATGACTTATTCGCTCAATACATTAAAGAACGATCCGCGCGCCTCGAGTGCCGATGCGGACCACAAGCCCACAGGTTTTCGCCGCTTTGCCCAAGAAATTGCGCTGACGGCTGGCTTCGTGCTCATGACCTTTTGGTTGCTGGCGCTGCTCACCCATTCACCGCTAGACCCTGCTTGGACCACGTCGGGTGCAGGCAGCATGGTGCACAACTTTGGCGGCCGTGTGGGCGCTTTGTTTGGCGACCTGAGCTTTTTCTTGCTCGGCTATTCGGTATGGTGGTGCTATGCCGCTGCTTTGGTGGCTTGGCTGTCTGCTTTGGCCAACCGCTTGCGCGACGAAGACGAGCCCGCCCCTGAACACACCGGTTGGCGCTACACGCGTTTTGCGTTTTGGGCTGGCTTGGCATTGCTGTTGATTTCAAGTACTGGCTTGGAGTGGACGCGCATGTACCGCTTTGAAGACCGCTTGCCCGGCCACAGCAGCGGCGGCGTGTTGGGTTACTTGGTGGGGCCATCGAGCTTGAACTGGTTGGGCTTTAACGGTTCGGGTTTGATTTTCATTGTGTTTGGCGTCGTGGGTGCGTCGTGGGTGTTTCGCTTCTCTTGGGGACAAACCGCTGAAAACATTGGTGCTTTGCTAGACGGCTGGTACGAAACATGGCGCGAGCGCCGCGAGCGCGAAGAAGACGTGGCCTACGGTCTGGTCGCTGCACGAGAACGTGAAGAAGTGGTTTTTGAAGAGCGCGTAGAAATCAAAGAGCATCCACCCATCACCGTGCACATTGAGCCTGAGATCATCGAAGTGCCCAAGAGCGCACGCGTGGCCAAAGAGCGTCAAAAAACCCTGTTCAGTGATGCAGCCACAGACTCACGCTTGCCACAAGTCGATTTGCTAGATGACCCCTTGGTACGCCAAGACACCGTGGCCCCTGAAACGCTGGAAATGACCAGCCGAATGATTGAGAAAAAACTCAAAGACTTCGGCGTGGAAGTGCGTGTAGTGGCTGCGTCCCCCGGTCCTGTGATTACCCGCTACGAGATTGAGCCCGCCACAGGTGTGAAGGGTTCGCAAGTGTTGAACCTCGCCAAAGACTTGGCGCGTTCACTCTCGCTGGTGTCTATCCGTGTGGTGGAAACCATTCCCGGCAAAAACTACATGGCGTTGGAATTGCCTAACGCCAAACGCCAGTCCATTCGCTTGAGTGAAATTTTGGGCTCGGACGTGTACAACGAATCTAAGTCCATGCTCACCATGGGCTTGGGTAAAGACATTGTGGGTAACCCCATCGTGGCCGACTTGGCCAAGATGCCTCACGTCTTGGTGGCGGGTACCACGGGCTCGGGCAAATCGGTGGGTATCAACGCCATGATTTTGTCCTTGCTCTACAAGGCCGAAGCTCGTGATGTGCGCTTGCTGATGATCGACCCCAAGATGTTGGAGATGTCGGTCTACGAAGGGATCCCGCATTTGTTGGCTCCCGTGGTGACCGACATGCGCCAAGCTGCACACGGCCTGAACTGGTGTGTGGGCGAAATGGAGAAACGCTACAAGCTCATGAGTAAGTTGGGCGTTCGTAACCTTGCTGGTTATAACGCCAAGATTGACGAAGCTGCTGCGCGTGAAGAGTTCATCTACAACCCCTTCAGCTTGACACCCGAACAGCCTGAGCCACTACAACGTCTGCCACACATCGTAGTGGTGATTGACGAATTGGCCGACTTGATGATGGTGGTGGGTAAGAAGATTGAAGAGCTGATTGCACGCCTCGCCCAAAAGGCGCGTGCCGCCGGTATCCATTTGATTTTGGCTACACAACGTCCCAGCGTGGACGTGATTACCGGTCTGATCAAAGCCAACATTCCGACGCGTATCGCGTTCTCTGTGGGCTCCAAAATTGACAGCCGCACGATCCTCGACCAAATGGGCGCAGAGGCGTTGTTAGGCATGGGTGACATGTTGTACATGGCCAGCGGCACAGGCTTTCCCGTGCGAGTGCACGGCGCGTTTGTGAGCGACGAAGAAGTGCACCGCGTGGTCAACTACTTGAAGAGTCAAGGTGAACCCGACTACATCGAGGGTGTGCTCGAAGGCGGCACAGTCGATGGTGATGGCAACCCATCAGGTCCCGATTTGTTTGGTGAAGTGTCGGCCGAAAAAGACCCGATGTATGACCAAGCGGTTGAGGTGGTGTTGAAGAACCGCAAGGCCAGCATCTCGCTGGTGCAACGCCACTTGAAGATTGGCTACAACCGCGCCGCACGTTTGGTGGAAGACATGGAGAAGGCCGGCATGGTAAGCGCCATGAGCAGCAATGGTCAACGCGAAATTTTGGTGCCTAAGCGGGATGAATGAGCTTCATTCACGGGCTCAGACGATGAGTGGAATAAAAATGAATTTAGCTTTTTCAAAACGCATCATGCGTCATGGTGGTGCAGCCCTGGCTATCTGCGCGTTTAGCGCAAGCGTTGCCTATGCGAGTAGCCTTGACACACTTGAAACGTTTTTGAAGTCCACCAAAAGTGGCCGCGCTGAATTCACGCAAGTGGTCACGCCGCCTGCCAAAGCTGGGCAAACCACGGTGCGCAGCAAAACATCAACGGGTCAGTTTTCATTTGTGCGCCCCACACGTTTTCGTTTTGATTACGTCAAACCGTTTCCCCAAGTCATCGTGGCCGATGGCCAAACCCTGTGGTTGTACGACGCTGACCTAGAGCAAGTGACCGCGCGCAAACAAGCGCACGCCTTAGGCAGCACGCCTGCTGCTTTGGTCGCGACGGCCGTGGATTTGAGCACCTTGCAAAAAGAATTCAGCTTAGAAGCGCAAACGGATACCGATGGTTTGCAGTGGGTGCAAGCCACGCCCAAAAACCGCGAGAGCACCATCCAATCGGTGCGCATGGGTTTGCGTGTCGATGGTGTGCAAGTGAGTCTCGGTAAGCTCGAAATTTTTGATGCCATGGGGCAGCGTTCGGTGCTCAGCTTTGAGCGTTTTGAAGTGAACCCTGCCAACCTCGGCGCAGCGCAGTTCAAATTTGCGGTGCCCAAAGGCGTGAGCGTCATCCGTCCTTAAGCGTCGACATGACACAGGCCACGCCCGTGTTGCAAGGCTTGCCGCCTTTGCTGGATGTCAACACACGCTTGGTCGTGTTGGGCAGCTTTCCTGGTGTGGCCTCGCTGCGCGCGCAGCAGTATTACGGCCACCCGCAAAATCAGTTTTGGAAAATCATGGGCACGCTGTTGTCGCCCCATGTGGCAGAGGTGTTAGCCATGCCCTATGCCGAACGTGCGCAGTGGTTGCTTAGCCAAGGTGTGGGCTTGTGGGATGTGTACGCCGCCTGCGAGCGCGAAGGCAGTCTAGACGCCAACATTCAAAACGCGCAACCCAACGACCTGCAAAACCTGCGCATACGTTGCCCGGCACTCGTGGCGATTGCACACAACGGCGGTGAAAGCTTCAAACACGCCAAGCTCACCCGCGCTTTGGGCTTGCCTGTGCATCGTTTGCCATCGACCAGCCCCGCGCATGCGAGTTGGACGTTTGCACGCAAGTTAGAGGCTTGGCGTGAGGTGTTTCAGGCGGCGGGTTTGCTGCCTTCTTAGCAAGCCCTTCGCTACACTCTGAGCCTGTACAAATCAAAGCCTTTTTAAGCGTGTCCTCCACCCACATTCCCCTCGCCGAACGCTTGCGTCCACGCACGCTGGGCGAAGTCATTGGTCAGCAACATTTGCTGGGTGAGGGTATGGCGTTGCGCGTGGCGTTTGAATCGGGCCAACCGCACAGCTGCATTTTGTGGGGCCCGCCCGGCGTGGGTAAAACCACCATCGCCCGTTTGATGGCCGATGCGTTTGATGCGCAGTTTCTGTCCATCAGCGCTGTGCTGGGCGGTGTGAAAGAAATTCGAGAGTCGGTCGAGCAAGCCATCGCCGCCCGCGATTCGCTCGACCCTAAACGCACCATCATGTTTGTGGACGAGGTGCACCGCTTTAATAAGAGCCAGCAAGATGCGTTCTTGCCGCATGTGGAGTCAGGGCTTTTCACTTTCATTGGCGCGACCACCGAGAACCCGTCGTTCGAGGTGAATTCGGCTTTACTCTCGCGAGCGGCGGTGTATGTGTTGCAGTCTCTCAGTGTGGAAGACCTCACGCAAATCATTGCCAAAGCGCAAGCCATTGGCGCAGTGCCTGCTTTGGAAGATGCCGCCTTAGAGCGACTCATTGCCTATGCCGATGGCGATGCACGTCGATTGCTCAACACGCTTGAAACCTTGTCCGTTGCGGCCAACCGCGAGAAGCTAGAAGAAATCAACGATGCATGGTTGATGCGCGTGTTGGGCGAGCGCATGCGCCGCTACGACAAAGGCGGCGAACAGTTTTACGACACCATCAGCGCGCTGCACAAATCGGTGCGCGGCTCTGATCCCGATGCGGCTTTGTATTGGTTGGTGCGCATGCTAGATGGTGGGGCCGAGCCCAAATACATGGCGCGCCGTTTGATTCGCATGGCGGCCGAAGACATTGGCTTGGCCGACCCACGCGCTTTGCGCTTGGCGCTGGACGCGGCTGAGGTGTACGAGCGCTTGGGTTCGCCCGAGGGCGAGCTGGCGCTGGCTGAGTGCGTGGTGTATTTAGCCGTCGCTCCCAAATCGAATGCGGTTTACAAGGCTTATAACGAAGCCAAAGCCCTCATCAAGAAAGACGGCACGCGTCCCGTGCCCATGCACTTGCGCAATGCCCCCACCAAGATGATGAAAGACATGGACTGGGGCAAGGGCTATCGCTATGCCCACGATGAAGAAGATGGCTTTGCAGCGGGCGAAAATTACATGCCCGAAGGCTTAGAGAATACGGGCTTTTACCGCCCTGTGGAGCGCGGTTTAGAGATCAAAATCGCTGACAAATTGCGCCACTTGCGCGACAAAAACAAACAAGCAGGTAAATAACAAATGGACGTCTTGCTTCAACAAGTCATCAACGGCTTGGTGCTCGGCAGCATGTACGCGCTGGTGGCCTTGGGCTACACCATGGTCTACGGCATCATCAACCTCATCAACTTCGCACATGGCGAGGTGTTGATGATTGGTGCTTTGTGCAGTTGGTCGGTCATTGGGTTATTGCAGCCGCTCATGCCCGACACACCGGGTTGGGTGGTGCTGATTATCTCGATGGTGGTGGCCTCTGCGGCGGCGGCGGCGTTGAACTACGCGATTGAAAAAATCGCGTATCGCCCGCTGCGCAATGCACCCAAATTGGCCCCACTGATCACCGCGATTGGCATGTCCATCTTGTTGCAAACGCTGGCCATGATTGTGTGGAAGCCCAACTACAAGCCTTTCCCCGCGCTCTTGCCCACCACGCCGTTTGAAATTGGCGAGGCCGTAATCACCCCTACGCAGCTCATGATTTTGGGCCTGACGGTGGTGGCCTTGGCCGTGTTGTCATGGTTGGTCAATCGCACCAAGCTAGGCCGTGCCATGCGCGCCACAGCTGAGAACCCACGCGTGGCTAGCCTCATGGGCGTGAAGCCCGATGTGGTGATTTCAGCCACCTTCATCATCGGTGCAGTGTTGGCCACGATTGCGGGTGTGATGTGGGCCATGAACTACGGCACTGCGCATCACGCCATGGGTTTCTTACCTGGCCTCAAAGCGTTTACAGCAGCGGTGTTTGGCGGTATTGGTAACTTAGGCGGTGCAGTGCTGGGCGGCTTGCTGCTGGGCCTGATTGAATCGATTGGCTCAGGCTACTTGGGCGAGCTCACCGGCGGTGTGCTGGGCAGCCACTACACCGACATCTTGGCGTTTGTGGTGTTGATCATCACGCTCACGCTGCGCCCCTCGGGCCTGCTGGGTGAGCGCGTGGCAGACAGGGCTTGATCACCATGACACACAAAATCTTTTCTAACCGTTGGCTCATGGCCGCCGTTTTGTTGGTGTTGCCATTGGTGCTGCAAAGCTTTGGCAATGCGTGGGTGCGCATTGCCGACATGTCGCTGTTGTATGTATTGCTGGCGCTTGGCTTGAACATCGTCGTGGGTTACGCAGGTTTGCTCGACTTGGGCTATGTGGCGTTTTTTGCCGTGGGCGCGTATTTGTTTGGCCTGTTGGCTTCGCCGCATTTGACTGAAGTGTTTCCGTGGATCGCGGTGATGTTTCCAGATGGTTTGCATCTGAGCCTTTGGCTGGTGTTGCCGTTGGCAGCAGGTTTGGCTGGTTTGTTTGGCGTGCTGTTGGGCGCGCCCACCTTGAAGCTGCGTGGTGACTACTTGGCCATCGTCACCTTGGGCTTTGGCGAAATCATTCGCGTGTTTTTGAACAACCTTGATCACCCCGTCAACATCACCAATGGCCCCAAGGGCTTGGGGCAGATTGATGCAGTGAGCGTGTTTGGCTACCCGTTGTCGAAGCGCTTGGATTTGGGCTTCATCGAGTTGCCTTCGGTCACGCTGTATTACTACCTGTTCCTCACGCTGGTGGTGGTGAGTGTGGTGATTTGTCACCGCCTTGAATACTCGCGCATTGGTCGCGCTTGGATGGCGATTCGTGAAGACGAAATTGCCGCCAAAGCCATGGGCCTGAACACGCGCAACTTGAAGCTCATGGCCTTTGGCATGGGGGCCACGTTTGGCGGTATTTCAGGTGCGATGTTTGCGGCCTTCCAAGGCTTTGTGTCGCCCGAGTCCTTCAGCCTGATGGAGTCGGTGATGATTGTGGCCATGGTGGTACTGGGTGGCTTGGGCCATTTGCCAGGCGTCATCTTGGGTGCGGTGTTGTTGGCTGCTTTGCCCGAAATGTTGCGCTATGTGGCGGGGCCTTTGCAGGCCATGACCGATGGCCGTTTGGACGCTGCCATCTTGCGCCAGTTGCTGATTGCCTTGGCCATGGTCACCATCATGTTGTGGCGGCCACGCGGTTTGTGGCCCACGCCTGAACATGGCAAAAACCTTAACCCACAAGGAGGTGCGCGATGAGCGACCTCGTGTTGAATGTCTCGGGCATCTCCAAACGCTTCGGTGGTTTGCAGGCCTTGACAGACGTGCGCATGCAAATTGAGCGCGGTCAGGTCTATGGCCTGATCGGCCCCAACGGCGCTGGCAAGACCACCTTCTTCAACGTCATCACAGGCTTGTACACACCCGACAGCGGCAGCTTTGAGCTGGCAGGCAAACCGTATGAACCCACGGACGTCCACTTGGTGGCGCAGGCGGGTATTGCACGCACGTTTCAAAACATCCGTTTGTTTACTGAGATGACCGCGTTAGAAAACGTGATGGTGGGCCGCCATGTGCGCACCCGCTCTGGTTTGCTCGGCGCGATTTTCAGAACGGCTAAATTCAAAGCGGAAGAGTTGGCGATCGAGCAACGCGCGCGTGAGCTGTTGGACTATGTGGGTATCGCCAGCTTGGCCGATTACAAAGCACGCACGCTTAGCTATGGCGATCAACGCCGCTTAGAAATTGCCCGTGCTTTGGCGACCGACCCGCAACTCATTGCACTCGACGAGCCTGCCGCTGGCATGAACGCCACCGAAAAAGTGCAGCTGCGCGAACTGATCGACAAAATTCGCCGTGACCACCGCACCGTGCTGTTGATTGAACATGATGTGAAGTTGGTCATGGGCCTGTGCGATCGCGTGACGGTGCTCGACTACGGCAAAGTGATTGCCCAAGGCACACCTGCTGAGGTGCAGCGCAACCCGCAAGTGATTGAAGCCTATCTAGGCACGCAATCAGAGCATGAGGGGCATTGAGATGACACACGACAACGCAGCTGTGTTGCTGAAGGTCAGCAATGTGTTGGTGGGCTACGGCGGCATTCAAGCCGTCAAGGGCGTGAGCTTAGAGGTGCGCGAGGGCGAGTTGGTCTCGCTCATCGGCTCTAACGGCGCAGGCAAAACCACCACCATGAAAGCCATCACGGGGCTGTTGCCTTTGGGTAGTGGCCACATTGAGTTAGCTGGCAAAACCATTGACGGCCAAGGGCCTTGGGACTTGGTGCAGCAAGGCTTGGCCATGGTGCCCGAAGGCCGCGGCGTGTTCACCCGCATGACCATTGTTGAGAACCTGCAAATGGGTGCTTACATTCGTGATGACAACGCTGCCATTGCCGAAGACATTGAGCGTGTGTTCACCACCTTTCCGCGTTTGAAAGAACGTCGCGATCAATTGGCGGGCACGATGTCGGGTGGTGAGCAGCAAATGTTGGCCATGGGCCGTGCGTTGATGAGCCGCCCCAAAGTGCTGTTGCTCGATGAGCCTTCCATGGGCTTGTCACCCATCATGGTGGACAAGATCTTTGAAGTGATTCAAGAGGTGTCAGCCCAAGGCGTGACGATTTTGTTGGTCGAACAAAACGCCAGCCGCGCCCTGCAAATTGCCGACCGTGGCTATGTGATGGAGTCGGGCCTGATCACCTTGAGTGGTGATGCGCATGAGATGCTGCACGACCCCAAAGTACGCGAAGCGTATTTGGGCGAATAAGCCTGCGCTTTGAAAAGAGGAGGGCTTAGCCCTCCATCATCCAAATCAACACTTGCTTGGCCACAAAGCCGAGCATGCCAAAGGCCAGCACCAAGAACAACACAAAGGTGCCGAACTTGCCGGCTTTGGATTCACGTGCGAGCTGAAAAATAATGAACAGCATGTACAGCATGAAGCCGCCCACGCCAAAGGTTAGCCCGAATTGGGCGAATTGTTCTTCTGTCATAAAAACTCAGTGGACCGATGGGTCGTAAGTGACCAGGTCCCGGTAAGCGTGCCAGCTGGCGTGTCCCAACATGGGCACCACACCGAGCAAGCCTAAAAAGGCTGAACCAATGCCCAGCGCTGTAAACAAACACAAAATGCCAGCCCAACACGCCATGGCGAATGGGTTCAAAGCCACTACGCGCCAACTCGTCAGCACGGCTTGTTGCACGGTGAGTGTGGGGTGGTCCATCAGCAAAGGGATGGTCACCAAGGTAGATGCAAACATGGGGGCTGCAATCAGGGCGCTCATCAGTACCCAAATCTCAAACAAGCCAAAGTTGGATTGCAGCACCACCAAGCGAATGAAGTCGGTGGGCGTGTGGACGCTGGCCGGTAGCATCCAGTGAATCAAAGCGGCAGAACACACCAACCAGCCTGCACTAGAGAGCGCCAACAACAAGCCAAAGTGCAGCAAGCGCTTGTCGCCACAAGTCCAAATGCGAAAGGCGTCAGCCATGGTGGCTTCTTCGTTGCGCTCTAAGCGACGGCTGATGTCGTACAAACCCATGGCTAGTAACGGTGCCACGATCATGCAGGCAGACAGCATGGCTGCGATCCACCAAAACTCGTGGCGCGCAAACCAAAACAAGCCCCCACAAATCAGCGCCAAGATGAGGCCGTGCATGACCCCCGGCGTTGGGCAGCGTTCCATGTCCTTCCATGCCAGCGCGAGCCAGTGCATGGGGCGAACCATCTCGATGTCTTTGACCTCAAGCGCTGGGTGGGGTGTGATGAGATCCATGTGGTTTAGTCTACGCGTGCACCGCTGGCTTTCACCACGGATTCGTATTTTGAAAGTTCAGAGGCCATGAATTGGCCAAACGCTGAGGGGGTGCTTGGCACAGGTTCGGCCATCAGACTGGCGAACCTCGTTTTTGTTTCTGGCGCGTTCAAGGCCTGTACAAAGGCTTGGTTCAAACGCTGAATCACACTCGCAGGCGTGCCAGCTGGTGCGACCAAACCCCACCACGTATCAACTGAGAAATCTTTCAGATTTTCAGCAATGGCGGGTACTTCTGGCAATGCTGCGCTTCGTGTGGGTGTGGTGACAGCCAGCGCCAAGAGTTTGCCGCTCTTGATATTGGGTGCAGCGGTCGCAAGGTTGTCGAAATTGAAATCGACATGACCTGCGAGCAAAGCGAGTTGTGCTGGGTTGCCGCCGTTATAAGGAATATGCACCGCAAAAATACCGGCTCGTGTTTTGAATAATTCGCCAGCTAGGTGACCAGCACTGCCATTGCCACCCGAACCGTAGTTGAGTTTGCCTGGGTTGGCACGTGCATAGCGCAGGAAATCTTGCAAGGTGGCAATGTGCAGGCGTTTGGCCGTGTCTGCATTCATCACCAACACATTCGGCACGCGCAACATTTGCGTGATGGGCGCGAAGTCTGTTGCCGCGTTGTAGGGCATTCGGCTGTAAAGCCAAGGATTGACCGCATGCGTGGCCGTTGCCGCAATGCCAATCACGGTGCCATCTGGCGTCGCTTTGGCCACCGTGTCGGCACCGATGTTGCCACCTGCACCTGGACGGTTTTCGATGATGACGGTACCTAAGCTGTCTTTAACGCGTACCGCCAAAGCGCGCGCTGTGACATCAATCGGTCCACCTGCTGCATAGGGCACGATCAAGCGAATAGGTTTAACGGGCGTTTGTGCATGGGCGGATTGAAAGCTACACAAGCACATCACGAGTGCTGCAGTCACTCTCGAAATAGCAAATAAATTAGTCAATGCGTGCTCCTGATCGTTTGATGATGGGTGCCCATTTGATGGACTCGTCGTGAATCAATTTCGCGAATTGTTCGGGCGTGCCGCCTACGGGTTCAAGGCCAGCAGCTTTGAGTCGTTCTTTCACGGAGGCATCGTGGATGGCTGAGTTCAGTGCGCTGTTGATGCGGTCCACCACATCGCGTGGTGTGCCTGCGGCTACCAATACACCGTTCCATGCCAAAGCTTCGAAGCCTTTGAGTTCAGGCACGCCGCTTTCAGCCACAGTGGGGACGTCTGGCAGCAAGGGATAGCGGTGTGCGCTGGTGACGGCCAAATATTTCAAACGACCTTGTTTGACTTGCGGCGCAATCACGGTGGGTACCGAGGCCATGAACTGTGTCTCACCCGACATGGTGGCCATCACAGCAGGTGGGCTGCCATTAAAGGGAATGTGCACCGCGTAGGTGTTGGTCACGGCCTTGATGTACTCCATCGTCAAGTGCGACGAACTGCCGTTGCCAACTGACGCAAAGTTGTATTTGCCAGGCGATGTTTTCATCAGCGCAATGGCTTCACGCATATTGCTCACCGGCAGTTGAGCGTTGACCGCAATCACGTTGGGTTGTGATGTGGTGGTCATCACCGGCTGCAAATCTTTCAGCGGTTGATAAGGCAGCTTGGGGTACAGATGCGGCGCAAACGACAAAGGGCCGTTGTACGACATGACCCAGGTGTAGCCATCGGGGGCTGACTTGGCCACTTCGTTGGTGCCCAAGGTGCCGCCTGCTTGTGGTTTGTTTTCAATGACCACGGTTTGACCCAAGTTGTCTTTGAGCTTGTCTTGCATGGCGCGCGCAATGACGTCAAGCGACGAACCTGCGGGGGCCACCACGATCCAACGTATTTGTTTGTTGGGAAAGTTTTGCGCATGTGCGCTTGACATGCAAAGCCCTGCACTCAAACTCAACAAGGCAGGCAAGAGACGAAGCAGTTGGCGGCGTGGGGATGTGTGAGGGTTTTGCATAGTCATGGTTTTCTCGTGTTTAGGCTTTGTCAGCCGCTGAGGTGAATGAGTCGGCATAGAACTCGTCCGTCGGCAAACCTGCTTGTGTATAGGCTGCGCGGGCCGAGTCCACCACGATAGGTGCACCGCAGGCATACACCTGATGGCCGCTGAGGTTTGCGTGGTCTTGCAAAACAGCCGCGTGCACAAAGCCTGTGCGGCCCGTCCAGTGGTCTTCTGGCAAAGCGTCAGACACGACGGGCACGTAGGAGAGGTTTGGCATGGCGGCGGCTTGGGCTTGCACCCAGTTGTGCATGTACAAGTCGGCAGGGCGGCGACCACCCCAGTAGAGCGTCACGGGGCGTGTAATGTCCTTATGTTGCATGTGCTCCAAGATAGCTTTGATGGGCGCAAAGCCTGTGCCTGAGGCCAAGAATATCAAAGGCTTGTCAGAATCTTCACGCAAGAAGAAGCTGCCTTGTGGGCCTTCGATGCGTTGGATTTCTTTTTCTTTCATCGCACCAAACACGTGGTCGGTGAATTTGCCACCGGGCATGTGACGGATGTGAAGCTCAATCGCGGGAGAGCCTTCCACAAAGGTGTGCGGTGCATTGGCCATCGAGTAGCTGCGGCGGTCACCGTCGCGCAACAAAAAGTCCACGTACTGACCTGCATGGAATTTCATCGGGTCAGTGGCGGGCAGTTGCAGCTTGACGATCATCACGTCGTGCGATGCTTTCTCCAGCGAGACCACACGCACTGGCATTTTCTTAATGGGGAAGGCGCCTTCTTCCACCACTTGGCGCGACTCGAGCACCACATCGCTGTGCGCAGTGGCGCAGCAGGTGAGCACAAAGCCGTTGGCCGCTTCTTCAGGGCTGAGGGCTTTTTCTTGGTGTTTGCCGTGGGTCACTTCGCCCGAAATCTTTTTGCACTTGCAAGAGCCGCATGCACCATCTTTGCAGCCGTAGGGCAGGCCAATGCCTTGGCGCAGGCCGGCGGCCAGCAAGGTTTCATCAGAAGTGGCAGTGAATGCGCGGCCGCTGGGTTGGACCGTGATGTTGAAACTCATCTTTGGGTATCCTTGAACTTTTATAGGGTGTATTTTGCCTTCCAATCAATCCCCCCTCGGCGCTTTGCCTTCTCGCTTCAAACGTGAGCGTTTGCTCATCATCGGCTGCGGTGATGTGGGCCAGCGCGTGGTGCGTGTGCAGCGCCATGTGCGGGTGGTGGCGCTCACCTCTAGCCCTGACCGTCTGGCTGCCTTGCGGGCCCAAGGCGTGACACCAATCGTGGGTAATTTGGATGCGCCAGCCTCTTTGCAACGCTTGGCGGGCTGGGCCACGCGTGTGTTGCACTTGGCCCCTCCGCCCTTGCAGGGCTACACAGATCCACGTACTTTGGCCTTGACTCGAATGCTGATGCGCCGCAGCGCACCGCAGAGCGTGGTGTACGGCTCGACCAGCGGTGTGTATGGCGATTGCGCCGGCGCATGGGTCAATGAAAACCGGATGGTGAACCCCATCACTCCCAGAGCCCAGCGCCGTGTGGATGCCGAAGCGCGTGTGCGTCATATGGGCCGTTTGCGCTCTAGCGCGATACGGGTGAGTGTGCTGCGCATCCCCGGCATCTATGCGCCAGATCGCGAAGGAGGCACACCGCGTGACCGACTGTTGCGTGGCACGCCTGTGCTGGCGCAGGCTGACGATGTGTTCACCAACCACATCCACGCTGACGACTTGGCGCGTGCGTGTCAATTGGCTCTTTGGCGCGGCCAGCCGCAACGCGTGTACAACGTGAACGACGACAGTCAGATGTTGATGGGCGATTACTTTGACATGGCGGCTGGCTTGTATGACCTGGCCAAGCCACCACGCATCAGCCGCGCCCAAGCGCAAACCGAGCTGCCTGCCATGCAGCTGAGTTTCATGAGCGAGTCACGCCGCATGGTGAACACGCGCATGAAGCGCGAGCTGCGTTTGCAGCTGCGCTATGCAGACGTCAAAGACGGCTTAGTCTGACTTGATGTTGCCCGCCTTGATGGCCTTGGCCCAGCTGGCGGTGTCGCGCTCCAGCAGTTTGGTGGTGTTCTCGGGTGTGAGGTAGCGCACTTCCACGCCCGCAGCATCCGCGCGTTGCTTGGTTTCTGGTTGTTCCATGCTGCGCTTGACATCAGCTGAGAGCTTTTGCACCACGTCTTTGGGTGTGCCGCTGGCCACGTACAAGGCCACCCATGATTCCAATTCAAAGCCACTCAAGCCTGCTTCTGAGGCGGTGGGGACTTGGGGCAGTTGTGGGTGACGCGTTTTGCCTGTGACCGCCAACGCTTTGAGTTTGCCATTGAGCACATGGCCCATCACCGATGGCGGCGTGGTGATGAACACCTGCACTTGGCCAGCCAGCACGTCTTGAATGGCTTGGCCCGAGCCCTTGTAAGGCACGTGCGTCATTTCAATGCCGGTTTGTTGTTTGAAGATTTCCGTACCGATGTGTGACACCGAGCCATTACCTTGTGAGGCGTAGTTGATCTTGCCTGGGTTTTGTTTGGCCCACGCGATGAACTCTTTCAAGTTGTTGGCAGGCACGGAAGGGTGCACGGCAATCACGTTGGTCGCCACGGTGATGAGGCCCACTGGTGTGAGGTCTTTCAAGTCCCAAGGCAGTTTGTCCATCAAGATGGGGTTGGCAATGTGATAACCCGAGTACGACACCAACACGGTGTAGCCGTCTTTGGCGCTGCGTGCCACGTTGGCATAAGCCAAGTTGCCGCTGCCGCCGGGCTTGTTGTCCACTACTACCGATTGGCCTGTGAGGCGGGCCAAAGGCTCGCTCACCAAACGGGCCGAGGTGTCCACCAAACCGCCGGGTGGGTTGGGCACCACCAAGGTGATGGGTTTGCTGGGATAGGCATCGGCTTGCGCATGTGCCGCGAATGGGGCAAGGCTTGCCCCCGCGCTAATGAGGGTGGCGGCCAAGAGGCTCAAGTTGAGGTGGCGGCGTTTGAGGTGTTTCATGTGTTGTCTCCTGTTTATGAGTTTGGCGTGATCGTTGAGGCTCAGCGTTGGCCCATGTGTACCGATTCAAAAATGCCTTGCGCTTCACGCGGCATGCAGCGCCAGTACTGCGGGCTCGCTTGCACTTTGCCATGCAAAGCAGCCGCGGCTTCCCACACCCAACGGGGTTTGTAAAGGAAGGCGCGGGCGAGAGCAATCAGATCCGCATCGCCGCGCACCAAGATGTCTTCAGCTTGTTGCGGTTCGGTGATGAGTCCCACGGTGATGGTGGGCATACCGGTTTTTTGCTTCACCAGTTTGGCGAACGGCACTTGGTAGTCGGGGCCGATG
Organism: Limnohabitans sp. TEGF004; assembly: GCF_027924965.1. Lineage (NCBI taxonomy): Bacteria > Pseudomonadati > Pseudomonadota > Betaproteobacteria > Burkholderiales > Comamonadaceae > Limnohabitans > Limnohabitans sp. TEGF004. Next base: position 2,124,176 of record NZ_AP027056.1, on the reverse strand, counting down.
GCAATTTTTTGTTGCGCAGCTACGCCACCGGATGAGATGTGCACAAAGTCTGCGCCTGCGAGCTTCAAGCGCAGTGAGAAGTCGGCGGTTTCTTCGGGCGTCCAGCCGTTGTCTACCCAGTCGGAGGCCGAGATGCGCATGCCCAGCGAGCCTTTGAACACGGCGCGTACCGCTTCAAACACTTCCATGGGAAAGCGCGTGCGGTTGTCAAAGTTTCCGCCGTAGGCATCGGTGCGATGGTTGGCGATGGGCGACAAGAACTGGTGCAACAAATAGCCGTGTGCGCCGTGCAGCTCGATGGCTTCAATGCCCATGGCTTCTGCGCGTTGAGCGGCTTTGGCAAATGCTTGTTTGATGCGTTCTAGTCCTTGAGCGTCTAGCTCGTGTGGGGCAGTTTCTTGCGCTAAGTGAGGAATGGCAGAGGGCGCTTCTGTGGCCCAGCCGCCTTGTGCTGGGGTCAGCAACTGACCACCTTGCCAAGGCGCTGCGCTTGATGCCTTGCGCCCTGCGTGCGCGAGCTGGATGCACACCGGCACGTTGGGTGCAAGCTTGCGTGCGCGATGCAGTTTGTCTTGCAAAGCAGCTGCTGTTGCGTCATCCCACAAGCCCAAACACAAAGGTGTGATGCGGCCTTCGGGCACGACGGCTGTGGCCTCGATGATGAACATGGCAGCACCGCTGTTGAGCAAGTTGGTCCAATGCGCCAAGTGCCAATCGGTGGCTTGGCCGTTGTCGGCTGAGTATTGGCACATGGGGGCCACGATGGCGCGGTTGGCCAAGGTGAGCGGGCCGCGTGGCGAGGTCAGGGTGAATTCAGAAAAGAGGTGACTCAAGGTGCGCTCCAGAAACAAAAATGCCTGCGGATGAGGCAGGCATGGATCCTAATCAGAGTTCAGCGCGCACGCTGGCATGTGCGTGACAAGGCGTTAGTCGAGATCGATGTCGAAATCTTCCGGATTGCCTTTTTGAAGTTTGCCGTCCTCTTTGTGCACTTTTTCTTCGAAATCCGTCAAACGCCCGTTGAGGGCCTCTACGTTGTGTTTGATGCCTGCAAGACGGCCATGAAACGCGTCGTTCATCTGCTCGCGTTTGAGTTTGGCCAGTCGCTGTTGTTCCGCTGCCGTCAATGGCGCATGTGGTGCCACCGCAGGGGTGCTGGGCTTGGTGGCGCTTGATGTGGCTGAGCTTGCAGGTGCACTAGAAGTGCTGCCGCTTTGCATGCCGGTGGGAAAGTCTACTTTTTTACGCTCAACCTCACCTGGTGGGAGTTGCTCAAAGTGCGACTCAATCTTGCTGTTGTCCACGCCTTGACGATTGATACCCGCTGGTCCATCTTGAGGTGCGGCTTGCCGATTGAGCGAAGCCGCATCCGTACCGATGGGCTGATTGTTGGGTGCTATGCCTGGGCCTTGTGGGATGGCTTGTTGGTTGTTGGCGACGCTATCTTGATTGAGCGTTTGCTGGTTGTTTTGCCCACCTAAGTTGGCCAATTTTTGTTCATTGGCGCCGTTGGCATCAGTGGCGATGCCCTGTTGGTTTTTTGCATTGCCATCTTGGCCTAGCAATTGGCGATTGACTGCCACATCGTCTTTGGCAAGCGCTTGCAAATTAGCAGCCGCGGCTGGGTCGTTGCCGATGTCTTGTACGTTGGCGACGATGTTCCCTACGGGGATGTTCTGCACATTGGAGGTAATGGCATCTGTGGGGATGCCTTGGCGATTCGCCTCAATTGCTTTCTCACCCGCGATGTTTTGCTTGTTGGCCGCGATATTGCTGCCGCCAACGCTTTGCAGGTTGGCCGCGATCGCGTCTGATGAGACACTTTGCACATTAGGTGCGATTCCTTTGACGTTGCCAACCGATTGAATGTTGTCTTGAATTTTGTCGGTGGTGACGTTTTGTACGTTAGCAGCGCCTTGACTGGCTGCAACTTTTTGGATGTTGGCGTCTGCAGCGCCGTCGTCAGTTGCAATATGCTCTGTGTGTTCTGCCAGTGCTGCCGCAAGGGCTTTTTCAGCATCTAAAGCGGCAAGCGCTTTTTCTTCAAATGCGCGCTTGCGAGCTTCGGTCTCTTCTTCATGAGAAACCACGATGTTTTTTGGGGTTTTGGCGTTTCCGGTGTGCTCGGAAACAGAGACATGATGCTCAGCACCACTTCTGACTATGTTGGAAAAGTCGTCGTCATTCATAAATTTGAAGGCGTCGCTATCGAGTCAGGACGGTAAAGGATACCGATGGTGCCCGGGGCCGGAATCGAACCGGCACGCCTCGCGGCGGGGGATTTTGAGTCCCCTGCGTCTACCAATTTCACCACCCGGGCACGGGAGAGAAGAGCAATATTATGACACAGATTTCCCATCGTTCGAGCTTGCGGTGAGAAAACTTGTGTCATGGTGGTGGACGGGTGGCTGTGAGGATGGGTTGGGCAGAGGTCGGACAGTTGGGAGATTTTGCTTATCTGTTGTATCGGCACGAGTTACTAGAACTTGTGCAGGTTTTTACGCTCGCGACAACTGCAATAACAACTCGATTGGCATTGAACATGTGCAACAGCGGCACTATCGTTGACGTTTTCTTTAATTGCTGAAAATTTTTTATTACTGCACACAGTTTGTGCATCGCAATTTCACGCTCAAGAGCCACCAGCATTTGCGGTTCAAACTACTTGAAAGATGGCGTCAAAGCTGGATTTTGAATTCAACTCGCCGCCATTACTAGTCTTCAAATAGGCTCAAAAAATACGCATTTGCGAATGCTCTTTAAGTGAAATTCGAAAAGTAAGTATTTCCTACCAAAACACTGCCGGTAGCGTATTGAGCTTGTTTTCAACACCAGATATAGTGTCACCTTAACGTTCGCTTACAACGAGCGTTAAAAAGAAAAGGCCACAAAGGGGTTCAGAGCCCAATGCAGCCTTTGACAGGAAACTTTTTTACCGGTCACCTGTCGCCCTCTCGTTTCGGAGTTGGTGCTGTGAAGTCTATACGACATCGCTTACGCCATTTTTCAGGGTATTCAATGACCGGGTTAACACGCCAACATTTGGAGAAAAACCATGGCAACTCACAAACCCGGCTCGTCCACTGGCAACAGTGGCGGCATATTTCAACAAGTAGGTCCAAAGGGAGGCAAGCAGCCAAACTTTGCAACCGTAGCTGACGGTAAGCCGCTGCCACCGACTACCAAGCCAGGACATGGCTGGGTACCGATTAAGACGACCCCAAACAGCAAACGCTAACCCTGAAAGGAATAAAAATGGCAATGGAGCTATATAGAAACTTGAATCGCGATTCTGGTGTGCACTCATATGAACTCGGTGATAACCAAATTGTTGTCAAGTTCAATGATCGGGCGACTTACACATACACCCAGCAGAGTATTGGTCTAACTAACTTGCTCAAAATGAAGGAGTTAGCCACAGCTGGGCGAGGGTTGAACAGTTACATCAATAAAACCCCCAGTGTAAAAAAAGCATTACGCAAGCCGTTCTGTGAATTGACATATGTGACAGCTGTTCAATTAGCCCAAGCATAAATTCAACCTGTGCTTGAAGACGCACGATCTAATCCATCGTGCGTTTTGCTTTTTGTAACTCTAAAATGAGAGTTAGCTGCTGTCGTGCAACACGACACTACAGCCCCTAACCAAAGTCCCGCCCATTTACTCTGGCTCAGGTCGCCCAACTGCACACACTAAATTACGCTGTGCGTTTTGGATCGGGAAGAGAAGGGCTTGCCGCAGCGATCTGTGCGATTTGGTACTTTGGCCAATGAGTGTTGAGTTAGAGAGCTTTACTTATTTCTTAGATCTTGCAGCAATACAACACCTTGCATTTAACACTCAATATGAGTATAGTAGTGAGAATTCACTTGAACAAATACGAGTCTGTAATGCGTTTTATTTTGTCAATTCTTTTGCTAACTAGTTCGTCTTTTGTATTAGCAGACGTAATGGATGATTTGCCTAAAAATAATAGGTACAACTATGTGAAAAAAATATCCGCAGCAGGAAATCTTAGTGTTTTCGATCAGTATGAGGCGCAAGACAGTTCCAAGATAATCTTTTTATGTATCCCTAATTCATTCTCCTTTAAAGTACAAGCGTTGTGGGATGTCGTAATATCGAATAAGCAAGAAGCCACAAAACTCGCAAAAAGTACATGTTCAGAACAGTATTCAAGATTTGTTTTGCTAGGTTACGGTGTAAAAGTTGAAAACAGGTATTAACTATGAAATGGCTGTTAAAAATTTGGTTCATCACACTGTGCATTAATAGTTTTGCCAACGATTTCGAGGATGCCTCTGCTGCTTACAAACGTGGAAATTGCGCTGAGGCCCTTATGAAATTCCGACAAGCGGCAATTCAAAACAATATAGATGCCCAAGTGAATCTAGGTATTATGTACGGCTCTGGTAAATGTACGAAGCAAGACTATGCCGAATCGCTTAAATGGATTCATCTTGCAGTAGCGCTAAACAGTGCGTCTGCACAAGATGTTCTCGGGACTATGTACGCATACGGATATGGAGTAGTGCAGGACCATTCGGAAGCAATCAATTGGTATCAATTGGCTGCGCAGCAGGGAAATGCTAACGCACAATTCAACTTAGGTGTTTCATACGATAACGGATATGGGGTATTGCAAAATTATGCTGAGGCAATCAAATGGTATCAACTTGCGGCGGAACAAGGGCATGATTACGCTCAATTCAACCTAGGGAGAATGTATGGACTCGGACATGGTCTAGTCCAAGACTACTCAAGAGAATTAAAGTGGTATCAACTTTCGGCTCAGCAAGGCAACTCTGATGCGCAGTTCAACTTGGGTATCCTTTATTACCAAGGAAATGGTATTACGCGAAATTACTTGAAGGCACACATGTGGTTTAACTTGGCAGCCATTAAAGGAAATGCTGAGAGCGTGGAAGCAAGGGCGCTCGCTGCTAAAAAGCTAACTTCAGCGCAAGTAATGGAAGCCCAACGAATGGCTAATGAATGTGCGACTAGTGACTACAAGAAATGCGATTTATGAGAGATGCCGGTAGGTTTTACTGTGAATCCAGCAAGGCCATAGCCCTCTGCGTCTATCGGGGTGCTGGCGCTAGGGCAGACTCAGGTCAAACTCTGAATCGCCCCGTGTTTTGAGGAGGCTCCAAGCTTTGAGAAGATGGAGCTATGAGCAAATCAAATCGTTTTTCCCCCGAAGTACGCGAACGCGCTGTTCGCATGTTGCAAGACCACCGTGGCGAATATCCGTCCACATGGGCGGCCATTGAATCAATTGCACTCAAGATCGGCTGCGCCCCTCAAACCCTTCACGAATGGGTTCGTAAGCACGAAGTCGACAGCGGCGTGCGCGGCGGCACCACCAGCGCTGAGCATGACCGAATCAAGGAACTTGAACGCGAGAACAAAGAGCTGCGTCGGGCCAATGAGATCTTGAAGGTGGCCAGCGCGTTTTTCGCCCAGGCGGAGCTCGACCGCCGACTCAAGTCTTGAAGCGTTTCGTCGACCAGCATCGCAATACCTTCGGGGTCGAGCCAATTTGCAAGGTTTTGCAAATTGCCCCGTCTTGCTACAGGCGACACGCCGCCCTGCAACGCAACCCACAACTTCGCTGTGCAAGAGCCAAGCGCGATGATGAATTGATCCCTCACATTCAACGCGTTTGGAACGCCAACTTGCAGGTCTATGGCGCGGACAAGGTCTGGCATCAAATGAATCGAGAGGGCATACCCGTAGCCCGTTGCACGGTGGAGCGTTTGATGAAGCACCTGGGCCTGCACGGCGTACGTCGTGGCAAGGTGGTGCCACCACGTTCTCAGACAAGGCGGCCATGTGCCCGCTGGACAGGGTTAACAGGCAGTTCAAGGCCGAACGGCCCAATCAGTTGTGGGTGTCGGACTTCACCTACGTCTCAACTTGGCAGGGTTGGCTGTACGTGGCGTTCGTAACGGGCTGTACAAGACCGAGTTGATTCACCGCCGTGCGCCTTGGAAAACGAAGGAGTCTGTGGAATTGGCAACTCTTGAATGGGTGTCTTGGTTCAACCACCACAGGTTGCTGGAGCCGATTGGGTATATTCCACCTGCCGAGGCTGAGGCCAACTACTATCGGCAACTCGCTGAGAAGGCCAACACCGAGGTGCTAACTTAAACCAACTGGCCTCCTCGAAATGCGGGGCGATTCAAACTTTCTCCGATCTTGGTTTGAGCTGCTCTTGAAGTCAGTCTTTGTATTTTGACAATACAAAGACCGCGGGCAACAAACCAAGAGGAAGCAGCATGGCGCCGATGTTCATGAACTCATCTGTGTGCAACAACCCGAACCCCAATGCAGACAGCGCCAATCCCCATGGCACCAGCTGATGCAATTCAATTTTGGGTAGCTTTTTCATCGCCACGGTTTTTATGAGTTGTCATCGATGAAGATGCCTTTGAGCTTCTTCGCATCAAGCAAGCTGGGATCAATCCTGTCAAACACCACTTCGCGAACCACCTCACCATCGGCACTTTTGACTTTCAAGTGCAAGGCTTTGTCTTCGTGGTTGATGGAGTAATTGAGGTCGGTCAACTTCACGCGCGCAGGTTGTTTCGTCAGCGTGTCCGGCTTTTGTTCGGACTTGACCTGCTGAGTACCGTCCATGGTGCGGTGTGTGTCTTTTGAAAACGCAACAGCACCGTCCTTGGTTGTTTCCAAAGATTTCAAGGATGCAACGGTGACGTGGTAGTCAGACATGAGAGATGGGATTTTTACGTACTGCCTAGGCAGTATCGGCACGAAATCCAATAACTTGAGCCTGTTGAATGACAAGCGGGGTGCAGGGCGTCATCGTCAGCAATTACCCTTGGTCAATCATTCGATAAAATTGATACATGAGCAAAGACGACGTCACCACCAAAATCGCCAGCGACGGTCTTCGCTACAAATCCAAAGCGGGCGGCAGTCCGTTTGGTGCTACGGGCAACATGATCAACACCATGAGTTGCATGAAGTGTGGTTTGCACAAGCCGCGTGCTCTCGGCTCATTTCGCCGCTTGCTGGATAAAAGCCATTTCTTCTGTGGCGATTGCCGCCCAGTCAAGGCGGCCGAACCCACCGCATAAAAAAATCCCCGTGCCTTGCGACACGGGGATTTATTTTTTAACGCAACGAAGTTTTAGGCGCGCGCTTTGCGACGCACAGGTGCCTTGGCTGCTTTAGGTGCGTGTTCTTTCAATTTGGCAATGCCTTCTTGAGCCAACTCGGCAGTTTTCTTGGCGTTTTTGCGGGCTTCGGCGAGTGCTTTGTTGCCTGCATCCACAGCGGCTTTGACAGCTTGCACAGCAGCTTCAGAGCCTTCAGGGGCTTTCTTCAGGTTTTCATGGAGCGCTTTGTTGGCCGCTGTGTGGGCTTGGTCAAAGTGACCTTCTGCGAAAGCGGTGGCTTCGGCTTGGAATTGTTGGCCCAGTTCGAATGCCGTGGCGGCAAAGCCTGCCAAGCTCTTGGCGGATGTTTCCAATTGGTCCTTCAACAGGGCAATCGCTGCTGTTGGATCTTTCACTTCCAAGGCAGATGCCAGTTGCTCTTGAGCCAACTCGGCACTGACCTTGGCTTGCTCAAGTGTCAACTCAGTGATGCGCTCAACTTGCGCGAATGACAGGTTAGCCAATTCGAAAGCAGCTTGCATAGAGGCTTCAACTTGGGGTTTGATTGGGTTTTGCATGATGAGTCCTTAGGTCGTTAAATTTGATAAAGGAATGTTATCGACGATTTTTGAAAAAACAACGGGGTTGCTTCGCTTTAGAGCTAGGTCTCTAGGCCCTTCCCGACTTATGGCACAGTAGCGTCTTATGAGTTCAAACCTGATTTATCCCACGATTGAAGACGCCATTGGCAAGACGCCTTTGGTCGCTTTGCAGCGCATGGGCGCTGCCGACAACGCCAAACGCGGCAACGTGATTTTGGGCAAGCTCGAAGGCAACAACCCTGCGGGTTCTGTGAAAGACCGTCCCGCTTTGTCGATGATTCAACGCGCGCAAGAGCGCGGCGACATCAAACCTGGCGACACTTTGATTGAAGCCACCTCTGGCAACACCGGCATTGCACTGGCCATGGCTGCGGCCATCAAGGGCTACCGCATGGTGCTCATCATGCCCGAGGACTTGTCGATTGAACGTGCGCAAACCATGAAGGCCTTTGGTGCTGAATTGATTTTGACGCCCAAGAGCGGCGGCATGGAATACGCTCGCGACTTGGCTGAGCGCATGCAAGCCGAGGGCAAAGGCCGCATGCTCGACCAGTTTGCCAACGAAGACAACCCACGCATCCATTACGAGACCACAGGCCCTGAGTTGTGGGAGCAAACGCAGGGCCGCATCACGCACTTCGTGAGCGCTATGGGCACCACGGGCACCATCACCGGTGTGTCGCGCTTCTTGAAAGAGAAGAACCCTGCCATTCGCATCATCGGTGCGCAGCCTTCGGAAGGTTCGCGCATCCCTGGCATTCGCAAATGGCCGCAAGAGTACCTGCCCAAAATTTACGACGCCAGCAACGTGGATGAGTTGGTCTACGTGAGCCAAGACGATGCCGAAGACATGTGCCGCCGCTTGGCACGTGAAGAGGGCATCTTTGCTGGTATTTCTGCTGCGGGCGCCTGTTGGGTGGCGATGCAAGTTGCGCAGCAGGTTGAGAACGCGACGGTTGCTTTTATCGTGTGCGACCGTGGCGACCGTTACTTGTCTACCGGAGTGTTTCCCGCATGAACATCGATGTCGAACTGGACACGCGTGGCCTGAACTGCCCGCTGCCGATTTTGAAAGCCAAAAAAGCATTGGCGGGGATGCAGAGTGGTCAGGTGCTGAAAGTCGTGTCAACCGACACGGGCTCGGTGCGTGACTTTGCAGCGTTTGCTAAGCAAACTGGGAATGAACTGTTGTCGCAAACCACCGAGGGCAGCGACTTTGTTCACATCCTCAAGCGACGTTGAATGAAGCGATGTTGAGGTGTTTGAGGTAGTCGCGGAATTCAGCGCCGACTTCCGCGTGTTGCAAGGCAAGTTCGACGCTCGCTTGCAAGAAGCCCACTTTGCTACCGCAGTCGTAGCGCTTGCCTTCGTATGAGTAGGCCATCACTTTTTCTGTGGCCAATAAACCGGCAATGCCGTCAGTGAGTTGAATTTCACCTTGCACACCACGGCCGCCTGCGCGAATGCGCTCGAACACCGCAGGGGTCAAGATGTAGCGGCCAGCCACCGTGGTGCGAGAGGGTGCTACTTCGGCTTTGGGTTTTTCCACCATTTGCTGGATGTCTACCAGACCGTTGCCAATGTCTTTGCCTGCCACCACGCCGTAACGGTGCACATGCTCTAGGGGCACTTCTTGCACGGCCAACACAGAAGACTGTGTGCGCTCAAACACTTCAGCCATTTGCTTCAACACGCCAGGGCCGCCGGGTTTACCGCGCATCAAGTCGTCAGCCAGTAAAACGGCGAAAGGCTCGTCGCCCACCAAGTGTTCGGCACACAGCACCGCATGGCCCAAACCGAGCGCGCGAGCTTGGCGCACGTACACGCATTGCATGTCGTCGGGTTGCACGCTGCGCACGATGTCGAGCAGGGCTTGTTTGCCTGCGGCTTCGAGTTCGGTTTCCAACTCATAGGCCATGTCAAAGTGGTCTTCGATGGCGCGCTTGCTGCGGCCTGTGACAAAAATCATTTCACGAATGCCAGCCTCATAGGCCTCTTCCACCGCGTATTGGATGAGCGGCTTGTCCACCACGGTCAGCATTTCTTTGGGGCTGGCTTTGGTGGCGGGCAAGAATCGTGTGCCCATGCCTGCAACAGGGAACACGGCTTTGGTGAGAGCTTTGGTCATATGCGTGAAATTAATAGTTTTGGCAAGTTTAACGGGGCATTATTTCTGCAGTTTGACAAGCTGCTCTTGCACCTTGGTCAAGGTGGCGGTGAACTCAGCCACACGCTTCTTGGCTTCTTCAATCACGGCCGGCGGTGCTTTGGCCACGAAGGCTTCGTTGCTGAGCTTGGCGCCCGCTTTTGTGATTTCGTTTTGCAAACGGTCCACTTCTTTGCCTAAACGAATCTTCTCGGCGGCCACGTCCACTTCGATGAACAGGCACACACGCAACTCGCCAATCACGGCTACAGGTGCAGCTTGAGCAGCAGCAGACCAAGCCGCTTCGTCGTCAAACACTTTGACTTCGCTGAGCTTAGCCAAGGCTTGCAACACAGGCGCGACGCCTTGCATGAACGCGTGTTCTTCGGCGTTGCCAGCCAATGCAAACAAAGGCATGCGCGTGGCGGGTGACACGCCCATCTCACCGCGCAAGTTGCGGCAAGCATCCACCAATGATTTGACGCGTGCCACATGGCTTTCTGCTTGTTCGTCAATGCGTTCAGGCTGGCTCACGGGGTAAGCCGCGATGCTGATGGAGGCTGTTTTGTCGTCCGCCTTGACGCGACCGGCCACAACAGCCACCGTTTGCCACAGCTCTTCAGTGATGAACGGTGTGATGGGGTGGGCCAAACGCAGAATAGTTTCCAGCGTGCGGATGAGGGTGCGGCGCGTGGCGCGTTTCTGGGCGTCGTCACCAGTGTTGATTTGCACCTTGGCGATTTCCAAATACCAATCGCAGAACTCGTTCCACACGAAGTCGTAAATCGTGTTGGCCACGTTATCGAGGCGGTACTCGGCAAAGCCTTTGGCCACTTCGGCTTCCACGCGTTGCAGCTTAGAAACGATCCAGCGGTCGGCTTGACTGAACTTCAAATAGCCATGGGCTGGACCACCCACCACGCACTCGGCTTTGGTGTGTTCTTTGAGGCCGCAGTCTTGGCCTTCGCAATTCATCAACACAAAGCGTGAAGCGTTCCACACTTTGTTGCAGAAGTTGCGGTAGCCCTCGCAGCGCTTGCTGTCGAAGTTGATGCTGCGGCCCAGTGTGGCCATGGCGGCAAACGTGAAGCGCAGTGCATCTGCACCGTAGGCAGGAATACCTTCTGGAAATTCTTTTTCTGTTTGCTTGCGCACCTTGGGCGCAGTTTCGGGCTTACGCAAACCTTGTGTGCGTTTTTCAAGCAAAGGCTCGAGCGTGATGCCGTCAATCAAATCGACAGGATCCAACACATTGCCTTCTGACTTGCTCATCTTCTTGCCTTGCGCGTCGAGCACCAAGCCGTGGATGTAAACATGTTTGAATGGCACGCGACCTGTGAAGTGGGTCGTCATCATGATCATGCGGGCGACCCAGAAGAAGATGATGTCGTAGCCTGTGACGAGCACGCTGCTTGGCAGGTACAGGTCATAGTCGTCGGTTCCGCTGCCGAGGGTGCCGCAACCGGCCTTGCTCCCACTCGCTTCGCTCGCAATGTCGCTGCGTCCGGCTCCGGCACCCTCGCCAGCTGCGTCGCTGCTCCAACCCAGTGTGCTGAATGGCACCAGTGCGCTGGAATACCAAGTGTCCAGTACGTCTTCGTCGCGCTTGAGTGTTTTGCCAGGGGCCTTAGCCTGAGCCTCAGCTTCATCACGCGCCACATATACGTTGCCGTCTTCGTCGTACCACGCTGGGATTTGGTGACCCCACCACAGCTGGCGCGAGATACACCAGTCTTGGATGTTGTTCATCCACTGGTTATAGGTGTTCACCCAGTTCTCTGGCACAAAACTCACTTGGCCAGATTGCACAGCGTCAATGGCTTTTTGTGCAATGCTCTTGCCTGTTGAGTCTTTGTCGCTGACTTTGTTCATGGCGACGAACCATTGGTCAGTCAACATGGGCTCAATCACTTGGCCGGTGCGGGCGCAGCGCGGAACCATCAGTTTGTGTTTCTTCACTTCCACCAAAGCGCCTGCGGCTTCGAGGTCGGCGACCACAGCCTTGCGGGCCACGAAGCGGTCCAGGCCTCGGTATTTCTCGGGGGCGTTGTTGTTGATGGTGGCGTCCAGATTCAGCACGCAGATCATTTCCAACTTGTGGCGCTGTCCCACTTGGTAGTCGTTGGTGTCGTGCGCGGGCGTGACCTTCACCACGCCGGTGCCGAAGTCTTTGTCCACGTAGTCGTCGGCAATCACGGGGATGGTGCGGCCGCACAGTGGCAGGTTGACCTGCTTGCCGATGAGGTGCTTGTAGCGCTCGTCTTCGGGGTGCACCATCACGGCCACGTCACCCAGCAGGGTTTCGGGACGGGTGGTGGCCACGGTCAATGAACCGCTTCCATCGGCCAAGTCATAGCGGATGTGCCACATCGAGCCGTCTTCTTCTTCGCTCTCAACTTCCAGGTCAGACACCGCGCTCATCAGCACCGGGTCCCAGTTGACCAGGCGCTTGCCACGGTAGATCAGGCCTTGTTCATACAGCTGCACAAAAGTCTCGGTCACGGTCTTGGACAGCTTGGGGTCCATCGTGAAGTATTCGCGGCTCCAGTCCACGCTGTCGCCCATGCGGCGCATCTGGCTGGTGATGGTGTTGCCCGATTCTTCTTTCCACTCCCACACCTTGCTCACAAAGTTTTTGCGCGCTTCGGCAGGGCTGGTGCCCATGTCGTGGCGGCTGATGCCTTTGGCTTGCAGTTGGCGCTCCACCACGATTTGCGTGGCAATGCCCGCGTGGTCAGTGCCGGGAATCCAAGCGGTGTTGAAGCCAGACATGCGGTGGTAGCGCGTCAAGCTGTCCATGATGGTTTGGTTGAACGCATGGCCCATGTGCAGCGTGCCCGTCACGTTGGGGGGCGGCAGTTGGATAGCAAACGCGGGGGCATCGGCTGCAGGTGCGCCTGTGCCACGGAAGCCAGCGACGCCATAGCCGCGTTGTTCCCACTCGGGGCCCCAATGGGCTTCAAGGGCGGCGGGCTCGAACGATTTGGACAGGCGCTCAAGGCCGGGTTGTTCGATGGGTGTAGCGGGCGTGTTGCTCATGGGATGTGTTTTGACAAAAGAAAAACGGCAGACTGAATGCTGCCGTTGGATGCAAGATGCGGCCACGCATTTTACCTAGAGCAAATCCGTGCCTTTTAGTTCAATGCTATTCAGTGATACGCGTAATTTGAATTAAATTAGACCTATTAAATTACTTTCGAATAAATTTTATGAAAAAACTGTTACATCTGGTGATGCTGCTTTGCTTACACGCCACGGCGATGGCGGCTGACAAGACTTTGATTTTTTGCTCAGAAGGTGATCCCGAGTATTTCACTCCCGCCTTCAATGGCACGAGCACCTCGTTTGATGTGACCGGTCAAATTTACGATCGACTCGTTCGGTTTGAGCAAGGTGGCACACAGCTTCGGCCCTCATTGGCTCAGCAATGGCGTGTCTCGAAAGATGGACGCACGTATGTGTTCAGCCTGCGCCGCGGTGTGAAATGGCACAGCAATGCCAATTTCAAACCCACGCGCGATGTCAATGCCGATGACATGTTGTTCACGTTGGGGCGTCAGTGGCAGGCCGATCATCCCTACCGCCATGTGACCCGCAGCCGATACCCGTACTTTGAGAGTTTGGGCTTTGCGCAATTGCTCCAGCGTGTTCGCAAATTGGATGCGTACACGGTGGAGGTGGTGTTGAATCGCCCCGATGCCACCTTTGTGTCGACCTTGGCCATGCAATGGGCGGGTATCCAATCGCAGGAATACGCGCAAGCGATGTTGAACAACCAAACCCCTGAGCTGTTCGACCAGCAACCGATTGGTTCGGGTCCTTTTCAATTCAAAAGTTACACCCGTGGTCAAGAGGTGGTGTTTCAGGCGTTTGACGATTACTGGGAAGGCCGTAGCAAACTGGACCATTTGGTTTTCAGCATCACGCCCAATGCGTCTGAGCGTTGGCGAAAAATCAAGGCTGGGCAATGCCATGTCATGCCTTATCCCAACCCTGCCGATTTGCCTGAGATGAGGCGTACAGATGGTGTGGCCATGCAAGAAAAAACAGGCGTGAACATCGGCTACATGGCTTACAACACCAGCAAGCCACCTTTCACCGATGTGCGTGTGCGCCGCGCTTTGAACATGGCCATCGACACACGCCGCATTTTGCGGCAGGTGTACAAGCACACCGCCTTGCCCGCCACCAATCCGATTCCCCCCATTCAGTGGGGCTACAACCGAAACGTGCCCGAAGACAGCTACGCCCCCGCGCAAGCGATGGCGCTTTTGAAAGAGGCCGGTTACGCCAAAGGCTTCAGTGTCGATTTGTGGGCCATGGACGTGCAGCGCCCTTACATGCCCGACGCCATCGCTGTGGCCAAACTCATTCAAGAAGACTTGGCCGAAATCGGGGTACGCGTCACGGTCAAAACCCACAACTGGTCTGAGTATTTCCAACGCGCGCGTACGGGCGAGCATGACATGGTGTTGTATGGATGGACGGGCGACAACGGCGACCCGGATAACTTCCTCAACACCTTGCTCAGCTGCGATGCGGTGGATGGCAACAACCTCGCACGTTTTTGCAATGCCAGCTACGACGATTTGGTGAAAAAAGCCAAAACCTCGTTGGACCAAAGCGAACGTACCCACCTGTATGAGCAAGCGCAATTGATCTTTAAAGAACAGGCACCTTGGCTGACCATTGCCCATGCCAACCAATACAAGGTGCTGCGTGCCGAGGTGAAAGGTTTTCACATCACGGCGCTGGGGCGGCATTGGTTTTATGGTGTTGATTTGGTGCAGCAGCCTTAGCCGTGAACGGACACAGCATGCACCGCATAATTCAGGCTTCCTTGTGAAGCCTTTTTTTCTTATGTTGTTCTTGCTCTCACCCGCCAAAGCCCTCGACTACGACACCCCTGCGGGTGACGTGCCGCACACACAGCCGCTGTTTATGAAGCAGTCGGCCGAGTTGATTGATGTGCTCAAAGAAAAATCACCGCAAGACATTGCCAGCTTGATGAGCTTGAGCGATGCACTCTCTAGCTTGAACGTGGCGCGCTACCAAGCGTGGAGCCCCAAATTCACCACGAAAAATTCCAAGCAAGCGGTGCTCGCTTTCAACGGCGACGTGTACGAAGGCTTGGATGCCAAAACTTTGAAACCCAAAGACTTGGACTGGGCGCAAGAACACGTGGCGATTTTGAGTGGCCTCTACGGCGTGCTGCGCCCCCTCGACTGGATGCAGCCTTACCGCTTAGAAATGGGCACCTCACTGGCCAACGACAAAGGCAACAACCTCTACAAATTTTGGGGCACACAGATTGCCGATTATTTGAACGAACGTTTGAACGGTGAGCGTGAGCCCATCATCGTCAACTTGGCTTCGCAAGAGTATTTCAAATCGGTGGACCGCAAAGCCCTCAAAGCGCGCGTGATTGAGTGCGTGTTTGAAGACTACAAAGGCGGCAAATACAAAATCATCAGCTTCAACGCCAAGCGTGCGCGCGGATTGATGACGCGCTATGCCGTGACGCACCAAGTCAAAACACCCAAAGGCCTCGAAGGCTTCAACCTCGAAGGCTATGCGTTTGATGCCTCGGTCTCAGAGCCAGACCGCAAAGTGTTCCGCCGCAAATTAGAGGCTTGAATCAATGAACACCCCTGAACAATCACAACTGGGTAAATCGTCGTCGTATGTGGACCAGTACGACGCATCGCTGTTGTTTCCCATTCCGCGTCAAACCAAACGCGATGAAATTGGCATCACTGGCCAGCCGCCATTTTTTGGTGCTGACTTGTGGACGGCGTATGAGCTGAGCTGGCTCAACACACGCGGTAAGCCGCAAGTGGCTTTGGCGCGCATCACCGTGCCTGCAGAGTCCACGCACATCATTGAGAGCAAATCGTTCAAGCTGTACTTGAACAGTTTCAACAACACGCGCATCGACGATGTGGCCGAGTTGCAAACGCGTTTGCGTCAAGACTTGAGCGCGAGCATTTGGCATGGCGAAGCCGTCAAAGCGAGTGTGGGTGTGCAACTGGTGCTGCCCGAGAGCTTTGACCGCGAGCCTGTGCATGAGTTGGATGGTCTCAGTCTTGACCGTTTGGATTTGGAGTGCGACCAATACCAACCCAATCCCGAGTTGCTGACGGCCAATTTCAACGAAGCACCCACCAATGAAACCTTGACCAGCAATTTGCTCAAAAGCAATTGCTTGGTCACGGGCCAGCCTGATTGGGGCAGTGTGCGCATCAGCTACACCGGCCCGCAAATTGACCAAGCGGGTTTGTTGCGTTACATCGTGAGCTTTAGAAACCACAACGAGTTTCATGAGCAATGTGTGGAGCGCATCTTCATGGACATCACACGCCGTTGCAAACCGTTGCGCTTAGAGGTGTATGCGCGCTACACGCGCCGCGGTGGCTTAGACATCAACCCGTGGCGCACCAGCCACCCGCAGGCCATGCCGTCCAACGTGCGCACGGCACGTCAGTGATGACCCGCGCTTAACCGCGCAGGGCTTTCACAAACACATCGGTCATCTCGGGGCAAAACAGCGTGCCCTTGTTGCTCAAAATCACGCGCACTGCATCGGCCGGGCTGCTTTCGCTCTTGGCATAGTCGCCTGATTGCAATTCTTCGTAGGCCTCAACGATGGCCACAATGCGCGCGCCGATGGGAATGTTTTGCCCTGTCAATCCATCGGGAAAGCCCGTGCCGTTGAAGTATTCGTGGTGCGAGCGAATGATGGCGGCCACGCCCTTCATGTCGTCCAAGCTGTTGAGTGTGGTCTCACCCATGGCGCAGTGGGTGCGATACACCTTGGCATCGGCCAAAGGCAATTCGATGAATTTGGTGTTGAGCACGCGGTCGCTCAAACCAATCTTGCCGATGTCATGCAACAAACCTGCGATGTACACCGATTGACATTCGTCATCGCTCAAGCCCGCCAGCTTGGCCATCTTCATTGACAGCGTGGCCACGCGGCGTGAATGCTGCAACAGGTCTGGTCGACGTAATTCCAAGATGTTGGAGAACGCTTTGATCGATGCCACATAGGCTGCACGCAAATCTTTGGTGCGCTCTTGCACGCGAGACTCGAGCGTGTCCACCATTTCATTGAGCGATTCTTTTTGCGCGATGGTGAGCGCTTCTAAGCGGTCATGCTCGTTGGCCAAGGTACCAAATGCGATGGCTGATTTGATGGTGCCCAGCAGTTCTTCGTCGTTCCACGGCTTGGCGGTGTAGCGGTAAATCGCCCCTTGGTTGATGGCCTCAATCGCACCAGACACATCGGAGGCACCCGTGAGCATGAGGCGCATGGTGTGCGGCCATTGTTGGCGTACTTTCTCAAGCAACTCTGTGCCATTCATGCCGGGCATTTGCATGTCAGAAATGATGACGTTCACCGGTTCTTTGGCCAGCAGCTCCAACGCCTGTGCGCCGCTTTCTGCTGTGAACACCTCAAAACCTTCGAGTGACAACATGCGGCGCAAGGCCGACAAAATGTTGGGCTCATCATCTACGCACAACACTTTGTATTGGCTGGCATCGAACGATTCATTGCTAGAAGTCATGGTCATCCTTGGGCCGCAGGGCGTTTGATGGGAAGGGTTATTTTGAAGGTGGTGCCGATGCCTACCGTGCTGTCTACGGTGAGCGTGCCGCCGTGCTGTTGAATGATGTTTTGCGACACAGATAGACCCAAGCCCGTGCCTGTGCCTGGGTCTTTGGTGGTGAAAAACGGGTCAAAGATTTTCTTCAAAATCTCAGGCGTAATGCCAGGCCCGTTGTCTTGCACCTCCACCCAGACCTGTGTGTCATCGCAGTGCGTGCGGATGTCAATCAAGCCCATCTTGCCCTCTGGCATGGCTTGGGCGGCGTTGACGATGAGGTTCAAAAACACTTGGTCAATTTGCGAAGGGGCACATTCGACCAAAGGCAAATTGCCCAGTTCCAGTCGCACATCCGCACGATTTTTGAGTTGATTGCGTGCGATGTTGAGCGTTGACTTCAACCCCACTTGGATGTCTGACGCCACATAGTGCGTGGCCGCATTGGTGCGCGCGTAGTCTTTCAAGTCTTGGATGATGGCCTTCACACGGCCCACGCCTTCTTGGGTTTCTTTCACCAAGTTTTGCAAGTCGTCACGGATGAAGGCGTAGTTGAGTTTTTTCTTAAGCGCCGCCATCTCAGTGCTGTCAGCCTCGGGCGCATCCAACACTTTTTCGTAGACGGCCAAATATTTTTGCAAGGTGGTGAGGTTGGATGACACATAGCCCACGGGGTTGTTGATTTCGTGGGCCACGCCTGCAGCCAGCTCGCCAAGCGAGGCGAGTTTTTCGGATTGCACCAAACGTTTGGTGGCTTCGTCGAGCTTGACTTCAAACATGTGGCCGCGTTTGACCACGGTGAAATACGCGCGCCACAAAAACACACCCAAGATGATGATGCCCGACACCACCGACAACGCCGACAGCAACAACGTTTGTTGGCGCAGGCTGCGCAAGTCTGCGCTGTCGAGTTCGTTGTAGGTTTGCAAACGCACCCACCCGAGGTCTGAGCCCAAGCTCACTTTGGTCCATGTGGTGATGAAGGCGTCATCGCGGGATTGCACAAACGCTTGCTCAGTGGCGGGGGCTTGAATCCAGTTGGGTTCAAACACCAAACGTGGTTCTTGACCCGGTTCACGCTTGAGGGCCGACAGCACCTTGCCTGTGGTGTCGGTCAACACGACCGAGGCCACCTCGGCGTTGGACATGGTTTGCAAAATACGTGACTCCACCGAGGCGTAGTCTTTGAGCACCATCTGGTCAGCCACCGCCACGACCAAGCCTTGCGTGAGGTTGTGTGAGGTTTGAAACTTACCTTCCCACAGCAAGCTTTTCGATTGGTAATACGCCGCCACGCCTGAGCCAATTTGCAGCAACGCCAACGCCAAACCAATCAACAGGGCGGGTTTGATGCTTTGCCATTGCGAGGCGTTCAGGCGCTGCAGCATGTCACTGCCCCGTGAGGACCAAGAACTTCTCGAGCTGCAAAGACTCCAAAGGTTTGTAGTGTTTGGCGTAAGTGACGGCTTGAGGCTTGCTGAGGTTGATGCCATCCAACAGTTTGCGGCCCTCCTCGTCTTGCGTGAGTTTGAGCATGGCCTTCAAGAAGCGCTCGCGCACCGCGGCAGGGACAGACGGGTGCGTGGCCACAGGGTGCGGCGTGTAGGCAGGGGTTTCGTAGAGCACGCGCAACTGTTGGCGCACTTCGGGCGCTTCGTTGTCGAGGGTGTTGTTCACGCCACCGCCAGCGATGGCGTCTTTGCCAATGACCGAGCGGTACACATTGCTGTGTGTTTTGACGAACACGGGTCTGATGTCAATTTTCTTTTTCGCCAATTCGGCGCGAATCAGCAGCGACGCGGCAAATGCATTGGGCGCCGGAAAGCTGATGCTTTTGCCTTTCAACTCCTCCAAGCTTTTGATGGGGCTGTCTGCACGCACCACCAAAATGCCGGTGAGCAAATCTTCGCTGTCGGCCAGCAAGGGCTGGTATTTTTTCTTTTGGTTTGCCAACACCGCGTGATACGGGTTGAGGAACACAAACTCAGGTTCACCCTTGAGCAGCTTTTGCTCAAACTCTGGAATGGTGGCGGACACCCGCAGCTCAAAACACAGGCCGGCATCTTGGCCCACGCGTTGCAACAAAGGGGACCATGTGGTGTAAATTTTGGCAGCGGTGAGCTGAGGCACCACGTCAAAGGTGTAGACCTTGGTGGTGTTTTGTTCACCCAGACAAGCTGCTTGGGTATTGCCGCTTAAAAGAAAAACGCAAGCGAGTAAGCCAAATAGATTGCGTGTGAGTAAGCGCATTTTTCAAAATCCAATTTCATTAATTTTGTTATTTTCGCCTGTGCGGTTCTCTTATCACTTTGGAGCAATATCGTCCCCAAACAGGGACTCGGTATAGGGCTGGTTCGATGTTTCTTCTTTGCGCAGACCTTGAGCTTGCCAGTCTTCTAGTTTCATCAAGGAACCCACACGAACGCCAAACAAACGCAATCGGCGCGTGAGGTCCACACGCTTCAGGCATTGGCCTGCCGCTTGTCGAATCGCAGTGGCTTGGTGGATGTGGTGGTCTAGCGTTTGGTCACGTGTGACGCTTTGAAAGTTGTCGTAGCGCAGCTTGATGCCAATGGTTTTGCCCACATAGCCTTTGCGTTGCAAGTCGGCGGCGACTTGCTCACAGAGCTTGGTGAAGATGGCGCTCAGCGCCTCGCGGTCACGCACGGCATGCAGGTCTTGCTCAAACGTGGTTTCGCGGCTGATGCTCACGGGCTCGCTTTCGGTTTCAATGGGGCGGTCGTCTTTGCCGTGTGCGGCGTCATGCAGCCACGCGCCGTAGCTTTTGCCAAAGTGCTGCATCAGCCACAGGCGGTCGTGCTGCGCCAAATCGCCAATGGTGTGAATGTCGTGCTGGGCCAGCTTGGCTTCTGCTTTGGGGCCAATGCCATTGACCTTGCGACAGGGCAGGGGCCAGATCATGGTTTCCAAATCGTCGGGCTCTACGATGGAAATGCCGTTGGGCTTATTGAACTCACTCGCCATTTTGGCCAGTAGCTTGTTGGGTGCGACGCCTACTGAGCAAGTGAGGCCTGTGTCGTCAAAAATTGCTTTTTGAATCAGGCGCGCCAACACGCGCCCACCTTCACGTTGGCCGCCGGGCACGTCTGTGAAGTCGATGTACACCTCGTCCACGCCCCGGTTTTCCATGAGCGGCGCGATGTCGGTGATGATGCTTTTGAAGCGTTGCGAGTAATGGCGGTATTGGTCAAAGTCCACCGGCAGCAAGATGGCGTCGGGGCACAGCTTGGCCGCCTTCATCACCCCCATGGCTGAGCCCACGCCAAACTGCCGCGCTGCATAGGTGGCGGTGGTGATGACGCCGCGCCCTGTGTAGCCTGCGATGCGCGGAAAAAAGTCGAGCGGAATTTCGTGCAGCTTGTCTTCCGACCATTCGTAGTCGGGGTGGGCCTCACGCAAGCGGGCCAGCATGTCGTCAATACGGCGGCGGCCACCGCCAATCACCACAGGCAAGCCTTTGAGTTGCGGGTAGCGCAGCAGCTCTACGGACGCATAAAACGCGTCCATGTCGAGGTGGGCAATGCGGCGTTGCAGTGCTGCTTCAGGCGAAGAGGTCACAACTCACCCATTCACCAAAGCGCATCCGAGTTAAATGGCTTTTTGAACCAACCAACCTTTGAACAGCAAAGGCTGACGAGGCTTGCCATCACGCGGGCCACGGTCTTTGTTTTCAACGCTGATGGCCAGAGTGCGCGCACCTTCTAAGGCTTGTGCGGGCACATCGAGTTGTTGGGTTTTGTATTTGTTGGTCAGCACGCCCAACATGCGCGGCGTGTCGTCTTCGGCGATGGCCCACACATGCAAGGCTTGCTCACGCCCTTCGAGTACATCGTTCAAGCGTTGCACTTGCAGCTTTTGATTTTTCGGGTCGTAGGTCAGCAGCATGGCGGGGGCCTGCGCATCGTCAAGCAACACGGACACCTCACGCACCTGCGGAATTTCCACCAGCTTGGCTTCGAGGTGGTGAATTTGCGCCTTGAACTGCTCATACATGCTGGCGCTGAACGCCCAGCCGATGAGCACCACGAGGGCCAAGAAAATGCTCAGCGCACGCCACCAGCCGCTGACGCCGGTGGGTGCAGTTTTGTGTTCAGTCATCCGTCAAGTGTGCCTCAACTCATGCACCTCAAGCCGTGGGAAACGTGCCCGGCAGCAAGATGTTGGTGTTCACGTTTTGGATGTTGGTGTGGCCGCAAAACGCCATGGTCACATCCAGTTCTTTGTGGATGATTTGCAGCGCCTTGGTCACGCCTTCTTCGCCCATCGCACCCAAGCCGTACACCATGGCACGGCCAATCAGCACGCCGCGTGCACCCAAGGCCCAAGCCTTGAGCACGTCTTGGCCTGAGCGAATGCCGCCGTCCATCCACACTTCAATTTGGTCGCCCACAGCGGCCACGATAGCGGGCAGGGCTTCGATGCTGGATTGCGCACCGTCGAGTTGGCGACCGCCGTGGTTGCTCACCACGATGGCGTCCGCGCCGCTTTGCGCGGCCAGCTTTGCGTCTTCCACGTCTTGAATGCCTTTGAGGATGAGCTTGCCACCCCATTGGGCTTTGACCCAAGCCACGTCTTCCCACGACAAGCGTGGGTCAAACTGCTCGTTGGTCCATGAGGACAGCGACTTCATGTTGCTCACGCCTTTGACGTGGCCTACCAAGTTGCCAAAGGTGTGGCGGCGTGTGCCTGCCATGCCTAAACACCAGCGTGGCTTGGTCATGAGGTTGATGATGTTGGCGATGGTGGGGCTGGGGGGCGCCGTCAAACCATTCTTCAGGTCTTTGTGGCGTTGGCCAATCACTTGCAAATCGAGCGTCAGGACCAAGGCGCTGCACTTGGCTTTGCGGGCGCGCTCAATCATGTTGGACATGGCTTCGCGGTCGCGCATCATGTAGAGCTGGTACATGAAGGGGGCGGTGGTGGCAGCGGCCACGTCTTCCATCGAGCAAATGCTCATGGTGGACAAGATGAAAGGGATGCCAAATTTCTCAGCAGCGCGGGCGGCTTTGATTTCGCCGTCGGCGCTTTGCATGCCGGTCAAGCCCACGGGGGCAATGGCCACGGGCATCTTCACATCGAGGCCGACCATCTTGGTAGCGGTGGAGCGGTTTTCCATGTTCACCGCCACGCGTTGGCGCAGCTTGATTTTTTGGAAATCCTCTTCGTTGGCGCGGTAAGTGCCCTCGGTCCAGCTGCCGGAATCGGCGTAGTCATAGAACATGCGGGGCACGCGTTTCTCGGCCAAAACGCGCAAGTCTTCGATGTTGGTAATCACGGGCATGGGGGTCTCCTAAATTTGAGACGGATGGTAGCCCGAGGTGATGCTCAAGCCCTGTGAAGAGTGCGACAGCGGGATTGAAATAATTTAAAGCGAGGGCGTCAGGCTGCTTGAACCACCACTTGTGGCAGCAAATAGTGCACATCTGCCGCTTGGCTCAACGAGGTGCCAGGCGCAAGCAAGGCGGCCGCCCCAGACGCCATGCCGTACTGAAACGCCTTGACCAAGCTGTCTCCACGCTCCAGTGACCACACCATGCCGCCCACAAAACTGTCGCCCGCGCCAATCGTGGTTTGCACATCAACCTGAATGCTGCGGGCACGCCACTGTTCGTTGGCACTGACCACCAAGGCGCCGTCTGCGCCCAAAGACACCGCCACGATCTCGGCGTGGCCGCTTTGAATGAGTTGCTGCGCGGCTGCTACTTGGGCTTCTTCGGTGGTCAAGGCTTGGCCGGTTAAATCGCGCAGCTCACGCAAGCTGGGTTTGAACAA
Source organism: Limnohabitans sp. TEGF004 (assembly GCF_027924965.1). NCBI lineage: Bacteria > Pseudomonadati > Pseudomonadota > Betaproteobacteria > Burkholderiales > Comamonadaceae > Limnohabitans > Limnohabitans sp. TEGF004. The sequence continues at coordinate 2,100,904 of NZ_AP027056.1, read as the reverse complement.
ATACACGCCGACCTTCAGTGCTTCGGTCAGCGCAGGGCCATTGGTGTCTAGCACCACGCGCACGCTGTGCGCTTTGGCCAAGGTGGTCAAGCGCGCATAAAAGTTCTCGGGCACGCCGGGTGCCAAGCCGCCGCTGATGACCAAGAATTGTTTGGGCAGGTGTTGTGCCACGTAATCAAAACACGCTTCCACTTCAGCGGCTGAGACCTGAGGGCCGGGCAGCACAAAGCGAAAGTCATTGCCGCTCGATGTTTCGTGCACCGAAAAACTCTCGCGTGTTTCTTCGGCGATGGGCATGACATGGCAGCGCACTTTCTCTGCGCTCATCAATTTGTGGTGACGCTCGCCTGTGACGCCGCCTGCCATATACAAAGCCACGCAGTTCGCGCCCAAACGGTGCAGCACACGTGCCACGTTCACGCCTCCGCCGCCCTGGTGTTTGATCACCGAGCCGCAACGCATCTTGTGTGTGTCGCTCACCTTGTCGATGGTGGTCAACACATCCAAGGCCGGGTTGAGGGTGATGGTGAGGATGTCGGTCATGCGTGTCCCTGTTGTTGATGGCGATGCCACAAGGCGTAGGCTAGGTAGCCCACGATGACCGTATTCAATGTCACGATGAAGGCGTTCATCCATGAGGGCTCGTCGATGAAATGCACCACCTCAAACGGAATGTAAATGCCGCCCGACAGCGCACCCAAATACTCGCCCCATGCTTTGCCTAGCCAAAGACCCGTTGCTTCGATAAAGCGCAACGCAATGTAGACCGAGGCCAGTATCAGCAGCATCTGTACATCGGTGTCTGGCAGCAACTCAGCGTAATGCAGCAGCAGGGAAGGGTAGTGCGCCTCGGGGTCCAGGCCAAAGCGACCAATCAGCGTCAAGACCACAGCACGCACATCGCGGTGCAGCAGGTCGAGCACGCCAATCAAACCAGCCAGCGCGGCCAAGCCTTTGGTTGCCTCAAAGGCAGCGATGGCGTGGAGGGCGCTGCGCTGACTCGGGGCGTCTGACATATCAGCCTAGGCGTTTGTGGTGACGCTCAATCTGCGCCCAAACCTGAACAGGTGCTGTTCCACCCAGAGTGTTGCGTGCATTGAGTGAGCCATGCAGGCTCAAGCAGTCGTACACATCTTTTTCGATGGCGGGGTGAAAGCTTTGCAACACTTCAAGTGGCAGCTCAGACAAATCGCAGTTGTGGCTGGCAGCGGCTTTCACGGCGTGTGCCACGGTCTCGTGGGCATCGCGGAAAGGCTGGCCTTTTTTCACCAAGTAGTCGGCCAAGTCGGTGGCAGTGGCAAAGCCTTTTTTTGCCGCGTCTTCCATGGCTTGGGCGTTGACGGTGATGCCACCTTCTTTTTGGCCCGTGGCTGGGTTGACTTGTCCGCCCACCATTTCGCTGAAGATGCGCAGCGTGTCTTTGAGTGTGTCCACCGTGTCAAACAAAGGCTCTTTGTCTTCTTGGTTGTCTTTGTTGTAGGCCAAGGGCTGGCCTTTCATCAAGGTGATGAGGCCCATCAAGTGACCGACCACGCGGCCAGTTTTGCCGCGTGCGAGTTCGGGCACGTCTGGGTTTTTCTTCTGCGGCATGATCGAGCTGCCGGTGGTGAAGCGGTCGGCAATTTTGATGAAGCCAAAGTTTTGGCTCATCCACAAAATCAACTCTTCCGACATGCGGCTGATGTGCACCATGCACAGGCTGGCGGCGGCGGTGAACTCAATGGCGAAGTCGCGGTCGCTCACGCCGTCTAAGCTGTTTTGGCAGACTTGTGCGTTGCCGTGTTCATCGACCATGCCCAGTGTGCGGGCCACGCGCTCGCGGTCCAGCGGGTAGGTGGTGCCTGCCAAAGCAGCGCTGCCTAATGGCAAGCGGTTGGTGCGGCGGCGCACGTCGCTCATCCGCTCGGCATCGCGTGCAAACATTTCCACGTAGGCCAACAGGTGGTGGGCAAAGCTCACGGGCTGGGCCACTTGCAAGTGGGTGAAGCCGGGCAAGATGACTTCGACGTTTTTCTCAGCCACTTCCACGAGTGACTTTTGCAAATCGACCAGCAAGTCGATGATCAGGTCCATCTCGCTGCGCAACCACAGGCGCACATCGGTGGCCACTTGGTCGTTACGGCTGCGTCCGGTGTGCAGGCGCTTGCCCGCATCGCCTACCAGTTGGGTGAGGCGCGCTTCGATGTTGAGGTGCACGTCTTCGAGGTCGAGCTTCCACTCGAACTGGCCAGATTCAATTTCAGACCAAATTTGTGCCATGCCTTTTTGGATGGCGGCATGGTCGTCTTTGCCGATGATGCCTTGGTGGCCCAGCATCTCGGCGTGGGCCAAGCTGCCCGTGATGTCGGCTTGCCACAAGCGTTTGTCAAAGAACACGCTGGCGGTGTAGCGCTTGACCAACTCGCTCATGGGTTCAGAAAACAGGGCGGACCACGCTTGGGATTTTTTGTCGAGTTGGTTTGTCATATGGGTCAGATTTTATCGGGCTGGCGGGGGCTTCCCGTTAAGACGTTTTGCTTTCGTCTTGGCGGCGCGCGCTTTCTGCAAGCCAAACGCCAAGGCCCGCCTGCTAACATTTGCCTCAATTGATTTCGCCACGCGCGTTGTGGCCCTGAAAAAGCGAGTTTTGTTTTGTCCACTGCTTCCTCATCCCCTGTTTCCTTGACCATCGCCACCCGCGAAAGCCGCTTGGCCATGTGGCAAGCCGAGCATGTGCAAGCCTTGTTGCAGGCCCAAGGCCACAGCGTGGCGCTGTTGGGTATGACCACGCAGGGCGATCAAATCTTGGACCGCTCCTTGAGCAAAGTGGGCGGCAAAGGTTTGTTTGTGAAAGAACTCGAAGTGGCCCTTGAAGAAGGCCGAGCCAACTTGGCCGTGCATTCGCTCAAAGATGTGCCCATGGATTTGCCCGAAGGCTTTGATCTGGCCTGTGTGATGGAGCGCGAAGACCCGCGTGATGCGTGGGTGTCGTCCACCTATGCACATCTGAACGATTTGCCGCAAGGCGCGGTGGTGGGCACGTCTAGCCTGCGCCGTACCGTGCTGCTGCGCGCTTTGCGCCCCGATTTGAAGATTGAGCCTTTGCGTGGCAACCTCGACACCCGTTTGCGCAAGCTCGACGAAGGTCAGTACGACGGCATTGTGTTGGCCGCTGCGGGCTTGAAGCGTTTGGGTTTGGGCGAGCGCATTCGCCACATTTTTGAAACCACCGAGATGTTGCCCGCCGCAGGGCAGGGCGCGTTAGGCATCGAAGTGCGCAGCAACCGTGCCGACGTTGCACAAGCCTTGGCCCCCTTGGCCGATGCCGCTACTTGGCTGACCGTGACCGCCGAGCGCGCCGTGAGCCGCGCCATGGGCGGCAGCTGCTCGATGCCTTTGGCCGCACATGCCACCTTGACCGATGGCGTGCTGCACTTGCAAGCCGCTTGGGGTGACCCATCGGGCGCGCCGGTGTTGTTGCGTGCTGAAGTAAAGCAAGCCTTGAATGCGGCTGACCCCGCTTCGCGCGATGCCGCTAACTCGCTGGGCGAATCGGTGGCGGCTCAGTTGCGCGCGCAAGGCGCTCACTAAACCTCACGTTGCCAGCCATGCGCGTCATCATCACCCGACCTGCAGGCGATGCGCCAGCGTGGGTGGATGCGCTGCAAACTGCGGGCTATCAAGCACTGGCCTTGCCGTTGATTGAGGTGGGGCCCGCCACACATCGACAAGCTGTGGTGCAAGCGTGGGCGCAATGGGCTGAATTTCAAGCCGTGATGTTTGTCAGTGCTCAGGCTGTGCGCTATTTCTTTGACAGCCAACCCGCGGCGCAGCGTGTCGATGCTGGCCAAGCTGCTAGCCCCACCTGGTTAAACGGCCCGCGCTGTTGGGCCACAGGCCCCGGCACGCACAAAGCCTTGCTGCAAGCGGGCGTGCCCGAGGCGTGCATTGACAGCCCCGCCGCCGACGCGGCGCAGTTTGACTCAGAAGCCTTGTGGCAACGTGTGGCCTCGCAAGTCAAGGCAGGACAGCCTGTGCTGATTGTTCGTGGCCATGATGTGTCGGCAGACGCAGGCATGTCACAAAGCACTGCGGGTGTTTCACAAGCAGTGCCAAGCGCCGTAGCAGAGGTTCCACCGAACGGCACAGGTCGTGATTGGTTGGCTCAGAAACTGCAGGCCGCAGGCGCATCGCCTCAGTTTGTGGTGGCTTACGAGCGTCGCGCGCCCCTGTGGTCGGCAGAGCACAAAGCGCAGGCCGTCAGTGCCGCGACGGACGGCAGTGTGTGGTGCTTCAGCAGCTCGCAAGCGATTGAGCATCTGGTCCATGCTTTGCCCACGCAAAGCTGGGCCAAGGCACGCTGTCTTGCCACCCATCCCCGCATCGCGCAAACCGCACAGTCCTTGGGTTTTGGTGAAATTCAAATGTCTAAGCCGTCATTGGCAGATTTATTAGTCTCATTAGAATCTCTGGCATGAAGCCAGAGCACGACGACACCCACAACCTCCCGCCTTTGGGCCACACCACAGAACCGCTTGCCAGCGCGAGTGAGTTCAACAACACAACGGACACCAGCAAGTGGCTCACACGCAGCATCGGTGCGTTGGCTGTGGTGGGCGCTGTGGGGTCGGGCCTGATGTGGGCCAAGCTCTCGGGCATTCAAGAACAACTGGCACGCCAAAGCGCGGACACCGGCAGCCAAGCCGTGGAAGCGCGTGTGACCTCCAAACAAGCCGAAGAGCTGGCGCGCGAAACGGCAGCCCGCTTGTCGGTGACCGACGCCAAACTCAGCGAAGTGTCCTTGCAACGCAGTCAACTCGAAGAGCTGATGCAAAGCCTCTCACGCTCGCGTGACGAAAACCTGGTGGTGGATATTGAGTCCGCCATTCGTCTGGCCCAACAACAAGCCCAGCTCACTGGCAGTGTGCAGCCCTTATTGGCCGCGCTCAACTCGGCTGAGCAACGCTTGACCAAGGTTGCGCAGCCGCGCTTGGCCCCTGTGCTGCGTGCTGTGACCCGCGACATCGAACGCATCAAGGCTACCTCGGTGGCCGACACACCTGCTTTGCTTTTCAAGCTCGACGAACTGGTGCGCGTGGTCGACACCTTGCCACTGCTGAACGCAGTGGGCAATGCGCCTCAACCCAAAGCTGCTCAGCCCGTGCCCACCACCAGCTGGGCGAAAGCCATCAGCATGAGCTGGTGGGAGAAGGTGTGGTCCGACATTTGGAACGATGCACAAAACCTCATTCGCGTGAGCCGCATCGACAAGCCCGAAGCCAGCATGCTCGCGCCCGACCAAAGTTACTTTGTGCGAGAAAACCTCAAACTGCGTTTGCTCAATGCCCGCTTGGGTTTGCTGGCCCGTCACTTTGATGTGGTGCAGTCCGACATGAAGCAAGCCAACGACGATTTGGCGCATTACTTCGACATGCAAACCCGCCAAGGCCAAACCACCTTGGCGCTGGCGCGTGAGGTGTTGGCGCAGTCCAAGCAAATTGAGATTCCGCGCGTGGACGACACCATCGCGGCCCTCACCACAGCTGCAGCGGGGCGCTGACATGAGAGCCGCTCTGTGGTTTGTGGCCCTGTTTGGTGTGGCGGTGGCGTCTGCTTTGTTGGCGGGTGGCAATCAAAGCACGGTGACTGTGTTTTGGTCGCCTTACCGTGTCGACCTGTCGCTCAATTTGGTGTTGCTCGTGCTCGTGGTGTTGTTTGTCATGCTGCACTTGTCGTGGCGCGCCATGTCGGCTTTGTTTGAATTGCCGCACCAAGCGCGTCGCTGGCGCCTGCAACAAAAAGAACGTGCCATGCACGCGGCTTTGCTCGATGCTCTGTCTGAGTTGTGGAGTGGTCGCTATGTGCGCGCTGTGAAGTCGGCTGACAAAGCCCTCGCATTAGAAAGCTTGTTGGCTTCGGTACGCACGGCTGATGACCCTGCCCCTCGCCACGCGCACCAGCTGCGTGCGGTATCGCATTTGGTGGCGGCTGAAAGCGCACACGCTTTGCGTGACCGCGATACACGTGTGTCTCACCTGCAAGCCATCATGGCCATGAACCGCGAAGCGTCGGATGAGTTGGTGGAAGAAACCATGGAAGCCGCCTATTTGGCAGCCGCCCGTTGGTCCTTGAGCGACCGCGATGCACCCGAGGCCGCTCGCTGGCTCGATGGTTTGCGCCACGGTGCAGCCCGCCGCATGTTGGCTTTGCGCATGCGCCTCAAAGCTGCTCGCTTGAACAAACAACATGCCTCAGCTTTGGAGACCGCACGCTTGCTGACCAAGCACGGCGCGTTTTCAGATGCAGCTGGCCAAAGCCTGTTGCGTGAGTTGGCTGTGGCCAGCCTGAACGAAGCGCACGACAGCGCCCAATTGCAACGCGCATGGGATGCTCTAGAAGTCACCGAGCGCAGTCAACCCGACGTGGTGCTGCACGCCGCACAACGCATGCTCAAACTCAGCGGCGAAGCCGCAGCCGTGATGCCTTGGCTCACGCCTTTGTGGAACCGCATGGTGCAGCAGCCTGACAGCTGCACGCCTGCCATCCGTGAGCGCGTGGCCCAAGCTTTGGCCCGTGCGCTGGTGTTGTTGCCCGCCGACCCCGAGTGGTTGGCCAGCATCGACCGAGCGCGTCAAACTTACCCACGTTGGGTGGAGCTGCAATATTTGGCTGGCATGGTGTGTTGGCATCATGCGCTGTGGGGCAAGGCCCAACAGATGTTGGAGCAAGCTGCACCTCAACTCACCCATGCCGACATGCAGCGCCATGCTTGGCGTACCTTGGCCCAATTGGCTGAGCAAAAAGAAGATACGGCGCGTGCCCAGTCGTGCTGGAAACGAGCCGCTGAAGTGGCGGCATAAAGCGGCAGTGCTTTGGCAAGCATCGTTGGTTCATAGCTAGAGCTGCTGTACGCATTTGTCGTCTAGACGCTCAAACATCACGTACACCCCATAAACAAAAAAGGCCTAGATTTCTCTAGGCCTTTTTCTTTTGGAGCTCATCACCCCTTGCGGGGTGCGGGTGGTTTACAGATCCCTGCGGGTCTCAACCAACACCAGTGGGCCTTCATCCAAGATCACCAGCGGTGGGCGCTCGCGTGGCACATGCACAGGCTTTGGCTCAGCTGCGATGGCTGCTTGTACGGCGGCGATGCTGTCTGGATTGGAGTTGACCCATTCCAAACCGCTACCTTGAGCCACGGCTTGCATCTCTGCCAAAGGCAGTGTGAACGCTTGGATATGCGGCATGCCTTGGCGTGCAGGGGCTTGGGCCGCTGGCGCTGCTGACTGTGCTTCTTCACGCGGTGCGTGACGTGGAGCGCGGTCGGAACGGTCAGAGCGCTCGTTGCGTTCTTGGCGCTCTGGACGCTCACCACGTGGTTCGCGTGGTTCACGCGGTTGGCGTGGCTCACGTGTCTCGCGGGCTTCTTGCGGGGCTTGCTCGTTTGACGTGTGGTCATGCGCAGCGTGGTCGTGCTCAGCAGTTTGGCCGTTGTCGGCGTGTTCTGTAGAACCTTCTTCACGCGGTGCGCGGTCGCCACGCTCGCGGCGGTCACGGCCGTAACGGTCGCGTGAGCGGCGCTCACGACGCTCGCCACCGTTCTCGTCGGTTTGCGTTGCTTGGCCTTCGGTGTCAGCAGCTTGGTCGAGTGGCAAGGCTTCAGGGTTGCCGTTTTCGTCTAAACGTGGGGCGCGTTCACGGCGACCGTCGTTGCGTTCGCCGCGTGGGCTGCGTTCGCGACGGCCTTGGCCACCTTCACTGCGTTCGCCGCGCTCTGTGCGTTCACCGCGAGGTTCGCGTTGCTCGTTGCCGCCTTCGGTGCTTTCGCCACGCTCTTCGCGGGCCATGCGTTCGTTGCGGGCTTTGGCGCGAGCTTCTGCTTGAGCTTCAGGTGATGCGTTGTTGTCGAGGGCGGCTTGGCCTTCTGCATTGCGAACTTCACCGTTACGGCCTTCTGCATTGCGGCCTTCGCCACGACCACCGCGGTTGCGGTCTTGACGTGGGCCACGGCCTTCGCGACCACCCTCGCTGCGACCACCTTCACCGCGTTGTTCCACATTGCGCTCGCCACGCTCTGCACGCTCGCCGCGTGCTGGGCGTTCGCCACGGGCCTCAACGCCTTCGGCGTTGCGCTCATTACGGCCTTCAGCGTTGCGACCTTGACCTTCAGGGCGCTCACCGCGCTCAGCGCGATCACCACCACGGCCACCGCGGCCACCACGGCCGCCTCGGCTATTAGCACTGCGGCCATCACGGCGCTCGCCGCGTTCGCCTGGCTTTTTGTCGCCTACAGCTGGCTTGGCTTTTTCTTCTGAGTCGCTGCTGAACAAACCAGTGAACCAACCCCACAAGCCGCTTGATTTAGCTTCGGGTGCTTTGGCCGCAGGCTTAGCGCCGCGTGCGTGTGCAGGTGCTTTCGCCGGTGCAGCAGGCTTAGGCTCATGTGCTGGCGCAGGTGCATCAGGCAATACGCCTTTGATGACGGGCGTTTGCTTATTTGTAGGCTCTTGTGAGCGGCGTGTCACGGCAGTGGGGTCTTCAAACTCCTCGGCCATTTTGTAGCTGGCTTCCACGCGGTCGAGGCGCGGGTCGTCGTGCTTGAGACGCTCCAACTTGTAGTTCGGTGTTTCCAGTGTCTTGTTAGGCACGAGCAACACGTTCAAGCGTTGTTGAATTTCAATCTTGGCAATTTCAGTGCGCTTCTCGTTCAACAAGAACGACGCCACTTCCACTGGCACTTGGGCGTACACGGCTGCCGTGTTGTCCTTCATGGACTCTTCTTGGATGATGCGCAAGATTTGCAGCGCCGAGCTCTCGGTGTCACGCACGTGGCCAGAGCCGCCGCAGCGTGGGCAAGGAATCGAAGCACCTTCGCTCAGCGCAGGGCGCAGGCGTTGGCGGCTCATTTCCATCAAGCCGAATTTGCTGATGGTGCCAAATTGCACGCGGGCACGGTCGTGGCGCAATGCTTCGCGCAAGCGGTTTTCCACATCACGGCGGTTGCGGCTTTCGTCCATGTCAATGAAGTCGATGACGATCAGGCCGCCCAAGTCGCGCAAGCGCATTTGGCGGGCCACTTCGTCGGCAGCTTCAAGGTTGGTGCGTGTCGCAGTTTCTTCGATGTCGCCGCCTTTGATGGCGCGTGCCGAGTTAACGTCCACAGAAACCAAAGCTTCGGTGTGGTCAATCACAATCGCGCCGCCTGATGGCAGGTTGACGGTGCGGGCATAGGCCGATTCGATTTGGTGTTCGATTTGGAAGCGGCTGAACAGCGGGGTTTCGTCGCTGTAGCGCTTCACGCGAGCGGCGTGCTCAGGCATGACGTGGGCCATGAACTGGTGCGCTTGCTCATAGATGTCATCGGTGTCGATCAAGATGTCGCCGATGTCATGGTTGAAGTAGTCGCGGATGGCGCGGATGACCAAGCTGGATTCTTGATAAATCAAGAACGCGCCTTTGGCACCCTTGGCGCCGTCGATGGCGGTCCACAACTTGAGCAAGTAGTTCAAGTCCCATTGCAACTCAGGGGCGCTGCGGCCAATGCCAGCGGTGCGCGCGATGATGGACATCCCCTTCGGGTATTCCAATTGGTCCATCGCTTCTTTGAGTTCGGCGCGGTCGTCGCCCTCGATGCGGCGGCTGACGCCACCACCACGTGGGTTGTTGGGCATGAGCACCACATAGCGACCGGCCAAGCTGATGAAGGTGGTCAGGGCTGCGCCCTTGTTGCCACGTTCTTCTTTTTCCACTTGGACCAAGAGTTCTTGGCCTTCTTTGATGGCGTCTTGGATGCGTGCTTGGCTCGCAGTCACGCCTTCGGCGAAGTACTGCTTGGAGATTTCTTTGAATGGCAAGAAGCCGTGGCGGTCTTCGCCGTAGTCCACAAAGCAAGCTTCGAGCGATGGTTCAACGCGGGTGACTACAGCTTTGTAGATGTTGCCTTTGCGCTGTTCGCGGCCTTCGATTTCAATTTCATAGTCGAGCAGTTTTTGGCCGTCGACGATGGCCAGGCGGCGTTCTTCCGACTGGGTTGCATTAATGAGCATCCGTTTCATGATGCGGTTCCTTCACGTGTCAAATCATCACAGGCCCATGACGGGCCAACGATGCCTGAGGGACGTCAGAGAACGAAGGGAATTGCCGCTGAGACCGTCACCTCCACGCTAATCAATGTGAGATCAGCGCAGGGGACGGTGGGTGGGCGCGTGGATAAGGGCAAGAAGTCGCGGTTGTCCTGTTGTCGAGTGCGTGGCTTGATGAGCCGTTGCAGGGGAGACAGGGCTGGTCCAGCTGGCAAAGGTGCGACGCGCAACGCTGCACACAGTCGGTGGCAAAAGCCACTCTGTGCAGAGTTCCATCAACATCAACATTGCCACAACCATCGTTTTTGCTTCTCGCAGTCATCCGTCATGGAGGCTTTTCAAAAAGAGCCTCCACGACTTGGGGTATTCCGTTTCAGTGTTTTCTGATCGTCGGCTCAACTTTTGGGGCGAGGGCCACTCAGTCTCTTGGGTACTGGGTCTGCGTCTCGGGCACAAAAGGGGCATCGACCTTACCGCGTTCGTCAGTACATGGTCTAATCTCTGTTAAATCAAGCACTTAGAGCAAAACGCTGGTGAATCACATTATAGGGGCTTCGGCCCCAACCCCCGCCCCCTCGGTAAAAACACTGACTGTCGACGAAGACTCGGCTGGTCAGCGCTTAGACAACTTCCTCATGCGCCACCTCAAGGGTGTGCCGAAAACCCACGTCTACCGCATCATTCGCTCCGGCGAAGTGCGGGTGAACAAGGGCCGCGCCTCGGCCGATCAACGGGTGGAGGCGGGCGATTTGGTGCGCTTGCCGCCTGTGCGCATCTCGGCTCAAGTGAAGGCCAAGGCCGATGCACCCGCTCCTGCCCGTGAATTTCCCGTCCTGATGGAAGACGAGGCCATGATGGCCATCGACAAACCGGCAGGCGTGGCTGTGCACGGCGGCAGTGGGGTGAGCTTTGGCGTGATCGAACAACTGCGACGTGCCCGTCCAGCCTCGACCAACCTAGAACTGGTGCACCGACTAGACCGCGAAACCTCGGGCGTGTTGCTGGTGGCCAAAAAGCGCAGCGCCCTCAAAAACCTGCAAGACCAGTTCCGCGACCGCGAAACGGGCAAAACCTATTTGGCCTTGGTGCTGGGCCTGTGGCCGTCCAACAAGAAGGTGATTGACTCGCCCTTGTTCAAGTACACCGTCGAAACTGGTGTGGGCGAGGGTGAACGCCGCGTCAAAGTGGTGGACAAGGACGATCCGAACGGCATGCGTTCCATCACTTTGGTGCGTGTGGCACGCACGGTGGGCCCGTACACGCTGCTGGAAGTCACCATCAAAACCGGTCGCACCCACCAAATTCGCGTGCACTTGGCCAGCCAAGGCCACCCGATTGCGGGTGACGACAAATACGGCGACTTCGAGCACAACAAACTCTTGCAGAAGATGGGCCTCAAGCGCATGTTCTTGCATGCCTGGCAGCTCAAGTTTCAGCATCCGCAAAGCCACCGCCCCGTCAGCTTGCAAGCGCCGCTGCCGCCGGAGCTGAAAAACTTTGTGGACGGCATTCAGCCGCCCATCATTCAACCGCACCTCGACGTATGACCACACGCCCGCGCCAGTTTGATTTGATTGCCTTCGATTGGGACGGCACGCTGTTTGACTCCACGCAAATCATCACCCGTTGCATTCAGGCCGCCGTAGTGGATGTGGGCGGCGTCAAGCCCACGGACGAGGCGGCGTCTTATGTGATTGGCATGGCGCTCATGCAGGCATTGGCCCATGCTGCGCCTGATGTGCCGCAAGACAAATACCCGCTGTTGGGTGAACGCTACCGTTTCCATTACATGAAGCACGCCAATGACATCGCCTTGTTTGATGGCGTCTTGCCTTTGCTGGCCGCTTTGCGCGAACGCCACCATTGGCTGGCAGTGGCCACAGGCAAAAGCCGCCGAGGCTTGGATGAAGCCTTACATACCAGTGAACTCAAAGGCGTGTTCGATGGCTCGCGCACGGCAGATGAAACAGCAGGCAAGCCCCACCCACGCATGCTGCACGAGCTGATGCGCGAATTTGGCGTGGAGCCCGGACGCACCTTGATGATTGGCGACACCACGCACGACCTGCAAATGGCCGTGAATGCGGGTTGCGCCAGTGTGGGCGTGAGCTACGGCGCACACGACCACGGCCAGTTTGAACCCTTGAACCCACGATTCATCGCGCACTCTGTGAAGGAGTTGCACGATTGGTTGTTGGCGAATGCGTAAAAGCCATGACTGACTTTGCTTCTCAAGTGATGCCCTTGTGCAACAGCGCCGACTTGGCCGATGGTGGCCGCGCTGTGCCGTTTGATGTGGTGTTTGCGGGCCAAACCTGCCGCGCCTTTGCCATTCGCTTTGAAGGCCAGCCGCATGCCTACCTCAACCGCTGTACCCATGTCGCGATGGAGATGGACTTTCAGCCGGACCAGTTTTTTGACGCGTCAGGCCGCTGGCTGATGTGCGCCACCCACGGGGCCGAGTACGCACCTGACACGGGTGAATGCGCCGGTGGGCCTTGCCGCGGTGGCTTGGTGAAAATTGAGCTTTTAGAAGCCGATGGCGTCGTCCACTGGCATACTGCGTACAACTTGAAACCTTTCGAATTTTTAGATTAATTTGCAAAAACTTACTGACATGTCTGAGCACCACGAAAACCAAGAAAAACCTAGCCACAAAACGGTCTGGGAGCGCGACACCTTGGAGCGCTTGGCATTTGCCACGCTTGCCGAGCAACGTGCCAGCCGTCGCTGGCGCATCTTTTTCCGCTTTGCTTGGTTGGCATTGGTGGCTGCATTGCTTTGGACGGGTATGCACAAAGGCGGTGTGACGGGTGCCAACCCCAGCCAGCCACACACGGCTGTGGTTGCTATCAAAGGCGAAATCGCCGATGGTGCCGATGCCAGCGCCGAGTGGGTGGTGACGGCATTACGCGCTGCGTTTGAAGACGAAGGCTCGCAAGCGGTGGTCTTGCAAATCAATTCGCCCGGTGGCAGCCCCGTGCAAGCAGGCATCATCAACGACGAAATTCGTCGCTTGAAAGAAAAACACAAAAAGCCGGTGTACGCCGTGGTGGAAGAGTCTTGCGCCTCTGCCGCTTATTACATCGCCGTGGCTGCAGATGAAATTTACGTCGACAAAGCCAGCATCGTGGGCAGCATTGGTGTGTTGATGGATGGTTTTGGCTTCACTGGTTTGATGGACAAACTCGGCGTGGAGCGCCGCCTGATGACGGCTGGCGTGAACAAAGGTTTCTTAGACCCGTTCAGCCCACAAACCAAGCAACAACGCACGCACGCACAAACCTTGCTGGACCAAATTCACCAACAGTTCATCCAAGTGGTGCGTGATGGTCGCGGCAAGCGTTTGAAAGAAACGCCAGAACTGTTCAGTGGTTTGTTCTGGAGCGGTGAGCAAGCGGTAGAGCTCGGTCTTGCTGATGGCTTGGGTAACCTTGACTACGTGGCTCGCGAAATTGTGAAAGCCGAAGACATCATCGACTACACCCGGCACGAAAACGTGGCCGAGCGTTTGGCCAAGCGCTTTGGCGCTGCCATTGGCGAAGGTGCGGTGCGTGCGTTGCAGACCATGCCTGCGGTGCGTTGATTTGCTTTGATCCGCGCTGATATTTAAAAAGTTGCGAGCGACTTGGTCGCTTCAGCTCAAAGCAAAAAGGCTCCGCGAGGAGCCTTTTTTTGATGCTGCATGTGCTGCGTTATTTACCAATCAAAAACACAGTGGGTTCACCCGAAATTTGGGCCTTGCCCGCACTGCGCCAAGCTTGCACAGTTTTGCAGTGCACTTGCATGCTGGCCATGGTCAAGCCGCTAGCGCGGGCTAAGCGGGTGTTGCCTTGCAGACCATTCACCAGTGCATCCCATAGGGCTTGGTTGCGATAGGGAGTCTCGATAAACATTTGGGTTTGGCCGTGTTTGGCGGCGAGGTTTTCTAGCTCGCGCAAGCGCTGCGTGCGGGCCGCAGCGTCTTGTGGCAAGTAGCCCACAAACGCAAAGTTTTGACCGTTCAAACCACTGGCGGCCAAGGCCAGCAGCAATGACACAGGGCCCACCAGCGGCACCACACGAATGCCCAGTTCGTGCGCGGCGCGCACCACCGACGAGCCGGGGTCAGCCACCGCAGGCATGCCCGCTTCGCTGACCAATCCCACATCGTGGCCTGCCAAAGCGGCTTTGAGCATGGGCTTGGCATCAAACTCGCCCGTGTGGTCGCCTTTTTTGTGCACCTCGCGGGGCAGTTCGGTGATGGTGTTTTCTTGAATGGTTTTAGCTAACGGCACATGGGCATCCACACGCTTTAAGAAGGCGCGGGTGCTTTTGGCGTTCTCGGTAATCCAGTGCGTCACGCCTGCTGCCAGGCGCAAGGTTTCTTGCGGCAGCACATCGGTGATGGGGGCTTGGGTGTCACAGCCAAAGTCCAGTGGTGTGGGTACGAGGTAAAGCGTGCCTTTTTGGGTTGCGGCGGTCATGGTTTCATGGCTCCTAACAAGTCAATGCCAGCGGCGCGCAGCAGTCGGGCGGTGCGGATCATGGGTAGGCCAATGAGGGCAGTGGGGTCGTCGTTGTCGATGGCGTCGAGCAAGGCAATGCCTAGGCCTTCGCTCTTGGCGCTGCCAGCGCAGTCGTAGGGTTCTTCGGCGCGCAAATAGGCTTCGATTTCGGCGTCACTCAGATCGCGAAAGCGAACCTTGATTTGCGCGAGTTCGGTTTGTTCAAACTGGCTGTCCATGCAGACCACGGACACCGCGGTTTGAAACACCACGGTTTGGCCGCGCATGCGTTGCAGTTGCAGCACGGCGCGTTCGTGGGTGCCTGGCTTGCCCAAGGGTTCGCCGTTCAGGTCAGCCACTTGGTCTGAGCCAATCACTACCGCGTTGGGGTGCAAGGTCGCCACAGCTTTGGCTTTGGCCAAAGCCAAACGGGTGGCAAGCGCGTGCGGGGCTTCGCCTGCCAGTGGCGTTTCGTCCACATCGGGGCTGACCACGTCAAAAGGTACACGCAAACGCTCAAGTAGTTCGCGGCGGTATCGTGAGGTAGAGCCCAAAATCAGGGCGCGTTGTGCAATAGACATGGGTGGATTCTCTTACACTGGCGCGCATGCAAACACCAAAGAACCTTCATGCCCTCGATGTCAAAGCCTTTGCCAAAGCGCAAATGCACCTTGAGGGTGACACACCCGTGGCAGAGTTTGAGCGCTTGGCCGCAGACTGCAGCGGCGAGGTGACGGGCCATGTGTCATGGTCAGCGCAAGGCGCCATTGACCCCGAGCAACGTGGCAAAGACGACGCTTGGTTGCACTTGGAAGCCAAAGCCACCGTGCCCTTGACTTGCCAGCGCTGCCTGCACCCTGTGCCAGTGGAGTTGCTGATTGAGCAAGATTTCCGCTTTGTGGCTGACGAAGCCACCGCATTGGCCGAAGACGATGAGTCAGATGAAGACCTGTTGGTCATGGAAGACAACTTCGACTTATTGGCCTTGATTGAGGACGAGCTGCTGATGAGCTTGCCCTTGGTGCCCATGCATCCAGCGTGTTTGAGTGAGCAGGCACCAACTTCGCAAGAAGAAGAGGCCATCTTGGCTGAGGTCAAACCCAACCCATTTGCCGTGCTGGCGTCGCTCAAAACGCGCAAGCACTGAAATCGTAGGAGTTGGGCTATAATCGTAGGCTTCGTGTCACGCTGACCCATGGTTGGTTTGTGGCCCAACGGTTAACCCACATTTAGTTCCAGGAGCCGATCATGGCTGTTCAACAAAACAAAAAATCTCCTTCCAAGCGCGGCATGCACAACTCGCACACAGCGTTGACAGCTCCCGGCACAGCCGTTGAGCCAACGACTGGTGAAATCCACTTGCGTCATCACATCAGCCCCACCGGTTTCTACCGTGGTCGCAAAGTGTTGAAGACCAAGTCTGAAGCTTAATTACTTCATTCTTCATTGGCCCGTGGCTGTCTTTGGCGCCTCGGGCTTTTGTTTTTTTGACGAGAAGAAACCTGCATGACCACTCTTGCTGTTGATTGCATGGGTGGCGACCATGGCCCGCGTGTCACGCTGGTAGCCTGTCGCCGTTTCTTGGATACGCACCCAGACGCGAAACTCTTGTTGGTCGGTCTGCCTGAGGCGCTATCGTCTTTTTCTCATCCTCGCGCTCAAGTGATTCCAGCCTCCGAAGTGGTGGGCATGGATGACCCCGTCGAAGTGGCCTTGCGCCGCAAAAAAGATTCGTCCATGCGCGTGGCGATTGAGCAGGTGAAGAGTGGTGCTGCCCAAGCGGTGGTATCTGCTGGTAACACGGGGGCATTGATGGCGATCTCACGCTATCTGCTTAAAACCATCGACGGTATCGATCGCCCGGCCATTGCGGGTCGCATGCCCGATTTCAAAGGTGGCGGCACGACGATGCTTGATTTGGGCGCCAACGTCGATTGCACGCCTCAGCATTTGTTGCAGTTTGCGGTCATGGGTTCGGCCTTGGTGTCGGTGCTCGACAACATTGAAAGCCCCACGGTGGGCTTGTTGAACATCGGCGAAGAAGACATCAAAGGCAATGAAGTCATCAAAAAAACAGGCGAACTGTTGCGAACTGCGGCTAACTCTGGTGATTTGAACTTTTATGGCAATGTCGAAGGCACAGACATTTACCAAGGCACGGTCAACTTGATCGTGTGCGACGGTTTTGTGGGTAATGTGGCTCTGAAAGCCAGCGAAGGCTTGGCGCATAAGATCAGTGAAACGCTGAAAAATTCGTTTACACACAACATCTTCACAAAAATTGCAGCTATTTTTGCCTATCCTGTACTTTCTGATTTCAAAGACAAGGTGGACCACCGCCGTTACAACGGCGCCGCGCTTTTGGGTTTGAACGGCATTGTTTTTAAGAGCCACGGTTCCGCCGATGATGTGGCCTTTGGTACTGCTTTGAACCGCGCGTATGATGCAGCCCACCATAACTTGCTCGAACGTGTGCGTTCACGCATTGCCCATGCGGCTCCTTTGTTAGCCCTAGGACAATCAGACGCCTCGGCCTGAGCCACCTGATTAATGACCCTTTTCTCCCGAATCACTGGCACCGGAAGTTTTCTCCCACCTCGCCGGTTGACCAACGCAGACTTGGTCGCAGAACTGGCCGCACAAGGTGTGGAAAGCTCTGACGAATGGATTGTTGAGCGCACAGGCATCCGCGCCCGCCATTTCGCGGCACCAGAGATGAACAGCAGCGACTTGGCTTTTGAGGCTTGCAAACAAGCACTCGACGCCGCGGGTCGCCGTCCCCAAGACATTGACCTCATCATTGTTGCCACGTCCACGCCGGACATGGTGTTCCCATCCACCGCCGCTATCTTGCAACACAAGCTGGCCCAGTTGGACGAAGACGCAGCCGGTATTGCTGGCGCTCCTGCGTTTGACGTGCAAGCGGTGTGCAGCGGGTTTATTTATGCGCTGACCGTGGCCGACGCCATGATTCGCGCGGGCAACGCCAAACGCGCTTTGGTGGTGGGTTCTGAAATTTTCTCGCGCTTGCTCGATTTCCAAGACCGCACCACGTGTGTGTTGTTTGGTGACGGCGCTGGTGCAGTTGTGCTTGAAGCCTCTGAGACGCCTGGCATCTTGGCGACCGACATTCATGCTGATGGCAAGCATGTGGGTATTTTGTGTGTGCCAGGCCATGTGCGCAACGGCAACATCTTGGGCGACCCTGTGCTCAAGATGGACGGCCAAGCTGTGTTCAAGCTGGCTGTCGGCTTGCTTGAAGGTGCGGCCCGCACCGTGCTGGACAAAGCTGGCTTGACAGAGGCTGACATCGATTGGCTGGTACCGCATCAAGCCAACATCCGCATCATTCAAAGTACAGCTAAGAAGCTGAAACTACCTATGGAAAAGGTCGTTTTGACCGTTCACGATCATGGCAACACCTCGGCGGCATCGATTCCGCTGGCGTTGGACAAAGCGGTGCGCAGCGGCCAGGTGAAGCCTGGTCAAACCCTCATGCTCGAAGGCGTGGGTGGTGGCTTCACGTGGGGCGCCGTGCTCGTCAAGCTGTAAGTCTGCGCAAGACTTGGTGTGACAAACTTTTCAAATACCTTATGACTTCATTTGCTTTTGTATTTCCAGGTCAAGGCTCTCAATCCGTCGGCATGCTCGACGCTTGGGGCGATAACCCTGTGGTTGCTCAAACTTTGGTTGAGGCATCTGATGCCATGGGCGAAGACATTGCCAAGCTGATCCACGAAGGCCCTAAAGAAGCTTTGGGCTTGACCACCAACACGCAGCCTGTGATGTTGGTGTCTGCCGTGGCGGCTTATCGCGCTTGGTTGGCTGAAGGTGGCGCTGTGCCATCTGTAGTGGCTGGCCACTCTTTGGGTGAGTACTCTGCTTTGGTCGCTTCTGGTGTGTTGACACTGGCGCAAGCTGCACCGCTGGTGCGTTTCCGCGCACAAGCCATGCAAGAAGCCGTGCCCGTGGGTACAGGCGCCATGGCTGCCATTTTGGGTATGACGGCTGCGCAAGTGATTGCAGGTTGCGCCGAAGCGCAAGCTACTTTTGGTGCAGGTTCTGCCGAAGTGGTGGAGGCTGTGAACTTCAACGACCCAGGCCAAACCGTGATTGCAGGCAGCAAAGCCGCCGTTGAAAAAGCGTGTGAAGTCCTCAAAGCCAATGGCGCGAAGCGCGCCTTGTCTTTGCCTGTGTCTGCACCTTTTCACTCCAGCCTGATGAAGCCTGCGGCGGATCGCCTGAAAGAAAAATTAGCTGCCACCAGCTTTGCCGCAGCGCAAATTCCGGTGGTGAACAACATCGACGTGACGGTAGAGACCGACGCCGACCGCATGCGTGACGCCCTCTACCGCCAAGCCTTTGGCCCCGTGCGTTGGGTCGAGTGCGTGGCCGCCATCAAGGCGCGTGGCGTGACCACCTTGGTCGAGTGCGGCCCAGGCAAGGTCTTGGCTGGCATGGTCAAACGCATTGATGCAGATTTAACAGGCTTGCCTTTGTTTGACCCCGCCAGCTTGGCTGAAGTCAAAACTGCGCTGGCTTAATTAGAAGAGAACAAGATGAGCGAACACAAACAACACATTGCCTTGGTGACGGGCGCTTCGCGCGGCATCGGTGCCGCCATTGCCCAAGAGTTGGCCCAACAAGGCTACTTGGTCATCGGCACGGCCACGTCGGACGACGGCGCTGCCAAAATTACCCAAGCTTTGTCTGCCCACGCAGGTTGCCGCGGTGCGAACCTGAACGTCAACGACTCAGCGGCCATCGACGCCTTGTTAGAACAAATCACCAAAGACCACGGCGCATTGCATGTGTTGGTGAACAACGCCGGCATCACCCGCGACACCTTGGCCATGCGTATGAAGGATGACGATTGGGATGCTGTGCTCGACACCAACCTCAAAGCCGTATTCCGCATGTCACGCGCCGTCATGCGTCCCATGATGAAGCAGCGTTATGGCCGCATCATCAGCATCACCAGCGTGGTGGGCGCATCTGGCAACCCAGGTCAAGCCAACTACGCGGCGGCCAAGGCCGGTGTGGCTGGCATGACCCGCGCATTGGCGCGTGAGTTAGGCAGCCGTGGCATCACGGTCAACTGTGTGGCTCCAGGCTTCATCGAAACCGACATGACGGCTTCATTGCCTGAAGAACAACAAAAAGCCTTGCTGGGCCAAATCCCGCTGGGGCACCTCGGCAAGCCTGCTGACATTGCACACGCTGTGGCCTATTTGGCTGGCGCACACGCCAGTTATGTGACGGGCCAAGAGTTGCATGTCAACGGCGGCATGTTCATGGCGTAAAGTCATTTGCATCAAAACAAGTAACAGAATCAATACGGTCAGTCCGTCCGGTTAAAATAGCGGTCTTATTCACAACCCTTAGAGGGAATCCATGAGCGATATCGAACTGCGTGTCAAAAAAATCATTGCTGAACAACTCGGCGTTGAAGAGTCTCAAGTTACCAACGAAAAAGCCTTCGTGGCCGATTTGGGTGCTGACTCCCTGGACACAGTGGAATTGGTGATGGCATTGGAAGATGAGTTTGGTATTGAAATCCCAGACGAAGATGCCGAAAAAATCAACACCGTGCAAAACGCGATTGACTACGCGTTGACCCACAAAAAAGCCTAACTACTAGGAAGCACCGCATGAGCCGTCGTCGCGTCGTCGTGACCGGCCTAGGTTGTATCAGCCCCGTGGGTAACACGGTGGCAGACGCTTGGGCCAATCTTTTAGCTGGTAAATCTGGCATTGCCAACATCACGCGTTTCGACGCGTCTGGCATCAATTGCCACTTTGCTGGTGAAGTGAAAGATCTAGACCTTGACCAATACATCCCTCCCAAAGAGGCGCGTGCTATGGACAAGTTCATTCATTACGGCATTGCTGCGGCGGTGCAAGCGGTTCAAGATTCAGGCCTCGCCACCTGCGAAGCCCTGAGCGAAGAAGAAGCGACGCGCATTGGCGTCGTGATCGGCTCTGGCATTGGCGGCTTGCCGCTGATTGAAAGCATGCATGACGAAATGTTGGCCAAAGGCCCACGTCGTATTTCGCCTTTCTTTGTGCCAGCGTCCATCATCAACATGATTTCTGGTCACGTGTCCATGCGTTACGGCTTTAAGGGCCCTAACTTGGCCGTGGTCACAGCCTGTACCACAGGCTTGCACAGCATCGGCGAAGCCGGTCGTCACATTGAGTACGGCGATGCCGACGTGATGATTGCAGGCGGCTCTGAGGGCTGCATGTCTCCCTTGGGCGTGGGTGGCTTTGCCTCCATGCGTGCACTGTCAACCCGCAACGACGACCCCGCCACTGCTTCGCGCCCTTGGGACCGCGACCGTGATGGCTTCGTCTTGGGCGAAGGTGCTGGCGTTATGGTGCTCGAAGAGTACGAACACGCCAAAAAGCGTGGCGCCAAAATTTACGCTGAACTCGGTGGCTATGGCCTGAGTGCAGATGCGGGTCACATGACTGCACCTAATATGGACGGTCCACGCCGAGCCATGCTCAGCGCTTTGCGTAACGCAGGCGTGAATGCGGATCAAGTCGACTACTTGAACGCACACGGTACATCCACACCTCTGGGTGACATCAACGAAACCAACGCTATCAAGGCAGCTTTGGGCGATCACGCCAAGAAGACGGTGGTTAACTCGACCAAGTCGATGACCGGCCACTTGTTGGGCGGCGCTGGCGGCATTGAGAGTGTGTTCACGGCTTTGGCGATTTATCACCAAAAGAGCCCACCCACCATCAACATCTTCAACCAAGACCCCGAGTGTGACTTGGACTACTGTGCCAATACAGCACGCGACATGAAGATTGATGTGGCCCTCAAAAACAACTTCGGATTTGGCGGCACCAACGGCGCGTTAGTTTTCAAACGCGTCTAAGGCTTTCGCCATGCACAACGCCCCATCGGTTTCATATCCGGTGGGGCGTTGTGCTTTTCAGCGTTGGCTTTATGCGTTTTTTATGGTGCTGACGTCGGCGGTGTTGTTGGCTTGGGCGTTCAACCAAGGTTTGACTGCAACTTGGTATTTGGCAGTTGCCGCCGCAGCGCTCGGCTTAATTTTGGGATCGCGTGTGCTGGGTCAAGCAGGAACGCTCACTTGGGATGGTCAGGTCTGGTGTTTGCATGACCAAGGCTTAGGTCTTGAAGATGCTTTGGGCGACGTGCATGTGGCGCTAGATGTGCAAAAAGCCTTGCTTTTACGTTGGCTACCCGCATCTGACACACTGCACGCCAAACCGCTTTGGTTGTGGCTGGGCTTGCAAGCCTCAGACAACCGTTGGCAAGATTTACGTCGCGCTGTGTACCAGCGCACCAATAAGTGATGAAGGAAACAAACATGGCACGACCATTGGTATTGAAACGTTCGCTCTCGCTGGGCTTGTTGTGCGCCTCTTTATGGGCCACGGGTCTTCAAGTGGCTCTGGTGCAGCCTGCCGCTGCGCAGATTGTGAAAGGCTTGCCTGATTTCACCGAGTTGGTGGAGCAGGTTGGGCCTTCAGTGGTGAACATCCGTACCTTGGAGAAAACCGCTGTGCGTGATGTGCAAGGCAATGAGCCCGATGCGGAGATGCAAGAGTTCTTTCGCCGCTTCTTTGGCGTGCCCATGCCTATTCCTAACAACCCCAACACACCTCGTCAGCAGCGTCGTGGCCAGCCTGAAGAGGCGCAGCCCAAAGGTGTGGGTTCGGGCTTCATCTTGTCAGCCGATGGCTTTGTGATGACCAATGCACACGTGGTTGATGGTGCTGACCAAGTGTTGGTCACTTTGCCCGACAAACGCGAGTTCAAAGCCCGCATCGTGGGCTCCGACAAGCGCACCGATGTGGCGGTCGTCAAGATTGATGCCACTGGCTTGCCCGCCGTGAAAATCGGCGATGTGAACCGACTCAAAGTGGGCGAGTGGGTCATGGCGATTGGTTCGCCCTTTGGTTTGGATAACTCGGTCACTGCAGGCATCGTGAGTGCCAAGCAACGCGACACGGGCGACTATTTGCCGTTCATCCAAACTGATGTAGCCATCAACCCCGGCAACTCGGGCGGCCCGCTCATTAACATGCGTGGCGAAGTGGTGGGCATCAACAGCCAAATTTATTCGCGCTCGGGTGGCTTCATGGGCATCTCGTTTGCCATTCCGATTGACGAAGCTGTGCGCGTGAGCGAGCAGCTGCGTGCCACTGGCAAAGTGCAGCGCGGTCGTTTGGGTGTGCAGATTGACCAAGTGAACAAAGAAGTGGCCGAGTCACTGGGCTTATCCAAAGCCCAAGGTGCTTTGGTGCGCGGCGTAGAGCAGGGCTCGCCTGCGGAGAAAGCGAGCTTAGAGCCCGGCGACATCATCTTGAAGTTCGAGGGCAAAGCCATCGAAAAGTCCACCGACTTGCCGCGCATGGTGGGCAACACCAAGCCAGGTACGCGCAGCGCCATACAGGTGTGGCGCCGTGGCAGTGTGAAAGACATGTACATCACCGTGGGTGAGTTCGAAGCCGACAAGCCTTTGAAGAAGGCGGCAGCCACAGAGAAGCCTCAAACAGGTAACGTCACCAAGGTGTTGGGTCTGACAGTGGGCGAGCTGACGGACGCGCAGAAGAAAGAACTCAAACTGCGTGGCGGTGTGCGTGTGGATGCTGTGGCTGAGCCTGCTTCACGTGCAGGCATTCAAGAGGGCGATGTGATTTTGGCGCTGGCTAACATCGAAACACTCAATGTGCAAACCCTTGAAGCCCTGACAGCCAAGCTGGACCGCAGCAAACCCGTGAGTCTGTTGATTCGTCGAGGCGAGTGGGCGCAATACACAGTCATTCGACCTGCGCGTTAAGTCCCTAGACTGAAGTCGGGAATGGTGAGAGTCACAAACTATTTTTGAGGTTGTGAAAAATAGTTTTTAAGTTGGTGCTTGCTAACTTAAATAATGTGTTCAAGCCCTTTTTGTATAGAATCGAGGGGCTGAATGCTCTTTTGCGATATATCGCAAGCCCAAAACTCCACGATACGGGATTGGTTGACAGACTCCACAGGTGCTCCACAGATCACCCACAAGTTGTCCAAAAACCCCTTTGTCAAAATGTTAATAAGTTGTGGATAAATTCATGTTGCGAACCCGCAACGAGGCCACGGTCATGTTGAGACCGCTGTGCAATTTGGGGTTTTTGCCTACAATGAACTCCCGACTTATGCAGTTGCCATTGCTTGTTGGTTCTGGGCGCGTCAGCACATGACGCGCCCTTTTTTCTTGGCGTATCTCCCTTTGAATTCAATCACTTAAGTGTTCCCGTTGATGAACAACATCAGAAACTTCTCAATCATTGCCCACATCGATCACGGCAAATCTACGTTGGCAGATCGTTTGATTCAGCGTTGCGGCGGGCTTGAAGAACGCGACATGTCCGCGCAAGTTCTTGACTCGATGGACATCGAAAAAGAGCGTGGGATAACTATCAAAGCGCAGACCGCTGCACTGCAATACAAAGCGAAAGACGGTCAGATTTACAACCTGAATTTGATCGACACACCGGGTCACGTTGACTTCTCTTATGAAGTGTCGCGATCACTCTCTGCATGCGAAGGCGCGTTGCTTGTCGTCGATGCTTCACAAGGTGTGGAAGCACAAACGGTGGCCAACTGCTACACCGCACTCGACCTCGGTGTGGAGGTGGTCCCCGTGCTCAATAAAATGGATTTGCCCAACGCAGATCCAGACAACGCGAAAGCAGAAATTGAAGACGTCATTGGCATTGATGCCACCGACGCCATTCCATGCTCAGCCAAAACAGGTTTGGGCATTGATGAAATCTTAGAAGCCGTGGTCGCCAAAATGCCGCCACCGCAAGGTAACAAAGACGCGCCACTGCGCGCCATGATCATCGACAGCTGGTTTGACAGTTACGTGGGCGTGGTGATGTTGGTGCGTGTGGTCGATGGCCGTTTGGGCAAGGGCGAACGTTTCAAGATGATGGCCACCGAGGCCGTCTACAACGCCGACAACCTCGGTGTGTTCACCCCCGCCAACGAGCCACGTCAGTCGCTCGAAGCCGGCCAAGTGGGCTACATCATTGCGGGTATCAAAGAGCTGCAAGCCGCCAAGGTGGGTGACACCATCACCTTGGAAAAGAAGTTGCCAAATAACTTAGGCCCTGCCGAGCAAGCCTTGCCTGGTTTTAAAGAAATTCAACCTCAGGTGTTCGCGGGTCTGTACCCCACCGAAGCCAACCAATACGACGGCCTGCGCGACGCGCTGGAAAAGCTCAAGCTCAACGATGCCTCATTGCAATACGAGCCAGAAGTGTCGCAAGCGCTGGGCTTTGGTTTCCGCTGCGGTTTCTTGGGCCTGTTGCACATGGAAATCGTGCAAGAGCGCTTAGAGCGTGAGTTTGACCAAGACCTGATCACCACCGCACCCAGCGTGGTGTATGAAGTGAAGATGCCTGACGGCGAAGTGGTCATGGTGGAGAACCCCGCCAAGATGCCGGATCAAGGCAAGTTGCACGAAATTCGTGAGCCCATCGTGACGGTGCATTTGTACATGCCGCAAGACTATGTGGGCGCAGTGATGACACTGGCCAACCAAAAGCGCGGCGTGCAAATGAACATGGCGTACCACGGTCGCCAAGTGATGTTGACGTACGAGATGCCTTTGGGCGAAATCGTTCTCGACTTCTTTGACAAGCTCAAATCAGTCTCGCGCGGCTATGCCTCGATGGACTATGAATTCAAAGAGTACCGCGCCTCTGACGTGGTGAAGGTCGACATCTTGCTCAACGGCGAGAAGGTCGATGCCTTGTCCATCATCGTGCACCGCACACAAGCCACTTACCGTGGCCGTGCTGTGGTGGCCAAGATGCGCGAGATCATCAGCCGTCAAATGTTTGACGTGGCGATTCAAGCCGCCATTGGCTCCAACATCATTGCGCGTGAAAGTATCAAGGCTTTGCGCAAAAACGTGCTGGCAAAATGCTACGGCGGCGACATCAGCCGCAAACGCAAGCTGCTTGAGAAGCAAAAAGCAGGTAAGAAGCGCATGAAGCAAATTGGTTCGGTGGAAGTTCCGCAAGAAGCCTTCTTGGCCATCTTGCAGGTGGAGGATTAATGGCTACGTTGACCGCATTCGTACTGGCAGCCTTAGTGGGCTACGCTGGTTCTTGGTATCTGGGCATGATCGAAGGCAACTTTGCCTTGCTCATGTTCATGGCCACAGTTGTCACTGGTATTTACTGGTTGGCTGAGCAGTTCTACTTCTTGCCCCAGCGCAAAGCTGCTGCTGATGCCCTGCAAGCCCAAGCCGACAAACGCACCGCCGAGTTGCATGCCCAAGGCATCACCCAAACCGATGTGAACGTGACCGAAGCCAAAGAGCGTCTGTACATGCAGCCTTGGTGGCTGGATTGGACAGCAGGGTTGTTCCCCGTCATCGCTGTGGTGTTTGTGTTGCGCTCGTTTCTATTTGAGCCTTTCAAAATCCCATCCGGTTCGATGATTCCCACCTTGCATGTGGGCGACCTGATTTTGGTCAACAAGTTTCATTACGGCGTGCGCTTGCCTGTGCTCAACACCAAGCTGACCGATGGCAACCCTGTGCAGCGCGGCGATGTGATGGTGTTTCGTTACCCACCCAAGCCTAGCTTGGACTACATCAAGCGTGTCATTGGCGTGCCCGGCGACGAAGTGGCTTACCTCAACAAGCAGCTCACCATCAACGGCCAGCCCGTCACCAAAGCACCGCGTGCTGATTTCTTTGAGCAAGACAGCATGCGCTACATCACGCAGTTTGAAGAAAAGCTGCCTGTGGGCTCCAAGCCTTCTGAGATGAAGGACATGCGCATCCACAACCTGCTGAACGACAAGGACCGTCCTTCGTTCATTCCGGGTGCGGAAGACTTTGCATTCAAAGATAACTGCCACTACACCGTCGAAGGTGTGACCTGCAAAGTACCCGCAGGCCACTACTTCATGATGGGTGACAACCGCGACAACTCACTCGACTCGCGCTACTGGGGCTTCGTGCCAGAGAAAAACATCGTGGGCAAAGCCTTCTTTGTTTGGATGAACTTTGGCAGCCTCTCGCGCATCGGCGCATTTCAATGACATCACGCTCACGCTCAGACCGACCCAGCCTGTCTCAACAACAAATCCTTGAGACGCTTCAAGCGCGCTTGGAGTACACCTTTCAAAACCCTGCGTTGCTCACGCAGGCGTTGACGCACCGCAGCTTCAGCTCTGACCACTATGAACGCTTGGAGTTTTTAGGCGACTCGGTGCTCAACTTGGCCGTGGCCAATATGCTCTACAAGCAGCTCGGCACTTTGCCCGAAGGTGATCTGTCCCGCGTGCGCGCCAACTTGGTCAAGCAAGACACCTTGCATCACTTGGCAGTTGAACTGGGCTTATCTGGCATCCTGCGCTTGGGCGAGGGCGAGATGAACTCAGGTGGCCAAAAGCGCCCCTCCATCTTGGCCGATGCCCTCGAAGCTGTATTGGGTGCGGTGTACCTCGACGCAGGTTACGTGGCCGCAGACGCTTTGGTGCAACGCATCTTTGCCAAGGTGGAAATCAACCCCGACATGCAAGCCGTGGGCAAAGACGCCAAAACTGAATTACAAGAATGGCTGCAAGCACGCAAGTTCAAGTTGCCCATTTACCGTGTGGTCGGCACCTTAGGCGCCGCGCACAAACAAACGTTTGATGTGGAATGTGAAGTTCCAGAACTAGCCCGCTGCGAGCGTGGCATTGGCGGCTCGCGCCGCGCAGGAGAGCAAGCCGCCGCAGCAGCCATGCTCCAAGTGATTAAAGACAACGGGCTCAAATAATGGCGACCACTCCAAACAACGAACAATCCCTCCAAGACATCGACGCCATGCTGGCCGCCAGCAAAGGCAACCGTGTGGTGGCCAGCCAAGCGGCGGTGGCTCCGGCTGACCAACGCTGTGGCCTGATCGCCATCGTGGGCAAACCCAACGTGGGCAAGTCGACCTTGCTCAACGCCTTGGTCGGTCAAAAAATCAGCATCACCTCACGCAAGGCACAAACCACGCGCCACCGTATCACGGGCATGCACACCGAAGGCGCGTCGCAGTTTGTGTTTGTGGACACGCCTGGTTTTCAAACCATTCACGGCAACGCCCTGAACAAGTCGCTCAACAAAACCGTCCAAGGTGCGGTGGGCGATGTGGACTTGGTGGTCTTGGTGGTCGAGGCAGGTAGCTTCACACCCGCCGACGAGCGCGTGCTGTCGCTGCTGGCCAAAGGCATTCCCACCCTGTTGATTGCCAACAAACTCGACACGATGAAAAATCGTGCCGACATCATGCTGTGGCTGCAAGCCATGCAAGAGCGTCACCCCTTCGCCGAAATCGTGCCCATGTCGGCCAAGAACGAAAAAGACGTGCAGCGCCTCTTAGGCATTTGCGAAAAGTACCTGCCCGAGCAAGCGTGGATGTATGCCGCTGACGAGCTGACCGACCGCAGCGAAAAATTCATGGCCGCCGAAATGGTGCGCGAGAAGTTGTTCCGCCTCACCGGTGACGAATTGCCCTATACCTCGACCGTCATCATTGACAAGTTCGAAGAAGAAAAGGGCAAGACCAAAGGTGTCAAGCGCTTGGTGCGCATTGCGGCCACCATCGTGGTCGAGCGCGATGGCCACAAAGCCATGGTCATTGGCGACAAAGGCGAGCGCTTGAAGCGCATGGGCATGGAAGCCCGCACCGAGCTAGAAAAACTCTACGACGCCAAAGTGTTCTTAGAGCTGTGGGTCAAAGTGCGCTCGGGTTGGGCCGACGATGCAGCGCGGGTGCGTAGCTTTGGCTACGAGTAAATCCAGCACCTTCACGATGTCGCGGGGCATTCCCCGCATTCAGGACGAGCCCGCGTTCGTGGTGCACCGCTACGACTGGAGCGAGTCCAGTTTGATTTTGGAAACCTTCACCCGCCACTTTGGTCGGGTGGCTTTGGTGGCCAAAGGCGCTAAAAAACCCAGCTCCAACTTTCGCCCTGTCTTGCTGCCCTTGCAGCCGCTGTACGTCAGCTATTCGGGCGATGCCGAAATTCGCACCTTGAAGGGCGCTGAATGGGTCGGCGGCCACATCATGCCCACGGGCGAGGCGCTGCTGTCGGGCTACTACATCAACGAGTTGTTGTTGCGCCTGCTGGCGCGTGACGATCCGCACCCCAGTTTGTTTGACCTGTACCGCCAAGTGGTGCAAGTGCTGGCCTCGGGCCACGAGGGCACGATTGCCCCCGCGCTGCGCGCCTTTGAGCTGCTGCTGTTGCGCGACATCGGCTTCTTGCCCGAGCTCAACGCCCAAACCTTGACCCTGAGCCCTTTGCAGCCCGACGCCTTGTATGTGCTGGTGGCCGAAGGCGGCTTGCGCACGCATAACGCACAAGACCGCACAGGCTTGGCTGGCGGCGTGTGGCTGCAGCTGCACGACAGCTTGTCGACAGACTCGCCATTCACCGCCACGCTGCGTTTGTGTGCCGAGATGCCCCCAGAGCAACGCAACGCCTTGCAGGGCCAGCTACGGGCCTTGCTGCACTACCATTGCGGGGTCAAAACACTGCGCACACGGCAGATGATGATTGACCTGCAATCCCTTTGATTTACGCAATGTCCAAACACACACAAACAGCCCTGTCGGTCAACCTCAACAAAGTGGCCTTGGTGCGCAATACGCGCCATTTGGGTATTCCCAGCGTCACACGCGCAGCCACGCTGTGCTTAGAGGCGGGCGCTGCGGGTATCACCGTGCACCCTCGTCCTGACGAGCGACACATCCGCGGTGGTGATGTGCATGACTTGGCGGCTTTGTTGAAAGCTTGGCCCGACCGCGAGTTCAACATTGAAGGCAACCCGTTTCACAACCTGATGGACTTTGTGCGCCAAGTGCGCCCCCATCAAGTGACCTTTGTGCCCGATAGCGAAGGCCAATTCACCAGCGACCATGGCTGGACCTTTCCGCAAGATGCCGAGCGCTTGAAGCCGCTCATTGACGAAGCCAAAGCTTTGGGTGCGCGCGTGAGCTTGTTCATGGACCCCATCCCTGAAGCGATGGCCGCGGCCAAAGCCGTAGGCGCTGACCGCGTGGAGCTGTACACCGAGAGCTATGCCTCGACTTACGGCACACCAAAACAAACCGAAGTGTTGGCTGCATTCAAAGCCACTGCCGAAGCTGCTTTGGCTGTGGGCCTTGGCATCAACGCCGGCCACGACCTGAACCGTGACAACCTTCACACCTTTCTCACCACCGTGCCCGGCGTCCAAGAGGTGTCGATTGGCCACGCCCTGATTGCTGATGCGTTAGAGATTGGCTACACAGAAACTGTTCGCGCGTACAACGCGTGCATGCCGCAGGCTTGAGGCGATCAATGATTTACGGCATCGGCACTGACATTTGCGACATTCGCCGTATCCGTGCGTCTTTGGACAAGCACGGCGAGCGCTTTGCGCAAAAAGTGCTGAGCGACAACGAGCTAAATACCTATCGCGCCCGCAGCGAGCGTTGGCCCGAGCGCGGTGTGCGTTATGTGGCCACACGTTTCTCGACCAAAGAAGCCTTCAGCAAAGCCATTGGTATGGGCATGCGCATGCCCATGACGTGGCGCTTGTGCGAAGTAGCCAAACTGCCCAGCGGCCAGCCCACCATCGTGCTGCACGGCGTGCTCAAAGAATGGTTTGAAGCCAAAGGCCTGAGCGCCCACGTCAGCGTGAGCGATGAGTCTGATTACGCGACAAGTTATTGTGTTGTTGAAAAGAACAACTAAAACAAACATTTGATTTATGTCTCACCATGCACCTTTCATTCTTGACATCGCAGGCACTCAGCTCACCGCAGCTGACCGCAAGCGTTTGAAGCACCCGCTCACGGGCGGCATCATTTTGTTTGGCCGCAACTGGGCCAATCGCCAACAGCTCACCCAGCTGTGCGCCGACATCAAGGCCGTGCGCTCTGACTTACTCATTTGCGTAGACCACGAAGGCGGGCGTGTGCAGCGCTTTCGCAACGATGGCTTCACACACATCCCACCCATGCGCGCTTTGGGCGAGCTGTGGATGACAGACCAAAAAGGCGTCACTGGGGAATTTAAGAACGGCAGCGGCGCAATGGCCGCCATGGACGCCGCCACCGCCAGCGGCTACGTGCTGGCCAGCGAGCTGCGCGCCTGCGGTGTGGACTTCAGCTTCACCCCCGTGCTTGACCTCGACCACGGCGAGAGTGGCGTGATTGGTGACCGCTCCTTCCATCGCGACCCGCGCGTGGCCACCACGCTGGCTAAGAACGTCATGCACGGTTTGTTACTGGCTGGCATGGCCAATTGCGGCAAACACTTTCCTGGCCACGGCTTTGTCAAAGCCGATTCGCATGTGGACATCCCTGTCGACAAGCGTAGCCTCAAAGCCATCTTGGGCGACTGTGCCTTGCCTTACCAATGGCTCACCACCACGCTCACCAGCGTCATGCCCGCACACGTCATCTACCCCAAGGTGGATGCCTTGCCCGCAGGCTTTTCGCCCCGTTGGTTGCAAGACATCTTGCGCGGTCAGCTGCATTTCAATGGCGCGATCTTTAGCGACGATTTGTCGATGGAAGGCGCACGCCGCATCGATGGCCGCTCGGTCAGCTTTGCCGAAGCCGCGGTGGCCGCACTGAATGCAGGCTGCGACCTTGTGCTCTTGTGCAACCAAAGCATTGGCGACGGCCATGCGGTGGACGAGATGCTGGAAGGTTTGACCGAACGCCTCGTCAAAAACCAATGGCACGCCAGTGACGCCAGCGAACAACGCCGTCGCACACTGCTGCCCAAAACTTCGCCGCTAGCTTGGGACGCGCTGATGACTCACCCCGCATACTTGCGGGCTTTGGACCTGTTGCCTTAATTCGCACGCACATCCACCACCACCCACGAAAGCTCACATGGCAACGCCTAATTACAACTACGAAAAACGCCAACGCGAGTTAGCCAAGAAGAAGAAAAAAGAAGAAAAACTGCGCGAGCGCGATGCCCGCAAAACTTCACCCGATGGTGAGTTTGGCCAAAACCCAGACATGAACGCTGAGCCAGACCACAGCCAAAATCCAGACGGCGTGGCACCTGCTGATAATCCCGATCAAGTTTGATCTATTTGTTTTCTCAAAGGAGTTCCGCCATGTTTCCTTCACGTCGTCACTTTGCCGTCCTAGCCTTGGCCTTGAGCTGCGGCTTGGCTGCTGCACAAAACGCCAAACCCATCAAGCTGATGGTGGGCTTTCCACCCGGCGGCGGCACCGATGCGGTGGCCCGCATCTTGGCTGACAAACTCAAAGACGAGTTGGGCACCACCGTGGTGGTCGAAAACAAACCAGGTGCAGGTGGCCAGTTGGCAGCCCAAGCCTTGAAGGCTGCACCTGCGGACGGCACGGTGCTGTTCCTCTCGCATGACCACACCATTTCCATCTTGCCTTTGGTGGTCAAGAACCCAGGCTACGAGCCTGCCAAAGACTTCGCCCCCGTGGCTGGCTTTGCCACCTTTGTGAACGCCTACGCCGTGTCGGGTGGCACACCTGCTAAGACATTCACCGAATACTTGGCTTGGGTCAAAACTCAAGGCGGCAAAGGCGCGGTGGGTATTCCTGCACCGGCCTCCACACCAGAGTTTTTAGTGAAAGTGGTGGGCGACAAGTTCAAGCTCGATTTGGTCTCTGCGCCATATCGCGGCAGCGCACCCATGATGGCCGACATGCTGGGCAACCAAATTGCTGCAGGCGTGGGCTCAGTGCCTGACTTCATTGAAAACCACAAGGCCGGCAAAGTGCGTGTGGTGGCCGTGTTGGGTGCCAAGCGCCAAGCCGCGTTGCCCGATGTGCCCACCTTTGGCGAACTGGGTTTGAGTGGCTTGGACGACATGCCTTACTACGGCATCTTCGCGCCCGCAGGCACACCGCAAGCCACCATCAATCACTTTGGCGTTGCTTTGTCCAAAGTGTTGGCCATGCCCGATGTGCACGACCAGCTCACCAAAATGGGCTTGACGGTGGGCTACATGAACTCACACCAGTTGGAGCAACGCGAACGTGCTTACACACAGGTGTGGACCAAGCTGATTAAGAACAGCGGCTTTCAGCCCCAATAAGCATGGCAATCCCCTGGCTCTCCGCACTCAAAGTCATCCCTTGGGGTGATGTGATTTCTCACGCGCCAGGCGTGCTTGAAAAAGCGCGCGATTTGATGGCGCGAAAACCTGCAGATGTAGCGCCATCGTCGATGGCCACACCCAACATGCACGATGACGTGCCGAGCTTGGGCGAGCTGAAAAACCGATTGCTTGCGGCTGCTGTGCAAATCGACGCGCTGCAACAGCGCCAAATACAACTCACCCAAACCGTGAGCGAACTGGCCGAGCAAAACGCTGGCTTGGTGTCAGCCGTGAGTGGCTTGCGTCAAACACTGCGCTTCATGGTGGTTGGGCTGGCGCTGGCTTTTGTGGGCCTAGGCGCGATCGCGTACAAACAGTTTTTCTAAATTGAATACGCCCAATAAAAAACGCCTCTAAGCGAATCGCTAAGAGGCGTTTTGTTTTGCGCAGCGTGTTTATGCTTCGCGGCGCAAAGCTGGGAACAAAATGACGTCGCGGATGCTGGGGCTGTCAGTCAGCAACATCATCAAGCGGTCAATGCCAATGCCGCAGCCGCCTGTTGGGGGCATGCCGTACTCGAGGGCGCGCACAAAGTCGTGGTCGTAGAACATCGCTTCGTCGTCGCCGCTGTCTTTGGCGGCCACTTGAGCGTGAAAGCGGGCGGCTTGGGTCTCAGCGTCGTTCAACTCGCTGAAGCCGTTGCCGAATTCGCGGCCTGTGATGTAGAGCTCAAAGCGCTCGGTCACATCGGGCTTGCTGTCGCTGGCGCGGGCCAAGGGTGAAATTTCCACGGGGTGCTCGCAGATGAAGGTGGGCTGCCACAGCTTGTCTTCTACCGTCTCTTCAAAGTACATCACTTGCAGACTGGCCAAGCTGCGTGTGCTGAGTTTGTCTTTCTCTTCTTTGAAACCGAGTTTTTGCAAAGCGTTGATCAACCATGTGATGTTGTCCACGTTGTCGCCAGCTTCGGTGTGCTTGAGGATGGCTTCACGAATCGTGAGGCGCTCGAAAGGTTGGCTCAGGTCCACCGCTTTGCCGCCGTAGGTCAGCAGCAAGGTGCCAGCGGCCTTCATGGCAGCGTCGCGCACCAGCTCTTCGGTGAAGTGCATCAGGTCTTGGTAGTTCCAATATGAGGCGTAAAACTCCATCATGGTGAACTCGGGGTTGTGGCGCACCGAGATACCTTCGTTACGGAAGTTGCGGTTGATCTCAAACACGCGCTCAAAGCCGCCCACGATCAAGCGCTTCAAATACAACTCAGGCGCGATGCGCAAGAACATTTCTTGGTCCAGCGCGTTGTGGTGCGTGGTGAACGGCTTGGCATTCGCACCGCCGGGGATGGGGTGCAGCATGGGCGTTTCGACTTCGAGGAAGTTGTGTTGCACCATGAAGTCGCGAATGCCGCTGACCGCGCGGCTACGCGCCACAAAGCGCTTGCGTGCGGTTTCGTCCGTCATCAAATCGACGTAGCGTTGGCGGTATTTGATTTCTTGGTCAGCCACGCCGTGGAACTTGTCGGGCATGGGGCGCAGGCTCTTGGTCAGCATGCGGATGCTGGTGGCGTGAATCGACAACTCGCCGGTGCGAGTTTTGAACAACTTGCCTTCGCAAGCCACGATGTCACCCAAATCCCAGTGTTTGAAATCGGTGTAGAGCTCTTCGCTCACGTCATCACGTGTGACGTAAATCTGGATGCGGCCTGTGCTGTCTTGCAGCGTTGCAAAGCTGGCCTTGCCCATCACGCGTTTGAGCATCATGCGGCCCGCCACTTTGGCGAACTGGCCTTCTTCGGTCAACACCTCGGCGGTCTTGTCGCCATGCAGCTCGTGCAAAGTGGCGGCGTGGTGCGCGGGTTTGAAATCGTTCGGGAAGGCAACGCCTTGGCCCTTGGCTTGACGCTCGCGCATGGCCTTGAGCTTCTCACGACGCTCGGCAATGAGTTGGTTTTCGTCGACGGGAGCGGCTTCTGGCGTGGCGGGGGTGTTGTTGTTAGACATTTAAAGAGGCGTGAGTAGGAGAAGGGCTGCCTTCGAAGGAAGGATGCAGCAAACCATGGATTTTAAGATTAACCCAGAGATGTAAATTTTTTCTGAAATAAGCGTTGAACTAACCAATTCCCCAATGCTGCGGAAACACCCAAAGCAACCCACCTGTCATCACCAAGTACCGCGCAAACTTGCCCACCGCCATGTACGCCACACAGGGCCAAAAGGGCAGGCGCAGCCAGCCGGCCACGGCGCACAACGGGTCGCCCACGCCAGGCAACCAACTGAGTAAGCACGCTTTGGGACCTAAGGCGTGCAGCCAGCGCAGAGCGCGGGCGTCTTGGGCGGATGTTTCTTTGTGGCGCAGTTTGTCGCGCACCTTGTGCGCGCCGTGGCCCATCCACCAACTGATAGCGCCGCCAATGGTGTTGCCAGCGGTGGCCACAAGAACAGCGGGCCAAAACAATTCGGGGTTGAGTTTGACCAAGCCAAACACCACAGGTTCCGAGCCCATGGGCAGCAAGGTGGCTGACACCAGCGACACCACAAACACGGTGCTCAGGCCGTATTCGGGCAGGGCCAAGGCGGCCAACACAGATTGCATCCAAATTTCCATGCCCGCCAGTGTAGTGACGACAAGTGCTCATTCTTCGCCAAGCCTTACAAAATGGTCATTTTTAGACCACATGCTGAAATTTTGGGCAGGTACAATGACGCCTCCTTTTTAAGCACCCCTCACTTCTTCCCACCCCATGCACATCGGTCCATACACACTGGCAAACAACCTGTTTGTCGCGCCGATGGCTGGCGTGACCGACCGGCCGTTTCGCATGTTGTGCAAACAGTTGGGCGCAGGCTATGCGGTGAGCGAGATGGTCACCTCGCGCAAAGACTTGTGGACCAGCCTCAAAACCTCGCGCCGCGCCGACCACACGGGCGAGAGCGGTCCCATCGCCGTGCAAATTGCAGGCACTGACGCGGCCATGATGGCCGAGGCGGCGGTGTACAACATTGAGCGCGGTGCACAAATCATCGACATCAACATGGGTTGCCCCGCTAAGAAGGTGTGCAACAAATGGGCGGGCTCGGCCTTGATGCAAGACGAGCCACTGGCCATGTCCATCGTGCAAGCGGTGGTCGATGCTGCGCAGCCCCACAACGTGCCCGTGACCTTGAAGATGCGCACCGGCTGGTGCGACGCACACAAAAACGCCGTGGCCTTGGCCCGCGCTGCCGAAGCCGCAGGCGTGCAAATGATCACCGTGCACGGCCGCACCCGTGAGCAAGGCTACAAAGGCTTTGCCGAGTACGACACCATCACCGCTGTGAAGCAAGCCGTGCACGTGCCCGTGGTAGCCAATGGCGACATTGATTCGCCCGAGAAAGCCAAAGAAGTTTTAAAGCTCACCGGCGCAGACGCGCTGATGATTGGCCGCGCCGCCCAAGGCCGCCCTTGGATATTCCGCGAAATCGCGCATTACTTGGCCACGGGCGAGCATTTGGCTCAGCCTTTGGTGGAAGAGGTGAGTCGCTTGTTGCTGGCGCACCTCGACGAGCACTACGCCCTCTATGGCGAGAGCACCGGCGTGCGCAGCGCCCGCAAACACATAGCTTGGTACATCCGCAGCTTGCCCGGTGGCGAGGCGTTTCGCCAACACATGAACACCCTAGAAGACAGCGCGTCGCAACACCGCGCCGTGGCTGCCTTCTTCGATGACTTGGCCGAGCGTCATGAGCGCTTGCCCGAACCTGTTTTATTAGTAGAACCCTTAGCTTTGCATGAGTAAAAAACACATTGAAGAGGTGGTACGTGCCAGCCTCGAAACCTATTTCCGCGACCTCAAAGGCACAGAGCCCGACAACATGCACGACATGATGGTGCGCGTCGTTGAAAAACCGCTGCTCGAAGTGGTGATGCAGCACGCCGACCACAACCAGTCACGCGCCGCCGAATGGCTGGGCCTCAACCGCAACACGCTGCGTAAAAAACTTCTCGATCACAAACTCATCAAATAAGACTGCGCCCCAAATGAAAGCACTCATCTCCGTCTCTGACAAAACCGGTATCGTCGAACTCGCGCGTGACTTGCACGCCTTGGGCGTGGGCCTCATCTCCACCGGCGGCACTGCCAAGCTCTTGGCCGAACAAGGCTTGCCCGTGACCGAAGTGGCCGAAGTCACCGGTTTCCCCGAAATGCTCGATGGCCGTGTGAAAACCTTGCACCCCAAAGTGCACGGAGGCTTGCTGGCGCGTCGCGACACGCCCGAGCACATGGCTGCTTTGAAGGCACACAACATCGACACGATTGATTTGCTCATCGTCAACCTGTATCCGTTTGAAGCCACCGTGGCCAAGCCCGGTTGCACACTGGCTGACGCGATCGAGAACATCGACATCGGCGGCCCCGCCATGGTGCGCTCTGCCGCCAAGAACTGGAAAGACGTGGGCATCGTTACCGACGCCAGCCAATACGCGGACGTGATAGCTGAGTTGAAAGCCACTGGCAAGTTGAGCGACAAACTGCGCTTTGCTTTGTCTGTGGCCGCGTTCAACCGCATCAGCCAATACGACGGTGCAATCAGCAACTACTTGTCGAGCGTGAACTTTGAAGCAGAAAAACTGAGCGAAGACTACGTGCCCGAACGCGCTCAGTTCAGCGGCCAGTTCAACGAGCAATACGTCAAAGTGCAAGACCTGCGCTACGGCGAAAACAGCCACCAGCAAGCTGCTTGGTACCGTGACCTCGCACCCGCTGCTGGCTCACTCGCC
Source organism: Limnohabitans sp. TEGF004 (assembly GCF_027924965.1). NCBI lineage: Bacteria > Pseudomonadati > Pseudomonadota > Betaproteobacteria > Burkholderiales > Comamonadaceae > Limnohabitans > Limnohabitans sp. TEGF004. The sequence goes on along the minus strand of NZ_AP027056.1, from coordinate 2,063,482 downwards.
ACCGGCGTGCAGCTGCAAGGCAAAGAGCTGAGCTACAACAACATCGCCGACGCCGATGCCGCTTGGGAATGTGTGAAGAGTTTCGACACCTCAGCCTGTGTGATCGTCAAACACGCCAACCCCTGCGGCGTAGCCGTGGGTGCAAACCCGCTTGAGGCCTACAGCAAGGCTTTCCAAACCGACCCCACCAGCGCGTTTGGCGGCATCATCGCCTTCAACCGCCCTGTGGACAAAGCAGCTGCCGAAGCGGTGAGTAAGCAGTTTGTCGAAGTGCTCATGGCCCCCGACTTCAGCGCCGAAGCGCTGGAAGTGTTCAATAGCAAAGTCAATGTGCGCTTGATGAAAATCGCGCTGCCCGCCAACTACGGCGACGTGCGCAACGCTTTGGAAACCAAACGCGTGGGCTCAGGCCTTCTGCTGCAAAGTGCTGACAACCACGAGTTGGCTTTGGCTGACCTGAAGATCGTCACCGTCAAACAACCCACCCCCGAAGAGCTGAACGACTTGTTGTTCGCCTGGAAAGTGGCCAAGTTCGTCAAATCCAACGCCATCGTATTCTGCAAAAACGGCATGACCATGGGCGTGGGTGCAGGCCAAATGAGCCGTTTGGATTCTGCCCGCATCGCCAGCATCAAGGCCGAAGCCGCCAAGCTCAGCTTGCAACACACCGTGGTCGCGAGCGACGCCTTCTTCCCATTCCGCGATGGCCTCGATGTGGTGGTGGATGCAGGCGCGACCTGCGTGGCCCAGCCTGGTGGCTCGATGCGCGACCAAGAAGTTATCGACGCGGCCAACGAGCGTGGCGTAGCGATGGTGTTCACCGGTGTGCGTCACTTCCGTCATTGATCGCCCACATTGAACATTGACCACACCAACGCGCCGCTTGATGCGGCGCAATCTATCCTGAGCTTTGCTGAGCTTGGCCTCAACACCGAGCTGCAAAGCTCTGCTGCTCAAGCAGGCTTTACAACGCCCACACCTGTGCAAGTCGAAGCCATTGGCCCTGTGCTCAATGGCCGCGATGTACTGGCCACTGCGCAAACTGGCTCTGGCAAAACGGCCGCCTACGTGCTGCCCGTGTTGCAGCTGCTCATGGCCACAGCCGTTTCGCGTGACGAAGCACCTAAGAAGCGCACCACCCAAGTGCTGGTGCTCGTCCCCACACGCGAGCTCGCCACACAGGTGAGCGATGTGCTGCGCGACTTGGCGCGGCCCCTCGCACAGTCCATCAAAGTGGGCACGTTGTTTGGTGGCGTGTCGATCAACCCCCAAATGATGAGCCTGCGCAGCGGTGCTGATGTGGTGGTTGCTACCCCCGGCCGTTTGCTCGACATCGTCGACCACAACGCTTTGAACCTCGGCCATGTGCAGCACCTCGTGTTGGACGAAGCCGACCGCTTGCTCGATCTCGGCTTTGCCGAAGAGTTGCAACGCATCTTGGCGCTGCTGCCTGCCAAGCGACAAAACTTGTTGTTCAGCGCCACCTTCGAGCCCGCGGTGCAAACCTTGGCCGAAGCGCTGCTGCACAACCCCGAGCGCGTCACCATTGCCCACACCGAAGCGCATGCGCCCGACATCGCGCAACGCGCAATTCAAGTGGACGAAAAAAGCCGCACGACCTTATTGCGCCACCTCATCAAAACCCACGAATGGAAGCGCGTGTTGGTGTTTGTGGCCACGCGCTACGCGTGTGAGCATGTGGCCAATAAGCTCTACAAAGCGGGCGTGTTTGCCACTGCGTTTCATGGCGAGATGAGCCAAGGCGCACGCCAAGATGTGCTGGCCGAGTTCAAGGAAGAGCGCTGGGAAGTGGTGGTCACCACCGACCTCGCGGCACGCGGCATCGACATTGCGCAGCTGCCCGTGGTGGTCAACTACGACCTGCCACGCTCAGCCACTGACTACACCCACCGCATTGGTCGCACAGGCCGTGCGGGCGCGAGTGGCGAAGCGGCAAGTTTTGTCACTGCAGCCACCCTGGCGCATTGGCAGCTGATTCAAAAGCGCGCCAAAGTGCAGTTGCCTGTGGAAGTGCTTGAAGGTTTTGAACCGACCGAAGTGCCGCCACCGGCATCACCACTGAATGACGGCACGGGCGGCATCAAAGGTTCACGGCCTAGTAAGAAAGACAAGCTGCGTGCGGCTGCAGCGGCAGCGCAAGCTGACTCATTAAACGAATAAGCATGGAGCTTTTGAACGAGCGAAAAAAAGCCACCTGAGAAGGTGGCTTTTTTGTGGTGGCTTGCCAATCAACGCAAGCATCCATCCATGATCAATCGTTGTTGTCATCATCCAAGCCGTCAAAGGCGTGGCGCTCTTGATGTTCCAGCGCTTCGCTGGCAGGGCGCTTGGTGCGCACGCCAGGCTTGGCCAGCAGCTCCACATAAAACTGCGTGGCTTGATTCGCCACAGCGTTGTCGATGCAGGTGATGACGTTGGCCAAGTGCACCACTTCGGCGGCTTCTTCGGTCAAGCCAAATTTGCAATCGAAGTCCCAGAAGTCTGCGCCTTCGGGTACATCGCGACGGCGCTCTCGCTTGAGGTATTTGCGAATGTCGTGCTTGATGGCTTCAAGCAAACGCTCTGGGTGTTTGCCTTCGACTTGGAGCTGGAATGTTTTTTTCATGAAAGTCCTTGTGGGGAAATGCGCCCGGGAAGGACGAGAGAAGAAAACGCCTTACGGCGCGATGTTGAATTTGAGTTGAAAGGCAATAGCGCTGTTGACGTTGTCGCTGACTTTGGGAATCAAGCTGATGTTCAAGCCGACGCGTCGACCTTCGATGGCCATGGTGGGCACCACTGCTGGAAACCAGCCACCGTTGCGCATTTTGGGATAGCCATCAAAGGCTCCTACTGCAGCGCCTGCTTTGAGCGCACCGACTTTGAATGGCATGACATACGCACCCACGTAATGCGAGGTGGCGCGGTTGCTGTTTTCAAATACACCCGCTGTGAGTGAGTAAGTGCTGCTGATGGTGGCCTCTACGCCAAAGCCCGTGTTGCTGTTGTTCAGGTTTTTTGATTTGTCGAAATGGTGCGAATAAAAACCTGGGTTGATCCAAATGTCAGCCAGCGCTGCAGGCGCAGCGGCCACAACGACTAAGGCGAGCAAAAGTTTTTTCATAGCTGTGCAAACACTTCAGCGGCTACGGCCACAGTTTGTGCAATATCAGCTTCAGTGTGTGCTGCGCTCACAAAGCCTGCTTCGTACAAAGCAGGCGCGATGTACACGCCACGGTCAAGCAAGCCGTGGAAGAGCTTGTTGAATTTGGGGCTGTCGCTGGTCATGACCTTGGCGTAGTTTTGTGGCAATTCGGGCAACAAGAAGAAGCCAAACATGCCGCCTTGGCTGTCTCCGCTGAATGGCACGCCTGCTTTGGCCGCTGCGGCGGTGAGGCCGTTGACCAAGCTTTGTGTGCGCGCACCCAATGCTTCATAAAAACCAGGCTTGGCAATTTCGCGCAAGGTGGCCAGGCCGCACGCAGTGGCCACAGGGTTGCCGCTAAGAGTGCCAGCTTGGTACACAGGGCCAGTAGGTGCCAGCTGCTGCATGATGGCGCGCGGGCCACCAAACGCGGCCAACGGCATGCCGCCGCCAATGACTTTGCCCAGCACGGTCACGTCGGGCTTGAAGCCGGGAATGAGTTTGGCGTACACGCTTTGGGCGCTGCCCAACGCGACGCGGAAACCGGTCATCACTTCGTCAAACACAAACAGTGCGCCGTACTCGGTGCACAGCTCGCGGCAGCGTTTCATAAATGGGACTGATGCACGCACAAAGTTCATATTGCCGGCGATGGGTTCAATCATCACGCAGGCCAGTTCTTTGCCGTGCAGCGCAAATGCTTCTTCGAGTTGGGCGATGTTGTTGTACTCAAGCACCAGTGTGTCGCGCACCACTTCGGGCGGCACGCCTGCGCTGGTGGGGTTACCAAACGTGGCGAGGCCTGAACCTGCTTTGACCAACAAAGCATCGCAATGGCCGTGGTAGCAACCTTCAAACTTGATGAACTTATTGCGGCCCGTCGCGCCACGTGCCAAGCGCAAAGCGCTCATGCCGGCTTCGGTGCCCGAGCTGACCAAGCGCACCATTTCCATAGAAGGCACATGCTTCAAAATTTCTTCGGCCAGTTCAATCTCGCGCTCGGTGGGCGCGCCGAATGAGAAGCCATCCAAGGCAGCTTTTTGCACGGCTTCCAACACCACTGGGTTGCCGTGGCCCAAAATCATGGGGCCCCAAGAGCCGATGTAGTCGATGTACTTTTGGCCGTTGGCATCCCAAAAGTAAGCGCCTTGTGCGCGTTGCACAAAGCGGGGTGTGCCGCCCACGGCGCGAAACGCGCGCACGGGCGAGTTCACGCCGCCGGGGATGACTTTGGCAGCACGGTCAAACAGGGTTTGGTTCAAATCGGTCATGGTTTTTTAGGATTCAATGTTTGGTTTCGTGGCGCGGCAGCGAGAAGTCTTCTGCCGTGGCTGGCAGGCCGTCGGTGTCTTCGTCTTCGGTGTCTTCTTCGGCCCAAAACATGCGGTCGGGCACGATGTGGCCCATGCCTGGGCGAAAGCCACTGTTGAGGCTTTGGTCGAGGTAGTTCAGCGCTTCGCGGGTGGCCAGCTCTAGGTCGGTGCCTGCAGCCAGTACGGCAGCCAGTGTGATGCTGAGGGTGTCGCCCGCGCCAGAGAACATGGCGTCAAAGCGTTCAAAGCGTTCGCTCACCATCACGGTGTGGGCGGTGGCCAAAGCGTTTTCAATGTGTTGGTCGGGATGGTTGATGCCCGTCACCAACACATAGGGCACGCCCACTTCGGCGGCGGCGCGTGCAATGTCACGTGGGCTGGGGCTTTTTTCGTTGCTCCAGTCGGGCAACAGCCAGCGCCACAAGGTGTTGTGGTTGCCCACCAGCACGGTGGTTTGGGGCAGTATGAGTTCGCGAAAGGCGTCTAAGTAAGCGTCAATCTTTTCGTCTTCCCACCACGAGAGGTTGGGCATATAAGCAATGACGGGTACTTCGGCGTAGTCAGTGCTGATTTCGGCAATCACGCTCAGGTTGTCTGGGTTGCCGCAAAAACCTACTTTGATGATTTGCACGCTCATGTCTTCCAGCACGCTGCGGGCTTGTTCGGCCACGGCGTCGTCGTCAAAGGCGATGTGGTCAAAAATTTCAGCCGTGTCGCGCATGTAGGCGCCCGTCACCACGGGCAGCGCGTGGGCGCCCACAGAACCGGCAGCTAAAACGTCAGCTGACAAGCCACCTGCACCGCTTGGGTCGTTGGCGTTGAACACCAGCACGCACGGGGGCGCGCCGCTGGTCTCGTCAGACAAGGCAATTTCGGTGGAGAGAGGGGTGTTTTCTGGCGCCATGAGTGGGTCGATACAATGCTTTTCATTCTATGCGTTGACGAAAGAAATACTGTGGCTAATACCTGGATGTGTCTGATTTGTGGATGGATTTATGACGAAGAGGCTGGTGCACCCGAACACGGCATTGCTGCTGGCACCGCGTGGGCCGATGTGCCCATGAACTGGACCTGTCCAGAATGCGGCGCACGCAAAGAAGATTTTGAAATGGTGCAAATCTAATCACCATGGACGTTCGTGCGCAGTTTGAAAGCCATGTGTTGGCCTTGCTGCGCCAGCGCCCAGCGGTGGATACGCATGCGGCCAGACAGTTGGAGCTGCTGTGTCAGCGTCAGCTAGACGCTGAGACCATGCCCGGCTGGCGCACTTTTTGGTCGCTGGCCACCCATTTTTTTGAAGGCTTGCGTTTAGCGCCCAATCGAAGCATTGAAGAGCCCGAGGCCAGCGCCACCTCGCAAGTGCTCAGCGGCTTGCAGCTGCGCGAGCAGTTCAACGAGCACGACAAACCCATCGAAGACAGCTTGCAAGTCATCAACCATCTGCTTTTTTTAGAGCAGGCCGATGTGATTTCGCAGCGCTTGGTCAGCCTCCTCAATGATTGGTCTGAGTCGCCTGAGTCCGACATGCCCGTCGAGGCGCAATTGGATGTGCAAACCATGGCCCAGCTCGCGCAAGATGTGCAGCTGACGGCGGTGCAACAAGTGGCCGATTCATTGGCGGTGCAACTGGCCCGCCTGCGTGCCAAGCGCGTGGCCGACGACATCAAAACCAGCCTGAGCGGCGCCCAAGAAGTGAGCCGCTTGCTGCAGCACTTTGCAGTGGGCAGCATGCGCGAGCCGCAGCCGCAAGTATTGGCAGCCCTCAAAGGCGAATAGGCTTTGATCTACTGCGACTAAAGAGAGTGACAGCGCTTACGCGCTGTCGGGGCGATTAGCCTTTGATCTCCTGCTTCGCTCCTTATTTCACCTTTTTCACGACTGCATACCGCTCCAGCGTGTGCGCACGCGCCTCGGCGTGATCGACGATGGGCCTTGGGTAATCGCGCCCCAGCACCAACCCCGCTTCTTCTAATTCCAAAGGTTTGGCCAACCACGGCGCGTGGATGGCTTTGTTGTTGAGCTTCGCCAGCGCGGGCACATAGCGGCGAATGAACTTACCTTCGGGGTCAAACTTTTCGCTTTGGTTGGTGGGGTTGAAGATGCGGAAGTAGGGCTGTGCATCGCAGCCGCTGGAGCTGGCCCACTGCCAGCCGCCGTTGTTGGCAGCGAGGTCAAAGTCATTCAGGTGCTCGGCAAAGTAGCGCTCGCCCCAGCGCCAATCAATGCCAAGGTCTTTGGTTAAGAAGCTGGCCACCACCATGCGCAGGCGGTTGTGCATGTAGCCGGTTTGGTTGATTTGCGCCATCGCTGCGTCCACCAGCGGGTAGCCTGTGCGGCCTTCGCACCAGGCGGCAAACAGCTCTTTGGCATGTTTGTGGTGGTCCCATTTGATGTCGTTGTATTCGGGCTTGAAGGCGCCCTTCACCACACGCGGGTGGTGGTGCAAGATTTGGTGATAAAAATCGCGCCACACCAGCTCCGACAGCCAAATTTCTGCACCGGTTGAGCCCACCAACATGCGCTTGTAGGCGGTGGATGCCAGTTGGCGAATCGACACCGTGCCAAAGCGCAAATGCACGCCCAAGTAGCTGGGGCCTTTGATGGCGGGGAAGTTACGGGTTTCGTCGTACTTGTCCATGCGGTCAAAGAAATCTTCAAACAGGGCCAAGCCGCCGGGACTGCCGGTGGGCACGTGGAGGCTGCTGAGGTTGGTGGCTTCAAAGCCAATGTCGGCCAAGCTAGGCACGGGCACTTGGTAGGCCTTGGGCCGCGCTGCCAAGGCTTTGATGTATTTGCCCACGGGGTAGGACTTCAAATAAAAGTCGTTCACCTTTTGCAGCCATGCGTTTTTGTAGGGCGTGAACACGCCGTAGGGCTTGCCCATTTGGGTCAGCACCTCGCTGCGCTCAAAAATCACATGGTCTTTGAAGGTTTGAAAACCAATACCAAAGTTGGCTAAGCCGCCACGCACTTGGGCATCGCGGGTCAATGCATCTGGCTCGTCGTCGTGGTTGGCAAACACCTCTTGCACGCCCAGTTCGTGGGCGAGGCGTGGCACTTCGTCAGCCGCTACGGCGTGGCGCACGATCAGGCCCGCACCGGCTTGGCCTGCCACGGCGTGCAGCTCGGCGTCCAGCGCCACCAGTGACTCGCGGATGAACTCCACGCGGCGGTCTGCGCGGGGCAGGCTGTCCAAAATAGCCTTGTCAAACACGAACACGCAATGCACTTGCTTGCAGCTTTTGAGCGCGTGAAACAGCGCTGCGTTGTCAAAGGCGCGCAGGTCGCGTCGAAACCACATCAGACCTTTGTCGACGTGAGGTGAATGAGGCGAGAGCTTAGGCATGTTCACCCTTTAAAATTGGCATATGACCGCTGATTCTCTCTCCATCAACCTGACGCATCATTTTTTGATTGCAATGCCCAGTTTGGAGGATGAGATTTTTGCCAAAAGTGTGGTCTATGTGTGCGAGCACAGCGAACGCGGGGCGATGGGATTGGTCATCAACAAACCTGGCGAGTTGTCGATGAAAGAGTTGTTTGAAAAAGTCGACCTGCCTTTGCATCGCCAAGACCTGATGAATGCCCCTGTGTTGCAAGGTGGCCCCGTGCATACCGAACGCGGCTTTGTGTTGCACGATGCCTTATGGAGTCATGAGGTGGAGCAAGTAAGCGAGGCTGTGGCGGTGACGCCACCAGCCACCGCTCCAGAGGCTACGCAACAAGAGGCAAATAAAGCTGCCACCGAAGCCGCCCAAGAAGCCGCAGCTTTGAGCGCCGTGAGCGACAAAGCATCTGTCTACGCCTCCACCATGACCATCCTCGATGGCCTGGAGATGACCACTTCCAAAGACGTGCTCGAAGCTTTGTCGATTGGCGCTGGCCCCAAACGCGTGCTGATTTCTCTGGGCTATTCAGCTTGGGGTGAAGGTCAGCTGGAGTCGGAGTTGGCTGAAAACAGTTGGCTGACTGTGGGCGCCGACATGGCGGTGATTTTTGACACACCCGTGGAGCAGCGCTACGCACGTGCCATGAAGCTGCTGGGCCTCGAGCCTTGGATGTTGTCCAACGAAGTGGGGCACTCATGAGCACGGCGCTTGATGTGACCACACAAGCGGCAGCACCTTTGGTCTCTGCACCAAAGCCAGCTGTACCAGCGCACTTTCAATCTTTCCTCGCGTTTGACTTCGGTGTCAAACGCACCGGCGTGGCCTATGGCAGCCGCATGTTGCGTGAAGCCCAACCGCAAGCCACGGTCAATGCCGAAGGCGATGCCCGTTGGGCCCTTATCACCAAACGCATTGCCGAGTGGCAGCCCGACGCACTGGTGGTGGGTGTGCCATATCACCCAGACGGTGCGGCGCACGAGAACACGGCCAAGGCCAAAAAATTTGCACGCCAACTCAACGGTCGCTTCAACCTGCCTGTGTTTGAAGTGGACGAGCGTTACAGCACCACCGAAGCAAAAGCCCAAGGCGCCAAAGATGCTGACGCTGCATCGGCTTGCATCATCCTCAATCAATTTTTTCGAGAGAACTTATGAGTACCCACGGAAACCTCATGCTGGATGCGGAGAGCTTGTACAAAGAGCTGCTCAAAGGTGTACGCAGCATGCTCACGCCCACCACACGTTTGGTGGGCATCACATCGGGTGGTGCTTGGTTGGCGGCGCGCTTGCAAAAAGATTTGAATCTCGAAGGTGAGGCCGGCAGCATTTCATCCGCCATGCACCGCGACGACTTTGCGCAACGCGGCTTGGCCGACGGTGGCCAAACCAAACTGCCGTTTGAAGTGAACGGTGCACACCTCATCGTGCTCGACGATGTGCTCTACACCGGCCGCACCATCCGCGCGGTGCTCAACGAGTTGTTCGATTACGGCCGTCCTGCCAATGTGCAGTTGGCCGTGTTGGTGGACCGCGGTGGCCGCGAGTTGCCCATTCAGGCCGACTACGCCGCTGCGCGTGTGGCACTGCCTGCCACCCAATCGCTGGCGCTGACCAAAGATGACAACGGCCAATTTAATTTTTCAGTGAAGGGCTGATTCCAAGTGCTTTACAAACGCAACCCCCAACTCAACAAAAACGGCGAGCTGATTCACCTGCTCTCCACTGAAGGTTTGTCGCGCAATATCTTGACGCACATCCTCGACACCGCAGCCAACTTCGTCTCGGTCAACGACCGCGAAGTGAAGAAGGTGCCACTCTTGCGTGGCAAGAGCGTGTTCAACTTGTTCTTCGAGAACAGCACACGCACACGCACCACGTTCGAGATCGCAGCCACGCGTTTGTCGGCAGACGTGTTCAACCTGGACATCGCGCGTTCATCCGCAGCCAAAGGCGAGTCGTTGCTCGACACCATCGCCAACCTGAGCGCGATGGCTGCCGACATTTTTGTGGTGCGCCACAGCGAGTCGGGTGCGCCTTACCTGATTGCCGAACACGTCGCGCCCCATGTGCACGTGGTCAACGCTGGTGACGGCCGTCATGCACACCCCACGCAGGGTTTGCTGGACATGTACACCATCCGTCATTACAAAGGTGACTTTGCCAACCTCACGGTAGCCATCGTGGGCGATGTGTTGCACTCACGTGTGGCGCGCTCTGACATTCACGCCCTCACCACACTCGGCTGTGCCGAAGTGCGCGTGGTGGGCCCCAAGACATTGGTGCCCAGCGACTTGTCGGCCATGGGTGTGAAGGTGTTCAACAACCTCGAAGAAGGCATCAAGGGTTGCGACGTGGTCATCATGTTGCGCTTGCAAAACGAACGCATGAGCGGCGCACTGTTGCCATCGAGCCAAGAATATTTCAAATCGTTTGGCCTCACGCAAGAGAAGTTGCAACTGGCTAAGCCCGATGCCATCGTGATGCACCCCGGTCCCATCAACCGTGGTGTGGAGATTGAATCTGCTGTGGTCGATGGACCGCAAAGTGTCATCTTGTCGCAGGTGACGTTTGGTATTGCTGTGCGTATGGCCGTGATGTCGATCGTGGCGGGGAATGAAGCATGAACATCCTGATTCAAAACGGTCGCGTGATCGACCCAGCCTCTGGTTTTGACCACGTGGCTGATGTGGCGGTGGCTGATGGCCATATCGTTGCCATAGCCAAAGCAGGTGAGAAGTTGCCCGCCAACTTCAAAGCCGATCAAACCATCGACGCCAAGGGCTGCATCGTCGCCCCCGGCTTGGTCGACTTGCAAGTGCGTTTGCGCGAACCCGGCTACGAACACGAAGGCATGCTGGCTTCCGAGCTCATGGCCGCTGTGGCCGGTGGTGTGACCAGCCTCGTGTGCCCACCCGACACCGACCCCGTGTTGGACGAGCCAGGCTTGATTGAAATGCTCAAGTTCCGCGCCGAGAAACTGCACCGCGCACGCGTGTTCCCACTGGGCGCACTCACCCGTGGTTTGAAGGGCGAAGTGCTAACCGAAATGTCAGACCTCACCGACGCAGGTTGCGTGGGCTTTAGCCAAGCTGAAGTGCCTTTGGAAAACACCCAAGTGTTGCAACGCGCTTTGCAATACGCATCAACTTTTGGCTACACCGTGTGGCTGCGCCCGCAAGAAATGCATTTGGGCAAAGGCGTGGCAGCCAGCGGCCCGCTCGCCACCCGTTTGGGTTTGGGCGGCGTGCCAGTGGCCGCAGAGACTATTGCCTTGCACACCATCTTTGCGCTGATGCGCAGTACCAAAGCCCGTGTGCACCTGTGTCGCATCTCTAGCGCTGAAGGCGTCGAGTTGGTGCGTGCTGCTAAGAAAGAAGGTTTGGCAGTGACGGCTGACGTGAGCATCAACTCACTGCACCTGAGCGACCACGACATTGGCTACTTCGACAGCCGCGCACGCGTGACGCCTGTTCTGCGCCAACAGCGCGACCGCGATGCCTTGCGTGCCGCCTTGGCCGATGGCACCCTGGATGCCTTGGTGTCTGACCACACACCGGTCGACAACGATGGCAAGGCCCTGCCATTTGCCGAAGCCGAATCGGGTGCGACGGGCTTAGAGCTGTTGCTCAGCCTCTCACTCAAGTGGGCGCAAGACAGCAAGGTCAGCGTGTTGCGTGCGCTCGATGTGCTGACCGCACAGCCCGCCAAAGTGTTGGGCAAAGTGCAAGGTCAAAGCACCAGCTTGGGCCAGTTGCATGTGGGCGGCGTGGCCGACCTCGTGGTGTTTGATCCAGCGGTCGAATGGCACGTCACACCCGATGCACTGCACAGCCAAGGCAAGCACACACCGTTTGCGTTTGACATGACGGGCATGTCTTTGCCCGCGCGCGTCAAAGCAACCTTGGTGGCGGGCCGCGTGGCTTACCAAGCGGCTTGATGCGCAGCTTGCACGCCAGTGCCAAGTTCCTGCGTGTCATCGTGCAGGTCTTGTGTGGCTATTGGATGGTGCGCACCGCATTCCCCAAACTCAGCGACGAGCAACAAGCCCGCGCGGTCGAGGTGTGGGCGCGTGGCATGTTGGCCATCATTGGCATTGAAGTGCGTGTCAAAGGTCATCCAGCGCAGGGCCCTGTGTTGATGGCGGCCAACCATATTTCGTGGCTCGACATCTTGGTGATGCACGCCGCTTGCCATTGCCGCTTTGTGGCGAAGTCTGAAATCCGCGATTGGCCTTTGGTGGGCGCGCTCACCACAGGCGGTGGCTCGCTCTACATCGAGCGTGGCTCACGTAACGATGCCATGCGCGTGGTGCACCAAATGGCTCGTGCTTTGTGTGAAGGCCAAGTGTTAGCGGTTTTCCCAGAGGGCGTAACGGGCGACGGCATCACGGTGTTGCCGTTTCATGCCAATTTGTTGCAAGCCGCCATTTCTGCCGAAGCACCGATTCAACCCGTGGCGCTGCAGTTCATGGATGCACACACGCAAGAACGCAGCTTGGCCCCTTGCTACCACGACCATGACACCTTGATCAGCTCGTTGTGGCGCACGCTGTGTGCGCCACCTTTGGTTGCGCAAGTGCGCTATGGTGACAAGCAAAACGCCGATGGTCGCAACCGCCGCGAGTGGGCGCAAAGCTTGCAAACTTCAGTCGCTGATTTGTGCAAGTGATATCCTTTTAAACCTATGGCAACCAAAAAGACCACTCCATCCCCCGTCAAAGCAAAAACGATCACCCAAGCTGTGGCCGCCAAAACAGTGAAGACCTCTGCGAAGGCGTCGAAAAAAGCTGTCACCGAAGGCGCAGATTTGGATGTGATGTTTGATTTGGCTGCCGAGACCTTTCGTGTCATGTCAGCGCCTATGCGGTTGAAAATCATCAACTGCTTGTGCAACGAAGAAAAAAACGTGGGGCAGTTGCTTGAAGAAATCGACACCACGCAACCCAATATGTCGCAGCACTTGAACACCTTGTTCAAAGCCAAAATTTTGGGACGTCGCCGCGAAGGGGTGCAAATTTATTACCGCATCATCAATGAGCGCGTCGTCACGCTGTGCCGTGCGGTGTGTACGCAAATCGCCATTGACAGCGATTTGTCACATTGAACATGGGATGCTGAACCTCAAAAAAATCGCCATCGCGCTGGTTTTTTCGTGCTTGTTTTTTGCGGTTGACAAGCTCAGCTACATCCACCCCATTGGTGACCTGAACATCACGCCGTGGAACCCTCCTGCGGCGCTGGAGGTGTTGTTTCTTTTTTGGGCTGGCAATTCATGGATGACATGGGTTTATCTCACGTTGTGCCTGTCTGACAGTTTGGTTCGTGGCACTTTGTTTTTGTCACCTGCCATGGTGCTGGGCAATGCGGTGTTGGTGACCTGCTACGCGGCGATCGCTTTCACGTTGCGATGGGCGTTGGCAGAGCGCACGGCGCTGCGCAATCGGCATGATGCTTTCGTGTTGGGCAGTGTGATTCTTGGTGGCGCCTTGCTCACTGCCATGGCGTATGTGGGCACGCAGACTTGGATTGGTGTGTTGTCACCGCATGATTTCTTAGGCGCGGTGCATCGCTTCTTCATTGGTGATTTGTTGGGCTTGATGGTGTTGTTGCCGTTATTTTTTGTCGCGGCTGACAAGCGACGTCATGCGCAATACCTGCACATGTTTCGCAGTGTTTTGTTTTGGGCGCTCATGCTGGGCTTGGCCATTTGTTTGTGGCTGATTTTTACATTGCCCATTGAAGACCAGATGAAGTATTTCTTCTCGCTGTTCTTTGTGTTGGGTTTGATTGCTGCGACGTATTCGCTGCCGGGTGCCACGTTGGTCGCAGCGCTCATCCAGTTGCCTTTGGTGTTCTCTGCCACGCGCGTGGGTGTGCAACCGGCTGATTTGATGGACATGCAAATTGTCATGCTCAGTTTGTCATTGACGGGGCTCATCATTGGCACAGTGGTGGATGAACGCTTGCGCACAGAAGAGCGCTTGCGTGACAGTTTGCAACTGGTGGCGGCGGGTGAGTTGGCTGGGTCCTTGGCGCATGAGCTGCACCAACCCATGAGTGCTTTGAGTGCTTATGCGGAATCGGCGCTCATGCTGACCGAGTTGCAAAAAGAAAAAATGACAGATGCACAGCAAACGCAACTTGTCACCATGCTGCGCAATGTGGTGAATGAGGCCTTGCGCGCGACAGACATTGTGCGGGGCTTGCGCAGTTATTTCATTTCGGGCGCATCGTCTTTGCAAGACACCTCAGTCAGGCACTTGGTGGATGAGTGCGTGGCGCGTTTCGCCCAAAAAGCGGCCAAGGCAGAGGTTGCTTTGGTGACGGCCTACACACACCGTGAAGACCATGTGTTGGTAGACCGTGTACAGATCAGCACCGCTTTGGGTAATTTGCTGAAGAATGCCATTGATGCCTCGCCCTCTGGGGGGCAAGTCACGGTACACATCAGTGCAGATGAAAAGCAGATGCTGAGCATCCGTGTGATCGACCACGGTGCCTTGTTAGATGCCGATGCGGCTGACCAAGTGTTCAGGCCCTTTTATTCAAAGAAAAAAGATGGCTTGGGTTTGGGTTTGTCGGTGAGTCGCTCATTGGTTGAAAATAACGGGGGTGTGTTGCGTTACCAAGCGCACCCTGAGAAATGTTTTCAAATCCTTCTTCCCCTTGGAGATTGCGTCGATGAATGAGAGCCGTTTGGTTTGTATCGTGGACGACGATGCGTCTGTGCGCGATTCCTTGTCCATCATGCTCGGGCTCAAAGGGTTTGATTGCCGTACCTACGAAAGCAGTGAGGCTTTTCTCAGCGCTGCGCCTGATAAGCCTTGCTGCTTGGTTTTGGATTTGAATATGGCTGGCATGAGTGGGCTGGATTTGCAGGAGAAGTTAGGCGGTCTGCCTCACTCTGTCGAGGTGATTTTCCTCACGGCCTTTGCTGATGTGGATGTGATGCGCCGCGCCTTTTTGAATCAAGCGGTGGACTTTCTTGAAAAACCGGTCGTCATGCCGGTGTTGCTTGACGCCATTGAACGTGCGTTTGAGCGGCTCAAATCTAATGCGGTGGCGACCGTTCGAACCCAGTCGTTTGAAACGCTGACGCCTCGTGAGCGTGAAGTGATGACGGCGATTGCCCAAGGCATGACACATCGCGAGGCGGGTGCTTTGCTGGGTATCAGCCCACGCACGGTGGAAGTGCACAAAGGACGCGTGATGGAGAAACTAGGTGCCAAGACCTTGGCCGAGCTGGTTCGCATGAACATCGAGCGTGCCCATTAATTCTTTTGGGTGTACGGCCTAGCCCGTACGTGGCTTATCGAATTTTCAAAATTGCGAATTGTTTCTACAGTCATCTCTATGACTGATCCGCAACAAGGTGCAAAGCTTGCACCTGTCAAACTCAAATATTTAGATTTTTTATTGGCCGTACACAAGGCGCGTCAATCGGATCAAAAACCTTTGTTGATTCCACCCGATGAGCAAAGGCTGCTCGAAATCATTGCGGTTCGATCTGCGATGCATCAGCCTTTGTCCATGATGCAGGCCTTGGAATTGCGTGATGAATTGTTCCTGAGTCCCTCTGCGGTGAGCCGCAAGATTGACAACTTGCGCGATGCTGAATTGATCCGTGTGGTTGTCGACACGGTCGACCGCCGTGTGAAATTCATTGAGCCAGCAGAGAAAGCGCTGGCACATTTTGAATATTTGGGAACTTTGATGCCTCTATCTACCGTGGGTTGATTCACCTCGCCTCAGGCATAAAGCGAAATCATCAGCACGGTGAAAACGACCAATAAGAAGATAAAAAATCCAGCCACATCTTTGTAGTACATCTGCTGCTCGTTGATGGGGTCTTCTTGAGTTCTCGTTGGGCGTGCAAGCGCTTGTTGCTTCTTTTTCTTCACGAGAACTTGTGTCACAACGGGTGTCATGTAAGGCTTTCTTTGGTGTGGAACAAATGCACGGGTTTGCAGATGCCTCACTGTAGAAAAAATCACAGCATTTGAAAATTCGATGACTCACGTACGGGCAACACCGTATATCTGAGCTTGAAATGAAAAGAGCCGCGAATGCGGCTCTTTGGATGGACGCATCAGAGCCTTAAGGCTTGAGATACACGTAACCTTCTTTGGCTTGCAAGCGTGCCACTTCGGCTACGCCTGATGGCACGATCTTGGCATCCATCGACACTTTGTTGGCGTCAATGTTGCGTGAGGTCAACGTGTTGTTACACACGCGAAATTGCACGCCTTTGCCCGACAAGTCAGACACCATGCCGCTGAACTCGCGGCCTTTGTTGTCTTTGGCGCCATCCAACAAAAAGTCGATGCCCGAGCCATGTGTGACCACCACAATTTTGGCTGTGGCGTCTGCGTTCAAGTGGTTGCGCACATTGCCCAAGATGGCAGCAGCGGTGTCCACGCCGGTGTTGACGTGGTAGACCACTTTGATGTCTTGTGCTTGCACCGAGCCAAAGCTCAATGCCAGCAGCAAAGTAGCGAAAGTGTGGGAGAGGTATTTAAAGATGTTCATGAAATTTCTCACATCAAGCTGTCGGCCCAAATGTTTTGCGCCCAGTTCCACGCGTAAATGCCTTCCAGTTCGTTAGGCGCAGCAGACACACCGCCCGAACCTGGCACAGTTTTGTACGTCTTGTCTTTGGCATCGTATTGGTGAACAGAAGCGACGTGCACCACCAGCTTGTCGTTCACAAAGCTGTAGCAGGTGTTGCTGAGGAATGGTGCTGGGTTGACCGGCATGTCCGACAACTGCGCCACGATGGCGGCGGCTGTGACCTTGCCATGTGAGTTGGCCATGTGGCCAGACTTGGGCATGAGTGGGGCCAACATGATGGAGTCGCCGATGACGTGAATGTCTCTGGCTTGCGTGGACTCAAAGGTTTGGTAGTGCACACCGCACCAGCGTGCGTTGACGTTGGCCAGGCTTGATTGCACGGCAATGCCACCGGCGCGCATGGCGGGCAATACGTTGAGCACGTTGGCTTTGACATCGTTTTGCACATCAAACTTCAAGGTGTTGGTCTTAGCGTCCACCGCCACGACTTTGTGCTGCGGCATGTATTCCAAGATGCCCTTGTAGTTGTCAGCCCAGAACTTCTTGAACAGCGGACCTTTGGATGTGACGTCTTGGTTGGCATCCAAGATCAGCACTTTGGATTTTGGTTTGTGTTGTTTGAAGTAATGGGCCACTTGGCTGGCTCGTTCGTACGGGCCGGGTGGGCAGCGGTAGGGCGCTTCAGGAATGGTGATGGCATACACGCCGCCGTCGTCCATTGACTCCAGTTGCTTGCGCAGGGCCAAGGTTTCTGGGCCGCCTTTCCAAGCTTGCAATATTTGGCCTGAGGCTTGCGCTTCTTTCAGACCTTCGATGGTGTTGAACATCAAGTCAATGCCTGGCGACATGACGAGTTTGTCGTAACGGATGCTGGGGCCACTGGCCAAAGTCACCGTCTTTTTGATGGGGTCCACACTGGCCACGTAGTCACGCACGATGTTGACACCGTGTTTGCCAGAGAGCTTGTCGTAGGGCGTGGTGATGTCAGCCATGGTCTTGCTGCCACCAATCACCAAGTTGGAGATGGGGCAGGACACAAACGCACCACTGGGTTCAATCATGGTGACATCGATTTGGTAGTTCGACAGCATGCGTACGTACTTGGCAGCTGTTGCGCCACCGTAGCCGCCGCCCACCACAACCACGCGTGCTTTTTCGGGCACGCGGCCCACTGATGCGCAACCGACCATGCTGCCCAGTGCGCCAAAAGAACCAAGAGCCATAGAGGCTTGAACAAAACTGCGACGTTTCATGATGAATCCTTGATCAGCGCTTGGTAGCAGCGTAGTAATTGGCGATGGTGTCGATTTGGGCATCGGTCAGGCCTTTGGTGATTTGGTGCATCACTGTGGCAGGACGTGTACCTTCTTTGAAGGCTTTCATTTGCAACACCATGTAGTCTTTGGGCATGCCAGCCAACGAGGGAATGGCTGAGCCTTCGATGGTGCGGCCTTCGGTGCCATGGCAGTTGGCACACATGGCAGCGGTGGCGCGGTTGTGCAGCTGCGTGGCTTTGTCTTGGGCGTGTGATGCGACGCTTGTAGCCAGCATCAAGGCTGTGGCAGCCAGCAGACGCAGCAAGTGGGGAGATGTTGTTTTCATCGAAACCTCGTTGAGCGAATTAAATTAATCAGTGATCGGTAATATATCCAGAATGGCAAAACGCCATCACGGGGTTAACCCAGTGATGGCGTTTGGCCAGTACGTTGAAAACTATAACGTAAGAATTCGAATCAATCAGTCACCACTCAAGGTTGCACCAACGTGGGTGCGCTCGCTGGCGGCTGATCCATCCATCGGTCAACCAAGCCTGCGCCCATCCACATGCCCATCAAGGCGAGCCAAGCGGTCAGCGCAAAAATGGCGCCACCCGTCACGCCAGCACCGACCGCGCAACCGCCAGCCAGCATGGCGCCAAAACCCATGAAGATGGCACCCACGATGTAGCGGCGCATGGCATAGCCGTCTTTGAATCCTTCGAGTTTGAGCTCTTTGCCCAACCACGCCGCAAAGAATGAGCCCAAGAAAACACCCGGTAACAAACCAAAGTCAAAGCCAATTGCCGGGGGATTGGGGGCCAGCACGCGCATGAGCCACTCGGCGGATGGGCCGCTGAAGGTGATGCCTTGGATGTGCACCACTTCAAACGAGGCTTGAGACACGCTGTACGAAAACCACCAAGCCATGGCCACGCTCAGGCCTGTGCCAATGCCGCCTATCCACATCCATGCCCGCTGCGTGGTGCGTGTGGTGAAGTACAGCGCCGCCAACAGCCAAACGCACCCGATGACCAAGCCTGCGGTGTGGCTCAGACCGAGCATGGCCAGCAGGTCACGGCTGCTGCCGCCCTCCACCGTCCAAAGGTTGGTGATCTCTTGACGCAAGGGCGAAAGTGCGCCTGACAGCGCTGACTGCGCCGTGACGGCAAATACCAAGCCCGATAGCAAAGCACGCAAGTTGCCGTTGGCTGACAAGATGAGCAAACGGCTGGCACACCCACGCGTCATGATCATGCCTGCACCAAACAACAAGCCGCCAACCAGTGCGCCGGACAAGCTGCCCCGTGTGGCCAGCTGACGTGCTGTGCTGACATCCAGGTTGCCTAAAACAATCAGGCTTTGAATGGCAATGACTGCGGCAGAAAAAGTGAGCAACCAAACCGAGAGTTTTTCGCCAAATTGATGGTGCCAAAACTCCACAACCGCCGCACGCAGGCAAAACTTAGAGCGCTGGGCAAAAAAACCAAACAACAGGCCAATGACCCAGCCGCCAACGGCTAAGACAACGGATTCACCATAAGTTTCATTCAGTGCAGTGAGATTCATATGATTTAGTCTACGCTTATATTTGGACTATGCTAAGTGCTCTGGTTGAGGCGATGCTTGACGTATGTCAAACCCTAGACTGGCTTGCTGTTTGAGGAGAAGTGATTGTGAAACTGGCTTTTGTGCGCCAACTTTGCGTGAGTTGGTTTTGTGGCTGCTTAGGTCTTGCCGTGTCGGTGCAAGCGCAAACCTCTGCGCCTGCTGTTGCGGTGGCCAAACCTTTGATGCAAGCCAAGCAAGTCGTGCCCAACGTCTATTACGTCCAAGGCGTTTCAGAGATGGGGTCGTCGGCCAATCAAAACTTCATCTCCAATGCGGGCTTCGTGGTCACGCCTGCGGGCGTGGTGGTGGTGGATGCCTTGGGTTCGCCTGAGTTGGCGCGTCGCTTGGTGGTTGAAATTACCAAAGTCACGCGCAAGCCAATCCACACCGTGGTGTTGACCCATTACCACGCGGATCACATTTACGGTTTGCAAGTGTTCAAAGATTTGGGGGCACGCATCGTGGCGCACGGTGCCGCGCGTGAGTACCTCACATCAGACACAGCGCGTTTGCGTTTGGAGAGTTCGCGTCAAGAGCTCTGGCCTTGGGTGGATGAGAAGACACGCTTGGTGCCTGCGGATGAGTGGCTGAGCGGCCCTCAAGTTTTGACAGTGGGTGGTGTGCGCTTTGACATTCAACCCGTTGGTCCTTCACACACCGCCGAAGACTTGGTGGTGTATTTGCCGCAGCAAAAAGTTTTGTTCGCTGGCGACTTGGTGTTTCGTAACCGCATTCCATTTGTGGGCCAAGCCGACAGCCGCCACTGGATAGAGGCCATGCAGAGTTTGCTCAAGTTTGACGCGCGTTGGGTGGTGCCAGGCCATGGCCCGATCTCTAACGATCCCAAGGGCGATATGACCCTCACGCGCGATTACTTGTTGTATTTGCGTGAGGCCATGGGGCGCGCTGCCAAAGACATGGAGCCCTTCGAAAGTGCCTACGCGAACACAGATTGGTCGAAGTTCGAGAAAATGCCTCTTTTCAAATCCGCCAACCGCATGAACGCTTACAACACGTATTTGTTGATGGAACAAGAAGCCAAGTGATGCGCGCCACAAATTTTCCTCGTCGCCAGGTCTTGCAAGGTCTGGCCTTGTGTATGGCGGGTATGACCACGTGGGATGCGATGGCGGCACCAGTTGCTTTGCCCACGACTGATTCATTGCAGGCTTCGTTGGCACAAGCGCTGCAGGCTAAACAGCCCTTGGTGGTGATGGTCAGTTTGCATGGCTGTCCGTTTTGCAAAGTGGTGCGTGAAAACTATTTGCATCCTTTGCTCGCATCAGGTTTGCAGGTCGTGCAAGTGGACATGCGTGACAACCGCGCTTTGATTGATTTCGACGGCACGTCACTCACGCAGGATGCGTGGGTGCGCAAGCAAGGCATCAAGCTGGCGCCTACGGTGTTGTTCTTTGGTGCTCAAGGGCGTGAGGTGGCGACGCGTTTGAAGGGCGCATACCTGCCCGATTTCTACGGCGCTTACTTGGATGAGCAGTTGGCTGTGGCTCGTCGTGTGGTGACTGGTAGATGATCCCCATTCAAACCGAATCAGCTTGGCGGGGCACCTCGGATTGCCGTAATTGCGGTATCCGCGAGATGGTGTTGTTTGCCGACTTGAACGAACAAGACTTCAACCTCATCCACGCGCCCATTGACGACTTGGTCTATCAACCGGGTCAAGCTTTATATGAAGCATCAGACCAAGCGCTTGGTGTGTTCACGTTGCGCAAGGGGCTGATCAAGCTGGTACGCGTCACAGCAGATGGCCGAGAGCGCGTGGTGCGTGTGTTGTTTCCGGGCGATGTGGTGGGCCTTGAAGCTTTGGCGACGGGTCGTTATGACAGCCAAGCTGTTGCATTGAGCGAGGTGTCGCTGTGTCGTATCCCATTGGAGGTGGTGCATCAATTGGGCGCTAACAGTCCGCGCTTGCATCGCAAATTGATGGAGAAATGGCAAAGTGCTTTGAAGTTGGCGGATGATTGGTTAGCCGAGCTTAATTTTGGCAGCGCGCGCCAACGCGTGTTGCACTTCATTCGCAAAATGCATGAAGTATCAGAAGATGGCTCCGCCACCTTGTTTGGTCGAGATGACATGGGTGCCATGATGGATCTCAAGCTTGAAACCGTCAGCCGCGAAGTGACCGCCTTGGTGCGTGCTGGCGTGATGACGCCGCTCGACAAACTGGGCCGACATTACCAAGTGTTGCAACCTGAGCTTTTGCAAGAAAAGTAACGAGGAGAGATGTCATGAGAAAGTTTTTGTTCTTGATTTTTTTGACAGCTGCAGGTAAGGCCAACGCACAGCAGCACCCACTATTCAAAGATGCAGACCTCAAAGCGGGCGAAAAGCTGATTGCCGAAAACCAATGCAACGAATGCCACATTCGACGCGTGGGCGGCAATGGCAGTGCCATCTATAACCCCAAAGGCCGCATCAACACGGCAGGTGCCTTGCGTGGCATGGTCGAGTACTGCAACACCGAGCTCAACTTGGGATTTTTCCCTGAAGATACCAATGCTGTTGCCGCTGTCCTGAACAAACAGCATTACAAATTTCGTTGAGCTAATTCGGTTTATGGCGTAAACCCGATGGATGCCCTATCAGAGATGATTTATATTAGCGGGTATTGATATATAACTGATGTGGAAGGACTGTCTGTGAAAACACCAGATGGCACTCAATCGGGTCGCATTCAAAAAGCGCCCGAAAATTTTTTAGACCGTGACGGCATTCGTACCGTCATTGCCGAGAGCAAGACGGGCCGACGCAACTTCATTCGCAGCGCATTTGCTGCTGCGGCTGCAGGTGCAGCGGCACCGATGGCGTTGGCTCAGGGCAACCCTGTGCCAACAGAGGGCGGTGACCCAAACATCTTGAACCTGCCCGAGCACGCCACAGGCTTGGGCCAAGGCGTGGCCGCCAACAACGGCTACGGCGTACCTTCAAAGTTCGAGTCCAACGTGCAACGTCGTCAAAGCCCAGGCTTGACACAAACCACGCAAGCTTCGGTGTCGTTTGCACCGCTGCAGTCCTTGTTCGGCATCGTCACACCAAGCGGTTTGCACTTTGAGCGTCACCACCAAGGTTGGTGGGACATCGACCCATCCAAGCACCGCTTCATGATCAACGGCATGGTGAAAACACCCAAGGTGTTCACCATGGACGAAATCATGCGTTTGCCTTCTGTGTCGCGTTTCCACTTCATCGAGTGCGGTGCGAACACCGCGGTCGAGTGGGGCAACGTGGCTGTGCCCACGGTGCAATACACACACGGCATGGTGTCGTGCAGCGAGTTCACAGGCGTGCCGCTTATCACCTTGCTCGAAATTGCAGGCGCAGATCTGAAGAACGGCAAGTTCGTGTTGGCCGAAGGTGGCGACGGTTCATCCATGACCCGCACCATCCCCATGAGCCTGATCTTGTCAGGTGAAGTGCTGGTGGCTTATGGACAAAACGGCGAAATGCTGCGTCCAGAAAACGGCTACCCATTGCGCTTGATCGTGCCTGGCATTCAAGGCGTGAGCTGGGTCAAGTACCTACGCCGCATTGAAGTGGGTGACAAGCCTTACGCTGCCAAAGACGAAGCTGTGCATTACATGGACTTGATGCCCGATGGTCAGCACCGTCAGTACACCAACATCCAAGAATGCAAGAGCGTGGTGACCACGCCTTCTGGCGGCCAAGTGTTGCTGGACAAAGGCTTCTACAACATCACTGGCTTGGCTTGGTCGGGCCGCGGCAAGATTCAAAAAGTCGACGTGTCTGTGGACGGTGGTCGCAACTGGCGTCAAGCCCGTTTGGAAACGCCAGTGCTCAGCAAAGCGCTGACACGCTTCAACATCGATTGGGTGTGGGACGGCAAGCCCGCCATCATCCAAAGCCGTGCCACTGACGACACGGGTTTCGTGCAACCCACATACAAGCACCTCCGTGCTGCGCGTGGCACCCGTTCGATTTATCACAACAACGCCATCCAATCGTGGTTGGTGCAAGAAAACGGTGAGGTCAAGAATGTCCAAGTTTCGTAAAGTCATCTTGACCACAGCTTTGTTGGCTGCTGCTGGTTTTGCCAGCGCACAAAGCACAGCCTACCCAGGCGTGGGTCGTCCAGCGACAACCAAAGAAGTGGCTGCGTGGGACATCGATGTGCGCCCTGACTTCAAAGGTTTGCCAGCGGGCTCAGGTTCGGTCGCCCAAGGCCAAGACTTGTGGGAAGCCAAGTGCGCCCACTGTCACGGTGTGTTTGGTGAGTCCAACGAAGTGTTCAGCCCTTTGATTGGCGGCACAACCAATGACGACATCAAAACAGGCAACGTGGCCAATTTGAAGCGCGCTGATTTCCCTGGCCGCACCACCATCATGAAGGTGGCCACGGTGTCTACGCTGTGGGACTACATCAACCGCGCCATGCCATGGACAGCGCCTAAGTCACTCAAGCCTGACGAGGTGTATGCGGTCACCGCTTACCTGTTGAGCTTGGCCGATGTGGTGCCTGAAAACTTTGTGTTGTCAGACAAAAACATCGCTGAAGTGCAAAAGCGCATGCCCAACCGAAACGGCATGACCACCCAGCACGCGATGTGGGCAGGCAAAGAGTTCAACGGCACTGCCAAACCAGACACCGCTAACGTGGCGTGCATGAAAGACTGCATTCCCGAAGCCAAAGTGGCGTCGATGCTGCCCGATTACGCACGTAACGCACACGGCAACTTGGCTGACCAAAATCGTTTGGTGGGACAACAACATGGTGCGAACACAGCAGTGCCTGAAAATAAATCAGCCGCTACGGGTTCCTCAGCCGCGGCCCCTGCTGCGCCCAAACCCGCAGCCAAAGTGGCTGATCCCGCGTTGGCTTTGTTAGGCAAACACAACTGCACGGCCTGTCACGCACAGAACACCAAAGTGGTGGGTCCCAGCTTTTCCGACATAGCCAAAAAGTATCCAGGCAAGGCTGAGTACTTGACAGGCAAAATCAAGGCAGGCGGCGCAGGCGTGTGGGGGCCTATCCCCATGCCTGCACAATCTGCCCCCGAGGCAGACATCAAACTGATTGCCAACTGGCTCGCTGCCGGTGCGGCAAAATAACATCCAAGTATTTTTAGGAGCACTACATGCAAACTCGTCGCGAGACCCTCAAGCACAGCGCCGCTGTGGCAGGCCTCTTGGCCTCTACTGGCCTGTTCCCTCAATACGCGCAAGCGTTTGACAAAGCAGCCTTCGACGCCAAGAGCGTGGCCGAAGCCGTCAAAGCCATGGGTGGCGCAGCCCCCGTGGAAAGCAAAGACGTCACCATCACGGGTCCAGACATCGCTGAAAACGGCGCTGTGGTGCCATTGGGTGTGAGCACAAGCTTGGGCAACGTCAAGCGCGTCTTGTTGTTGGTTGAGAAAAACCCATCTGCTTTGATCGCTATGTTCAACGTGTCGCCTGAAGTGGAAGCCAACTTCTCTACACGCGCCAAGATGGGCCAATCGTCTGACGTGTACGCCATTGCGATCATCAACGACGGCAAAGCTTTCTTCGCCAAGAAGGAAGTCAAAGTGACACTCGGCGGCTGCGGCGGCTAATTTAGAAATTTCAGGAGAAACACCATGGCAGATCCAATGCGCATTCGCGCTCAAGCAGCTGGCGACAAAGCAACTATCCGTGTCTTGATGAGCCACGAAATGGAATCCGGTCAACGCAAAGACGGCACCGGCAAAACCATTCCCGCCTGGCACATCCAAGACGTGACCGCGACTTTGAACGGCAAAGTTGTGATGACCGCCGAGTGGGGCCCCGCTGTGTCTAAGAACCCTTTCTTGCAATTCACCATCAAAGGCGCCAAAGCCGGCGACAAAGTGGGCATCACTTGGAAAGACAACAAGGGCGACACACGCTCTGACGAAGCAACCGTTTCGTAATCAACAAGAACGCAGTGGAGACACGAATGAAGAATCTAGTAATCGCTTTAGGGCTCATCGGCTTGTCGGCCGCTGCGTTCGCCCAAAAGTCGTCGACCGACAGCATCGCGGAATACCGCGCCATGTTGCAAGACGGCAACCCTGCTGAGTTGTTTGAAGCCAAAGGTGAAGACCTGTGGAAGCAAAAACGCGGCCCCAAAAAAGCATCGCTTGAAAAATGTGATTTGGGTAAAGGCGCAGGCGTGGTCAAAGGTGCGTGGGTCGAGTTGCCCCGTTACTTCTCGGACACCGGCCGAGTGCAAGACCTTGAGTCACGTTTGGTGACGTGCATGCAAGAGTTGCAAGGCTTCAACGGTGAAGAAATTGCCAAGACACCTTTTGGCCGAGGCGAGCAAAGCAATGTCACCGCATTGGCGACTTGGATTGCTGGCGAATCCAAAGGCATGAAGTTCAACCTCTCACAAAGCCATGTGGAAGAACGCAAGATGTATGAAGTGGGCCAACGCCTGTTCTTCATGCGCGGCGGCTCACACGACTTTGCCTGTGCGACGTGCCACAGCCAAGACGACAAACGCATCCGTTTGCAAGACTTGCCCAACCTAACCAAGAACCCCGGTGCAGGCGCTGGCTTTGGTGCTTGGCCCGCTTACCGCGTGTCCAACGGTCAAATGTGGGGCGCCCAGTTGCGCTTGAACGATTGCTACCGTCAACAACGTTTCCCTTACCCCTTGTTTGGCAGCGATGCCACCATCGCCTTGGGCGTGTACATGGGTGTGAACGGCAAAGGTGGCGAAGCCATCGCGCCTGCGATCAAACGATAAGGACAACGCAAAATGAACCGCACATATCAAATCGCTTTGGGCGCTGCCGCAGTGGCCTTGTTGACTGCATGCACCACGCCCATGCCTTCGAGCGCCGACCTCGATAAATTGACACAAGACGTTTTGGGTCGCTCATTCCGCGATCAAGGCCAAGCCAAGCTCGACCGTTTGAACCTCGACGAAGACAACCGCTTGTGCGCCGAAGCCGACCGTACCGGCGTAGCTTTGGATGCCAAAGTGTCTGCCGAGATTGAAGCCCGCAACATGAAAACCATCAAGGCACCTGCCGATGGCAAATACTTGGGCGACTTCAAAGAAGGCGAAAAAGTGGCACAAAGCGGTGCTGGTAAAACTTGGACTGACAAGGCCGACTCGGTCAATGGCGGCAATTGCTACAACTGCCACCAAATCAGCAAGACTGAGTTGTCCTACGGCACCTTGGGACCAAGCTTGTACAACTACGGCAAGATCCGTGGTGTGACAGATCCCAGCAGCGCAGCGGCTAAGCCGATCGTGGAATACACCTGGGGCAAGCTGCAAAACGCGCGTGCTTACAACGCGTGTTCCAACATGCCGCGTTTTGCACACAAGGGCATCTTGACAGAAGCTCAAATCAAAAACGTGATGGCTTTGTTGCTCGACCCAGCGTCGCCTGTCAACAAGTAATCTCTAAATGGCCGCAGCATGAGCTTTTCATCTGCGGCTTTTTTACGCAAGTTAAATAAGTAGGTGCTGATATGAACTTAACCAAACGCGAATTCATGCAAGTCATGGGTGCTGGCTCCATGGCTGGCCTCAACATGAATGCCTTTGCGCAGGCCGATGCAGGCGTGGCCGCTCGGGGTCTGTATGACATTCCTAAGTTTGGTCAGGTTTCATTCCTGCACATGACCGACTGCCACGCGCAGCTCAAGCCCATTTATTTCCGCGAGCCCAGTGTCAACCTTGGCATTGGCAGTATGAAAGGCCAGTTGCCCCATTTGGTGGGCGAGCATTTGCTAAAAACGGCAGGCGTGCGCCCTGGTAGCGCCGAAGCCTATGGCATGAGCTATTTGAACTTTGAAGTGGCCGCCAAGCGCTACGGTAAAGTGGGTGGCTTCGCGCATTTGGCCACTTTGGTGAAACGTCTCAAAGCCAGCCGCCCCGGTGCGTTGTTGCTCGACGGTGGTGACACATGGCAGGGCTCGGCCACTTCGTTGTGGACCAACGGCCAAGACATGGTCGACGCTTGTAAATTGCTGGGCGTTGACGTGATGACCGGCCACTGGGAATTCACCTACGGCATGGAGCGCGTGCAAGAAATTGTGAACAAAGACTTTGCTGGCAAGGTCGACTTTGTGGCCCAAAACATCAAGACCCAAGATTTTGGCGACCAAGTGTTTAAGCCCTATGTCATTCGCGAAATGAACGGCGTGCCTTGCGCCATCATCGGCCAAGCCTTCCCTTACACACCGATTGCCAACCCACGCTACATGGTGGCCGATTGGGCGTTTGGTATTCAAGACGAAAACATGCAAAAGATGGTGGACGAAGCCCGCGCCAAAGGTGCGCAGGTGGTAGTTGTGTTGTCGCATAACGGCATGGACGTGGATTTGAAGATGGCGAGCCGTGTGAGCGGCATCGACGCCATCATGGGTGGTCACACCCACGATGGCATGCCTGTGGCTACTTTGGTGAACAACAAAGGTGGCAAGACCATCGTCACCAACGCTGGATCGAACGGTAAGTTCTTGGGCGTGCTCGACTTTGAAGTGAAGAACAAAAAGATCACTGACTTCCGTTACAAGCTGCTGCCCATCTTCTCCAATATGTTGCCTGCCGACAAAGAGATGGATGCGCTTATCAACAAGATCCGCGCGCCTTACGAAGCCAAGTTGAACGAGACCTTGGCCATCACCGAAGGTACGCTGTACCGCCGTGGCAACTTCAACGGCACGGGCGATCAACTGTTGCTCGATGCATTGATGGATGTACAAGGCGCAGACATGGCGTTCTCTCCCGGTTTCCGTTGGGGTACATCACTCTTGCCAGGCCAAGCCATCACGCGTGAATGGCTGATGGACATGACTGCGACCACCTACTCGTACGCTACTGTGACTGAGATGACGGGCGAGACCATCAAGACCGTGCTCGAAGACGTGTGCGACAACTTGTTCAACCCCGACCCTTACTACCAACAAGGTGGTGACATGGTGCGCGTGGGTGGCCTCGAATACGTGTGCAAACCCAATGAAAAAATGGGCAGCCGCATCGGTGAGATGCGCCTCAAAGGCAAGCTCATCGACGCCAACAAGAAATACAAAGTGGCAGGCTGGGCCCCCGTGTCAGAAGACGCGAAAAACCAAAACCTCAAGCAAGTGTGGGAAGTGGCTGAGCAATGGCTCAAAGCCAGCGGCGGCAAAGTGTCTAAGCGCAAGCTCAACACGCCCAAGCTCGAAGGCGTGTTGCCTAACCCCGGCTTTGCTGCCGTTTGATTTTTAAATAAGGAGTATTGGAATGACTGTCGAACGTTACATCCGCATCGTTGCGGGCTTGTTCATCATGGTGTCGCTGGCTTTGGGGATTGAGGAAAGCCCCGTGTTTGTGAGCCGTTGGGCCCTGGCCTTCACAGCCTTTGTGGGGCTGAATTTGTTTCAGTTTGGTTTCACCAATTTCTGCCCCATGGCCATCATCTTGCGCAAGCTCGGTGCCAAAGATGGCGAGGCTTGCTGCCCCGCGCAGTAAACGATTTTTAAATGGGGCTGTTGATTGACTTGAGCGCTTTGTAAGTCAATCCAGCCCCCAAGATGATGGACACCAGTGTGAGCCACGCGGTGTTCGAGAAGATGGCACCCCCGCTCATGCCTGAGCCCACGGTGCAACCGCCCGCCATCACAGCGCCAAAGCCCATCAACACGGCGCCTGTCAAATAGTGGCCCAGTTTGTTTTCAGTTTGAAAGCCTTCAAACTTGAATTCACCAAACATCACGCTGGCCACCAACGAACCAATAAACACACCTGGCAACAAACCTGCATCGAAGCCAAAGCTCGGCGCAGTCGCGGTAGACAAGCTGCGCATCAGCCATTCCGCAGAGGGTGAGCTAAAGCTCAGGCTTTGCACCGCAATGGGTTCAAACGACACGCTGGCCACCAGCTGTGTGAAGCCCCAGCCCAAAGCAATGGCCAAGCCCACCAACGCACCGGCCCAGTTCCATGTCTGGCTGTTCTTGTCGTCGTTGACGCGCAAGCGCCAAAGTGCTGTGGCTCCCATCGCAACACCGACAACCAAGCCCATCCATGATGTGGTCAGGTTCAGCAGGTTGCGATCAGTACCGCCTTCCACCATCCACAACGACGTGATCCACTGACGCGCTGGTGCCAATAAGCCCGAGATCGAGGCTTGTACCGTCACAGCAAACACCAAGCCCGAGAGCAGGGCGCGCAAATTACCGTTGGCCGACAAAATCAGCAAACGGCTGGCACAGCCGCGCGTCATGATCATGCCCATGCCAAACATCAGGCCACCCACCACTGCGCCTGAGATGCTCCCTGGTGCGCCCAAATGGCGAGAGCTTTCCGGTTTCAAAAATCCCACCACCACGATGGTTTGCACCGCCAAAATGGCCACGGCAAAGCCCAATAACCAAACGGCCAAACGCGAGCCCAAAGCGCCTTCGCAACATTCAATGACAGCCGCCCGTGCGCAAAACTTGGAGCGTTGAGCAAAAAAACCAAACATCAAACCAATGAGCGCGCCACCCATGGCCAAGACCGAGTGGTCTCCGAAGGTTTCAATCAAGTCGGTCAGATTCACAAAATTCCCCAGTGGTCAGTGGCGGTAAAAGCCTTCAATTGTCTCTTTTTTTGAAACGCTCAAACAATGCCATGCCAGCCATCATGGCCAGCACAAACACCAAGGCTTTGTCGTTGCCCCCAGCCATAGCCACCAGCGCCGGACCTGGGCAAAAGCCCGCCAAGCCCCAGCCAATGCCAAACATCAAACTGCCCAACACCAAGGGGCGGTCGATTTGCGTCATTTCAGGCCACTGAAAAGGTGCGCCCGAGAGGCTGATGCTCTTTTTCTTGGCCAAGCCAAACCCAAGCAAACCCACCAACACACCGCCGCCCATCACAAACGCCAGCGAGGGGTCCCACGCGCCCGCCAAGTCTAAAAAGCCTTGCACTTTGCCGGGGTCGGTCATGCCTGAAATTAACAAGCCGAGGCCAAAGGTGAGACCCAACACAAATTCAATCACGCGTTGCATCGCTGGCTCCTCACAATACATGGCGAATGACGAACACGGTCACAAAGCCTGTGCCCATGAACGACAAGGTTGCCACCAATGAGCGCACAGACAAACGGCTCAAGCCGCAAATGCCATGGCCGCTGGTGCAACCCGCTCCCCAACGTGTGCCAAAACCGACCAACAAGCCCGCCACGATCACCATGGCCCAGTTGGCATCGATGCGAGGGGCATGCAAGAAGTCGGCAGGCAAGATGAGCTTGGCTGCCAAAGGCGCTGCAAGCAGGCCGAGCAGAAAAGCAAAACGCCATGGCGCGTCGTCAGACCTTGGCTTGAGCACGCCTTCCAAAATACCGGTGATGCCCAAGATGCGTCCGCTGTTTAAAAACAGCGCGCCTGCCGCGATACCCAACAGAATGCCGCCCAACAGGGACGACCCAGGTGTGAAATGAAGCCAGTCGATGTGCATGGTTGATGTGTATATCAAAAGTTACCTATATTATTGTGCCCTTATGAACCAGAGCTTTTCTATGTCCGCTGTTTTGAACCCCCTCGTGCATGGCATCTTCGATCCGGCCACTTGGACCGTGACTTATGTGGTGTACGAGAAAGAGGGCAGCGCCTGCGCCATCATTGACTCGGTGCTCGACTACGACCCAAAGTCTGGCCGCACCAGCACCGAGTCGGCTGACAAAGCAATTGCATTTGTGCGTGAGAAAAATCTGCAAGTGCAATGGATACTAGAAACACATGCCCATGCAGATCACCTCACCGCGGCGCCTTATCTCAAAGCGCAGTTGGGTGGACAAACCGCCATTGGCGATCACATCACAGCTGTGCAACGGGTGTTCAAAGGTATTTTCAATTTAGAGGCCAATTTCAAAGAAGACGGCACACAGTTTGACCATCTGCTGCAAGTGGATGAAGCATTTGCCATTGGCAACTTAAGCGCCAAAGCCATGTATGTGCCGGGCCATACGCCCGCATGTGTGGCTTATCAAATAGGCGATGCGGTGTTTGTGGGTGATACCTTGTTCATGCCCGATGTGGGCTCGGCACGTTGTGACTTTCCCGGTGGCTGCGCCAAAACGCTTTACGCCTCCACGCGAAAAATTTTGAGCTTGCCAGACAACACGCGTTTGTTCATGTGCCACGACTACCCACCTGAAGGCCGTGTCGTGCGCTTTGAAACCACGGTGGCTGAACAACGGGCCCACAACATCCATTTGCACGACGGCATCGACGAGGCTGAGTTTGTGCGCATGCGCACCGCGCGTGACGCCACCTTGGCCATGCCCGTGCTGATCTTGCCTGCGGTGCAAATCAACATCCGTGCGGGGGAGTTTCCGCCCAAGGACGACAACGGTGTTTCCTACCTCAAAATTCCTTTGAACGCCCTTTGACATTGGCTTAGATGTTTCGGTAATTAACAACCAACTACTCTGTCGTTCCCTTTCCGCGCTGCTGCGCTAAGAATCCATCCATCGCAAATTTAGATGGATTCAAAGGGAACACAATGATTCAACGCAAACAATTCCTCAAAACTCTGGTGGCCACAGCCTTGGTGGCTGTGAGCGGTTTGGTAGCTGCACAAACCGCCCCTGTTACCTTGCTCAATGTTTCGTATGACCCGACCCGAGAGCTGTACTCAGAGTTCAATGCCGCCTTCGCCAAACACTGGAAAGTACAAACCGGCCAAGACGTGACCATCAAGCAGTCGCATGGTGGCTCGGGTAAACAAGCCCGCTCGGTCATTGACGGCATTGATGCAGACGTGGTCACCTTGGCTTTGGCCGGTGATATTGATGCCTTGTACAAACACGGTGGCCTCATCCCTCAAGATTGGCAAAAGCGTTTGCCACACAACTCGTCGCCTTACACCTCCACCATCGTGTTGGTGGTGCGCCAAGGCAACCCCAAGGGAATCAAAGACTGGGATGACTTGGTCAAGCCCGGCATCAGCGTCATCACGCCCAACCCCAAAACCTCGGGCGGTGCACGTTGGAACTATTTGGCCGCTTGGGAATTTGCCAAACGAAAATACGGCGGTGAAGCCAAAGCCAAAGAGTTTGTGAAAAAACTATACGAGAACGTGCCTGTTCTCGACACCGGTGCACGCGGCTCATCGGTCACGTTTGCACAACGCAACCAAGGCGATGTGTTCATCTCTTGGGAAAACGAAGCGCACTTGCTAGAAAAAGAATTCGGCAACAAGGTGGACATTGTTTACCCCTCCATCAGCATCTTGGCTGAGCCGCCTGTCACGGTGGTGGATAAAAACGTCGAGCGCAAAGGCACGCGCAAGGTGGCAGAGGCCTATCTGAACTACCTCTACACCGACGAAGGCCAAGACATTGCGGGCAAAAACTTTTACCGCCCCATCTCGGCGAAAGCCCAAGACAAGTATGTGAAGCAATTGCCCAAGTTGCCTTTGTTCACCATTGACCAAGCCTTTGGTGGCTGGGCCAAGGCCGACAAAGACCACTTTGCCGACGGCGCACAGTTTGATCAGATTTACCTCAAGAAGTGAGCCACGTTTCTATATGCAGATGCGTTATTTACTAACAAATTAAAAGTCGTTTGAGTTTGCAGAGAGGCCACCCACAATCGCAGCCAAACCATTCAGATGAGGAATTGACCGCCATGAAAAAATTGCTACACACCACCTTGGCCGCTGCGTTGTTGACCCTCAGCACGTTGGCGTCTGCGCAAACTTTGCTGAACGTGTCGTATGACGTGGCTCGCGAGTTTTACAAAGACTACAACCAAGCCTTTGTGGCCCACTACAAAAAGACCACGGGCAAAGACATCAAGGTTGACCAAGCCCACGGTGGCTCAAGCGCACAAGCTCGTGCAGTGAATGACGGCTTAGAAGCTGATGTGGTGACCATGAACACCACCACCGACATTGAGTTCTTGGCCAGCACAGGCGTGGTCGCCAAAGACTGGGCGAAGAAGTTTCCCAACAATGCATCGCCCACCACCTCGACCATGTTGTTCCTCACGCGCAATGGCAACCCCAAGGGCATCAAGGACTGGGACGACCTGACCAAGCCTGGTGTGCAAGTCATCATCGTCAACCCCAAAACCGGTGGCAATGGCCGCATGGCGTATTTGGCTGCATGGTCTTATGCCCGCAAAAAGGGCATGAATGACGCAGGCGCTGCTGAGTTTGTGGCCAAGATTTTCAAGAACGTGCCCGTGCTCGCCAAAGGAGGCCGTGATGCCACCACCATCTTCTTGCAACGCAACATCGGCGATGTGCTGGTGACGTTTGAATCAGAAGTGGTGTCGGTGGACCGCGAATTTGGCGAAGGCAAGGTCGATGCGGTGCATCCATCGGTCAGCATCATTGCTGAGAACCCAGTGGCGGTGGTGGAACGCACCGTGAATAAAAAAGGCACAGGCGAATTGGCCAAGGCTTATTTGAACTACCTGTACTCCGATGAAGCACAAGAAATTGCCGCCAAGCACGCCTTGCGCCCACGTTCACCTGCGCTGCTGAAGAAATATGCGGCCACTTTCAAGCCTGTTCAGTTGGTGCCTGTGAGCGAGTATTTCGGCTCACTCAGCGAAGCACAAAAAGTCCACTTCAATGACGGTGGTCAGTTCGACAAGATTTACACGGTGAAGTAATTTTTCATGGCATTGTTCTCTCTGGCGCGCAGCCACAAGGCTGCGCGTGTGCTTCCCGGCTTCAACATCACGCTAGGTTTCACGCTCACCTATTTGAGCTTGATTGTGTTGATTCCACTCTCCGCTTTGGTGTTCAAAACCTTCACCCTCACGTGGGACCAGTTTTGGGCGGCCGTCACCGGCCCGCGCGTGATGGCGTCTTATCGCCTCACGTTTGGTGCGTCGTTCATTGCAGCCTTGGTGAACGTGGTGTTTGGCTTGCTCGTGGCTTGGGTGCTGGTGCGTTACGACTTCTTCGGCAAGAAGGTGGTCGATGCCTTGGTGGACTTGCCCTTTGCTTTGCCCACAGCTGTGGCTGGTATTTCACTCACGGCTTTGTTGGCGGGCAATGGTTGGATCGGCCAGTACCTAGAGCCTATGGGTATTCAACTCGCGTTCAACCCCAATGGTGTGGTGATTGCACTCATCTTCATTGGCTTGCCATTTGTGGTGCGCACGGTGCAACCGGTGTTGGAAGACGCAGAGAAAGAACTTGAAGAAGCGGCCACCTGTTTGGGTGCTACACGTTGGCAAACTTTTAGCCGTGTCATTTTTCCGAGCATCGCACCTGCGTTGCTCACAGGTTTTGCCATGGCGTTCGCGCGTGCGATTGGCGAATATGGCTCGGTCATTTTCATTGCGGGCAATATGCCCATGGTGTCTGAAATCACACCGCTCATCATCATTGGCAAGCTAGAGCAATACGACTACGCAGGTGCCACCGCAGTGGCTGTGGTGATGTTGGTCATTTCGTTCATCTTGCTGTTGGTGATCAACGCCCTGCAAGCGTGGCAGCGTCGCCACACAGGAGCCCCAGCATGAGTACCGCCGCAATCAATCCTTCCGCGCGTAGGGCGCAAGCGGGCACCACCGAACCCGCATGGGTGCGTTACAGCCTGATTGGCGTGGCGCTCACGTTTATGTTTTTCTTTTTGGTCTTGCCTTTGGCAGCAGTGTTCACCGAAGCTTTGCGCAAAGGCTTGGAAGCGTATTGGGTGGCTTTGCAAGAGCCCGATGCGTGGTCGGCTATTTACCTGACCTTCATCACCGCACTCATTGCCGTGCCGTTGAACTTGGTGTTTGGCGTGGCGGCTGCGTGGGCCATTGCCAAGTATGAGTTCACAGGAAAAGCGTTTTTAACAACGCTGGTCGACTTGCCTTTCTCGGTGTCGCCCGTGGTTGCTGGTTTGATTTATGTGTTGATGTTTGGCGCGCAAGGTTGGTTTGGTCCTTGGTTGCAAGCCCACGACATCAAAATCGTTTTTGCAGTGCCCGGCATTGTGTTGGCCACTGTGTTCGTCACGTTTCCCTTCATCGCACGCGAGTTGATTCCGCTCATGCAAGCGCAGGGCAATGACGAAGAGCAAGCGGCCATCGTGTTGGGTGCTACAGGCTGGCAAACCTTTTGGTTTGTGACGCTGCCCAACATCAAGTGGGGTTTGATTTACGGTGTGATCTTGTGTAACGCCCGTGCCATGGGTGAGTTTGGTGCGGTGTCGGTGGTGTCTGGCCACATCCGCGGGCAAACCAACACCATGCCCTTGCATGTGGAAATTTTGTACAACGAATACCAATCGGTGGCGGCGTTTGCCGTGGCCTCACTCTTGGCTTTGTTGGCCTTGGTGACCTTGGCCATCAAGTCCACGGTGGAGTGGCGTCATGCACGTGAGCTCAAAGCCGCGGCTGATTTGCCGCCTGAACGACCACAAGCATAAATACGAGTAAAAGAATCATGAGCATCGAAATCAGAAACATCCACAAACAGTTTGGCGACTTCCAAGCGCTGGGCGATGTGAGCCTAGACATTCACTCTGGCGAGTTGATCGCTTTGTTGGGCCCATCGGGCTGCGGCAAAACCACCTTGCTGCGCATCATCGCGGGTTTAGAAAACGCAGATGCGGGCGCCATCTTGTTCAGTGGTGAAGACACGACGCACGTGCATGTGCGCGAGCGTCAAGTGGGTTTTGTGTTTCAACACTACGCCTTGTTCCGCCATATGACGGTGTTTGAAAACGTGGCCTTTGGCCTGCGCGTGAAGCCACGCAACGAACGCCCCAGCGAAGAACAAATCAAAAAGAAGGTTCACGATTTGCTGAGCCTTGTGCAGCTCGATTGGTTGGCCGATCGTTACCCATCACAACTCTCAGGCGGTCAACGCCAACGCATTGCCTTGGCTCGCGCTTTGGCGGTTGAGCCCAAAGTGTTGTTGCTGGACGAACCGTTTGGTGCTTTGGACGCCAAGGTGCGCAAAGAGCTGCGCCGCTGGTTGCGCCGCTTGCACGATGACTTGAATGTGACCACCATCTTTGTGACGCATGACCAAGAGGAAGCCCTCGAAGTGGCCGACCGTGTGGTGGTGATGAACAAGGGCAATGTCGAGCAAGTGGGCAGCCCGCAAGAGGTGTGGGAGCACCCCGCCAGCCCATTTGTGTATGGCTTCTTGGGCGATGTGAACTTGTTTCATGGTCGTGCCCACGAAGGCGAAATGCACATCGGTGTGGAAGATCAAACCGTGCGCGTGGCAAGCCCTGAGCACCATGACACACAAGATGCCAAAGCATTTGCGTATGTGCGTCCGCATGACTTGGATGTGCGCCGCTACACATCCGGTGATGAAGGCATCGTGGCCCAACTGACCCGTGCCATCGTCGTGGGGCCGATTGCGCGCTTAGAGCTGGTGGCCGCAGAGGGCGACGGGCCCTCAGATCAGCAGATCATTGAAGCGCAAATCCCTGCATCGCAGTTTTACGAGCAGGGATTTACAGAGGGTGAGACCTTGGTGCTCACACCGCGCAAAGCGCGGGTGTTTGTGGCCTAAGCCTTGCGCTTAGACGTATTGCTTGAACCAAGCAAGCGCTCGGTTCCAGCCATCGGTTGCAGGTGCGGCGCGGTAGCTGGGGCGATAGTCTGCATGGAAGGCGTGCGGTGCGTCTGGGTACAACACAAACTCTGAGGCCTTTGCCGCTGCGTTGCCTTTGACGGCAGCTTGTGCCAAGGCTTCTTTCATGTTGTTCACGGATGTCACAGGAATGCCTGTGTCAGCACCGCCATACAAACCCAGCACGGGGGCTTTCAGGGTAGCGGCCAAGTCGACCGGATGCTTGGGGTTGTTGGCATTGGTTTGGCCTTCCATGCGACCGTACCAAGCCACACCAGCTTTGACCTTCGGGTTGTGCTCGGCATACAGCCACGTGATGCGTCCACCCCAGCAAAAACCGGTGATGGCTGCGCGGTTGGCGTTGCCACCGTTTTTGCTGGCCCACTGCAAAGTGGCGTCCAGATCGCCCATGACTTGGGCGTCTGGCACTTTAGAGATGACCTCAGCGATCAGCTTGCCCATTTCGCCATACGAGCTGGGGTCGCCTTGGCGAACAAACAACTCAGGTGCAATGGCCAAGTAGCCTGCTTTGGCAAAGCGACGCGTCACGTCGGCAATGTATTCATGCACACCAAAAATTTCAGAAATCACCAAGACCACGGGCAAATTGGTTTTGCCTTTGGGGGCCGAGCGGTAGGCTGGCATTTTGAAACCGTTGACATCAATCACCACTTCGCCTTCGATCAAGCCTTCGCTAGATGTTTTGACGGCGGTTTGTGCCATCAACGGTGCGGCCGATGCGGCATAACCCAAACCCAATGCGGTTTGCAGCGCCAAGCGACGTGTGGGGACTGATTCATCCTTGCTGTTGAGCAGGGCCTGTGTGTCTTGGATCCAATTGGTGTGCATGAAGTGCCTCTTTAGAAATCGCCTTTGAGAACTGGGAAGCCCAATGCTGACCAGTCCAACATACCACCGCGATAGTAATAAATTTTGGACGCTGGGAAGCCATCGCGCGTCATAGCCAGAATGGCGCTGGGGCTTTGCGGGCACACGGGGCCATTGCAGAACGCAAACACTTTCTTGGCGCCTGCGCAGTCCCAGCCCTTGGCGGTCTTCTTGCAACCCAGTTCGTCCATGCGTGCCGACACCTCTGTGTAGACGATGTGGTGTGAGCCGGGGATGGTGCCATTGGCACGGTCTTCAGGTTCACGCATGTCGACCAACATCGCGTCGCGGTCGTTCATGGCGTTGAGCATTTCAATTTCGCCCACAGGCGTCACGCCAGCCACGGGCACCATGGGTTGCAACCAACCTTTGTTTTTGGCGCATGGTGTCATGACGCGTTTGATTTCGCGCTCTTCGCCTTTGGCGTTTTTCACCACGAACTTGGTGTCCGTGCCAATGATGCGCAGGTATTCAGGCTCAGCGGCTACGCTGTTGAGGCTCAAGGCGGCCAAGCCGAGGGCGGCGAGGAGGTGGGTGATGTTGAGTTTCAACTTCTTCTTTCTATGCAAGGTGCTAAAAAAAGAGCTTCCCGAGGGAAGCTCATCAAGGTACGTGTATCTGTCGTATTACTTAGCGTCGGCCAAGACCCATGCAGCAAGGGCCTTCGCGTCCGCATCGCTCAGTTGAGCTTGTGCGGGCATTGGGATAGGGCCCCATTTGCCGCTGCCGCCAGCTTTGATGGATTTGGCCAATGTGGCCTCGGCATCTGCTTGACCCGCGTATTTCTTGGCCACGTCTTGGTAGGCTGGGCCGACAATTTTTTTATCGACTGCATGGCAAGCCAGACAGTTATTTTTCTTAGCTAAGTCAGCGTTGGCCCAGGCGCCTGTTGAGACAAAAGCGATGAACGCGACGGCGGCTATTTTTTTCATGTCTATCCTCTGAAATTGGTAATTCACTAGTTGCTTATGTATAAATTCTAGCAACCCCGACTTGTCAGAGTCTCAAGGGATTTCCCTGCTGTGAGTGACCCAGCACGCAGCAAGCGTATTTATTTCAGCCAAGCATTCACTTGGCGTAGCTGGGCTTCGCCCAATTCACCACTGGCGGCAGATAAGCGCAGCTGCTCCATCGCAGTTTGAATGCGCAGTTGCACCACGGCCAGTTCGGCCTGTGCCGCATCGTGCTCAGCGCCCAGCAGTTCATTGGTGGTGCGCGCACCGGTGCGGTGTGCTTGACGGGTGGAGGTCAGACGCGCCATGCTGGCTTGCTCGGATTGGCTCAAGGCTTGCAGGCGGGCTTGCGCGGTGCTCAGGCTTTGCCACGCGTCGCGCACCTGTTGCTCGACTTGCTGCTCAACCGCCTCTTGGTCGTAGCGCAGTTTTTCGACTTGCTTCAAGGCTTCGCGTTCGCGCGACTCCACCATACCGCCTGTGCTGAGGGGGGCATTGAGCTGAATGCCCACCATGTATTGCGCCGTTTGGTTGCTGGCACTGCCATACATGCCTTGACCGGATAGACGGTCCATTTGCGCTTGAGCCACCCAGTCCACTGTCATGGCATTGCCTGCTTTGATGCGTTTGGCTTCTTGGCCTTGGATGGCCTGTTGCAAGCCCATCATTTGGAGGCTGGGGGATTGTTGTTTGGCGCGAAGCACCCAAGTGTTGGCATCAGCCAAGTTGGCGGGCGTGAGATTGATGTTGCCGATGGGCAGCAATTGCGTGGGCTCTTGACCTGTCAATTGGCGATAGGCCACCTTCTTGTTGGCCAAGTTGTTTTCGTGTGTGAGCACATGGGCGCGAATTTCAGACACACGGGCGTTGGCCTCTTGCACGTCCATCACACTGGCGTCGCCCACGGATTGACGCTTGCTGATTTCAGCTGCAGCTTGCTGCATGGCTTTTTGCTGGCGTTGCAACACGCTGAGAGTTTGTTCAGCGCCCACCACATCAAAGTAGCGTTGCGCCGTGCGCATGATGAGGGCTTGCTGGGCTAGTTGCCATTGGATTTGCGCAATTTGTGCGGACATTTCGAGCTGCTTGCTTTGCGCTTCGCGCTCTGGGCTGATCCATGCTTTTTGTGCGCCGATGCTGGCACGTGTCAAAGCGCCTGCATTCACATTTGTTTTGAATGTCACATCGCTTTGGCCCATGGCCTCTGCACCCTTGGTGCGGCTGTCTGCGCCGCCTATGCCCACAGCACCACCAGCGGACACCATGGGGGCCCACAAGGCTTTGGCTTGTTCTTGTCTGAACGTGGCCTGCTCGTGCAAGGCACGTGCGGCTGCGATTTCTGGATCACGGGCAAGCGCTGCTTGCCATGCGCCCATCAAATCGGCGGCTTGTGCAGCAGAGGTGATGCCAGCCAAGGCGAGTGCGGCAATGAGGGGCAAGCGTTTCATGCGTGTTCTCCAGAAATGACAGAAGCAGGCTTGTTCTTGAAAGCCATGAAATAGAGCAACGGAATCACCAACAAGGTGAGTGCGGTCGAGACAAAAATACCGAAGATGAGCGAGATGGCCAAGCCGTTGAAGATCGGGTCATCCAAGATAAAGAACGCACCCATCATCGCGGCCAAACCAGTCAACACAATCGGTTGCGCGCGGGTAATGGCCGAGGCCACCACCGCGTCTTTCAGCGCCACACCTTGCGAGACTTGCAAGCGGATGAAGTCCACCAACAAGATCGAGTTGCGCACGATGATGCCGGCCAAAGCGATCATGCCAATCATCGAGGTAGCCGTGTACGGTGCACCAAATAAAGCGTGGCCTGGCATCACACCAATGATGGTGAGCGGGATAGGTGCCATGATGATGAGCGGCACGAGGTAAGAGCCAAACTGCGCCACCACCAGCAAGTAAATGAGCACCAAGCCCACGGCATAGGCAGCACCCATGTCACGGAAGGTTTCATACGTCATTTGCCATTCACCATCCCACTTCACGGCGTAGTGTTGATACGGGTCGGCCGGTTGTTGGATGAAGTACTCATCCACAGGTTTGCCATTGGGTGCTTGAATTTGGTTCAAGCCACTGCGCATGCCAAACATGCCGTACAGCGGGCTGTCGACCTTGCCAGCCATGTCGCCCACCACATAGGTGACGGGCAGCAAGTCTTTGTGATAAATGGGCTGTTCGCGTTGGGTGTCACTGATGGTGACGAGCTGTCGAATGGGCACGATTTCGCGCTGCGAGTTACGCACGCCAAGGCTGAGTAGTTTGTCTAACGAGTCTTGCTCGCTCTTGGCTAAGCGAATAACGATAGCGCCTGCGTATTTGTTTTGGTCATGTGCGTAGACGGTTGACTCACCCGCCAAAGCCGCACGTAAGGTGCTGACAATGGCTTGTTGCGACACGCCCATTTGCGCGGCCTTTTGGCGGTTGATCAACAGCACTTGGCGAGGTGCTGCGCTGATGGTGCTGTCGTCCACATCCACCACGCCTTGTTGTGCGCTGAACATCGCGCGCACAGATTTGGCCACTTGATTGCGGCCTTCGTCTGTGGGGCCATACACCTCAGCCACGATGGGGGCCAACACGGGTGGGCCTGGTGGCACTTCAATCACTTTGACATTGGCGTTGAACTGTTTGCCGATTGCTTGCAGGGCAGGGCGCTCGCGCATGGCGATGATATGGCTTTGCGCTTTACGCAAGTGCTTGTCTTGCAAGTTGACTTGGATGTCACCCACGTTGCCGCCGCTGCGCAAATAGTATTGACGCACCAAGCCGTTGAAGTTGATCGGGGCACTCAAGCCCGCGTAGGCTTGGTAGTGCGTCACCTCTGGCACGGTGGCTAAATGAGCACCCAAGGCACGCAATACTTTTTCAGTTTCTTCCACGCGGGTGCCTGCAGGCATGTCGACCACGATTTGGAATTCAGATTTGTTGTCAAACGGCAGCATCTTCAAGGCAACCAAGCCAGCCACTGGCAAGGCTATCGACACCACGATGGCACCGAGCACGGCTGCGCCTAGGCTCCAACGGTTGCGCTGGCCAGACTTGTCATTCAAGAAAGGTGTGAACACGCCATTGAAAAAACGCTTGAGCCATTGTTTGAATGCGCTGTCATCCTCAGCACCGTGTGCTGGTGAGGCTTTCATCCAAATGCGTGCCAACCAAGGCGTCACCACAAAGGCCACAGCCAGCGACAACAACATGCCCATGCTGGCATTGATTGGGATGGGGCTCATGTAGGGCCCCATCAAACCAGTCACAAACGCCATGGGCAACAAAGCTGCAATGACGGTGAAGGTGGCAAGGATGGTGGGTGCGCCTACTTCATCAACCGCGCCTGGGATGATTTGTGTGAGGGTTTTGTGAGG
Source organism: Limnohabitans sp. TEGF004 (assembly GCF_027924965.1). Taxonomy (NCBI): domain Bacteria; kingdom Pseudomonadati; phylum Pseudomonadota; class Betaproteobacteria; order Burkholderiales; family Comamonadaceae; genus Limnohabitans; species Limnohabitans sp. TEGF004. The sequence continues at coordinate 2,021,491 of NZ_AP027056.1, read as the reverse complement.
GAACAAACCTTGGTGACGGTGGATGTTCTCCACCACCACGATGGCGTCGTCCACCAAGATGCCAATCGAGAAAATCAGCGCAAACAGCGACACGCGGTTGAGCGTGAAGCCCCAAGCCCACGAGGCAAACAGAGTGACCGTCAAGGTCAAGATCACAGCAGTACCCACAATGGCAGCTTCTCGGCGGCCCAAAGCAATGAACACCAAAGCCACCACAGAGGCTGTGGCGAACAGCAGCTTTTGAATCAGCTTCTTGGCTTTGTCATTCGCGGTTTCGCCGTAGTTGCGCGTGGTGGTGACTTCCACGTTTTGTGGAATCTTGCTTTGCTTGAGTGTGGCCACTTGTGCCAACACAGCATCAGCCACCTCAATGGCGTTTTCGCCTGGCTTCTTGGTGATGGCAATGGTCACTGCGGTGCGTTCGCTAGGCTTGGCGCCTGCCACACCGTGCCACACGGCGGTGTTGGCTTGTGCACCGCCATCGCGCACTTGGGCAATGTCATGCACGTGCAAAGGTGTACCCGCACGCACGCCCACCACCAAGCTGGCCACATCTTTGGCGCTGCTCAAAAACGGACCGGATTCAATCGCAATGGCTTGTTGGCCGACCAACAAATCACCCACCGGTGCGCCCAAATGCGCCGCTTGCAAAGCCATGCGCAGCTCGGGCACAGTGATGCCAGCTGCCTGCATGCGTGCAGGGTCGATGTCAATTTGAATGGCGCGTGATGGGCCGCCCACGGTGGTGACCTCTCGTGTGCCTTTGACGCGTTTCAAATCGATCTCAATGTTTTGCGCAATGCGCTCAAGTTCAAAAGCACTTGGGTCGGTATCCTTGCCGTGCAAGGTGAGCGACACGATGGGCACATCGTCAATGCCTTTGGGTTTGATGAGCGGCTGCAACACGCCCAAGCCTTTGGGTAGCCAATCAGCATGTGAGTTGACCGTGTCATACAAACGAACCAAGGCTTCGGTGCGAGGCACGCCCACCTTGTATTGCACGGTCACCACTGACATGCCGGGTTGCGAGACTGACATGACATGTTCGACACCTGCAATTTGCGACAGCACTTGCTCGGCAGGGCCAGACACCATTTGCTCCACATCCTTCACCGATGCGCCCGGGAAGGGGATCAGCACATTGGCCATGGTCACGTTGATTTGGGGTTCCTCTTCACGTGGCGTCACCATGACGGCAAAGACACCGAGCAGAAAGCACACCAAAGCCAGCAGCGGTGTGATTTGCGCGCTTTGGAACAAACGGGCCAAACGGCCAGAGATGCGAAGGTTTGAATCAGTCATGGTGCTCATTCTATAAATAATTCATCAATTATTTAACCAAACAATTAAATAATCAATCGCTGAATTATGTCTACAATCGAAAACATGAACCAACTTCCAGAACAAGCCATTGACCGTGTGGCCAGCTACTTCCAAGCCTTGGCAGAGCCCACACGGTTACGCATCTTGAATTTGCTGCGCGAAGCCGAGCACAACGTAGGTGAACTGGCCGAGGCTTGTGGCTACACCGCAGCCAATATGTCGCGCCATTTGGCGGTGTTGATGCAACAAGGCTTCGTCAAGCGTGAAGGCCGTGGCACCAGCGTGTATTACCAAATTGCAGATCCCACCATTTACGCCTTGTGCGATTTGGTGTGTGATCGCATCACCCAGCAGCATTTAGCGCAAGCCTGGCCTTTGGCCACGGTTGCCAAAAAACGTTCCACCACAGCAAGGAGAGTCGCATGAAAACAGCCCACGATTTGGTGATTGAAGCTAAAAAATCAGTTGAAGAAATTTCTGTGGATCAAGCTGTTGAAGCGATTCAAGCTTGTGATGTTTTGATTGATGTACGTGAAGCGGATGAATACGCTGCCGGTCATTTGCCCGGTGCCATGCACATGTCACGTGGCATGTTGGAGTTCAAGATGGCGGGTAATCCCAAGTTGCAATCGCGTGACTTGACCATCGTGTTGTATTGCAAAACCAGTGGTCGTGCTGCTCTGTGTGCACAGTCTTTGGCGCAGATGGGCTACACCCATATCCAATCCATCGCAGGTGGCATTGATGCGTGGCAGGCTGCAGGCCATGACGTGTTCAAGCCCGCACAGCCTTCCTTTGAATAAACGCAACGAGAGTCACCATGAGCACGTTTGACCATCCCACCCTCATCAAGAACATCAGCCAATCGATGACTGAGTTGCGCAAGGCGCAACCCGAGGCCATGCAAGGCTTTGGTCAATTGGCCAAAGCGGCCATGGCCACCGGTGCTGTGAGCGAGAAACACAAAGAGTTGATGGCCTTGGCCATTGGCATCACACAGCACTGCTCGGGCTGCATTGGTTTTCATGTGAAAGCTTTGCATCGCGTGGGTTGCACACGTGAAGAGTTGGAAGAAACTTTGGCCGTGTGTGTCTACATGGGCGGCGGCCCTGCGTTGATGTATGCCTCGGAGGCGTTGAAGGCATGGGAAACCATGGCGCCATGACCGATCAGAAGTCCTTGCCCTGGCGCACGCTGGTGCAGATGACGCGCCCCGGCTTCTTGGTGATCACAGCCGTGGCGTGTGTGTTGGGTGCCTCTGTGGCTGCGGCTTGCGGACACGGCCCCAACGTGTGGACCGCTTTGGCCACTTTGGTGTTGGCTGTGCTCATGCATGCGGCGGCCAATGTGCTGAACGATTACCACGATGCCCTCAATGGTGCGGACGATGCCAACAGTCAAGGTTTATTTCCGTTCACGGGTGGTGCACGCCTCATTCAAAACGGACATGTGACCACGCAAGACACCCACAACTTGGCAGGCGCCTTGATCACGGTGTTGATTCCCTGCGGCTTGTTGCTGGCGGTGAAGACGGGTGGTGGCCTGGTGTGGTTAGGGCTGGCAGGTTTGTTTTTGGGGTGGGCTTACTCTGCGCCGCCTTTGGTTTTGATGAAGCGAGGTTTGGGCGAGCTGACGGTGGCCCTGACGTGGGGTTTGGTGGTGGTTGGCGCTGACTATGTGCAGCGCGGCCAATTCTTTGTCATTCCTGCGGCGGTGGCGCTGAGCTTTGCTTTGTTGGTAGGCAACATCTTGGTCATCAACGGTTTCCCAGATGCACAGGCTGATGCACAAGTGGGTAAGCGGACTTTGGTGGTTCGCTTCGGTCCACGCCGTGTTGCTTGGATGTATCTTGCGTTTGCCTGTTTGGCGTATGCATGGTTGTTGGTCGGGGTGCGGCTGTTCATCCATCCTGAGCCTGCGTTGTGGGGCTTGGTGTCTATGCCCCTGTCGCTGGCGGCATTTGTGATGCTTCTAAAGAATGCAGAGCAACCTGCACGTTTGGCACCTGCCATTGTTTTGACGATTGCAGCGGCTGTGTTGCATGGTTTGGCCATGTCGGCTGGCTTGTTTTCTCTTTCATTGTTTGGGTCGTTATGAACCGTCATCTCGTTTTGCTGTCTATCGCGCAGGGTTTGTTCCTGACCAACAACGTCACCTTCATTGCCATCAATGGTTTGGTGGGGCTGAGTTTGGCGCCCGAGGCGTGGATGGCCACATTGCCCGTGATGGGCTATGTGGTGGGCGGCGCGTTGAGCACGGGCTTGGTCGCCAAATCGCAGCAACGTTTTGGCCGCAAAGGTTCGTTTCAATTGGGCTTGTTGGTGGCTTTGCTATCAGCTGCTTTGGGTGCGTTCGCAGTGCTGTCGCAATCCTTTTGGTTGTTGGTCACGGCTACGGTGGTGGCCGGTTACTACAGCGCCAATGGCCAGCTGTATCGCTTTGCAGCCGCTGAGCTGTGCAAGCCCGACTACCGCGAGAAGGCCGTGTCGTTGGTGATGGCGGGTGGTTTGATTGGCGCTGTGATTGGCCCGAACCTCGCCATTCAAACCAAGAGTTTGTTTGGCATGCCGTTCGCAGGTGCGTATGTGGCGTTGATGGGGGTGGCCGTGCTGTCGATGGCGGTGATGAGCTTCATCCACTTTCCACCCGCACCCGTTGTGAAAGCGGATGACACGGGTGGTCGTCCATTGGGCGAAATCATGCGTCAGCCTGTGTTCTTTGTGGCGGCCTTGGCGGCTGCTCTGGGTTACGGCGTGATGAACTTGTTGATGGCAGCTACACCGCTGGCCATGCAAGTGTGTGGTTTCCCGTTTGAAGACACCGCGTGGGTGTTGCAGTGGCATGTGATTGGTATGTTTGCACCGGGCTTTGTGACGGGGCATCTGATCAAACGCTTTGGCGTGTTGCCCATCATGGGCGTGGGCGTGTTGCTCAACATCGCTTGTATTGCCATTGCCCTCTCAGGCGTGGACTTGCACCAGTTCTTGGTGGCTTTGTTTTTGTTGGGTGTGGGTTGGAACTTTTTATTCACGGGCAGCACCACGTTGTCGATGCAAGCCTACACACCGCAAGAGAAAAACCGCGCCCAAGCCGCCATTAACTTTTGCGTGTTCGCCACCATGGCTTTCACCTCGTTTGCCTCGGGTGCGTTGGTGACCACGCAAGGTTGGGCTTGGCTCAACTGGGGTTCGTTGGTGCCTGTCCTCATCACGGGTGCAGGGTTGCTGTGGTTGGCGCGTAAAAAAGCCTCAGCCGCTTGAAGGCGCTGAGGCTGGTGTGAAGCGATAGCCTTTTACTTGGCTGGCTCTTCTTGTGCAGGCTTCATGGGGCAAGTGTTCAGCCCTAGCAAGGTGTACGCGCCGCAAAAGCGGAACACACCCGTGGCCAACACGATGACGCCCAAATAACCCCAAGCACCCACCACACCCGTGGCGGCCAATGCGATGAGGACCAAGCCCGCGACGATGCGCAGAATGCGGTCAATGCCGCCAACGTTTGCTGTCATATGTTTCTCCTAAGTGATGATGCATTAGACACTCGTATCGTCTATTCGTGCTTGATGTAGGTCAACGCGTCTTTTGCAATCACTCAGGTTTGATGTTGCCGTCTTTCACCACTTTGGTCCATTGCGTCAGTTCTTGCTTCAGCAATGCATCCAGTTCACCAGTGCTCGAGCTAGTGGCTTGCATGCCTAGCTTGTTGAAGCGTTCTTTGACATCGGGGCGCTGCATGATGCTGCGCAGGTCTTGGTTCATTTTGTCGACGATGGCTGTGGGTGTTTTAGCTGGTAAGAAGAAGGCCAGCCAAATCGTGGTGGCATAGCCTGGCACGCCTTGCTCGCTGATGGTGGGCAGGTCGGGTAACTCGGGGTGACGTTTGGCGCTGGCGATGCCCAATGCTTTGACCCGACCCGACTTGATGTTGGGCACAGCCGAATTGAAGGCATCAAACATGATTTGAATGTGGCCAGCTAACAAGTCTTGTGCGGCGGGGCCTTGTCCTTTGTAGGGTGCATGACCCAGTTGTGTCTTGGTCATGTTGGCAAACATTTCAGAACCCAAGTGGTAGGTACTGCCAATGCCGGATGAGCCGTAGAACAACTTGCCCGGATTGTCTTTGGCATAGCGCACCAACTCTTGCACGTTGTTGGCTGGCACCGATGGGTGGACCACCAAAATGTTTTCAATCGTGGCCACTGTGCTGACCGCTGCGAAGTCACGCACGGGGTCATACGAGAGTTTTTGCATGAGCGCGGGGTTGGCCGCCATGATGCTGCTCGTGCCAAACAAAATCGTGTTGCCGTCAGCCGGTGCACGCGCCACAAACTCTGCGCCAATTGCCCCGGTCGCTCCTACACGGTTGTCCACGATGACCGTCTTGCCCATGGCATCTGACAACAAGGGTGCAATCACGCGTGCGGCAATGTCAGTGGGGCCGCCGGTGGAAAAAGGCACCACCAAACGCACGGTGTTGTTTTGTGCGAAGGTGGCGAAGGATGTCAAAAGAATGCTGGCAGCAACCGCGATGTGACGGCGTGAAATCATAGAAATCTCCTGATGGATAAAACCAATTTAAGCCAACAACCGCTGGCGAATGTCGAGCGGTGAGAACACCTCTAAGGGCTCAGTACCTCCGTTGGGGATGCCCACTTGTGTGGCGTTGAGCAACATCGACACCATCACATAGGTGCCAGAGAGCACGGTGAGATCGACCACGGCTTGCTCACCCATTTCAGCGACGGCCTTTTGCCACAGCGCATCGGGCACGCGGTGGTTGAGGGTGAGCTGGATGCAAAAGTCATACACCAAGGCTTCGTCTTCTTGCATGCCTTCTGGGCGTTTGCATTGGCGCAGCTGTTCAATGATGTGTGTGGACAGACCTGCACGTTGCGCGATGGGGTCATGCGCCCACCACTCGTATTGCGCGTTGGCAATGCGGGCTTGAATCAGGATGGCAAATTCATTGAGGCGTTTGCTGACCGATGTTCTAAAGCGCAGGTAATCTAAGAAATCAAAACAACGACGCGCCATGTCAGGGCTGCGCAGCAAGGCGTTGTAGGGGCCGCCTAAAGCGGCGCTTGAAACTTTCAAAATATCGTCGGCCAGTGGGCGCACCTCAGGTGCCAACTCTTCATAGGTGATTTGTTTGAACCGTTCCATCTATCGTGTCTTTCAAGTGAGGGGGTTGCGCGCCTAAAGGCGTGATGCATATGGTGCCTGTGTTGTGACAACTGACTTGCGTGATTACCCGCAAGCAGTCTTCTGTGCGACTGAAAAGTGCTTGATGGATGGTGATAACCTTGAGGAATGACTACCGCTCAATTGAAACTATCGCGCGCCAATTTATCTGGCGATATTTGGGGCGGCTTTGCTGCCATGTTGGTGGCGCTGCCATCGGCCATTGCGTTTGGTGTGACCATCTTCTCGCCGCTGGGTGCCGAGTTTGGTGCCAAGGGGGCGTTGGCAGGCATGCTGGGTGTGACCGCACTGGGCTTGATTGCCGCCACCTTTGGTGGTACGCAACGGCTCATCTCGGCACCTTGTGCACCAGCAGCTGCAGTGCTTTCTGCACTGACCATTCAAATGACGCAGCAGGGTAGCGGTGTGGGTGCGGTGGTGCTCACTTTGTTCTTGGTGGCTTTCGTCAGCAGCTTGGTACAAATTTCGTTTGGCTTGCTGCGCATCGGTGAGCTCATCAAGTACATGCCGTTTCCTGTGGTGAGCGGTTACCTCAGCGGTGTGGGCCTGATCATCATCATGAGCCAGTTGCCCAAGTGGATGGCCCTGCCCAAAGGCATGAACTGGTGGCAGGGTTTGCACGCGATGGAGCTGTGGCAAACGCCGAGCTTGATCGTGGGTGCGGCCACAGCCGCGTTGATGTTGTTGGCACCACGCATCTCCACCAAAGTACCGGCCGTGATCGTGGGTTTGTTGGGTGGCATGGCTTCGTATTGGTTGTTGGCGTTCAGCGCATGGCCTGAGTTGCGCAACTTGCATGACAACCCGTTCATCATTGGCCCATTGGCGGTGGGGGGCGAAGGCTTCTTTGAGTCCTTGCTCGACCCCTTCCGTAGCTTGAGCGAATCTGGTTTCCCACATTGGACACAGATTGCATTTCCTGCCATCACGCTGGCCGTGTTGCTGTCCATCGACACACTCAAAACCTGCGTGGTACTCGATGCCATGACTGGCTCACGCCACGATTCCAACAAAGAACTCATTGGCCAAGGTTTGGGCAACTTGGCCTCGTCCCTTATTGGCGGCGCACCCGGTGCTGGCACCATGGGCGCGACTTTGGTGAACAAGGCCAGTGGTGGCACCACTTATTTGTCTGGTGTGTTCCAAGGCGTGTGGTCGCTGTTAGCCATCTTGTTATTGACCTCGCTCATTGCGTGGGTGCCTGTGGCGGCTTTGGCTGCGCTGCTGATCGTCATCGGTTTCAAGATGATCGACTGGCATTCGCTGCAACTGCTCAAAGCCAAAGACACCATGCTCGACTTCGCGGTCATCTTGATTGTGGTCATCGTGGCCAACACCGTGAGTTTGATTGCCGCTTCAGGCGTGGGCGTGGCCATGGCCATCATGCTGTTCTTGCGTGAGCAAATTCATACCACCACAATTCGCCGCAAATCGTTTGGCAACACCATGTACTCGTCACGTGTACGTGGCCAGCGTGAGCGTGACGTGTTGGCCGAGACGGGCAGCCACACGGTGATTTTTGAATTGCAAGGCAGCTTGTTCTTTGGCACCACCGATCAGCTCTACACCGCGATCGAGCCGGAGCTGAGTAAGGCCAAGTTTGTGGTGCTCGACTTCATGCGCGTGCAGTCCATGGACATGACCGCAGGCCACATGATTGAGCGCATTCGCAACATGCTGTCTGAGCGTCATGCGCGTTTGGTGCTGACCCGTGTGCCCGAGCGTTTGCCCAGTGGGCGCGACTTGCGTTCGTATGTGGACCACATCGGTTTGTTGTCTGACAGTACGGCCAAGATTTTTGATGAGTTTGACGAAGCGCTGGAATGGATTGAAGACGAAACCTTGGCGCTGGCCGGTCACGCCCATGTGTCTAAAGAGGGCATCCCCTTGGGCAAGTTTGAACTCTTCCATGGCTTAAACGATGACGAAATTGCCGCGCTGGAGCGTTGTGCCCAACACCATGTGTTTGAGGCGGGTGAGTTGATCTTTGGCGCAGACTCAACGGGCCATGAGCTGATGCTGATCAGCCGAGGCGAGGTGAAGGTGAGCTTGCCATTGGCCAATGGCAAAACCATTCACTTGACCACCTTCAGTCGTGGTCAGTTCTTTGGTGAGATGTCGTTCTTAGATGGCCGCGCCCACTCGGCCGATGTGTATGCCACGCGCGAGACCGAGCTGATTGCCATCGACCGCAAAGCCTTTGCCACCGTGGCGGCAGGCGATCCGGTGATGAGCATCAGCGTCATGCGTGCGGTGGCCTTGGCCATTGCCGACCGATTGCGCCATGCCAACGCAGAGCTGCGGGAGATGCGTCAGGCTTGATGCGATTGATTTAGCTACGGCACATCGCGCAAATCTTGTTGCCCGATGGGTCACGCAAGTAAGCGATGTAGTAGCTAAACGCGGGGTTGGTGCGCAGGCCTGGTGGGTCTTCGCAGGTCACGCCGCCATTGGCCACGCCTGCGGCATGAAATGCGTCTACTTCGGCGGGTGACTTGGCCGCAAAACCAAACGTGCTGCCATTGCCAAAGCTGGCTGGCTCGCCGTTGATGGGGGTGGTGATGCCAAAGGTGCCCGTGGGTGTGCGGTACACGTAACGGCTGCCTGCACCTGCGCCTGGCGCGTGGCCCAGCGCGCCGAGGGCTGCGTCATAAAACTTACGTGAGGCTTCGAGGTCTTGAGCACCTAAAAAAACGTGTGTGAACATGTTTGTCTTTTGATTCATTTGGAAAAAGAAAAAAGCGGCTCGGTTGCCCGATGCCGCTTTTGTGCGTGAACGCGAAGAATTACTTCTTCTTGGTGTTCACAGCAGCTTTGAACGCTGCGCCAGCAGTGAAGCGAGGCACCACAGCAGCTGCGATTTTCAAAGCTTCGCCAGTGCGTGGGTTTTTGCCAGTGCGTGCAGCGCGAGCGGCAGCTTTGAACGTGCCGAAGCCGATCAATTGCACGTCGTCTTTTTTGGCCACAGCGTGTGTGATCACTTCGAGAATGGCATTGACAGCGCGGCCAGCGTCGGCCTTTGTCAATTCGGTGTGTGCTGCCACTGCTTCGATCAATTCAGTTTTGTTCATGTCATTTCCTTATTAAAACGGGTGCATTGTGCCAGTTTTGCTCAGTGTTTTCGAGGTTGTCGCGATTGCTTTTTTGCAAACGATGCCTAGGAAATTCCCTGATCGTGCACCATATAGAGACACAGGCTACAAAATGAATTCTGTTTAGTTACAAATTGGAACTTGGTGCCCCCGACAGGAATCGAACCTGTATCACTCCCTTAGGAGGGGAGAGTTCTATCCATTGAACTACGGTGGCAATCCGCGTGTATTTTAGGGTGCTACTTGCTCAGCATTCGCATGGCTTCTTCCAAGCCTTTGAGCGTGAGCGGATACATGCGGTTGCTGACGATTTGTTGAATCATGGCAATGCTTTGCCGGTATTGCCACACGCCTTGAGGTTCGGGATTGATCCACGCAAATTTGGGGAAGGCGTGAAGCAGGCGTTGCAACCACTCGGCACCTGCTTCTTCGTTGTTGTATTCCACGCTGCCACCGGGTTGCACAATTTCGTACGGGCTCATGGTGGCGTCGCCAATGAAGATGAGCTTGTAGTCTTTGTTGTATTTGCGAATGATGTCCCAGGTTTCAAACTTCTCAGCGTAGCGACGTTTGTTGTTGCGCCACATGAAGTCGTACACGCAGTTGTGGAAGTAATAAAACTCCAAGTGCTTGAACTCAGCTTTGGCTGCGCTGAACAATTCTTCGACGCGGGCGATGTGATCGTCCATGGTGCCGCCCACATCCATGAGCAACAACACCTTCACATTGTTGTGGCGCTCGGGGCGCATCAAGATGTCTAAAAAGCCTGCATTGGCTGCGGTCTTATGAATCGTGCCGTCAAGGTCCAGCTCTTCGGCCGAGCCTTCGCGTGCAAAGCGACGCAAGCGACGCAAGGCCACTTTGATGTTGCGTGTGCCCAGCTCTTGGGTGTCGTCGTAGTCGCGGTAGGCGCGTTGGTCCCATACTTTCACGGCGCTGCGGTTACCGCCTTTACCGCCAATGCGAATGCCTTGTGGGTTGTAGCCACCATTGCCAAAAGGCGATGTGCCACCTGTGCCAATCCATTTGTTGCCACCTTCGTGGCGTTCTTTTTGTTCTTCGAGACGTTTTTTCAAAGTTTCCATCAACTCGTCCCAGCCCATTTTTTCGATGGCGGCTTTTTGTTCAGGGGTGAGTTCTTTTTGAAGGATTTTTTCTAACCAATCCAACGGTACTTCTTTGGTGAAGTCGGTCAGCAGCTCCACGCCTTTGAAGTACGCACCGAACGCGCGGTCAAACTTGTCGTAATGCTTTTCATCTTTGACCAAGATGAGGCGGCTCAACACATAAAAGTCATCCATGCTGCAGGCATCGCTACCAGGCCCCACCACTTGCTTTTGCAGCGCCTCCAGCAGCGTGAGGTACTCCTTCACCGAAACCGGCAGCTTGGCCGCGCGTAGGGTGTAGAAGAAGTCGATCAGCATGGCGTGGGTTTATTCGGCGTCTGACTTGGGAGCACGAAAGTGGCGTGCTGCTTGCAAGCCCATGCCGCCACCAATGCCGACCAGCAAGATCGCAATGATGCTGCCCGTGCCATAGCCTTCGGCAAACAAATTCAAGCCAAATGCCACGCCTAAGCCATAGCCGAGCAATGCGCCTACGACGAAACCAATGGCGTCGGTCAGGCCTTCGATGAGGGATGCAAACATGGTGATCTCTTCTTAACGGTTACGGCTTTGCATGAACACCAGCTTTTCAAACAGCGTGGTATCTTGCTCGTTTTTCAGCAGCGCGCCCACGAGTGGTGGAATGGATACTTTGTCGTCTGCGGTTTGCATGGCTTCAATCGGGATGTCTTCGGCCACCAGCAACTTGAGCCAGTCAATCAACTCACTGGTCGATGGTTTTTTCTTCAATCCGGGCAAGTTGCGAATGTCAAAGAAGGTCTTCATCGCCACGCTCAACAAGTCTTGCTTGATGGTGGGGAAGTGCACCTGCACGATGTGGCGCATGGTGTCAGCGTCTGGGAACTTGATGTAGTGAAAGAAGCAGCGGCGCAAAAACGCATCTGGCAGCTCTTTCTCGTTGTTCGAGGTGATGAACACCAAGGGGCGAGTTTTCGCTTTGATGAGCTGGCGTGTTTCGTAGCAATAAAACTCCATGCGGTCGAGCTCGCGCAACAAATCGTTGGGGAACTCGATGTCGGCTTTGTCGATCTCGTCGATCAACAAGGCCACGGGTTGCTCGGAGGTGAACGCTTGCCACAACACGCCTTTGAGGATGTAGTTGTTGATGTCTTTGACGCGTTCTGCGCTCTCGGTATCAGCCATCTGGCTGTCGCGCAAACGGCTCACGGCATCGTATTCATACAGTCCTTGTTGGGCCTTGGTCGTGGATTTGATGTGCCATTGCAACAGGGGTAAACCCAGGGATTGGGCCACCTCTTCTGCAAGCATAGTCTTGCCTGTGCCTGGTTCGCCCTTGACCAGCAAGGGTCGCTTGAGTGCGATGGCCGCGTTGACCGCGAGCATCAGGTCTTGGGTTGCAACGTAGGTGTCAGTGCCTTTGAATTTCATGGGTCGTTCCGTCTATTATTTGGGTTACATCAACCTCTAGGGATTGTGGTTTGCATATGAAAAAGTTTGTCTCGTTCGCGTTTGCTCTGACTGTATCTGCTGTGTCGTCGCTCTCATTGGCCCAAGACGTCAAAGGCGATGCTAACGCAGGTGAAAAGAAAATCGCGATGTGTATCGGTTGCCACGGCATCACAGGCTATCAAGCCAGTTTTCCTGAAGTTTACAAAGTACCCAAAATTTCAGGCCAAAGCGAAAAGTACATCACCACGGTGCTGAACGCCTATAAAAAAGGCGAGCGCAAACACCCCACCATGCGCGGCATTGCCGACAGTTTGAGTGACCAAGACATGGCCGATATTTCTGCCTACTACGCCAACCATGGCAAGGTTGCTGGTGCAGAGTTGCCAGCCAAGGCGACTGAGCCCAACGCCAAAGTGGCCGCTTTGCTTACCAAAGGTGCATGTGCTTCATGCCATGGTGAAAACTTTGCCAAACCCATCGACCCCAGCTATCCAAAAATTGCAGGTCAACATCCAGACTACTTGTTTGTGGCTTTGAAGTCTTACAAGGTAGAGGGCACTGCAACTTGGGGCCGAAGCAATGGGGTGATGGGTGGCGTGGCCAAACAATTCAGCAACGCCGAACTGAAAGAGCTGGCCAACTACGTTGCTTCTCAGCAAGGCGATCTTAAAACGGTGCCTCAGAGCAAGTTCCGTTAAAGCAACGGTTTGCCTGAGCGGAAGCCCCACGCAGTGGGGCTTTTTTTATTTGCCGTCGAGTTGCTTTTGAAATTTGTGGCTCATGTGCCGCACGCTTTGTGCGGGCTCTTTGTGGCAGGCACGTCGGTAGGCTTGTAGCGTTTTATCGGCCAAGGCCAAGATGCTTTGCGCTTCATAGCTGCCTCCTTTGAGCTCTTTGCCAAAGACGGTGCCCATCAAGAGCTCAGCCCCTTCGCTGGCATGCTCTGCGGTGTAAATGTGAAATTGTCCTTGTGCGACAGCATCCACCACGTCTTGGCTGAGCATCAAATGATGACGGTTGCGACTGGGAATCAAGGCGCCTTGTGTGCCGTCCAAGCCTTGGGCTTTGCAGGTGCGAAAGAAGCCTTCGATTTTTTCGTTCACGCCACCCACGGGCAAAATTTCGCCGTTTTGATTGACCGCACCCGTGACCGCAATATTTTGTTTGATTGGCAAGCCTGACAGAGAAGACAGCAGGGCATACAGCTCGGCACACGACGCAGAGTCTCCCTCGACGCCGCTGTACTCTTGCTCAAACACCACTGAGGCGTTGAAGGCCAAAGGTGCGATGTGCGAAAACAGCGCTGACAAATAGCTGTGCAAGATGAGCACACCCTTGTCGTGAATCGGGCCTGACAACTTCACTTCGCGTTCGATGTTGACCAATCCCTCGTTGCCCGCATAAGTGCGTGCCGTGACACGCACAGGAAAGCCAAAGGCATGGTCGCCCAGCTCGATGACGGTGAGGCCATTGAGTTGGCCTATTTGTTCGCCTTGCAAAGAAATCAGCCGTTCGCCATCGGTGATGGATTCTTGCAAACGCTGCTCGATGTAGCCGTTTCTGAAATTGCGTGCCGCGATAGCGGCATCCACATCGGCAGCTTGCACCTTGTCTGCGCTGCGTTGGCGAGCGTGACTGGCGCTTTCAATGATGAGTGATTCGGTGTGCGAGAACAACGCGCTTTGACGCGTCTGGTCATCCACCTCGCGGTGCGTGCATTCGATCAAGCGGGCCACTGCATCGGCGTTGAAATGTGGCAAACCTAGGCGCTGGCAACTGTGTGCCACAAAGATGGCGGAGGCGCGGTGCGTGCCTGCATTGGCTGTAAAGCTTTCGGAAAATTCCACTTTGCACATGAAGCGACGGAAGAACTCAGGCGCGCCTTCTTGCAACACGTAGTACTCCTCGACGGTGCCAATCAGCACAATCTTCACGTCGATGTGCACGGCCTCGGGTTCGAGTGCCACCGAGGCAATGGGCGAGAGGTGCAAGCCTGATTCTTCAATCTGCAAACGACCACTGCGCAAAAAGCGTGAGAGCTTTTCCCACACCAAAGCATCGGTCAGTAAGTCGCGCACATGCAGCATCAAAAATCCACCGTGTGCCTTGAGCAAGCTGCCCGCGCGGATGCGCGAGAAGTCGGTCATCAACACATCGTCTTCGGTTTGGTATTCCACGCTGCCAAACAAGGTGCGAAACACGGGGTTGTCTTCGACCAACACGGGCGCGCCGTGTGTGTCGTGGTTGTCCACGGCCACGTTCACGCGGTAGCGCAGCAGCAAGGTGTTGAGGGCTTCGAGGCGTGTTTCTTCTTCGTCATCGTCGCGGGGCTCAAACAGTTCGATGTGTTCCAGCACATCCGCCATGACTTTTTGAAAGTAATGCGCGAGCTTGGCGTTGTCTTGGCTGGGTTTGGACAAGGCTTGTTGGATGTGCGCTAACTCTTGCTCCAACATGGGCTTGATGGTTTGGCGACGCAAGGCGGCCAAGCCTTCGTTTTTGACACGGTCAATCGGGCGTGTTTTGTCGAGGAAGTTGGCAATCTCGGCGCGCAGCTCCACCTCGGCTTGGTCGATGGCGGTGCGTCGCTCTTTTGGCAAAGCCAGTGCTTCGGCTTCTGTCAATGGCACGCCTTTTTCATCGCGCAGGGTGAACACCAAATGCCCGCCTTCGCGAAACAGCGAAAAACTGCGCGCTTCAGCAAACGCATCCAGTACGGCGTAGGCGCGGTCTTCTTCTTGTTTGTAGGTTTTCTCGATGTGCTCGCTCTCCACTTTGAAGTCTTGGGCGGTCAAGCGTTTGGGAATTTCAGCGAGCAGTGTTTTGGTGAGCTGAGCCATGTGCACGCGCAGCTTGCGGCCTTCGCCTGCGGGAATGTGCACCGCGTGCGGATGCTCTGGTGTGTCGAAGTTGTGCAAGTAGCACAGGTCAGGTGGTACAGCTCGGGTGGCCGCGACGCTGTGCATCATTTGTCGAAGCAAGGTTGAGCGACCGCTGCCGACTTCACCCAACACAAACAAGTTGTAGTTGGCTTGCGTCATTTCCAAGCCAAAGCGCGCGGCGGTCTCGGCGCGCTCTTGGCCAATCCACGGCAGGGCGTGTGACACCAATTCGGAGGTGTCGCTAAAGCCCAGCTCTGTGGGTTGGATGGTCAGTCGCAAATCTGCTGCTGAAACGGTTTGGGCACCGAGTGGTTGAGAGGGGGTGTGCATGTGCTTTTCCATTTGCGACGGCAGTGTCTTGGCAGTTGTAGCACAGACCTTAGCTTCAAGTTTTGAGGCTGCTCAGCACTTCGTCGGTATGTTCACCCAAACGCGGTGCGGGGCGCCACACGCCTGTCGGTGTGCCGCTCATGCGCACGGGTGGACGCAGTTGACGCAACATACCTTCAAACGGATGCGGCACATCTAGCCAGCCTTGCGTGGCGGCCAAGTGTGGGTCGGTCAGCAAATCGTCGAGTTTCATCATGGGCATGACGGGGATGTCATGCGCGGTGAAGTCTTTCATCCACTCGGCACTGGTGCGCGTGCGCATGTGTTCGCCAACCACACCATACAGCGCATCGATGTTCTT
Organism: Limnohabitans sp. TEGF004; assembly: GCF_027924965.1. Lineage (NCBI taxonomy): Bacteria > Pseudomonadati > Pseudomonadota > Betaproteobacteria > Burkholderiales > Comamonadaceae > Limnohabitans > Limnohabitans sp. TEGF004. Next base: position 2,005,768 of record NZ_AP027056.1, on the reverse strand, counting down.
GAGTCGATCTGCATGCGTGGCAAAGCGTGCGTCGGTTTGAAACAAATCAGGCTGGCCCACCAGTTTCAAAAAATCACGCCAATGTGTGTCGTTGTACATGAGGGCGCAGATGTGGCCGTCTTGAGTGGCGTAGGGTTTGCGATTGACAGCAAGCAAACGTGCATAGCCCATGCCGCCCAGCGACGGCTTCCATGTTTCGCCACACAAGTGATCGCCCAGCACAAACTGCAACAAGCATTCAAACATCGGCACTTCCACATGCTGGCCCATACCTGTGCGGTAGCGCGCAATGATGGCGGCCATCACCGCGTGCACCATGTTGAGCCCCGTCACGCGGTCGGCAAAGGTGGTGGGCGCGTAGCGGGGTTCGTGGCTGCCGCTTTGCGTCATCAACCATGGCATACCCACGGCGCCTTGAATCAGGTCGTCATACGCGGGCCAGTCTGAGTAGGGGCCACCTTCGCTGTATCCGTACGCGCCACACACCACCAAGCGTGGGTTGACGGTGCGCAATGTGTCATACGACAAACCTAAGCGCGCCATGGCGGCAGGGCGAATGTTGTAGGTCAGTACATCGGCGGTTTTGCACAAGGCCAGCAGCTGCTCGCGTTGTTCGGGCTTTTTTAAGTCCAGCACGACCGAGCGTTTGTTGCGGTTGGCGTTGATGAAGATGTGGCCCATGCCCGGGTGCTTCATGGGGCCAGCGTGGCGCATGATGTCGCCGCTGGGCGGCTCGATCTTGATGACGTCAGCTCCGTAGTCGCCCAAGATTTGCGTGGCGTAGGGGCCTAGCACCACGCCCGTCAAATCAATCACGCGCAAACCTGCGAGTGCGCCTTGCAGGCTTGCGTTGTCAGTCAGGTTCATGGCTTATTCAGGTGTGATGCCAGCGGTCTTGACCCAACCGCCCCATTTTTTGATTTCGGCGTCGATGGTTTTGGCGAGTGTGGCGGAGTCTTCCACGTCGAGGTCAATGCCCACGCCTTGAATTTTTTCGCGCACTTCGGGCTTGGCCAGCACTGCCATCAAAGTGGCTGTGGCTTTCTTTTGTACATCAGCGGGCATGCCAGCTGGGGCCATGAGACCGAACCACGCGCTCACGTTGTAGTCTTTCACGGTGTCGCCAATGGGCGGCACGTTGGGCGCTTTGCCTGCGCGTTTTTTGGTGGTCACACCTAGGCCACGCATGCGGCCACCGTTCATTTGCGACACAGCATTCCCGGTGTCGGCGAACGCGAATTGAATTTGGCCACCGAGCAAATCGGTCAATGCAGGTGGAATGCTTTTGTAGGGCACGTTGACGGTTTGAAGGCCTGCCAATTCGGTGAGCATGGCGGCCGACACAAGTGAGCCCGATGAACCATGGCCAAACGCGAGCTTGCCTGGGTTGGCCTTGGCGTAGCTCACAAACTCTTTCATGTCTTTGGCGGGGAAGTCGGTGTTGACCATCAAGATAAAGCCGGTCTCACCAATCTTGCCGATGGGCGTGAAGTCTTTCACGGGGTCGTACGGCAGCTTGCGGTACAGGTGCACGTTCGCGGCTTGTGTGGTGCTGGTGGTGACCAAGAAGGTGTAGCCGTCGGCTGGCGCGCCTTTGACCATTTCAGCACCCAAGATGCCGTTGGCACCTGCTTTGTTTTCTACTGTGATGGTTTGGCCCATCGCCTCGCCCATGGCTTGCGCCAAGATACGGCCCACGTTGTCGGTGGCGCTGCCTGCACTGAAAGGCACGACAAACTTGATGGGTTTGTTGGGGTAGGTTTGTGCGTGTGCGGCGGGCAGGCCAATGGCACTGAGCGCTGCGATGGCGATGCCGGCACACAAGGTGCGGCGAGAGTTGGACTTAATTGAGAAGTGGCGCATGGTTTGTCTCCTGTTTGTATTTTGGGAGATCTTAATGCGCCTTTGCTTCAGTCTTTGGTGGCTCGGCGTTGCACCGCGTCAATGTAGGCATGGCCATCGGGTGGGCGGCCGCTGCGTTGGCTTTCCCAAATCATTTGGCCCAGTGCATCCATGGTTTCATGGTGTGCATCGTGCAGTGAGTCACGTTTGGCGGTGAGCAACTCCACCGCTTGGCGAATGCCGCGCGGTTGGTCGATCGAGCATTGCTCGCTCACCGACAAGTGCATGGACAAATGCAAGAAGGGATTGGTCTTGCCGTCTTTCACCTCGTACATGCGCTCGAGTGCGGCATCTACGTCTGAAAAGTCGGCGTGGTACTCGGGGTGCTCGGCCACCCATTGGCTGGCCAAGGTTTCCAGCGCATCCATGGGCTGCCCCTCACGCCACTTGGCGTAGACGGAGCAGAAGAAGCGCCGGACGTCGGCTTGGCTAGGTTCAAACATGATGGATGAGATTACTGTTCAACGAACGCACGTTCCACCACAAAGTCGCCAGGGGTGGTGGTGGAGCCTTCTTTGAAGCCACGCTCTTCGAGCAAGCTGCGCATGTCTTTGTTCAGGCCCGGGCTGCCGCAAATCATGATGCGGTCGTTGGCTGGGTCAAGGTTGGGCAAGCCCAAGTCTTGTGTCAGTTTGTTGGACGTGAGCAAGTCGGTCACGCGACCTTGGTTTTTATAAGGCTCGCGGGTGACGGTGGGGTAGTACAGCATTTGGTTGCTGACCATCTCGCCCAAGAACTCGTGCTTGGGCAGCTCTTGGGTCAAGTAGTCGTGGTAGGCCAGTTCTTTGACTTCACGCACGCCGTGGACCAAGATGACTTTCTCAAAACGCTCATACGTATCAGGGTCACGCACGATGCTGAGGAATGGGGCCAAGCCCGTGCCTGTGCCGATGAGGTACAGGTTTTTGGCGGGCAGCAAATAGTCGATTAACAAAGTGCCGGTGGGCTTTTTGCCGACCACAATTTTGTCGCCCACTTTGATGTGTTGCAGCTTGGAGGTGAGGGGACCGTCTTGCACCTTGATGCTCAGGAATTCCAAGTGTTCTTCGTAGTTGGCGCTGACGATGCTGTAGGCGCGCAACAAGGGTTTGCCGTTTTCGCCGCGCAAGCCAATCATGGTGAAGTGGCCGTTGGAAAAACGCAGCGATGTGTCGCGTGTGGTGGTGAAGCTGAACAGGCGGTCGGTCCAGTGGTGGACGGACAAAACTTCTTCGTCTAGGAATGCACTCATGACAGGAATAAATCTATATAAATCAAGCCCTCTAGTGTAGGCGAGGGCTTAAAACCTAAGGCTATATGGTGCTTTGCAGAACGCCATAAGGCTTGACGCTTAAGCCTTGCCCACAAACCCGTTTTGTCGCCAAGCTTCGTAGGTGATGACGGCTACCGAGTTTGACAGGTTCAAGCTGCGCTGGTCGGCACGCATGGGCAGGCGCAGGCGCTGGCTGAGTGGAAAGCTTTCGCGTATGTCCACAGGCAAGCCGCTGGTCTCAGACCCAAATACAAACCAATCGCCAGGCTGAAAAGCGGTGTTGTGCGCGGTGCTGGAGCCTTTGGTGGTCATCGCAAACATGCGGGCGGGGTCGGGTTTGGCGTCGTTCAAAAACGTGGACCAGTCGGCGTGGCGCAGCACGGGCGCGTACTCGTGGTAGTCCAAGCCCGCGCGGCGCATGTGCTTGTCTTCCATCGAGAAGCCCAAAGGCTCAATCAAATGCAATGTGCAACCGGTGTTGGCTGCCAAGCGGATGACGTTGCCGGTGTTGGGCGGGATTTCGGGGTGGACGAGGACGATGTGGAACATGCGCTTATTGTCTTGCATGCGCGAGGTGCTGCTAGGCTGATTGGAGAGCATTAGTGATGCGCTTCGCGTTCTTCTGTGCGTGCGAGGACCAGCCCAGTGATGTGAACCGCACCCGCAGCCTTCAACACTCGCGCCGCCTCGTACATGGATGCTCCCGTGGTCATCACATCGTCTACCAGCACCACACGCTGACTGCGCACGGCAGACACACGGTCGGGCGATACCCAAAACGCATCCCGCACATGCTCTAGCCGTTCGTGACGTGGGGCCCCAACTTGATGAGCACTGTCGCCACGGCGCAGTAAGGTGTGGGCGTTGGTTTTGTGTGGGGCCAAGTGGCGAGCCAGTTCGAGGGCTTGGTTAAAGCCGCGTTCGCGCAGGCGGGAGTGGGAGAGGGGCATAGGCACCACGAGGGTGGCCTCATCTAACGCGGGCTCAACCCATGGGGCGTGACGCATGAGGTGGGCCAAGGCGTAGGCGAGGCTGGGGTCGGCTTGAAACTTAAAGCGTGCAATGCAGCCTGCCCATGGAAAGGTGTAGCTCACGGCGGCCACGCAGGCGTCTAGCGGGCTTGGGTGCTGGGCGCAGTTGCGGCAGCTTGCGTGTGTGAGGGTGAGGGCGCAGGTGGGGCAGCGCAGCGTGGGCTGGGCAAAGCGCTCGACACAGGGCGCGCATAAAGGCTGGCTGGGCCAGCGATGGCAGATATGACAAACACTTGGAAGCTTCAACATGCCCCGCATTGGAAAGACATTGCGCTGGTTTGGGTTGAAGCACAGCGCAATGTTTGCGAAGGACACGGTGTCGATAATAGGGACCATGTCTGCACCGTCTTCGCCTGATACACCTCCCTCACTTGACCCTGTGGCCAGTGCCCGTTGGGCCGCATGGCCACATGCGGCTTCGCCTTGGCTGAACGAGGAAATTGGCCGACGCATGGAAGACCGTTTGCAGTGGATTCGCTTACAACCCAAATTTTGGGTGGATTGGGCACCTGTGAGTGGCGGCCTGCAAACGCACGCCAAGCTAAGTGCACGTTACCCGCAGGCGCATTGCCAAGTGTTGGAAACCAGTGTTGAACGTGAACAGTTGGCGCGCCAGACACTGCAAGCGCCTTGGTGGCGGCGCTGGTTGAAGCAGGATGCTTTGACATTTGGTGCATCAGAGCCAGGCAGCGCCGATATGTTGTGGGCCAATATGGCGTTGCACACGAGCGAAGATCCGCAAACTTTGTTGCGGAAATGGCACCAACTGTTAGCTGTGGATGGCTTTTTGATGTTCTCGTGTCTCGGACCGGACACGCTGCGCGAGCTGGCTGAGGTGTACCAAAATCAAGGTTGGCCGCCTGCATGCCACAGTTTCACCGACATGCATGACTGGGGTGACATGCTGGTGCAAGCTGGATTTGCAGAGCCCGTGATGGACATGGAGCGCATCACGTTGACCTATGCATCGACGCAGAGCTTGATTGCAGACTTTCGCTTGCTGGGCCGCAACTTACACCGTGATCGCTTTGCTGGTCTGCGTGGCAAACAGTGGTTGGCGCGGTTTGAGAATGCGCTGTTATTGTTGGCTAAACCACAGCAAGATGGGCGTTTGACATTGACGGTTGAAGTTATTTATGGCCATGCTTTGAAGCCATTGCCACGCCTGAAAGTAGAGCAGCACAGTTCGGTGTCGTTGCAAGACATGCGAACCCTACTAGGGCAATCCCCTAGTGCTCGCTCTGTATGATTTTGAGTGGAAGCTTGTAGCGCAAATCCCACCAAGACAGCTTGAGTTAACTCAATGTTTGGCGGCGTTTGTAGTCCTAAAGATAAAAAACATTGAGGCAATCAAAGTGATGAAGAACAATCTTTTACAAAAGTTGACTTCAGGTGTGTTGTTTCTCGCCGCATGGGCGAGCACAGCGGCTTGGGCAGTGAACGATTTGCCAGGTGGCCCTGGCGTTCGACAACTGAACCTCCAACCTGGCGCGACCAAAATTGCCATTGAGCAAGGCTGGTTACATTGGTTCATGCTCATCATCTGTACCGTCATTTTTGTGGCGGTGTTCGGTGTGATGTTCTATTCCATCTGGAAGCACCGCAAATCGGTGGGGCACAAGTCGGCCAGCTTTCACGAATCGGTCAAGGTCGAAATTGCATGGACCGTCATTCCTTTCATCATCGTGATCTTGATGGCCTTACCTGCCACCAAAGCGGTGGTGGCTCAAAAGGACACATCCAATGCTGACCTCACCATCAAAGCCACGGGTTACCAGTGGAAATGGGGCTACGACTACATCAAAGGCCAAGGCGAGGGCATTGCTTTCATTTCGACGCTCGACAACGAGCAGCGCGAAATGTCAAACAACGGCGCCAAGGGCGTGGACATCGACAACTACCTGTTGAAAGTGGATAACCCACTGGTGGTGCCCGTCAACAAAAAGGTGCGCATCATCACCACCGCCAATGACGTGATTCACGCGTTTGCTGTGCCGTCCCTCGGCGTCAAGCAAGATGCGATTCCCGGCTTTGTGCGTGATACATGGTTCCGTGCAGAAGCTGTGGGCGACTACTACGGCCAGTGCCAAGAGTTGTGTGGCAAAGAGCACGCCTACATGCCGATTCATGTGAAGGTGCTCAGTGCCGCTGACTACAGTGCCTGGGTTGCTACAGAGCAAAAGAAGATGGCCGCCAAGATGGACGACCCTGCCAAGGTTTGGAATTTGGCCGATTTGTCTAAGCGTGGTGAGAAGGTGTATGCGGCTAACTGTGCCGCTTGCCACCAACCCAATGGCAAGGGCGCTGGCCCGATCAAACCACTCGACGGTGCTGCCGTGGTGTTGGATGCTGACAAGAATAAGCAGATCAAAGTGTTGTTGAACGGCCAAAACAATTTGACTATGCCTGCTTGGAAGCAACTCAGTGACACAGACATTGCCGCTGTGATTACTTTCACGAAAAACAATTGGTCCAACAAGACCGGCCAGCTGGTTCAGCCTGCCGATGTCAAGGCCGCCCGTTAAAACTAGCGTTTAGAAGGAACACATCATGAGCGCAGTACTCGATTCTCACGGCCACGGTCACGATGACCACCACGGCGCGCCTCACGGCTGGCGTCGTTGGGTGTACGCCACCAACCACAAAGACATTGGTACTTTGTACCTGTTGTTCGCTTTCACCATGCTGATCATCGGTGGCGTCTTGGCGCTGTTGATTCGCGCTGAGCTGTTCCAGCCCGGCTTGCAGTTGGTCAACCCCGAGTTGTTCAACCAGCTCACCACCATGCATGGACTCATCATGGTGTTCGGCGCCATCATGCCCGCCTTCGTGGGTTTTGCGAACTGGATGATTCCGTTGCAAATCGGCGCGTCTGACATGGCCTTTGCCCGCATGAACAACTTCAGCTTCTGGTTGATGATTCCTGCGGCTGCCATGTTGGCGGGCTCGTTCTTTATGCCAGGTGGTGCACCCGCTGCGGGTTGGACGCTTTATGCACCGCTGACCCTGCAAATGGGCCCCTCCATGGACGCTGGTATTTTTGCCATGCACGTGTTGGGTGCGTCGTCCATCATGGGTTCCATCAACATCATCGTGACCGTGCTGAATATGCGCGCGCCAGGCATGACCTTGATGAAGATGCCGATGTTTGTCTGGACTTGGTTGATCACGGCTTACTTGTTGATCGCTGTCATGCCCGTGTTGGCTGGCGCGATCACCATGACGCTGACAGACCGCCACTTTGGCACGACCTTCTTCAACCCCGCTGGCGGCGGTGACCCCATCATGTACCAGCACATCTTCTGGTTCTTCGGTCACCCAGAGGTGTACATCATGATCTTGCCGGCCTTCGGCATCATCAGCCACATCGTGCCCGCATTTGCTCGCAAGAAATTGTTTGGTTATGCCTCCATGGTGTATGCCACATCGTCGATCGCGATTTTGTCGTTCATCGTTTGGGCACACCACATGTATGCCACAGGCATGCCTGTGACCGGCCAGTTGTTCTTCATGTACGCCACGATGTTGATCTCTGTGCCCACAGGCGTGAAGGTGTTCAACTGGATTGCCACCATGTGGCGCGGCTCCATGACGTTTGAAACACCCATGTTGTTTGCTGTGGGCTTCATCTTTGTGTTCACCATGGGTGGTTTCACGGGCCTGATCCTGTCGATGGCGCCGATTGATACGCAGGTGCAAGACACCTACTACGTGGTGGCTCACTTCCACTATGTGCTGGTGGCGGGTTCGTTGTTTGCCATGTTCGCTGGCTTCTACTACTGGTGCCCCAAGTGGACCGGCGTGATGTACAACGAAACGCGCGGTCAGATTCACTTCTGGTGGACCTTGATTTCGTTCAACGTCACGTTCTTCCCGATGCACTTCTTGGGTCTGGCTGGCATGCCTCGTCGCTACGCTGACTACCCCATGCAGTTTGCTGACTTCAATGCAGTGGCATCGATCGGTGCGTTCTTCTTCGGTTTTGCGCAGGTGTACTTCTTCTTGTTTGTGGTGTTGCCAGCGATGCGCGGTCACGGCGAGAAAGCGGCTGCCAAGCCTTGGGAAGCGGCTGAAGGTTTGGAATGGGAAGTGCCTTCACCTGCACCTTTCCACACCTTTGAGACCCCACCCAAGCTGGATGCCACAGCAACTCGCGTGATTGGTTGAACATGACGCAAGATCAACGCAAAAACAACCTCCGCTTGGGCCTGATTTTGGCCTCTGTGGCGGTGGTGTTCTTTGTCGGATTTTTTGTCAAAGTCATGTTGTTGAACCGCTGAAGCCATGGCCTCACCTCGTCATAACTTGTTGATGTTCAAAAAGCTCGTCGTCGTGGCGGCTGGCATGTTTGCATTTGGTTATGCCTTGGTGCCCATGTACAAAGCGATCTGTGAGTTCACAGGCATCAACATCTTGGCTTTGGGCGAGCGCGAAATTCCAGGCTCTGGCAACGCACGTGCCAAAGCGAAAAACACGCAAGTGGACACGAGCCGCACCATCACGGTCGAGTTCGATGCCAATGCACGCGGCCCTTGGAAGTTCAAGCCTGCGCAAAGCTCTTTGCAAGTGCACCCCGGCGAGATGATGACGGTCATGTACGAGTTTGAAAACGTGCAAGACCGCGTCATGTCTGCCCAAGCCATTCCGAGTTATGCGCCACGCCAAGCGGCAGCGCATTTCAATAAATTGGAATGTTTCTGTTTCAACCAATACACCTTGGCACCTGGCGAGAAAAAGCAGTGGCCTGTGGTGTTTGTGATTGACCCCAAGTTAGCCAAAGATGTGACCACCATTACCTTGTCGTATACCTTTTTTGAAGTCGGCTCTAAAACCCCAGCAGCGCCTACCGCTGCTTTGGATGAGCCGCGCCAAGTCAAGGTGGGCGTATGAGTAACAAAACCTCGCTCATGCGTTCGGTCAAGGCGGTGGCATGGTCATTTTTGGGAATTCGTAAAAGTAGCGAGTTCCAAGAAGATATCGACAAGATCACGCCCTTGCATGTGCTGGGTGTGGGCTTGGTTGCAGTTTTTGTGTTTGTCATCAGCTTGATCGTTTTGGTCAATCTGGTCGTTGCGAAATAATGAAGGAGTGGATATGAGTAGCACCTCACACGGCTCAACGCCTTACTACTACGTACCTGGTGAGTCACGCCATCCGGCGATGGCTGCTTTGGGACTGTTTTTTGTGATCCTTGGCGCAGGCCAATGGATCAATGGGGCAGAGTGGGGCAAGTACTGCCTGTTCTTTGGCCTTGCATTTTGGCTGGGTGTGTTGTACCAATGGTTCGGCGATGCCATTTCCGAGAGCGAAGGCGGTCAATACGGTCACAAAATCGATTTGTCATTCCGCTGGAGCATGAGCTGGTTCATCTTCTCTGAAGTGATGTTCTTTGGTGCTTTCTTTTCTGCCTTGTGGTGGGCTCGCTCGCACTCTGTGCCGATGTTGGGTAGCTTGGACAACGCCTTGCTATGGCCTGATTTCAAAGCCGTGTGGCCCACAGCTGCGGCAGGCATGACAGCTTCACCTGCAGGAATCATTGAGCCCTTCCAAGTGATGACACCGTTCTGGTTGCCCACCATCAACACCGCCTTGTTGTTGACATCGGGCGTGACGCTGACGATCGCGCACCACGCGTTGATTCAAAACAAGCGCGACACCACGATCAAGTTCATGTGGCTCACGGTGTTGTTGGGCGTGGTGTTCTTGTTTGTGCAAGGCTATGAATACGCCCATGCCTACAGCGACATGAACCTCAAGCTCACCTCGGGTGTGTATGGTTCGACGTTTTACATGCTCACAGGTTTTCACGGTTTTCACGTGTTCTTGGGTATGTTGATGTTGTTGGTGATCACCTTGCGTTTGCAAAAAGGCCACTTCACAGCGGACAAGCATTTCGGCTTTGAAGGTGCCGCTTGGTACTGGCACTTTGTAGACGTGGTCTGGTTGGGCTTGTACATCTTGGTGTACTGGCTGTAAGACAACACCCAGACGTGACAAAGGCCGCATGCGCGGCCTTTGTTTTTGTTTGCTGAAATTTATTGGCCCGCAGCAATGCCGGTGGGTTGTATGTAACCCAGCTGCCAGCCAATCAACACACAAATAAACAAGACGATTGAAATACCGACCCTGAGCCCCAAGGCTTTCACCATCTGACCCGATTTGGTCTCACCGCTGCGCCCATTGCGCATCATGAAGACCAAGGCGGAGCCCAAGCTGGCGAGGATGGCTAAGAAGGCGAGTGCAACAATGAATTTCATGGCCACCATTATCTCTGTTCCACGTCACCGTGCTTTTGCTTGGGTGACACTGGCTATGTTGGTCGGTGTGGTGTTGACGACGCGATTGGGATTTTGGCAGCTCTCGCGTGCTGCCGAAAAAGAGCAACGCCATGCGGCCATCATGGCTCAAATGGCGGAGCCTATTCTGAACACGGCCGCTGTGTTGGGCCAGCCTTCGTACTTCAAATCGCTGCATCAACGCGTGGTGTTGCAAGGTGAATGGCTGCCTGAGCACACCCTCTATTTGGACAATCGGGCCATGAACGGTCGCGCTGGTTTTTGGGTCCTCACCCCTTTGCAGCTGGATGCCTCGACGCGTGTGCTGGTGCAGCGTGGCTGGGTGCCACGTCATCAGTTGGACCGAACGCTGCTGCCCGCGATTCAAACACCAGGTGGTTGGGTGCAAGTGAATGGCCGTATAGCCCCGCCGCCTTCTCGCTTGATGGCATTGAGTCAAGAGCCGCAAGCAACAAGCACAGCATCAGGGGTATCTAAGATTCGGCAAAATCTGGATTTAGATACTTATGCCTCTGACACCGGTGGTGCGCTCGCCGCTGTGGTTTTACAAACCGACGCTGCTTCCGATGGTCTGCTGCGTGAGTGGCCTGAGATCACGGCGGGTGTTGAAAAAAACTTAGCCTATGCCTTTCAATGGTTTGCACTCGCTGCACTGCAGCTGATGCTCTACATTTGGTTCCAATTCATTCAACCTTATCGACATGCAAGACGTTCCTCGCTCTAAATCTCAGCAGCCCTTGGGCATGACGGTGTATGACTTGCCTTCACCCGCCGATGCCTTGCACACCGACGCCAAGCGCACAGCCATGGGCCGTTTACGAATGATCTTGGTGTTGCTCGTGTGTGCAGCACCTGTGGTGGCTTCATATTTCACGTATTACGTGGTGCGCCCCGAGGGGCGTCGCAATTTTGGCGATTTGATTGAACCCGTACGCGCCTTGCCTGATGTGACAGCGCGAGCACTGAATGGCGATGGTGTGCAGTTGCCATCGCTCAAAGGCCAATGGCTTTTGATCAGCGTGAATGGTGGCAATTGCCAAGCCGATTGCCAACAGCAGCTGTATTTGCAGCGTCAAATTTTGGCGGGCCTTGGTAAAGACCGTGCGCGTACCGATTGGGTGTGGTTGATCCATGACAACGCAGACATTCCCAGCAGCATCACACCAGGCCTGAAAGAAGCCACGGTGCTGCGTGTGAACGAAGAGGCGTTGGCGCAATGGCTGCAACCCGCACAAGGACAAGCTTTGCAAGACCATTTGTATTTGGTCGACCCGCACGGCCAATGGATGATGCGCTTTCCAGCGAAACTCAGCCCTGAAGCAGCTTTGAAAACCAAGCGTGACATTGAGCGCTTGTTACGCGCTGCCGCCTCGTGGGACGAGGCGGGACGCTAAATCAGACAGAGCTATGACTGAGAGCCTCTACAACCTCACGCCTTTGTTGCACTTGCTCATCATGGGCGCCTTGGTCGCCATGGTGCCGCTGTGTTGGGTGTGGCTGCGCAATCCGCAGGCGTCCACGGCACGCCGCGTGCAAGCGCTGACTTTGATCACTTTGTTCATCACCTTTGATTTGGTGTTGTTTGGTGCGTTCACGCGCTTGACCGATTCAGGTCTGGGCTGCCCCGACTGGCCGGGTTGTTATGGCCACGCCAGCCCGGTCGGCGCTCAGTCTGCGATTGCCCTAGAGCAGAGCCAAATGCCTGATGGTCCTGTGACGCACACCAAAGCTTGGATTGAAATGATTCATCGGTACATGGCCATGGCCGTGGGTGGTTTGATCTTGACTTTGGCTGCCTTCGCATGGGTGCGCCGCAGGCGTGGCGATGAAACCTCTGGCGTTCTGTGGCCCACGTTCACTTTGGTTTGGGTGGGAGTGCAAGGCGCGTTTGGCGCTTTGACTGTCACCATGAAACTGTTTCCGCTCATCGTCACCTTGCACTTGATGGGCGGCTTGGTGCTACTCGCTTTGCTCACCCTACAGGTGCAACGCCAACGTTTGGACAGTGCGCGTACTCAGTCCATTTTGTTGCGTCCTGCGCTATTTGGTGCCACGCTGCTGGGTTTGTTGTTGTTGACGGTGCAGGTTTTGTTGGGCGGTTGGGTCAGCACTAACTACGCTGTGCTGGCATGCAACACATTTCCACTCTGTCAAAACAGTTGGTGGCCACTGATGAATTTTGAGCAGGGCTTTACCTTGTGGCGACACTTAGGTCTTGACGCATCGGGTCAGCCGTTGGTGTTTGAGTCGCTCACGGCCATTCACTATGTGCATCGTTTGGCTGCCTATGTGGTGTTGGTTTATCTGACGGGCTTGGCCTTGTCTTTGCGCCGAGTGTTGGCCCTGAAGACCGCCGCGCATGTGTTGCTTGCTTGCTTGTTGCTGCAACTGCTCACGGGCTTGTCGAACGTCGTCTTCGATTGGCCCTTGGTGGCTGCTGTGTTGCACACCGGTGGCGCTGCGGCGCTGGTGGTGGTGTTGATGTGGATTTTGACCGGTGCGCGTGCCTCGCGCAGCACGGTGTTGAATTGATTGTGAAGAGACCCCGTTTATGAGCCTCGCTTTTCCCTTGATGTCTCGCTTGCGCCAGTTCAATGCGCTGACCAAACCGCGTGTGATTCAACTCATTGTGTTTTGTGCCCTGATCGGCATGGTGTTGGCTGTGCCTGGTGTGCCGTCTTGGCCCGAGATGCAATTGGCGTTGTGGGCATGTTTGGGCATTTGGTTTGTGGCTGGAGCCGCAGCCGCGTTCAATTGCTTGGTGGAGAAAGGCATTGATTCACGCATGAAACGCACGGCCTGGCGACCCACTGCCAAAGGCGAGTTGAGTGACCGCGAAACCTTGCTTTTTTCCACGCTCATGTGCGCGGTAGGTTCGCTGATTTTGTATGTGTGGGTGAACCCACTCACCATGTGGCTGACGTTCGCTACCTTTGTGGGCTATGCGGTGGTTTACACCGTGATCTTGAAGCCTTTGACACCGCAAAACATTGTGATTGGTGGTGCATCTGGTGCAATGCCACCTGTACTCGGCTGGGCTGCGATGTCGGGTGAGGTGAGCCCAGAGGCCTTGATTTTGTTCCTCATTATTTTCTTGTGGACCCCGCCACACTTTTGGGCTTTGGCCTTGTATCGCGTGGAAGACTATCGCAAAGCAGGGCTGCCTATGTTGCCTGTGACGCACGGCAATGAGTTCACGCGTTTGCAAATTTTGCTCTACACCTTTGTGTTGTTTGCCGCCTGCTTGATGCCCTTTGTGTATCGCATGAGTGGCTGGCTGTATTTGGTCAGCGCTGTGATTTTGAGCCTTGGCTTTTGTGGTTACGCGTGGGCGTTGTGGCGCAACTACTCGGACGAGTTGTCACGTAAAACCTTCCGTTTTTCATTGATTCACCTCAGCCTGCTGTTTGCAGCGCTTTTGATTGACCATTACCTCTGATGCTGACACACACACGCCGATATTTCTTGTCTGCCTTGGCTGTGCTTGCCTTGGCGGCGTGCAGCCCTGACAAGCCAAAGTTCAATGCCATTGACATCACGGGCGCTGACTACGCCAAGGGCTTCACTCTGACCGACCACAACGGCCAAAGTCGCAGCCTTTCTGATTTCAAAGGCAAAGTGGTTGTGCTGTTTTTTGGTTACACGCAATGCCCCGATGTGTGCCCTACCTCAATGCTGGAGCTGGCTGAAGTCAAGCGCTTGATGGGTGCTGATGGCGACAAACTTCAAGGTGTGTTTGTCACGGTAGACCCTGTGCGTGACACCGCTGAGTTGCTCAAGGCCTACATGGCCAACTTCGATCCCACGTTTGTGGCGTTCATTCCCACGCCTGAGCAATTGGCGGTGGTCGCCAAGGACTACAAGATTTATTACAAAAAGGTGGAGGGGCAAACGCCCACCAGTTACACCATGGACCACTCTGCTGGTAGCTATGTGTATGACACGCAAGGTAACTTGCGTCTTTACAGCCGCTATGGTGTAGGCCCCCAAGTGTTGGCGCAAGACATCCAGACCTTGCTCAAAACAACACCCTGATTTCCCCTTGCTACGATTCGTGCGTGTTGGCTTTCTTGACCAAGAAGTCGATGCAAGTTTTGATCGCACGGGTGCGATGACGCGATGGCAGGTAAAGCAGATACATGTTTGTGCCAAAGATGCTCAGGCGGTGATCATCTAGGCTGGTCACTACTTCGCCATTGGCAATCACATCGGCCACCATGTAGTCGGGCATCAAGCCAATGCCCAAGCCGCCCAGAATGACTTCTTTCAAAAACGGGTAGTGGTCTGAAATCAGGGTGGGCGTCAGCATCACCTCTTGGCGCTCTTCCCCTCGGTACGCACGCAACGACAGTTGGCGCCCCACCACGTTAGCGGTGATGATGGGTTGTGTGCGCAGTTGCGACAGCTCGGTGGGCATGCCGTGTTGTTGGGCAAATGCCTTTGACGCACAGGCCAAGTAACGCACCGTGCCCATGTCTTTGGCCACCATGGTTTCTGGGGGTTGGGGCAGCACGCGAATGGCAATGTCTACGTCGTCACGCAAGTTGTCGATTCGGTTCTCAAACACCACATCTAGCACCACGCCGGGGTAGAGCTTTTTGAACTCAACCAACCAAGGCGTCATCACGATGTGGCCATAGCCACTGGGCACGCTGATACCCACACGACCCTGCAGGCCTTGGCCCAAGTTGGTGACGGTTTCGTGGGCGCTGGCCATTTCGTTGCGAATGGCGCGCCCGTGTTCGCACAGCCGCCAGCCCAGTTCGGTGGGTTCCATGCGTCGGCTGGTGCGTCGTATCAGCTCGGCACCCATGGTTTTTTCAAGCTGGCGCAGGTGGTAGCTCACATTGGCGCGGGTCATCTTCAGCTTGCTGGCGGCCTTGCTGAGATTGCCCGCGTCAATGATGTCGACCAAAAGCGTGAGAGAGGCGAAATCGACGGTCATTAGTAAATATTCTTTGACATAGCGTCAATAAAGTTTGATATTGTCAAGAAATATTATCTGCCAAACTAGCGTATCAAAGACAAAAACAATGAGGAGACTCCGTTTGACTACCCATTCTGAAACGACCGTTGTTCGCACAGCCAAAGATGGCGACTTGCTGGTCGTCACGATTGACCACCCTCCCGTCAATGCCATCAGCGTGGATGTGCGCCGTGGTTTGATGGCTGCGATGGACGAGGCCGAAGCGGATGACGGTGTCAAAGGCTTGCTGCTGTTGGGCGCGGGCCGAGCATTCATTGCGGGGGCGGATATTCGTGAGTTTGGTCGCCCGCCCATGCATCCCATCTTGCCCGAGGTATGTAATCGAATCGAAGCGTGCACCAAGCCTGTGGTGGCTGTTATTCACGGCCCCGCATTGGGTGGTGGTTTAGAAGTGGCCATGGCCGCTCACTACCGTTTGGCTATGCCCGATGCCAAGCTGGGTTTGCCTGAAGTTCAACTGGGTTTGCTGCCAGGCTCAGGCGGTACGCAACGCGCACCTCGCTTGATGGGCGTGGAAGCCGCAGTGGAGTTGATGCTCAGTGGCCGACACATGAAAGCCCAAGAAGCTGTGGACTGCAAACTGGTTGACCAGTTGGGCGAAGGTGCGGATGTGCTGCAAGCGGGCCTGAGCTTTGCACGCGCGTTGCTGGCCGACGGTGCGCCTGTTCGACGCACGCGCGATTTGGATGCGTTCAAAGTGGGATACGACCATCAGTTGGAAGTGCTCGCAAAAATCCAAAAAGATGTCGAAAAGAAATCGCGTGGTTTGTTCTCGCCACTCAAGGTGATTGAGGCGGTGCGTGCAGGCCTACAAATGCCGTTTGACGACGCACTGACCAACGAGCGCCAATTGTTTTTGCAATGCATTGACAGCCCACAGCGTGCAGGTTTGATTCATGCCTTCTTTGCAGAGCGTGAAGTGGTGAAAGTGCCAGAAGTGAAAAGCGTAGCCCCTCGTCCAGTGGCGAGTGTGGGGGTGATTGGTGGCGGCACGATGGGTGCGGGCATCGCGGTGTCGGTGTTGGATGCAGGTTTGCCTGTGACCATGATTGAGCGCGACGACGAAGCTGTGGCCAGAGGCCGACACAACGTCGAGAAGGTCTACAACGGCTTGATCACCAAGGGTCGCATGACCGAGCAAGCCAAATCGCAAGTGATGGCGCGTTTCAGCACCAGCACACACTACGACGCTTTGGCGCAAACCGATTTGGTGATTGAAGCGGTGTTTGAAGAAATGTCGGTCAAGAAGGCTGTGTTTGCAGAGCTTGACCGCGTGTGCAAACCCAATGCGGTGATTGCGACCAACACCTCGTATTTGGACATCAATGAAATCGCTGGCAGTATTTCGCGCCCGCAAGATGTGATTGGCCTGCACTTTTTCTCACCCGCCAACATCATGAAGTTGCTTGAAATCGTGGTGCCAGAAAAGGTGAGCGCAGACGTGGTGGCCACGGCGTTTAGTTTGGCCACGCAACTCAAGAAAGTACCGGTGCGTGCGGGTGTGTGCGATGGCTTCATTGGTAACCGCATCTTGGCGGTGTACCGCGCTGCGGCAGACCACATGATGGAAGACGGCTGCTCACCCTATGAGATTGATGCAGCCATGCGCGAGTTTGGTTACCCCATGGGGCCATTCCAAGTGTCAGATTTGGCAGGCGGTGATATTGGCTGGGCCACGCGCAAACGACGTGCCGCCACGCGCGACCCGAAGGCACGTTATGTGCAAATTGCCGATCGCATTTGCGAGCGAGGCTGGTTTGGTCAGAAAACGGGGCGCGGTTATTACCTCTACCCCGAAGGCTCACGCACAGGTGTGCCAGACCCCGAGGTGCTGCACATCATTGATGCTGAGCGTGTGCGCGCCAACATCCAACCGCGTGCGTTGACGCCAGAGTTGATTGTTCGCAAATACATGGCGGCCATGGTCAACGAGGGCGCGAATGTGGTGCACCAAGGCATTGCGCTGCGTCCCTTGGATGTAGACGTCACGTTTGTGCATGGCTACGGGTTCCCGCGTTATCGCGGTGGCCCTATGAAGTACGCCGACATGGTGGGCTTAGAAAAAATCTTGGCAGACATTCATGAGTTTGCCAAGCAAGACCCCTTGTTTTGGCAAGCATCGCCATTGCTGGTGCAGTTGGTGAAAGACGGCAAAAACTTTGACAGCTTGAACCGCTGATCAGACATTACTTGAAGGATTTGTATGCGTGAAGCGGTCATTGTTTCCACGGCTCGTACACCACTGACGAAGTCGCACCGTGGTGAGTTCAACGCCATCTCTGGTGCAGAGTTGGCTTCGCATGCAGTGAAAGCCGCTGTGCAACGATCTGGTGTTGAGGCCCAGTTGATTGAAGATGTGATTCTGGGCTGCGGTTATCCAGAGGGACGCACGGGCCGCAACGTGGCACGCGCCAGTGTGCTGCGTGCGGGTTTGCCTTTGCAAATTGCAGGTGCCACCGTGAGCCGTTTCTGCGCATCGGGTTTGCAAGCCATTGCCACGGCAGCCGGGCGCATCGTGGTGGACGGTGCACCCGTGATGGTGGCCGGTGGCTTAGAAAGCATTTCAGGTTTGCGCCGAGGCCCCGGAACCTCGGTGGACGATGGCATTGACCCTTGGATGACGCAGCACAAGCCTGACTTGTATTTGCCCATGATTGAGACCGCAGACATTGTGGCCAAGCGCTACAACATCAGCCGCGAAGACCAAGACCATTTCTCAGTCGAGAGCCAACGCAAAACAGCAGAGGCACAGGCAGCCGGTCGTTACAAGGAAGAAATCATTTCCGTCACCACCACCATGGCCGTGACCAACAAAGACACCAAAGAAGTGTCTTACCAAGAAGTGACGGTCGACCACGACACGAGCAACCGTCCAGGTACCAGCTATGAGTCGTTGGCTAAGTTGCCGCCCGTGCGTGGTGAAGGGCAATTCATCACAGCGGGCAATGCATCGCAACTGTCAGATGGTGCATCTGCCTGCGTGATGATGGATGCGAAGCTGGCTTCGCAATTGGGCTTGCAGCCCTTGGGCGCATTTCGTGGCATGGCGCTGGCCGGCTGTGAACCTGACGAGATGGGCATTGGCCCCGTGTTTGCCGTGCCAAAGCTGTTGGCACGTCATGGCTTGACGGTGGACGACATTGATTTGTGGGAACTCAACGAAGCCTTTGCCTCGCAATCCATTTACTGCCAAAAGACCTTGGGTATTCCAGATGAACGGCTGAATGTGAATGGCGGCGCGATTTCTTTAGGTCATCCGTTTGGCATGACGGGCGCACGTTTGGCGGGGCACATTTTGTTAGAAGGCAAGCGTCGTAAAGCCAAGTGGGGCGTGGTCACCATGTGTATCGCGGGTGGCATGGGCGCTGCTGGCTTGTTCGAAATATTCTGACCAAGGGACTGACATGAATTTGAACTTTACCCCTCAAGAAGAAGCGTTCCGCGAAGAAGTGCGTGCCTTTTTGGCACAGAACCTGTCGCCTGCGTTGTCTGCCAAAGTGGCTGCGGGCCAACATTTGTCTAAGGCCGAGATGGAGGGCTGGCACGCCAAGCTCCATGCGCGTGGTTGGTTGGCCAACCATTGGCCCGAAGAGTGGGGCGGCCCAGGTTGGCATGCTGTTGAGAAATTCATTTTTGAAAACGAATGCGCTTTGGCGCATGCACCGCGCATCGTGCCGTTTGGTGTGAGCATGCTCGGGCCGGTGTTGATGAAATACGGTAGCGAAGCGCAAAAAGCACATTGGCTGCCACGCATCTTGGATGGTTCGGACTGGTGGTGCCAAGGCTACTCTGAGCCAGGATCGGGTTCTGATTTGGCGTCGGTCAAAACATCCGCGGTGCGTGATGGCGATCACTACATCGTCAATGGCCAAAAGACATGGACCACGCTGGGTCAATACGCCAATATGATTTTTTGCCTCGTGCGCACAGACCGCGAAGCCAAGTCGCAATCGGGCATTAGCTTTTTGCTGGTGGACATGACATCGCCCGGTATCGAAATACGCCCCATCATCACCTTGGATGGCGCGCATGAAGTGAACGAAGTGTTTTTCACCGACGTCAAAGTGCCAGTGGCTAACTTGGTGGGTGAGGAAAACAAAGGCTGGACGTACGCCAAATATTTGCTCACCTACGAGCGCACCAATATTGCAGGTGTGGGCTTCTCCGTGGCGGGCTTAGAAAAGTTGAAGCTGGTGGCCGACCGCGTGCATTGCAATGGCAAGCCTTTGTCGCAAGACCCCTTGTTTGCTGCACGCATGGCCAAGGTGGAGATTGACCTCGAGAACATGAAGACCACCAACATGCGCGTCATTGCGGCAGTGGCGGGTGGGGGGGCGCCAGGCGCTGAAAGCTCGATGCTAAAAATTCGAGGTACAGAGATTCGCCAAGAAATTTTGTCGTTGACGCGTCGTGCCATGGGGCCTTATGCCGCACCTTATTTGCAAGACGTGTCCGATGCTGAATCACCTTTGGGTGATGAGGCTTCAGCGAAGGCTGCATCGTCTTATTTCAACAACCGCAAGTTGTCGATCTTTGGTGGTTCGAATGAGATTCAGAAAAACATCATTTCCAAAATGATCTTGGGCCTTTGATGGCTGGCTGCGTGTGAAAGGAATAACAAAATGAATTTTGAACATACCGAAGATCGCCGCATGCTGATGGACAGCCTGAACCGTTTTGTGTCAGAGCAATACGGCGCAGACGTACGCACCCAGATTGCCTATGGCGCTGAAGGGCACAGCCCCAAGTTGTACGCACAGCTGGCCGAGTTGGGAACCATCGGCGCGTTATTTCCAGAAGAGGTGGGCGGCTTTGCGGGCGCAGGCTTTGACATCAGTGTGGTGTTTGAATGCTTGGGCCGAGGCATCGTGCCCGAACCCTTGTTGGGCGCTTTGTTGGTGGGGCGTGCCTTGATGCTGGCGGGCAGTGATGCCCAAAAAGAACAGCTGCAGAGTTTGATGGACGGCACAGCCATTGCCGCTTTGGCGCATGACGAACCAGGCGCGCACCATGAGTTGAACCATGTGGCCACCACCGCCAAACGTGAGGGCACGCATTGGGTGCTCAACGGTGTGAAGGGCTTGGTGAGTTTTGGGGAGAAGGCCGATTGCTTGTTGGTGTCTGCGCGCACCTCGGGTGAGACTGGCAGTGAAGCAGGCATCAGCTTGTTCCTCGTGTCGGGTCAGACGGCTGGCATCTCACGCCGATCGTTCAACCGCATTGATGGCGGCCGTGCTTCGGAGTTGGTGTTTGATCATGTTCAAGTACCTGCCGATGCATTGGTGGGATCAGAGGGCGCAGGCTATGCAGTGCTTGAACGTGTGCGCGGCTATGCATTGCTCGCCTTGTGCGCCGAAGCCTTGGGCGCTATGGATGTGGCCAAAGACCAAACCTTGGAATACCTGCGCACACGCAAACAGTTTGGAGCGCCCATTGGTAGCTTTCAGGCTTTACAGCACCGCATGGTCGATGTGCTGCTGGAGGTGGAGCAAGCGCGTTCGGCCGTTATCAATGCAGCGGCCGCCATTGATGAGGATGGTCGCGTGATGCGAGAGAAAGCTTTATCTGCTGCGAAGTACAGCATTGGTCGCATTGGCACGCTGGTGGCAGAGGAAAGCATTCAGTTGCACGGCGGCATTGGCATGACTTGGGAATTACCCCTGTCCCACTATGCCAAGCGATTGGTGATGATTGACCATGAGTTTGGTGACGAGGACCATCACTTGGCGCGTTTCATCGCTTTGAGCCAAACACACTGAGTTAGGAAATCCATGTCGCAAGTTTTAGTCACCCGTCGCGAAGGCGCTGTTTTGGTTTTATCCAATAACAACGTGGCTGCTCGCAATGCCTTGAGCTTTGAGTTCTACACCGCTGTGACCGATGCGTTGCGTGATGCAGCCAGTGACTCATCGGTGGGGGCCATCGTGCTCACAGGCGAGGGCGGCCACTTTTGTTCTGGCGGGGACTTGCGTCAATTGGCCAAACGTCGTGAGTTGCCTCTGCAGGAGCGTCGTGTGCGACTTGAAGGCTTGCATGATTTGATTCGTGCAGTGCGTGATTGCCCCAAGCCGGTGGTTGCAGCCGTAGAAGGTGCAGCCGCAGGAGCAGGGCTTTCGTTGGCCATGGCATGCGACATGTTGGTGGTTGCCAAAGATGCGAAGTTCACCGTGGCCTATGTGAAGGTGGGCCTCACGCCTGATGGTGGTGCAACCGCTTTCTTGGCTGAGTTTGTGTCTCGTCAAGTCTTGACCGAGTTGTGTTTGACCGGTGCCCCCCTCAGTGGTGAGCAGATGCACGCCTTGGGTGCTGTCAATCGACTGGTGGAGTCTGGCCAGGCCCTGGCAGCGGCTACGGCTTTGGCGACTGACATTTCAAAAGGTCCACAAAAGGCGATGAGCCGCATCAAAAACTTGTGCCGCCACGCCATGCGTAATTCTTTAGAAGATCAGCTTGAGCTCGAAGCGCAGTCCATGGTCGAGGCCATGGGTGGCGATGAGGCTTTGGAAGGTATCAACGCCTTTCTGAATAAGCGATCACCCAACTACACCCCATTACGTCAGGTCAGCGAATGAGCACATCTACTTCACATCCAGAACACGATTTGCCTTTAGCGGGCATTCGTGTGCTGGATCTCTCGCGTGTGTTTGCTGGCCCCATGTGTGGCATGGTCTTGGGTGACTTTGGTGCGGAGGTGATCAAGGTAGAGCACCCAGGTCGCGGCGACGATACGCGCGATTGGGGTATTCGCATTGGCAAGACCGAGACGACTTACTACAACAGCATGAACCGCAACAAGCGGTCCATCACTGTGGATCTTCAATCCCCCGAAGGTTTGAAAATCATCCATGCCTTGCTGCCGCAGTGCGATGTGGTGATTCACAACTTCAAAACAGGCGGGGCTGAAAAACTTGGCATTGGTTACGAGCAGCTCAAAGCCATCAAGCCCGATTTGATTTACTGCGCAGTAGCCGGTTACGACACCAGTGGCCCCGAAGCGCGTCGACCCGGCTACGACTTAGTGATTCAAGCCGAGGCTGGCTTAATGGCCCTCAATGGCGATGCGCATATGCCACCCTTGAAGTTTGGCGTAGCTGTGGTCGATTTGATGACGGGCATGTATTCGGCTCAAGCAATTTTGGCGGCACTGTTGCGTCGTGAACGTCGTGGTGTAGGCCAACTCATTGAGATGGCCTTGTATGACTGCGGTTTGTCTGTCTCGGGCTATTACGGCTTAGATGCCTTGCATCTCGGGCGCGACCCTGAGCGCTATGGCAACGCGCATCCCTCGATCGTGCCCTATGGCATGTACGAAGCAGCAGATGGCCCGCTGATCATTGCTGTGGGCAACAACGCGCAGTTCGATAAGTTTTGTCGCCAAGTCATCTTGCGTCCAGACATCGTGGAGAACCCGCTGTTTGCCACCAACGTCGAGCGGGCCAAAAACCGCAAAGAGTTGGGGCCCATGCTCAAAGCCTTGATTCAGTCGTTCCCGCGAGAGGTGTTGTTAGAGCGCCTGACGGCAGCTGGTATTCCCTGCGGCAAAGTGGCTGGCTTGCATGAGGCACTGACAAGCGAGCGTTCACGCCGTGGCCGCATGGTGCAAGACATGCCGCATCCAGAGGTGGGCACCACGCCCGTGTTTGCACCACCTTACCGTTTGGATGGCCAACGCTTGCCGATACGCAGCGCGCCACCCACCTTGGGTGAAGGTACACGCGCTGTGCTGCAAGAGCTTTTGGCGATGAGCGATGGTCAGCTTGAGGCCTTGCAGGCCGCAGGCGTATTGACGCTGCCAAACACCTGATGAACCCATTTTTTGGAGA
The DNA here is from genome assembly GCF_027924965.1 of Limnohabitans sp. TEGF004. NCBI lineage: Bacteria > Pseudomonadati > Pseudomonadota > Betaproteobacteria > Burkholderiales > Comamonadaceae > Limnohabitans > Limnohabitans sp. TEGF004. The sequence goes on along the minus strand of NZ_AP027056.1, from coordinate 1,982,477 downwards.
TGCCTATGTTTTCTAAACACTCGATGAGTTGCATGTTTCGCTGGGTCTTGATGGGGGCTCTGTTAAGTGGGCATGCCATTGGTGTGCAGGCGCAGCAGGGCAGTGCGCCTGATAAAACCATCAAACTGGTGGTGCCATTTCCAGCAGGTGGACCTACAGACACCGCCTCTCGCATCGTGGGCCAACGCTTGGCGGAACGCCTCAAACAAACCGTGGTGGTAGAAAACCGTGCGGGTGCATCGGGTGCGATTGCAGCCGCACAAGTAGCCAAAAGCACACCAGACGGCAACACCTTGATGATGTTGGCCACACCCACCATGCTGGCGCCTCACTTCAACAAAGCAGCAGGCTATGACACCACCAAAGATTTCATGCCTGTGGCCACTGTGTATGACTTACCCATCGTCATTGTGGTCAACACCACACTTTTGCCAGACGTGACCGACTTGGCCAAGCTCATCGCGCACGCCAAAGCGCAACCGAAGCCCATGAACTACACAAGCTCAGGCGTGGGCAGTTTTGGCCACCTGAGTATGGAGTTGTTGCAACAGTTGGCGGGGTTTGAAATGCAACACGTGCCCTACAAAGGCGGCGTGCCCGCCATCACCGACACGATTGGTGGCGTGGTGCCCGTGATGTATTCAGACTTGGTGGCTGCGCTGCCACACATCAAGTCGGGCAAGCTGCGAGCGATTGCCATTGGTTCACCCCAACGCGTGAGCGTGGTACCCGATGTGAAGACCATTTCTGAGCAAGGCATCAAGGGCTATGACGCGGTGTCATGGGGCGGTTTGCTGGTTGTCAAAGGCACACCCAAAGCTGTCGTGGATAAATTGGCCAGTGAGATACAAGCCATCTTGTCTGAGAAGGAAGTGCAAGACCGATTACGCGATGCCGGTTGCATTGCCAACTTTGAGGGGCCCGTTCAAATGGGTCAACGTGTTCAGAATGACTACGCCAAATGGGGGCGGGTGATTCGAGATAGAAGTGTTTCAAACGATTGATAAATAAATAACAGGAGACAAAAATGATGAATCAAAAATCACGCCGCCAAGTCGTGGCCACAGCTGCAGTTGCCTTGATGGCTTTGTGTGTTGGCACGCAAGCACAAGCACAGGCTTATCCCAATAAACCCATCAAGCTGATCGTGCCTTATGCACCAGGTGGTGCTACTGACATCATTGCGCGCACATTGGCTGAAAAATTGGCTGACCGTTTGGGACAGCCCGTGTTGATCGACAACCGTGCAGGCGCTGGTGGTGTCACAGGTACGGATGCCGCAGCGAAGGCAACACCTGATGGCTATACCTTTTTGGTGACTCTGGGTACCACCGTGCTCATCAATCAGTTCTTGTATGAAAAGCTGCCCTACAACCCAGGTCGTGATTTCTCACTCGTTTCGCAACTGGCATTGGCCCCTGTCACGTTGTTGGTGAACCCCAACTCTGGCATCAACAGCGCCAGTGATTTGAGGGCGCATATTCAGAAAAACCCAAGCAAGTTGTCTTATGGCTCTTGGGGTATGGGCTCATACGCACACTTGGCGGGTGCTTACCTGAGCCAAAGCATGTCAGCGGACATGACCCATGCGGCCTACAAAGGCGAGGCGCCCATGTTGCAAGACTTGGTGGGCGGTCAGATCGACTTTGCCTTTGCCAGCGCGCAAACGGCCAAGCCCTACATTGATGGTGGCAAGTTGCGCTCCATCGCCGTGACGGGTGAGCAACGCATGAGCGTGTTGCCAAACGTCCCCACCATGCGTGAACAAGGCTTCAAAGACGACATCTTCCGTGTGACCGGTTGGATTGCCATGGCAGCCCCTGCCAAGACCCCCAATGATGTGATGCAACGTGTGTCTGCTGAAGTGCGTGCCATCGTCGCGTTGCCTGAAACACAAGATCGCATCAACAAGATGGGCTTCATCCCTGTGGGCAACACGCCCGAGCAGTTTGCTGCTGTGTATAAAAGCGAGTTCCCAGTCTGGGAGCGTGTGGTGAAGATGTCTGGCGCTAAGCTGGATTGATAATTCATTTCTGAAATTTTTTGAGCAAAGAAACCATCCAATGAGTGCTGCTAGTTTTTCTTGGGAAGACCCTTTCCAACTTGATTCTCAATTGACGGACGACGAACGTCAGGTCAAAGAAGCTGCGGCTTCTTATTGCCAAGAACGTTTAGCCCCGCGTGTCTTAGAGGCTTTCCGTCACGAAAAAATGGACGCCACCATTTTTAGAGAAATGGGTGAGTTGGGCCTCTTGGGCGCCACGATTCCTGAGGCATACGGTGGCGCAGGCTTGAACTACGTGTGCTATGGCCTCGTGGCGCGTGAGGTCGAACGCGTGGACTCGGGCTATCGCTCAATGATGAGCGTGCAATCGTCTTTGGTGATGGTGCCCATCAACGAGTTTGGCTCTGAAGCGCAAAAGCAAAAGTACTTGCCCAAGCTCGCCACAGGCGAGTGGATTGGTTGCTTTGGTTTGACCGAGCCCAACTATGGTTCAGACCCCGGCAGCATGATCACGCGTGCCAAAAAGGTAGCGGGCGGTTACTCGCTTTCAGGCGCCAAGATGTGGATCACCAACAGCCCCATTGCTGATGTATTTGTCGTTTGGGCCAAGGATGACTCAGGCGCGATTCGTGGCTTTATTTTGGAAAAAGGCTGGAAGGGCCTGAGTGCCCCAGCCATTCACGGCAAGGTGGGTTTGCGTGCTTCCATCACAGGCGAAATCGTGATGGACGAGGTGTTTGTGCCAGAAGAAAACGCCTTCCCTGATGTGCGTGGGCTTAAGGGACCGTTCACGTGTTTGAATAGTGCGCGTTATGGCATTGCGTGGGGCGCATTGGGCGCGGCTGAAGACTGCTTCCACCGTTCACGTCAATACGTGATGGACCGTCAACAGTTTGGCCGCCCCTTGGCTGCCAACCAACTGATTCAAAAGAAGTTGGCCGACATGATGACTGAGATTTCATTGGGCTTGCAAGGCTGCTTGCGCTTGGGCCGTATGAAAGACGAGGGCACGGCTTCGGTAGACATCACCTCCATCCTCAAGCGCAACAGCTGCGGCAAGGCTTTGGACATTGCACGCATGGCCCGCGACATGATGGGCGGCAATGGAATTTCAGATGAGTTTGGCGTGGCTCGCCACTTGGTGAACTTGGAGGTGGTCAACACCTACGAGGGCACACACGATGTGCATGCGCTGATCTTGGGACGTGCCATCACGGGCATCCCAGCATTCAGCAATTAAGACCACTTATCGTGAAGTCTTGACGTTCAAGCAAAAGGGCCGCCATGCAAAACATGGCGGCCCTTTTGATTTAGCTTGTCTGGCCCTATCAAGGCCTTGGCGCTTTACGCGTATTCAGCCAAAGCAGCTTTCATCTTCTTCATGGCAGCGACTTCGATTTGGCGAATGCGCTCAGCGCTCACACCGTATTCAGCGGCCAAGTCGTGCAGCGTCATGCCACCCGAGCCGTTGTCTTGTACTTTGAGCCAACGCTCTTCCACGATGCGGCGGCTGCGCTCATCGAGCACGTTCAGCGCAGCGGCGATGCCGTCAGATGCCAATACATCGCGCTGGTGCGCCGCCATCATGGCGGTGGGCTCGTGGTTGGTGTCGGTCAAGTAGGCGATGGGGCCAAAGGCTTCGTCGCTGTCTTCGTTGGGGCTAGGGTCGAGCAACACATCGCCGCCGGACATGCGCATTTCCATCTCAAGCACTTCTTCTGGCTTGACATTGAGCTTGGTCGCCACCGCATTCACCTCGTGTGGGTTGAGCGTGTTGCGGTGAGTGTTGTCGAGCGCATCAGACTTGAAGCCTTGCTTCATCGAGCGCAGGTTGAAAAACAATTTGCGCTGTGCTTTGGTGGTGGCCACTTTGACCATGCGCCAGTTTTTCAAGATGTATTCATGAATCTCGGCCTTGATCCAGTGCATGGCGTAGCTCACCAAACGTACGCCTTGGTCAGGGTCGAAGCGTTTGACGGCTTTCATCAAACCGATGTTGCCTTCTTGGATTAGGTCTGCGTGGGGCAGGCCGTAACCCAAGTATTGGCGTGACACCGAGACCACCAAACGCAGGTGCGAGAGCACCAGCTTTCCAGCGGCTTCGAGGTCGTTGTTGTCTTTGAGTTGACGGGCAAACTCTTGCTCTTGCTCAAGCGTGAGCATGGGCAAGCGGTTGGCAGCTGTGATGTAGGCATCAAGGTTGCCCAGCGACGGCACCAAACCCCAAGGGTTGGTGATGGCGTGTGACTGTTGGGTGATTGCGGTCATTGAATTAGTCCTTTCGGATAACTAAAACGTATATTAGCACTCATGTGGTTCGAGTGCTAAACCTTGCGAATTTTAGGGGTTTACCCGCGAATTGAGAAGGTGTTGAGATACTGTGCTTTTTAACATATACTGAATTTAATCACAGTATTTAAGGAGCCTGTTATGCCCCCCATGACCTTGGAGCGAATTGCCGTTCAGTGCTGCAAGAGCTGCGCGCATGTGCTCAATTCCGATTCATCTGAAACCCAGCTGCGTTGCGGCTTGGGCTATTACATACAACCGCCGCTCACACGCAAGCAAGGCCGCATGGACAGCTATCCCGTGGTGGAGGCTCATGAGCGTTGTGGTCGCTGGTGCGAGAGCCTTAAAGGGGTGTTGAAGCGCGATTGACCGAGGATGGGCCAGAGTTATTTACCTAGCCCAACAGGGCGTCAGCAAACTCTTGTGCGCTGAAGGTTTCGAGGTCTTCCACGGCTTCACCAACGCCAATGAAATAAACAGGCACGACCGAGCCACCCGCAGCAGCACGGCTTTGTCCCCACAGCGCAATGGCAGCCAACACGCCACCTTTGGCTGTGCCGTCGAGCTTGGTGACGATCAGGCCGGTTAAACCCAGCGTTTCATCAAATGCCTTCACTTGGGCGAGCGCGTTTTGGCCGGTGTTGCCGTCAATCACCAGCAATACTTCGTGTGGTCCAGTTGGCTCGGCCTTTTGCACCACGCGTTTGATCTTCTTCAACTCTTCCATCAGGTGCAGCTGCGTTGGCAGACGGCCTGCAGTGTCGACCAACACCACGTCTTTGCCGCGTGCGCGGCCTGCGGTGACGGCATCAAAGCTCACAGACGCAGGGTCGCCGCCTTCTTGGCTGACGATCTCTACCGTGTTGCGGGTGGCCCAAACAGCGAGCTGCTCGCGGGCGGCTGCGCGGAAGGTGTCTGCCGCGGCCAGCAGCACCGAAGCACCGCTGTCGCTCAAATGGCGGGTGAGCTTGCCAATCGATGTGGTTTTACCCGCGCCGTTCACGCCAGCCACCATGATGATGGTCGGTTTGTGTGCGCCGATGGTGAGCGGTTTTTCCAAAGGCTTGAGCAGCTCGGCAATGGATGCGGCCAGCAAAGCTTTGACGGCCGAGGGCTCGGTGGTGGAGGTGTCTTTGACGCGTTGCTTCAAGTCTTTCAGCAAATACTCGGTGGCTTGCACGCCGGCATCTGCCATGAGAAGGGCGGTTTCGAGCTCTTCATACAGGTCGTCATCAATCTTCGTGCCTGTGAACACGGTACTGATGCTTTGGCCCGTGCGGCGCAGGCCATTGCCTAAGCGTGCCATCCAGCTGGCGCGGGGGCGCTCGGCAGGCATCACAGTCGCTGTCGCTGTTACTGACGTGCTTGATGTCGCTTCAGACGCGGCGGCGTGAGCGGACGTGTTCGCAGGAGAAACGGCAGCGTTGCCGTTGTTTGCCGTCTCAGTAGCAGGCTGACCAGTGATTTTTTTCTTGAAGAAGCTAAACATGTGTGGGTGTTTCTAGAATCAGTCCATTCTATGAAAACCCGCACACCAAAATCTTTCAACGCCACCCCTGTCAAACCCGTCGCCGAAAAACGGCACAAAGGGGCAGGCGAGGTCCGCATCATCGGCGGCGAATGGCGCCGCACCAAATTGCCCGTGGCCTTGAAGCCCGGCCTGCGCCCCACACCAGACCGCGTGCGCGAAACCCTGTTCAACTGGCTGGGTCAATCGCTCTTGGGCTGGCGCTGTGTCGATCCGTTTGCGGGCACAGGCGCCTTGGGCTTTGAAGCCGCCTCACGCGGTGCGGCCCATGTGCAGGTGTGTGAACTCGACCCCGCTTTGGTGGCGCAGCTCAGCACCCAAGTCAACCGCCTCAAGGCCACCAATGTGCATGTGCTGCGCACCGATGGCGTGGCTTGCTTGAAGCAGCTCAGCGAATCAAGTGTGGATTTGATTTTCATTGACCCGCCGTTTGATGGCGCTTTGTTTGAGCCCTCGCTACTCGCTGCAGGCAAAGCCGTGAAAGCTGATGGCTATGTGTACCTCGAAGCGCCTCTGGCTTGGACAGATGAGCAGCTCGAGCCTATGGGCCTCTCGCTGTATCGCCACCTCAAAGCCGGCGCGGTGCACGCGCACTTGTTGCGCCGAATTGCATAATCAGTTTTGATATTTAGAAACACTTAGGAGCGCCCATGTCCAAGCAAGTTGTTGCCATTTACCCCGGCACCTTTGACCCCATCAGCTTGGGCCATGAAGACATCGTGTTGCGCGCTGCGGCCATGTTTGACAAGGTCATCTTGGCGGTGGCCACTGCCCACCACAAGAAAACCTTGTTCACCTTGGACGAGCGCATGGACATGGCGCGTGAGGCGATGGCCGCACACCCGCAAGTCGAAGTGGTGCCCTTCACCGGCTTGGCGCGCGACTTTGTGCGTAGCCACAACGCCACCGTGATGGTGCGCGGTGTGCGTACCGTGACTGACTTTGATTACGAGTTTCAACTCGCCGGCATGAACCGAGAGCTGATGCCTGAGGTGGAAACCGTGTTCCTCACCCCCAGCGCCAAATACCAATTCATCTCCAGCACCTTTGTGCGCGAAATCTCTTTGCTGGGGGCCGGTGATGATGGCAAAGACTTGGTGTCTGCAGGTGTGTACAAGCGGCTGTTAGCCAAGCGCACGGCGAAGTGACGGACTTTCTTCTCATCCGCCACGGCGAAACCGCTTGGAATCGCGAGCTACGGTTTCAGGGGCAGCTGGATGTGCCGCTCAATGAGATGGGCTTTGAACAAGCCCAGCGGTTGAAAACCCGCATGGTGCAAGCTTTGGCCGAATGGCAAACGCAGGGCCGTGTACCCACCCGACTCATCAGCAGCGATTTGCTGCGTGCCCAACAAACTGCCCAGCCTGTGGCCGAGGTGCTGGGCCACACCTGCATCTTGAATGCAGGCCTGCGCGAGCAGTGCTACGGCATGTTTGAAGGCATGTGCAGTCCCGATATTCAAGCGCAACACCCTGATGCCTGGCAACGTTGGTTGGCGTTTGATGCTGACTTGGCGGTGGAGGGCGCGGAGACGACCCGCGCGTTTCATGACCGCGTGATTGCCGCGTTGCAAGACTTAGCGCAGCAATACGAGGGCGAGTATGTGGTGGTGGTGACGCATGGCGGCGTGCTGGATATGGTGTGGCGTCATGCGCAAGCTTTGTCGCTCAGCGGCCCGCGCGTATGTGACATTCCCAACGCAGGCATCAATCAAGTCGCTTGGCGCGATGGTGGGCTGCACATCCAGCTGTGGGCCGATGCGGCGCATTTGGCGGATTTGCCTGAGCAACCGGTGTATAGCCAAAAACGTTTGCTTGAAGTGCGTGAGCAACTTGCTGCACAAACACATGCCAACGGTGTGGCCTAAGTGTGGCGCCCTTGGGTAACAGCAGGTGAGCTGGGATAATTGCTCTTTTATTTAGCCCCTTGACGGATTTTTTATGGCCTTGATGATCACCGACGAATGCATCAACTGCGATGTGTGTGAGCCCGAGTGCCCGAACGAAGCCATCTTCTTAGGGCCGGAGATTTACGAAATTAACCCCGACAAATGCACCGAGTGCGTGGGCCATTTCGACGAGCCCCAGTGTGTGCAGGTGTGTCCAGTGGCTTGCATTCCCGTGAACCCTGAGCGGGTAGAGGGTCGTGATGCACTGCTAGCGAAGTTTCGTTTGTTGCAGCAGACAGCCAAGTGATTCAACCCTCGCCTTGAAGCGCGTTGTGTTTTAGGGGTTAGAACTAGCAGGCACCGCTTTGGCGGTGCTTTTCTTTTTGGGCGCTGCCGTTGGATCTACGGCTGTGAAGTAGGGGTTGTTTGGTTTGCGGGCTTGTTTACCTTTGCGCTTGCCCTGTTTGGAGATTGGCTCTGTCTGGGTGACATTGCTAGATGATGGGTTGGTCGACGGCGCGCTAGGTGTGCTGAGTCGAATAGGTGCTGCTTGAGCTGCTTGTTGTTCAGCCTGCAGGCGTTGTTTCTCTAAGGCTTGTGCGTCACGCAAGTCACGTGTCGCCGCGTGGCCTTTGTCTGGCCCCTCGGTTTGCAGCACTGAGCTTGGTTTAACTTCAGTTGCAGCCCCATTGGCGCACTGGCTAGAGCTGCTGTACGCTTCACCGCAGCGGTACACCGTGTCTGCCAAGGTTGCATGGCTCAAGAGTGCCGCCATACCTAGTAAGGCAGCAAAACACTTAGTTGCTCTCAGCCCCTTTGGCTTGTGTTTTGTCAGCATCTGCAGCCCCTGTCTTCTCAGTGCCAGGCAGCGTAGTCGGCCGAGGTGGTTTGGGCCGGGGCGGCTTGGCGGTGTGAATCATTTGCGTGGCTTTCACCATATCGCCCGCAAGCAAATGCGGCAGGGCCAAGCTGGTGCGTGTGATGCAGTCTTCAATGGCGGTGCGTTGGTCGGGCGCTGGTTTCTTCAGCACCCAGTTCGCAACCTCTGATTTCACACCGGGGTGGCCAATGCCAATGCGCAGTCGCCAGTATTGGTCTGTGCCGAGCTGTGCATGGATGTCGCGCAGGCCATTGTGGCCAGCATGGCTGCCGCCGAGTTTGAGTTTGGCTTCGCCAGGCGTGATGTCCAACTCGTCGTGCACAACCAAAATTTCTTGAGGTTGAATTTTGAAGAAGCGCGCCAATGCACCTACCGATTTGCCTGAGAGGTTCATGAAGGTTTGCGGCTCTAACAGCCACACGTTCTCGCCCTTGACCGAGGTGCGTGCCACCAAGCCGTGGTACGCGCGGTCGGGTTGAAGGCTGACCTTGAGGTCGCGTGCCACTGTGTCTATCCACCAAAAGCCTGCGTTGTGACGCGTGGCTTCATATTCAGTGCCGGGGTTGCCCAGGCCAACAAGGAGCTTGATCATGTGATGATTATTCCAAAAGCAAAACGGCCCACCGAGGTGAGCCGTTCAAAGCAATCAATGAAGGATTGCAGAAAAGAAAAATTACTTCTTCTTTTTGTTGTCGCCAGCAGCAGCTGCGGCTTCTTGAGGTGTTGGCTCTTCGGCCTTGGTTGCCACTACGGCGACCAACACGGGGTTGGAAGTGCCAGGAGCCACAACGGTCACGCCTGCGGGCAGGGTGATGTCTTTGGCGTGCAAAGAGTGACCTTTGGTCAAGTTGCTCAAGTCCACAGCGATGAACTCAGGCAGATCTTTTGGCATGCAAGAGATTTCCAATTCAGTGGCGATGCGGTTGATCAAGCACTTGTCAACTTTGAAAGCTGGTGAGTTCTCTTCGCCAGAGTAGTGCAAAGGCACTTTCTTCTTCATCTTTGTGTTGGCATCGATGCGTTGGAAGTCGATGTGCAAAACGAGCTGTTTGAAGGGGTGGTATTGCACGTTGCGCAACAACACTTCGGTTGTTTTGCCGTTCAATTCCATTTGCAAGACAGAAGCGTGGAACGCTTCTTTCTTCAAGGCGTGCCACAAGGCGTTGTGATCGATTTCGATCAATGAAGGTTCAGTCGCGCCACCGTAGACGATGCCAGGTGTACGACCAGTGATACGCAGACGGCGGCTCGCACCCGTTCCCTGCTTAGCGCGCTCAAAAGCGACAAAATTCATAATTAACTCCAGTGAGAACCCACCGCGACCAGTGTGGCTCCAGTTTCAAAAATAGGCTGCATGAATGCAGCCCGGGGTCGATGTTCGACGACTTGGACGCTGACTGTTTAGAACAGCTGGTCTTGGTCGGAGAACAAACTCATGACCGACTCGCCGCTAGCAATGCGTTGGATCGTTTCGGCGATCAACGGAGCCACGGTGAGTTGGCGGATTTTTTTGCAGGCGCGACCAGCTTCGCTCAAAGGAATGGTGTTGGTCACCACAACTTCGTCGAGGGCATCGCCTTTGGCAATGCGTTCAATCGCAGGGCCAGAGAAGATGGGGTGTGTGCAGTAGGCGTAAACCTTCTTAGCACCACGCGTTTTCAAAACTTCAGCGGCTTTCACCAAAGTGCCTGCGGTGTCGATCATGTCGTCCATGATCACGCAGTTACGGCCTTCAATGTCGCCAATGACGTTCATCACTTCAGACACGTTGGCTTTGGGGCGGCGCTTGTCGATGATGGCCAAATCGCAACCGAGTTGCTTGGCCAAAGCACGGGCGCGCACCACACCACCCACATCGGGTGACACGACGATCAGGTCTTCGTAATTTTTTGTGCGCAAGTCGCCCAACAAAACGGGAGATGCGTAGATGTTGTCGACAGGAATGTCGAAGAAACCTTGAATTTGGTCAGCGTGCAAGTCCATGGTCAACACGCGAGCCACACCAGCGGTCTGCAGCAAATCAGCCACCAGTTTGGCGGAGATTGGCACACGGCTTGAACGTGGGCGGCGGTCTTGACGGGCGTAGCCGAAGTAGGGGATGACCGCGCTGATGCGCTCTGCTGAGGCGCGCTTTAAGGCGTCGACCATGATCAGCAATTCCATCAAGCTTTCGTTGGTGGGTGCGCAAGTGCTTTGCACCACGAACACATCGCGGGCACGCACGTTTTGGTTGATTTCAACAGTGACTTCGCCGTCTGAGAAGCGGCCCACATGGGCTGCGCCAACTTCGATACCGAGGTGAGTTGCGATTTCGGCAGCCAAAGTGGGGTTGGCATTGCCAGTAAAGACCATGAAGTCGGGGGTGTGGTTCGACATGATGACGTATGACTTTCGCTTCAAGACCAATGACGCTAAAAGCAGTCACTTGCAAACCAAGCACTGATGTGCTTTGAAAAATTAAGCACTGTGTGCTTTTGAAACATTTGGCAGGGGATCGAGGACTCGAACCTCGGAATGCTGGAATCAAAATCCAGTGCCTTAACCAACTTGGCGAATCCCCTACACAGGTCAATCGCTTTGCAGCGACCAACCGTTAACTTTCACTGGCTGCCCATCCCGCTTGTGGATGAACTGCCAAATTGCTGCATATCCGCATTTGCCAGTTGTTCGGGGCTGAGTCAATCAACACACCGTCATGTAACCGAGCAAACACTGCGCTGCCAGAGCCTGTCATGCGAGGGCTTAATCCAAAAGAACTCAACCACTGAAGGGCTTCGGTCATTTCGGGGCACAAGGCTTGAGCTACTGGCTGCAAATCGTTACGACCAAAACCGTAATGATTAACAGCGAAGACCGGCATTGTAGCAGTTTCTGTAGCGCGTTGCAGCTCCGGGGAGCGAAAAATTTTTGCAGTCTCTAAACCTGCATTGGGTTTGACCACAGCAAAGCGGGCAGAGGGTAAATCTATAGGCGTCATTTTCTCGCCAATGCCCTCCACCCATGCATTGTGTCCACCCAAGAAAAACGGCACATCTGCACCCAAAGCCAGGCCCAACGGCATGAGCTTGGAGAGTGGCCAGTGCAATCCCCATAAACGGTTGAGTGTCAGCAAGGTAGTCGCAGCATCCGACGATCCGCCGCCCATGCCCGCTTGTGCGGGGATGTGTTTTTCAATGGCGATGTGCGCGCCCAAAGATGTGCCGCTAGCACGCTGCAAAGATTGCGCAGCACGCACGACCAAGTCATCGGCAGGGAGTGCCACCGTGACATCTTCGCGCTCAATCACGCCATCGTCGCGCACGTCAAAGTGCAAGGTGTCGCACCAGTCGATCAGCATGAAGACCGATTGCAGCAAGTGGTAGCCGTCGTCGCGTCGCCCCGTGATGTGTAAAAACAGGTTGAGCTTGGCGGGGGCTAAGACGTTGTGTAGCGAGCGCATGAATTACTGATCGAGTTTGATGCGTAAGGTCACTTCGGGCGAAGGCGCCGTGCGACGTGCAATGAGTGAGCCTTGCGACACGGCCGATAAATCAGCTTGCCAGCCGGTCGCTTGCACGTGTTGACCTTGTAGCCAGCCAAAAATGGCATCGACTGGCAGGGCGGCTCCTGTGGCTTTTTCGGTCAGCTCGGCCAGTGAGTTGAAGTATTGGTGTTTGCCGCCGTCGCTGAATTGCACCAGTTGCGGCGTCCATTGCAAAGCGCCAAGTGTGGTGCCGAGTGGTGAATACAAATCAAGCTCGCCGTTGTAGGCGTCGCCGCGCAGCGAGAAGCTGGCGCTCATGGATGACGGTGCATCGCCCAGCACTTGGACGCTGATGCGGCCTTGCCATTCAGGCAGTTGGGCTGGTAGGTTTGTGGGCGAGCTAGCGTTGAGCCCTTTTGAGGGGCGGCTAGGCGTGGCACAGCCCACAAGCAAGACCCCTATCAGACAAGCAAGCCACCAAGCGCGCATGATTTACAGCGCAGGCTTGAGGCGTTGCAGCGTTTCTTGCAAGGTCTCGTTGTTAGGCGCTGTGTTTAGGCCCTCACGCCAAATTTGAATGGCTTCGTCTTGGCGCTTCATCTGCCACAACACTTCACCCAAGTGGGCTGCAATCTCAGCGTCTGCACGGTCTTTGTAGGCTTTTTGCAAGTAGCTCAGGGCTGAGGCCAAATTGCCCAAACGGAACTCCACCCAGCCTAGGCTATCGGTGATGAAGGGGTCGTCCGGTGCAAAGGTCAGGGCTTTGACGATGAGTTGCTTGGCTTCGGGCAGGCGAATGTGGCGATCTGCCAGCGAGAAGCCCAAGGCGTTGTAGGCGTTGTAATAGCTGGGGTTTTTGGCGATGACTTGGCGCAGCAGCTTTTCCATCTCATCGAGTTTGTTGAGCTTTTCGGCCAGCATCGCTTGTTCGTAGATCAGATCTGTGTTGTCGCCACTGTGGGCGGCCAGCAAATCAAAGGCGGCTTGCCATTGGCGATGCTCGCGCAAGAGCTGCACCTCGGCCAGCACGCGGCTGCGTTGCTCGTCTACGTTGTTGGCAGGAATTTGATGAATCAATTCACGTGCTTCGCCCATCTTGCCTTGGCGAGCCAGCAGCGCAGCGCGACGTGTTTGGGCTTGGTTCAAACCGCGTGTACTGGTGTCTGTTGGGGCTTGGGTCGCAAGGCTGACGTAGCGTGCCAGCGAGGCTTCGGCTTCTTTGTCTTGGCCTTGCTCGAATTGCAACGAGCCCAGCACCAGCCATGCATCCGCTAGCTTTGAATCTTTGCGTGTGATGGCTTGCAGTTGTTCGGTGGCTTCTGTGTAACGCTCCAGCTCAATCAGCACACGCACATGGCTCATGGCCATTTCGGTGCCGTCTTGTTTGCGCAAGCCTTGTTGCACTAGCGGTTCGGCTTCGGCTACTTTTTTCCCCATCAGCTCCATAGCCAACAGGGTGGGGCCTTGGGCCTTGATGTCGGCTGCTTGGCCTTTTTTCACCGCTTCAAGTGCGCCTGCTGCATCGTCACTTGCCAAACGCAGGCGTCCCAAACTGGTCCACGCCACAGCACCTGTGGTGTTGTTTTTATTTAAATAAGGCTCCAGCGCTTGCTGCACCACAGTTGCCGCACGTTTTTTGTTGGTGACGCGGGCGTAGTGGCGGGGAATCAAGTTGATGATGGCATCGCGTTCGGCATCGGGTGCGAGCGCGATTTCTTTTTTCAACGGCTCCAAGCTCTCTGCCACTTGGTTCAGCGCTAACAAAATTTGCAGCACTTGGTTGTTGGCTTTGCGGTCTTGCGGCCATGCCTGAGACCAAGAGCGTGCCGCCATCAACGCGCCGTCACCCGAACGGGCTTGCAGCGCAATCTCAACCGCGCGGTCATACAGCTGCACATCGTTGGATTTGCGAGCCGCATCGAGCAAGAGTGAAAAACCAGCGGCGGGTTCGCCTTGGCGCAGGTTCATCTCGCCCAACAAAATTTCGTAAAGCAACTCGCCGCTCATGGCCGAGTTTTCGGTCTTGTCGGCATCACTTGCTTGGGCGTGGCCTGTGACGGGAACGGCGCAAGACGCGGCCGTTAAGAGCGCAAGGCGCAAGGCCCAAAGACGTGCAGCAGACAAGGGGAATTTCATCCTCGCATCATAATCGCTGACTAAATTTTCTTCCCCGCCTATGCCTGAATTACCCGAAGTCGAAGTGACCCGTTTGAGCTTTGCTGACCGCATTGCTGGCGCGAGCGTGACAGGGGTGCGTGTGGGCAAGCCCTTGCGTTGGCCTTTGGGCTGTGAGCCCGAGTCGTTGATCGGCCGCCACGTGTTGGGCGTGCGCCGTCGCGGCAAGTATTTACTGGTGGATTTGGATGAGGGCTTGCTGCTGTGGCACTTGGGCATGTCGGGCAGCTTGTTGTTTGGCCCAGACCGCAGTGCGCCACAAGCCCATGACCATTTCGATTTAGACACTAACCAAGGCCTTCTGCGCCTGAACGATCCACGCCGTTTTGGCGCCGTGGTGTTTGCGCCTAGTGAGCAAAGTGTCGAGGCCGTGAAGCTGTTAGGCCACTTGGGCGTAGAGCCTTTGAACGGTGGTTTTGAGCTAGACGCTTTTCACGCCGGTTTGCGCAAACGCAAATCAGCCATCAAGCAAGTGCTGTTGGCCGGTGAGCTAGTTGTAGGTGTGGGTAATATTTATGCGTCTGAGGCGTTGTTCTTGGCGGGCATTCGTCCCACCACACGTGCGGACCGCATCAGTCGCCCGCGTGCTGAAAAGCTGCGCTTGGCTGTGATGGACGTGTTGGCACGTGCGGTGAAAAAAGGCGGCAGCACCTTGCGCGATTTCTCTGCCGCTGATGGCAAGAACGGTTACTTTCAACTCGAAGCCCATGTGTACGACCGCGTGGGTGAGCCTTGCCGTGTGTGCGGCACCAGCATTCGCCGCATCCAACAAGGCCAGCGCTCCACCTATTACTGCCCCGTATGTCAAAAACCATGACGAAGAAAAACAGCTTTGGCGACACCCTGGTGGCGTGGCAGAAAAAACATGGCCGTCATGACCTGCCATGGCAAAACACACAAGACCCGTATGCCGTGTGGCTGTCGGAAATCATGTTGCAGCAAACGCAGGTGGTCACGGTGCGCGAGTACTTTGCGCGTTTCATGACGCGCTTCCCCACGGTGGCTGATTTGGCCGCTGCGCACCAAGACGAGGTGCTGGGTTTGTGGAGTGGTTTGGGCTACTACAGCCGCGCTCGCAACATGCACCGTGCCGCGCAAGACGTGGTGGCTTTGCATGGTGGCGTGTTTCCGCGTGATTCTGAAACTTTGCAAACCTTGCCTGGCATTGGTCGTTCTACCGCAGCGGCTGTGGCCTCGCTGTGCTTTGGTGAACCCATTGCCATCTTGGATGGCAACGTCAAACGCGTGCTCACTCGGTATTTAGGCTTTAAAGACGATTTGGCTTCATCGAAAGTAGAAAAAGAACTGTGGGCCATCGCGCAAACTATGTTGCCCCAGCGTGATGTGAAGAGCGCCATGCCGCGCTACACCCAAGGCGTGATGGATTTGGGTGCCACCGTGTGCACGCCTAAAAAACCGCAATGCGTGCAATGCCCCGTGGCTGATGTTTGTGTGGCCAAGGCCGAAGGCCAGCCTGAAACTTATCCCGTCAAAACACGCAAACTCAAACGCACGTCAGAGCAGTTGTGGCTGTTGCAGGCTGTCACGCGCGATGGCGATGTGTGGCTGATGCAGCGCCCGCAAACAGGCGTGTGGGCGGGCTTGTACTGCTTGCCTGTGTTTGAAAGTTTTGATGCTTTGCTGGCTGCCTTGCCTGCCAAGTACCGCACGCAGTTGCATGAAGGCCCGGTGTTCAAGCATGTGCTGACGCACAAAGATTTGCATTTACATCCCGTGCAGCTGAATTTGCCAAGTGCTGTGAAGTTGGGCGCTGCGATGGGTGAGGGCCAGTGGGTGCTGCAAGCCGACTGGCCAGCGCTGGGGCTGCCAGCGCCTATTCGTAAGCTGCTGGCGAATTAAGGCGTAACGTCCAGTTCGCGGTGGCGCTTGAGCGTGACCCACTCTTTAGCAAAACGCTTGGACAGCAACTCCACCAAATACACAGACCGGTGTTGCCCACCGGTGCAGCCAATGGCCACGGTCACATAGCTGCGGTGGTCTTGGTTGAGGTCGGGCAACCACGTGTTCATGAAGTCGGTGATTTGGCTGGCCATCTTCTCGACTGCGCCATGCTCGGCCAACCAGTCGGCCACGGGTGCATCGCGCCCAGTCAGCGGGCGCAAGGCGGGTTCGTAGTGCGGGTTGGGCAGCATGCGCACATCAAACACATAGTCGGCATGCACGGGGATGCCGCGTTTGAAAGCGAACGATTCAAACATCAAAGTCAGCTGAGTGGCGGGTGCCGAGATGAGCGACTTGATGTATCCCTGCAGCTTGCTGCTGCGCAACAAGCTGGTGTCGATGATGTGTGATTCTTCGCGCAGTTCAGACAGCAGTTCACGTTCCAACTCAATCGCTTCGACCAAGTCGCGCTGTTGGTCGCGAATCACGTCTTGCCCATCTTGGCGGGACAGCGGGTGACGGCGGCGCGTTTCTGAAAAGCGGTGCACCAAAATTTCGGTGGTGGCATCTAAGAACAACAAGCGCACATCGACGTCCATTAGGCGCAAATGGGCCAACTGTGCAGGTACCAATGGCAAAGAACTTGCGCTACGCACGTCCATCGCAATGGCAACTTTGCTGATGCTTTGTTGCTCTTCCAGTTGCACGAAGGGCAGCAACAACTCAGGAGGCAGGTTGTCCACGCAGTAGTAGCCTGCGTCCTCTAGCGCGTTCAGCGCGACGGACTTTCCCGAGCCCGACATGCCTGTGATGAGCACCAGTTCTTGTTTCATTGTTTGCCAGTCTTTGCAGAGGTTTGAAGCATTTCGCGCGCATGGGCGAGGGTGGTGTCTGATACTTTTTCGCCACCCAACATGCGTGCAATTTCGTTCACCCTTGCATCGACACTCAGGGCGTTGACTTGACTCGATGTGCCTTGCGCATCGCTGTGTTTGGATACTACCAAGTGATGGTCCGCACATGCGGCAACTTGTGGCAAATGAGTCACGGCCAGCACTTGGCGGTCAATGCCTAGTTGCTTCATCAAGCGGCCCACGGTTTCAGCCACAGCACCGCCGACGCCTGAATCGACCTCGTCAAAGATCAGGGTTTGCGCCGTGCCTAGTTCGCTGGTGGTCACGGCAATGGCCAAGGCAATACGCGACAGCTCACCACCCGAAGCCACTTTGCCCACAGGGCGCGGTGTGCTGCCGGGGTGGCCTGCCACCAAGAAGGTAATGCTCTCAAGGCCGCTGGCAGTGGGCTGCTCGGTTTTGTCGAGCTGTACCTCAAAGCGGCCGCCTTGCATGCCCAAGCCTTGCATGGCTTGGGTGATGGCTGTGGCCAGTTTGGGCGCCGCTTGCGTGCGGGCTTGTGAAACTTTGCGGGCTTCAGCTTGGTAAACGGCTGCGGCTTTGGTTTCTGCAGCCTCAAGCGCTGCAAGGTCAGTCGCGGCGTCTAGCTGTGTCAAACGGGCTTTCCACTCTTGGTACAACGCTGGTAACTCTTGTGGCGTGCGCTTGAAGCGGCGTGCCAAAGACATCCACAACGACATGCGGTCATCCAGTGTTTGCAAGCGTGCGGGGTCGAGTTCTGTGCGGCCTAAATAGGCGTTGAGCGAATGCGCCACATCGCCTGCTTGCGCGAGGCTAGAGGCCAGCACATCCACCAGCGCGGTGAATTCGGGCTCCACATCGGTTTGGTCTTGAAGCGTGTCTTGGGCTTTGGCTAACAATCGCAGTGCGCCGCTGTCGTCGTCTTCAAGCGATTGGATGGCTGCTTGTGCCGCATCCATCAAGGCTTGCGCGTTGGACAGACGGGTGTGCTGGCTGTTGAGCTCGTCCCACTCGTCTTCGGCGGGGGCGAGCTTGTCGACCTCTGCAATTTGCCACAACAAGCGTTCGCGCTCTTCTTGCAGCGTGGCTTGCGCGGTGCGTGCTTCGTGCAGCGCTTGGGTGGCTTGACGCCATTGCGTCCATGTTTGGGTCAGGCCTTGCAAGCTCACACCCGCATAGGCGTCGAGCAAGCCGCGCACTGCGTCAGGGCGGGTCAGGCTTTGCCAAGCGTGTTGGCCGTGGATGTCGAGCACCCTATCGCCCAAGGCGCGCAGCTGAGTGGCGGTGGCGGGGCTGCCGTTGATCCATGCGCGGCTTTTGCCTTGCGCGTCAATCGTGCGTTTGAGCAACAAATGGTCGTCGGCGGTGATATCGGCAAAGCCTTCGCCGTCCAGCCACGTCAATATTTCGGGCGTGGTGTCGAATTCGGCACAAATTTCGGCACGCGCTGCGCCTTCGCGCACCACGCTGCTTTCAGCACGTGCACCCAGCACCAGTTGCAGGGCATCTATCAAAATCGATTTGCCAGCACCGGTCTCGCCGGTGAGCGCAGAAAAGCCGCTCGACAAGTCGAGGTCTAGTTCGCGCACGATCACAAAATCGCGCAAAACGATGTGCTGCAAACTCATGCCACGCCCTCGTTCCAGTGTAGTTTTTGGCGAAGAGTGTCGTAATAGCTCCAGCCGCGTGGGTGCAAAAAGGTGGCGTGGTAGTTCGAGCGCTTCACCGTGATGCGGTCGCCAATCAAGAGCGATGCGAGCGACTGCATGTCAAAGTTGGCGCTGGCGTCACGGCCAGCTACTAAGTCAATCGTTACTTCACCTGTATCAGCCAAAACGATGGGTCGGTTAGACAAGGTGTGTGGCGCAATCGGAGCTAGCACCCAAGCAGGCAAAGAGGTGTGCAGCAAAGGCCCCCCCACAGAGAGCGAGTAAGCGGTGGACCCCGTTGGCGTTGCAATGATCAATCCGTCGGCACGTTGGTTCGCCACAAAGCGGCCATCAATGGCCACACGCACTTCCAGCATGCCACTGGTCGCACCGCGGTTGACCACCACGTCGTTCAAAGCCAGTGCGTTGAACACGCAATGGCCATCGCGCCAGACCTTGGCGCGCATCAGGGCGCGACGATCTTCTTCGTAAGCACCGCCCAACATGGCGGTGAGCGCGGTTTTGACTTCGCTCAGCGGAATATCGGTGATGAAACCCAATCGACCTTGGTTGATGCCAATCAGCGGTACGTTGTGTGGGGCGAGTTGGCGGGCATAGCCCAGCATCGTGCCGTCGCCACCGAGCACAATGGCCAAGTCACAGGATTTGCCAATCTCTTCGATGGTCATCACGGTGTAGCCGCTCAGGCCAGAACCGGCTGCCGTGTCGTGTTCAATGACGACATCACAGCCAAGCGTGTGCAAGAACTGAGCAATGCCCTCTAAGGTCTCTCGGGAGGAGGCGTTGGCAATGCCCACAGACTGGTGATACTTGCCCAACAATGCGATCTGACGAAACTTCGATTTCATGGGCAAATTACATCACTAAAATTCGACAACAGGATGACCATGCTAGACGATCGCGCCAAGTTATTGCTCAAAGCGCTGGTAGAGCGCTACATCGCTGACGGGCAACCCGTCGGCTCGCGCACGTTGTCTCGTGCCACCGGCATCGAACTGTCGCCCGCCACCATTCGAAATGTGATGTCTGACCTAGAGGAGCTCGGCCTCATTGCCAGCCCGCACACCTCGGCAGGCCGCATTCCCACGGCGCTGGGCTACCGCTTGTTTGTGGACACCATGCTGACGGCTGAACGCAGTCACATGCAAACGCCAACGCTGGCCCCTGATCAACCGCAAAAGGTGATTGCCAATGCAGCGCATTTGCTGTCGGACTTGTCGCACTTTGTAGGTGTCGTGATTGCCCCCAAGCGCAGCTCGGTCTTTCGCCATATTGAGTTTTTACGTCTGTCGGATCGTCGTTTGTTGGTGATCATCGTGTCGCCCGAAGGTGATGTGCAAAACCGCGTGCTGTTCACCGAAACCGACTACACCGCCTCGCAGCTGGTGGAGGCGTCGAACTACTTGAACCACCATTTCGCAGGCATGGCCATTGAGCAAGTGCGTGAAAAGCTGTTGGCTGAGGTGGAGTCGCTGCGCGGAGAAATTGCCACGCTCATGCAAGCGGCTGTGCAGGTGAGCACCGAGGCGCTGACACAAGTGCAAGACGATGTGATCATCAGCGGCGAGCGCAACTTGCTGTCGGTGAGTGACTTCTCCAGCGACATGGGCAACCTGCGCCGTGCCTTTGACTTGTTTGAGCAAAAAGCGCAGCTGGTGCGTTTGCTAGACAGTTCAGCGCAGGCCGAAGGTGTGCGCATTTACATTGGTGGCGAAAGCAAAATCGTGCCGATGGAAGAGCTGTCGGTCGTCAGTGCCCCTTACGAAATCGACGGACATGTGGTGGGCACGCTGGGGGTGATTGGCCCTACGCGCATGGCCTATGACCGCATGATTCAAATTGTGGACATCACGTCAAAGCTTGTGAGCAACGCACTCAGCCACAAGTAAGCAGATCGCTCAATCAGCTTTAGGTTTTTGGCAAGCGCACGCCAAACAAAATACCGCAAGTTACCAAGGCCAAACCGCCCACTAGGTTGAGGCTCATGGGTTCGTTCAAGAACACCACAGCCCCCAAAGCTGAAAGGCCCGGCACCAATGCCGTGATCATGGTGGAGCGTACAGGGCCAAAGTGACGAATCATCACGTTGAAGGTGATGCCTGAAATCACGACCGAGCCCACGCCTTGGTAAACCGCTTGAAACAACATTTCTGCGGCTGGCGCGGTGCCCAAGTGCGTAGGCACCCAGCCAGCAAAAGCGGCCAAGCCATAGATGGGCACAAAGCTCACACACGAAAACGCGGTGATAGCGATGGTGGCGCGTACAGGTTCTAGCGCATGGCGACGCACCAGCACGCTGTAGCAGGCCCAACAAAAGGCAGCGCACATGAACATCACGTCGCCTTTCCAAACCTCGCCGCCATCAAATGCTTTGAGCAAGCTCGCACCGCCCACCAACATGTCACCCAACACAATACAAGCGAGGCCCATGGCGCGTGCACGGTTGATGTGGTCGTGTAAGACCACGATGGCCAAGAGCGAGGTCCACAACGGCAAGCTGCCCGGCATCAGCACGGAGGCGTGCGCAGCGGGCGCAAAGAAAAACCCCGAGTAGGCCAGCATGGCGTAAAGCATGCTGCCAAAAAGCCCAGCCAAGGCGGTGATGCGCAAGGGCAGGGGCGACAAGCCCATCAACGAGCCAATTTGTTCACCCGATTGACGTTGTGAACGCATGAGCCACCAACCCCAAGGCAGCAACACGCAGCCCGCGCCGATGATGCGCAGAAAAGCAATATCAAGGGGAAGCAGGTTGTGCGCAGCAGATGCGCGTGCCACCACGATGAACGATGACCAAATGAGCACCGTGACCACCGCAGCGGTGAGCCCGAGGGCTCTGGGAGAGAGTTTCATACAAGGGATGATAAATCCCTCGCTGACTTAAACCTGAGCAGGTTTAGAAGTTGAAGCCAACCAACACAGCGGCAGAGCTTTGCTTGAACTTGTCGCCGTTGAAACCGGCGTTGTTGCTATCGGCTTGACGTTCGGTCCACTCGGCTTGGATGAAGTTTTGACCATAGACGTAGTGCTTAATGCCAATGCCAAAGCTCTTGCCGCTGAGGTTGCGTGCGCTCACAGTGCTTTCGTAGCGGCTGGAATATGTTCCTAACTTGACGTACAGCAAAGAATTGGAGAGCAGCAGCAAACCCGGTTCGATGGTAATTTCTGTTGGAGTGTTTGTTGCCAAATATTCGCTATTTGTAATTTTTGAATTTTTCAAATCAAACGTGGCTGATACACCTAATTTGCCAGGATAGGCCAAGGCGAATGTGTAATTTACTTTGGCCACGCCCAAGGCCGTATTGCCCTTGGTGACTGCGCCCGATGAAGACGTCACTTGGGTTGCATTTTGTGCGAGACCCATGCTCAAGTTCACGCCTTCGTAATAAGCGTATGTAGGCTTAGCCGGTTGTGCCATTGCTGCATAAGCTGATGTGATGAGAGCAGCCAGCGTGATGAGTTTTTTCATGAAAGCACCTTTTTAAAAGAAGTTCGTTAAGGCAGGAATCGGTTTGTGATGCAAAAACTTGATCAAGGTTCCCACAATTCAGTGGTCGGTGTTGTGACACCTGATACCTGATTGTCAGCACCACTGATCAAAACTTTGCCGTTGCTGAGTAGCGTGCTCGAGTGGCCTGCACGTGCTGTTCGTAAAACTTTGGCGTAGTTTTCCCAGCTGGCTCCTAGTGGTGTGAATAGCTCAATCGATTTCAGTAAGGCTGAGCCATCTGTTCCTCCGATGATCAGCACCTTCCCGTTCGACAGATTGGTGCTGGTGTGCAGGGCTCGCGTTGTTGACATAGAGGTACTCGCTGAACAACTAGGAACTGGTGCAGTGAAGGTCGTGAAGTCACAAATTTCAGTTGTGTTTGTATAGCCACCAGTTAAAAGTATTTTTTTGGTCCCAGCCAATATGCTGGCAGCGTGGTCATGACGACCTTGCGTCAAGGTAGGCCCTGTTGCCCATGTTGAACTGGTGGGCGTGGTCGCGTTGTAAGTGAATACTTCGGTGGTTGTTTGCACGGCGGGGTCAAACCCACCGGTTAACACCACAGTGACGCCATCGCTTAATACGCTGGCCGTGTGTTTGCTACGAGGCGTGGACATCAACGCTGTGGATGGCGTCAGTGGCATGGATGTGAACGTACCCGTGAGAGGGGCGTAAATCTCAGCGACTCGTCCGTCTCCTACGTTGGTTGCAACGATGCCGCCTGCGATCAAAACTTTTCCATCGCTCAAGCGCGATGCTGTGTGGTACTTTCGACCGCGCGTCATAGGACCAGATGCTGTCCAAATGCCCGTTGCTGGATCGTAGATTTCGGTTGTGACAGATTCAACTGCACCGTCGAAGCCCCCGGCCACCAATATCTTGCCATCTAACAGCAAGGTCGCTGTGTGACCACGTCTAGCCACCGCCATGCTGCCAGTGGTCGTCCATGTATTGGTACTGGGGTCATACAGCTCTGCCGTTTTCAGTGGCGTCGTGCCGTTGTTTGTGCCACCAGCGACAAGCACTTTGTTTGTCGGTAGAAGAATTGCAATTTGTTCTGTTCGACCCGTCGTCAGTGCACCACCAGCTGTCAAAGGTAATGGGTCTGTGGAAACACTGACGATGGTTGTTGTTTGCAGCGTTGGGAATGTGCGGTGAGGTGTTTCGCGAATGTCCACATACTGCACCTGCATCGTGAAGGTTGTGTTGGCGGTAATTGTTGGTGTCAGCGTTGGGCAGGTGGTAGAGGCGGCCGTGGTGATGGTGGTGGTTGTTGTGGTGGTGATGACGCAATTTGAAATACTGAGCTTGTTGCTGTCGTAAGTGACGGTTGGTGTGATCGTGACCGTATTGCCTGAAATCACAGATGGTGCACTGCTAGCCAGTGCGAGCGTTGGTGTCACGATGTCAATGGCTGTCAGTGTGACGGTTACGTTTTTTGTGATGGTTAGCTCGCTAGGACGCACGGAGCTTGGATCCTGGTACTTCACTGTGAGTGTGTAAGTGGTCGTAGCCGTTGGGTAGTCGTCAATTGGCGTACCTGGATTAACCACTTGGCGTGTTTGTGCTTGACCGTTGCCGTCGGTCCATGTGATCACTCCTGAGCCATAGTTATAGCTAGGGGTTAATTGAATCTTGTTGCCTGAATAGACCGTTGCATTGGCATTCACTTGGCTGAATGTGACTCCTGGCGCTGAAGTCGTGGCAGCAGTGTTGGACGAGCCGCCCCCGCCCCCGCCACCACACGCGACGAGCAAGCAAAGGCCGCCAGCCATCAGCAAATGGCGTGGCCAGCGAATGATGTGGCTCTTAAGAGAGCTGAGGATCTCGAAGGTCATGGGCGTGAGTCAAAAACAGTCAGGGCGCTGGAATTAGCGCCGTCACAGATGTTTCGACTTGAGATCTGAATACTTGAATAACGCTCAGCCAGGTCAAACTACAATTGCCCCTTCGGTTGGGGCGTTAGCTCAGTTGGTTAGAGCAGAGGACTCATAATCCTTTGGTCCACGGTTCAAGTCCGTGACGCCCTACCAATCAAATCAAGGACTTAGCCCGGCTTTCATGCCGGGCTTTCTTGTTTCTGAGGCGCTCTTGTAGAAACTCTTCTACAAAATCTTTGGGGGAGGGGGAGAGCACGGTCGCAACTTTTGGCGACTTCTCCCAGCATTCGCTATGTTGTACGGAGCTGCATGAAATTGCTTTTTACAACGCTACACGCACTTTTTGCGTTGGTGCAGATAACACCTGTTCGCTCACTTCCATCATCATTTGCATCATGGACTCCATCATCTCCATGCGTTTTTCCATCATCTGCTGACGATCAGCCATGTTGCCGCTCATGTCCTTGCCACCTTGCATGCCCCCCCCATGCTGGACATACCACCCATTTGCTTCATCATGCCCATGCCGTCTTGCATCATCTTCATGTGCTCACCCATCAGTGCTTGGCGCTCCTCTGGAGTTTTGGCAGATGCCATTTTTTTGTGCATCGCCTGCATAGCTTTCATTTGCTTATCCATCGAGGCCATCTTGTCTTCATTCACGGATTTGACAGGCGTCTTTTTGGTCGTCGCAGCGGACGCAGTTGTTCCCGCTGGATGGTGATCTTTATGTTCATCGGCGTTTTGGGCAAAAGAACCCATCGAAGCTGCCGCGACACATAGTCCAATGAGTGAGTTGCGAATGTTTGTCATGATTTTTCCCTTACAAGTTTGAAAACAGCTACTTGCGCAAACCCGTAGGTTGCTGGAGCAGCACTGCACGCCGATACAACGTGTTTTTAATCGGCTGGCTGGATGTCAGTCACGATCATCTTGCCGCCTTCGCTTACAACCATAAACTTAATTTTTTCGCCCGGCTTGATGCTGGTCAACAAACGTTTGTCTTTGGCTGTGAAAACCATGGTCATGCTTGGCATTTCCAAGTGTTTGATCTCGCCATGCTTGATCGTGACTTTGCCTGCCTCAAGGTCTACCTTCTTGACTTCTCCATCCGTCAGGGATTGAGCAAATCCGCTCAACGGCAGAGCCATACCCATTGCAAGCGTGAATAAAGCGAGCGTCTTTTTGAGTGTGTTCATGTAAACCTCATGCGTAAGAGTGAAAAACTTTGGATGACCCGTCTTTTTGGATCAATAAGACTTGGTAGGCGTCATGCTTACCGCCATAGGCTGGGCCATCCATACCGGGTGATCCGATCGGCATCCCGGAAACAGCTAGACCCAAAGCCTGTGGCTTTTCTTTCAGCAGTCGCTGAATATCTATGGCTGGCACATGCCCCTCAATCACATAGCCTTCGATGAGTGCGGTGTGGCAGGAAGCAAACTTTTGAGGCATCCCCAACCGAGCACGCGCGGCGCTGTTGCCTTGGTCCATGACTTTCGTTGCGAAGTTGTTTTTTTCCATATGCGCAATCCAGTCTTTGCAGCAACCGCAGTTAGGGTCCTTCCAGATTTGGACAGTAATCGGGCTTGCTGCGACGGCAATTGAAGAGCCGTTCAGCGCAACCAGACTCAACAATACTGAGCGCCTCGTGAGATTCAGCGGGGTAATTTGGGAGGTCATAGCTTGTGCTCCTTTTCTCTGTAAAAAATTACTTTTTGCCAACTTTGATCGTGCCTTTCATTCCGGCTTCGTAGTGGCCGGGCATCAAGCAGGCGAAATTGACGATGCCCGCTTTGGTGAACTGCCAAATAATTTCACCCTGCTGCCCGGGGACAAGGGTGACTTTGTTTGGTTCGTCATGCTCCATGTCGGGAAACTTCTTCATCAACTCCAAATGTTCAAGTAATTCCTTTTGAGTGCCCAAACTCAATTCGTGCTTGACTTGACCATTGTTTTTGATGATGAACCGCACGGTTTCTCTCTGCTTGACTGAAATATTGGAAGGAGTAAAGCGCATGTTGTCAGTCATGCTGACAGTGATCGTCCGATTGACGCTTCCTGCCGAACCAGACTTACCGATCGCGCTCTCATGCTCTACATGGCCGTGACCAGCTGGATGATCGCCGCCCGCTATAGCCGCACCAGATAGAAAAAGTGCCGCTAACAAGATCATGATTTGGCTTTTTGTTCGTTTCATTTGAATTCTCCGTTTCGAGTTGTCGAGTCAATGCTCACCATGTGCTGTAGGTTTGCGAATCTGCACTTCAAAATCTTTGGGCGGCTTTTGAGACCTTGGCATGGATTGCCCACCTGCTGAACTGTTGCGAGCCGGTTTAGCCACAGCACCTCTGTAGGGCTGAGCCACCGTTCCTGCCGGATGTTTGTACCAACCGAGGGTTTCGTAGTCACCCGGTTTCTGGTCTTTGCGGACCTTCAGGACACTGAACATGCCGCCCATTTCGACAGACCCGAAAGGCCCGTCACCCGTCATCATCGGGATCGTGTTGTCAGGGATGGGCATTTCCATTTCAGACATATCGGCCATCCCGCGCTCACCCATCACCATGTAATCGGGAATCAAGCTGTTGATCTTCTTACCAATACCTCGATGGTCCACACCAATCATGGTAGGCACAGCATGACCCATGGCATTCATGGTGTGATGGCTCTTGTGGCAATGAAATGCCCAGTCACCTTCTTCATCAGCCACAAACTCAATCTGCCGCATTTGCCCCACTGCCACATCGGTCGTGACTTCTGGCCAACGAGCTGTTTTTGGAATGGGGCCACCGTCCGTTCCCGTGACCGTGAACTCGTGGCCATGCAAGTGAATCGGGTGATTGGTCATGGTCAAGTTACCCACGCGAATGCGCACCTTGTCATTGAGCCTGACATTCAACGAATCAATGCCCGGAAAGATGCGGCTGTTCCAACTCCACAGGTTGAAGTCCAGCATCGTCATTGTTTTGGGCGTGTAACTGCCCGGGTCAATGTCAAAGGCGTTCAACAAGAAACAGAAGTCGCGATTCACCTCGTCGATGAGGGGGTGCTTTTCTTTAGGGTGCGTGATCCACAGGCCCATCATGCCCATCGCCATCTGCGTCATTTCATCGGCATGTGGGTGGTACATGAAACTGCCCGGACGTCGTGCCACAAACTCGTAGACAAAGGTTTGTCCCGGTTTGATCGACCGTTGCGTCAAGCCCGATACACCATCCATGCCATTGGGCAAACGCTGACCATGCCAATGCACGCTGGTGTGTTCTGGCAATTTGTTGGTCACAAAAATACGCACGCGATCGCCTTCGACCACCTCGATGGTTGGGCCGGGGCTTTGCCCGTTGTAGCCCCAAAGATGCGCTTTGAAGCCGGGTGCCATCTCACGCACCACAGGCTCGGCGACCAAATGGAACTCTTTGACCCCTTGGTTCATGCGCCAAGGCAGAGTCCAGCCATTGAGTGTGACCACGGGGTTGTAGGGGCGTCCGGTGTTGGGGACCAAAGGCGGCATGGTGTCAGGCTTGGACTGAATCACAGGCTCTGGCAATCCAGCCAATGCGAAACGACCCACAGCTGCTGCCGAGACAGCGCCTCCCGCAATGCCTGCTGCTTTGAAAAAATCTCGTCTTGATGTCATGTCGATCCCCGATCAATGGCCAGCAGCCGTATTACTTGATGTGCTGCTGATGGCAGCTACACCGATAGCAGTTGGGCGACCAATCAATGTCGCTTGCAAGGCGGCATCAGCCAACCAAAACTGTTGCTCTGCGGCGATGGCCGAAATGACGGTGCCAATTTGGTCACGCGAATCAGCCAGCAACTCAAAAACGCCAATGATCATGCCGTTGTAGCGCAGCACGTTCTCTTCTGAAATCACCTTACGAAGCGGAATAACTTCATCTTTGTAATGCCTAGAGATGTCATAGGCTGTGCGGTAAGCCGCATAGTTCTCACGTAGGGACGACCCAGCAGAACGAATCGTGGCTTCCAGTTGATTGGCTGCGGCCAAGGTTTGAGCGTTCATGGCATCGCGTTGCAGATCGCCCCAATCAAAAATGGGTAACTTCACGCCAACCTCATAACCACGTCTTGAGCTGTAGGACGATGTGCTGCTGTCTGATACGCTGCCACGTCGCACAGACAGCTCGATGTCCGTCAAACTCGTCACCCTGTTCAAGCCCTGCGCTTTGGCCGCTGCGTTGAACGCCGCTTTCGCTTGCTGGACATCCAAGCGTTCTTGGCTGACTTGTTTGGCTACGTCCTCAGGTGACATGGGTTGTTTTGGAAGATTAGGCAATCTCTCAGGAAGCACGAGCTGTTTGGCTTGCACCTCATCCAAACCCAAGAGCCTCACCAGCTCCTCTTGGCGTGACACAGCCGTTTGTTTGGCTGTTGCCAATTGGGTGGCAGCATCTGCATAAAACGCTTGGTGTCTTGCTCGCGTGAGTTTGTTGAAGTTACCTACAGACTCCATCCGCCGGGCCAACTCCGCACTCGCTTCTGCGCTGGCTAACACTTGGCCTGCATACTTGTACGACTGCTCTGCCGCAACCGCACGCACCCATGCTTGACGCACGCGGGTGACTTGATCCACCACCTCCGCTGTAATGCGAATTTGAGCTTGTTCAACGCGATGGTTAGCTATCGCCGAACGTTGAGGCAAGGTGATCAGGTCCAACAAGCCAAACGAGAAGAAGCGATTCAGCTCAGTCTCACTGCCCGTCACCACGCTTTCAAAAGCGAAGGTGGGGTTGGAGATTCGCCCCGACTGCGCCGCACTTGCTGCTTCGGCCCAGTTTTGAGCCAGCAAGGCTTGGAACGCAGGGCTGTTGGCCAGCAGCAACTGGACGGTTTCTTTTTGTCCAACGGGCTTGGCTAAAAGTTGATTCGTAGCAGCAAGACGCTTGTCACGTTCTTCCTTGGTTTTTGCAAGGTTCAACTCGTTTTGGGTAAAGCCACTGGCTTCACGATTGGCTCTGTCTATACCTTGATCTAAGTTGTAGCTGGCACAGCCGGACAACCCAAGAGCGACTGCCGTTAGCACCATTGATTTGAATTTGAGGTTCATTGGTGACCTCCATGAATATGCGCCGGAGTGGACGGCTTAGCGTCTGTGTCTTGCGTGATCTCTTTGGCATACGCACGCCACCCGCCAATGTCTTTCACAGTGTCATTGCTCTGCTTCCAAGATTGGACAGTGGACGCAGAGTAGCGCTGGTAATTTTCAAAAGAAGACTGGTAGATCAACTCAACGGATTTCTCCGGAGTCCGAACTTCGAGTTTGATGTCATTCTGCGCCCAAGCACTGCTCCAATGAAGGCAGGCAAGCAATACAGCTGCAGTCAGCTGTGGCGGCTTTGGAGATTTGGGATACATAGATTCCTCGTTAACCATGAAGCAATCGACTCTCGTGATGTCGATCAATCACGAGAACGAGCTGCAATTCGCGCAACCGCAAGGTTGCTAAATTGCTCAGGCGAGGAAGGAACGCGGAGGTCGCTCTAAGTTGTGGGGAGAAAACTCACCCAAGAGCACGGCGCTGGTCGCGACAAAGGTGCTGACTTCTTGGCTGAAAACCAAGTTGATCGGCGCTGGCAACAAAGCTGTGCCAAAGCAGCATTGGGCGCAAGTGCTGCATTTGTGATTCAAGCTCTTAGCAGTCTCAGCTTTGGATACTTGATGATCCGAAGGCTGGGTCTGGTCGTGATGATGATCAGCGGCTTGATGATGCGAGTGATCAGCCGCTGTTTGAACGACCGAAGAAGCCGCACCGCCACCATGACAAAACATTTGAGTGACCGAAGCCATCCCTTGCAATGGAATTGCAAGAGCAAGCAGACACATCACTAAAAATCTCACGGTTTTCACGATTCAATATTAGCATGGTTTCTATATTGAGACAAAGCCCCTAGGAGGATTCAAATGTAAGAAGTGCCCGACTAAGTGACTAAGTGACTAAGCATTCCTCAGTGTGTGCTGATGGTGAATGTCTGGGTAATGGGGGTGCTTGTGCGTCACTTCCGCGTGGACATGTCTGTGAACATGTGGTTCATGGCCATCCCACGCAAAGCTGTGAATGTGCTGATGGTGTTCATCGTGCGCATGTTTGTGCTCATGATCCAGCGCCTCGTGATGATGCGCATGCTCATGGAGTTCTGTAAGGTGTATCCAGACCCCAGTTGCCATCAATAAAGTTGCTAGCCAGAATAAGCCACCTGTTGGCTCACCGAACCAAAGAACTGATATTGTTGCCCCTATGAATGGAGCTGTTGAGAAGTACGCGCCTGTCCGAGCCGCTCCCAATCCACGAAGCGCCAATACAAACAGCACAAAACTCAAACCGTAGCCAATCAGACCAAGTGTCATGGTCGAAATGGTAGCGATGCCAGTGGGCAAAGATAGGCCTATCAGCAATGCGAGTGCGCAATTGACCGAGCCTGCGATTAGTCCCTTAACTCCAGCAATGAACAATGCATCTGAGGCCGACACTTTGCGGGTAAGGTTGTTGTCAATCGCCCAACAAAGGCATGCTGCTGCAATCAGCATTGGCCCCGACCAGTTGAAGCCGATTTCGCCGATTGTTTGAAAAGACAATGCTCCTCCTCCGAGAACGATAGCTACCATGCCAAGCACGATGCGCTTGTCTGCACTCTCACGGAAAACTACCCAAGCAATTAGTGCCGTCAGCACTGCCTCTAAGTTGAGTAGTAGCGAGGCTGTTGATCCAGTCGTTTGTTCTAAGCCAAATAGCAAAGCGACAGGTCCCAGAACACCACCAAATAAGATCGCACCTGAGAACCAAGACCATTCGGAAGTCGCAAGATTTGGGACAGTCCAACCTTTGTCGCGGATAAGTCGAATTAGCACAAGGCCTATCCCGCTGCCTAAGTAAAGCAAACCCGCCAACATGACCGGAGCATCATCACCGATTAGCTCTTTTGCAAACGGCGTGCTCGCACCAAAGAGAGCAGCTGCAAGCAGTGCATAAAAAACATCACGGTTCATTCTTGGCTGGCCTTCACTATAAAAATTGGTAGAGCAGACGAGCTATGCTCATCTTTCGCTTTGAACACAAGCCAGAATTTTGTCCTTGATTTCATTTGGATTTCCAATGCCAAGCACTACATCTTTCTACAAAGTTGTTTGAAACACCCCCGAAAACGGCATAAATTCGTCAAAGTAGTTCGAAGTGGTAGAAAGTCAAATCCTTTGCTAGCCCTTATGTAGTCTAGGAAACCCAGAAGACAGACCATCAAACTCATAATCCTTTGGTCGACAGTTCAAGTCTGTCACGCCCTACCAAATATCTGTGATATACTTTCGGTTTTCCAGAGCGGCTGTAGCTCAGCTGGATAGAGTACTTGGCTACGAACCAAGGGGTCGTGGGTTCGATTCCTGCCAGCCGCACCAAATTGAACAAGGGTTTACATCTTCGGATGTAAACCCTTTTTCTTTTGCCCCGTTGATTCATCTACTTGCCTAAAATTTCTCTTATGAAAAATCATCTCGCTATTTTTTTGACGGCAATCGCAGCTGTTTTGTTGATCGGTTGTGCCGCGCCTGTGGCAAAACCCGCGTTTTATCCTAATGCGCATTACCAACGCATGGGCCCAGCTCAAGCCAATGCGGATGCTCAGTATTGCGCTGAGCTTGCACAGCAATCTCAGGTAACAGCTGTTAACAAGGTCGATGCTGGACGTTCTGCCGCCGCAGGTGCTGCAGGTGTGGGTACGGCAGGTGTTGTGGGCTCACTGCTCAGTGGCCACAAACCAGATCTGAAAAATATTGCTGCTGGCGCTGTAGCCATTGGTGCAGGTGGCGCTGCTGCTACGGCCGCGGGCCAGTCGGTGGGAGGAAGTGGCTTGTACCGCCAGTTCGTGCAGCAATGTTTGGCTGAACGCGGCTATCAAGTCATTGGCTGGCACTGAGCCATTCATTGAGCGGCAATGAGCAAAGCCTTCACGCGTGAGACCGATGGCGAGGACGACGACCTCGCCTTGCCACACTTGCCCGCGGGCAGTAAAAATTACATCACGCCACTTGGTTATGCCACGCTTCGTAATGAATTGTTTGAGTTGATTGACAACGAACGCCCACGCATTGTTGACATCGTGCATTGGGCCGCCAGCAATGGCGATCGATCTGAAAACGGCGACTACCTGTATGGCAAAAAGCGTTTGCGTGAGATTGACCGACGCATTCGCTTTCTGACCAAACGCCTAGAAATTGCCGAGGTCACCGACCCCAGCGCGCACCACGGCAGGGATCAAGTGTTTTTTGGTTGCACCGTTACCTATGTCGACGAAGCCAATGTCGAGCGCACTGTCACCATCATGGGCATTGACGAGGCCGATAGCCTGAAAGGCCAGGTCACGTGGGTGTCGCCGATTGCACGCGCTTTGCTCAAAGCGCGCGAAGGCGATGTGGTGAAGTTGGTCACGCCCGTGGGCGTGCAAGAGGTGGAAGTGGTCGAGGTGCGCTATCCCGCACCTGCGGTTGAAAAGACTTAGGCCAAGGCGATAGGTCGGCTACGCCTCTCGCCCCACGCCGGATACCACGCGTTGCGCTTGCAACACAGACGGTACACGGCGCAAATTCCCCAGCACCGTTTCCAAATGCGCCTTGTCGCGCACCGTGAAGAGAAAGCGCAAGTCGGTGGCTTCTTGGCCGCTGACCTCATCGGCCATCAACACGTGGGTGATGTCTGCTTCGGCACTGGTTATAGCCGAGGCTACGCGGGCCAGCACGCCTTTGCCGTTGCTGACCGTCACCACCACAGCCACTTCAAATGCGCGTGTCGGTTCTTCGGCCCATTCCACAGAGATGAAGCGTTCACTGTCTTTGTATTTCAAGCGTTGTGCCACGCCGCATTGGTCAGTGTGCACCA
This sequence comes from Limnohabitans sp. TEGF004, assembly GCF_027924965.1. Classification (NCBI taxonomy): domain Bacteria; kingdom Pseudomonadati; phylum Pseudomonadota; class Betaproteobacteria; order Burkholderiales; family Comamonadaceae; genus Limnohabitans; species Limnohabitans sp. TEGF004. The sequence goes on along the minus strand of NZ_AP027056.1, from coordinate 1,949,545 downwards.
CCAAGCCTTCGCCGCGGCCCAGATAGCCCACGATGGCATCGCCTGGCACCGGGCGGCAGCAGGTGGCGTATTGCACCGAAGCGTTTTCGCTGCCGTCGACCGTCACGCCGCCTTGCGACACGTTTTCGTGCGCGGTAAAGCGCTCGCGGCTCAACAGCAGAGCATCGGGCTTGTGGCCCATGTCTGACAACAAGGTCGCCAAGCGTTTGGCCACGATGCTCGCCACGCGTTTGCCCAGGCCGATGTCGGTTAACAACTCTGCCTTTGTTTTGCTGCCTGTGAAGTGCAACAGTTTTTCCCAAGTTTGCGCATGTTGTTCGTCTTGTGCTGGCAACGCTTCAATACCTTCAGCCCGCAACGCTTGGGCCAATAGTTTTTTCCCCAAACCTTCCGACTCTGAGTGAGCCATGCTCTTGAGGTGGTGGCGAATTTTTGAACGTGCACGGCCCGTACGCACAAAACCCAACCATGCCGGATTAGGCGAAGCCACCGCAGAGGTGACCACTTCCACAATGTCGCCATTGCGCAGCTCTGTGCGCAGTGGTACTTGCTCGCCATTGATTTTTCCAGCCATGGTGCGGTCGCCCACATCGCTGTGCACGGCATAAGCGAAGTCGACGATGGTTGCGCCGCGCGGCATCGCCATGATCTTACTTTTCGGCGTGAACACATACACCGCATCGGGGAACAGGTCGACTTTGACGTGGTCCCAAAACTCGGTAGCGTCGCGTGTTTCGTCTTGGATGTCCAGCAACGACTGCAGCCACTTGTTGCCCAAGTTGGCATTGGCTTCGGAGTTGGAGCCTTTGTCTTTGTAGAGCCAGTGTGCAGCCACGCCGGTTTCGGCCACCAAGTGCATGGCCTCGGTGCGCATTTGAAACTCCACGTTCAAGCCAGATGGCCCGACGATGGTGGTGTGCAACGATTGGTAGCCGTTGAGCTTGGCAATGGCAATGTGGTCTTTGAACTTGCCAGGTACGGGCTTGTACATCTGGTGCAACACGCCTAGGGCTGTGTAGCAGTCAATCACATCGGGCAGCACCAAGCGGAAGCCGTAAATGTCAGTCACCTGCGCAAAGCTCAGGTGTTTGCCATCCATTTTTTTATAAATCGAATACAGCGTTTTTTCGCGGCCCGAGATGTGCACCTTGAGACCTGCTTTGATAAAAGCGGCGTCGACTTCTTGCGCCACTTTTTCCATCAAATCGCGGCGGCGGTGGCGGGCTTTTTGAATGGCTTTGCTCAGCACTTTATGGCGCCATGGCCACAGGTGTTGAAACGCCAGTTCTTGCAGTTCGCGGTAGGTTTGGTTCAGGCCCAAACGGTGGGCGATGGGCGCGTAAATTTCCAGTGTTTCGTTCGAGATGCGGCCCCACTTGGCGCGGGGCATGTCGCCCATGGTGCGCATGTTGTGGCTACGGTCGGCCAGCTTGATGAGGATGACGCGCACATCGCGGGCCATGGCCAGCAGCATCTTGCGAAACGACTCAGCTTGGTTCTCTTCGCGGGTGTTGAACTCCAGCTTGTCGAGCTTAGTCAGGCCATCCACCAAATCGGCCACTTGAATGCCAAAGCGCTCGATCAAGTCGGTTTTGGTGATGCCGCAGTCTTCCATCGCGTCGTGCAGCAGCGCGGCCGACAGGGCTTGGGCATCGAGTTTCCAATCTGCGCATTGCGCAGCCACGGCAATGGGGTGAGTGATGTAAGGTTCGCCGCTGTTGCGCAGTTGGCCCAGATGGGCTTCGTCGGCATAGCGGTAAGCGCGGCGCACCATGTCTAAGCCTTCAGCATTGAGGTAGCTCAGTTTTTCAGTCAACGCAGCAAAGCTGGCCGCTGCCGCATTTGCTGCAGCCGCGCTTCCAGACAAGGAAGCAGGGGGCTTTAACGTGGATTGGGTAACGCTCATGTGGCTGACTTTACCCGCAATAAAAAAGCACCGCAGTGCGGTGCTTTTCATTTGGGGCTTACCCCGATTTAGCCGGGTACTTTTTTGAGCATTTCGATGCCGATTTGGCCAGCAGCAATTTCGCGCAAGGCGGTCACGCCTGGCTTGTTCTTGCTTTCGACCTTGGCAGTGTGGCCTTGGCTGAGCATGCGAGCGCGGTAAGTGGCGCACAGCACCAATTGAAAGCGGTTAGGGATTTGCTCGAGGCAATCTTCAACAGTGATGCGGGCCATGTGGATACTCCAGAATTCAGGTGATGTTCAGGGCTTGAAAGATCTCAGCCCGAGCCCGGCGCTGTGCCAGGTATTTGAGGCGCTGTGCATGAACGATCGCTTTCAGGTCGAACAGTGCCGTCTCAAACAATTCGTTGATTATAACGTAGTCAAATTCTTTGGCCTGTGCCATCTCGTCTGCGGCGTTTTGCAGGCGCAGGTCAATGATGTCAGGCGCGTCTTCGCCGCGGTTGTGCAGGCGAGACTTCAGTTCTTCCCAGCTGGGCGGTAAGATGAAGATCAGTACTGCGTTGGTAAACAGCTTTTTGACTTGAATCGCACCTTGGAAGTCGATTTCTAAAATCACGTCTGCGCCTTGGGCAATGCGGTCTTCAATCGCTTTGCGCGAGGTGCCGTAGCGTTGGCCGTGCACATTGGCCCATTCCAAAAACGCGTTGCCTTCAACCATTTGGTCAAACTCGGGCGGTGACACAAAGAAGTATTCGCGGCCATGCTTTTCTTGGCCACGTGGTTGGCGCGTGGTGTGCGACACGGAAGGGCGCACTTTGGCGTCTAGCTCCATCAAGGCTTTGACGAGGCTCGATTTGCCAGCCCCGCTGGGGGCCGCGACCACAAAGAGGTTGCCGGGGAAGTTGTCCATTATTCGATGTTCTGTACTTGTTCGCGGAGTTGTTCGATCAACACTTTCATGTCCACCGAAATACGGGTCATTTCCATGGTGGCCGACTTCGAGCCCAAGGTGTTGGCCTCGCGGTGCAGCTCTTGGATCAGGAAGTCCAAACGCTTGCCCACACCTTCGGCCTTGCCGCCTTTGGCCAGCAAGTCGTCCATCTCGTCAAAGTGCGACACCAAGCGGGTCAGCTCTTCGGCCACGTCAATGCGAATGGCAAACGAGGTGGCCTCAGTCAAAGCACGGTCTTGTGCGGCTTCGGGCAGGGCAGTGCCTTCGGTCAAGGCCATGGCTTCGCGCCAGCGCTCTAAAAACTTCAAGCGCTGTTGCTCTACCAGCTGGGGCACCAGCGGTGCGGCCTGTGTGGCCAGCACGCGCAGTTGGCCAATGCGCTCGCGCAGGGTTTGGGCCAGTCGTGCGCCTTCGCGTTCGCGGGCATCGCTCAGCTGGGTCAGGGTGGTTTGGGCCAGCTTCAGCAACGCAGGGCCAATGTCGGCGGGCGCGGCAGATTGGGCCGTGGCCAAGCGCAACACATCGGCCACCGACAGGCCGTTGGCCTTTGGTAAGTGAGCGTGTACCAGCTCTTGCAGGCCCAGCAGGCGTTGCAGCAGGGCAGGGGTGGGTTCGGAAAAGCCGGTGTCAGCCGTGCTTTCAATGTTGGCGCGCACTTCCACTTTGCCGCGCTTGAGGTGCTTGGTCACCAGCTCGCGCATGGCTGCCTCGTGCTGGCGCAGCTCTTCGGGCATCTTGAACGTCAGGTCCAGAAAGCGGCTGTTGACCGAGCGAATCTCTAGCCCCAAGCGCAGGGCTGGGCTGTTGGCGGTGTCTGAAGGTAGCTCGGTTTGCGCGCTGGCATAACCGGTCATGCTGTAAATGGGCATGGGGTGGCGTTTCGTATCAAAGGCTAGATTATCTCAGGCTCTCAGTTTCAGTTTTTTGACGCAGGGGTGGGGTATTCGGATTGGTCGACAATTAGTCTTTTACCGAACCGCTAGAAGCATTAAAAAATGACCACCACCTTGCCCGCCTCTCGCCACACCCGTGCGGCTGACCAATTGCGCCCTGTGCGCATCACCCGCAACTACACCATGCACGCCGAAGGCTCGGTGCTCATTGAGTTTGGCCACACCAAAGTGCTGTGTACCGCGTCGGTGGAAGAAAAAGTGCCTGGCCACAAAAAAGGTTCGGGCGAAGGCTGGGTCACTGCCGAATACGGCATGCTGCCCCGCGCAACCCACACCCGCAGCGACCGCGAAGCCGCACGCGGCAAGCAATCGGGCCGCACACAAGAAATTCAGCGCCTCATTGGCCGCTCGATGCGCGCTGTGTTTGACCTGAAGAAACTGGGCGAACGCACCATCCATTTGGACTGCGACGTGTTGCAAGCCGACGGCGGTACGCGCACCGCCAGCATCACCGGCGCATTTGTGGCCGCGCAAGACGCGGTTAACAAGCTCATTGCCGCAGGCAAGATTTCTGAGAGCCCTATCACCCAAGGCATTGCCGCTATTTCGGTGGGTATGTTGGGCGACTTGCCCTTGCTCGATTTGGAATACACCGAAGACTCTGGCTGCGACACCGACATGAACGTGGTCATGACCAGTGCTGGCCATTATGTGGAAGTGCAGGGCACTGCCGAAGGGCTGCCTTTCACCCGCGATCAAATGAACGCCTTGCTGGCCTTGGCCGAAAAAGGCGTGCGCGAACTCATCGCCATGCAGCAAGAAGCTCTTGCCTCTTAAACCATGATGCAAACCATGAAGCGAATCGTTCTGGCCTCTAACAACAAAGGCAAACTTGCCGAGCTGCAAGCCATGTTTGCGCCGCTGGGCGTCGAGCTGGTGCGCCAAGGCGATTTGCATATTGGCGAAGCCGAAGAGCCGTTTCACACCTTTGTTGAAAACGCCTTGGCCAAAGCCCGCCATGCCGCGCGTGAAAGCGGCTTGCCCGCTGTGGCCGACGATGCTGGTCTGTGCGTCGATGCTTTCGGCGGCCTGCCTGGCGTACAAACCGCGTACTACGCCACGCAGTTTGGCTACGAGAAAAGCGACGACAACAACGTGCGCGCCTTGCTAGAGCAAATGGCGAACGTGGACAACCGCCGCGCTGCTTTGGTTAGTAGCCTTGTGGCCGTGCGCCACCCTGACGACCCCGAGCCACTCATTGCCGTGGGCCGAGCGGTGGGTGAAATTACCCGTGCGCCTGTGGGCAGCAATGGCTTTGGGTTTGATCCCATCATGTTCATTCCGCGCTTTGGAAAAACCTTTGCCGAGCTGCCCATCGAGGTGAAAAACGCCAACAGCCACCGTGGCCAAGCCGCGCAGCAAATGTTGGCGCTCATGCGTGAGCGTTGGTTTTCATGACCCAAGACATCCAACACCTCATGCGCCCCGGTACGCTGTCGCTCAGCAGCTTGCCGCCGCTCTCGCTGTATGTGCATTTGCCGTGGTGCTTGAAGAAGTGCCCATACTGCGACTTCAACTCGCACGAGCTCACTAGCAGCGTGGGTGGCGAGCTGCCCGAGCAGCGCTACCTTGATGCCTTGTGCGCCGACCTAGAACACAGCCTGCCTCTCATCTGGGGCCGCACTGTGCACAGCATCTTCATTGGGGGCGGCACGCCCAGCTTGTTTTCGCCGGCTGCGATTGAGCGCCTCATCAGCGACATGCGCGCGCGCTTGCGCCTTGAGGCCGATTGCGAAATCACGCTAGAGGCCAATCCCGGCACGTTTGAAAAAGACCGCTTCCGCGCCTTCCGCGCCGCAGGTGTGACCCGCTTGTCGGTGGGCGTGCAAAGCTTTAACGACCAACACTTGCAAGCTTTGGGCCGCGTACACAATCGCGCCCAAGCCATTGCCGCAGTAGAAGAAGCGCGTGAAGCCTTTGACACCTTCAACCTCGACCTGATGTACGCCTTGCCCGGCCAAACTCTGGCGCAGTTGGACGAAGACCTTGACATGGCTTTGTCGCTCGCGCCTCCGCATTTGTCGGTGTACCACCTCACCATCGAGCCCAATACTGTGTTTGCTAAGTTCCCACCGCAAATACCGGAGGATGACGACGCCTACGCCATGCTCGACCGCATCACCGAGCGCACCGCCGCTGTGGGCCTGCACCGCTACGAAGTATCGGCCTACGCCAAAGACAACCACCGCTGCTGGCACAACACCAACTACTGGCAGTTTGGCGACTACCTAGGCATTGGCGCTGGCGCACACAGCAAACTCAGCTTTGCCCACCGCGTGCTGCGCCAAGTGCGCAACCGCGACCCGCGCCTGTTCATGGACCACGCGCTAGACACCAGCCGCGCAGACCGGGCCGTGGCCCAAAGCACCGAGGTGGCGCGTGCCGAGCTGCCGTTTGAATTCATGCTCAACGCCCTGCGCCTGCGCCACGGTTTTTCGTTGGCCGACTTCACCGACCGCACGGGCCTGCCCGTGACCGCCATTCAGGCTGCACTTGCAGAGGCTGAAGCCAAAGGCTTCATCACGCGCGACTTTCAGCGCGTGGTGCCCACCGAGCGCGGCTTTGATTTCTTGAGCGATTTGCAATCTTTGTTTTTGCCAGAGGCCTGAACCCGAAAAACAGGTCAAACTGCCATTACAATCTCGCCTGAAATTCAACAAGGAAGCGTGGCAGAGCGGTTGAATGCACCGGTCTTGAAAACCGGCGAGGGTGTGAGCCCTCCGTGAGTTCGAATCTCACCGCTTCCGCCAAATTTTAAAAAACCAACTCATTGCAGTTGGTTTTTTTATTTCTGCAGTTGCAGAAAACATAAAGGCAACCCGTGTTCAAAAATGTGATGATGTATCGAATCGGTGAGGGCTGGAGCCCAAGCCTTGAGCAAATCGAACAGGCGTTAGACGCCGAGCGTTTTGTGCCTTGCGGCGCAAGCCAAGAAAAAGAGATTGGCTGGGTCGAGCCTCGTGGCGAAGCACATGGCCCGCTGGTGGAGGCGGTGAGTGGCCAGCGCATTTTGAAGCTCAAGATCGAGACCAAAGGCGTTCCCGGCTCTATCGTCACACGCAAAGCCAAAGAGCGTAGCGCGGTGATTGAAGCCACTGAAGGCCGCAAGCCTGGCAAGAAGGAAATGAAGGAAATCAAAGAAGACGTGAAGATGTCTTTGATGCCCATGGCCTTCAGCAAAGAGTCGTCGATCCTTGTGTGGATCGACCCTGCCACCCACCTGATGGTGCTGGACGCTGGCAGCCAAGCCAAAGCGGACGAGGTGGTGACGATGCTCATCAAATCATTCGCCGGTTTGAGCTTGACCTTGATCAACACACAAATGTCACCGCAGTCGGCCATGGCTTCATGGTTGATCACGCAAGAGTCGCCCGCTGCATTCAGCGTGGACCGTGAGTGCGAGCTAAAGGCCGCTGATGAGTCGAAGTCAGTGGTGCGCTATGTGCGCCACCCGCTCGATACCGACGAGGTGAAGCAGCACGTCGAAGGCGGCAAGCTGCCCACGCGTTTGGCTCTGACGTGGGAGGGACGTGTGTCGTTCTCGTTGACCGAGGCGATGCAGCTCAAAAAGGTGACCTTCTTAGATGTGGTGTTTGAAGCCACCTCCACCGAAAAAGACGAAGGCTTTGATGCCGACGTGGCCATTGCCACAGGCGAGTTAAGCAAGTTGTTGCCCGACTTGTTAGAGGCTTTGGGCGGCGAGATGGCGCTGGGCTAAACGCGAGCGGTGTGTGATGCGAATTAACCTTGTCACCCCATTTGCCGAGAAGGACGCGGCCAAGGCGCTAGGTGCGCGTTGGGACGCGACCAAAAAGTGCTGGTACATCGTGGACGTTGATGACCTGACGCCGTTCATGCGTTGGATTCCTAACCTCGACGCCGCAAAAGATACAGGGGCTGCAGCACCTGCAAGCCCCAAAGCAAGCGCCAAGGCCGCGGTGGTGAAGACTAAGCCACCCGTGGCTTCTAAACCCGCCGTAGAGATGCCGCATTGCGGCTGCCCAGTATTGCCGTGGGAAGACTGCGAGCACTCACTGGCGAAGCGCTAAAAACGCGTTGAAGCAAGCGAGGGTGGTTGCGCTTTTCAGTCTGTAATCAGCTCAGCGTTCAAGCGGCGTGCGCGTGGGTCCACGTAGTAGCCACCAAACTCGGTGTAGCGCAGCGCGTGTTGCTGGCATTTGCCGCATGCATGCACATCGCAACGGTTGTACGGGAAAAACTTCAAGGCCACAGGCGCATCGGCTGATTCGTAGCGCGTGCCATTCGGGTGCTGTTCTTCAAACGTAGGTTCATACACATCGGGGTCGCGCAGGGTAGCGACGTGGGTCATCTGCTGCGCGGGCCACACGGCTTCGCTCACGCTCTCCCAGCCTGCGCAATGTTGCAGGCTGCATTGGCAGGGCGTGTGGGGTGTGTCGGCCAGTTGGCGCAGGGCCTCGGGCGTATTTAAAAACGGTACAGAACTCATAGCGGCAGAGCCTACCACTGCGTTGATGTGTGAAAGCTCCAAAAACAAAAAAGCCCTGCAGTGCAGGGCTTTTTGCTGTCGCGCACGAGTCGCGACTGGGTTGGGTGCAATTACTTGCGCTTGGCCAATGCTTCAACGTTGCGGTGTGCATCGCCAGTGAACAACTGACGTGGACGGCCGATTTTGTACTCGGGGTCGCTGATCATTTCGTTCAACTGAGCAATCCAGCCCACAGTGCGTGCCAAGGCGAAGATGCCGGTGAACAAGTTCACTGGAATGCCGATGGCGCGTTGCACGATGCCAGAGTAGAAGTCGACGTTGGGGTAGAGCTTGCGGCTGACGAAGTATTCGTCTTCCAAAGCGATCTTTTCCAAGGCCTTGGCCAACTTGAACAAGGGGTCGTTCTCGAGGCCGAGTTCTTTCAACACTTCGTCGCAAGTTTCTTGCATCAACTTGGCGCGTGGGTCATAGTTTTTGTAAACGCGGTGACCGAAGCCCATGAGCTTGACGCCAGAGTTCTTGTCCTTGACCAGTTCCATGAACTCGCCGACTTTAGAAATGCCACCCATTTTTTGGATGTCTTCCAACATGTTCAAGCAAGCTTCGTTGGCGCCGCCGTGTGCTGGGCCCCACAAGCAAGCCACGCCTGCAGCGATGGCTGCGAATGGGTTAGTGCCTGAAGAACCGCACAAACGCACAGTCGATGTAGAAGCGTTTTGCTCGTGGTCTGCGTGCAATGTGAAGATGCGGTCCATGGCGCGCTCGAGCACGGGGTTGACCACGTATTCTTCGGTGGGTGTACCGAACATCATGCGCAAGAAGTTACCTGCGTAGCTCAGGTTGTTCTGTGGGTACATGTAAGGCTGGCCTACGCCGTATTTGTAGGCCATGGCCACGAGCGTTGGCATCTTGGCAATCAAGCGGATCGCTGCGATTTCGCGGTGCTCTGGGTTGTTGATGTCTGTGCTGTCGTGATAGAACGCAGACAAAGCGCCGACCAAGCCAGTCAACACAGCCATGGGGTGTGCATCACGGCGGAAGCCACGCAAGAAGAATTGCATTTGCTCGTTGACCATGGTGTGGTTGGTCACGGTTTTTTCGAATTCAGCTTTTTGTGCAGCGTTAGGCAGTTCGCCTTTCAGCAACAAGAAGCAAGTTTCGAGGTAGTCGCAGTTGGTGGCGAGTTGTTCGATGGGGTAGCCGCGGTACAGCAACTCACCTTTGTCGCCGTCGATGTACGTGATGGCTGATTGGCAAGACGCAGTTGACAAGAAGCCTGGGTCATACGTGAACATGCCAGTTTGGCCGTACAACTTACGGATGTCGATCACGTCTGGACCCACGCTGCCGCTGTAGACGGGCATGTCGATGCTGGGGCTGCCGTTGCTGAACGACAGAGTGGCTTTGTTATCTGCAAGTTTCATGATTCTTCCTAAATGTCTTTTTAAAGCGGTGTTCGGTTCAGTCTCTCAACATACTCAGCACTTCACGTGCTTCTTCTGTCAGGGGCTTTTCTGGCAAGTCTTTGCGTTTCAAAAAAATGTCGAGCAAATCGTTGTCAGACAAGTCCATCAACTCATACATGCCTCTGGCATGGCCCACCGTTAAGCGAGATTCATGCCGCTCAAAGAACTTTTTGATGAACAAATCGTTCTCGAGTAGGCCGCGCCGGCTGCGCCAGTGCAATTTGCTGAGGGCCCGTTCGCCAAGCGCTTGCTTGCCGTCTAAACCATCCAGCGTCGGATCACCCACAGAGGTGTCGCGAAATAGTGCGTCCACGTCCATGTTGGTGCTCCGTGTGATGTGGTCGTGCCTTAGACGGCGCGACGCACCATCAATTCTTTGATCTTGCCGATGGCCTTGGTGGGGTTCAAACCCTTGGGGCACACGTCGACGCAGTTCATGATGGTGTGGCAACGGAACAGACGGTAGGGGTCTTCCAAGTTGTCCAAACGACCAGCGGTGTCTTGGTCGCGGCTATCGGCAATGAAGCGATAAGCTTGCAACAAACCAGCGGGGCCCACGAACTTGTCGGGGTTCCACCAGAACGAGGGACAGCTGGTGGAGCAGCTGGCGCACAAGATGCACTCGTACAAACCGTTCAACTCGTCACGCTCTTCGGGCGACTGCAGGCGCTCTTTGTCAGGCACCTGTGTGTCGTTGACCAAGTAAGGCTTGATGGAGTGGTATTGCTTGAAGAACTGGGTCATATCCACGATCAAGTCGCGGATGACAGGCAAACCTGGCAGAGGCTTCAACACGATCACGCCGGGGAGGGTGCGCATGTTGGTCAAGCAGGCCAAGCCGTTTTTGCCGTTGATGTTCATTGCGTCTGAACCGCACACGCCTTCACGGCATGAGCGACGGAACGAAATGGTGGGGTCGACGGCTTTGAGCTTCATCAAAGCATCCAAGAGCATGCGCTCATTGCCATCCAATTCGACCTCGATGGTCTGCATGTATGGCTTGGCGTCGGTGTCTGGGTCGTAGCGATAGATTTGGAACGTGCGTTTTGTCATGGTGTTTACCTGATCAGAAAGTACGGGTCTGCAGCGGGATGCTGTCGACAGTCAAAGGCTTCATTTGCACGGGCTTGTAAGTCAGCTTGTTGCCTTCTTTGTGCCACAGGGTGTGCTTGTGCCAGTCTTGGTCGTTACGGCCGTTTGGATGCTCGGGCGTGTCGCCGTAGTCGTTGACTGTGTGAGCGCCGCGGCTTTCGTGACGAGCAGCAGCAGAAACCATCGTGGCTTGTGCGGCTTCGATCAAGTTTTCAACTTCCAAGGCTTCGATGCGTGCGGTGTTGAAAACTTTGGAGTTGTCTTTCAAACCAATGTTGTTTACGCGCTCGCGCAGGGCTGCGATTTGCTTCACGCCTTCGTCCATCAACGCCTGTGTGCGGAACACGCTGGCGTGTGACTGCATGGCATCACGGATGTCGTTGGCCACGTCTTGTGCATATTCGCCAGTTTGGTTGGCTTCCAAACGAGCCAAACGAGCCAAGGTCACGTCAGCCGCGTTGGCTGGCAGAGGCTTGTGCTCTTTGTTCTTTTGGTTGAATTCAACAATGTGGTTACCAGCTGCGCGGCCGAACACCAACAAGTCGAGCAAGGAGTTGGTGCCCAAGCGGTTAGCGCCGTGCACTGACACGCAAGAGCATTCACCCACAGCGTACAAACCATTCACCACAACGCTTTCGTTGTTGGCGTTTTGCGTCACAACTTGGCCGTTGATGTTGGTGGGGATGCCGCCCATTTGGTAATGGATGGTGGGGATCACTGGGATTGGCTCTTTGGTGATGTCGACGTTGGCAAAGTTGTGGCCAATTTCGAACACCGAAGGCAAACGCTTCATGATGGTGTCAGCACCCAAGTGGGTCATGTCGAGGTTGATGTAGTCCTTGTTGGGACCGCAGCCGCGACCTTCTTTGATCTCTTGGTCCATGCAGCGTGACACGTAGTCGCGTGGGGCCAAGTCTTTGTAGGCGGGGGCATAACGCTCCATGAAGCGCTCGCCATTGCAGTTGCGCAAAATCGCGCCTTCGCCACGGCAGCCTTCGGTCAACAACACGCCAGCACCGGCCACGCCAGTGGGGTGGAATTGCCAGAATTCCATGTCTTCGAGTGGGATGCCAGCGCGTGCTGCCATGCCGAGGCCGTCGCCGGTGTTGATGAACGCGTTGGTCGAAGCAGCAAAAATGCGGCCTGCACCACCGGTGGCCAACAACACGGTTTTTGCTTCCATGATGTAGAGCTCGCCAGTTTCCATCTCGAGGGCGGTCACGCCGACCACATCACCTGCGTCATCGCGGATCAGGTCGAGGGCCATCCACTCCACGAAGAAGCTGGTTTTGGCTTTGACGTTTTGTTGGTACAGCGTGTGCAACATGGCGTGACCGGTACGGTCAGCCGCAGCACAAGCGCGCTCCACAGCCTTTTCGCCGTAGTTGGCGGTGTGGCCGCCGAAGGGGCGTTGGTAAATGGTGCCGTCTGGGTTGCGGTCGAAAGGCATGCCCATGTGTTCCAAGTCGTAAACGACTTTGGGGGCTTCACGGCACATGTATTCAATCGCGTCTTGGTCGCCGAGCCAGTCGGAGCCTTTGACGGTGTCATAGAAGTGGTAGTGCCAGTTGTCTTCGTTCATGTTGCCCAAAGACGCGCCAATGCCGCCTTGAGCAGCCACGGTGTGTGAACGTGTGGGGAACACTTTGGACAACACGGCCACGTTCAAACCTGCGCGAGCAAGTTGCAACGATGCGCGCATGCCAGAGCCGCCGGCTCCGACGATGACCACATCAAATTTACGACGTGGGATAGAGCTTTTAACTGTCATGACTTAGAGCCTCCAGAGAACCTGAATGGCCCAGCCGAGGCAAGACACCAGCCAGACCAAAGTGAATACTTGCAGAACCAAACGCAAACCCACGGGTTTGACGTAGTCCATCCAAATGTCGCGCATGCCGACCCACACGTGCAGGGACAAGGCGATGAAGACTGAGAAGGTCAAGGCCTTCATGAACTGACCACTGAAAATGGCAGCCCATTTGTCATAGCTGATGTCGCCGCTGGTCAACAACACTTGGCCTAAGACGGCCAAGGTGAATAAAACCATCAAGACAGCGGTGACGCGCTGAGCGAGCCAGTCGCGTAGACCATAGTGCGCGCCCACGACGACGCGTTTGGAACCGTAATTCACGGACATGTTGAAGCTCCTAGAAAATCAGTAAAGGCCAAACAGCTTGGCGCCCAAGGCTGCGGTCAGGCTCAAGCTCAAGACCAGAGTGGCGATGGCTGAAGACTTGCCGAACTCTTTGCTCACAGCGTGGCAAACGTCCATGTAGACGTGGCGCACACCTGCGATCGCGTGATGCAAATAAGCCCAGATCAGGCCCAGCACCACAACCTTGACCAACACAGCAGGCACAAAGCCCAGACCGACGTTGAACGCGGCGCTGAATTTGGCAAAGGAAATTTCAGACGACACCGAAGTGTCAAACATCCAAACGAGGAGTGGTAACAACAAAAACATGATCAAACCGCTGATGCGGTGCAAGATCGATACGATGCCAGCCGCTGGAAGGCGGTACGAAGGCAGGTCGGTCAAGGCGTTGATGTTGCGGAACTCAGGCCGCTTTTTGGCAAGCTGGGTCATGTGGGCTCTTTCTTCGGGTTTATCTGTATGTCAAAGCAACTTTAAATTCTATTTCACTTCACCAAACTGACATGAGGGTTTCACGCCTGTCAGCTCAAAGCATTACGGTAGTGATGCGTGTCAGTTCGGTAAAGGCCGCGGCGCAGTTCCATGGGGGTGTCGTTGTAGGTGTAAGCCACGCGCTCCACGCTCAGAAGCGGCGTGGCTGCGTCAACCTTGAGCAGTTCGGCTTGCTCGGCATCAGGGTTGACAGCGCGGATGTTTTCATCGGCGCGCACCATGCGCACGCCAAACTCGGTTTCAAACAGCGCATACATCGGGCCGCTGTAATTACTTAAGCGTTCGGCGGTGAGTCCTTTGAACGGTGCGCCAGGCAGCCACAGCTCTTCCAAAATGGTGGGCACGCCCGCATAAGCCAGCACGCGACGCACTTGCAGCACGGGGTCGCCGCTGCGTAGGCTGAGCGCGCGGGCCACGTCGGCACTGGCGCGCAGGCGCTTGCAGTCGATGATGGTGCGTTCGGCTGGGCCTTCGCTCTGGGTGTCACCGTTGTCGGGCTGAAGCTTTAAGAAGCGGTATTGCACATGCTGCTCGGCATGGGTGGCCACGAAGGTGCCTTTGCCTTGGCGGCGCACCACCAGGTTTTCGGCAGCCAACTCATCAATGGCTTTGCGCACCGTGCCTTGGCTGACGCGAAAGCGGGCTGCTAGGTCCATCTCGCTGGGGATGGCTTCGCCTGGCTTCCACTCGCCCGACTGCAGGCTTTGCAAAATCAATCCTTTGATTTGCTGATACAGCGGGCTGAAGGCGGGTGTGAGGCCGGGCGCGCCCAAAGCATCGCTGCCCGCATACGGCGGGTTGGCGATGGTTGCAAAAGTGGGCGCGGAGTTGGTGGCCATTTTTTATTGGTTTGGCGCGTGTGCGTCAGTTCTTTGTCAAGCTCGTATCATATCTTCTATAAGACATAAGACAGACGGTTTGCCCGATTTCGCGGGTAAACTCTGCCCATAATCTTTTTTTAATCACTACTTGGAGTTTTCCCCATGAGCAAGAAGCCTGTTCGCGTTGCCGTCACTGGTGCAGCTGGTCAAATTGGTTACGCACTGTTGTTCCGTATCGCCTCTGGCGAAATGTTGGGCAAAGACCAACCCGTCATCTTGCAATTGTTGGAAGTGCCTGTTGAAGGCCCACAAAAAGCCCTGCGCGGCGTGATGATGGAACTCGAAGATTGCGCGTTCCCTCTGTTGGTCGGAATGGAAGCTCACGGCGACCCAATGACTGCATTCAAAGACGTCGACTACGCTTTGTTGGTCGGTTCACGTCCACGTGGCCCAGGCATGGAGCGCGCTGAATTGCTCGCCATCAACGGCGCGATCTTCACGGCTCAAGGCAAGGCTTTGAACGCTGTGGCTTCTCGCGACGTGAAAGTTTTGGTGGTCGGCAACCCCGCCAACACCAACGCTTACATCGCCATGAAGGCAGCGCCTGACCTCAAGCCAGGCAACTTCACTGCCATGCTGCGTTTGGACCACAACCGTGCTGCGTCTCAAATCGCTGCCAAGACTGGCAAAGCAGTGGCCGACATCGAAAAATTGTGCGTGTGGGGCAACCACTCTCCAACGATGTACGCTGACTACCGCTTCGCCACCATCAAGGGCGAGTCTGTCAAGACCATGATCAACGACCAAGAGTGGAACGCCAACGTGTTCTTGCCAACCGTTGGCAAGCGCGGCGCCGCCATCATTGATGCACGCGGTTTGTCTTCTGCTGCTTCTGCTGCCAACGCTGCCATCGACCACATGCGCGATTGGGCTCTGGGTACCAACGGCAAGTGGGTGACCATGGGTATTCCATCACAAGGCTGGTACGGCATTCCAAAAGACGTCATGTTCGGTTTCCCCGTGACCTGCGAAAACGGCCAATACAAAGTGGTCGAAGGTTTGGAAATCGACGCATTCAGCCAATCTTGCATCGACAAGACTCTGAAAGAGTTGACTGACGAGCAAGCTGGCGTTGCCCACTTGATCTAATTCTCAACAGAGAACTAGAGTGAGCCATCCGCGCGACGTTCTGTTGGGTTCGCAAGCAGGTAGCGTTCAGCTACCCGTTTGTGACCACTACAGCGGTGTCGAAGCGCGGATGCGCAAAAGCTTGCAGCTGCAAGCCGAAATGACGCAAGAGTTTGGAACCTGCGTCTTTGATGTGACCCTTGATTGTGAAGACGGTGCCCCCGTGGGCGGCGAGGCAGAGCATGCCGCGCTGGTCACCGAGTTGGCATTGAGTGCCGCACCCGAAGCCCGTGTGGCTGTGCGTGTGCACCCCGTGGATCACCCCAGTTTTCAAGCAGACATGGCCACCATTGGGGCACAAGCTGCCCACCGCTTGACGCACATCATGGTGCCCAAGGTTGAGTCAGTGGCCGATGTGCAACTGGCCGAACAAGCCTTGGCTCAAGCGGGCGCCAAGAATTTGGCCTTGCATGGGTTGATTGAGTCTCCCGCTGCGGTGCACCGCGCGTTTGACATTGCCGCGCATCCGCGCGTGCAGTCGCTCAGTTTTGGTTTGATGGACTTTGTGTCGGCTCACGGTGGTGCGATTCCTGCACACGGTATGGGGGCACAAGGTCAATTCACCCACCCGCTGGTGGTGCGTGCCAAGCTGGAGATTGCCAGTGCCTGCCATGCCCACGGCAAAGTGCCCTCGCACTGTGTGGTGACCGAATTCAACGACACCGCCGCCATGCGCGCTGCAGCCCAGCGTGCTGCGCACGAATTTGGCTACACCCGCATGTGGAGCATTCACCCCGCGCAAATTCGCCCCATTCTTGAGGCCATGGCCCCAGATGCCGCCGCCATTGAAGTGGCCAGCGAAATTGTGTTGGCTGCGCGTGCTGCTCAGTGGGCGCCCATCAGCCACAAAGGTCAGTTGCATGACCGCGCGAGTTACCGCTTCTTTTGGCAAGTGTTGGAACGCGCGCACAGCACGGGCTGTAGCCTTCCAGCTGAAGTCCAGTTATTCTTCAAGGATTAACAGGAGATGGCTATGCACAAGATGATTGCAATGTTGGCTTTTGCTTTGGCAAGCACGTCTTGGGCTGCAGAGCCTGCCAAGGCTCAAGCGAGTGCGCCTGTTAAATCGCCGGTCAAAGCTCAACCCGCCAAGCCCGCTGCAGTGAAACAAGCCGCAGTCAAGGCTAAGCCAGCAGCGCCTAAATACTATTACGTCAGAGCGACGCCTTTGGTTGCGTTGCCGATTGCCGCGGCGGCTGCACCTGTTGCTGCCCCCCAAGTGCAAACGGCTACGCCTGAAGTGGGCGAGGTCCACACGGGGCGCATGATGTGTGAGTTGGGTAACTCGGTCACCGTCACGCCAGACCCGCAACTTGCCTCGCGCTTCATCGTGCAGATGAAGAAAAACACGTACTACATGACGCCCGTGGAAACCACCACCGGCGCCGTGCGATTAGAAGATGCGCAAGCTGGCGCAATGTGGCTGCAGCTGCCCAACAAGTCGATGTTGATGAACAGCAAGTTGGGTCAGCGTATGGCCGATGAGTGCCAAAGCGATCACCAAACAGTTGTTGCACATCGCATGAAGCTAGACCCGCCGCCTAGCTTGCTGGATGCGTCCACCCTTGCCAAGAAATAACCCTTTTAATTTTTGATTTGATAGACCGGAGAAAACCATGTTGAAAGCCTACCGTGAACACGTAGCCGAGCGCGCAGCGCTGGGTATCCCTCCCTTGCCATTGGACGCTAAGCAAACGGCTGAATTGATCGAGTTGATCAAAGCCCCCGCTGCAGGCGAAGAAGCGTTTTTGATGGACTTGTTGACGCACCGCGTGCCACCAGGTGTGGACGATGCTGCCAAAGTCAAAGCTTCATTCTTGGCTGCTGTGGCTCACGGTGAAGTCAAGGTTGGCTTGATCTCCAAGTCCAAAGCCACCGAGCTGTTGGGCACCATGGTGGGTGGCTACAACGTGCACCCCCTTATCGAATTGCTCGACGACGCTGAAGTTGCCGCTGTGTCCGCTGAAGCTTTGAAGAAAACATTGTTGATGTTTGACTTCTTCAACGACGTCGCTGAAAAAGCCAAGGCCGGTAACGCCAAAGCCAAAGAAGTCATGCAAAGCTGGGCCGATGGCGAGTGGTTCACCACACGTCCTGAAGTCGAAAAGAAAATCACCGTCACCGTGTTCAAGGTGCCCGGCGAGACCAACACCGACGACTTGTCTCCAGCGCCTGACGCATGGAGCCGTCCAGACATTCCATTGCACTACTTGGCAATGTTGAAAAACACCCGCGAAGGCGCAGCGTTCAAGCCTGAAGAAGATGGCAAGCGCGGCCCTATGCAATTTGTTGAAGACCTGAAGAAAAAAGGCCATTTGGTTGCCTACGTGGGCGACGTGGTGGGTACAGGTTCTAGCCGTAAGTCGGCCACCAACAGCGTGATCTGGGCGACAGGCCAAGACATCCCATTCGTGCCAAACAAGCGTTTCGGCGGTGTGACTTTGGGCGGCAAAATTGCCCCCATCTTCTTCAATACCCAAGAAGACTCTGGCGCATTGCCTATCGAAGTGGACGTGACCCAACTCGAAATGGGTGACGTTATCGACATCTTGCCCTACGACGGCAAGATCGTGAAAAACGGCGCTACCGTGACTGAGTTCAAACTCAAGAGCGATGTGTTGTTTGACGAAGTGCGCGCCGGTGGCCGTATCAACTTGATCATCGGTCGCAGCTTGACTGCCAAGGCTCGCGAGTTCTTGAACTTGCCAGCCTCTACCTTGTTCCGTTTGCCCACAGCGCCTATCGCGACCAAAGCCGGTTTCACATTGGCTCAGAAGATGGTCGGTCGTGCGGTTGGTTTGCCAGAAGGCCAAGGCGTTCGCCCCGGCACATATTGCGAACCCAAGATGACGACCGTGGGTTCACAAGACACCACAGGCCCGATGACACGCGACGAGTTGAAAGACTTGGCCTGCTTGGGCTTCTCTGCTGACATGGTCATGCAATCGTTCTGCCACACAGCGGCTTACCCCAAGTCAGTGGACGTCAAAACACACCGCGAATTGCCAGCGTTCATCAGCAACCGTGGCGGCGTGGCTTTGCGTCCAGGCGACGGTGTGATTCACTCTTGGTTGAACCGTTTGTTGTTGCCTGACACCGTCGGTACTGGTGGTGACTCTCACACACGTTTCCCCATCGGTATCAGCTTCCCGGCTGGTTCTGGCTTGGTGGCTTTCGGTGCGGCCACAGGCGTGATGCCTTTGGATATGCCTGAGTCCATTTTGGTTCGCTTCAAAGGCGAAATGCAACCAGGCGTGACATTGCGCGACTTGGTACACGCCATTCCTTTGTATGCGATCAAGCAAGGTTTGTTGACTGTTGCCAAGGCTGGCAAGATCAACGAATTCTCTGGTCGCATCTTGGAAATCGAAGGCTTACCAAACCTCAAAGTGGAACAAGCGTTTGAATTGTCTGACGCGTCTGCCGAGCGTTCTGCTGCTGGTTGCTCGATCAAACTCAACAAAGAGCCAGTGGCTGAGTACCTCAAGTCCAACGTGGTTCTGATGAAGAACATGATTGCTGATGGCTACGCTGACGCACGCACTTTGGCTCGTCGCATTGAGAAGGTTGAAGCATGGTTGGCTGCGCCAACTCTGCTCGAAGCCGACAAAGATGCTGAGTACGCACACATCATCGAAATCGATTTGGCCGACATCAAAGAGCCCATCGTGTGCTGTCCGAACGACCCAGATGACGCCAAGTTCTTGTCTGAAGTTGCTGGCACTCACATCGACGAAGCCTTCATCGGTTCTTGCATGACCAACATCGGTCACTTCCGCGCAGCTGCCAAGTTGCTCGGCGGCCAACGTGACATCCCTGTCAAGTTGTGGGTGGCACCTCCAACGAAGATGGACGAGAGCGAGCTGATCAAAGAAGGTCACTACGCTGCATTCGGCACAGCCGGCGCACGCACTGAAATGCCAGGCTGCTCGTTGTGCATGGGTAACCAAGCGCAAGTGCGTGAAGGCGCGACTGTGGTGTCTACCTCCACACGTAACTTCCCCAACCGTTTGGGTAAGAACACCAACGTGTACTTGGCTTCTGCCGAGTTGGCTGCCATCACCTCGAAGATGGGTAAGTTCCCAACCGTGGCCGAATACCACGCTGCAATGGGCGTGGTGAACAGCGACGGCGCAGCCATCTACAAGTACTTGAACTTCAACCAGATCGACGAGTACGTTGAAACTGCCAAGGGCGTGACAGCGTAAGCTGCCTGCGTCTTCACCCAGCACTTCGGTGCTTGGGTTACAAAACTAAACCCCGCAAAGCTCGCGAGCCTTGCGGGGTTTAGTTTTTGAGCAGATGCGGCTTAGAACATGCGAGCCAACAAACCACCTTCAACAGGACCATCGACAGGAATCCACACGTGCGTGGGGCTGCCTGCAGCCACGTCAATCGACGCACCGTTTTTGTCTTTCATCTGCTCAAGCTTCACCTTGCGGTTGCCGCTGGGGTGAATGATTTCGATGGTGTCGCCGACTGAGAATTTGTTTTTGGTTTCGATTTCAGCCCAGCCGTCAGCCACAGCACGCACCTCGCCCACAAACTGGCTGCGGTGAGCGATGGAGTGACCGGTTTCGTAGTTTTGGTAGTCGTTGGCAGGGCGGCGGTCCATCAAGCCTGCGGTGTAGCCGCGGTTGGCCAAGCCTTCGAGTTCGGTGATGAGCTCGGGGTTGAACGGGCGGCCCGCCACGGCATCGTCAATCGCGCGGCGGTACACCTGTGCGGTGCGGCTCACGTAGTACAAGCTCTTGGTGCGGCCCTCAATCTTGAGTGAGTCCACGCCGATTTTGGTTAGGCGCTCCACGTATTCCACAGCACGCAAGTCTTTGCTGTTCATGATGTAGGTGCCGTGCTCGTCTTCCATGATGGGCATGAGCTGACCGGGACGGCCTTTTTCTTCGAGCAAGTAAATGTTGTCGGCGGCGGGGTGGCGTTCACCATTGCCGCACGAAGAAAAGCTGGACTCTGCTTCTTGCTGTGACTTGGCAAAGTCAAAGTCGCCTTGCATAGCAACAGCCATGGCTTCGCCGGTGTTGGGGTCGGTGGCGCTGGCTTGTGTGCCGTACTCCCAGCGACAGGCGTTAGTGCAAGTGCCTTGGTTGGGGTCGCGGCGGTTGAAATAGCCCGACAGCAAGCAGCGCCCTGAGTAGGCAATGCACAACGCGCCGTGCACGAACACTTCGAGTTCCATGTCAGGGCACTCTTGGCGGATTTTTTCAATCTCATCAAAGCTAAGCTCGCGCGACAAGATGATGCGCTTCACGCCCACGTTTTGCCAAAACTTCACAGCCGCCCAGTTGACGGTGTTGGCTTGTACCGAGAGGTGAATGTCCACCTCGGGCCACTTTTCGCGCACCATCATGATGAGGCCAGGGTCGGCCATGATGAGGGCGTCGGGCTTCATCGCGATGATGGGTTCGATGTCACGTATATAGGTGCGCACCTTGTCGTTGTGCGGCAGCAAGTTGCTGGTCAAAAAGAATTTTTTGCCACGTGCATGGGCTTCGGCAATGCCGATACCAATTTGTTCCAAGCGGAACTCGTTGTTGCGCGCGCGCAAGCTGTAACGGGGTTGGCCGGCATACACGGCATCAGCGCCGAAGTCATAAGCGGCTCGCATTTTGTCGAGCGAACCTGCAGGCAACAGGAGCTCGGGGGCTTTGAGTGTGGTCATAGAGGTGTGCTGCTTACAGGGCAGCTAAAAAATCATTCAGGGTCGATTTTCGCATCCCGCACGACTTTTGCCCAACGTGGGGCTTCTGCTTTGATGAGTGCCGCAAATTGCTCGGGCGTGCCGCCACCCACTTCATTGCCTTGGCTCAAGATTTTTTCTTTCACCTCAGCGGTTTGTAGTGCTTGGTTGCACACCGTGTTGAGCTGTTTGACCAGTTCGGGGGACATCCCTTTGGGGCCAATCAGGCCTTGCCAGTTGAGTACTTCAACTTCAGGGAAGCCTTGTTCGGCCATCGTCGGCAAGTTGGGCAACAAGGGCGAGCGTTTTTTGCTGGTGATGGCCAATGCGCGCATGCGGCCACCTTGGATGGAGGGCATGGCGGCATACATCTGTTCAAACATCATGTGAACTTGGCCGCCCATCAAATCGGTGGCCGCTGCAGAGCCGCTTTTGTAGGGGGCATGAATCATGTCGATGCCGGCCGCGTGCTCAAACAAAGCACCGCTCAAATGGTGCGAGCCACCAATGCCGCCCGAGCCGTAGCTGAGTTTGCCGGGCGATGCTTTGGCGGCGGCCACGAGGTCTTTGACCGTCTTGTACGGCGAGTCGTTGCGCACCATCAAGATGAGGGGACCGCGCTCAATCAGGCAAATGGGGGTGAGGTCGTTCAGCGGGTCGAAGTTGAGCTTTTTGAACAAGGCCTGGTTGACAGCCAAGGGCGCGAAGTTGCCCATGCCCAAGGTGTAGCCATCGGGCTTGCCGCGAGCAATGGCTTCGGTGCCAATGTTGCCGCCAGCGCCCGCCTTATTGTCAATGATGATGGGCTGGCCCAAGAGGGTGCCCATGGCTTTGGCCACTTGGCGTGAGCGGCTGTCGGCGTTGCCGCCTGCCGCATAGGGGCAGATCCAAGTGATGGTTTTGCTCGGGTATTTATCTTGAGCCAAGACGGATGTAGATACAAGGCCTAAGCCCGCTGTCGCTTTTAGCAATTGACGACGTTGCATGTCGAAGTCTCCTTGGTATTAAAGATTTCATTCATCATAGGCGGACCCGCGCCGTATTGAGGTGATGCAGACATAGCACAATCACGTATATGAATCGAAATGTGTTGATTGCAGGGGGCGGTATTGCAGGCATGGCCACAGGCTTTGCGCTAGCCCGTGCAGGAGGACAAGCTGCAGTAATTGAGCGTGCGCCTGAGTTCTCAGAGGTCGGGGCTGGCGTGCAGCTGGGACCCAACGTGACGCGCATTTTGCAAGCGTGGGGTTTGGGTGACGCACTCAAACACGTCGCCGCATTTCCTGCGGGCTTGCAGGCCCGCAGCATGAACACGGGTGAGGTACTCGCGATCTTGCCTTTGAAAGACGCGGTGAGCACTTACGGCGCACCGTACGTCACCCTCCATCGCGCTGATTTGCATGGTTTGTTGTTGCAGGCGGCTGTGCGCGAAGGCGTGCAAGTGCACCGTGACGCGGCGGTGCAACGCGTCGACCAAACGCCTGATGCCGTCATGTTGGATGTAATGCAACACGCGCAGCTTCAACACCATCACGCTGCCATGGCGGTGGTCGCCGATGGCGTGTGGAGTCCCTTGCGCCAACAGTTGCTGGGCGATGGCTTGCCCGCTTTCACAGGTCATGTGGCTTACCGCACATTGGTGGCGCAAGCCGACTTGCCTGTGCATTTGCGCAGCCAAGATGTGTCGGTATGGATGGGCGAAAAAGCCCATGTGGTGAGCTACCCTGTGCGCGGCGGTGAATACCTGAACATCGTGTGTTTGGCTGAAGGCCGTTTGTTGGACCACGATGCCAACAATCTCACAGCCTTACAAACATGGAATGCGCAGAAGTCAGAGGCGCAAACGTTGGCCGAGTTGCACCATGCCTTGCGCGGCGCCTGTGCGCCGTTGACTGATTTGATGGCGGCTTGCAGCGATTGGCGTTTGTGGCCCTTGTGCGGCAGACCCGCTATGCAAGGTGCGCACGAACATGTGCAAGGGCGTATCGCTTTGGTGGGTGATGCCGCGCACCCCATGCTGCCGTACTTGGCTCAAGGTGCGGGCATGGCGATCGAGGACGCCTCTGAACTGGCTGTGCAGTTGGGCCAAGTCGCCGCAGAAGGTGTGCCGCAGCGATTGCAAGCGTTTGCCCAAGCCCGCTGGGAGCGCAATGCACGTGTACAAGAAAGGGCGGTGCGCAATGGCCAAATTTTTCATGCGCAAGGGCCGATGCGCGTGGGGCGTGACATGGGCTTGCGCCTGATGGGCGCGCGTTTGATGGATGTGCCGTGGCTGTACGGCTATGGCCGCAGCTAAGCGGGCTTAGTCGAGCGCCGACAAGCCTTGGCGCATGCGTGCACGTTGGCAAGCATCACTGCCTTCTTCAAACTCTCGGCAAGGGGAGGGACGCCATTCGTAAATGCCGCAGGTAGCTTTCTCGCCCACTTTGCCACTCAGCGCTGCGCAGCGTGGTGGCGAGTAATCGGTGCCGCGCATGCGGCACATCGTGGCGGTGAGTTCTTGGCCCAAGCCTGTAGGTACACAGCCGCCGTGCGTGTCCATTTCTTCCACGCTGAAATCCACCCGAAAACTGGCGCAGCAAGCGCCGCAGCTGGTGCAGGCCGACATGCTTATTGACGTCCGAGTAGCAGGTACTCCATGAGTGCTTTTTGCACGTGCATGCGGTTTTCGGCTTCGTCCCACACCACGCTTTGTGGCCCGTCGATCACGTCTGCCGACACTTCTTCGCCACGGTGGGCGGGCAGGCAGTGCATGAAGAGGGCATTAGGTTTGGCCACGGCCATCATCTCGTTGTCCACGCACCAATCGGCGAATGCTTTTTTGCGCGCTTCGTTTTCAGCTTCATAGCCCATGCTGGTCCACACGTCGGTGGTGACCAGGTCTGCGCCTTCGCAGGCTTGCATGGGGTTGGTAAATACTTTGTAGCAATCGCTGTTGCTCAGGCCTGCAATGGCAGGGTTCACCTCGTAGCCGCTGGGCGTGCTGACGTGCACTGTGAAGCCCAGCATGTCGGCCGCTTGCAGCCAGGTGTTGGCCATGTTGTTGCCGTCACCCACCCAAGCCACCACTTTGCCTTTGAGGCATTCGAGTGGGTGCACGGTCAAACCACGGTGCTCGATGAAGGTGAACAAGTCCGCCATGATTTGGCAGGGGTGAAACTCGTTGGTCAAGCCGTTGATCACGGGTACGCGCGAGTTGGCCGCAAAGCTGCTGATTTTGTCTTGGCCGTAGGTGCGAATCATTACCAAGTCAGTCATGCGGCTGATGACTTTGGCGCTGTCTTCAATCGGCTCTGATCGGCCCAGTTGACTGTCGCCCGTGGTCAAGTGAACCACCGAGCCGCCCAGCTGATACATGCCAGCCTCAAAGCTCACGCGTGTGCGCGTGGAGGCCTTCTCGAAAATCATGGCCAGCGTGCGGTCAGCCAGCGTGTGGTGTTTTTCGTAGGCTTTGAATTTCTTCTTGATCAGCGCTGCACGTTGGAACACGTATGCGTATTCATCCGCCGTGAGGGAGGTGAACTGCAGGTAATGTTTGATCGTCATGCTTTTTCTGCCAAGAAGGTTTTGATCAGAGGCACCAAGATGGAAATCAATTCATCACACTCAGCTTGGGTGATGATGAGTGGTGGCAACAAACGCACCACGGTGTCAGCCGTGACGCTGAGCATCAGGCCTGCATCCAAAGCACGCTGCATGATGGCACCGCAAGCGCGGTCGAGTTCAATGCCAATCATCAAGCCTTGGCCGCGAATGTCTTTCACGCCCGCTTCATTGGCAAGCTCACGCTCGAATGCGTTGGTCAGGTACTCACCCATGCGAGCCGCATTGCCCATGAGGTCGTCTTTTTCCATGATGCGGATGGTTTCTAAACCCGCGCGCACGGCCAGCGGGTTGCCGCCGAATGTGGAGCCGTGGGTGCCCGCAGTTAATACGCCTGCTGCTTTGGGCCCAGCGACCACCGCGCCAATTGGCACGCCTGAAGCCAAGCCTTTGGCCAGTGGCATCACATCAGGCACCACGCCTGCCCATTGGTGGGCAAACCATTTGCCTGTGCGGCCCATGCCGCTTTGCACTTCGTCGACCATCATCAACCAATCGTGTTGGTCGCACAGGGCGCGCACGTCACGCAGGTAGTCCATGTGCATGGGGTTGACGCCACCTTCGCCTTGGATGGTCTCCAAGAACACAGCCACCACATTGGAGTTGCCTTCAGTGGCTTGCTTGAGTGCGTCGATGTTGTTCACGGGCACACGGATGAAGCCTTCGAGCAAAGGCTCAAAGCCTTTTTGAATTTTGGGGTTGCCCGTGGCGCTGAGTGTGGCAATGCTGCGACCGTGGAAGGCTTTTTCGTAGACCACGATTTGTGGGTTGCTGATGCCTTTGTCGTGGCCGTATTTACGTGCCAGTTTGATGGCGGCTTCGTTGGCTTCCAAGCCGCTGTTGCAATAGAACACATTGGTCATGCCTGAGAACTCGGTCAGCTTGGCAGCCAGCTTTTCGGCATTGGGTGTGTAGTAGTAATTGCAGCAGTGAATGACTTCTGTCATTTGTTGCTGCAAAGCGGCCACAAACTCAGCGTGGTTGTGGCCCAAGGTGTTGACCGCAATGCCAGCCAAGGCGTCTAAGTAAGCGCGACCTTCTGTGTCCCACACGCGGCAGCCTTGACCGCGTGCAATGGCGATGGGCAAGCGCCCAAAAGTCGGCATGACATGAGGTTCGGTAGGCACAGTGCGTGTAGCGGATGACATGTAGGTACTCCAAAAAGAAAACGACCCAACGAAGGTTGAGCCGTTGAAACGAGATTTTAGAGGCAGAGCTGTGACAAAACAGAGGCAAATCAGAGGTCATGAAAATGCCACAAGTCTTATATAAGATAGAATACTAGTCACCCTAGCGACTGAGGGAGATCCCCCGTTCGCCACGCAACTGTTTTCAGCCTCTACCCGATGGTTTCACACTCCGCCAAAGAAGTTTTTATTCTGGGTATCACCCAAGATGGACGCACGTTTCGCCCCAGCGATTGGGCCGAGCGTTTGGCGGGCGTGATGAGCCAATTCCGCCCGGGCGGCGCCACCCCTGGCAGCCATTTGAGCTATTCGCCTTGGTGTGTGCCCAACACGCTGGACAACAAAAAATGTGTGATTGTTCACACCGACTTGCGCGACGAAGAACCCATGGCTTGGAACTTCGTGATGAACTTTGCCCGTGATAACAATTTGCAAGTTGTTGAGGCTTGTTTGCTGCCTGAGCACCCACCTGCGGTTTAAGTCTCTGGCCCAATGGCCAGGCCTTCAAAAACGAATAGGCAACAAAAAACCCGCTCAAGAGCGGGTTTTTGCTTTTTCTTTGCTGACAGCGCACCCGTTACAAACGGCGGGCTGAACGTTCAGCCCGGGCTGGTTGCCTAATAAATTAGGCGGCGAGTGCCAAGGCTTTCACCTTGGTAGACAAGCGGCTCTTATCGCGAGCTGCTTTGTTTTTGTGGAAGATGCCTTTGTCAGCAATCGTGTCCACAACCGCTTGCATCTTGGCAAACAGTTCGGTAGCTTTGGTTTTGTCGCCAGCGATGACAGCTTTTTCGACGTTCTTCACCGCAGTGCGGTACTTCGAGCGCAACGATGTGTTGGCAGCGTTGATTTTGATGTCCTGACGGACGCGTTTACGGCCTGATGCCAGGCGTGGGTTCTTTTTCTTGGGTTTGGCTGAAGCCATGATAGTTTCCTTATGTGTCTGAGGATGATGTCAGCAAAGCCTGCGATTGTAGCAAATCGCTACACTCATCACGTGTCACTGTTCAAATCTGCCTCCATTGTCTCGGGCTTGACCCTGGTTTCCCGCATCACTGGGCTGATGCGCGAACTGCTGATTGCCTCGACCTTTGGGGCCAGCGCCCTGACCGACGCCTTCAATGTGGCGTTTCGCATCCCCAATTTGTTCCGACGTCTGTTTGCCGAAGGTGCCTTCAGCCAAGCCTTTGTGCCCGTGTTGGCCGCCAGCCGCCAACAGCATGGTGATGACGCCACCCATGTGTTGATCAACCAAGTGGCCACCCTGCTGATTTGGGCCTTGTTCATCACTTCAGTGTTTGGCGTTTTGGCTGCACCTTGGTTGGTGTGGGCCATGGCCAGTGGTTTGCAGCAGTCGCCCGAGGGTTTTGAAGTGGCGGTGGTGATGACGCGCTTTATGTTTCCGTACATCGCTTTTATGTCGTTGGTGGCTTTGGCCGCAGGGGTACTCAACACTTGGAAGCGTTTTGCTGTGCCAGCTGCCACGCCTGTGTTGCTGAACGTGTCCATGATTGCCGCTGCATGGTGGGGCGGCCCATGGTTTGGAACTTTGGGTGTGCCCCCGATTTATGCCTTGGCCGTGGGCGTGATGCTGGGCGGTGTGGCCCAGCTCAGTATTCAGCTTTTGGCGTTGCGTCGTTTGGGTATGTTGCCCCGCATGGGCCTCAGCTGGCGTGCGGTGCGCGAGGCTTGGGGCGGCGAAGGCCCCAAACGCATCTTGCAGCTGATGGTGCCTGCTTTGCTGGGCGTGAGCGTGGCGCAGATTTCTTTGCTCATCAACACGCAAATCGCCTCGCACCTCATGGCTGGTAGTGTGAGTTGGCTCAGTTATGCAGACCGTTTGATGGAGTTCCCCACCGCCTTGCTAGGCGTGGCTTTAGGCGTGGTGCTGATGCCTCAGCTGTCGGCGGCGAAGGCGGCCAACGACACTGCCAAATATTCAGACATGCTTGACTGGGGCTTGCGCCTAGTGCTGCTGCTGGCGCTGCCGTGTGCCTTGGCCTTGCTGATTTTTTCTAAGGCCTTGGTCGCTGTTCTTTATAACTACGGCGCATTTAGTGCCCACGATGTGCAGCAAACCACACTGGCGCTGATGGGCTACGGCGTAGGCTTGCTCGGGCTGGTGGCCATCAAGGTGCTGGCGCCTGGCTATTACGCCAGTCAAGACATTCGCACGCCGGTGCGCATTGCCGTGGTGGTGCTGATCATTACGCAGTTGTTTAACGTGGCATTGGTTCCATACTTCGCGCATGCTGGCTTGGCCTTGTCAATTGGCTTGGGAGCCTTGGTCAATGCTGCTTGGCTGCTGTGGGGCTTGCGCAAGAATGGCACGTATGTGATGAGCGAGGGTTGGTTGCGCTTTGTGCTGCAAGTGTTGGTGGCCTGTGCTGTTCTGGGCGCATGGCTGTGGTGGTCGGCCCAGCATTGGGATTGGACGGCTTTGCACGCCACGCCGCTCTTGCGCGTGGGACTGATGGCAGGTGTGCTGGCTATGAGTGCATTGTTGTACTTCGCCACACTCGCCATCACAGGCTTGAAACTGCGTGCGTTGTTGCGTCGATAAAAAAGGGGCAGAGCTATGGATTTCAAACTCGAAGTACCCACCGCCTTGGAATACTTTGCGTCCTTGGTGCAAAGCGACGAGCAGTTTCCTTTGCTCGAAGCCGCCGCCAGTTTGGCTCAAGACGAATACCCAGAGCTAGATATTCAAGAGGTGCTGGATCTGGTGGATCAGCTCAGCAGTCGCCTCAAACAACGCTTGCCCTCAGATGCAGGTGCCTTGCAGAAGCTGCGCTTGCTCAATAAGTTCTTTTTTGAGGAACATGGTTTCAGCGGCAACCTCAACAACTACTACGACCCCGACAACAGCTACTTGCATGTCATGCTGCGCACGCGCCGTGGTATTCCTATCAGCTTGGCGGTGTTGTGGCTAGAGCTGGCGCAAAGCATCGGGCTGCGTGCGCAAGGTGTAGGCTTTCCGGGGCACTTCTTAGTCAAAGTTCGTTTGCCTTTCCCGAACGAAGGGCAGGTGGTGATTGACCCATTCACGGGTGAGTCGCTCAGCAAAGAAGATTTGTCCGAGCGCTTGGTGCCTTTGCATGCCGAGTCGGGCTTGTTGCGTGATGGCCATGTGTCGGACGAATTGCTCAAACACTATTTACGCGCCGCCACGCCACGCGAAATCGTGGCGCGCATGTTGCGTAACTTGGAAGAGGTCTACACCTCGCATCAAGACCCAGAGCGATTGCTGTTGGTGAGGCAAAGGTTGATGGTGTTGTTGCCCTCGGTCGACGACCAAGATTGAATGCACGGGACAACCTAGCCTGTTCAGAAAAGCAAAAGACCCGCTACAGCGGGTCTTTTGCTGAGTGGGGTCCGAGTTCTGGCTGTTTAAGCCACCACCACCGCAGGGCCATCACCCAGTTCTGCAATCACGCCAATGGTGTGCACTTGTTCGCCATGGGCCTTCAGGACCTCGGCGCAAGCAACTGCGTGGGCGGCGTCAATGACCACCACCATGCCAATGCCGTTGTTGAAAGTGCGGTTCATTTCGATGTCGTCAATGCCCGCTGTGTTTTGCAACCAAGCAAACAGCTCGGTTTGCGGCCAGCTGCCTTTTGTCAGGTGAGCGGCGGTGCCTTCGGGCAACACGCGTGGGATGTTTTCTAACAAGCCGCCACCGGTGATGTGGGCGAGGGCTTTGATGGGGGTCTCGGCCAAAGCCGCCAACACGCTCTTCACATACAAGCGGGTAGGGGCCATGATGGCTTCTTTGAACGGCTTGCCGTCCAAGGTGGCGGGGGCGTTGGCGCCTGCGCGGTCAATCACCTTGCGTACCAATGAGAAGCCGTTGGAGTGCACGCCAGCCGAAGCCAAGCCGAGCACTACATCGCCTGGCTTGACGTTTTGGCCGGTCAAGATTTTGGATTTTTCCACCGCACCCACGGCAAAGCCGGCGAGGTCGTATTCGCCGTCTGGGTACATGCCGGGCATTTCAGCGGTTTCGCCGCCAATCAGGGCGCAGCCTGACAACTCGCAGCCTTTGGCAATGCCGCCCACCACCGCAGCGGCGGTGTCGATGTGCAATTTGCCGCACGCAAAGTAGTCGAGGAAGAACAGGGGTTCAGCGCCTTGCACCAACACGTCGTTCACGCTCATGGCCACCAAGTCGATGCCCACGGTGTCGTGCATTTGCCATTCAAAGGCCAGCTTGAGCTTGGTGCCCACGCCGTCAGTGCCACTCACCAGCACAGGTTCTTTGTAGCGCTTGGGCACTTCAAACAAGGCGCCAAAACCGCCGATGCCTGCCAACACGCCCTCGCGCATGGTTTTCTTGGCCAAGGGTTTGATGCGTTCGACCAATGCATCGCCTGCGACGATGTCGACGCCGGCGTCTTTGTAGGAGAGGGGTTTGTTCATATTGATGAGGTGCTGGGGCGCTGCAAGGTGTGCGCCGATAGAATCAAGCGGTAATTTTAAAGCCATCACCTTCACACGCTGTATGCAATTCACCCCCGCACAACAACACGCCCTCGCTTGGACTGGCCTCGCCGGCGTGACTGCGCTTGTGCTGTGGTTGCTGGGCCCTGTGCTGATGCCGTTTGTGGTGGCTGCCGTGTTGGCTTATGTACTGAGCCCGATGGTGCGAAGTCTCCAGCGTGTGTTTGGTGGGCGTTTGCCCCGTTTGGTGGCGGTCGTGTTGGTGGAAGTGGTGTTTTTGCTGCTGCTGGTGGCCTTGTTCACCTTGTTGATCCCCATCTTGGCTAATGAACTGCCCCGCATGCGCGACCAAGTACCTGTGTTGATTGAGCGCTTGCAAAGCGACATCGCTCCTTGGCTGCAGGCCAAAGGTATTCCGGTCATGTTGGACAGTGCCAGCATCAAAGCCTTTGTGCTCCAAACCTTCAGCACCTCGTTTGACGATGGCTTCAGACAAGCGCTGACTTCGCTGCGCATTGGTGGCAGCGTGGCCTTGGCGGTGGTGGGCAATTTGATCTTGATACCCGTTGTGCTGTTTTATTTGTTGGTCGATTGGCAGCGTTTGGTGCGCCATGTGGAAGCCTTGGTGCCCATGCCTGCACGGGGTACATACGACAGTTTTGTGAACGAATGCGACGAAGTGCTGGGCCAATACCTGCGTGGCCAGTTGTCGGTCATGGCCTTGTTGGCTGTGTATTACAGCGTGGCCTTGTGGGCCTTTGGCTTGGAGCTGGCATTCCCGATTGGCGTATTCACAGGCTTGGCGGTGTTCGTGCCGTACGTGGGCTATGGCGTGGGTTTGGCTTTGGCAGTTCTGGCGGGTGTGTTGCAGTTTGCGCCCAGCGAAGCTTTGCTGATGGTGGCAGTGGTCTATGGCTTGGGCCAACTCATTGAGAGTTTTGTGCTCACGCCCCGCTTGGTGGGTGAGCGCATTGGCTTGCACCCGCTGCATGTGATTTTTGCTTTGATGGCCTTTGGCCAGTTGTTTGGTTTTGTCGGCGTGTTGGTGGCTTTGCCCGCTAGCGCCGTCTTGCTGGTGGCCATTCGCCGCTTGCGTGCGCAGTACCAAGCCAGCGCTTTGTACCGTGGTGTTTGAGTGCAGATGAAGCAAATCGCACTCGACATTGGTTTGGCCCCCGGCCCGACGCTCAAAAACTTTTTCGCAGGCCCCAATCAAGCAGCGTTGCAGCACTTGCAACTGTGGGTGGGTAACGACAAACGCTCACCCGTGCCCACGTATGTGTGGGGCGAGGGTGGCAGTGGCAAAACCCATTTGCTGCGTGCCGTGCAAGCCAGCTTGCGCGATCAAGGCTGCGCCGTTGGTTGGATGGATGCGTCAGTGGCAGAACCCACCGCGTTTGAAGAGTCATGGCGCGTGGTCATCTTGGACGACGTGCACCTCTACACCGCTGTGCAGCAGCACGCCGCCTTCAATTGGTTTGTGAACGCCACCACGCCCAGCGATGGCCAGCAGCGTTGGGTGTTGGCTGCTGGCAATGTGCCGCCCAGCGACTTGGCCCTGCGCGAAGACCTGCGCACCCGTTTGGGCTGGGGCCATATTTTTCAATTGCAGGTGCTCAGCGAGCCTGAGCGCCGCGCCGTGCTGCGCCAACAGGCCGACGACCGAGGTGTGTTCTTGAGCGATGAGGTGATGGACTTCATGCTCAACCGCTTCAGCCGCGACCTCAGCAGCCTCATTCAACTCCTCGATCAACTCGATGGCTATGCCCTGCAAACGCAACGCGCCATCACCATCCCGTTGATCAAAGCCATGCTGGAAGCCATGTGATGAAACTCGCCTTATTTGACCTCGACCACACTTTGTTGCCCATTGACTCGGACCAATCGTGGGGTGAGTTCACCGTGCGTTTGGGTTGGCACGAACGTGATGCGTTCATCAAGCGCAACGACGAGTTTTATGCCCACTACCAAGCAGGCACTTTAGATATTCACGACTACGTGCGTTTTGCGTCTGAGGCGTTTTGCCGGCGTGGGCCCGAAGTTGCGGCGCAGGCCCATGCGCAATTCATGCATGAAGTCATTCAGCCTGCCATTCGCTCCGAAGCGCTGGCGCTGGTGCAAAAGCACCGTGATGCGGGTGACCGCGTCATCATCATCACCGCCACCAACGAGTTCGTGACCCGCCCCATTGCAAAAGCCTTTGGCGTGGACGAGCTGATTGCGGTGGAGTTGGTGCGCGATGCCAAGGGCTGGTTCACCAACGAAATTTTGGGCGTACCTAGCCTGCGCGAAGGCAAAGTGCAACGTCTGCAACAATGGCTCATACGCGAAGGCTTGGATTGGGCCGATGTAGAGACCACCTTCTACAGCGATTCCCGCAACGATTTGCCCCTGTTGGAGCGCGTCAACCACCCCGTGGCGACCAACCCCGACGACACACTGCGCGCCGTGGCCTTAGAAAAAGGCTGGCCGATTTTGGAACTGTTCCCAAAACAATGATCAAACAATTCATCAACAAGCTGATGGGCAAGTCGCCCGCCAGCACGCTGCCCAACTTAGGCAAACGCCATGTGGTGCCTGCCAAAGTGCACGGCATCAACGTCGACTGGGTGGACGAACGCGCCTTGAATGTGGTGCGTACCCTGCAAGACCGTGGCTTTGAAGCCTACATCGTGGGCGGTGCCGTGCGCGACTTGTTGTTGGGGCTCAAACCTAAAGACTTTGACGTGGCCACCAACGCCACGCCTGAGCAAGTGAAGGCGGCATTTCGCCGCGCCTTCATCATTGGCCGACGCTTTCGCATCGTGCACGTGGTGTATGGCCGAGGTCGTGAGCATGAAGTGATTGAGGTCTCGACCTTCCGTGCTCACCTAGATAACACCGAAGCCGAGCAAGTCAAAGGCAACGAACGCAGCAGCAAACAAGAGCTGGCCAACATGAAACACGCTGTTGATGCCAGCGGCCGTGTGCTGCGCGACAACGTGTGGGGCCCGCAAGACCAAGACGCGGCGCGCCGCGACTTCACCATCAACGCCATGTATTACGACCCTGAAACGGGCAACGTGATCGACTACCACGGCGGCATTGCCGACGCGAAGAAAAAAGTCATCCGCATGATTGGCGACCCCGCCACGCGTTACCGTGAAGACCCCGTGCGCGTGATTCGCGCGGTGCGTTTTGCCGCCAAGCTCTCGGTCTTGGGCTTCAAGATGGAAGCTAAGACGGCCGCTCCGTTGAAGAAAGCCGCCAAGCTGCTGGCCGATGTGCCGCAAAGCCGCTTGTTTGACGAAATGCTCAAGCTCTTGCAAACCGGTCACGCGCTGGCCAGCATTCAGCAACTCAAGCTGCAAGGCTTGGCCAAAGGTATTTACCCGCTGCTTGATATCGTGGTGGCCCGTTCAGACGAACAGTTTGTCACCACCGCGCTCAACGACACCGACCGTCGCGTGGGCGAGGGCAAGCCTGTGGCACCTAGCTTCTTGCTAGCTTGCGTGTTGTGGTCTGACGTGCGCGAAACCTGGGCGCATCGCAGCGTCAAGCAGCCATCGTTCCCCGCGCTGCAAGATGCGATTGACGAAGTGTTCGATTCCCGCATTGGCGACGTGTCGGGCCGTGGCAAGTTGGCTGCTGACATGCGCGAAATTTGGATGATGCAGCCGCGCTTTGAAAAGCGCACAGGCAGCGGTCCTTGGACCTTGGTGGACCAAGCGCGTTTCCGTGCCGGCTTTGACTTTATGCGCTTGCGTGCCGATGTGGGCGAGGTGGATGAAGCCTTGTCGGATTGGTGGCAAGAGTTCAGCGTGGCCAGCGACAGCGAGCGCGAAGACTTGTTGCAGCAAGTGCGACTAGAGCAACAAAAAGCCCAGCGCGCACCCCGCGTGCATGCGGTGCGTCGTGCACCCAAGCCCGAAGGTGAAGACCCACGTTTTCGTGAGGTAGAGCCTGAAGGCGAAGACGGCGCCGCATCGCCCGCCAAAAAACGCCGCCGTCGCCGTCGCAAGCCCACGGGCGAAGCCGGTGGTACACCCGCCGCCGAATAAGCAGAGTCTTCGCCATGTCAGCAGCACCCGTCATGGCGTGTGTGGCCCTCGGCGCCAACTTGGGCGATGCGGTGGCCACGGTGCAGCAAGCCTTGCGCGATGTGGCGGGCTTGCCTGAGACGCAACTGTTCAAAGCCTCGTCGCTGTATCGCAGCGCACCCTACGAGGCCCAAGGGCCAGATTTCATCAACGCTGTGGCCTTGATTCACACCCAGCTCAGCCCACTGGCGCTGTTGCATGCCTTGCAAGCGCTAGAGCTGCAAAGTGGGCGTGAGCGACCTTTTAAGAATGCGCCGCGCACGTTGGACCTTGACATCATTTTTT
This sequence comes from Limnohabitans sp. TEGF004, assembly GCF_027924965.1. NCBI lineage: Bacteria > Pseudomonadati > Pseudomonadota > Betaproteobacteria > Burkholderiales > Comamonadaceae > Limnohabitans > Limnohabitans sp. TEGF004. The sequence continues at coordinate 1,914,758 of NZ_AP027056.1, read as the reverse complement.
ATGGTGACACCGAGTTAGCGACTCAAGAGCTGACCTTGCCCCACCCGCGCTGGCAGGAGCGTGCTTTTGTCTTGCAGCCCTTGGCCGAAGTTTGGCCGGAGCGTGTCAGTGCCGTGCAGTTGGCTGGGGTGAAAGACCAAGCCATCCAGCGCATGGCCTGAGGCCCTGCTTCATCTCACGACCGACGGATTTGCCATGAACTTCTCTGCCATTCCCCTCGCTTTGCAAGCGGTGTTGTTGCTGGTCGCAGCCAACGTGTTCATGACGTTTGCTTGGTACAGCCACCTCAAGAGCCTGGCCAACTCGCCTTGGTACACAGCGGCATTGGTGAGCTGGGGCATTGCGCTGATGGAGTATTTGCTGCAAGTGCCGGCCAACCGCATTGGGTTTCATGAAGCGGGCTTGCAAGTAGGGCAGCTCAAAATCATGCAAGAAGTGATCACTTTGGCAATCTTTGTGCCGTTCTCCGTCTTTTTCTTGAATGAGCCACTGAAATTGGATTATTTGTGGGCTGGGTTATGCATGGTGGGGGCTGTGTATTTCATCTTTCGCACGTGAGCTGGGTTTACACTTCCGTGTCATTTAACTGTCACAAATAAGTCATCCACAGGAGATCCAAATGCTGTTTGGAAAGTTGCTGCCCACCGAGGGCAATTTTTTCGTCATGTTCAACCAGCACGCTGATCGCATCGTCGAAGCTGCGCATGCTTTTTCAAATTTGGTGGCCAATTACGGTGACGCCAATTTGCGTGACAAATACAACCAAGAGGTAGACAACGCTGAGCGTGCCGCCGATCGCATCACACACGAGTGCAATGTGGCGATTCACAAAACCTTCATCACCCCCATCGATCGCGAGCAAATTCACTCGCTCATCAACACCATGGACGATGTGGCCGACTTGATTCAAGACAGCGCTGAAACCATGGCTTTGTATGACGTGCGCGTCATGAATGAAGAGATCGTCCGTTTGACAGACCTGAGCTTGAAGTGTTGCGAGCGCTTGCGCGATGCGGTGTACATGTTGGAAAAAATCTCTGACCACAACACGGCAGAGGCGGCCCTCAAGACGTGTGAAGAAATCGACAAGCTCGAGTCAGATGCCGATCGCGTGATGCGCGGCGCGATGAGCAAGTTGTTCCGCGAAGAGCCTGATGTGCGTGAAGTGATCAAACTCAAAGCCATTTACCAATTGTTGGAAACCATCACGGACAAGTGTGAAGACGTGGCCAACTTGATCGAGGGCATCGTCCTCGAAAACTCTTAATCACGAGCGCCGTATGGAAACCGTACAAACCGCCTTTTGGGTGGTCGCTTTGTTGGTAGTGTTGGCCCTGATGTTCGATTTCATGAACGGCTTTCACGATGCTGCCAATTCAATTGCGACTGTGGTGTCAACGGGGGTGTTAAAGCCCGGTCAGGCCGTGTTGTTTGCTGCCTTCTTTAACTTCGTCGCCATTTTTATTTTCCATTTGAGCGTTGCTGCCACCGTGGGCAAAGGGATCGTGCAGCCCGGCATCGTCGACACCCATGTGGTGTTTGGGGCGCTGGTGGGAGCGATCACTTGGAACGTCATCACTTGGTACTACGGCATCCCCAGTAGTTCGTCGCATGCGTTGATTGGTGGTATTTCGGGCGCTGTGATTGCCAAAGCAGGCACGGGCGCCTTGATTTCTGCTGGCATCTTCAAGACCGTGGCGTTTATTTTTGTGTCGCCTTTGTTGGGCTTCACACTTGGCTCGTTGATGATGGTGGCGGTGGCTTGGATTTTCCGAAGCTTTCGTCCTTCACGCGTGGACAAGTGGTTCCGTCGCTTGCAGCTGGTGTCTGCGGGCGCTTACAGCTTGGGCCACGGCGGTAACGATGCGCAAAAAACCATTGGCATCATTTGGATGTTGCTGCTGGCCACAGGCTATGCCTCGGCCGAGGACAAGTCACCACCCAGCTGGACCATCGTGAGTTGCTACATGGCGATTGGCTTGGGCACCATGTTTGGTGGCTGGCGCATTGTGAAGACCATGGGTCAAAAGATCACCAAGCTCAAGCCGGTGGGTGGCTTTTGCGCGGAAACAGGCGGTGCCATGACGCTGTTCTTGGCGACAGGCCTGGGTATCCCCGTTTCAACGACGCACACCATCACGGGTGCCATCGTGGGCGTGGGCTCTACGCAACGCGCCAGTGCCGTGCGTTGGGGTGTAGCTGGCGGCATTGTGTGGGCTTGGATTTTGACGATTCCCGCCAGTGCCTTTGTGGCTGGCGTGGCGTATTGGATCAGCCTGCAGATTTTTTAATTATTCCGACAGCTCTTTGGCCGCTTCGATTTGGTATTCGAAGTAGCGTTGAAAGCTGAACACGATGCTCGACATGAGCACCGTGGTGCCAATCAATAAGGCAAATGCAATCGCACCGATGGTCAACCAATTGGTTTGACCAGCCGGTGCGTCTTTGTTTTCGGTGCCGTTGAAACGTGTATTCCAAGCTTCCGGCGTCATCAGGCCATACACGATGGCGTTCAAGGCGCAGGCCGCAAAGGTGAAGCCTGCGATGGGAATGAGCCACCAACTGGCGACATCGTCTAAACCGTATTGCTGGACCCGCTCGACCCCGTAAAAGCCCAGGGCCGTTGGAATGGGCAACAACCAGCCCAGGGTGTCCCAGAGGCCAAACAGGTAAAAACGGTGAAGGCCAAAAGGGCCGCCCAAGAAGGCCAACCAGGCTGCGATGGTTTTATTTTTCATAGCCTGAGTGTAGAGCGCTATAATAGAAGGCTTTTCAGCGTGTCGCAGGCCGGGTGGCTTAGCGCGTGTCTCAAACGTTGAAAAAAATTCCACCCGAAGGATTCATCATGGTCGTCATCCGACTTTCACGCGGCGGTTCTAAAGCCCGTCCGTTTTTTAACATTGTTGTTGCCGACAAGCGCGATCGTCGCGACGGCCGTTTCATTGAGCGCATTGGTTTTTACAACCCAATCGCCAAAGGTCAAGCTGAAAGCTTGCGCGTTGCGCATGACCGTTTGAACCACTGGACCAGCGTGGGCGCTCAGTGCTCTCCTACCGTGATCCGTTTGGTCAAGCAAGCTGCTGCTAAGGTTGCTGCTTAATTGAACAAAGGCAATGCAATGATGCTGAACCTTGAGTCTGCGGAACTTCCTGCGGACGCCATCGAGGTTGGGCGCATTGCAGATGCTTGGGGCATCAAAGGCTGGTTCAAGGTCTTGCCCCACAGCGCTTCTCCGGAAGCGCTTTTTTCTTCCAAGCGTTGGTTTTTACAACCCTCGGAAAGAGGTGCCAAGACCTTTGCTGGTACCGTGCTTCTGAAAATCATCGAAGCCAAAGAACATTCTGATTCTGTGGTGGCCACGGCCCAAGAGGTGCCCGACCGTAACACCGCAGAACTGCTCAAAGGCGCACGCATTTTTGTGTCCCGCGCTAGCTTTCCTACCCCCGCGAAAGACGAGTACTACTGGGTCGACCTGATTGGTCTTGATGTGGTTAACCGTGAAGGCGTGGCGCTTGGCGCTGTGCGCGAGCTGTTGCATACAGGTCCACAAACCGTGTTGGTACTTGCTTACGAGGAAGATGGCAAGGCTCAAGAGCGCATGATTCCCTTTGTGTCTGCCTACATCGACACCGTCGATTTGGCTGGACGCCGCATCACCGCCGATTGGCAGCCCGATTACTAAATTGGCCCGTCCAAGGCCATCGCCATGCGCTTTGACATCATCACCCTGTTTCCTGAACTGTTTGAGCCGTTTTTAAAAATCGGCATCACACGTCGCGCCTACGAGGCTGGACTGGTGGATGTGCGCTTGTGGAACCCCCGTGATTACGCCGAAGGCAATTACCGTCGTGTGGACGACCGCCCCTTTGGCGGTGGCCCTGGCATGGTGATGATGGCCGAGCCCCTGTCTGCCTGTTTGGCTGCCATTCGTGCCGATCGTGCCCAAGGCCGTGATCTGGCACCGCTGGTGTTGTTCTCGCCCATTGGCGAGACGCTGCGCCACTCTGCCGTACAGCACTGGTCAGACAGCCAAGGCGCAGTGTTGTTGTGTGGCCGCTATGAAGGCGTGGACCAACGCTTCATCGACACCCATGTGGACCTGCAAATCAGCGTGGGCGACTTTGTGCTGTCCGGTGGTGAGATTGCCGCCATGACCCTGCTGGATGCCGTGGCCCGCTTGCAGCCTGGCGTACTCAGCGACGAAGGCAGCCATCAGCTGGACAGCTTTAACCCTGCTTTGGATGGTTTGTTGGACTGCCCGCATTACACCCGTCCCGAGCAATGGAAAGGGCAGGGCGTGCCCGCTGCGCTGGTGTCTGGCCATCACATCAACATCGAGCGCTGGCGCCGTGACCAGCGTTTGCTGCTCACAGCTCGCCTGCGCCCAGAGCTGATTGATGCAGCACGCGCCGAGGCCAAGCTCACAGCCCAAGATGAGGCTGTTTTGAAGGCTCAAAACTCGCTATAATGGTGGGCTTTTCGATCCTCTGGTCGGCCGCTTCGCGCCTTTGTTGCAAGAAGCCTTTTGTGTAGCGCGACCAAGATCCTTTAGAGGAAAACATGAACCTGATCCAAACCCTTGAGGCAGAAGAAATTGCTCGCCTCGCCAAAGTTATCCCCGAATTTGCACCTGGCGACACAGTCATTGTGAGCGTCAACGTGGTTGAAGGTACACGCAAGCGTGTGCAGGCCTACGAAGGTGTGGTGATCGCTAAGCGCAACCGTGGCCTCAACAGCGGCTTCACAGTGCGCAAAATGTCCAGCGGTGAAGGCGTGGAGCGTACGTTCCAAACTTACAGCCCATTGATCGCGAGCATCGAAGTCAAGCGTCGCGGTGATGTGCGTCGTGCCAAGTTGTATTACTTGCGCGACCGTAGCGGTAAGTCTGCTCGTATCAAAGAAAAATTGGTCAGCAAGTCGGCCGCAGCGCTCAAAGCCGCAGCAGCCGCTAAATAAGCAGGTCTTACCTTGCTTAGAAGCCACCCCAAGTGAAAACTTGCGGTGGCTTTTTCTATGTCCCAACTCCCAGCCTTTGACCCCCAACAAGTGCCCGTGTTCCAAGTGGATGCGCACTTGCAAGCCGTGCCTGCGCAGCATCTCACTGCTGAGGCTTTGCAAGCCCGTTTTGCCAACCCGCCCGTGTGGCAGCCCGAATTGGTGCGCGAGCGCAAGTTCATGGACCGCGCACCCGCCCAAGCCGCAGTGTTGCTGGGGCTGGTGATGCGTGACGAACCTACGGTGTTGCTGACCCAGCGACCTGCGCACATGTCTACGCATGCAGGGCAAATCGCCTTTGCAGGTGGCAAGTGTGACGAGGGCGATGCCGATGTGGCTGCCACCGCTTTGCGTGAGGCGCAGGAAGAGGTTGGGCTAGAAGCGCACCATGTGCAGGTGCTGGGTACTTTGCCTGAATACGTGACAGGCTCAGCTTTTTATGTGACGCCTGTAGTGGCTTTGATTTCGCCAGATATGACGTTGCAGCTCAACACCCACGAGGTGGCAGATGCGTTTGAAGTGCCCTTGGCTTTTTTGATGAACCCCGCCAACCACCGCTGGCATCGCTACGAGTTTGAGGGGGTCACCCGCGAGTGGCTGTCCATGCCTTACCAAGACGGTGAGCAACTGCGCTTTGTATGGGGCGCGACCGCTGGCATGCTGCGCAACTTTTACCGTTTCTTGCGGGCTTGAGGCTCTTAAATTGCGTGTACCTACCGCTATCATCCGACTATGAGTTTTCTATCCCTGCTCCTCGCGTTGTTGATTGAACAAGCCCGTCCTTTGGTACGCGGCAATTGGGTGCACGGCACAGTGCGCTCGTGGGCCAATTGGATCAGCCAGACCTTAGATGCAGGCCACCCCCGTTTGGCGTGGACCACTTGGTCATTGGCTGTGGGCTTGCCTGCCGTCATCGCCACTTTGGTGCATTGGTTTTTGATCGGCGTGTTTGGCTGGCCTGTAGCCATGATTTGGAGCGTGGCGGTGTTGTATGTCACCTTGGGTTTCCGTCAGTTCAGCCACCATTTCACCGACATTCGTGATGCCTTGGATGTGGGCGATGAGCGCTTAGCGCGTGAGTTGCTAGCTGAGTGGCAACATGTCGAAGTTGACAACTTGCCACGCAGCGAGTTGCTGCGTCATGTGATTGAGCATTCGGTGCTCTCGGCACACCACCATGTGTTTGGTGTGCTCACTTGGTTCTCTGTGCTCGCTGCCTTGGGTTTTGGCCCCGCAGGTGCTGTGATTTACCGCATGAGCGAGATGGTGTCGCATGCTTGGCAAGCGAAGCCTAAAGCCACCAAAGGTTGGGTCAGTGACACCTTGCAAAGCGCGGCTTGCGAAGCATGGCGTCGTGTGGATTGGTTGCCAGCCCGCTTGACGGCTACGGCCTTTGCCGTGGTGGGTAACTTTGAAGAAGCCATCGACTGCTGGCGCAACCATGCACAACGTTTCCCTGATGACAATGACGGCGTAGTACTAGCCGCCACAGCGGGGGCGTTGAATGTGCGTTTGGGCGGTGAAGCTTTGCGTGCAGATGATGCCAGCGAAGTCCACGATCAAGACAGTGAAAGTACGCCAGGCCGCACACCTGAGATGGCACATTTGTCTAGCGTGGTGGGTTTGGTTTGGCGCAGCGTCGTGTTATGGATGGTGTTGCTGGCCTTACTCACGTTGGCCCGCTTACTGGGCTAAACCCCAAGGATCAGCGCAACATTGAATCGTGCGCTGATGAACTCTTCGCAGGCTAGTAATTCACAGGCTGTGTGAGCTCGGCAAACAACATGCCGTACAGCTTGTAGCGCGATGGGCTGATGGCCCCAGCTGCTACCGCGTCTTGTACCCCGCACGAAGGTTCGTGCAAATGCGTGCAGTTGTAAAACTTGCAGTTCGCCACATGCGGTTTGAAGTCTGGCATGTAGGCCGCCAACTGCATGGCATCAATGTGATGCACCCCAAACTCTTGAAAGCCTGGTGAGTCAATCAATCCTGTTTTGCGCTCAGCATCGACCCAGTGCCAGGTGGTTGATGTGGTGGTGTGTTTGCCTGAATTGAGTGCTTGCGAAATCTCTGCAGTGGCCACATTGGCGTTGGGCACAAGGGCGTTGATGAGCGTGCTTTTGCCTGTGCCTGAGGGCCCAAGCACCAAGGTGGTTTTGTGTTTTAGGCGTTCAGGCAAGTCGCCTAAATCACCCGATTTAAAGGCACCTTGCAGCACGGTATAGCCCATCTTCACATAAGGCTCTAAGCGGGCGAGGGCGCGGGCATGCAACTCGGTCAAGTCACGCTTGTTGAGCACGATGAGGGGCTTGATATGTTCGGCTTCCGCAGCAATCAAAGCACGCGTGAGCTGCATTTCAGAGAACTCTGGCTCAGCCGCCAACAGAATCAACACTTGGTCTAAGTTGGCTGCGAATGACTTGGTGCGAATCTCGTCTTGTCGGTAAAACAAGTTGTGGCGAGGCTCCACTTTTTCAATCGTGCCTTCGTCGGTGCTGGCCAACCATTGCACACGATCGCCCACGACCACCTGGCTTTTCTTGCCTCGCGGGTGGCAAATGCGTCGTTCGCCATCGGGCGTCTCCACCACGCAGTGTCGTCCGTGGCTGGCTACCACTAAGCCGCTTTGCTTCATGCGGCCATCCGCGCCAAGCGCTGTGAAGCAGGCGGGTGCGAGTAGTAAAACGCCACATACCAAGGGTCGGGCGTGAGGGTGGAGGCATTGTCTTGGTAGAGCTTGAGCAGGGCGTTGGCCAAAGCCTTGCCATCGCTATTCGCCACGGCATACGCGTCGGCTTCAAACTCAAACTTGCGTGAGCGACGTGCAGACAAAGGCGACACAAAGAAGGTGAACAAAGGCAGCACCAGCATGAACAGCAACAAGGCCAATGCGCTGTTGTTGCCGTTGAGGTTGGGCATCACGCCGAGGCCTGTATAAAACCAAACTTGTTGCGACACCCAGCCCAACAAAGCAAGACCAGCAAGGCTGGTGGCAAAGCTGGTGGCCATCATTTTCAAAATGTGACGATGTTTGAAGTGGCCCAGTTCGTGGGCCAACACAGCTTCCATTTCATCGCCATTGAGTTTGGCCAGCAGGGTGTCGAAAAACACCACGCGTTTGGCGGCACCAAAGCCTGTGAAGAAAGCATTCGAGTGGGCCGAGCGGCGGCTGCCGTCCATTACAAAAAAGCCCTTGGCAGTAAAGCCAGAGCGTGTCATCAGCGCGGTTACACGGTCTTTGAGCGTGGCGTCTTCCAGAGGTGTGAATTTGTTGAACAAGGGCATGATGACGTTGGGTGCAATCCACATCACAAACAGTTGGTATACCACCAAGGCAGCCCAGGTGTAGAGCCACCACAGAGAGCCACCTGCTTGCATGAGCCACAACACCAGCCAAAGAATAGGCAATCCCAACACCATGCCAACCAACAAGCCTTTGAGCATGTCGCTCACCCACAGCTTGGGCGTGGTGTTGTTAAAGCCAAAGCGTTGCTCAACGCCAAAGGTTTGAAACAGTGACAAGGGCAAGCCAATCAAGCCGCCAATCAGGCTAAAGCTCACCACCAGCATGATTTGTTGGCCCATGCCTTCGCCCATCCAGTTCAGCGTGACTTGGTTGAGCAAGTCCAAACCGCCGAGCAATGTCCACGCCATTAAAGTGATGGCGTCTAGCCCTAAATCCATCACACCCACGCGCGCCTTGGCCAGGGTGTAGTCCGCTGCTTTTTGGTGAGCCTCTAGGCTGATGGTGTGTGCGAAAGTCGCAGGCACTTGAGAGCGGTGTTGCGCCACGTGACGCACTTGACGGCCGCTGAGCCAGAGTTTGGTAAGCAGGTTGGCCACCAGCAGAACTGCCAGTGTCAAGGTCATCGCGAGAGAGGGATTCATCATGGGGGAGGAGTTTAGATGAAGCTGCCCGTGTGTGATGGGCGACAATCTAGCCCATGTCTGAAGTTGCAACCACTCCTGTTACCCCTGTCGTCCCCAAACTCGCCAAGTCAGACCTGAACTTGGTTTGGCTCGATTGCGAAATGTCTGGCCTTGACCCCGAGCGCGAGCGCTTGCTTGAAATCGCGGTCATCGTGACCAGCCCCGATTTGTCGGTGCGCATTGAAGGCCCAGTGTTTGTGATTCACCAAAGCGACGAGTTGCTGAGCAAGATGGACGCATGGAACAAAGGCACACACGGCAAGAGCGGGCTGATTGACAAAGTCAAAGCCTCCACCGTGACCGAAGAACAAGCGCAAGAGCAACTCATTGCCTTCATGAAGCCCTATGTATCCAAAGGCGTGTCGCCCATGTGTGGCAATACCATTGGTCAAGATCGCCGCTTCTTGAACAAATACATGCCCAAGCTCGAAGGCTGGTTTCACTACCGCAACGTGGACGTGAGTACGCTCAAAGAGCTGTCTCGCCGCTGGAAGCCAGAGGTGTTGAATGCCTTTAAAAAGGCCCAGAAACATACGGCGCTGGCCGATGTGCACGAGTCGATTGACGAGATGATTCACTACCGTGAACACTTCTTGAAACTTTAATTAGGTAAAAACCCGAATCCGTGCCATAATTGCGCTCTTCGCTACAAAGCCGTAGCGAATTTGTACATCTCCCTTCATTCACCGGGCTCGCCAAATGAGCCCCAAGCACTGAATAAACCCCCAGCGGGTCAGAGCAGGTTCCGTTTGATGGTTGATGTTTTTTAACCTAGAACGGAGCAGCCGCACAACTTGCGGCGCTCACGTGCGAGAAAAAATCATGACTGACACTTTAAATGTGACAGGCGAATTTGCGCCTGCCGAAACTATTTCTATTGCTGCTGAAAACGCAGTTGCCACTGAGGGTGTTCACGCACCCGAAGTCGCTCACGCTGAAGCTGAAGCACCTCAAGCCGATGTGCCTAAAGTTGATGTTCCTAATGGCTTCGTTGAACTAGGCTTAGCTCCTGAATTGGTGCAAGCCGTGGGCGATTTGGGCTACACCCAACCCACCACCGTTCAGCTCAAAACCATTCCTTTGGCTTTGCCAAACGACAACGCAGATGCCAAAGCAGGCTTCATCGACTTGATGGTATCTAGCCAAACTGGTAGTGGCAAAACAGCTGCGTTCTTGCTGCCTGTGTTGCACACCTTGATTCAACAACAAGCCCAAGCCGAAGCTGCTGACAAAGCTGCTTGGGACAAGCTCGTGGCTGACGCTGCGGCCAATGGCGAAGAGGCACCTAAGCGCGCTAAGCGCAAAGACCCCACCAACACACGCAACTTCAAAGCCCCAACACCTGGTGCCTTGATCGTTTGCCCAACCCGCGAATTGGCTCAACAGGTGGCGCACGACGCCATCGACTTGGTCAAACATTGCCGTGGTTTGCGCGTGGCTAACGTGGTGGGCGGTATGCCTTACCAGTTGCAAATCGCCAAACTGCAAAACGCTGACTTGGTTGTGGCTACACCTGGCCGTTTGCTCGATCTGCAACGCTCCATGCAAATCAAGTTGGACAAAGTTCAATTCTTGGTGGTGGACGAAGCCGACCGCATGTTGGACCTCGGTTTCTCTGATGACTTGGCTGAAATCAACCAGCTCACCATCGACCGCAAGCAAACCATGATGTTCAGCGCTACGTTTGCGCCGCGCATTCAACAGTTGGCCACACGCGTCATGCGTCAACCCCAACGCGTGCAAATTGACTCACCTCAAGAAAAGCACAACAACATTCGCCAAGTGCTGCATTGGGCAGACAACGCGCAACACAAGCGCCGTTTGTTGGATCACCTCTTGCGCGACACCACCATCAACCAAGCCATCATCTTTGCTAGCACCCAAATCGAGTGCGACGGCTTGGCCAATGACTTGCAACAAGAAGGCTTCTCTGCTGTGGCATTGCACGGCGCGTTGAGCCAAGGCTTGCGTAACCGCCGCTTGATGGCTTTGCGCCAAGGTCAAGTGCAGTTCTTGGTTGCCACTGACGTGGCTGCTCGCGGCATTGACGTGCCCACCATCACGCACGTGTTCAACTTCGGCTTGCCTATGAAGTCTGAGGACTACACCCACCGCATTGGCCGTACGGGTCGTGCTGGCCGTGATGGCTTGGCGATCACGTTGGCTGAGTTCCGCGACAAGCGCAAAATTTATGACATCGAAGCCTACACACGCCAGCAGTTCACTGCTGAAGTGATTCCAGGCATGGAACCCACACAACGCGTTGAACAACGTGGCGGTGCGGGCCGTGACTACGACCGCAAAGGCGGCGGCAAGTTTGGTGGCGGCGGCAACCGTGGCGGCTTCGGCGGCAACAAGTTTGGTGGCGGCGGTGGACGTTTTGAAGGCAATGGCCAAGGTCGCTTCGAGCCACGTTCGGAAGGTCGTTCTGAGGGCCGTTTCGAAGGTCGTCAAGACAACCACCGTTCTGACGCACCTCGTGGCAACAGCTTCGAGCCACGTCAAGGCGCACCACGCGGCAACTTTGGTGATAACCGCGGTTTCAATGAAAACCGTGGCTTCGGCGGCGAAGGCCGTGGCGCTCCTCGTGGCAACTTTGGCGAAGGCCAAGGCGCACCACGCGGCAACTTCGGTGCTCCACGTAGCTTCGAAGACCGCGCTCCGCGCAGCTTTGATGACCGTGCCCCAGCACGTGGCCCACGCGCTCCGTTTGAAGCAGGCCGCACACCGTTTGACAAGCCAGCACGCCCAGCCGGTGGCAAGTCGTTTGGTGGTTTTGACGCTAAAAAACGCGCACCTAAGCCACGTACACCTCGTTAATTAAGTGTCCGCCTAAACAGCGGGCTTAAAACGCATTCAGCCACCGCGTTGCACTTTGTGTGCAACTCCGGTGGCTGAATTGTTTGTGCGCCGTGTTTTGGGTTTGTACTTTTACGACTTGAGAGCGTTGGCTACAAAATCCAAACGGTCTTGGCCCCAGAACATCTCGCCATCAATCACATAAGTGGGGGCGCCAAACACTTGGGCATCGATCGCGCTTTGGGTGTAGCTGTCATAACGGGCTTGCACCTCGGGCGTATTGGACAGCGCCAAGCAGGCTGCATCTAACTTGTGTTCGCTCAGCAAGGCTGCCAAGGTGGCAGCATCAGCAATATCGCGTTCTTCGTGCCACACCGCAGCGAGTACCGCACCTGTGATGGCCAAGGCCGCATCTGTGCCGTGGTGCATGTCCACCGCAATGATGAGCTTGGCTGCAGGGTCGCCGGCTACAGGGAAAAACTTGGGGTGCAGATTCATTGGCAAGCTCAAGGCTTTGCTGAAACGTGCCATTTCTACCAGTCGATACGCTTGACGCTGTGGCGCACGTTTACCCAAAGGCAATCCACCGGAGATGGGAAACACTTGACCTAAGTCCATGGGCATGACTCGTACCTTAGAACCTGTTGCTTTGGCAATTTGTACCAAACGTTGGTGGCCCAAATAAGTCCAAGGGCTTTGTGGGGCCAAGTAGTAATCGACGGTTTTTGACATGGATGTCTCCTTTTGAAATTTTTAAATAAACACGATAGACAGCATGGCCGCATCGTCAATGAGGTTGATGACGGCGTAGGCGCTCAGCCGGTACAGCGTGGATAGTACAAGTTCACGCACTTCGTCCCCAGACGGTACCGCTTGCATGGTCTTCGTCATTGCTTGGATCGTGGGCTCAATAGTGGGGCGGTAGTTCATCACGCAGACTGGTGAAGCCGCCCGATCCGCCATCGGGTGTTTGTTGACGCAGTTGGCTCACTTCGCGAATGAGTGCGTCGATTTGCTGTTGTTGCTGAAAGATGGTTTGGTTGAGTTGCTCCACCAAGTCTTCGGTGAAGCTGGCCTTGATTTCTAGGTCCATCAAGCGTTTGTCAATGTCGGTGTGTGGCATGTGTGCTGGCGTGTTATTCGCTTGTTTGATTGATTTCAGCCAGCTGGTTTCGCAGGCGCTCTAGCTCTTGCTTGTAGCTTTCGGCGTCACCAAAGTCCACAAACCCGGTGTAGTAAGGGTGTGCTGCCATGATTTTTCGGGCATGTTTGATAGGGCACCAATACTGCTCGGTGCGCGCCACCACTTCGCGGCCATAGGCCATCAGGCCGTTGCCATACGAGCAGTATGCACAGTTGATTTTTTCAATCAGGTTCAGATAGGCCAAATGCGTACGGTCATACACAAAGTAATCGCTGCGATTGACACGGGCAATACCATAGGCTCGAAAACAAATGTGCTGGTAGACCGTGATGAAAAGGTCTAGCAGCAGCATGGGAAGCAGTACCGAGTAAATCACGGGGGCCGTCAACACACTCAGCAGGTTGGCTGACAGCATGTAGGGGAGGATGCCTGTTTTGAAGCGGCGCTGCTGTTCCCGCACTTCTCGCTCAAAGCGCACGCGCGTTTCTTCGAAATCGGCCTGCAGTTCAGCGCGCTTGCGCTTCATCTCTTGCTCGATTTCTCGCTCCATTTGTTGGATGCGGGCCAGTAATTCACTGATTTTTGGATTCATAAATCACCTTGTTTCACTAGATTATGGGCGGTTACATGCGAAAATACAGCGAACCTGTGGCCTAATTAGGGCCTGTCACTTTTTTATTTGGAAAAATTTCATGGGAAACAAAATCGTCACCGAAGCCGATCGCCAACGCGCACCAAAGCCAATCCCCCTGCCAGGCACCATGCTGCGCACCGGTGGTCGTGGTCAACGTGTGAGTCTTGAGCGCGGTGTTGCGACACGTAGCAAAAAGAACCCTGGCAAGCGTTCAAACAAAGGCGGTTAATCCCCTTTTGCTTGTGAAAGCCAAATAAAAAGCGACCCTCGGGTCGCTTTTTGTTTTGTGGGCTATGAAGCTTTTTACTCTGGGAGTTCGATTTTGACTTCGAGCACTTCGAGGTTGTCATGACGCTCCAAATTGACCTTGATGTCGTTTGGATTGATCTTCACGTATTTGGACAGAACGGCCACCAAGTCGCGCTGCAAATCAGGCAGGTAGTCTGGCTGCGGGTTGCGGCCTGTGCGTTCGTGGGTGAGGATGAACTGCAAACGTTCTTTGGCAACGTTCGCTGTTTTTTTCTTCTCACCAAGTAAGAGAGAGAGCAACGACATGGCTTACTTCCCGCCAAAAATACGTTTGAACAAACCTGGCTTAACGTGCTCCGTAAAGCGCATGGGCAAGTCTTCGCCCAAGAAGCGGCTGATCACGTCTTTGTAGGCTTCGGACACATCGGTGTTTTCCAGATGAACCGCGGGCAAACCTTGGTTCGAAGCGGTCAACACAGTTTCTGATTCGGGAATCACACCGATCAAAGGAATGCGCAAGATGTCTTGGATGTCGTCTAGCGACAACATGTGACCTTCTTCCACGCGACTCGGGTTGTAGCGCGTGATGAGCAAGTGTTCTTTGATGGGGGTGTCACCTTCGATGGCGCGTTTGGTCTTGCTGCTGAGCATGCCCAAGATGCGGTCCGAGTCGCGCACTGAAGAGACTTCAGGGTTGGTGACGACCAAGGCTTCGTCGGCAAAGTGCATGGCCATCATGGCGCCCACTTCGATACCGGCAGGGGAGTCGCACACGATGTAATCGAACTTCATTTCTTTGAGTTCGTTCAACACACGCTCCACGCCGTCTTGTGACAACGCATCTTTGTCGCGGGTTTGAGAGGCCGCCAGCACGTACAAGTTGTCGCACTGCTTGTCTTTGATCAAGGCTTGGTTCAGCGTAGCTTCACCGTTGATGACGTTGATGAAGTCATACACCACACGACGCTCGCAACCCATGATCAGGTCGAGGTTACGCAGGCCGACGTCAAAGTCGATGACCACCGTTTTGAAGCCGCGCAAGGCGAGGCCAGAGGAAAAACTGGCGCTGGTTGTGGTCTTGCCCACGCCGCCCTTGCCAGAAGTCACCACCACGATTTTTGTCATGAATAAAGCCCTAGTTGTTTCTGTTATTTAATTGCCGAATTTTACAGTGCTTGCATCACCAACTTATCGCCTTGAAGGCTGATTTGTGCGGCTTTGCCAGCCACATCAGCAGGTAAGGGCGCATCGCCACTGGTGCGGTAGGTACCCGCAATCGAAAGCAGTTCTGCTTCAAGGCATGAAGTGAAGATGCGCGCTTGCTCATCACCACGTGCACCTGCGATGGCTTTGCCACGCAGTGGTGCGTAAACATGGATGTGACCATCGGCCATGATCTCTGCACCCGGGTTGACCATGGCCAACACGATCAGGTCGCGACCCTTGGCATACACGTGCTGACCAGAGCGCAGCGGCTTGTCGATGACCATGGCGGCGCCACCGCCCGTTTGTACTTCGCGTACCACTTCTACCTCTCGAATCACCTCTTGCACCACGGTTTCTACGCGCGGGGAGGCAGGCGCTTGAATGTTCAAATCACTGGCTTCAAACAAGCCCGCTTTGCGTGCGTTAGCTAATTGGTGTTCATTTGCGCCGCGCACAGCGACAGGCAGCATTTGGTGTGTGCGTAGCATCAGGCAGACCGATGGGAGGTCGAGCTGCTCGTGAGGGTCTTCTAGGACGCTCAGATCGATTACCACAGGGTCGTTGTCAAAGAAGCCGGGGGTAGCACCCAGACGTCGTGCCATATCGGCTTGGAGGGCTGATGTGTCGGGGGTTTTGAGGAGAAAAGACACCAAGGGCAACGAGGCACTTTTGATTTCGTAGGCGTGTGGTGCGGCAGCTTGGCTCATGGAAGGTGGATCAGAAAGAAAACCTGAACTTTACACGGCAAGGGTATTCATACCTCGGTAAACTTTTTGATATGCATTTCACGCCCACTGCTCGCACCGTTTTCATCCCATTTGCTTTAAGTGCCGTTGCCGCTCTGGCGCAGCAAACCACGGCACCTGCAACGACGGCATCCGACATGGGGCGCATCGAAATCACCAGTGGCCGCGACAACGACACGCAGCAGCGCCGTGAATCTACTGCCAGCAAAATTGTGATTGGCCGTGAAGAGATTGAGCGTCAAGGTGATTCCAACCTTGGTGAGATTTTGAAGCGCATGCCTGGCATCACCTTGGGTGGTGTGCCAGGCCGAGGCGGCGGCATCCGCATGCGTGGCTTGAGCCAAGGCTACACACAAATCTTGCTCGATGGTCAACGCGTACCACCGGGTTTCAGTGTCGAGTCCCTCACGCCGGAGATGATTGAACGCGTGGAAATTTACCGCGCACCCACCGCAGAAACAGGTGCACAAGCGATTGCCGGCACCATCAACATCATCACGCGCGAAGGCCGCAAAGGCATGCCCACCGAGTTGAAAGTGGGTTCATCGTTTCAAGGTGGCTATGCCTCGCCCTCGGCTTCGTTGGTCAAGTACCACGACGCCGACAAGTGGACGGCCAACTACACCCTGTCGGTCAATCGCTATGCAGCACCGGATCACAGTGAGAACGACCTAACCCGTGTCGATAACCTGGGCACGACCGTGCGTCATCGTGTGAGCGACAGCCATTACGACCGTGAAGGCATGAATGCCACCGCACGTTTGCAGCTCAAAGGTGATCCGGCTGAAACGTTTACCTTGATGCCATTTGTAGCGCTGTCGCAAGGCAAGACGCCAGGCACTATGCAGGCCACAGAAACGCTCAATGGCACGGCTGTGGCCAATAGCCCCGCGACAGCGAATAGCGAAAATAAAAATCACTTTGCAGTGGCGCGTTTGAACGGTCAGTGGCGACGCAAGCTCTCCACGGACAGCAGCATGGAGTGGAAGTTCAATGTCGGAGGCTGGAACAGTCACAACGAGTTTCAGCAAACATCCACCAATTCATCGTTGATACCTGGGGTCACAGAAAATTCTCATGTGCAAGACCGTTCTGCCAATCTCAGTGGCAAGTACACGAATGTCATGGGCGGGGGGCATCAGTGGGTGAGTGGGGCAGAAACCGAATCGGTGCGACGCACACAGTCGGTGGTGGGGACTTACATCGTGGGGCCCAGCATGTCGGGCAGCGCGAACTACCAAGCCAGCTCTATGCGTTATGCCGTGTATTCGCAAGATGAATGGCAGCTCACGCCCCATTGGGCCACACACCTTGGCGCACGCTACGAGGGTTTGACCACCGAAGGCAACACATCCGCAGGGGATGTGACCAACCGCAACAGTGTGTTCACGCCTTTGATGCATGCCATGTGGCGTCCAGACCCAGACAGCCGCGATCAAGTTCGCATGAGCCTCACGCGAAGCTTCAAAACACCCACCATGCCCACTTTGTTGGCGCGTCGTGTTTACACGCGTGATGACAATACCCCCACCAACCCCGATGTGTCTGGTAACCCCAATCTCAAACCTGAAACTGCCACGGGCTTGGATGTTGCCGTCGAGCGCTATTTGCCACAAGGTGGTGTGCTGAGCGCCAGCGCATTCCATCGCCGCGTGCAAAACCTCATCCGTAATGTGACCACACGCGAGTCAAATGGCCGATGGTTGTCCAGCCCACAAAACATCAGCGAAGCCATCACAGAAGGCATCGAGCTAGAAGCCAAGTTCCGCATGGATCAGTGGATCACTGATGCCCCGCACATCGACCTGCGCAACAACCTGAGTTTTTACCGCTCACGCGTGCTCAGCATCATGGGGCCTGACAACCGTCTGGACCAGCAGCCCAGCATGACGGCCAACTTAGGGGCGGATTACCGACTCAAAAGTGCGCCACTCACGATTGGCGGCAACATCAACTACAACCCCGGCTACAACACCCGTTTGAGTGCTGAGCAACTCACCACCATTTCGCAAAAACGCGTGATGGATGTGTATGGTTTGTGGCGTGTGGACGGCAGCACTGCATGGCGTTTGACCTTGAGTAACCTCAACCCCTTGAACTACAACACGGGCAGCAGTTATGACAACGTCGGTACGCCTAGCGTCCCTCGCGTCATTGAAAACAGCCGCACCAGCAACCGAAGCTGGACCAATGTGCAAATTCTTCTGGAGAAAAAACTATGATGCAACGCGATGGCGCTTGGTATGACCGCATGTACAACAACCGAGCCTTGGTGCCCGAGCATGCGGCGCACTTTGCTTATTGGCGTGATGCGTCTGCGCAGACACGTGCCACACACCGTTGCTTTCAAGACGTGGCCTATGGCCGTGGGTTGAATGAAACCTTAGATATTTTTCCGAGCGACACAGCAAGCGACAAAGCTCCCGTGGTGGTCTTCATTCATGGCGGCTATTGGCGCTCGCTCGACAAGGCCGACCATTCGTTCATCGCGCCCACCTTCACCGCGCAAGGCGCGCATGTGGTGGTGCCCAACTATGCGTTGTGCCCGGCTGTGACGGTGTCAGACATCACATTGCAAATGGTCAAGTGCGTGGCTTGGGTGTGGCGCAATATTCACCGCTTTGGTGGCGACCCCAGCCGCATCACTCTGGTGGGCCACTCGGCGGGTGGTCACTTGGTGACCATGTTGCTGGCTTGCGATTGGAAAGCGTATGTGCCCGATTTACCCGCCCACTTGGTGACCAAAGCGTTGTCGATTTCTGGTTTGTATGAGCTTGAGTCCGTGCAAGCCACGCCCTACCTCAAAGACAGCTTGCGTTTGAGCGATGAGGTGGTGTTACGCAACAGCCCCGCATGGATGCCAGCGCCCAAGCAGGGCACTCTCTACAGCGTGGCGGGTGACATTGAGAGCGAAGAATTCATTCGCCACAACTTTTTGATTCAGCAAGCATGGGGCAAAGCGCGCGTGCCTGTGGCCGAGACCTTGGACGGCTTGCAGCACTTCAGCATCGTCGAAGCGAT
This sequence comes from Limnohabitans sp. TEGF004, assembly GCF_027924965.1. NCBI lineage: Bacteria > Pseudomonadati > Pseudomonadota > Betaproteobacteria > Burkholderiales > Comamonadaceae > Limnohabitans > Limnohabitans sp. TEGF004. The sequence continues at coordinate 1,896,034 of NZ_AP027056.1, read as the reverse complement.
GACGCAGCCTGGTCACCGTTTGCATACGCTGGCGCTTGAACTGTTGAACAAATAGGCCGCGTCAACACTCAGCTGCGCAAAAGCAATAAAAAAGCCTGTCATGCGCAAAGCAGACAGGCTTTTTTGTTTGGCCGAAAGTGGGCCGTCACGCGGGGTTTACATCAACAGATGTTCGCCAGCGTTATCCCCGCCCAAGATAACGTAGTTCACCTTGCGCACGTCCATCAACTTGGTGCCGCCGGCGTAGCTGATCGAGCTTTGCACGTCTTGTTCCATTTCGATGAGCGTGTTGGCCAACTTGCCTTTGACGGGCTCGAGGATGCGTTTGCCTTCCACATGCTTGTATTCGCCTTTGTTGAAGTCAGAGGCTGAGCCGTAGTATTCCTTGAACAACTCGCCGTCCACTTCCACCGTCTTGCCTGGCGACTCTTCGTGGCCTGCAAACAGCGAACCAATCATCACCATGCTTGCGCCAAAGCGGATGCTCTTGGCGATGTCACCGTGGCTGCGAATGCCGCCGTCCGCAATGATCGGCTTGGTCGCCACGCGGGCGCACCACTTGAGCGCTGACAACTGCCAGCCGCCTGTGCCAAAACCTGTTTTGAGCTTGGTGATACACACCTTGCCTGGACCCACGCCCACTTTGGTCGCGTCAGCGCCCCAGTTTTCGAGGTCGATCACGGCTTCAGGCGTGGCCACGTTGCCCGCGATGATGAAGCTCTTAGGCAACTTGGCCTTGATGTAGCCAATCATGTCGCGCACGCTGTCGGCGTGGCCATGGGCGATGTCGATGGTGATGTATTCGGGTGTTAAACCAGCTGCAGCCAGTGTGTCCACGGTTTCGCGGTCTGGGGCTTTCACGCCCAAAGAGATCGAGGCGTAGACACCCTTTGCGTGCATGTCTTTCACGAATTGGACATTGTCCAAATCGAAGCGGTGCATCACGTAGAAGTAGTTGTTTTGCGCCATCCACAAGCAGATGCTTTCATCCACCACGGTTTTCATATTGGCGGGGACAACTGGCAAGCGAAACTTGCGGCCACCGAGTTCAACACCTGCATCGCATTCAGAGCGGCTTTCCACGCGGCACTTGCGTGGCAGCAACAAGATGTTGTCGTAATCAAAAATTTCCATATTCCCAAGCTCCAGAAAATAACGTTCGAAGATTGAGCGCTTGGCTTGGCCGGTTTTTTCAGGTGCAAAAGGCAGACCAAAAAAAACCGAGCACAAGAATCTTGGGCCCGGTGGCTGATTCTAAACCCTAAAATTGACGGATGCATTTTTCACCCGATACCTCGCCCTTGCTCCAAGGCCTCAACAACGAGCAAGCCGCCGCAGTCACGCTGCCGCAGGCGCATGCCCTCATCTTGGCGGGGGCGGGGTCGGGTAAGACGCGGGTGCTGACCACGCGCATTGCGTGGCTCATGCAAACCGGGCAGGTGTCGCCAGGCGGCATCTTGGCGGTGACGTTTACCAACAAGGCCGCCAAAGAAATGCTCACGCGTTTGTCGGCCATGCTGCCTGTGAGCGTGCGCGGCATGTGGGTGGGCACCTTCCACGGGTTGTGCAACCGCTTTTTACGCGCCCACTGGAAGCTGGCCAATTTGCCCCAGTCTTTTCAAATCTTGGACACCCAAGACCAGCTCAGCGCCATCAAGCGCTTGAGCAAACAGTTCAATGTGGATGACGAGCGTTTTCCACCCAAAGAAACCATGCGTTTCATTGCCGGTTGCAAAGAAGATGGCCTGCGCCCCAAAGATGTGGTGGCCCGTGATCCTGATGACCGCAAGCGTGTTGAGTTGTACGAGCTGTACGAAGCCCAATGCCAACGCGAAGGTGTGGTGGACTTTGGGGAACTCATGCTGCGCTCATACGAACTGCTGCGCGACAACGATCCGCTGCGTGAGCACTATCGCCGCCGCTTTCAGCACATTTTGGTGGACGAGTTTCAAGACACCAACAAGCTGCAATACGCCTGGCTCAAACAACTCGCTGGCCCTGTGGACCAAGGTGGCGGTGCCATCTTGGCGGTGGGTGACGATGACCAAAGCATTTACGCCTTCCGTGGCGCACGCGTGGGCAACATGGCCGACTTTGTGCGTGAGTACAACGTCACGCACCAAATCAAGCTCGAGCAAAACTACCGCAGCTTCAGCAACATTTTGGACAGTGCCAACCACCTCATCAGCCACAACAAAGGCCGCTTGGGTAAAAACCTGCACACCACGCAGGGCGCAGGCGAGCCCGTGCGTGTGTATGAATCGCCCACAGACTTTGCCGAAGCGCAATGGATGGTGGAAGAAATGAAGCAACTCTTGCGCGATGGCCAAAACGGTGATGGCACGAATGGCGTGCAACACCGCAGCGAGATTGCCGTGCTGTACCGCAGCAACGCACAAAGCCGTGTGATTGAAACCGCGTTGTTCAACGCCGCCATGCCGTACCGCGTGTACGGTGGTTTGCGCTTCTTTGAGCGCGCTGAAATCAAACACGCCTTGGCCTATTTGCGCTTGTTAGAAAACCCACGCGACGACACCAGCTTCATGCGCGTGGTCAACTTCCCGCCGCGTGGCATTGGCGCGCGCAGCATCGAACAGTTGCAAGACGCCTCGCGAGCCATGGGCTGTGCCATGAGCGACGCCGTCACTGCTGTGGCAGGCAAAGCTGGTACCAACCTCAGCGCCTTTGTGGCCAAGATTGATGTGTTGCGCGAGCAAACACAAGGCCAAAACCTGCGCCAAATCATTGAGCTGTTGCTCGACCACTCAGGCCTCATCACGCATTACCAAGGCGAACGCGAAGGCCAAGACCGCATTGAAAACTTGCAGGAATTGGTTAACGCTGCCGAGAGCTTCGTCACACAAGAAGGCTTTGGCCGCGATGCCGTGGCCTTGCCCATCGATGAACACGGTCAGCCTGTGGTGACGGATGGCACTGAACCCGCAGCGCCGCAAACCATGATCAATGCCGACACCGGCGAAACCTTGTCGCCCTTGGCCGCCTTCCTCACGCACGCCGCGTTGGAGTCGGGCGACAACCAAGCGCAAGCGGGTCAAGACGCGATTCAGCTGATGACGGTGCACGCATCCAAAGGTTTGGAGTTTGACTGCGTGTTCATCACGGGCATGGAAGAGGGCTTGTTCCCTCACGAAAACTCGATGAACGATTTTGATGGCCTGGAAGAAGAGCGCCGCCTCATGTACGTGGCCATCACGCGTGCGCGCAAACGTTTGTATCTGAGCCATTCACAAACCCGTATGTTGCATGGCCAAACGCGCTACAACCTGAAAAGCCGTTTCTTTGAAGAACTGCCAGAGCACACCATGAAGTGGATCACGCCTGCGCGTTCAGCGTTTGCAGATGCGATGCCCTCACGCCGCGATGCATGGCAGAACAACAACGGCTGGCAAAACAACGCATGGGGTGGCGGTGCAGCCACCGCTGCGGCGCCAAAGCCTGTTCCTCAACGTGCAGCCCCTGTGACCAGTGGCCCTAATGCATGGGTGCGCAGCGGTGTGCAGGTGTTCCACGCCAAGTTTGGCGAGGGTGCGGTCATCAGCATTGAAGGCGTGGGCGACGATGCCCGTGCACAAGTGAACTTCCCGCGTCACGGCATCAAGTGGTTGGCGCTGAGTGTGGCCAAGCTCACGCAGGTTTGAGGTGATTCAAGCGTGGTGCGCAGCACCACGCTGCTGCTTTAAGCGTACAGCGTGTCTGACGTGAAGCAGTCTTTGAAGCTGTAGTACGTCGAGCAAAAGAACATCGAGGCCAGCATCAGCATGGCGGGCAGCAGTGCCATGGCGGCAAACTCGCTGTCGCCCATCAAGCTGCCAATGAGTGTGATGGCCAAGGTGGTGCCCAAAAAGATGAACGACCACATGAGGCCAAACACCAAAAACGCACGCCAGTTGCTCATGCAGGCCACGGTGCTGAAGAACAGGCTTTTAGCCACTTGGAGACCATGCCAATGCGTGAGCGCAGGTGCATGCCAAAACACCAAAGACAAAGGCAAGTACAGCAGCAGCGAAAGCCACATGGCATTCTGAAAATCGGGGTCCATCACGGTTTCGACTTCTAGCGAACCACCCACCAAGTACAACTTAGCAAAGTCACCGCCATCCATCAGGGTGGACAAGCCCATGACACCCACAAAGCAGAGTGCGTAAATCAGGCCCAACACGACCATGTTGCGCTTGCCATCTGCACCGGTCCTGAACCCCGCGGCCAATATGAAGGGCATGGGGAACTTGCCCAGTTCCACTTCACGCGTGGCGGCCATCAAGCCCAGTGATGCGGCGGGCAACAGCATCAACGCCAAGAAGCCGCCCAGCACTGGCACGATAGACAGGATGGACATGCTTGCCATGAACATGAAGAACAAGCCTGTGAGTGCCAGCGGTTGCTTCCAAAAAGCACGGATGCCTTGGCGCACCCAGAGTGAGCCAGTTTTTGCGGGAACGACGTTGAGTTTCATAGCTCAGAGTGTGACAGGGTGTGCCACACGTTGGCGCAACACACGCTCAAAGTGTGTCGGATCGTGGGGTTGCAACATGCTCGCTTCGCGCGGCAGGTGGAAGTCCCATAGACGCGATGTCCAAAAACGCAAGGCACCCGCACGCAACATGGGGTTGAGCAGCTGGCGCTCAGCTGGTGTGAAGGGGCGCACGGCTTGGTACGCACCAATGAACGCTTTGGCTTTGGCTGCATCGTGCGTGCCGTCAGCATGGGTGATGCACCAGTCGTTCAAACACACGGCCACATCAAACAGCCAGGTGTCCACGCCTGCAAAGTAAAAGTCGAAGAAGCCCGTTAGCTCAGGTGCTTCGGCTGTGCCATCAAACATCACGTTGTCGCGGAACAAGTCGGCGTGGATGGGGCCACGGGGCAGGGCGGCGTAGGCCGATGACGCGGCTGTGTGGTTTTGATAGGCCAGCTCGGTTTGAATGAGTGCGGCTTGTGAGGCATCCAAATACGGCAGCACCACAGGCACGGTGTCGTTCCACCAAGGCAGGCCGCGCAAGTTTGGCTGCTGGCGGTTGTAGTCGCGCCCAGCTAGATGCATGCGGGCCAGCATGTCGCCCACAGCGGCGCAGTGGGCAGCGGTGGGACTAAGTTCGCTTTTTCCACGCAAGCGGTTGACCACCGCAGCAGGCTTGTCTTCAACGGTGAGCAAGATGTCGCCGTCTTGGTTAGACATGGGGTCTGGCACAGGAATACCGCCTTGTGCCAAGTGTTTCATCAGGTACAGATAAAACGGCAGTTGCTCGTGCGTAAGGCGCTCAAACAGCGTGAGCACGTATTGGCCCTCGGCGCTGGTGAGAAAGTAATTGGTGTTCTCAATGCCGCCTTGGATGCCTTTGAGTTCGACCAACTCGCCAAGCTTGAGTTGAGTGAGCAGTTCTTGCGCGGAGGACTCTGAAACTTCGGTGAAAACTGCCATGACTGCCAAGGTATTAAAAGTTGGCGTCATTGTAGTTTGCGTGACTGTTTACTTTTGCTGGGCTCGCTTGGGGGTTGAGGGATGAGCGGGTTCCTCATGCTGGGGTACCAGAAATCGTCACCCGCTCATCCCCCAACCCCCAAGACTACGGCCTGCGGGTTTGTGGCTCCGCTGTTGCGATTGCCATATCAGTTCGTACGAACGGCAGTTGTGTTTGCGCTGCGTGGCAATGTGCCAACGGCACGAGCCATGCTGCAGGCGTTCCAAAACCTGTGTCGCAGACTGGGCGTGGCTGGTGGGCGTCGCCATGATTTCTGGTACTCCAGCATGAAGCAGCGACGCCCACCAGCCGCGTCCAGCGAGCCCAGCCAAAAAAGCACACAAGGCACAATCACAACCTATGAGTGAATCCAAAACATTGCTGCTGGTTGACGGCTCCAGCTACCTTTACCGCGCCTTCCATGCCATGCCCGACCTGCGCGCTGTGCCAGGCGACCCAACGAGTGCGGCCACAGGTGCCATTCGCGGCATGATCAACATGATGCAGGCCTTGCGCAAAGAAGTGCCCACTCAACTGGCCGCTTGTGTATTTGACGCCAAAGGCCCCACCTTTCGCGACGAGATGTACCCCGCGTACAAAGCCAACCGCTCGCCCATGCCGGATGACTTGCGCTCGCAAATCGAACCCATCCACGCCATGGTGCGCATGTTGGGCTGGACGGTGCTTGATGTACCGGGCGTAGAGGCGGATGACGTGATTGCCACTTTGGCCGTGACTGCAGCCAAACAAGGTGTGACGGTAGTGGTGTCGAGTGGTGACAAAGATTTGAGCCAACTGGTGAACGAACACATCACCATCATGGACACCATGAACGGAAAAAAGCGCGATGTGGCTGGCGTGACCGCCGAGTTTGGCGTGCCGCCCTCGCTGATGATCGACTATCAAACCTTGGTGGGCGACACGGTTGACAACGTGCCCGGCGTGGCCAAGGTGGGCCCAAAGACTGCTGCCAAGTGGCTGATGGAATATGGCTCGCTCGACAACTTGCTGCAAAACGCCAGCGCCATCAAAGGCGTGGCGGGCGAGAACTTGCGTCAAGCCGTTGAGTGGCTGCCCACAGGCCGTCAGCTGGTGACCATGAAAACCGATTGCGATTTGTCGGCCTACGTGCCCAACTTGCCAGCACTCGATGCGCTGCACTTGGCCGAGCCTGATAAGCCTGCACTCAAAACCTTTTACGAAACCTATGGTTTCAAAGGCTTGGCTCGCGCCATCAGCGAAGGTGGCGATTCAGCTGGAGCATCCGAAGCTAAGCCAAAGTTTGAACCCAACCCCAGCTTGTTTGACGAACCCGAAGCAGTTGTATCTACCGTCACCGACAAACATTACGACTGCGTGTTGGACTGGGCCATGTTCGACACATGGCTGGCCAAACTCAACGCTGCCGAGTTGGTGGCGTTTGACACCGAGACCACATCGCTTGATGCCATGCGCGCCGAGATTGTGGGTTTGAGTTTTTCAGTGAAACCCGGTGAAGCCTGCTACATCCCATTGGCACACAGTTATGGCGATGCGCCCACGCAGTTGCCCATGGACGAGGTGTTGGCCAAGCTCAAGCCTTGGTTTGAAAACCCAGCCATTCACAAGTTGGGCCAGCACATCAAATACGACCGCCATGTCATGGCCAACCACGGCATCGAGGTCAAGGGCTACGCGCACGACACCATGCTGCAAAGCTATGTGCTGGAAGTGCACAAGCCCCACGGCCTGGCCAGCTTGGCCGAGCGCCATGTGGGACGCAAAGGATTGAACTACGAAGACCTGTGCGGCAAGGGTGCGCACCAAATTCCGTTCTCGCAAGTCGAGGTGGCGCGTGCCACCGAATACTCCTGCGAAGACTCGGACATGACGCTGGACGTGCATCAAGTGCTGTGGCCGCGCTTGCAAGCCGACGACAAACTGCGCTTCATCTACCAATTGGAAATCGACAGCAGCGAAGCCCTGTATCGCATCGAGCGCAACGGTGTGTTGATTGACGCGCCTACGCTGGCGGCACAAAGCCACGCGCTAGGCCAACGCATCGTGCAGCTAGAAACCGAAGCCTATGAAATTGCAGGCCAGCCATTTAACTTGGCCAGTCCTAAGCAACTGGGCGAAATCTTCTTTGACAAACTGGGCTTACCCGTTATCAAAAAAACCGCCACCGGCGCACGCAGCACCGACGAAGAAGTGCTGGAGAAATTGGCCGAAGACTACCCACTGCCTGCCAAAATTTTGGAGCACCGGTCTCTCAGCAAACTTAAAGGCACTTACACCGACAAGCTGGCGCTCATGGCCTTGCCCCGCACAGGCCGCGTGCACACGCACTACGCGCAAGCGGTGGCGGTGACAGGCCGCTTGTCGAGCAACGACCCCAATTTACAGAACATCCCAATTCGCACCGCCGAAGGCCGCAAAGTGCGCGAAGCGTTTGTGGCCCCTGCGGGCTGCGTGATCGCCAGTGCCGACTACAGCCAGATCGAGCTGCGCATCATGGCGCACATCAGTGGTGACGAGGCGTTGGTTAAAGCATTCCATGATGGCTTAGACGTGCACCGCGCCACGGCTGCCGAAGTGTTTGGCGTGGGTGTGGATGCAGTCAGCACCGAGCAGCGCCGCTATGCCAAGGTCATTAACTTTGGCCTCATCTACGGCATGAGCGCGTTTGGTTTGGCTAAGGCGCTGGGCATCGACAACGGTGCGGCTAAGAACTACATCACCCGCTACTTTGAACGCTTCGCGGGCGTGAAGCGCTACATGGACGACACACGCGAACAAGCCAAAGCACAAGGCTATGTAGAAACCGTGTTTGGCCGCCGCTTGTACTTGCCCGAAATCAACAGCCCCAACGGCCCACGCCGCGCAGGCGCAGAGCGCGCAGCGATTAACGCGCCGATGCAAGGCACAGCCGCCGACCTCATCAAGATGAGCATGGTGTCCGTGCAAAAAGCCATTGACGAGCAACAACGCCAAACCAAAGTCATCATGCAAGTGCACGATGAACTGGTGTTTGAAGTGCCCGAGTCAGAAGTGGCATGGGTTCGCACCGAAGTGCCACGTCTGATGGCTGACGTGGCGCAGCTCAAAGTGCCTTTGCTCGCAGAAGTCGGCGTTGGGCCGAATTGGGACAAGGCGCACTAAGGCTTTGTAGAAACCAGCACCATGCTCACCCTCGACCAGTTACTAGCCTTCTTGCTAGCCGCCAGCCTCATCACCATTTCGCCCGGCCCCGACAACCTGATGGTGCTCAGCCTCGGCATGTCGCGTGGTCGCAAGCAGGGCATGGCGTTTGGCTTGGGGTGTGCGCTGGGTTGCTTTAGCCACACGCTGCTGGCGGTGGTGGGGGTTAGCTCGTTGTTGGTGGCGTCGCCTGTGGCGTTTGCGGCGCTGCGTATTGGCGGCGGTGCGTATTTGTTTTGGTTGGGTGTGCAGGCTTTGCGCAGCCGGGGCGGGGCCACTGTGCCCACCCATGCCGCCGATGCACCCGAACAGTCAGCCATGCAGCTGCTGTGGCGCGGTGTGTTTGCCAACGCGATCAACCCCAAAGTGATGCTGTTCTTCTTGGCTTTCTTGCCGCAGTTTGTGCAGGCTGACCGTGGCGATGTGCCTTGGCAGTTGGCTCAACTGGGGGGGGCGTTTACCGTGCAAGCAGCGTTGTTGTTTGGCTTGTTGGGTTACTTTGCGGGCAAGGTTGGGCAGTGGTTTGCGCGCTGGCCGCTGGTGGCGCTGTGGTTTGACCGTTTGGCCGGTGTTATCTTTTGCGGCCTTGGCGCACGTTTAATTTTTATCTCTTAGGCCTCGTCGGCCGATTTGTCGTGCCACACCACTTGTCGTGCCAGTTTGATAAAGCGCTCTTGCTCGGCCGCGCTCAAGGGGTGAAGAATGTCAGCTTGCAGCTCATGCACGATGGGCTGCAGAGCCGAGTAAATTTTGTTGCCTTTGGCTGTGAGTGACAACTCGCGCGATCTGCGGTCTTGCTCGCTCACCACGCGGCGCACCCAGCCCTTGGTGTCTAAACGCTCAATCACGCCGCCAATGGTGGCGCGGTCGTAGCCAATGATTTCGGCCACGGTGGCTTGGTCGACATGCGGGTTGTTGGCGATGGCGTCTAGCGCGGCGTATTGCACTGAGGTCAGGTCATAGCCCGCGGCTTGGGTGCGCTGCGCAAAGATTTGTGTGGATTGCTGTTGCAGGCGACGTATCAAGTGCCCCGCCATGTCTTGCATTGCCATGCCTGTGTCTCCGTAGAAATACCGATATGGTAATCATACATACCATCTTGACGGATATTAGTAAGCATAGTTATCATTTGCCTGTGCCGAGGTTTCGGCGAGGTTTCAACAATGGAGACAAGACATGCAGTTTTACAAAGACGGATTTCGTGGTGGCAGCCCAGACATCAAACCAGCAGCACCCAACCGACGCAACCGTGGCATCAACGAGCCCTTGCCCGAAAAAGTAGATGTGTTGATTTCCGGCACAGGCCCTGCAGGCCTTTGCTTGGCGGCACAGCTGGCGCAGTTTTCAGAGATTGAGGTGATGATTACCGAGCGCATGCCCAGCAACATCATCAAAGGCAAGGCCGACGGCATCAACACGCGCACGATGGAGATGTTCCAAGCGTTTGGGTTTGCCGACAAGGTCAAGCGCGAAACGTATTGGGTCAACCAAACCGCGTTTTGGATGCCTGACCCGAAAAACCCCAAGCACATCAAGCGCGTAGGCCGCGTGCAAGACGTGGCCGACGACAGCTCTGAGATGCCGCACATCTTGATCAACCAAGCGCGACTGCACGAGTTGTTTTTAGAGGTGATGAAGAACTCACCCTCACGCTTAGAGCCCGACTACAGCTGGGAAGTGGTGGGCCTGACCATTGACGAGACAACCGACGACCACCCCGTGACCGTCACGCTGCGCGATTCCAGCGGTGTGAACTGGGGGGCAACACGCACGGTGCGCGCCAACTACGTGGTGGGCTGCGACGGCGCACATTCGGCGGTGCGCAAAGCCATCGGCGGCGAACTGCATGGTGACGCCGCGCACCAAGCCTGGGGCGTGATGGATATTTTGGCCAACACCGATTTTCCTGATGTGCGCCAGAAGTGTTTGATCTCTTCGGCCAATGAAGGCAACGTGCTCATCTTGCCGCGTGAAGGGGGCTATGTGTTCCGCATGTATGTGGAGCTAGACAAACTTCGCCCAGACGAAAAAGCTGCACACCGCAAGTTCACCCAAGACGACATGATTGCAGCGGCCAACCGCATCATCAAGCCGTATGCGATTGATGTGAAAGAGGTGGTGTGGTGGTCCATCTATGACATTGGCCACAGCATCACCGATCGCTTTGACGATGTGCCCGATGGCGAGGACCGCGACCCCCGCGTGTTCATCGCAGGCGACGCGTGTCACACCCATTCACCCAAAGCGGGGCAGGGCATGAATGTGTCGATGCAAGACACCTTCAACCTCGGCTGGAAAATGGTGCATGTGCTGCAAGGCCGCGCCAACCCCAGCCTGCTGCGCAGCTACACCCAAGAGCGATTGACCGAAGCCAAGCGTTTGGTAGAGACCGACCACAAATGGTCACGCGTCATGTCCGCTCCCACCACACAGGCCGAGCGCGATGGCACCGAAGAGCCTCGCATCATTCGCCAGTTCAAAGACAACTTAGAGTTCACAGGCGGCACAGCCGTGAAGTACGACACCTCGACTTTGTTTGCAGCCAGCGCACACCAAGCATTGGCCACAGGCGAAGAAATTGGCCGTCGTTTCCATTCAGCGCCCGTGGTGCGCGTGTCAGACGCTAAGCAAATGCAACTGGGCCATGTGGCACAGGCCGATGCACGCTGGCGCATTTATGCATTTGCTGGCAAGGCAGATACCTCTAGCGCGGGCTCAGCCATTCACAAGCTGGCCGACTGGTTGGAGACCAACGCCAACTCACCCATCGTCAAGCACACACGCAAGGGTGAAGACATTGATGCGGTCATCGATTTCCGCGCCGTGTTTCAACAAACCTTCGATCAGCTCGCTTACGAACACATGCCCTCGTTGCTTAAACCTAAAACAGGCAAGCTGGGTTTGCAAGACCACGCAAAAGTTTTCTGTGTGGACCACAAAGGTGTGGGCGATATTTTTGACATGCGTGGCATCGATCGCGACAAGGGCTGCATGGTGGTGGTTCGTCCTGACCAATATGTGGCGCATGTGTTGCCGTTGGATGGCTATGAGGAACTGTCCGCTTTCTTTGCGGGCGTTCTGCGCTGATTAGCTCTTGGCCCAGCACGAGTTGAGCCAGGGTTGACTGCAGCAGTCCGTCGCTCTGTAATTTTTTAGAAAACGTAGCTTTTAGAAAGACCCGCGATGCGTCTGTTGGGTCTAGATATAGCGCTTTGACATAGCTAAAAAACCGAACGGTAGAGATGCACAAGGTACCTCTAACGTTCGGTGAAGGTGCTTTCAGCTTACAGATTGCCAGCAGTGGCTGCGTGCAAATTCATCGCTTGCACCGACGTTTGAGCTGATGCTTTGACGATGGTGTCTGATACCAGCTCAGCGGTCACGGCAGACAGCGTCCAGCCCAAGTGCCCGTGACCGGTGTTGTAGAACACGTTGGCGGCTTTGCCCTGGCCTACGCGCGGCATCATATTGGGCATCATGGGTCGCAAGCCAGCCCATGGCACCACCGAGCGGGTGTTGATGCGGGGGAAGCATTGTTCAACCCACTCAACCAAGGGACGAATGCGGTCCGCACGAATGTCACGGTCGATGCCATTGAATTCGGCAGTACCCGCTACGCGGAAGCGGTTGAGGCCTAAGCGGCTGGTGACCAATTTGGTTTCGTCATCCAGCAGGCTCACATTGGGTGCGCCCATTTGGCTTTCTTCGTCGTTGAGGTTGACTGTGATGGAGTAGCCTTTGACGGGGTAAATGTTCACGCGGTCTCCCAGCTGTGCCGCAAAGTTTCGGCTGGCAACACCTGCACACACGACCACGCTGTCAAAGGTATGAACACAGGGGGACGCATCCTCTTGTGCCACGGTGATGACGGCTTGTTGTCCGTTGCTTTGAACCGAAGTCACATCTTGGCCATACAGCGTGTGCACACCCAGTCGTGCTGCCGCAGCGGCTAATCCGTTGGTGAATTTGTGAATGTCGCCCGTGGCATCACTTTCCGTGAAGTAGCCACCGTAGTAAGTACCAGCCAAGGTTGGCTCGATGGCTTTCATTTCCTCTGGGGTCACGGCATGGCGAGGAAGTCCACCCTTGGCCAGCATGACTGACACTTTGCCTGCATGGTCAAACCCTTTTTTGTCACGGTAGATGTGCAGGATGCCTTCTTTCTTCAGGTCGAAATCAATGCCTTCTTCTTGCGCCCAAGCAAACAAGTGTTGACGCGCGGCCACTGCCAAACGCGCTGTTTCAATGGTGTTGCGTTCGTAATGGGGCATGGCTGCAATGAACTCAGCAAACCAAGAGAGTTTGTGCCATGTAGGTGCTGGGTTGACCAGCAGCGGCGCGTCACTTTTGAGCATCCACTTGAGGCCTTTGAGGATGGTGGACCAATGCGTCCAAACTTCTGCGTTGGATGCAGACAGTTGCCCGCCGTTCGCAAACGAGGTTTCCATCGCAGCATAGCGATGGCGTTCAAACAAGGTCACGGCAAAGCCGCGTTTGGCCAAGGCATAGGCTGTTGTGACACCCGTGATGCCGCCGCCAATAACTGCGATTGTTTTCATGATGAAGGAACTTTCAAAACGTCAAGGGTTGAGCTTTGGCATGCAAACACGCATACACAAAGCGCCCCCTCTGTTTTTGGACCTGAGAGATTCACGGTGGCGTGTGACGGCCATCGCTTGCTCCTTCGGTGCACTGACGGACGAATGCGTCAGCAGCTCTTCAGAGTTGGGTCATGTCACCGGTCCGTTTGCCTGAGAGTTTCCGGGGCGGTTGCTCCTTCGGCGCTGCCCAGCACGCTTGGGCGTTGGCAGTCTCTCCCGATGACATGTCGACACAAGGTCGAGTAAAAATCAAATATCAGTTTGCCAGAAATCTTTCTACCAACGCGACCCAATAAGCAGCGCCAGTGGCAATGTTGTCGTCATTGAAATCGTAGCCTGGGTTGTGCACCATGCACGCACCAGCTGAGTCTGCATCACCGTTGCCAATGAGTAAATAGCTGCCCGGTATTTTTTCAAGCATGAACGCAAAGTCTTCACTGCCTGTCAAGGCTGGGCCTTGCAAGGTCACGCGTTCGGAGCCTACTAAATCAAGCGCCACTTGTCGTGCAAAGTCTGTTTCAGATTTTGAGTTCACCAGCACACAGTAGCCGGGACGCCAATCGATATCGGCACTCACGCCGAAACTCTCGGCTTGAGCCACCACCAAAGCTTTGATGCGTTGCTCAAGCAAACATCGCACGGCTGGGTTGAGGGATCGCACGCTGAGCTCTAGGGTGGCCAACGCAGGAATGACGTTGTTGGCTTGACCTGCATGCAATGCGCCCACCGTGACGACGGCCGTATCGAGCGGGTCGACGTTGCGCGACACGATGGTTTGCAGCGCCATGACGATGGACGATGCCGCCACTAAGGGGTCTGCAGATCTGTGGGGCATAGCCCCATGACCACCGGTGCCGTGCACACGGATGGTCACGTAATCGCTCGAGGCCATGGCTGCACCGTCACGAAACACAAAGTGCCCCACGGGTGTGCCTGGCATGTTGTGCATGGCAAAAACGGCATCGCACGGATGGTGCTCAAACAAGCCGTCTTCGATCATGCGCACCGCGCCACCACCACCTTCTTCGGCCGGCTGAAAAATCAAGTTCAAAGTGCCTGTGAATGACGCATCTTGCGCAATCGATTTGGCAGCAGCCAAGAGCATAGCGGTATGACCATCGTGGCCGCATGCATGCATCACGCCGGGTTTCACACTCGACCATTCAGCCCCTGTCGCTTCTTGAATGGGCAGAGCATCCATGTCCGCGCGCAGGCCTAAGCGACGGCCTTGCCCTCGCGTCAATGTGCCCACCACACCTGTGCCACCCAAACCACGGTGAACAGCATAGCCCCAGCCCTCTAGCTTGGCAGCGACCAAGTCAGACGTGCGGTGCTCTTCAAATGCCAACTCGGGGTGGCGGTGGATGTCGCGGCGCAGTTGGATGAATTCACCCACTCGCTCGGTCAGTGCATCACGCAAGTAGGTCATATCACTGGGGCTGCAAGTCGATCGATTTCGCGATGGCGCGGAATTGTGCCGTGCCATCCACATAGGCTTTATCCACAGCCTTCAAGGACAAAGGCTTGGCAACCAATTGGCTATTGGCGGCCAGACCACTTCTGACGGCAGGATCTGACAGCGAATCAGTGATCGCTTTGTGAATGACTTGAACCACAGGTTCAGGCGTGTCTTTTTTTACAAAGTAGCCTGTCCAAATGTTGAAGGTGAAATTCTTGAGTGACTTGCTTTCGCTGATCGCGGGGTAGTCTTTGACAGACTCTAGGCGCTCGCTGTTGAGCATGGCGAGCACTTTGAGCTTGCCTTGCTTTTGCAACTCCTCATAAGCCTTACCAAAGGGGGCCAAAAAGATATCGACTTGGCTGCCCATCAAATCTTGGTTTGCAGGTGCCGCGCCTTTGTAGGGCACATGCGTCATGGGAATGTTGGTCACTTTGGACAAGTGCTCACCCAGCAGGTGATAAAAACTGCCAGGCCCAACGCTGGCGTAGGTGATGGGGCGACCGGCTTGTGCTTCTTTTTTAGCGTAGACCAAAAACTCATCGACAGAGTTCACGGGCAAATCTTTGCGTGCCAAAAATGCAATTTGTGCTGTCGCGATCATCTGCACCAAACGGAAGTCTTCGCTCTTGAACTTCACAGCAGAAATAGCCAAAGGCGCCAAGATCAATTCGTTCGGCGAGCCTTGAAAAATGATCTGACCATCGGCCGGTGCGTTCAACACTTTTTGTGCAGCGATGGAACCACTGGCACCTCCCAAGTTGTCGACGATCACAGTTTGTCCCAGGTTCTTGGACAATGTGTTGTTGACCGTGCGTGCAATCACATCAGACAAGCCGCCTGCTGGGTAGGGCACCAACAGCGTGACGGGTTTGCTTGGGTAAGCATCTGCTTGGGCTGATGCTGTAACAAACAGGCTGCATAGCACTGTGAGTAGATTCAGAGTTGTACGGCGATTGAATGTCATGGGTTGTCTCCTTGTTGATATGAATGAATCGTAAGAAGTGATGGTTTGTATGTCCAATGCATAATAATTAATGAATCCATAATTTAAATGCATTGATTGGAGCCGCGATGACTTTGGTGCAATTGCGACATTTTTTAGAGCTAGCCAATACCGCTTCGTTCAGCAAGTCTGCTGTCAAATTGCACTTGAGTCAGCCTGCGCTGAGTCGAAGCATCAAGTCCATAGAGGACGAGTTTGGTCACCAACTCTTTGACCGTGTGAGGCGAAAAATTGAACTCACTGCATTTGGGCAGTACTTCTATGTGCAGGCACGAGACTTAGTTGACCGTGCTACCAACTTGAAGCAAAGCAGCCATCAGTTGCTCAGTGGTCAAACGGGTAAGGTCAGAGTCGGTTTGGGGTCTGGTCCAGGCGCCTTGCTGACGTCGCCTTTGATGAAGTACGTTGCCAGTGAATTTCCAAAAGCCCATCTAGAAATTGCAAGGGGTCATACAACTCTGTTGGTTCAGGCTTTGCGTGATCGGCATCTTGATGCGCTGGTGTTGGACATTCGGTCTTTGAGTCCGTCCAGTGACCTGGAGGTGGAAAGTTTGTGCGAACTGCCAGGTGCATTCATGTGTCGCAAAGGCCATCCTTTGAGCAAAGCGCGTCAAGTCACGTTAGCAAGACTCAAGGACTATCCTGTTGCCTCAACACCTCTCAGCGATGAGGTCGCCCGCATCCTGGTGGATCGTTATGGTGCAGATGCACATCCTGATGTTCTGGTCAATGTGCGTTGCGATGAAATTTCAAGTTTGCTGGATGTGGTGCGATCGACAGATGCCATCTTGGTCGCTGTTCGATCTTTAGGACCAGACTTAGTGGCCCTCAAGATGTCGCCGGAGTTGAATGCAACGGCAAAGTTTGGCTGGGTCTCGCTCAGGTCCCGCAGTGAGTCACCTTTGTGCAGCTATTTACGCACGGCTACAAAAGAAATATTGAGCGGGCATTAGCCATGCTCCCTCAGACCATCAAGACGCCACTTGATGGCAAGCGACGTCTTGATTCACTGCAACCTTTAAACGCCAAGTAATTTGGGTAAGGTATCGTCAACTGCCACTTGGCTAGACGGTCCTGCAAGTGCCACTAAACCTTTTTGCAGCACGATCGCTTGATCGCTGTGAGCCAACACACGACGGTAGTCGCGGTCAACAATGAGCGTCGCAATGCCACTGTCCCGGATGTTGGCAATGACGTTCCAAATTTCATTCACGATCAAGGGTGCCAACCCTTCCGTGGCTTCATCCAGAACAATCAAGTCAGGGTGCGTCATCAAGGCCCGTCCAATAGATAGCATTTGTTGCTCGCCGCCTGATAGCTGGTTACCCATATTGCTTAGTCGCTCTGTGAGACGTGGAAAAGTCTGCATGACGCGGTCAAAGGTCCAGTCTTTTCGGCCATCGGTTCCGGGGCGTGCAGACATCAATAAATTTTCTCGCACCGTCAGATTTGGAAAGATGCCGCGGCCTTCAGGCACATAGGCAACGCCCAAACGTGCGACTTGGTGGGGTTTGAATCGGGAGGCATCTTCACCAAACAGCGTGATCGATCCCTCGCGCTGCGTGAGATGACCCAATAGCGTTCGGATCAGTGTGCTTTTACCCATGCCATTTCGCCCGAGTAGGCCCATGGTCTGGCTGCGCTGAATCTTGATATCAATGCCATGCAGCACATGGCTTGACCCATACCAGGCATGCAAGCCTTTAGCGTCGATCAAATAGTCGTTGGTTGTCATGTCAGTGTCCTTCTCCAAGGTAAGCGTTGCGCACTTCAGGGCTCTGACGAATAAAGGCCGCGTCACCTGAAGCGATCTTGACGCCGTTGACCATCACCGTGATGACATCGGCAATGCGAAACACTGCATCCATGTCGTGCTCTACCAACAAAATGGCGTGCTCAGCACGCAGGGTGTCGAGTAGCTTCAGCATTCGGTCTGTTTCTTCTGCGCCCATGCCCGCAAGTGGCTCATCAAGCAGCAGAACTTGTGGCTGAGTCGCTAAGCACATCGCGATTTCAAGTTGACGCTTTTGACCATGTGACAACATGTTGGCTTGACGATCGAGCATGTGTTCTAAACCCGCACGACTGGCGGCATCGTGCGCTGCAGCCTGGGTCACTGGGCATGCATTGGCTGATTGCCACCAAAGCCAAGGTTTTTGTGATTGGGCTTGGGCAGCCAATCGGCAGTTCTCGTAGACCGTGAATGTTGGGTAGATCGTGTTTCTTTGGTAGCTTCTACCCAGGCCTGCACGCGCACGACGCGCTTGCGTCCACTGCGTCACATCTTCACCCATCAAATGCACTGAGCCGCTGGAGGCTGGAATCTCGCCAGACAACATGTTGATCAGCGTGGACTTTCCTGCACCGTTTGTGCCGATGACGGCATGCACAGTGCCACGTGTCAATTCGATGGAGACATCGTTGACCGCAACCAGACCTCCCCAACGTCGTGTGATGTGGCTGCCGCGTAGCAAAACTTCTGAAGGCTTCATGATGTACCTTTCGTGGTGGTCAGGTCACCCAACCCTGAGTCATCTGACTGCGCTCCAACCAAACGGGTTCGCAGTTGCCCCGGAAGACTGACCAGCCCATTGGGTAAAAGTGCCACAGTGGCAATGATGGCCAGGCCTAGTCCTAAGTGCCAGTGCTTGGCGAACTCGCCAAACACAGACTCTGATTTGAAAAATTCTTGCAACAGCGCAAATGCAAAGGCGCCAACAAGTGCACCGCGCAGATGGCCAAGGCCGCCCAGAATGATCATCACCAAGACCGCACCTGACAAGTGCCAGCTCATCATCTCGGGGTTCACAAAACCGTCTTTCACTGCAAACAAAAAGCCTGCCAACCCCGCAATGGCGCCAGAGAGGGTGAACGCTGCCAACTTATAGGTGTAGGTTGAAAAACCAGTGGCGAGCATGCGTTGCTCATTGACCCGAATACCCGCCAAGGCTCTGCCAAATCGGGAGCGTAAAAGCACCGCTAAAAATACAAACACCAGAAAGAGACAAGCCAAGGTGAAGAAATACATCGACGTTGGAGAGTCAAGGTTGATGAGATCTCCCAAGACAGGCTTGATGTTGAGATAAATACCATCTGACCCGCCACCCAGTGGGGTGTCATGCACCACAAAGTAGGCCATCTGGGCAAATGCCAACGTCACCATGATGAAGTACGCGCCCTTGGTACGTAACGACAAGGAGCCGACCACAAAGGCATAGAGTCCTGCCGCCAGCACAGCCGCTGGCAACAACCACACCAGCGATGCGGCTTCAGTGTCTGACGACGCGCGAACTGCTACGTAAGCACCAATGCCAAAGAAAGCGGCTTGGCCAAAACACACCAAGCCAGCGCCTCCCACAATCAACTCAAGGCTGAGTGCCAAGATGGCGTAGATCATGATCTTGCTCATCAGATCAATGCCGAAATTGCCGCTCAGCCATGGAAAGCACGCAAGCGATGCAAAAAACAGCACGACAAAAGGGAGTTTTGGGTTTTTGTTGTCAGTCATTTCATCCACCCACTTTAAAAAGGCCATCTGGTTTCCATAACAAGATCCCAGCCATCAAGAGATAAATCAATACGCCAGAGGCTTGGGGTAATAGCACCTTGCCAAAGGTGTCCACCACGCCAATCATCAGAGCCGCAGCCAGTGCACCTTTGATAGATCCAATGCCACCAATGACCACCACGACAAAGCAGATGATCAACACTTGGTTGCCCATGCCCGGATACACCGATGACACTGGCGCGGCCACCATGCCGGCCAACGCTGCAATGGCCACACCCGCAGCGAACACCACGCGGTATAAAAACTGGATGTCAATGCCTAGCGATTGCACCATTTCGCGGTTGCTTGCGCCCGCGCGAATCATCATGCCCAGTCGGGTTCGTGTGAACACGAAAAACATGGCCAATGCCAACCCTAAGCAGACGGCTGATACGAACAGTCGATAAATGGGATAGGTCATGACCTCGCCCAGTTGCAGTGAGCCCGCTAAGAGGTCTGGCACCTGAACGCCATACACATCATCACCCACCAGCAAACTGCGCAGTTCCTCAAACACGAGAATCAGCCCGTATGTCATCAGCACTTGCTGTAAGTGTTCACGGTCGTAGAGGTAGCTGTAAAACGCCCATTCCAAAAAATAACCCAACAGAACGGACAGCACCACGCCGACACATAGAACCGCAAAGAACCCTCCGCCAAAGGTGCCGCTCACGATGGGTGACAACGCGAAGGCCATGTAGGCACCAATCATGTAAAAGCTACCGTGCGCTAGGTTGATCACGCCCATGATGCCGAAGATGAGTGTCAAACCTGAAGCGACCAGAAACAGCAATAAGCCGTACTGCACCGCATTCAGACACTGAATGAGAAAGTTTGTGAGATCCATAGAGCTGATGCGTTACGTCCTTTCCACGGTTGGAAAGGACGGGTGTTGACGAAGGGCCGAAATTACAGGCGGCAACCCGTTGCAGGATCTTCAAGCGCTTTGCTGGCAATGCCAATCACCTTGTTTTCCTTGCCGGAAACTTGGCGCAAGTACATGTCTTGAATGGGGTTGTGCGCTTTGGAAATCGTGAATTTCCCACGCGGACTGTCGATGGTGGCTTTGGTCAGTGCAGCGGCAAAGCCTGCCGTATTTTTTGCGTCACCCTTGACCGCAGTCAAACCGATGCCCAACATTTGCGCAGCGTCGTAGCCTTGGACGGCATACACATCAGGCTGCATTTTGAAGGTCTTCACATAGGCAAGACGGAAAGCGTTGTCACGTGGGGTGTTTAAGTTGTCCGCGTAATGCAGCGATGTCAGTACACCTTCAGCAGATGCACCCTGAGCTTCCAATGTGCCATCGGTCAGAAAGCCAGTGCCAAAGAGAGGGATGTTTTTCTTCAGGCCAGCACCGTCATAGTCTTTGACAAACTTCACGGCAGCGCCGCCAGCAAAGAAGGAGAAAACAGCATCAGGTTTGGCAGAGGCAATTTCAGTCAACAGGGATTGGAATTCAACGTTCGGGAAGGGCAGCGTCAATTCTTTGGTTACCTTTCCACCCGATTTCTCAAAGCCTTCTTTGAAGCCTTTGGCCATCTCATCACCAGCGGCGTATTTCCAAGTGATGGTGGCTGCGGTTTTATGGCCTTTAGCCGCCATGGCTTGACCAATCGCGAAACCCGGCTGCCAATTGCTAAAGCTGCTGCGGAAAATGTTCACCGCACACATGGAGCCTGTGACGGCGTCAGCGCCACCGTTGGGATTGATCATCAAGGTGCCGGTGCCCTTGGCGACGCGAGCCATGGCCATTGCGACGCCTGAGTGCACGCTGCCGATCAAAACGTCCACGTTGTCGCGTTTGATCAGTTTGTTGACGTTGTCAATCGCTTTAGATGGATCTGACTCGTCGTCGACTTTGAAAAATTCAACTTCACGCCCACCGATCTTTCCACCTTGTTCAGCAAGGTAAAGCCTGAAACCATTTTCAATAGCGGTGCCCAATGCGGCAAAAGTGCCAGTGGCGGGCAACATGAAACCAACCTTGAGTTTTTGTGAGGTCTGTGCCATGGCCATTGGAATGGTGAATGAAACCGCTGCGGCGAGTGCAGCACGGCGAGAAAATTGCGAGATATTCATGGTGTTTGTCTCCTGGGATGTGCCGATCAGTGACGGCTTTTTATCTGTGGGTGAGGGGTTTTATCAACGGAAAAATGCATCAACCTTGGTCGCCACCACCGACCGGCAGAACCGTGCCAGTGATGTAAGACGAACGGTCTGAAGCCAAAAAGAGGATGGCTTCTGCTTGTTCGTCGAGCGTTCCGTAACGCTTCATCAAGGTGCTAGAGATCGTTTGATCGACAATTTCTTGGTACCAAGCTTTATCTTTGCGACCCAGATTTGACGTGTTGCGTGGAATGCGACGTGGGGGTGCTTCTGTTCCACCAGGTGCTATCGCGTTGACGCGAATACCACGCTCACCGTTTTCGAATGCCAAGCATGCAGTCAATGCATTGACACCACCCTTCGCTGAGCCGTACGGAACGCGGTTGACGCTGCGTGTCGCGATGGAGGACACGTTCACAATGGCGCCCTTTTTTTTCTTCAGCATGTAGGGCAACACTGCGCGACAGCTCCACAAGGTGGGAAATAGCGAGCGTCGTACTTCAGCTTCGATCTGTTTAGGGTCGTAGTGCTCAAATGGTTTGGTCCAGATGGTGCCACCGATGTTGTTCACCAAAATGTCGATCCGACCAAACGCCTTATGCGTTCTCTCTGCTGCTTGTTCTGCGCCCTCAAATTGCTCAAGGTCTGCTTCAATGGCAATGACCTCAGTGATGGCTGACAGCTGCTCGCGTAATTCTTGAACCAGAGGCGATCTGTCAACCAGCGCTAAGCGGGCGCCTTGCGCTGCTGCAAGCTCAGCAACACGTTGGCCAATGCCTTGTGCAGCGCCTGTGATGAGCATGACTTTGCCTGCAAATTCTTTGTTCATATGGGTTACTCCGAAATGGGGGTGGTCGCATTGGGCGTGAACTTTTCATAATGAAAACTCACGGGACTCAAGGCGATGTCTTTGAAATGTTTTTGTACGGCATCCACCATGGGAGGCGGACCGCACAAATACACATCGACATCGCCGTCATGCAAGACATCTGGTGACATGTATTGCGTGACAAATCCTTGTTTGTCATGGCCTGTTTGCGGGTCGGCCACACAGGTGGTGAAGGTGAAGTTGGGCAGTCGGTTAGCAAAATTCACTAAACGATCGACCATGACTAAATCTTGATCGCGTGTCACGCCATAGATCAAGTGAATCGGCAGAGCGTGCGCTTGTTTCTCAAGGACTTCTAGCATTGACAAAAACGGCGCAAGCCCAGTGCCACCTGCTAGAAAGAGCAAGGGTCGAGTGGGAGTTCGCAGATAAAAGCTGCCCATGGGCCCTTTGATGTCAAGCGTCTCGCCTGACTGGGCGCGATTCAACCAGCCGCTCATCAGCCCCTCAGGAACTTGCTTGACCAAGAAAGTCATGCGGGCACTTCCCGGTGCTGAACTGAACGAGTAAGACCGGTGTTGGTCGCTGCCTGGAACGCCGATGTTGACGTATTGACCTGGTAAGAAGTCCGGTGCATCCGATGGGGCATCTAAGACCAACTCATAGGCAGCATCGCCAAGCGAGGAGACCTCAGCCAATGTGGCAGAGAACTGCGCCGTGCCAGTTTTACAAGCAGTGGAGGGCACAGGCACCGAGATGACGCAATCTGAACTAGGCACCATTTGACATGTCAGAACCAAGCCCTCATTGGCTTCATCTTGTGTCAAGGCTTCATCAATGTATTCATCGCCCATGTCATACGAGCCACTTTCTGCTCGGCATTTGCATGTGCCACACACACCGTCCGAGCAGTCCATGGGCAAATTGATGCGATTTCTGAAAGCACTGTCGAGCACTTTTTCGTCTGCGCCACACTCTATGAAGCGTGTGACACCATCCTCGAAGTTCAAGGCTATTCGATAGCTGGTCATCTTGTGAACCCTTCTGATCTCAGATGTGATAGATGTCAATGACTTGGCTGATGTAGTCATTCTTTAAGACAATCTTTTTGCGCGTGATTTGGAAACTGTCGTCGCCCATCACCTTTAGCGTTAAAAAGATGGCGCCGAAAAAATGATCTGTGACCTTGTAGCGGTGGCTCAACGTGTGGAAGTTGTATCTGACGTCCAGTGAGTCACCACGGTCCGCCAAGATCTCCACATTGCTGATCATGTGATTGGTGCGTGGTTCGGGCATGGAGGCACTAGAGCGCTCCGTCTTGATGCGAAACACACGATCCTCCAAACCATTGCGGTTGGGGTAGTAAATCAGTGAAATCTCACTTTGTGGATCCTCTGTCAACTGATCGTCATCGTCCCAAGATGGCATCCAGTATTGAACCTCTGGGGCATACATGTCCAACCAAGCATCCCACTCGCGGTCGTCAAGGTGGCGCGCTTCTTTGAATAAAAAGCCGCAAACATCGCTGAATTTTTGGCTCATCACTTTGCTCCTTCTCGCTCTTTGGTCAGCGCTTTTTGCATGCTCTCTGCCCAATAGTTGTGTTGACAAACGAACAGACCTTCGTCTTCACTTCGACCGCCGCTGACCAGTGGGGTCATACCCATTTGTCGGGCGTTTTCATCTGGACCATGCACCCAAAGCGGCGCGCCGCGACTCAAATCATTCCAAGGTGCAGCCTTGGCGGCATAACCTGTTTGGCAAGAGCGAAATTCCTCGAGGTCATCCGCTGTTCCCATGCCCGAGACGTTGAAGAAGTCCTCGTACTGACGAATGCGGGTGGCGCGGCTTTCAGCACTTTCACCCTTAGGTGCGAAACAGTAAATCGTGACTTCTGTCTTATCCACACTGATGGGGCGCGTGACTCGGATCTGTGTAGAAAATTGATCCATCAAATACACATTCGGGTAAAGGCAAAGGTTGCGTGTTTGGTTCACGATCAAATCGGCCTTGGCTTCTCCGAGGCGATCTTTGAGCTCTGCACGATGGTCATACACAGGACGCACTTCTGGGTTCATGGTCTTCGTCCACAGCAGGATGTGACCGTTTTCAAATCCGTACACACCACCCACGCTCTTGCTCCAGCCGTTTGCATCGACAGCCTTGGTGCCACCATCTTTGCGTCGTCCCATCGTTGCGGCGTAATTCCAATGGACAGAGCTCACGTGGTAACCGTCGCTGCCGTTTTCCATTTGAAGTTTCCAATTGCCGTCGTAGGTGTAAGTCGAGCTACCACGCAAAACTTCCAGTCCTTCAGCGGCTTGGTCAACGATTTGGTCGATCACCACTTTCGTTTCACCTAAAAACTCTTGCAGGGGTTGCACATCAGCGTTCAAGCTACCAAACAAGAAGCCTTTGTAGCTTTCAAAGCGAGCCACCTTCTTCAGGTCATGCGAGCCATTGGTGTTGAATTGGATGGGATATTCCGTGGTCTTCTCATCTTTGACCTTCAGCAACTTGCCTGTGTTTGCGAACGTCCATCCATGAAACGGGCAGGTGAAGCTGCCTTTGTTGCCGTGCTTGCGGCGGCACAGCATCGCGCCTCTGTGCGCACATGCATTGATGACAGCGTTCAAGCTGCCATCTTTGGTACGAGTGATGACGATTGGCTGTCGGCCGATGTAGGTGGTGAAGTAGTCGTTGATCTCTGGGATTTGGCTTTCATGCGCCAAGTAAATCCAGTTGCCTTCGAAGATGTGTTTCATCTCGAGTTCAAAGAGATCCGCGTCCGTAAAAATATCGCGACGGCAACGAAAAACGCCGTTTTCAGGATCGTCTTGCAAGGCGTTGTTCAATAAGTTTTCCACGTCGGCATATTTGTCGACGGATACGTTCGTATTCATGGGTGTGTTTCCTTTGGGTAGGGGCGTCCGCCGCAACTGAGGTTGCGGTTTTTCGTCTGTCGTCATGCCTGGTGGTGCCGAATGAAAGTCATTCGGCCCACCTCGGTTGAAGATCAGGCTGCTAGACGAGGGCGCTCAACGATCTGGTTATCTGAGCCATTGACCAAGGGGCTCAGCGTCATGTCGAATTTGATTTCACAGAATGGGCCACTCAGACCATGCGCTTTGATGCTGGCCTCGTCCGCGTGTTCAACAACTGGGGGAACCAAGCCGTCTCGTGTTGCGTACGCGAAATCATCATTCACCAATGGGTCACCATCAATGTTGATTTGTGTTGTCAACTTGCGGTGGCCATCTGCTGTGACAAAGAAGTGGATGTGCGCAGGACGATTGCCATGACGACCCAACTGATTCAGCAACGCCTGAGTTGGACCGTCGGGTGGGCAGCCATATCCCACTGGCACGATGCTCTGGAACTTATAACGACCCTGTGCATCGGTCATGATGGTGCGGCGCATGTTGAAGGCCTTTTGCTCGCCAGTAGGATCAAAGTGAGAATAGAACCCCTTGGTGTTGGCGTGCCAGACTTCAACAGATGCGTTCGACACAGGCTTGCCATCTGCACCATACACAGTGCCGTGCATGATGAGAGTTTTACCTGATGTATCGCTGCCATCATCTAATCGTGTAAAGCCATGAACGACAGGCGCACCAGCGACGTAAAGAGGTCCTTCGATCGCACGTGGTGTGCCATCGGTCAAGCCAAGTGCTGCGTCTTCGGCGTCCATGCGCATGTCGAAATAGCGGTCCAGTCCCAAACCAGGAGACAACAAGCCTGCCTCGCTGCGTGCGCCAAGCTGATTCAGGTAAGCAACGCCGGCCCAGTATTCATCCGATGTGATGTCCAAGTCTTCGATGGCCTTGAACAGGTCAGACAAGATGCGATGAATGATGGTTTTGGTGCGTGGATTGCCGCCTGTTTGTGTCAGGCCACTGGCTATCTTTAAAAAATCTTGAACTTCATTTGTTTTGAAAATTTGAACGGTCATGGTTATCTCCTAGAGGTTGGTCTTACTTGGTTGCTTGGGGAACGCCCCCTTCACATTGCAAAAAACTGTCTGAGTTAGTTAACGTGTTTGTTGCATGGGTTGAATTAAAGGGCAGTGCCATCAATACATCCAATACCAAATTCATCCGTAGCGATACCTTTTGCATATAGTGAATGGTTTTTGTGTTAAAAATCAGCCACTTACAACGCACCATATCTAGCGGGTATGGATTACCCTAATGGATCTTCGTCAATTACGTTATTTCGTAGCAGTTGCCACGACCAAGAACTTCACGCGTGCAGCTGAGCAAATGCACATTGCACAGCCACCACTGAGTCGACAGATTCAGCTCCTTGAGGAGGAGCTCGGTGTCCTGTTGATTCAACGCAGCAGCAGGCCTTTGCGCTTGACCGACGCGGGGCGCGTTTTTTACGAAGAAGCCTTGCAGGTGCTTCATCGGGTCGAGCAAATGAAAGCGGGTGCCAAACGCGTTGGTCAAGATCGACGCCAATCCATTTCAATTGCCTATGTCGCATCGACTTTGTACGGCGGCCTTCCTATGCTGATTCGCATGTTTCGCAAGCGTTACCCCGAAACAGACATTCACTTGGTCGATCTGAGTTCGGTGCATCAGATCGCGGAGCTGAAATCAGGGCGTATCGACTTGGGATTCGGGCGGATCCGAACTGGCGACACGTCAGTGGCTCGCGTGGTTTTAAGGGAGGAGCGTCTGGTTCTTGCCTTGCCGCCAAGTTCTCCCTTGGCGAAGGCACGCGGCAGGATCAGTCTGAAGGAGTTGGTCAATCAGAATCTGATTGTTTTCCCCAAGGATCCACGGCCAAGTTATGCAGACCACGTCTTGAGCTTGGTTCATGACCAAGGCATTCAGCTCGGTGAAATTCACGAAGTTCGTGAGATACAAGCCGCTCTGGGTTTGGTGGCATCAGAAATGGGGGTGTGCATTATTCCTGCAGCGGCTCGGGTCAGGTCCGATCTGGTGTATCGCGTCATAGATGATGAGCGTGCGACTTCTCCGATCATCTTGAGTCATCGTCTCAATGACGATTCTTGGTATATCGCTGCTATCAAAGAACTGATCGTGGAAATGTATGCAGAGAATCCGCCATGGTTAGACCTAGAGAACAATGCATTCCCATCCCTGTTAGGCAAAGAGGTGCCCATCACAACGTCTACAAAAGTCAGTCGACGAAAAGGAAGCAGTCAAAAGCTGTCGTCTAACTAAACTTGCCGCCACTTTGGGTCTGACTTCCCAGTTCCTGCACGAAGGCTTGGGCTGCCATTGAGCGTGATGCGCCCTTGCGCCACAAAATCCCAGCGTGTCGCAGAGGCTGTGGGGCATGTAATGAAATTGCCCGAAATTGCGTTTGGTTCATAGATGCGGCTCGTTCAGGAACGATCGTGGCCAGCGTTCCCGTTTTGCAGGCCTCGATCAACGCATTGACGGATTCCATCTCGACACGAATTTCGGGTGAGATGTTTGCTGATTTGAAAGCTTCATCGAGCATTCGCCGAGTCGCAAAACTTTTGGGCAGCAAACACAACGGGACGTTTTTTAAATCTTGCATGCGCAGCGAACGGCGTTTGGCCAAACGGTGATCCACGCTGACGAGCAGCTGTAACTGTTCGCTGAACAAATGCTCGGCATCAATGTCTGCATGTTGGGTTGGATGGAAAGCAATACCCACATCGAGTTGTCCTGAGACTAAGTGTTTTTCAATCAGATCAGCACGAAGATCCCGGATCGAAACACGAATGCCAGGGTAGTTTGCACTGAAGTGCGCCACAGCAGCAGGCACAAGGGTATCCATGAACGTGGGAATAACGCCGACGGTCAATGTCCCAGATTGCAGTCCATTCAATTGAGCGAGCGCCATGCGACCTGCTTCTAGCTCTTGTATTGCTCTGCCTACAAAACTTTTGTAGGCCAATCCAGCCTGAGAAATTTTGAGACCTCGTCCAATTCGGTCAAATAAGACCGTCCCCAACTCATCTTCCAATTGACGCAGACCGTGGGAGAGTGTGGATTGGGTGATGAACAGGGCTTGTGCAGACTGCGTGAGATGTTCAGTTTCGGCAAGACTGAGGAAGTATCTGAGTTGTCGAAGTTCCATGGTTCAAAATATAGTTCGATTGAAACGAACATTATGTTCTAAATAATTCATTTGATGAATTGATTTGTGACACATAGGATTGCGTTGTCGATGTGCTGAATTTTTGATTTTCTTCAAAACGGTGCGCGTCGATAGATCAAGAAACATCCATTCCAATTTCATCACTGAATAAGACGCCATGCCTCACATCATTTCGCTGCAACCGCGCATCATCGATATTCCAACAGTTCGGCCTCATAAACTGTCCTTTGGTTCAATACAGCAACAAAGTTATTGCATCGTTCGGATCGAGTTGTCCGACGGTGCAGTGGGGTGGGGCGAGGCGGCCACCATTGGTGGTGCGTCTTGGAATGAAGAGTCCCCCGAGAGCATCTTGCATGCAGTCAAGGCGTATTTGACGCCAGCAGTTCTCAACCAAGAAGCAGGTGGTTTTGAATCGATTTTGCTTCGCATGGATAAAAGCTGCCGTGGCAACTACTTCGCCAAAAGTGCCGTTGAGATGGCGCTCATTGATGCAGTGGCTCGGTCTCAGAATTTGCCAGCTTGGCAATTGCTTGGCGGTAAGTTGCATGAGCGTTTGCCTTTGGCTTGGACTTTGGCGACAGGCGATGTTGGCAAAGATCTAGAAGAGGCTTACCGAAAACTAGAAGAGCGGCGTCACCGCATCTTCAAAATAAAAATTGGCGCACGTTCGCCGCAAGACGATGTCGCACTGGTCAGTGCCATCGCGCGCGAATTGGCTGGTAAAGCACGATTCACGGTGGATGTGAATCAGGCTTGGGATGTCAATACGGCTCGAAGATACGTCCCCGAATTGGCAGATGCTGGTGTGGACTTGATTGAGCAACCTGTTGCAAAGTGGAACATTGAAGGTTTGACTTCGTTGGTCGGTATGCAGATGCGCACGCTCATCATGGCTGATGAGAGCGTTTGTACACCTCAGGAGGCACTCATGTTGTCAAAACAAAACGCGTCACATGTTTTTTCACTGAAAGTGGCAAAGCATGGTGGCTTACTTCGCACACGCAAAGTCGCTGCGGTTGCCGAGGCTGCTGACATCGATTGGTATGGCGGCACGATGCTCGAGACATCGCTGGGCAGTGCTGCATCGGCGCACGTTTTCTCGACGCTCCCAGGTAAGCACCATGGTTGCGAATTGTTCGGGCCGCAACTGCTGGTTGACGACATTGTCGAGACACCCATGTTGGTGAAAGACTTCGATTTGCATATTCCAGATGGTCCAGGATTTGGCGTCACGATTGATGAGAAAAAGCTCGATCGCTTCGACAGAGAGAAGCAAGGCCTGACCCCCACACATTTTGATCTCGGACGCAAATAAGCATCCTGAAATCAGCCAATTAACCCAAGGAGAAATTAATGTTGTATCTCGTGCGCATGGATGTTCGTATTCCCACAGGTGCTGATCCTAAACAGATGGATGAAATCAAGGCTCTCGAAAAAGCGTATTCGCAAGAGCTGCAGCGTGACGGACGTTGGGTTCATTTGTGGCGTGTCGTCGGTGAGTACGCCAACTACAGTGTGTTTGATGTGAGTTCAAACGATGAGTTGCATCAGCTTCTTTCTGCGTTGCCTCTGTTTCCATACATGGAGATCCATGTCACACCTCTGGCTCAACATCCATCTTCCATTGTCTGAGGTCATGATGAAACTTCACAAACTAGTCAACAGCGTCAGCTTGAAATGGCTGGCTATTGCAGCCTGCGGTTGGATGGCCATCTCATCTGTGCATGCAGCCTATCCAGACAAACCCATCCGCTGGATTGTTCCGTTCCCACCTGGTGGCGCCATGGACAGTATTGCGCGCTCTGTTGGCGAGCAGCTGTCGCGCAAGTTTGGGCAACCTGTGGTGATTGAAAACAAAGCGGGTGCGGGTGGTAACTTAGGCGTTGACTTCGTGGCCAAGTCACCTGCCGATGGTTACACCATGGTGATCACATCCATTGGTATGGTGACCAATCGTCACTTGTACGCCAAGTTGGGCTATGACCCAATCAAAGACTTTGCGCCGGTGTCGATGCTGGCTGTCGTGCCCAACATGCTGGTGGTCAATCCAACGAAGGTGAAAGCAAAAAGCCTGCGTGACTTGATTACTGAAGTCAAGGCAAAACCCGGAAAGCTGACCTATGCATCAGCAGGTAACGGAACTTCAATCCATTTGGCCGGTGAGTTGTTCACATCCATGACCGGTTTGGACATCCAACACATCCCTTATCGCGGCAGTGGCCCTGCTGTTTCCGATTTACTGGGTGGACAAGTGGACATGATGTTCGACAGCGTGTCATCGGCACGTCCCTATGTACAGGCAGGTAAGTTGAATGCCTTGGGTGTCACCACGTCAAAGCGGTCAACCGCCATGCCAGAAGTGCCAACCATTGCAGAGGCTGGCGTTCCAGGGTACGTGCTTTCTCCTTGGTTTGGTGTCTTCATGCCTGCAGCAACGCCGCCCGATATTGTGAAATTTATGAATGTAGCGTTGATCGAGGCGATGAGCCGCACTGAAGTCAAAGCGCGCTTCTCCGTATTAGGTGCGGAAGCGATTGGCAGCACACCAGAAGCATTTGCTTCTAGTTTGCTGGCAGAGAGCGCGAAATGGGAAAAGCTCATTCGCGAGAAAAATATCCAGCCTGACTGAAAGAGAATGAATGTCTGATATTTACTCAGTGCAACTTTCAGATGGACCAGGACTTCCAGTTGTCGTGAGCCATGCCTTGGGCCTGGATCACGCCATGTGGTCGGGCTGGATAGATGCCCAAAAAGGACAACGTCCCATATTGGCGTATGACCATCGTGGACAGGGCCGATCTAAGCTCGGCTTGCGCCCGCTTGATTTAGACCTCTTGGTAGAAGATGCAGCCACACTCGTCAACGCGTGGAAGCGCGGTCCTGTCGTCTTCGTAGGCCTGTCGCAGGGTGGCATGGTCGGGCAAGGATTGGCCAT
The DNA here is from genome assembly GCF_027924965.1 of Limnohabitans sp. TEGF004. Classification (NCBI taxonomy): domain Bacteria; kingdom Pseudomonadati; phylum Pseudomonadota; class Betaproteobacteria; order Burkholderiales; family Comamonadaceae; genus Limnohabitans; species Limnohabitans sp. TEGF004. Next base: position 1,864,780 of record NZ_AP027056.1, on the reverse strand, counting down.
CAAGCACCCGAGTTTGGTGAGGGGACTTGTGTTGGCTCACACCGTAGGGAGTTATGCACCTGCAGCGCAAGCCGCTTGGAAGGAGCGCATCGCTATTGTTGAGCAGCGCGGAATAGCAGCTGTTGTCGACCTGATTTCACAGCGGTATTTGTCTGAAGATTTTCGAGCAAACAACCCTCAAGTCACAGATGCACTTCGCGCTCAGATTTTGGCTAACGATGCAAAAGCCTATGTTGCCAATTGCCAAGCGGTTGCCAGCGTCAATTGGTTGAATGATTTGAAATTGATCGGCTGCCCCACCTTGGTTTTAGCTGGAGCGTTAGACATGGGGGCAACGCCAGCGATGGCAGAAGCGATACATCATGAAATCTCAGGTTCGCAATTAGAAATTTTTGAGCATGCATCTCATCTGAGCCCACTTGAGCAACCAGAAAAATTCCAACACGCTGTTGGTGAGTTTTTAAATAGACTTTGAGTCTATTTCCCCGCCTTTTTATTTGAAAAATTTCATAAAAATATGATCAACAAAATTTGCAAAAGTATTCCTGATGCTTTGTCCGGAATCAAAGACGGATCGACGGTCTTGATTGGCGGTTTCGGTACTGCCGGTATCCCAAATGAGCTCATCGACGGATTGATTCAGCATGGTGCACGCGAACTGACAGTCGTCAACAACAACGCTGGCAACGGAGGCACCGGGTTGGCTGCCTTGCTCAAGGCAGGACAAGTACGAAAAATCATTTGTAGCTTTCCTCGGCAAGCTGACTCATACGTCTTTGATGAGCTCTATCGAAGCGGAAAGATCGAGTTGGAGTTGGTACCTCAAGGGAACTTGGCTGAACGACTTCGTGCCGCTGGCGCTGGTGTTGGTGCGTTCTACACGCCAACTGGCTTCGGAACAGAGCTGTCATTGAATGTAGACGGAACACCCAAAGAGACGCGTCGTATCAATGGCAAAGACTATGTGCTCGAGTATCCAATCTACGGCGATGTGGCCTTGATCAAAGCTGAAACGGGCGATCGTTGGGGGAACCTAACCTTCCGTAAAGCAGCGCGTAATTTTGGACCTGTCATGGCCACTGCAGCCAAATGCACCATTGCAACTGTTCACGATGTGGTCGAACTGGGCAAGATGGATCCTGAGTCAATCGTGACCCCTGGAATATTCGTCTCACGCATCGTGAAGATTGAACGCGTGGCGACACAAGCGGGCGGCTTCAAGCAAGCTGCGTAAGGAAAACTTGTATGACTAATTACACAAAACGAACAAAGCAAGAACTCGCTCAGCGCGTGGCGCAAGATATTTTTGATGGCGCGTATGTCAATCTTGGCATCGGTCAACCCACACTGGTTGCCAATTACTTGCCTGAGGGCATGGAGGTCGTCCTTCACAGCGAAAACGGCATCCTAGGGATGGGACAGGCACCGTTGACTGGAGAGGAAGATTACGACTTGATCAACGCTGGCAAGCAGCCTGTGACCTTATTGGCAGGCGGTGCTTATTTCCATCATGCAGACAGCTTTGCCATGATGCGTGGTGGTCATCTCGACATCAGTGTTTTGGGCGCATTTCAGGTGTCAGCGACTGGCGATCTTGCCAATTGGAGCACGGGTGAAGCAGGTGCGATTCCTGCGGTGGGTGGTGCGATGGACTTGGCGGTTGGTGCCAAACAGACTTGGGTCATGATGGATCTCCTCACTAAAAAAGGCGAGAGCAAGGTTGTGCAAGAGTGCTCATATCCCCTCACGGGATTGGGCTGCGTCAAGCGCATTTATTCTGATTTGGCAACGTTGGAATGCACCCCTGAAGGTTTGAAGCTGATCGATCAAGTGGATGGTTTGAGCAAAGAAGAGCTTGAACGACTCATCGGTCTCCCAGTTCACGTCTGATGAACAAAAATCAGGACTGAAATGTTGAAGAAGAATTTTTAAGAGAACTCATATGACTGAAGCCTATATTTGCGATGCAATTCGTACCCCCTTTGGACGTTATGGCGGCGCGTTGAGTAGCGTTCGTGCTGATGATTTGGCCGCAGTTCCAATCAAGGCCTTGATGGAGCGCAACCCCACAGTCGACTGGTCGCAAGTGACCGATGTGCTTTATGGCTGTGCCAACCAAGCCGGCGAAGACAACCGCAACGTGGCGCGCATGGCTGCTTTGCTCGCAGGCTTGCCCATGGAGGTGCCAGGTGGCACGATCAATCGCTTGTGTGGTTCAGGCTTAGACGCGGTGGGCACCGCAGCACGCGCCATCAAATCGGGCGAAGCGGCGCTGATGATCGCGGGCGGTGTCGAGAGCATGAGCCGTGCCCCCTTTGTCATGCCCAAAGCCGAGAGCGCATTCAGCCGCAACAACGCGGTGTATGACACCACCATTGGCTGGCGCTTTGTGAACAAGCTCATGAAGGCGCAATACGGCGTGGACAGCATGCCCGAAACCGCAGAAAACGTGGCAGTCGATTACAAGATTGAGCGCGAAGCGCAGGACCAAATGGCTTTGCGTAGCCAGCGCAATGCATTGGCCGCCATCCAAGATGGTCACTTTGCACGCGAAATTTGTGCTGTGACCATTCCCCAGAAAAAAGGCGATGCTTTGGTGGTGAGCCAAGACGAACACCCACGCGACACCAACCTAGAGTCGTTGGCCAAACTCAAAGGTGTGGTGCGCCCCGAGGGCAGCGTGACAGCAGGCAATGCCAGTGGCGTGAACGATGGCGCTTGTGCTTTGTTGTTGGCCAACGAAGCGAGCGTGAAGCAATATGGTCTGACGCCCAAAGCTCGCGTGGTGGGCATGGCCACTGCTGGCGTGGCTCCGCGCGTGATGGGCATTGGCCCTGCGCCTGCCACTCAAAAAGTGCTGGCACAAACGGGTTTAACGATTGAGCAAATGGATGTCATTGAACTGAACGAGGCTTTTGCTGCTCAAGGCCTGGCCGTACTGCGTATGTTGGGCTTGAAGGACGACGATGCCCGCGTGAACGCTTGGGGCGGTGCCATTGCGCTGGGTCATCCCTTAGGTGCTTCGGGCGCGCGTTTGGTCACCACGGCCATCAACCGTTTGCACACCACAGGTGGGCGCTATGCGCTGTGCACCATGTGCATTGGGGTGGGGCAGGGGATTGCCTTGATCATCAAGCGGGTTTGAACTAAACCTTTCCTATTTTTAGTGGTCGTCTTTGGGCGCGAGATAATCTGCTCATGACTTTGATTTCAATTCTTGTGGGTACCTTAGTTGCCGGCATGGGCAGTGTGTGGCTGGCGGCCTTGTTGGCTTATGCGCTGCTGTCGCGTTTCACCCAGCATTTGTTGAGCCTTGCGGCGGGCGCTTTGCTCGCGACGGCGTTCACACGCCTGTTGCCAGAGGCTTTTGAGCTGTCTGTGGAGGCGGGCGTTTCAGCACATGCTTTGTTCGTGGCGCTTCTGGTGGGCTTGGTGTTTTTCTTCTTGCTCGACAAAGCTGAGTTGTGGCACCACGGGCATGAGCATGGGCATGACCATGACCATGCTCACAGCCATGCACACGACCATACGCATGAACACGCACATCACACGCACGATGTGCATCACCAGCATCACGACCATAGCCACCACAGCGGTGGCTGGGCGGTGCTGTTGGGCGACAGCGTGCACGCCTTTGGCGATGGCATTTTGATTGCGGCGGCTTTTGTGGCAGACCCGCGTTTGGGTGTGGCCGCTGCGTTGGCGGTGATGGCGCACGAAGTGCCGCACCATGTGGGCGACTTGGTGGTGTTGCGCCAAACGCTGAGTAACCCACGCGCTGCCTTGTTCAAACTCACGCTGGCCGGTGGCGTGACGGCGATCGGTGGCGTGATGGGCTATCTGCTCGTGGGTGCATTGCACGAGTACTTGCCGTTTTTCTTGGTGGTGGCTGCCAGCAGCTTTATTTATGTCGCGCTGGCTGATTTGATTCCGCAGTTGCAAAAACGTCTCTCGCCGAAAGAGACAGCAGCCCAAGTGGCTTGGCTGTTTGCAGGCATTGCCCTGGTCGCCGCTTTAGGCGAGTGGGCACAGCACTGATTTCAAGATCTTTTGCAGGGCAGGCTAGGGGTGTTGCACCACTCGCTCCAGCTGCCTGCATACAAGGCGGTGCGTCCTAGGCCCGCTACTTCCATGGCCAGCACATTGGGCACAGCGCTCACGCCACTGCCGCAGTGGTGCACCACGGTGTCTGGTTTGGCATCACCCAGCAAGGCAGCAAATTCAGCACGCAATTCGTCTGCGCTTTTGAAAAAACCCTTGGCGTTGAGGTTGGTGTTGAATGGGCGGTTCAGTGCTCCGGGAATGTGGCCTGCCACAGGATCGAGTGGCTCCACCTCGCCGCGATAGCGCGGTGCGCCGCGTGCGTCGATGAGGGTTTGTGAGCCGTCGTTCAAATGCGCAGACACGGTGGCGGTGTCTACCAATCTCACCAGCGGCTCGCGCAGTGCAAAGTTGCCTATCGCCTGCGTGGTTTTGGTCGCTGTAGTTGTCTCGCCTGAAGTCACAGAGCCACTCGCAGCCACCCAAGCTTGAAAGCCACCATCCAGCACGGCCACAGCATCGTGGCCACACCACTTGAGCATCCACCACAAGCGGCCGCAGTAGTTCATGCCGTTGCGGTCGTACACCACCACTTGGGTGTCTTGGTTCACGCCCATGCTTTGCAACCAAGCTGCAAACACGTCGCGCTGGGGCAGCGGGTGGCGGCCACCATTCACGCGCTTGCTTGCGTCGTGCGTGGCGAGGTGAAGGTCCAGGTCAGCGTGTTGTGCGCCTGCGATGTGTTGCTCTACATACTGGGCGTAGCCTGCCGATGGGTTCATCAAATCGAAGGTGCAGTCAAACACAGCCACAGCCGCACCGCTGGTTTGGAAGGCTTGGAGTTGAGCAACAGAAATGAGTGTGGTGTACATGGTGTTTTCCTTTGCGGCTTCAACGCTTCACGGATGATGAGTGGTGTCAGTGTTCTTCGGCAGGTGTTTGTGGTGCGGCACGTGCACGCAGCAAAGTGGCAGAGATGCCGCTTAGGGTAATAAGTGCCATACCCGCCCAACCGATGAGTGGGATGTCATCACCAAACAGCAGCAAGCTGTAGAGCGCAGCAAACACAATGCCCGAGTATTGCAAGTTGGCCACCACCAGCGTGGCGCCGTGGCTGTAGGCGCGTGTCATGCACAGCTGACCGAGTGAGGCAAAAATGCCCACGGGGATCAGCCACACCGCGTGCTCCCACTCCCAAGTAGAGATACCCATGAATGCCATACCTGCCAGTCCTGCCAGGATGGTGCCGATGGCAAAGTAAAACACGGTGCGCGTTTCGGGTTCTCCAATGCGCCCCAAGGCCGTGACTTGCATATAAGCAAAGGCCGCGCAAAAGCCAGACATGAGGCCAATGAGACCTGCATAAATTTGGTCTTGTGCCATGGTGGGTCGCAGCACCATGACCACGCCCGCAAAGCCGGCCATGACGGTGAGGGCTAAGGGGCCTTGTGACCAAGCGCTTTGACCTTCACTCGGTTTCCAATTGATGAGAGAGCCGCCCACGATGAAGGCGGCAATCCAAACGCTGCTCATGTAGTTGAGCGTCATGGCAGTGGCCAGTGGCAGCTTGGCGATGGCGTAAAACCAAGCACTCAATGAGGTAACACCGATGATGGACCGCCACACGTGCATGCCCAAATATTGGGTGCGTAGCGAGATGTTTTGTTGTTGCGCAATGACTACTAAAAAAATGCAACCCACAACGCCACGGTAGAACACGAGTTCAGCCGAGTTGAAGTGGGCGGAGCCATATTTGACGCAAACCCCCATGGTGGCAAAAAAGGCTGCACCCAGCAGCATCCACAGGGCTTGCATGCGTATGGCTTAGCTTTGTGCGAAGTTGAGTTTGCCGCGGTACCACTCGTGGAAGTGCTGCATGCCGTCTTCCATCGGGCTTTGGTAAGGGCCGACTTCGTTGTCGCCGCGCTGCATGAGAGCCTTGCGACCTGCGTCCATGCGCTCAGCAATTTCGTCGTCCTCAATGCAGGTTTCCATGTAGGCCGCGCGTTGGGCTTCGACGAACTCGCGCTCGAAGGCCACGATTTCTTCTGGGTAGTAGAACTCCACCCTGTTCAACGTTTTGGTGGGGCTGACAGGGTGCAGTGTGGACACCGTCAGCACATGTGGGTACCACTCCACCATGATGTGAGGGTAGTAGGTGAGCCAAATCGCACCGCGCTCGGGCAGCGCACCGCTGCGGTAGTTCAGCAGCACGTCGTGCCATTTTTTGTAGACGTCAGAGCCGGGTTTGCCAAAGGTGTTGGCCACGCCCACGGTTTGCACCGAGTACTCGGGCTTGAATTCCCATTGCAAATCGTCGCAGGTGACAAAGTTGCCCAAGCCAGGGTGGAAGGGGCCGACGTGGTAGTCCTCAAGGTAGACCTCGATGAAGGTCTTCCAGTTGTAATTGCACTCGTGCAGCTCGACGTGGTCGAGGGCGTAGCCATCAAAGTTGAGGTCTTTGGCTGGGCCCATGCCTGCGAGGTCAGCCAAGATGTCGCGGCCGTTGTCTTCGAACAGCATACCGTTCCACTCGCGCAACTTGTAGTTGTTGAGGTTCAGACAAGGGTCGTGCGAGAAGTGGGGCGCACCCAGCAATTCGCCAGAGGGTGCATACGTCCAGCGGTGCAGAGGGCACACGATGTTGCCACCGGCAGAGCCTGGAGCTTGGGTGTTGAGTGAACCACGGCCCTTGAGCATCACCGCTTGGCGGTGACGACACACGTTGGATACCAGTTCTACGCCTTTGGCCGAGCGCACAAGAGCACGCCCTCCGCCTTCATGCGGCAAAGCATAGTAATCGCCCACATTGGGCACAGCAAGCTGGTGGCCCACATAACGGGGCCCTTGCTGAAAGATGGTCTCCAGTTCGCGCTGAAAAAGCGCGTCATCGAAATAACTGGTAACTGGTAGTTGGCTGTGCGCCTGCTGCAGTTGAAGACTTAAATCAGACATGGGTGACCTGACCTAAAGACTCCCCACAGGGAGATAAGTGGACAAAAATAAATCGGCCCGAAGGTCGATTGAAGGATGCCCATTGTACCCAAGGGGGTCAACCATGCCCCGCATGCAGCCTAAAATGGCAGGCTATTTGACCCACCTCAAAACGGATATCCGCACACCATGCCCAAGGCCAAAACCACCCCAAGCGGCGCAGAAACTGCGCCCGTCAGCTATGAGGCTGCTTTGAAAGAGCTGGAAGGCTTGGTGCAGCAAATGGAGTCAGGCCAGTTGCCATTGGCTGATTTGTTGTCTGGGTACCAACGTGGTGCCGAACTTTTGGGTTACTGCCGTGCACAACTGGACGCGGTGGAGCAGCAAATCAAGGTGCTCGACAACGGGGCTTTGAAATCTTGGACACCCACGTGAGCGCTGCGATGACCCCCTCTATGACGTCTAACGAACTCGACCAATGGACTAACCACTGGTTGGCTGTTGTTGAAGACGCGTTGTCTGACTGGATTAGTCCTCAAGCTCCCGCAGACTTGGGTGAGGCTATGCGCTACGCCGTGCTCGATGGCGGCAAGCGTTTGCGCCCCCTGTTGGTGTTAGCGGCGCGTGAGGCCGTGGCCCACGGCCAGAAAGATGCAGCACTGGACGAGGCCGCATTGCGCGCCGCTTGCGCCGTAGAGCTGATTCATGCTTATTCACTGGTGCACGACGACATGCCTTGCATGGACAACGATGTGCTGCGCCGTGGCAAGCCGACCGTGCATGTGCAGTTTGGTGAGGCCCAGGCCTTGCTGGCGGGCGATGCTTTGCAGGCCTTGGCCTTTGAGTTCCTCACGCCTGACGCATCTTTGATTCCCTCTTGCGTACAAGCCCGGCTTTGTCGTTTGCTCGCCACCTCAGCCGGTCACGCCGGCATGGCCGGTGGTCAAGCCATTGATTTGGCTAGCGTGGGTGTGGCGTTGACTGAAGACCAGTTGCGCCAAATGCATCGCCTCAAAACTGGCGCCTTGTTAGAAGGCAGCGTCATGATGGGCGCAGCGTGTGGAGAAACCACACCGCAAGCGCTGAGTGGCTTGAAGCGCTATGGTCAAGCCTTGGGCTTAGCCTTTCAGGTGGTGGACGATATTTTGGATGTCATCGCCGATTCAGCCACGCTTGGTAAAACTGCGGGTAAAGATGCCGCGAATGACAAACCTACCTACGTGTCGTTGTTGGGTTTGGAAGAGGCAAAGTCATATGCGCAGTCGTTGTTGCGCGAGGCGCTCGGTGCCTTGCACAGCACAGGCTTGACGCACACCCACACGCTGGCCGCGCTGGCCGAGCGCGTGGTGAACCGGAACACTTGAATACACATGCCTAATTTGTTGCAAACCATCAATTCACCCGCAGACCTGCGGGCTGTGCCGCGCCACCAGTTGCCAGCACTGGCCGATGAGTTGCGTTCGTTCGTGCTCAACAGCGTGGCCAAAACAGGTGGACACCTCAGCTCTAACCTCGGCACGGTTGAGTTGACTGTGGCTTTGCACTATGTGTTCAACACACCGCACGACCGTATCGTGTGGGATGTGGGTCACCAAACTTACCCACACAAAATCTTGACGGGTCGTCGCGACCAAATGGGCACGCTGCGCCAACGCCACGGCCTGAGCGGTTTTCCGCGCCGTGACGAAAGCGAGTACGACGCCTTTGGCACGGCGCACTCGTCCACCAGTATTTCGGCTGCTTTGGGCATGGCCATCGCCGCGCAACAAAAAGGCGAACAACGCCACGCCATCGCCGTCATTGGCGACGGGGCGATGACGGCAGGCATGGCCTTTGAGGCTTTGAATAACGGCGGTGTGTCCACGTCTAAGTTGCTCGTCATCTTGAACGACAACGACATGTCCATCAGCCCACCCGTGGGTGCGCTCAACCGCTACTTGGCGCAGCTCATGAGCGGTAAGTTTTACTCGGCCGCCAAAGAGGTGGGCAAGCAAGTGCTCAAAGGTGCACCGCCCTTGTTTGAGTTGGCTAAGCGCTTTGAAGAACATGCCAAAGGCATGGTCGTGCCAGCCACTTTGTTCGAGAAGTTCGGCTTTAACTACATCGGCCCGATTGATGGGCATGATCTTGAGTCACTTATTCCCACGCTGGAAAACATCAAACACTTAGAGGGCCCGCAGTTCCTGCATGTGGTCACCAAAAAAGGCCAAGGCTACAAGCTGGCCGAGGCCGACCCTGTGGCCTACCACGGCCCGGGTAAGTTTGACCCCGCCGTGGGTTTGGTGCCTAGCACGGGTGTTGTCAAAACCACCTTCACCCAAGTGTTTGGTGATTGGCTGTGCGATATGGCTGAGCACGACCCATTGCTGGTGGGTATCACGCCCGCCATGCGCGAGGGCTCGGGCATGGTCGAGTTCAACAAGCGCTTCCCCGAGCGTTATCACGATGTGGGCATTGCTGAACAACATGCCGTCACGTTTGCGGCGGGTTTAGCCTGTGAAGGTTTGAAGCCTGTGGTGGCGATTTATTCCACCTTCTTGCAACGTGCGTATGACCAAGTGATTCACGATGTAGCACTGCAAAAGTTGCCGATGGTGCTGGCGCTCGACCGCGCAGGCATTGTGGGCGCGGATGGTGCCACGCACGCAGGCTTGTACGACATCCCGTTCATGCGTTGCATTCCCAATGTCAGCATGGCCTGTCCTGCGGACGAAAACGAATGCCGTCAGTTACTGACCACCGCTTACCAACAAGACCATTGCGTGGCCGTGCGTTACCCCCGCGGTGCTGGCGCTGGCGTGCCTGTGACGCCTGGCTTGAATGCGTTGCCTTTTGGTAAAGGTGAGGTGCGTCGCGAAGGCAAGCGCATTGCCATCCTCGCGTTTGGCACGCTGCTGTACCCAGCGTTGCAAGCGGGTGAAGCACTCAATGCCACGGTGGTGAATATGCGTTGGGCCAAGCCACTCGATACCGAGTTGTTGGCTCAAATCGCAGCCACGCACGATGCCCTGGTGACGGTGGAAGAGGGCGCCATCATGGGGGGGGCAGGCTCTGCGGTGTTGGAGGCGTTGCAAGACCTGCAACAGCCCAAACTGGTGTTGGTATTGGGCATTGGTGATGTGTTCACCGAGCACGGAGATCCGGTCAAGCTCTTGGCTGAATTGGGGCTGGATGCAGCAGGCATTCAAGCGGCCATCGAAAAGCGTTTTGCAACGCTTTTGAATTAACTTTCCATTGAAGTAATTTCAAGCCTTCTGAAGAATTTTGAAATACAAGTTCTTCGGGGGTAAACCCGCGCCTCTGAGGGTGTTCGCTACTGCATACAATGCCCCATCGTTTTGAAGCGCTCATCACAAATGTGTGTCGCAAAACGGTTTGTTTTAACAACTCAAGGGAGTCTTTCATGGACCGTCGTTCCGTTATTAAAAACGCTGGTATTGCAGGTATTTTGGCTGCCGGTGCAGCCCCAGCAGTGCACGCACAAGCCGCTATCCGTTGGCGCTTGGCTTCGAGCTTCCCCAAGTCGCTCGACACCATCCACGGTGCTGCTGACACATTCGCCAAGGCTGTCAAAGCCATGTCGGGTGGCAAGTTCGAAATCTCGGTGCACGCAGCTGGCGAAATCATGCCTGCGTTCGGCGTGGTCGATGGTGTGCAACAAGGCTCTATCGAAATGGCTCACACAGCCCCTTACTACTTCTTCGGTAAGGACGAAACATTTGCTTTGGGTTGTGCCATTCCTTTCGGTTTGAACAGCCGTCAAATGACTGCTTGGATGTATGAAGGCAACGGCTTGAAGCTGATGCGCGAGTTCTACGCCAAGTACAACATCGTGAACTTCCCAGGCGGCAACACAGGCGCTCAAATGGGTGGCTGGTTCCGCAAAGAAATCAAATCGTTGAATGATTTGAAGGGCTTGAAGTTCCGTATTGGTGGCTTCGGCGGCAAAGTGTTGGAGCGTTTGGGCGTTGTGCCACAAAACATTCCTGGCGGCGACATCTATCCAGCGTTGGAAAAAGGCACCATCGACTCAGCCGAGTGGATTGGCCCATACGACGATTTGAAATTGGGCTTCAGCAAAGTGGCGCCTTTCTACTACTACCCAGGTTTCTGGGAAGGTGGTCCAGAGTTGGACTTCTTCATCAACGACAAAGCATTCGCTGCCCTGTCGCCTGAGAACAAGGCCATCGTGGAAGCCGCTGCTGCCATGGCGCACACTGACATGCAAGCCAAGTACGACGCACGTAACCCCGCTGCTTTGAAGCAGTTGGTGGGCTCTGGCACCAAGTTGCGCGAGTTCCCGAAAGACGTGATGGCTGCTGCCTTCAAAGAATCCATGGCTTTCTACGACGAAATCAGCGCCAAGAACGCGAACTGGAAAAAGGTTTACACCGACTACGCGAAGTTCCGTGGCGACTCCAACCTGTGGTTCCAATTCACGGAAGCCAAGTTCGACTCGTTCATGCAAAAGCAAAAGCTGTAATTCAGCCTTTGTGCAGGAACAAAAAAACCGCGCTACGGCGCGGTTTTTTTATGGGCGTTTGTTTTCAGTCTTTTTAAAACTCGCGAAACGCTGCCAGCTCTGCGCTCAGGCGTTCGCATTCGGCTTGCACCTGTGGGCTGCTGATGTAGAACACGGCAAATTTGCCCATCAAGGTCCGCACATAAAAGCGTGGCGCCATGAACCATTCCAAGCCACGGATGCGGATGAGTTTGGCGTAGGCCAGTTCGTCGTAGCTCATGTGCTTGTCCCAAATCCAGGTTTGGTGAATGCCTTTGGCATCGAGTCGTGCACGGCTGTGCATGACATGCCATGTGGTCCAGGCGAGCAGGGCCCAACCCAACACAAACCAGCCCGCATTGCGTAAACCATTGACGCTGGTGTCGCCGCCAAATTTGCCTTGCTGCCACAGGGTCAGCAGCCAATAACCTGAACCCACCAAGGTGGTCCAGGTGATGGCTTGAAACCAGCGTGAGAACGCTGGACCTTCAACGCCATCGTCGATGGAGGGGTGAAACACAAAGGGTGTTGGGCCCAGGGCTGGCGTGGTGGTTTGTTCGGTGGTGGTCATACGGATAGGTGTGATGTGACTGGCAAGAAAAAGCCCCTCAGGCGTACCGGAGGGGCTGGTCGTCGTTGGGGACGTTATTTTTTGAACAAGTCTTCCATGCGCTTTTGCTCTTCGGCAGCGGTTTCGCCTGCTGCAGGCTTGGTGCCATCGAGCTTGAGCTCGGCTTCGGGTGTCTCTTGCTCGGTGGGCATTTCAATGACCACTTTGTCGAGGTCGACCTTTTCTTCTTTGTCCAAGAACATGGTCACAGTCTCGGGCACGAAGATCACGATCACCACCAAGACCACTTGCATGATCACCCATGGAATGGCACCCATGTAGATGTCGTTGGACTTGACGGGTTTTTCGATGCGACCTTCTTTGAACAGGGTATCCGCAATGCCACGCAGATAGAACAGCGCAAAGCCGAAGGGCGGATGCATGAAGCTGGTCTGCATGTTCACGCACAGCAGCACGCCGAACCACACCATGTCGATGCCCATCTTCTCGGCAACTGGGCCGAGCATGGGCAAGATGATGAAGGCGATTTCAAAGAAGTCCAAGAAGAACGCCAAGAAGAAGATGAAGATGTTCACCACAATCAAGAAGCCCACCACGCCACCAGGCAAGCCTGTCAGCAAGTGTTCGACCCACTTGGCGCCGTCCACACCTTGGAACACCATGGAGAACACGCGTGAACCAATCAGGATGAACACGACCATGGCGGTGAGGCGCATGGTGCTGTGCATGGCTTCCCAAATCAGGTCTTTGTCCAAACGGTTATGAATGGCAGCCAAGATCAAAGCGCCCACGCAACCCATGGCACCGGCTTCGGTGGGGGTTGCGATGGCGGTGTTGATGCCCGGCAAACCGCCCATCGAGCCCAAGACCGCGAAGATCAAGAAGGCTGATGGGATGATGCCGCGCAAGCACTTCATCCACAGGTGGAAACCATCTGCTGTGCGCGCTTCTTTTGGAATGCCTGGCACGTGCTCGGGCTTGATCAGGCCGAGGGCAAAGGTGTAGAGCGCGAAGATGCCGACTTGCAGAATCGATGGGCCCCAAGCACCTTTGTACATGTCGCCCACAGAGCGGCCGAGCTGGTCAGCCATCACCACCAACACGAGTGAGGGTGGTACCAACTGGGTGATGGTGCCTGAGGCTGCCAGCACGCCAGTGGCGTAGCGCATGTTGTAGCCGTAGCGAATCATCACGGGCAGTGAAATCAAGGCCATGGCAATCACTTGGCCAGCCACCGTGCCGGTGATCGCGCCCAAGATGAAGCCTACGATGATGACCGAGTAGCCTAAGCCACCGCGCACGGTGCCAAACAGCTGACCCATGGAGTCGAGCATGTCTTCGGCGAGGCCACACTTTTCAAGGATGGCACCCATGAAGGTGAAGAAGGGGATGGCCAGCAACAAGTCGTTGCTGAGAATGCCAAAAATGTTCAACGGCAAGTTGGACATGAAGCTCACAGGGAACCAGTCCATGCTGATGGCGAAGAGGCCACAAGCCAAGCCTAAGAACGCCAGCGAGAACGCGACAGGGAAGCCAATCAGCATCGTCAGCACAAGGCCGCCGAACATGATGGGTGCGAAGTTTTCCATTTGCATGATCGTGAGTCCTTATTGCACTGGCTTTTCGTAGTGCGTGTCCATTTCAAACTTGCCTTGCAAGTAAGCCACGCGCTTGATGATTTCACTCAAACCTTGCAGGAACATCCAAGCAAAGCCCAAGGGAAGAAGGAGCATGGCGGGCCAACGAATCAGGCCGCCTGCGTTGCTAGACATTTCGTTGGTGACCAGCATCTTGAGAAACAGAGGAAAGCTCAACCAAGCCAACATGGCCATCACGGGCAACAAGAACACCACCAAGCCAAACAAGTCCACGTAGACAGGCGCGTTCTTTTTGAGTTTTCCGTAGAACAGGTCCACGCGCACGTGTTCGTTGAGTTTGAGCACCAAGGGTGCGCCCAACATGACCGTGGCTGCGAACAAGTACCACTGAATTTCGAGCCAACCGTTTGAGCTGATGTCAAAGCCGTAGCGGATGAATGCATTGCCTGCCGAGATGACAGCGGCTGCTAATACGCCGAATGCCGCCAAGTGACCAAACTGTTCACTGATGCGGTCAACGCCTAATGCAAATTTAAGAAGTTTTGACACTGAGTGCCTCCATTTTTTGCCAACCCGTGATGGTACCAAGACAAACGCTTGCTGTGTCTTCACCCACATGAAGATTTCAGAGGTGACTTGAAATTAGTTCACATGCCCAGTGGTCTTATCAACTGGCCTTTTTGGTCCGTCTGAAGGTCCACCACGGCAGCTGTTGGTTCAGTGATTGCACCTGCCCACTGTCTTGGGCTGCGTAGCCCGGTAGGGCGTTGAGTACCTCATGCCAAGTAGGCGCTTGCAGCAGTGTGCGCAGGGCTTGTGTGGCGGGTGTGTCAAGCGCGGATTTGAGGCAAACCAAATGAAATTGTTCACGCACCAAGGGCACAAAGCCCAGGCTTCGTGCTGCGGCAGTGCTTTCAATTCCCAAGCCCACATCGCCCCGTCCTGAGGCAATGGCTTCGGCCAAAGCGGTGTGGGATGGCTCTTCCTCAGCGCTGCTGTTTAAGGCGTTTGGTTGGATGTGGTCTTGCCGCAGCAAGTCGTCCAGCAGCACACGTGTGCCGGTGCCTGGGCTGCGCTGCACAAACCGAGCTTGGGTGCGCACTACATCGGTCAAGTTTTGCAGCTGCAAAGGGTTACCCGCAGCGGTGATGAGGCCTTGAGAACGCGTGGCAAAGCCAATGATTTTGTGCAGGCCCGGCTGTAATAAATTTTTGTAGGCGGCCGCGGTGTGTGAGGCATCGCCAGGGTGGCTTTGCGTGTGAAAACCAGCCAAGGTGCAACGCCCTTCGTTGAGGGCGCGAATGGCGTCTACGCTTCCGCAAAAACGGATGTCCAAATGCAAACCGTCGTTGGCCGCGTGTTCGCGCAGGCGCGGCAAGGCGTCGTCGTGGCTGGCATACAGGGTGAGCACGTGGGCGTCGGGGTCAAAAGCTACGGCAAAAGTGCGTTCTAGGTCTGCACGCAAAGCTTCTAGCTGTGGTGCTAGGCGTGCTTGGGTTTGGCGCTCTGCCCACATGAGCTTGTCGCCAAATTCGGTCAGCTTGGCCGATTGGCCTTTTTCCCAAATGATGAGTTCGTGGCCCAGCACATCTTCCCAGCGCTTGAGCTCGCCCCAGACATGGCGGTAGGACAGGTTCAGCTCTCGCGCTGCCGCAGAGATCGAACCTTTTTGGTCTACGGCTTGCAGCAAGTCCATCAAGGGATGACGCAACAAAGCAGCCTCGTTACTTGAGGTTGTATCGCTGTCATCTCTGTGACTAAGTGTGTAGTGAAGGCTGACGCTATGCACGGATTTACATATGGTGGGGTATTAGGTAGCTGGCTACGATAACTGAAGTTTTGATTGATTTATGACGACGTTCACCGATACCGCGCTGACTGCGCTTCATTTACTGACTGAATTAGACCCCGTGCTTTGGTCCATTGTTGGACGCTCCTTGTGGGTGAGCGTGCTGGCCACGGTGATGGCGTGCAGCATCGGTGTGGTGCTGGGTGCTTGGTTGGGCGTGGCGCGTTTTGCAGGGCGCGATGCGCTGCTGACGGTGCTCAACACTTTGCTGGCTTTGCCCTCGGTGGTGGTTGGTTTGTTGGTCTATTTGCTGCTGTCGCGCACGGGGCCTTTGGGTTCTTTGGGGTGGTTGTTCAGCCTTAAGGCCATGGTGCTGGCGCAAACGATATTAGTGCTGCCGGTGGTCACGGCGCTCACGCGCCAATGTGTGGAAGATGCTGAGCGCAACCACGGCGAGCAGCTGCAGTCGCTGGGCGCCAAGCCTTGGCTGCGCAGCGTGCTGCTGGCGTGGGACGAGCGCTACACCTTGCTCACCGTGTTGATCGCTGCCTTCGGTCGTGCCATTTCCGAAGTGGGTGCGGTGATGGTGGTGGGTGGCAACATCGAAGGCTTCACCCGTGTGATGACGACGGCCATTGCGCTGGAAACCAGCAAGGGTGATTTGCCTTTGGCTCTGGCCTTGGGCCTGGTGCTCATGAGTGTGGTGTTGTTGTTGAACGTGTTGATTTCTGCGCTGCGTCGCTGGCGACAACGCATCGACGGTGCTGGCGCTGACCCCGTGCAAGGGGTGCTGGTATGAGTGCGGTGTTGAGTTTGCAAGATGTGTCGGTGCAGTTCGATACGCACATGGCGTTGCACGATGTCAACTTGCAAATGAAGGCTGGCGAGCGTGTGGCGTTGGTGGGCGCGAATGGCTCTGGAAAAAGCACACTGCTGCGCGTGGCGCATGGTTTGTTGAAAGTTTCAAGTGGCAGCGTGGCTGTGGCTCCTGAGGTGCACCAAGCCATGGTGTTTCAGCGCCCGCACATGTTGCGCACCTCGGTGCTGCGTTTTGTGGTGTGGGGTTTGTGGCTGCAAGGCACACCTTGGCGTGAAGCGCATGTGCGTGCCATGCAGGCGCTAGAGCGCGTGGGTTTGCAAGATATGGCTGAGCGTTCGGCACGCACTTTGTCGGGCGGGCAGCAGCAGCGCTTGGCACTTGCCCGTGCGTGGGCCTTGAACCCTAACTTTGTGTTGTTGGACGAGCCCACGTCTAGCCTTGATCCGCATGCCAAACGCGAGGTGGAGCGCTTGTTGGCTGAGTGGGTGGCATCGTCGAATGTGAGCCTGCTGTTCAGCAGCCACAACTTAGGCCAAGTCAAGCGCTTAGCCACCCGTGTGATTTATTTAGAGGCAGGCCGTGTGTTGGCCGACCTGTCCATGGAAGAGTTTTTCAATCGACCTTTGGGTGAGAGCCACCCCGAGGCACATTTGTTTTTAAAGGGAGAGTTGGGATGACACGTCGTACACATTTGGTTTCGTTGGCTGGTTTGCTGGCTGTGGCTTTGACATTTGGCAGCAGCGTGGCCCAAGCGCAAGCACCTAGCATCGTGATGGCGTCGACCACGTCCACCGAGCAATCGGGTTTGTTCTCACACTTGCTGCCGGCTTTCAAACAAGCCACGGGCATTGACATCAAGGTGGTGGCTCTGGGAACTGGCCAAGCTTTGGACACTGGTCGCCGCGGCGATGCAGATGTGTTGTTTGTGCACGATCAAGTGGCCGAAGAAAAGTTTGTAGCTGAAGGCTTTGGCGTAAAACGCCTGCCTGTGATGTACAACGACTTCGTGCTGGTTGGCCCTGCGAATGACCCAGCCAAAACACGCGGCAAAGACATCGTGTCTGCCTTACAAAAAGTGGCCAACACGCAAGCCGGTTTTGTGTCACGCGGTGACAAAAGCGGCACACACGCGGCTGAATTGCGCTTTTGGAAACAAGCGGGTTTAGACAACAAAGGCAGTGGCTACAAAGAGTGCGGTTGCGGCATGGGCCCAGCGTTGAACATTGCGTCATCTACGGGCGCATATGCACTGACAGACCGTGGCACTTGGTTGAACTTTAAAAACCGTCAAGATTTGCAAATCTTGGTCGAAGGCGACAAG
Organism: Limnohabitans sp. TEGF004; assembly: GCF_027924965.1. Lineage (NCBI taxonomy): Bacteria > Pseudomonadati > Pseudomonadota > Betaproteobacteria > Burkholderiales > Comamonadaceae > Limnohabitans > Limnohabitans sp. TEGF004. The sequence continues at coordinate 1,847,205 of NZ_AP027056.1, read as the reverse complement.
AGCTTGTTCAACCAATACGGCGTCATGGTGGTCAACCCCGCCAAGCACCCGCATGTCAAAGCAGATTTGGCACAGAAGTTTGTGGACTGGGTCGTTTCACCCGCAGGTCAAGCTTCGATCAACGGCTACAAAATTGGTGGCGAACAACTGTTCTTCGCCAACGCCAACAAATAAGCGTGTGCGGTGCGGCTAGGATTCGTGCATGAGCATCGAATCTTTAGCCAGCATGCCTTTGAACGATGGGCGTAGTGCACAGGTCTTTTTTGCTGAGGCGCAAGTGCTTGCCGCGCAATGCGGTGTGACCTTGCGCACACCACCGCCTGAGCCCACTACTTGCTGTGGGCGGGGCTGCAATGGCTGTGTGTGGGAAGGCTTCTTCGCTGCTGCAACGTTTTGGCGTGAAGACGCGTTAGAAGCTTTGAGGAACGCTAGGGCTTTTTAGCAAATGCTTGGCCATCGACGGTCAAGCCTTGTTCTGAAAACTGCTGCGCTTTGTTTTGACGAATGCCTGAGACGCGTTGCATCAGATCGTTCCAGTCTTTGAAGGGGCCTTGTGTGCGAGCTTTGAGCACCTTGGCGCTGAGTGCTGGGCCCATGCCTTTGACACTGTCTAATTCGGCCTCGTTAGCTTGGTTGATGTCTAGCGCTAAGGCCATGTCGCAGCACATCAGTGCGACAGCAGCGCTCAACCATACGCGCGATAAACCCTTCTGTACGCTGCGTATCGTCGCCTTGAACATCGAGCAACCACCGAAGTCGTTTTGCAAGATGTTCATGGACGGCGTGCTTACTTGCTCAAAGTCGCCATGTATTGCGTCACACCGCTTTGCACATCGGCAAATGCGTGGTCGCAGCCGCTGGCGCGCAGGTTGGTCAGGTCAGCTTGTGTGTAGCACTGGTATTTGCCACGCAGTGCATCGGGGAAGGGTACGTATTCGATCAAGCCCGCTTTAGCAGCACTGGTCAAGTCCAACGTAGCTTCACCTTTTTTGGCACGCATGGCGTTGACCACGGACAAGGCCACATCGTTGAACGGTTGTGCGCGGCCAGAGCCGAGGTTGAAGATGCCAGATTTGTCTGGGTTGTCTAAGAACCACAGGTTCACAGCGACCACGTCATCGATGAAGACGAAGTCGCGCATTTGCGCGCCTTGGGCGTAGCCGCCGTATTCGCCAAACAACTTCACTTTGCCTTCAGCGTTGAATTGGTTGAACTGGTGAAACGCCACGCTGGCCATGCGGCCTTTGTGTTGCTCGCGTGGGCCGTACACGTTGAAGTAGCGAAAGCCCACCACTTGGCGCTTGAATTTCTTGAAGTTGTTGTTGCACTCCAATCGCATGCGTTGGTCAAACAACAATTTGGAGTAGCCGTACACATTGAGCGGCAACTCGTATTCAGGCGTCTCAATGAAGGTGTCGCTGCCGCCGTAGGTGGCAGCTGACGAGGCGTAGAGCAAACGTGTGCCGCTTTGTTGGCAGGCGTTGAACAAGCCACACGAGAGGGTGTAGTTGTTGTCCATCATGTACTTACCGTCACTCTCCATGGTGTCGCTGCAAGCGCCTTCGTGGAACACGGCTTCAACTTTGCCAAAGGCATTCTCGGCAAAGAGTTCGTAGAACACGTCTTTGTCGAGGTAGTCGGCAATCTTCAAATCGGCGATGTTGCGAAACTTGTCGCCTTCTGTCAGGTCATCCACCGCGATGATGTTGGTGATACCGCGAGCATTCAAGCCCTTGATGATGTTGCTGCCGATAAAACCAGCGGCGCCTGTGACGACGATTTTCATAACTTCTCCAGATTCATCAAGGCACTTTGCGTAGCCCTTGGTTTTGTATTTATCGGGCCTGGACTTAGGCCATCAATTCTTCGTAGCTGACCGTGGCCGTACCAAACTTGCCCACCACCACGCCACCTGCTTTGTTGGCCAATGGCATGGCATCACGTAAGCTCAAGCCAGCCGCCACCAAGGTGGCCAAAGTGGCAATCACGGTATCGCCAGCGCCTGTGACGTCAAATACTTCACGTGCTTGGGCAGACACAGTCAATTCGCCTTGTGCATCGAACAAGGTCATACCTTCTTCGCTGCGGGTGAGTAGGAGTGCATCGAGCTTGAGCTCTTGGCGTAGGGCGTGGGCTTTTTGCACCAGCTCGGCTTCGTTGCTCCACTTGCCAATGACTTGTTCGAGTTCTGCACGGTTAGGGGTGATGCAGGTTGCGCCTGCGTAGCGTGAGTAGTCGCTGCCTTTGGGATCAATCAACACAGCTTTGTCAGCAGCGCGAGCGGCCGTAATCATTTGCGACACATGGGCCAAGCCGCCTTTGCCGTAGTCAGAGAACAGCACCACTTTGTGAGCTGCAAGCAACTGCATGAACTGATCGGTTTGCGAGGCCAGCACTTCGTTTTGCGGCGTGTTCTCAAAGTCCACGCGCAACAGTTGTTGCTGGCGGCCAATGACACGCAGCTTGACCGTGGTTTTGAGTTGGCTGTCGCGGCCTAAGTGTGGGGCGATGCCGGTCTTGGCGACCAAGTCTTCCAGTAAGTGGCTGGCTTCGTCGTCACCGACGACCGATAGCAGGGATGCATGTGCACCCAAGCTCACCACGTTGTAGGCCACGTTGGCGCAGCCGCCTAAGCGGTTTTCTTCGCGTGTGATGCGTACCACGGGCACGGGGGCTTCGGGGCTGATGCGGTCGACGGCGCCATACCAATAGCGGTCTAGCATCACGTCGCCTACGACCAACACGTGGGCAAGGCTAAGTTGTTGTTTGTTCACTGTCATAGTTCTTCCACGCGACGGGCGGGGTAGCTGTCCCAAGCTTGGCAGCCTGGACATTGCCAAAAGTGTTGGCTGGCTTCAAAGCCGCAAGCAGCGCAGCGGTAACGTTGCAGCGGTTTGGCTGCGCGTTCAAGGGCGCGTTGCACTTGCGGGTGAAATTCTTCGTGCTCAAATTTTTCGTTGGCAATCCACTGCGTCGCAGCGACCAACGAAGGTTCACGTTCTAAATGCTTCGCAAACAAACCACCCGTGTTGGTTTCACCTTGTGCTTTGCGCAGCGTGACGATGGCGTTGAGCACATCGAGTGAGGCTGTTTTGGCGTAGCTGGTTTCTAGCAAGGCGATGGCTTTGGGCGCGCAGTTCAAAGTTTGCGCCAATGCGGCGAGCTTCGGCGCGAGCAAAGGCAAAGAGGCAGGCACTTGCGTAGCCAAGTTTTCCAGCGTGGCGTAGGCGTCGCTGGCGCGGTCTGTCTGTTCATACGTCTTGGCCAGTGCGATGCGCGCGCGCGCGTTGTTGGGCGCCGCTTCCGTGGCTTGCTTGAGCAAGGCCACCACTTGATCGGCGTGTTGCGTCACGTCAAGGCTTTCAGCCTCTTCGCACAAGTAGTGCGCCAAGCGGCCTTGAAAACTGCCTTGACCGCTGTCGCCCAATTTCTTGGCGATGACCGAGGCCTTGGCCCAATCGCGCGAACGTTCGTAAATGCTCAGCAATGCCAAGTGGGCTTGTGCTTGGTGGGCGGTGCCTTCGAGTTTGGTCAGCGCGTCTTCGGCGCGGTCAAGCAAGCCAGCTTTGAGGTAGTCCAAGGCGAGGGCGTGTTGGGCGCGGTCGCGGTCGGCTTGGCTCAGGTCGCCGCGTGACAGCAAGTGCTGGTGCACACGCACGGCGCGTTCGTATTCGCCACGGCGGCGAAACAAATTACCCAAAGCAAAGTGCAGCTCAGAGGTGTCGGGGTCGTGTTGCACGGCCTCGATGAAAGCATCGATGGCTTGGTCTTGCTGTTCGTTCAGCAAGTAATTCAAACCTTTGAAATACGCTTTGGGTGTTTGACGGTTTTCAAGGCGCAACTGGCGCAAGTCCATGCGCGAGGCCACCCAACCCAAGATGAAGGCCAAGGGCAAGCCCAGCAAAATCCAGCTGAGGTCAAATTCCATGTGTAGGGTCCGCAGGAGAGGGGGCTGACACTGTCGGCTCAGAGGTTGAGGTGTTGGCCAGTTTGGCCAAGCGACGGTGTTTCCACCAGCGCGGCACCATGCCAATCACGCCCACCGCCACGCCCATGACGAAGACGGTCAGCAGCACCAACACCAACGGCGCGCTCCACGTGGTGCCAAAAAAGAAATGGACCACGGCGTCGTGTTGGTTGTTCAGCGCAAAAGCGAACAGGGTAAAAAAAATGGCTGCTTTCAGTAACAACTGAAGCAGCCACATGAGGTTTTTCAAGTTAGCTCCTCTGTGACGAGAACCATTTTAGCCTTGCGGCATCTTGAAATAAACCGTTTGCTCAACCTTTGGGTGCAGACCCCGCCAACAATTCTTGAGTGCGTGTGTCCACCGCTTCGCGCAGGGCTTTACCCGGCTTGAAATGAGGCACACGTTTCTCAGGAATCGCCACGCTTTCGCCGGAACGCGGGTTGCGTCCCATGCGAGGCGGGCGACGGTTGATCGAAAAACTGCCAAAGCCTCGCAACTCAATGCGGTGCCCGCGCACCAGCGCGTCGCTCATCGCGTCAAGAAGCGTCTTGACAGCGAACTCGGCATCGCGGTGCGTGAGCTGCCCAAAGCGGGCAGCCAGTTCTTCGACCAGGTCTGAACGGGTCATCAGTTGTTGTCGAGCTTAGCGCGCAACAAAGCGCCCAAGCTGGTTGTACCAGCGTTTTCGCTCTTAGATTGGCTAGACAAGGAAGCCATGGCTTCTTGTTGGTCCACAGCGTCTTTGGCTTTGATGGACAACTGAATGTTGCGGGTCTTGCGATCCACGTTCACCACCACAGCAGTCACTTCGTCGCCAACTTTCAACACGTGGCTTGCGTCTTCCACGCGGTCGCGTGAAATTTCGCTGACGCGCAAGTAGCCGATGATGTCTTCGCCGAGGTCGATTTCAGCGCCCTTAGCGTCCACAGTCTTGACCTTGCCGGTAACGGTTTGGCCTTTGTCGTTGATCGACACGAAGGTGGTGAATGGGTCTGAGTCGAGTTGTTTGATACCCAAGCTGATGCGCTCGCGGTCCACGTCCACAGCCAAGACCAAAGCTTCAACTTCTTGACCCTTCTTGAATTCGCGCACAGCGTTTTCGCCGGTTTCGTTCCAAGACAAGTCAGACAAGTGAACCAAGCCGTCGATGCCGGCAGCCAAACCAACGAACACGCCGAAGTCGGTGATGGACTTGATTGGGCCCTTCACGCGGTCGCCGCGCTTGGTGTTTTGAGCGAAGTCTTGCCAAGGGTTAGCTTTGCATTGCTTCATGCCGAGGCTGATGCGGCGCTTGTCTTCGTCGATCTCGAGGACCATGACTTCGACTTCGTCGCCCAATGACACGATCTTGGAAGGCGCGACGTTCTTGTTGGTCCAGTCCATTTCAGACACGTGCACCAAGCCTTCGATGCCTGGTTCGAGTTCCACAAACGCGCCGTAGTCGGCGATGTTGGTGATCTTGCCAAACAAGCGAGTGCTTTGTGGGTAGCGGCGGTTGACGCCCATCCAAGGATCGTCGCCCATTTGCTTGAGGCCCAAAGACACGCGGTTTTTCTCGGTGTCGAACTTGAGGATCTTGGCAGTGATTTCTTGACCAGCTGTGACCACCTCAGATGGGTGACGCACACGACGCCATGCCATGTCGGTGATGTGCAACAGGCCGTCGATGCCGCCCAAGTCCACGAATGCACCGTATTCGGTGATGTTCTTGACCACACCATTGACGATAGAGCCTTCTTTCAAAGTCTCCATCAACTTGGCGCGCTCTTCGCCCATCGAAGCTTCCACCACAGCGCGGCGTGACAACACGACGTTGTTGCGCTTGCGGTCGAGCTTGATGACTTTGAATTCCATGGTCTTGTTCTCGTAAGGAGACAAGTCTTTGATCGGACGTGTGTCGATCAATGAACCAGGCAAGAAGGCGCGGATGCCGTTGACCAACACGGTCAAGCCACCCTTGACTTTGCCGCTGGTTGTACCAGTGACAAATTCGCCAGATTCCAGAGCTTTTTCCAAGCTCATCCACGATGCCAAACGCTTGGCAGTGTCGCGGCTCAAAATGGTGTCGCCGTAGCCGTTTTCAACGCTACCGATCGCAACTGACACGAAGTCACCAGCTTGGACTTCGAGCTCGCCCTTGTCGTTCTTGAATTCTTCGATTGGCACGTAAGCTTCAGACTTGAGGCCAGCGTTCACCACAACGTGGTTGTGCTCGATGCGGATCACTTCAGCAGTGATCACTTCACCGGTGCGCATTTCGGAGCGCTTCAGAGATTCTTCAAATAGGGCGGCAAAAGATTCAGACATTTATTTCCTTTGTCTCATCACGGGAAAGAGGGCAGCGTAACTGCTGCGCCACATGGGCCTGCGATAAGCGGTGGTTTTGTGGCGTGAGCCACGGGTTAAGTTTTAGATCCGTAGGGCCAGTGCGCCAATGTGCAGCGCGAGGGGAGCCTAACGGGCCAGGTTTTGCAGCCTATTTCAAAAATTTAAAACGGCTGCTTTGCTTGCCACCACGTCAACACTTGATCTACCGAGGCTTCGATAGAGAGCGATGAGTTGTCGAGTTGGTAAGCATCTTGTGCCGCTTTCAAGGGCGCCACGCTGCGCGATGAATCGCGTGCGTCGCGGGCCTCTAAGTCGGCGCGAAGACTGTCAAGTGTAGTCGAAATACCCTTTGAAATCAATTGCTTATGACGACGCTCGGCGCGCTGAGCTGCGCTCGCAGTCAAAAACACTTTCAAAGGCGCATCAGGGAAGATGACGGTGCCCATGTCGCGGCCATCGGCCAACAGGCCGGGTAGGCGTTGAAAACTGTGCTGTAGGGCTACCAAAGCGGTACGAACGGTAGGTAAAACGGATACTTTTGAAGCATTCATGCCGGCTTGTTCGGTGCGAATGGCGTTGCTGACGTCTTCGTTACCCAGCCACACGGCTTCGCCCTCAAAGCGAACGGGCAGGGTGCGGGCGAGGTCGGCAATGCGGGCTTCGTCGTTGGCCTCTAGCGATAGACCAGCTTTCAGTGCGGCATAGGCGGTCACGCGGTAGAGAGCGCCTGAGTCAAGGTAGTGATAGCCCAAGGCCTGCGCCACGCGGCTGGCCAAGGTGCCTTTGCCAGAAGCAGTGGGGCCGTCGATGCAAATGACGGGAATGTCTTGGACCTTCGCGTGCGACACCGAGAACAAGGCCTCGAAGTAATCGGGGAAAGTTTTGGCCACGCACTTGGGGTCTTCAATGCGCACGGGTACTTGGTCGGCGTTGAATGCTGCTAGCGAGAAACACATGGCCACGCGGTGGTCGTCGTAGGTGTGGATGCTGGCGGCGTTCCATTGGCCCTGCGCAGACGCATTGTTGTGTTTGCCATTTGGCAAAGGGTGAACCGTGATCCAGTCTGGGCCTTCTTCCACCGTCGCGCCCAGCTTGCGGCATTCGGTAGCCATGGCCACGATGCGGTCGGTTTCTTTCACACGCCAGCTGGCGATGTTGCGTAGGGTGGTAGGACCGTCCGCATACAGCGCCATCACAGCCAGGGTCATGGCGGCATCGGGGATGTGGTTGCAGTCGAGGGTGATGCCTTTGAGCGGCCAAGCGCCACGGTTGATTTCGAGCCAGTTGGGTCCACTAGTAATTTTTGCGCCCATTTGTGCGGCAGCGTCCATGAAGCGGATGTCGCCTTGGATCGAATCTGCGCCTACGCCTTGGATGCGGATACCGTCGCCTTCAGCGATAGCGCCGAGTGCGATGAAATAACTGGCCGAAGAAGCATCAGCTTCGACGTGAATCGTGCCTGGCGATTGGTAGCTGCAACCTTGCGGAATGGTGAAGCGTTGCCAGCCATCACGCTTCACCGCAATGCCGTAACGCGCCAACAGATTGAGCGTGATGTCGATATAGGGCTTGCTGATGAGCTCGCCCACCACTTCAATCACGATGTCTTGTGATTTGGCAGCCAAAGGCAAAGCCATCAACAACGCTGTGAGGAACTGGCTCGACACATCGCCGCGCACTTGAATGGGGGCATCTACTTTGAGGGTGGGTTTACCAATGTGCAGCGGTGGAAAGCCGTCGTTGCCCAAGTAGTCAATCTTGCAGCCGAGCAAACGCAACGCATCGACCAAATCGCCAATTGGACGCTCGTGCATGCGTGGCACGCCCTTGAGCGTGAAGTCACCGCCCAGCACTGCGAGTGCAGCGGTGAGTGGGCGCATAGCAGTGCCTGCGTTGCCCATGAAAAACTCAATCGCGTCTTGGTGCTTGAGCTGACCACCTAAGCCCGTGATGGTCACGGTCGTGCCTTGCACGTCCACACCGCAGCCGAGTTGGCCTAGTGCGGCCAACATCACGCGAGTGTCATCCGAATCCAGCAGGTCGTGCACGACGGTGGTGCCTTGGCACAGAGCCGAGAGTAGCAGCACACGGTTTGAAATGCTTTTAGAGCCAGGCAGCGTGACAGTGCCAGAAGCGCCTTGCAGCGCGGGGAGGTCGAGGAAGGCGGTGGAGAACATGTTTGTTAATGTGAAAGCACGTTCATGGTTCAGATGAAGTGCATCTTCATGAGCGCTGTGTTTCAGAAGCGGTGTTGCACGCGTTGCCCGCATGCAGAGTCCAAGCCGAGCGCACATCGCTGGCTTGTTGAATCAGGTGTTGCAGCGCTTGAGCGTCGCCGAGTTTCAAGGCGTCTTCAAACTGGTCGAGCGCAGCGCGAAAGTACGCGACTTGAGTTAGGACTTCTGCATGGTTGGCGCTCAGGATGTCGCGCCATACCGATGCATCGCTGGCGGCGATGCGCGAGAAATCTCGAAAGCCAGGGCCCGCCATGTCTAAAAATGCTGCGCCTTGCGGCTGTGTCATGAGTGCATTGACCGCTGCAAATGCCAGCATGTGTGGCAAATGGCTGACGGCGGCAAACGTGGCATCGTGTGCCTCAGGTGTCATGGTGCTTACGTGGCTGCCCACGGCAGTCCAAACTTCATGTGCCGCTTGCAGGCGGTGAATGCCTGTTTTAGGCAAGGGCGTGAGGATGGTGCGGCGCTCTTGGTACAGCGTGCTTTCAGCGTGCTCGATGCCAGCTACTTCTTTGCCTGCGATCGGGTGGGCAGGCACAAAGCAGCTCAGGCGTTCGCCCAAAGCGGCTTGTGCAGCGGCAATCACATCGCACTTGGTCGAACCCACATCCATCAGCAAGGTATTGGGTTGCAACACATCTCGCATGGCGGCAAAGCTGCTGTGCATGGCGCCCACTGGCACGGCCAGTAAGACAAGGTCAGCGCCTTGCACGGCTTCGGCCACGCTGTTGCAAGCTTGGTCGATGACCTTAAGTTCAACCGCGCGTTGGCGTGTTTTGTCTGAAGCGCTAAAGCCGACGATGGTTTGCACCAGACCCGCCTCGCGCAAGGCGAGCGCAAACGAGCCGCCCATCAGGCCACAGCCGATGAGGGCGAGCCGTTGAAATTTCATTCTGAAACGGGGTAAGAACCCAAGACCTTGTAGAACGCGCACAAGCTTTGCAGCTCTTGCAGCGCCGCCGCCACATGGGGCTGGCTGACGTGGCCTTGGATGTCGATGTAGAAGTAATACTCCCACTGGCCCGATTTGGCAGGGCGTGACTCAAAGCGCGTCATCGACACGCCGTTGTTTTTGAGCGGGACCAACAAGTCATGCACAGCACCCGGGCGGTTGGGCACCGACACCACCAAGCTGGTGCAGTCGTTGCCCGACGCAGGCGGTGTGGCCAAGGTTTGTGGCAAGGCGATGACAGCAAACCGTGTGCGGTTGTAGGCCTCGTCTTGGATGGCGTGGTGCACGATGTGCAGGCCAAACTGGCTGGCTGCGCGTTCGCTGGCTAAAGCCGCCCACTTCGGGTTGGTAGCGGCGAGACGCGCGCCTTCGGCGTTGCTAGACACTGCGCGGCGCTCGGCCAAGGGCAGATGTTGGCTGAGCCAACCTTGGCATTGGGCCAAGGCTTGGGGGTGAGCCATGACCACTTCGATGTCAGCATCGGAGTTGATTTGGCGCATCAAGTTGTGACGCACCAAGAGGCTCACTTCACCCACCACATGCACGGGTGAACGCAAGAACAAATCGAGTGAGCGGGCCACCACACCTTCGGTGGAGTTTTCCATGCCCACCACGCCGTATTGGGCCGTGCCCGCAGCGGTGGCGTGGAAGACTTCGTCGAAGTTGGCGCAGTAAATCAGGTTGGCGGCGCTGCCAAAAAATTCAATCGCAGCTTGTTCGCAAAACGTGCCTTGGGGGCCGAGCACCGCCACGCGTTGGGGCGCTTCGAGTGCCAAACAAGCCGACATGATTTCGCGCCAGATGGAGGCGATGTGTTCGTTTTTGAGCGGGCCTGGGTTGGCCTGCGTGATCTTGTCGATCACCTGCGCCACGCGGTCAGGGCGAAAGAACGGTGAGCCTTCGGCGCGTTTGATCTCGCCCACAAGCTCTGCCACTTTGGCGCGGTCGTTGACCAGTTGCAGCAGTTGTTTATCAAGTGCGTCGATTTGTACGCGCAAGGCGGCAAGGGCTTCAGATTGAACGGGTTGTTGGCTCATGGTGTTGTTGTTCGTTCAGATGCTCAATCAAGCCTGTGTTTTTTCAAACGCTTGCATGTAGTTCACCAACGCTTGCACGCCTTCAATCGGCATGGCGTTGTAGATGCTGGCGCGCATGCCGCCAACTGACTTATGGCCTTTGAGTTGCAACAGGCCAGCGGCTTTGGCGCCTGCTAGGAATGCGTCATTGCGTGACTCATCTGCCAAGAAGAAAGGCACGTTCATACGCGAGCGGCAGTCGTGTGCGACCTTGTTGCTGTAGAAGCTGGAGTTGTCCAAGAAGTCATACAGCAGCTTGGCTTTGGCGATGTTTTGTTGCTCCATCGCTGCCACGCCACAGAGTTCACCTTCTTTTTGGCGTTTGAGCCATTGGAAGGTCAGGCCCGCCATGTAGATGCTGTAGGTGGGCGGCGTGTTGTACATCGAGCCGTTGTCGGCTACGGTTTTGTAGTTGAACGCACTGGGGCAAGCTTTGAGTGCATGACCCAGTAAGTCTTCGCGCACGATGACGAGCGTCACGCCTGCGGGGCCAATGTTCTTTTGTGCACCACCAAAGGCCACGCCGACTTTTGACCAATCGACAGTGCGCGAGAGCACGTGTGAAGAGAAGTCAATCACCAGCGGTGCATCAGAGCCCAAGGCTTTGAGGTCGGGCAGGATGTGGAACTCCACACCGTGAATGGTTTCGTTGGTGCAGATGTGCACGTATTGCGCACCCGCACTGAGTTGCCATTGCGCTGCGGCAGGGATAGACGTGAAGTGGCTTTCAGCACCCGTGGCCGCCAAATGCGATGTGCAGTATTTGCTGGCTTCTTTGTAAGACTTCTCGCTCCAGCTGCCAGTGACCACCACATCAACGATTTCGCCGCGTGAGAGGTTCAAGGGCACGATGGCGTTTTCTGCCAAGCCACCGCCTTGCATGAACAAGATTTTGAAGTTGACTGGCACGGCCAATAGCTCGCGCACATCGGCCTCGGCCTGTTCGTAAATGCTGATGAACTCTTTGCCGCGATGGCTCATTTCCATAACGCCCATGCCGCTGCCGTTCCAGTTGGTCATCTCGACGGCGGCTTGCTGCAGCACTTCCAGCGGCATAGCCGCTGGACCTGCAGAAAAATTAAAGGGGCGAGTCATGCTTGGATTAGCCTTCGCTTGGGGCGTCAGTGCTGCCTTCAGCGTTGTCGTCTTCAGCGCCTTCGCTGAAGTGAGCATTGGCATCGTTTTCGACGATGCGTTGCAAGCCGCTGAGCTTGGCGCCTTCGTCCAAACCGATCAAGGTCACGCCTTGTGTGGCGCGGCCCATTTCACGAATCTCAGCCACGCGGGTACGGACCAGCACGCCGGTGTCGGTGATGAGCATGATCTCGTCGTCCGCTTGCACCAAGGTAGCTGCCACGACTTTGCCGTTGCGCTCAGATTGCTGGATGGCAATCATGCCTTTGGTGCCACGGCCGTGGCGGGTGTATTCGCTGATGTTGGTGCGTTTGCCGTAGCCGTTTTCGGTGGCGGTCAACACGCTGGCGCGGGCCACGGTTTCGTCAGTCACTGCTGCTGGATCTTCTTGTTCAGACACCAACATGGCGATGACGCTTTGGCCTTCTTCGATCATCATGCCGCGCACGCCGCGGGCACTGCGACCCAAGGGGCGCACATCGTTTTCGTCAAAGCGCACGGCTTTGCCGCCGTCGCTGAACAACATCACGTCGTGCTTGCCGTCGGTGAGGGCAGCACCAACCAAGAAATCACCTTCATCCAAGTTGACGGCGATGATGCCGCCCTTGCGTGGGTTGTTGAACTCGTCGAGCGAGGTCTTCTTGACCGTGCCCATGGACGTGGCCATGAACACAAATTGGTCTTCAGGGAAGGTGCGTGCTTCGCCGGTGAGGGCTAAGACCACGTTGATTTTTTCGCCTTCTTGAAGCGGGAACATGTTGACGATGGGGCGACCGCGTGAACCGCGTGAGCCCGCAGGCACTTCCCATACTTTGAGCCAGTACAAACGGCCACGGTTAGAGAAGCACAGCAAATAGTCGTGCGTGTTGGCGATGAAGAGTTGGTCCACCCAATCGTCTTCTTTGGTCGCTGTGGCTTGCTTGCCGCGACCGCCGCGTTTTTGTGCGCGGTATTCAGATAGAGGTTGACTCTTGATGTAGCCGCTGTGGCTGAGCGTGACCACCATGTCGGTGGGCGTGATCAGGTCTTCGGTACCTAAGTCTTGGGCGTTGTGCTCAATCACGCTGCGGCGTGCGCCGAGCTTGCTTTGGCCGAATTCATTTTTCACCACGGTCAGCTCGTCACCAATGATGGTGGACACACGCTCAGGCTTGGCCAAGATGTCGAGCAAGTCATCGATCTCGGCCATGACGTCTTTGTATTCGTTGACGATCTTGTCTTGCTCAAGACCCGTCAAGCGTTGCAGACGCATTTGCAGAATTTCTTGTGCTTGGGTGTCGCTCAAGCGGTACAGGCCGTCGTTGCCCATGCCGAATTCTTTTTCCAAGCCATCGGGTCGGTAGTCGTCGGCGTTGATCACGCCGCCATCGGCACGGCTGCGGGTGAGCATTTCGCGCACCAGTTGGCTGTCCCAGGACTTGGTCATCAACTCAGCCTTGGCCACAGGGGGCGTAGGCGCGTTGCGGATGATGCGGATGAACTCGTCGATGTTGGCCAATGCCACAGCCAAGCCTTCCAGCACATGGCCGCGTTCGCGGGCTTTGCGCAGGGTAAAGATGGTGCGGCGTGTCACCACTTCGCGGCGGTGACCCAAGAACACGGCAATCAGGTCGCGCAAATTGCACAACTTGGGTTGGCCGTCAATCAAGGCCACCATGTTGATACCGAAGGTGTCTTGCAGCTGGGTTTGTTTGTACAGGTTGTTCAACACCACCTCAGGCACGGCACCACGCTTGAGTTCAATCACCAAGCGCATGCCCGACTTGTCGGACTCGTCTTGGATGTGGCTGATGTCTTCAATCTTCTTCTCGTGAACCAATTCGGCCATGCGTTCTTGCAAGGTCTTTTTGTTCACTTGGTAAGGCAACTCGTCCACGATGATGGACTGGCGTTGGCCTTTGTCGATGTCTTCAAAGTGGCACTTGGCGCGCATGACCACACGGCCGCGGCCTGTGCGGTAGCCATCTTTGACACCACTGATGCCGTAAATAATGCCGGCAGTGGGGAAGTCAGGCGCTGGGATGATTTCCATCAACTCGTCAATGGTGGCTTCTGGGTTGCGCAGCATGTGCAAACACGCATCCACCACTTCGTTCAGGTTGTGGGGCGGGATGTTGGTGGCCATACCCACGGCAATGCCGGAGGAGCCGTTGACCAGCAAATTAGGAATGCGGCTGGGTAGCACCAACGGTTCTTTTTCAGAGCCGTCGTAGTTAGGTCCGAAGTCGACAGTTTCTTTGTCGATGTCGCTCAACATTTCGTGAGCGATCTTGGATAAGCGAATTTCCGTGTAACGCATCGCCGCTGCGTTGTCGCCATCGACCGAGCCGAAGTTACCTTGGCCGTCCACCAACATGTGGCGCAACGAAAAGTCTTGGGCCATACGCACGATGGTGTCGTACACCGCGCTGTCGCCGTGCGGATGGTATTTACCAATCACGTCACCCACGATACGGGCTGACTTCTTATAAGGACGGTTCCAGTCGTTGTTGAGCTCGTGCATCGCGAACAAGACGCGGCGGTGCACAGGCTTTAAGCCGTCACGCGCATCGGGGAGGGCGCGGCCCACAATCACGCTCATGGCGTAATCTAGGTAGCTGCGACGCATCTCCTCTTCTAGGCTGATGGGCAAGGTTTCTTTGGCGAACTGGGTCATGAAAGAGGCCGTAAAGCAGGAAACCGAACATTTTAGGCTGATAAGTAGGTGGCCTACTTGTGGCAGCTATGCAACAACTTTTGACTTACCTGGTGATGAGTAGAAGTTAGGTGTTTTGGATATGGCACAATATTTCTAAGCGTCACAGGTAAGCATGCCTTGACTGCCTGAATTCGCAGAGTGGTCTGCGGCTTATAAATCCCTCAGAGGTGAATCATGAAAAATTTGAAGAACTTGGCAGCTTTTGTTGCTACCGCTGCTTTGGCAACTGCTGCTATGGCTCAAAACGTTGACAACTGGCGCAATGCTTCTGGCGACGTGTGGAAAAACTCCACAGGTTTGTGCTGGCGTGATGCCAACTGGACACCTGCTACTGCAGCTCCTGGCTGTGACGGCGCTGTTGCTGCCGCTCCAAAAGCTCCTGCTGCCGCTCCCGTAGCCGCTGCTTCTAAAGTGACTTATGCTGCTGACGCATTCTTTGACTTCGACAAGTCGGTGGTCAAGCCTGCAGGTAAGGCCAAGTTGGACGACTTGGTGTCCAAAGTCAAGGGCATTAACTTGGAAGTCATCATTGCTGTGGGTCACACTGACTCTATCGGCTCTGACGCTTACAACCAAAAATTGTCAGTGCGTCGCGCTGAAGCTGTGAAGGCTTACTTGGTCTCTAAGGGCATCGAGAAAAACCGCATCTACACCGAAGGTAAAGGCGAGAAGCAACCTGTTGCTGACAACAAGACCAAAGAAGGTCGCGCTAAGAACCGTCGTGTTGAGATCGAAGTTGTGGGTACCCGCAAGAACTGATCTGACTTGATCTAAAAAAGAAACCCCGCCTCGGCGGGGTTTCTTTTTGGTTGAACGACAATACAGACCATGCATCAAACAGCCACGCACACCAACGCCGATCCTGCCGAATTGGCCAAATTTTCAGACCTCGCCCACCGCTGGTGGGACCCCGAGAGCGAGTTTCGCCCTTTGCACCAAATCAATCCATTGCGTTTGGATTGGATCAATGGCATTACGCCTTTGCAAGGCAAAAAAGTGTTGGACGTTGGCTGTGGTGGTGGCATTTTGACTGATGCCATGGCGCGTTCTGGTGCCCACGCTTTGGGCATTGATTTGGCGACCAAGTCGCTCAAGGTGGCGCAACTGCACGCTTTGGAAGCGCAAACGCTCAATGTGCAGTACCGCGAAGTGGCCGTAGAAGCTTTGGCTGTTGAGCAGCCTGCCAGTTTTGATGTGGTCACCTGCATGGAGATGCTGGAGCACGTGCCAGATCCGTCGTCCATTGTGCGTGCGTGCGCCCAATTGGTGAAGCCCGGTGGTCATGTGTTTTTTTCCACGCTCAACCGCAATGCCAAATCGTTTTTGTTTGCCATCGTGGGGGCGGAGTACGTGTTGAACCTGCTGCCCCGTGGCACGCACGAGTACGCCAAGTTCATCCGTCCCAGCGAGCTGGCGCGTGATTGCCGCGAAGCCGGCCTTGAGTGGCAACACACCCGTGGAATGGAATACAACCCGCTCACTCGTCGCTACTGGTTGAGTGGTGACACCAGCGTCAACTACATGGTTGCAACGCAAAGGCCTCTGTGATGCTGAAACATATCCGAGCGGTGCTGTTCGATTTGGACGGAACCTTGATTGATAGTGCTCCTGACCTTGGCGCAGCTGCTGACAAAATGCGTACCGACCGCGGTATGCCGTCACTCCCCTACGAGTTGTACCGTCCTTTGGCGGGTGCTGGTGCACGTGGCATGTTGAAGGTCGCGTTTGACATGACGCCCGAACACCAAGGCTTCATGGCCATGCGCGAAGAGTTCTTTGCCAACTACGAAGCCGCCATGACCGTGCGCACCTATGTGTTTGACGGCGTGGACGATTTGATTGAGCATCTTCAACTGCGCCAAATGCCTTGGGGCGTGGTGACCAACAAAATGGCGCGTTTTACGGATCCGCTCACAGCCGCCATGCCCTTGTTTGCAAGTGCGCGCGCTATCGTGAGCGGCGACACCACACCGCACCCCAAACCGCATCCCGAACCCTTGTTTGAAGCAGCCCGCCGTTTGGCCTTGCCGCCCGAGGTGTGTTTGTATGTGGGTGACGACGAGCGTGACATTGCTGCAGGTCGAGCCGCAGGCATGCCTACCGTGGCTGCCACCTACGGATATTTGGGCGAAAAGACCGATGTCAGCACCTGGGGTGCAGATTTATCTGTTGATTCACCAAATAAGCTCTTGCAATTGCTGGCAGAGGCCTAAAATACGAGACTTGGGGCTGCACTGGTTTCGACATGGGTTCGGACGCGTGGCAGGGCATGTCGAGGTTCTGATCCTCGTTAATCTTCGGAAAAAAAACTAACTGCAAACGACGAACGTTTCGCACTCGCCGCTTAATCCGGTGAGCCTTGCAACAGTTGGCCGATAGGCTGGGTTAGGGGGTCGCAAGACTTCCTAGCTGCAAGGGAAAACATATAGGCTGGCATCACCTCGGGTACCTTGAGGTGGTGTGAGAAAAAAGGGTACTGGCTGGGTGCGTAGCGTGTCGCTGCGCGACGCACACGGCGAGACTCAAATCAGACGACTACACATGTAGAACTGTACGAAAAAGGCTTGTGGACGCGGGTTCAAATCCCGCCAGCTCCACCATATATGGGGGACAGAACTTTCTCTGTCCCCCTTTTTCTTTGCTTCAAAGCCCTGTCTTTGCGGGCTTTCGGCTCATTGCTTGTGGACACACGCGGTCACGTTTCCGTGGTTTCTGGTCGCTACAGGTGAATTTCTCTCTCTTTTCTCTCCAAGCTTGTGGACGTGTCCATGAGCTGAGTCCAGCATTTATGCGGGTTTGAGTTGACGAGTTTGACCTTCTGATTGGCCGGGCAAAGGGGACTTAAAGGCAACAATGAGAAATTTTTGTACCAAGAGTTTTAGGTGCGGTTTCGACCTAAATCCGAGGTTGGACTTCGTGGTGCTCATGACCGCTTAGCAGCGATTGCAGTCGGCTGACGCAGCAAGGCACGACAACATTAATGCCACAAAGCGGCTCTTCGTTTTGGTGGATGGGGCTACATTGAGTGGCGGCTATGAGGGGTAATGCAGTCCTAGGCAGTGAGTTACACGACAAACGCGAATTCACCGACCGTTCTTCGACTGCCTGTACTGGCGGTTTCGACCCATTGCAGCCAGTCGCATCTGGCATCCAAGTTTGAGCTTTCGCTTACGAGCAGCCACTGCAACAGACCTCACCTGCATTCTTCGTTGACTGGTTTTAGTTGAAAAACTAACCGGCCCAAAGTTCAGGATCGCACTCCACAGATGAATGTAGAAGATAGTCGGCGAAGACTACGTGAGTGCATCTTCGAGCAAACGATTGAGGCGGATCAGCTGCTTGTAGTCCTCCACCAGCGCCGGCACCAGGCCCTGGGAAATGAACTCGGTGTTGCTGAGTTTCTTCACCACCAAAAATCTTTTGAGTTTCAACCACGCCATATCCGGATGGTCTGGATCGAACCCCCGTGGCGGACGGGAAGCAACTTCCTCGCGTGAAAAGTCGCTCTCAAAGCGCGCCTTGAATGCAGGATCGGCAAACAATGCGTGAAACGGTTGGGCATTGTGTGCGATGGCGTTCCTCACTTTTTTCAGCTGTGGACCCGATGGCATAAAAAGCCCACCCGCCACCACGACGCTCCTATAAGGCGGGATGTTGGGAAGGATGCCAAAAAACAAATGCGGGTTGCGCTCAAAGCGAGACTCCGACGGCTTGGAAATGGAAATGGACAGCCAGTCTTTGCAGCAAGGGCCACCGCTGACGATGTGGTTGGCGGTCTTTTTGATCCTGCCGATCCCTTTGACCGGGAAGTGGTAGTCCGGCACGCTTGGCTGAAGTGCCGTCTTTAGCCTCTCGGCAAGGTCAATAAATGGCCCCCTGACATTGGCTTCTTAAGCAGCTTGGTTTTCCTCCAACCAGTTCGGGTCGGTTTGTTGGCCAGCTTCGGTTAGAAATGGGAGTGTTTGGCTTGAAAATTTCATTGATGGCTGCCTTGGTCGCACTTGTGCGTCGTCGTGAAGTTAGAAAAGACTGATCTGCGTAGATGGCTTGACGTTCACCTGCTTTGGTGCAGGTGTGCGCTGACTGCTTGCCCCCTGTCGGGACCGTTCGTTGAAACCAGGGGCCGCCTGCAAACCTAGACTAGACCGCAACGCGGCGATCTCGGCCTTGACGGCGCGGTGCATTTGCTCGAAGTCGACCAAGGGAACCGGGTAGTCGTTCGCGCCTTCCAAGCCAAACCGATGCCGCAACGTCGCGGGCATGGCCCAGGGCATGACGATCCACTCGCCGGGCACCGCCGCCAGCTCAGGCACCCAACGGCGCACGAACTCACCCTGCGGGTCCAACTCGCGCGCTTGCGTGACCGGGTTGTACAGGCGCAGCACCGGGCTGGCCGCCATGCAACTGTGCATCTGGATTTGGGTGTAGTGGATGCCTGGCTCGAAGTCGACGAACATCTGCGACAACCAATCGGCCACAGGCCGCCACGGCAAGGACAGGGTGTGCGTGGCCACCGTCACCAGCATGGCGCGCATGCGGAAGTTGAGCCAACCGTGGTGGTGAAGGAGTCGCATGCAGGCGTCAACCATCGGCCAACCTGTGCGGCCGAGCCGCCATGCATCGAAACGCGCCATGTCCATGGGGCGCGACAGTTGCTCCATTTCAGGCACCAATGCTTGGCGCTCCATTTCCGGCTGGTTTTCCAGCACCTGCAGCGCGTAGCAATGCCACCAGAGCCGCGTTACATAACTGTGGAGTTGGCGATGCCAGTGCGTCCGTGGCGCGGCTTCGCGGGCCTGCAGCATGGTCTGTGCGATCTGGCGCAGACTGAGGCTTCCGTGAGCGATGTGTGGGCTCAGGCGCGAGCATCCCTGCTCGGCACTGATAGGGGAACTCATGTTGGCCCCGTAGCCTTGCCCACGACTGGCCAAAAAGCTGTCGAGCAGTTCATGCGCAGGCTGCAAGCCGCCCCTTTGCCTTCCTGCGCACGGCAAAGGGTCGGCCTTGATGGCCGTCGGCAGCCGCAGCACCGATTGACCCTCGGCAGGCTCGATCCAGGAGAGATGGTCTGGCAAGCGCTCCAAAGGCGCTGCGACCCAGGCATCCCAATGCTCCTTGAATCGCCGACCACGGCGCGATACAGGACGAACCACCCCGCTCTGTGGGTACTCGTGCCAACGCACACCATGGTCACGGCACCAAGCGGCAACCGCACGGTCTCGTGCATAGGTCCAAAGACCGCCGGTTTCCTGGTGGCTGTGCAGCGTGAACGGGCCCAGCCGCTGGTACAGCGCATCCAACATCTGGATGATTGGCGTAACGTGAATTTCCAACGCGGTGCCCAGCGATTGGAGTTGCGCGTCCAGACTCAGCAGGCATTCGCGTACAAACTGCCATTGCCGATCACTGGTGCAAGGTTGCTGCCAGTGCTCAAGCTCAACGGCATAGACGCACAACACCGGCCCCGCGGCTGTGGCGCGAGCGAGCGCCGCATGGTCTTTCACACGCAGGTCGCGTTTGAACCAGACCACCTGTGGTGGACCCGATGGGGTCATCAGCGACAAGTCAGGCCTCGCCGGGTGGGCAGAAAATTGACGCCCAAAATGCGATTGCCGACTCGCATGGCTCTAGCCGCATTAGGGGTGGCAAGGCACACATGAAGGATCTCCATTAATGTCAAAGATCCGCAGTCTAACAATAATGGACGAATTCGTCCTTTATGTGATGGCTTGTCCTTCGTTAGCCACGGCGATTTTCTCTTGCAGTAATTCGATGGCGTCTTGCACGCACTGTGAAGAACGCATCCGAAGCTGGGCGTGGTCTATGCCGAATGCTGCCTGAAAAGACAGCGGCTGAACCGCCAACTCCACAAAGCGCTGGGCCAACTTGATCAGAGCTGGGTCGGCAGCGCCGTGGTTCGCGGCTCTGAGCCCCTTCAACACGTAAGCGACAGATCCATCAAAACTGACTTGGTAGGCCATCAGCGCAAGGTCGGGGAAGTTATCGGCCTCTGCTGCCGTGATGCGCATGAACGCCACACAACGCGGGTGCAACATACCGTCAATCAGTGCCTCACCAACCGCCTGCAAGCGTTGACCCAGATTCAGCCCCTGGGGCACTGGTGCCATGTGGTCAAACATCGTCTGGATAGAAAGACTGACCACCGCAGCGAACAAATCGCCCTTGCTGGGATAGCGGGCGTATAGGCTGGACTTACCCACCTCAGCGTGCTGTGCCACCAGATCCAAAGTGGTGCGACCAAAACCCCTCTCAAGGAACAAAGACGTTGCCACCAGCAAGATGCGTTCATCAAACTGACCGGCTTGCGAAGCAGGTGGGCGACCTCGACGTCGGTCAGGCTTATCGCGGCTAGGAGAGGGCATCGAGGCAACTTTGCGTCTTAAATTGGGAAGAATGACAGGTTCCGCAAGCTAACTAGTCTCGTCAAGACCCGTCCTTCAGACAGGAGATTGTGCGATCAAAATCATACGGCTGTTCAATCTTGTCCGATCGCTCTCAGCCCAAATATTGGATTGATTCAGTAACTGCATCGTCCGCTCCTGGCCGGTAGCAGCCAGCAGGTCTGAGCCAACGATAGTTCCCGTTGCGACGCCGATATCCTCAGCTGCCAGCCTGTGGCCTGTCGGTATGCGTTAAGAACCAAGGGACCGCAGAGGTCCCCCGCGTCAGCCCTCCGCTGCGTTCAAGCCATCACTTGCCGAACCACTTGGCCACGTACTGCCATGTGCGCAGCAACAGACCGGCGCGCTCCACATCGGCCTGCGCCACGAGCGGGGTTTCGCCCAGCGGCTTGCCGTTCGAGGTGGCGACCACCTTGCCGACCACGGCGCCCTTGGCCACGGGCGCTTCCAGGCCCGGTTTCAGTTTCACCGTGGCCTGCACCTGCTGGCCGCGTGGCACGGTAAGCATCCATGGCGCGCCCAGGACCGCACCCACGGTGTCGGCCTTGCCAAAGCTCACCTTGGCCGTTGTGACCACTGCACCTGGCTGGATCGGGACAGCTTTTTCGAAGCTGCCAAAGCCCCAGCCGAGCAGCGTGCGCGTGTGGTCGGCTCGTGCCTGTGCGCTGTGGGTGTTGAGGATGACCGAGATCAAGCGCATATCGTTGCGCTTGGACGAAGTGACCAGGCAATAACCGGCCTCAGCGGTGTGGCCGGTCTTGAGGCCGTCCACAGTGGGGTCGGTGTAGAGCAGGGCGTTGCGGTTGCCTTGCTTGATGCCGTTGTATTTGAAATCGTGTTCGGCGTAGATGGGGTAGTACTCGGCGCTGTCGCGAATGATGGCGCGCGCCAGTATGGCGAGGTCACGCGCGGAGGACTTGTGCTCCGGATCGGGCAGACCCGTAGGGTTGACGAACTGGGTGTACGTCATACCAAGGCGCTGGGCCTCGGCGTTCATCAGCTTGGCAAAGCCGGCCTCTGAACCGGCCATGTGTTCGGCAATCGCTTTGGAGGCATCGTTGCCTGACTGGATGACAATGCCGCGCAGGATGTCAATGACGGTGGCCTGGCTATTGAGCGGCAGGTACATGCACGACTCGGTGCCCGAACCGCGGCACCAGGCGTTCTGGCTGACTGTGACCAGATCGGTCTGCTTGAGCTTGCCTGAGCGCAGCGCTTGCTCGACGATGTAGCTGGTCATCATCTTGGTCAGCGATGCGGGGGGCAGCGGCTCGTCGGCGTTGGCCGAAGCCAGCACCTCGCCGGAGTCAAAGTCCATCAGCAGCCAGGCCTTGGCAGGCAGCGCCGGCGGGTTGTCGGCCAGGGCCGTCTGGGCGGCCAGAGGCGGCAGGGCGTTTGCAGAGGCTGCGGCGGCCGCAGCCTTTTTGTGCGCTGCAGGCTTGGCGGCAGCGGGGTGTTTGGCCGCGAAGGACGCCGAGCTGGGCAACAGGGTGCCCACAGCGATGGCCAGGGCGATGGGGAGAAGAGAGAAAGTCTTGGCTTGCAGGGTGTGGTTCGGTAGAGCATCGATTGTCGCGGATTGGGGGCGGGTTTCTTGGGATGGCTGCCGATTGGCAGTCACCGCCGCTTCAGCGCCGCTCTGCCTCGCGCCAGCTGGCCGCGCCCAGCAAGATGATCTGCAACTGCTGCACGAAGTCCTGCACCATCGCCTGCTCGGACTGAGGCTCGTCGGCGGGCAGATCCAGAACCTCGGGGGCGGCGGCCAGCAGGGTGTTGACCATCAGGCCGCAGACCATGTGCAGGCTGGCCTGCGACAGGCCCTGGTAGGCCTCCAGCGGCGCCAGGTCGCGTGCCGTGTCGTCCACAAAACGCTGCACCTCGTGGCGGATCGCCAGCCGCAGCACCCGGCTGCCACCCGCGCGCTCGCTCGAGATGAAGCGGAACAGCACCCGGTTGTCGCGCACGTACTGCAGGTACACCTGCACCGACTGGCGCACCACGCTGGTCTGGGCCGAACTCGGCTGGCGCGCCTGGCGCAGCAGGCCGCGAAGCGTGGCCCCCACCTCGTCCACCAGGCTCAGGCCCAGCTCGTCTGGGCTGCGAAAGTGCCGGTAAAACGCATTGGGCACCATGCCGGCCTCGCGCGCGATCTCGCGGATGCCCAGGCTGGTGAAGCTGCGTCCCTCGCCGATCAACCGCAGCGCGGCCTGCACCAGGCTTTGGCGGGTCAGGTCCTTGCGGTCTTGCCGGCTCAGCGGCGGCTCGGGCGTGGCGGGGGCGGGGGTGTCGGGACGGGCGTTCGGCATGGACGGATTTGGCGGTTTGGGTTTTTCGGTGTACGATCGTACACAAACAAAGGAGCCCTGTCCATGTCCGACGCTTACCTCAACTTTGCCAACTCGGCCTTTGGCGCGCGCCTGGCCGGCATGCTGGGCCTGCCGCGTCCCGTGCCGCTCGAGCGGTTCGAAGCCGGCCAACCGGTGGTTGCTGGCGACGTGCTGGTCGGCGCCGGTGGTACGCCCGAACTGCTGCCCGCGCTGCTGGCTGCCTTCCGCGCCATGCGGGCCGCCACCGTGGCGCACCGCAGCGTGCAGGGCTGGACCGCGATGGCCAACCAGGCCGGCTTGATGAGCGGGCTGTGGAGCACCGGCGAGCAGCCGGGCGGTCCCCTCAAGGCCGTGGTGTTTGACGCCACCGGCCTGGCCACCGTGGCCCAGGCCGAGGCGCTGTACCAGTGCTTCCACGACGCGGTGCGCTCACTGCAAAGCTGCGGCCGCGTGCTGGTGCTGGGCCGCCCGCCCGAAGCCTGCCCGGTTGCCGAGCAGGCCACGGTACAGCGCGCTCTGGAAGGTTTTGTGAAATCGCTGGCCAAGGAGGTCAAGCGCGGCATTGCGGTGCAACTGGTCTATGTGGCGCCGGGAGCCGAGGCGCAACTCGAAGGCACACTGCGCTTCTTTTTGTCGCCGCGCAGCGCCTATGTGTCGGGCCAGGTGGTGCGGCTGGCACCCTTTGAGGCCCCGGCCCCGAGCGACTGGGTGCAGCCGCTGGCGGGCAAAAAGATTTTGGTGACCGGCGCGGCGCGCGGCATTGGCGCGGCCATTGCCGAAACCCTGGCGCGCGATGGCGCCCAGGTGGTCTGTCTGGACGTGCCGCAGGCCCAGGACGCCTTGCAGGCCGTGGCCGAGCGGCTGCAGGGCCGCGCGCTGGCGCTCGACATTGCCGATCCGGCGGCCGCCGGGCAGATCGCCCAGGCGGCCCTGGCTGACGGCGGCTGGGACGGCGTGGTGCACAACGCCGGCATCACCCGCGACAAGACCATCGCCAAGATGCCGCCGCACCTGTGGCAGACGCTGGTGCAGGTCAACCTGGTGGCGCAGCAGGCGATCAACCAGGCCTTGCTGGAGCGGGGCGCGCTCCAACCCCAGGCACGGCTGGTGTGCGTGTCGTCCATCTCGGGCATTGCCGGCAACCTGGGGCAGACCAACTACGCGTTTTCCAAGGCTGGCGTGATCGGCCTGGTGCACAGCCAGGCGCCACGCCTGCCCCGCGGCATGGCCATCAACGCGGTGGCGCCGGGCTTCATCGAAACGCAAATGACCGCCGCCATCCCGCTGGCCATCCGCGAAGCCGGCCGGCGCATGAATTCCATGGGGCAGGGCGGCCAGCCGGTCGATGTGGCCGAAACCATCGCCTGGCTGCTCAGCCCCGCCTCGCAGGGCGTGAATGGGCAGGTGGTGCGCGTGTGCGGCCAAAGCCTGCTGGGGGCTTAAGGTGCAGCGCCAGAACATCACACCCGCCAGCACGCTGAGCAACTTGGCCCGTGCGCTGGCCAGCAGTTTCAAGCGCCCCGGGCCGGTGCGCGCGCTGGCCCCGGTCACGCTGGTGCTGCCGCGCGTCGTGGTCGACGCCGCGCACCTGGCGCGTTACGCCGAGGTCTGCGGTTTTGCCCCGAGTGCGCAAGCGCCGCTCACCTACCCGCAGATGCTGACTTTCCCCCTGGTCATGACCTACATGACTTCGCCCGCCTGCCCCTGGCCTGCCATGGGCACGGTGCACCTGGCCAACGCCATCACCCAGCATGCGCCGCTGGCCGCAGGCGATGCGGTGCGGGTGGAGCTGAGCAGCGGCGAGCTGCTGGCGCACGACAAGGGGCAGGTGTTCACGCTGCACCTGCGCGTGCTACGCGAGTCAGATGGCGAGGGCGATGGCCAATGCGTCTGGCAGGCCACACAAACCCTGCTGCGCCTGGGCGTGAAGTCGCCCGTGGGCGCACCGTTCAACGGCGCCGTGGGGCCGGAACTCGCCCTGACCCAGGCCGGTGCATTCGACGCCCCCGCCGACACCGGCCGCCGCTACGCCCCGGTGTCGGGCGACTACAACCCCATCCACCTGTCGGCGCTGAGCGCGCGCTTGTTCGGCTTTCCGCGCGCCATCGCGCATGGCCTGTGGACGCAGGCGCGCGCGCTGGCCCTGTTGCAAGCCGCCGCGCCGGCCACTGTGCTGCAAGCCGCTTCGCTCACCACCGTGTTCAAGCGGCCCGTGCTGCTGCCGACACGCGCCTCGCTCTGGCAGGCGCAGGCCAGTACAGGCCAGACCGTGTTCGAGGTGCGCGACGCACGCGGCGAGCAGGTCCATCTGCGTTCCGAACTCCGCGCCGAACCCGCGCATCAACCCACCATTTCCTGAGCCCCACCATGACCCCCAACAGCACCCTCCGTCGCGTCGCCATCGTGGGTGGCAACCGCATCCCGTTTGCGCGCTCCAACACCGCCTACAGCCGCGCCTCCAACCTCGATATGCTCACGGCCACGCTGCAAGGCCTGGTGGACCGCTTCAACCTGCATGGCCAGCGCCTGGGCGACGTGGCCGCAGGCGCGGTGATGAAGCATTCGCGCGACTTCAACCTGGTGCGCGAAGCCGTGCTCTCCACCACGCTCTCGCCCGAGACCCCGGCCTTCGACCTGCAGCAGGCCTGCGGCACCGGGCTGGAGGCCGCCATGCTGGTGGCGCACAAAATTGCGGTGGGCCAGATCGAATGCGGCGTGGCCGGCGGGGTGGACACCACCTCGGACGCGCCCATCGCCGTCAATGACCAACTGCGCCGCACCCTGCTCGATGTTTCGCGCGCGCGCAGCCCCTGGCAGCGCCTGCAGCGGGCGCTGCGCATCCGCCCGGGGCAGTTCTTCCAGCCCGAGCTGCCGCGCAACGGCGAGCCGCGTACCGGCCTGTCGATGGGCGAACACGCCGAACTCATGGCCCGCGAATGGGGCATCACGCGCGAAGCGCAAGATGCCCTGGCCCTGCAAAGCCACCACAACCTGGCGCGCGCCTATGGCGAAGGTTTCTTTGTCGACCTGATGACGCCCTTCCTGGGCGTGAAGCAGGACAACAACCTGCGCCAGGGCCTGAACGCTGAACAGCTGGCCAAGCTCAAGCCGGTTTTCGACCGCAAGGTGGCGCCCGGCCAGGGCACGCTGACGGCAGGCAACGCCACACCGCTGACCGATGGCGCCTCGGCCGTGCTGCTGGCCAGCGAAGCCTGGGCGGCCGAGCGTGGTCTGCCGGTGCTGGCCTACCTCACGTTCAGCGAGGTGGCGGCGGTGGACTTTTTCAACCCCGACCCGGCCAAGAAAGAAGGCCTGCTGATGGCCCCCGCCTACGCCGTGCCGCGCATGCTGGCGCGCGCTGGGTTGACGCTGCAGGACTTCGACTTTTATGAAATCCACGAAGCCTTTGCCGCCCAGGTGCTGTGCACCCTGCAGGCGTGGGAAGACCCGGCGTTTTGCCGCGACAAGCTCGGCCTGGCGCAGCCGCTGGGCGCCATTGACCGCAGCAAACTCAATGTGAACGGCAGCTCGCTCGCCGCCGGTCACCCGTTTGCCGCCACCGGCGGGCGCATTGTGGCCACGCTGGCCAAGCTGCTCGCGCAAAAAGGCAGCGGGCGCGGTTTGATTTCCATCTGCGCCGCTGGCGGCCAGGGCGTCGTGGCCATTCTGGAGAAATGAGCATGTTGAACTACAAAGCCCCGCTGCGCGACATGCGCTTTGTGATGAACGAGGTGTTCGACTACCCGGCGCACTACCGCGCGCTGGGCAGCGGCGAAGACGCCTCGCCCGAGGTGGTGGACGCCATTTTGGAGGCCGCCGCCACCTACTGCGAAGAGGTGCTGGCGCCGCTCTACGTCTCGGGCGGCGAAGAGGGCTGCCACTTTCAGGCGGGCGAGGTCACCACGCCCAAGGGCTTCAAAGCGGCGTATGCGCAGTTCGTCGAGGGCGGCTGGCAGGGCCTGTCGTTCCCCACGGCTTACGGCGGGCAGGGCCTGCCCGTGTCGCTCAACCTGCTCAAGAGCGAGATGATGGGCACGGCCAACTGGGCCTTCAGCATGTACCCCGGTCTGAGCATCGGCTGCATCAACACCATCTTGCAGTACGGCACCGAGGCCATGCGCCAGCAGTACCTGCCCAAGCTGGTGGCGGGCGAGTGGGGCGGCACCATGTGCCTGACCGAGCCGCAGTGCGGCTCTGACCTGGCGCAGGTCAAGACCCAGGCCAAACCGCTGGGCGACGGCAGCTACGCCATCACCGGCACCAAGATCTTCATCTCCAGCGGCGAGCACGACTTGACCGACAACATCGTGCACATCGTGCTGGCGCGCCTGCCCGAGGCGCCCGCCGGCACGCGCGGCATTTCGCTGTTCATCGTGCCCAAGTTTCTGGTGGGCGAGGGTGGTGCTTTAGGCACGCGCAACGCGGTGCACTGCGGCTCGATCGAGCACAAGATGGGCATCAGCGCCAGTGCCACGGCGGTGCTCAATTTCGACGGCGCCATCGGCACCCTGATCGGTGAACCGAACAAGGGGCTGGAGGCCATGTTCACCTTCATGAACACCGCGCGCATCGGCACCGCCATCCAGGGCGTGGCCCATGCCGAGCTGGCTTACCAGGGCGCGCTGGCCTATGCCTGCGAGCGCCGTTCCATGCGCGCGCTCTCGGGCAAAAAGGAGCCCGAGCAGGTGGCCGACGCCATCGTCTGGCACCCCGACGTGCGGCGCATGCTGCTCACCCAAAAAGCCATCGCCGAAGGTGGCCGCGCCATGATCTACGGCGCCGCGCAACTGGCCGACAAGATGTTTGCCGCTGCCTGGGCCGGCGACCAGGCCGGCTACAAGCGCCACGACGGCGAACTGGGTTTCTTCACCCCCATCCTCAAGGGCTTTTTGACCGAAATGGGCCTGGAAGCCGCCAACCTGGGCATGCAGGTGTACGGCGGGCACGGTTACATCCGCGAGCATGGCATGGAGCAGATCGCGCGCGATGCCCGCATTGCCACGCTGTACGAAGGCACCACCGGCATCCAGGCGCTGGACCTGCTGGGGCGCAAGGTGCTGCTGCAAACGCGCGGCCAGTGCGTGCGCGACTTCACCGCCCAGATGTGGGTGCTGGCCCGGCCGGGCCTGCTGGCTGGGGGCTTGCGTGGCCGCATGGCCCGCGCCCTGGCGCGCCGCGCCGTGCAATGGAATACGCTCACCCTGCGCCTCATGCTCAAGGCCAAGGCCGACCCGGAGCAAGTGGGCGCGTCGTCGGTGGACTACCTGATGTATTGCGGCTACGTGATGATGGCCTACCACTGGGCGCTGATGGCCCAGCGCGCCGAGCAGGCCCTGCACAGCGGCCAGGGGCCAGAGTCAGCGGCGTTCTACCAGGCCAAGCTGCAAACCGCGCAGTTCTACTTTGAACGCCTGCTGCCCCGCGCCGACGCCCACCACCGCATGGCGCTGGCGCCGGCCAGCACGCTGCTGCAGATGCCGGTGGCGGCGATGGCGGGTTGAACCCGCTTCACCGCTTGGCGGCATGGACAGCAATGTATCTCAATGGATACAGAGCGCCATAAAAACGATCTATGCGCCAACTGAAGGGGTAACCGATGACTGCACTCAAACTGCGGAAATGGGACAGCGCCCAACACCTCAAGACCGAAGAGGACATGGCGCTCTATATGGAGGCCTGCCTGCAAGAGGCAGGGGATGATGCTGCCAAGGCCCTGGGCACCATTGCCCGGGCCAAGGGCATGTCGCAACTTTCGCGCGTACGGGCCTGGGCAGGGACAGCCTCTACAAGGCGTTGTCAGGGGAGGGCAACCCCAGCTTTGCCACGATCCTGAAAGTCACGGCGGCGCTGGGCATCCAGCTCCACGCACAGCCCATGCAGGCGGGGTAAGCGTGATGGGTGTTGGGGTAGGAGCGTTTGTGGCTCATGCCCTGTAAAGGCTGGTTGCTGTCGCTCGTCCCAAGCCGGTCCAATGCCAGCTTCCGACCCCAAGCAGTCGGTGAGCAGCGTTTGCTGCATGTCCGCCTTTCAATTCATCGATACGGCAGTTGTGTAACGGTAGGCTTCTAATTCTTTTTACGATGGACAGCAACCATCACCTTCGCAATCGCTTCGAACTCGGCCGAGTGGGCGGATGTGGCGCGAGTCACCAATGCAATTACCCGCTTGGGGGCAGGGTTTGCCAGAGGCATTGCTTTGAGCGATAGATTTTGAAGAAGGCCGCTCTTGATCGCCATCTCCGGCAGTAAGGCCACGCCCATGCCTGAGGCGACCATCTGAACCAGCGTCAGTAGACTGGTGGCTTCCATTCCGTCCACACTGGCAACCTCTGCCGTCCGGCAGGCCTGCAGAGCGTGGTCGCGCAGGCAATGCCCTTCCTCGAGCAGCAGCAACCGCTTCGTCCATGCGCTGCTGAGCTGGATCGCTTTGCCGGTGATGGCGGGGTCTTGCTCTCGTCCCACCAGCCAGAACTTGTCCTTGTAGAGCGGTTGCACGCGCAGGTCATCCGTGTCGTAGGGCAGTGCGATCAGTGCGAAGTCCAGCTGGCGGTCGCGCAGCCGCTCCAGCAGATGGGCGGTCAGGTCTTCGCGCAAGGCCAACTGCAGTTGCGGGAATTTCTCGCGAAGGGCGGGCATGACAGTCGGCAGCACAAATGGGGCAATGGTGGGGATCACACCCAGGCGCAGCTGCCCTTGCATGGGTCGTGACGCGTCCGATGCAAAGTCGCTCAGGTCTTCGGCAGCAGCCAGCACCTGCCGCGCACGGGCCACCACCTCTTTGCCTACCGCCGTCAGCGCCACGGTCTGTTTGTCCCTCTCCACCAGTTGCACACCCAGGGTGGATTCGAGTTCCTTGAGTCCCGTGCTCAGGGTGGACTGGCTCACAAAACTCGCTTCGGCTGCGCGGGTGAAGTTCAGGTGCTCGGCCAGGGCCAGCAGGTAGCGCAGTTGTCTCAGAGAGGGCAGGGCAGCCATGGTCGGGTTCCTTGGGGCTTTGTTATCTGAATTTTAGATTGATTCAGTTGAAATTATGCGTTGGACCGATTGATCGCCGAAATCCACAATTCATCCCATCGCAACACATCTTCACCACCAAGGAGCTTAAAAATGGCACGTCCCGAAATCAAAACCTGGCAGAACCTCGAAGCCGCATTCGCGGGCGAATCGATGATTCGCCCTGGCAGGCCAGGCTACAACGAACAAAACTGCTTTGCAGAAAAGCTTGCCAGCGCTGCTGGCGTGAATTGATTTTTTAACCCCTGAAATGGAGAAATGACATGACCACGAAACTCGACAAAGTCCTCTACACCGCCAAGGCACGTACGACCGGAGGCCGCGATGGCCGCGCCGTGTCCGACGACGGCTTGCTTGATGTGAAACTCGCTCCGCCAAAGGAACTGGGTGGCATGGGCGGCGCGACCAACCCCGAGCAGCTGTTTGCGGCGGGCTACTCGGCCTGCTTCATGGGCGCACTCAAGCATGTGGCCGGCATGAAGAAGGTAGCCGTGCCTGCTGATGCCAGCATTGAAGCCAGTGTGGACATCGGCCCGATCTCCCAGGGCTTCGGCATTGCCGTGCAGATGACCATCAACCTGCCGGGGCTGGACCGTGCGGTGGCGCAGGACTTGGTGGATACAGCGCACCAGGTGTGCCCGTATTCGAACGCGACGCGCGGCAACATCGTGGTCGATCTGACCTTAGGGTGATCTGCCGATCCTCAGGCGTGCACTGAGCAAGGAGTACCGTGCCTTGAGTCGCTGTTCGCCCCAGAACGGACTTCCAGGACGAGCATGCCGGCGACCGCTTCTGGCCGAAAGCAACACTTTTGAATGCACCCACATAGCTGCCATTGAAGGCGGTCGACCCGGTGTCGGAACAAAGGCCGCCTTCAATGACCGTCTCAGATTTCAGTCTGCTCGGAGATTTCAAGAGCGTCGTCGACCTCGATACCCAGGTACCTCACGGTCGATTCCAGCTTGGAGTGACCGAGCAGCAGTTGCACGGCTCGGAGGTTCTTAGTGCGTCGATAGATCAGCGTGGCTTTGGTCCTTCGCATCGAATGGGTCCCATACTCGGAACGATCCAGACCAAGCTCATCCAACCAGTGCCCGAGAATCCGAGCGTACTGCCGGGTTCCGAGGTGGGGGGAGTCGTGGAGCCTGCTCGGAAAAAGAAAGTCGTCGGATTTCAATGCCGCCTGCTTGATCCACGCTTGCAAGGCCTCTCTGGTGACAGCCGTGATCTCGAATTGCACTGGGCGCTTGGTCTTGTGTTGCATGACGATTGCTCGGTTGGCCACCTGATCGCCATGGGTCACGTCGCGGACTTTGAGTGATACGAGGTCACATCCGCGAAGCTTACTGTCGATACCAAGGTTGAAGAGGGCGAGCTCGCGAACCCGTCCTTCCATCTGAAGCCGTACGCGTAGGGCCCAGATGTCTTTCACCTTGAAGGGCGCTTTCTGCCCGACGATCTTGCCCTTGTTCCACGGTTCGTGATGAACCACATTGGTTGAGGTTTCCATGATGGTCTCCCATCGAGTTGAGGGGAGCAAAGCATGCGCTTTTGGGGTATAACCGCCTTGCGCTATATCAAGTCAGAAGAGATCACTCCAGTTGAACTGATGACTGCAAACGAGTGGGGCCGTCAACCAGCGCATTCGGCCAGAAGCTGCCATCAGCAGAACTTTGATCAACGGCCGCTCAGGGTCCAATCGCAATCCTCGGCTGCGATCAGCGTCCAGATCGTCGGCGTCCCAGGGGGCGATATTGCGGATGAAGTCGACGCGTGGCTCTTCCTCGAACCAGCAGCGTGCCTTCACAGCAGCCCATTGCCTGCGCGTGTGCAAGTATCTCCGTCCTCAATCGCCCTGCGGCTTACCGCCGAATTTCAAGACGAAGCTGCCGGCCACCACGGTCAGTGCCAACAGGCAACCGAGATAGGGCATCACGCTTTGCAGAGGGGCTCCCATTTGATTCAGGCGCAATGCAGCCTGCACTCCAGACGTTGTCGGTATCAACCACCGCAGATACTGCAACGGGAGCGGCAACGCTTCTGGCGGCCAGGAAAATCCGGCAAGAAACACCATCGGCAATGTCGAAAAAAGCAGGACTTGAAGGACCCGTTCGCGATCTCTACACCACAGGCCCACAAGTGACCCCAGCGTCACGATGGCCGACACGTACAGGACCAGGAAAACCAGGGAGCCAGCCACGTTGTTAGCGCGAGGGTAACCGTAGAGCCAAAAGACCCATCCGAAATAGAACAGGCCAGACACCAATCCCGGCAACAGGAATGCCAGCCAGCGCCCGATCCAGGCCATTGGACTGGCATGAGCCGCGCCTCGTTCGACCCAGGTCGCCACCAGCATACCCACGCCCATCAGGAGGGTCTGGTGCATGATGAACAAGGCAACGGCAGGAACAATGAAGCTGCTATAGCCTTCTGTAGGGTTGAACAGCGCCATGGCCCGGAAATCCACGGGAGTGCGGCTCTCGCCGGCTTGGCGGGGACTCTGTCCTTTGGCCTCTCGCTGCCTGATCTCAACACCTGCCGAGGCTGCGCCCACGGCCTCAGAAAAGCCGTACTGAACTGCCTTGCTGATGAGGGGATAGGCCCCGTTCGAGACCACGGTCACCATAGCGGGCATTCCCCTGGCAACATGGGCTTTCAGGTCGTCGGGCAGGACCAGATAGCCATCAATCTCACCACGGCTCATGGCGGCTTGCGCGGCTCGCTCATCCGCCCCAACTGCCTTGACCTCGATGCGAGGATTGGCAAGTGCCAGACGATGAATCGAGCGTGAAAGCGCCGAGTGATCCTGGTCGACAACCGCCACCGGGATCCGGGTCACGACCTCCGGGCCAAAGAACCAGGGGTAGAAGAAAGCATAGAACAGGGGCGCAGCCACAAAGATCATCAATGCGCCCTTGTCGCGCAAGACGTCCCTCAGCGTTGCGACGAACCCTGACCTCAGCGAAGTGGGATGGTGCGAGGTCATGTCAACGCGCTCCCCAGGTCGATGGCTTGTCGCGAGCCTGGACCAAGCCCAAGGCCGCCAGCCCGAGCAACCCGAGGGTGGCCAGCAGGAATACAGCAGGTGTGGCGGCACTCGCGCCGAAGGTTAAGCCCATCAGCAATTGCTCGGTCTGCAATCGGATGTAGTGGGTGAACGGCATTGAGGTCGCCCACATCCGAGCACTGTCAGGCATCGCACTCAGCGGGAAACTCATACCGCTAAACGCGAATGCCGGGGCGGTCAAAAGCCCCGTGACGGACAACGCAGTGCGCAAGGACTTGGTCAGAGTGGCCGCCGCTGCACCCGCGGCCAGCGATAGCGCCATCAGTAAGGTCATGGCCAAGAAGATCCAGAGAAGGCTCCCAGAGATGTCCCAGCCACGCCCGGCCGTGATGTACCAGAGCGCTGCGGCTCCCACGCTGGTCAGAGTCACCCAAGGAATCGCCAGCTTGCCCAGCAGGGCTGCTCCGACGGCCCGCGGCCCCTCGTGCTGCAGCCACTGCCCCAGCGTCCTATCCCTGAACTCACGGCCGACCGCCCATGCCCCAGCCGTCATCGCGAGGATGTGAAGGATGGCGGGGATCGCGGCGGCAGTCAGGTACTTTTCGTAGTTGCCAGACCCGTTGAACAACGCGATTGATTGGATTTGGATCGGGTTAAAGCTGACCTTGGCCTGTTGGGCCGATTCACCTCGCTTGTTTCGAGCAGACATTTCGATGCCGGCGGCCAGGGTCCCAACCACCGTGCGTACATCCCGCTGCAGCAGACTCGAATGCGTGGCGAACTGAGCGTTGTGACGCAGAATGACCTCCGCCTTTATCCCACGCTTGATGTCTCTCTCGAAGTCCCGGGGGATGTTGATCATCCCGTAGACCCGCACCTCTCTTAGGGCAAGTTGGACCGAGGACTCGCTGTCGAATTCGTCCACCACTTGCATGCCAGGCGAGGCGTTGAGCATGCGGACCAGTTGTCGCGATAGCGCGGAATGGTCTTCATCCATCACGCCAACAGGCAGATTCCTGGGGATGGCGCTTGAGAATATCCAAACGACCAACACCACGGCCAATACAGGCACCCACGTCACCATCGCCAAGTCCCAGGGACTTTGACCAAGGCGATGGACCTCCCGCCTGGTGCTGTTGAAGAAGTGGCGCATGGTCAATTCACTCGACCAGCACGGACATGCCAGGGCGAACGCCCTCAATCATTTGGGACGGGCGGGCACGCACCTCGAAGGTCTTGATGTCAAAGCCCTGATCGGACCTGGTGGCACGCCACGTGGCGAAATCAGGCAGGACTGCTGCCCGGTAGACCTTGAAGCGAACCTTACGGCCTTTCAGGGCAGGCAAGGTGGCATCGAATTCTTTGCCGACGGCGAACTTGTCGAGTTTGTCTTCGCGCACGTTGAGCACCACCCACTGATCTGCCATGTTGGCAACCGTGACCACGGGGACGCCTTGGGGCGAAATTTCACCCACGCGCCCCAGCACCTTGACGACTTCGCCGGCCACTGGGCTCTTGAGTTCCGTCTCGGCCTTGGCCGCCTGGACTTCAGCTACGACTCCAGCCAATTGACGCGCCTGTGCGGCGGCAGCTTGCTTGTCCTCGGCACGGGCCCCGGCGCGAGCCATCTCGTATTGGGCCTGTGCAGCCAGGGCTTGATCGCGGGCTGTCTTGAAATTGGCTTCGGCCTCGTCGCGCTTTTGCGCAGCGATCAAGCCGTCCCTGGCCAATCCTTCGATCCGCTTGAACGACGCCTGTGCCAGGTCCGCCGCCGCCAATGCGCGCTGCCAGTTCAGACGGGCGATTTCCACCTCCTGGGGGCGGGCGCCATTTTGTGCCTTGGCCGCGGTGGCCTGCGCAGCCTCCTGGGCCGCAGTGGCCTGCGCCAGTTTTGCGGTCACCTCAGGACTGTCCAGGCGAATCAGCGGCGAGCCGACCGTGATGACATCCCCTTCCTTGACCAAGATGTCCGCGATCCGGGCACTGACCTTGGAAGCGACGTCTACTTCCTGAACCTCCATTTGCCCCTGGAACGCCTCGGCGCCAGGCTGTTGGGCCTTCCATAGGCCCACGCTGAGAACGGTGACTGCGCCGATGATGGCCAGAGTGATGGGTAGTTTCTTGTTCATCTCATTGCACTTTCAGATCGGCACGAGCCATGTAACTGCCGAATTGATCGGACAGGCCAGACACTTCAAGGAGATCGGCGAGCGCCTTGACATAGTCGTAAGCCGCTTGCGCCTGTTCCGTTTTGGCTTTGGCCAGGTTCACTTCGGCGTCGATCAGTTCCAGCGTGGAGTTGGTACCCGCCTTCTGGCCCTTGGTCTTGAGTTGGAGGACTGCATTGGCCAACTCCAGACTCGGGGTCAGCGCAAGGAACTGGCGCCGGGTTTGGTCGACGGCCATCCAACGTTTCTCGACCAGCAAGGCAATGTCATTTCGGGCTTGCTTGTCCTGGCTGTCCGCCATCTCGATGAGCCGGTGAGAGGCTTCGCTCATTAAGGAGCGGTCCACGCCACCCCACAACCTCCAGCTGACCCCGACGCCCACAACCCAATTGGCCTGGTCCGAGGAGCGCAGTTGGCGTTGGCCAAAGGCGAACACCGCAGGCTTCTTCTGAGACTCTTCCAGCGCATGAATTTGCTCGGCTTCACGCTTCTTGGCAGCCACCTTGGCCAATCCCGGGTGACGTTCCAGGGCCGCGTCAGTGAAGTAGCCGAGCGGCTCGATCGGCGAACTGATCACGAACAGCGGGCTCATCGGTTGAATCCGCTCATTGTTGCGAAGGGTTCTGGCCAACGCCGTCGAGGCTAATTCAGCGTCATCCCGGGCCTTCAGGGCGTTACGCTTGGCATCCTCCATCGCTGCGCGAGCCTGTAGTCGCTCGACCTGTGCGACAAGACCTGCTTCCAGCATTCGCTGCGTGGCGGCGTCATGCTCCGAGACGGTTCGGTAGGCCACTTCACGCAATCCGGCGACGCGTTCAGCCAGTTGGGCGCCGAAGTAGCGCTGCACGAACTCATTGAACACTTCCTGTTGTACCTGGCGGCCGTCTGCCCGGGCCTCTTCGGTTTTGGCTTGCAAGGCCTGTTTGATTGCCGTGGTGGCGCCCCCGGTGTAGATCGGCAATATTGCCGAGACTGATGAGGTATTGCCACTGCGCTGCGTGCTCAGATCGAGGCTGTTCGGAAGTGGCGGCAGGCGTGTTAGACCGGCCGCCAGCGGCGCCGGCAACGCTGCAATCGACGAACCGATCGTGTGCGTCAGGGGGGTCAGATCAATGCCCTGTACGGCGCCCTGGAAGCGGAAAGCCGCAGCTCCTGCGGTCACCACGGGACCACCCAGATGCCGAGTGGCCTGCTCTTTTAATTGTGCGCTCTCAACAGAAAAGCGAGTCATTGCCAGGCGATCTGAATTGGCTTGCAGTCGATGGGCGGCTTCTTCGAAGTTGAGAGCTTCGGCATGTGTCAGCGTGGGAAGGCAAGCTGCCACCCCCATCAAGGCACTGAGTGTCAGCCTGGCAAGCAATCGATTTTGTTGATTCAACATGGCATTCTCTAGTTCGGTACCAATTGGTACCATAATCAAAATTCTACGCCGATTTTCGGTACTGTCAAGTACCGAGCATGAGATACTCGAACCATGAGCCGACCACAGATCCCTGACGATGAACACCGCACCCGGTTGCTGGAGGGAATGGCACGCGCGGTCACTGCTCACGGGTACGCGCAACTCACGACTTCAGACATCGTTCGCGAGGCGAATGTGTCCAAGAGGACCTTCTACCAATACTTCAAGGACAAGACCGACTGCCTGATCGCGCTGTTCAACCACTCTGCGCAAAAGATCGAGGCCACGCTGCGTGCCAGCATCGATCCCAAGCGAGATTGGAGTTCGCAGATTGATCTGACCATCAGGCTCTATCTGGAGACCTTGGCCGCCAATCCCTTGCTACTGCGCGCGTTGTTTGTGGAGATCCTTGCGCTTGGACCTGCTGGGCTGGTCGCCAGGCGCTTGGCAATGGAAAGACTAG
Source organism: Limnohabitans sp. TEGF004 (assembly GCF_027924965.1). Classification (NCBI taxonomy): domain Bacteria; kingdom Pseudomonadati; phylum Pseudomonadota; class Betaproteobacteria; order Burkholderiales; family Comamonadaceae; genus Limnohabitans; species Limnohabitans sp. TEGF004. Next base: position 1,810,010 of record NZ_AP027056.1, on the reverse strand, counting down.
CGGGGGTACTTCTGGCGGCCGCCGCCAACCATCGCTCAACTCCGATCCCGCAATGGCTGGCCACTGGGCTGATTGGTGGAATCAACGAAATGGTGCTGCAGCACATCGAGCAAGACCAGATTGCCCATTTGCCCCGATTGAGCAACCAAGCCGCCGCATTCATGAAAAACGCACTCCAAACCCGTGTGATGGAACCGACCTAGCGCGTCGATGGTCAGTCTGCAGGCGTCCATCGACACGCTTTCTCCATTTGAAGGCATCTGAAAATTTCAGGCTGAACCGCGGCCCGCGTGCGTCGGTGGCTCAACCAACGGAATCCGCTTTCGTTGAAGTGAATGCCTTCAAGGCCTTGTCGGTCTGAAGCTTTGTTTGCTCGATCAGATACTCCAGAAAAACCCGTGTCCGGTCGGGAATGAACTTACGGCTCGGCAATGCCGCATACAAGGCCAGCCGCCCTGTGATCCAGGGAGAGAGCACCCGAACCAAAGTGCCTTGTGAGAGGTAAGGTGCCGCGATATCCAAGGGCAAAGACATGATGCCGGCGCCATCAAGCGCAGCGCGCAACAGCGTGTCCATGTGGTTGGACAACAAAACAGGCTGAACCTCCACCTCCTGCCATTGTTCTTCTCGTTGAGGACTCCACAAACGCCAAATGCGTGGTCGGGTTTGGGGCGATTTCGATCTCAGGCAATCATGGTGCGCCAGCTCCTCTGGCCTGCGTGGCTCCCCCCGGCGCTGCAGATAAGCCGGCGAAGCGACCAGGAAAGCTTCTGACTCGATGACCTTGCGCGCCACGATGTCAGCGTCGAAGTTGTCATCGGTGCCGAGCAAGGTGATGTCGAAGTCCTCAATGGCTGGCTCGGCCACGGGCGACACATGCAGCTCGATCCGCACCGCAGGGTACTGGCTGCGAAAGCGGCCCAGCAAAGGCGCGACAACATAGGTGGCCAGCAGGGGCGGCGCTTGGATTCGCAGCACGCCGGCCATCTCGGTGGTGTGCGAACTCGCCATCGCATCGGCTTCATCGATGTCCTGCAGGATGTGGCGTATGCGGCTGAGGTATTGCTGGCCAGCCTCGGTGAGTGAGAGGCGCCGAGTGGAGCGCTGCAACAGCCTCGTGCCCAAGTGTTCTTCCAGGTCGGCCACGAGCCGGGTGACCACGGGGGCCGACATGTCCAGCGCCCGCGCTGCAGCGGCAAAGCCGCCCTCGTCCACCACGCTCTCAAAAACACGCATCGACTGCAGTCGGTCCATCCAGCGCTCCTTACAGGCTCTTCAAGAGCTTGCATTATTTCTCTTTTGGAAATGACCCAATGTTTTATTAGCTATTTTTCCTTCGAAAAAGAAATTTTAAAGTTCATCCCATCGATGCAGCGCTTTCCACACGAAGGTCCATCGACCCGGCCAGAAGCTCCGTCATGTTGACAGACCGGCCGTTTCTTGAAACCGAAAGGAAACCAATCATGAACCGCTATACCCTCTCCGCCCTGACCCTTGCCGTGGTGGCAGCCCTGTCCGCTGGCCATGCCCTGGCCTTTGATGCCTCGGCCCCCAAAACCCGCGAACAGGTCAAGGCTGAATTGGCCGAAGCCATCCGCACCGGCGACATCGTGGTCAATGGTGAAACTGGCCAAAAAGCCAATGAACTTTTCCCTGGCCGCTACCCGGCCAAACCGGTCGTCGAAGGTAAGACCCGCGAGCAAGTCAAAGCCGAGCTGGCCGAAGCCATCCGCACCGGCGACATCGTGGTCGACCAAGAGAGCGGCAAGAAAGCCAACGAACTTTTCCCCGGCCGCTACCCGGCTAAACCGGTGGCCCAGGGCAAGACCCGCGAGCAGGTCAAGACCGAACTGGCCGAGGCGGTTCGCACGGGCCAGATGCCGCTGGTCAGCACTTACTGAACGGACCCGTTTGATTGGACCGCATGACTTCGGTGTGAATGCATGCAGTCCACGCCGGGGTCATTGAAATCAGTGAATTCGGCGCTCAGCGCCGCGTTCACTGGAGCCGGGCAAGCCGCATAGATGGTTCGGGATGATGCTAGATCGCTGAGATGCAGCCACATGGCCATGTCGTGCTGGGCGCGCCGATGCACGAGTTCGGCCTGCCTGCATACCTGCTTTGGCATCTCCGGGGAAATCTAGGACTTTTGCAGGTCCGCTGATTTGCGGCCGAACGCCTGTTCTGAACTTCGCTATTAACCAGGAGCGGAAGTTCATTGTGGGTTCGTCGACGACCGCATCGGGTCGGGAGTGTCTTTACAGCTAGCGCTAGACCGGTCGTTCATGTTCGCTAAAGCGCTAATCACCTGCACAGCATGTCAAGTGCCCGGTATTGGTAGTACAGCAGTCTTTGGAGGCACTACCTGTTGTATGACGGGTAGTGATAGAGGCGGCCATAACGACCGCTCACCACGAGTGGCTCAGTTCAGCCTATTGCAGCCTTTTAGGCGAGTGAGCTGGAGACGGGTTTGGTCTGATCGCCATTATTGGAATTCCAACGGTGAATGTCTCTGAAGGGTTGAAAAATGGTTATCTAAATTAACTCGTCATCCGTGGTGATAACGGTACTCCTGAGTGAGTCCACTGAACCCATAGGACGTAGCCCTCACATCCTGCACATAGATGTAACTTTCATTGTGCAAGTCACCAAGTAGCGTCGAAAAAGCATCAAACGCTTCCCGGATGTACTGAGCTTTTTCAGCTTTGGTGTTGGTTTCGTCGGTTACTTTGATATCAAAGTAAATACTGCTCTTGCCATGCTCCGCCAACGACTTGCCCGCAACAATCCAGTCTTCCGGGTGGACGTACTCTATGGCTATCGCGGTGACCTCCGGGTCCTTGTGCAAAATTCTGCTGGTAAGTTCCAAGAGAATTTTCGAGATACTCTTTGTCATCTCCTTTGACCGCTGTCCGCTGACTTTTACATTCAAAATTGGCATATGAACTCCTTTAATTAGCTATGCAACTATATAAACAAGAAATGCTCATTCAAGGCCTGAACGAACACTACGAATCTTCGACACTGTTTCTCCAAATTCAGCCTCGCCCAGAAGCCTTTTGAGCTTACTGGTCACTGTCCCGCTTGCTTTATTTAATGCAGCATGGATGGCAATGGCATTCTTTGTAGGTTGGATACAGACTTCTCGTCCATCTCCATCGCGCCCACGTCGCTCAATGAGCCCCTTAGTTTGCAGTAAGTCCAATGCGCGTGTCGCGGTAGGTCTGGCTATGGAGAGTTCATCTGCAAGTTCGCGCTGAAGCAATCCAGGTTTGGCAAGTATCACCCGCAGCATGAACGCTTGCGGCGGAGACAACCCAAACATCGAAAATGCTTCAGTCCATTCACGCTCAAGGCGACGAGCCAAAGCGGTGGTGTTGAAATATAAGCAATGGTCAAACATCGTAGATAGCATACTTGATTTTGATTAGCTATGCAACTACCTGTACATTCATCAACCGGTGATTTGTAATACGGTTAAAGCGGATATAGGAAAACCAAATCTGACTGTAGGCTCTTGGCCAAGAATGCGTGCATACGAAAACATCCGTTCCTCATGAAACTAGGTGATTCAGTAAGCATGCTTAGGACGAAGTCTGCCGCTCTACATAAACTGTTTTTGCCAAAGGTCTGGCAGCGCATTTCGCGTGAACCACATCATGCTCATTTCCTGTGAATACTGACCTTTAAGAATGTGCTGAACAAGCAAAGGATCTAAAAGTGTGATGCGTAGTAGCTCATTGACCGTGCTTGGATTGAGTCCTTCCAATTTGGCGATCTCGGTGCCACTCCTTACTTCGCCAGAGTCCAATAGTCGCTGCCAGTAAAACGCTCGTGCCAGTCCTTGCAGCAAGGGGACATTGATGCCGGAGTTAACGGTGTCGCCCTGAATGTTTCCTCCGGTGAGTTCAAGATCTTCCACAATAGTTTCCCGACCCGGCCGACGTTTGAGCTTGAGCGAAATACGCGTTGTGATACGCAAAGGTGCTTCGGCCGTGTGAGTCATTTCGCTCATGCCAACATCTCCATTTCCAGTCGCTCAGCACCCACCGTTTTGGGTTTCATCGTCTCGAGCAATGGCAACCATCCTTCGGTGCGCCAGTTGATCGAAATCGAATCGTCTTCCAAGGTAACCCGCTCAACTAGGCTGCGAATGATGTTTCGTTTGATCTGATCAAAGAAGGTGTCCCAGATATTTGCAGTTCGCTGCAAGATAAGCACCACAGCTTGAGGTTCTGGAATACCGGGATTGAGTGCTTGTATCTGATGCCAATAATTGTTGAGCATCGTTCCCGATCGCAAAAAATCAAGAACCTGTTCAGTCACTGCGTTCTCCACCAAATCGGCGGGTTGGTTTGGAATGTCGCTGTGACATGCACCAGAATTCACCTTTTTATTGTGCACGTAGTAACGGTAAACCTTTCCCGATTTCTTCTGCGTAGCCACAGGTAGATACAAATCTCCCTCTGGGCTATAGATTAGGCCTCGAAGCAAGAATTCCTTTTGCGCTTTTTGAGCCCAAGCCGACCTGGTGTTTTCTTCGCTGTCTTTTGTCATCAGTTTTTGAACATGCTCCCAAGCAGCTTGATCGATCAAAGGTTCATGTGCACCTGCAAAGAATTGACCCTTGTGCTGCAGTTGGCCCAGATACACCCGGTTGTGCAGGACCTTGTAGAGCGCCTGCTTGCAAAAATGGCGTCCCGTCTTTGTCAGGATTTTCTGGTCCTTCATGTCTTGGACCATCAGTGTTGTGGAGTGGGTGCGTCTGTACGTGTCAAAGATCCACCTCACCGTCGCAGCTTCTTGCGGATCAACTAGCAGCAAGCGGTTTTCAACTCGGTAGCCTAGAGGCACCGGACCGCCCATCCAGATGCCTTTGCGCTTGGATGCGGCGATCTTGTCGCGGATGCGCTCGCCGGTCACTTCACGTTCGAACTGAGCAAATGACAGCAGCATGTTGAGCATCAGCCGACCGGTGGAGGTGGCTGAGTTGATCTGCTGGGTGACCGAGCTAAAGCTGACCTTGTGCTTGTCAAAGACCTCCACCATCTTGGCAAAGTCAGCCAGCGAGCGTGACAGGCGGTCAATTTTGTAGACCACGATCATGTCCACTTTGCCAGCCTTGATGTCGGCGAGCAGGCGTTTCAAGCCGGGGCGCTCCATGTTGCCACCGGAGTAACCGGGATCTTCGTAGGTGTCTTGAACCGCAACCCAGCCTTCAGCGCGTTGGCTCATGACAAAGGACAGACCTGACTCGCGCTGTGCATCAATGGAGTTGAAAGACTGGTCCAGCCGTTCATCGGAGGAGACGCGGCAGTACACCGCACATCGTTTAGGTGCCACCATGGTCATGCAGCCACCTTGGACTTGAGGCCAAAAAAGGCCGGGCCGGACCATTGGGTTCCAGTGATGGTTTTGGCAATGGCAGACAGACTGCGATAAATCTGACCGTTGTACTCATAGCGGCCATCGGCCAGTACCTGCACCCGGTACTCTTGGCCATCAAACTCTCGCACCAGCGTGGCACCGGGCATGGCCACGGCTTTGGCTGGGGTTTTGCTCTTAATCGATGAGAACTGTTGACCGTAGTTGGCCAACATGTCACGGGTTGACTGAGGCAAGCTACCGAAGGTCAACTCCTGCAACCGGTATGCCAGACGTGAGGTCATGAACTTGCGGTTGGGGTGAATTGGCCTGCGCGGGAAATGGTGATCCCACAGTTTCCAAAGCTCAGGCATCTTCATCTCATGCAAGGCTGTGACCTCGCTTTGAATGGCGTTGAGTTGGTCGATGTTGCGCTGCTCGCGCGGGGTGATGGATCGTGGCTTCATTGGCGAACTCCTTGTTCTGTAGACGGGTTCGTATTGACGCTCTGCCAGGCATAGAAGTCCACAAACTCATCTCTGTCAGTGGCGTAAAGCCGACTGTTATTTGCTTTAGTCAGTAACGCGTGTTGAATAACTGCACCATGAGCCATCAGATTGCTGATCTGTTGCAGGGAGAGGTATCCACTCTTCTCGGGCCGTTTGTCAGGGACTTTTGTTGATAGGTTTTGGTGGTGGGTCATGGATAGGCACTTATTGCAAAAACTGTCCACGAATCGTAAGAACGACCCCCCTAAAAAGTAACGTGTTTTAGCGGCCCAAAGGGGGACAACTCTTTCTAAGGTCGCATGGTTGTTAGCTTTTGGGTAGGCCTGCCTGATGGAATCAGGTCTCTGTTGATGGTTTTGACAGATTTTCCAAATGCTGTATATTTATCCAGCAAATCCGACATTTATCCATCAAAGCTCAAGTCCTCAAGGTCCTGAGTTGGGACGCCTCATTCCCGAAATAAAAACGATAAAAGGAGACAACTGTGAGCAAACTACAGAATTACGCAGACATTCTGATAAATCTTCCCATTGACGAGACGCTCAAAACGTTCTTGGAGCGGCACGCGCTACCGTTGCCAGAGGGGTGGAGCTGGCAAGACAACATTTACACGTCACGCACACTGGTCAAGCTCATCCAGAGCTATCTAGATACGGTTAAGCGTGACCGCATCATTGCGGGCTTGCATGCAAGTTCAACACTTGCACACCCACTGGGAAAGCAGGCCATGTTTCAAGCAACCCATGACAAGCCCAGTGAGTTAGTCGGACTGATTGGTTGCAAAAACGATTTGCATCGCTCGTTCTGGCTCTACGTCAACCACCCCGCATTGTTTGAGGCTGCAGCTGAGATTGAATATTTGGACCAGCACAGCCAGCAGGCCCAACAGCATGATCTGGGGCTACGACGTGAGGTCAATCGTGACGAGCGTTCGATCACTGAGTTTTGCGACGCGATCAAAGTCTTCTACCAACGCGAGTTAGGTTGTGGCGAGGTGTGTGTGGTCAATGTGCTGGATCGTTCGCAAGGTACCCACTTGATCACGATTCACGCCAAAGATCTCGCTACTGCGCGTCTGGAGTTCGAGGGCGCTCAGTTGCAGCGCCGAGTGGGTAGTCCAAACATTCACATGGTGTTGGAGTACTCACAGATTACAGGCGTTGTAAGAACCATCATTAGGGGCGGAGCGAAATATCACGCCATGCTGTGTGAGGCTTTTGCGGCGCATATGTTGGGTGTCAGTGCGGAAGCCCAGCGCATTCAACGCCCAGTGTTGGATCTCTCAAAACTTCGCTTAGGGTTGCAAATTCCACAGGCATTCGAGGATGGTTTTGTGGGGTTGCAAGTTAAGAGCCTGCATTTGTTGAGCCCTTGTGAGCGGTTGAAAATTGAATGCTCGGCTAGTGGCTCCACCGATCGCCAATGCGTGACGGATTTGATTGGGGCGTATTTTCAGAATGAAAACCCACTCAGCCGTGGCTGGGAGATTCACGCTGCCACACTGAATCTGTTCATGGCTCCTGCACAGGGAAAGTCACGCTGTCCACTAGTCAGCGTAGAAGTGACGAGCAAGGGGCGTTTGAACTTGCACAAGTTCGATGAGAAGTTGCGTACCCAGCTCGAGGGTTACCTTGTCCATCTCGAAATTCTTGAGCCAAAGCAGGCGCTGAACTTCCATGAAGCCGGGAAAACGGGGAGTAGTCAGCCAATGAGCCTTTTCGAGTGAAGGAGTTCATATGCCTACGAATAAAAAAGCGATGGCTTTGGCTTCGTTGCTCCTGACCCGTGGTGGGTACTCCTACGAGCGTTCTATTCCTAAAACGCAAGTCGCTGGACTGAAGGTACTGAGCGAGCTCAAGGCAGTGGTGCCAGGGCCATTGGATTCACGTTACGCAAGTTGTTCCTTTTGTGGCTTGTACCGAGGTCCTGTGTTTCGATGCGATGGTGAGATGCATGTTCAATGCCCAGACTGTGGTCCTTACAAGGTGGATTTATCTGAGCAACGTAACTGGGCTGTCGATATCGAATGGCTGATCAGAAAACTTCGTGCGGCATTGAACATCCCAGCGCATATTTCTGTGCAAAAACTTCATGAAGGGGTGTGGCAGATTGGGGTCAACAAGAAACGAGCAGTTTTGTTGGCTCAACGGATTGAGCTCGTTGTGGCGAACGCGTTGCATCTGTTTCACGGTAAAACACCTCGCCCAGACAGTTGGGTGATCACGCCAAGGCCTCTGGGTCGAACCTCATCGGACCCACTCTCAGGCACCGCGATCTGGTGGCATCTTGAAGATCGCTTTGCGATTCACGGGAATGGGTTGCGGCTCGTGGGTGAGGGGAGTGATGAACTCAATCTTGTGGTGCAGCCCAAATTAGCTGCGGTGCATGGACCGTTTTCTGAAACCTTTGAATGGGTTCATATGCCAGATTGGTCGAGTCAGCCTGTTCGGTTGACTGCGGCACAGGCGGCAATCTTTGAAGTGCTCTGGCGGTACCAAGGGCAGCCGCAGTCAGCTGAGACGATCATGCGCAAGGCGCATCTGTCTAGTGACAAGCTCATTGATGTGTTCAAGGTGAAGACAGCGAACAAGGGCGATCCTTTGTACGAAGGGCCTATGTATGCGTATCAGTCCCTTGTTGTTCGAAACCGTCGCTTAGGCATGTATTCCTTGGGAGTCGCCTCAGTTAATTTTGACCCCTTGGGAGCAAAAAACTAAGTAATTCAGATGATTTGGTGAAATTTGACCTCATGGGGATAAATTATTGCGTAAACAGAGTTTTTATGACATGATATGACCTCATGAGGTCAAAAAATGAGAATAGAAGAATCCCAACTCAATAAGTTAGCCAAGGCTTTGGAGTCTGAGCGTAAGCGTCAAAAGCTTTCTCGGGAGGAGGCCGCGTCAGTTTGTGGCGTGAGCGCATCTTTCATTCGTGATGTTGAAGCGAATCCAGAAAACTGCAGTCTTGGAAAACTCGTAAAGCTTATCAGCGGACTGGGGCTCAGTCTGAATGTCGCTGGGTTACCTCAAGTCGAAGAGCTAGATAAGGAGCGATTGCAGAAAGCTCAGAAGTTGGGTTTACATATTGAAACGAATCCCAAAACTCGCGCGGGGTTAGGCCTGCATATGACGCATCCGAGTAAGCGATCTGATTTTGGTGTGTCTGATGATCAAGTCGTAACCCCCAGAGGCCTTCGACAAGCGCTAGGCTCAGGCATTGCTTCGTTGGGCAATGGGGGTAAATCATGATTCGCTTGCGTGTATGGGCGAATGCTCAGCCAATGGGGTGGTTTGGCCATGAAGCCGCACAGTATTTTTTCCAATACGACGAACAATGGATTAAGGATGAGGCCGCATTTCCATTGGCGCCTCAATTTGAATTGCGATTGGAGCCCCACAGAGGGGATGCCATAAAAACGTTCTTTGCCAATTTATTGCCAGAGGGAACGCCGCTTGATGAAATCCTGAATCAAATCCAGCTTCGCGATGCCAATACCTTTGAAATTATTGGAGAAATGGGTGCTGATCTACCAGGAGTGTTGTCTGTCCTGCCAGAGGGTAAGGAGCCAGACACTCAGCAAAAATACAGTGAGCTGTCCAAAGAAGAATTAAGTCAACGAGTTAAAGCGCGTGCCCAAAAGAAGCCGCTGTTGACTTCCAATGAACAAACTCGCATGTCACTTGCAGGTGCGCAAGACAAAGTCGGGTTGCGGTACGACGGCAAGCGAGATCGCCTTTACGACAGTGTTGGGGGCTCGCCCACAACACACATTGCAAAACCAGACTCGAGGTTAGAGAAGTATCAACCTAGTGCAATCAACGAGTACCTCTGCATGAAGTTGGCTCATGAAATGAGACTTTCGGTGCCGTGCGTTGATTTGATACAGGTGCCTGAGACACTTTATGTTGTGGAGCGATATGACCGCGCTGTTGTCAAAGGAGCGATCGTTTGCTTGCATCAAATTGATGCATGCCAGCTTTTAGGTGTGGGCGCTGATTGGAAATACGAGAGACAAGGTGGCTTGGTTAGTCTCAAAAAAATCGTGCATGCGTTTCGCGGCTTGATGCTTTCAGGTAAGGACTTGTTGTCAGTCCAGAGATGGGTCATGTTTAATTACTTGATTGGCAACAGTGATGCGCACGCCAAAAACATTTCATTGATGGTCAATAGCCAAGGCTATGAACTGGCTCCTTTTTATGACCTTCTGTGCGTGCAAGCCTATGGTGACAACGATTTGGCTCTGTTCATCGGGGATGAGAGTACCTACGATGCTGTTGGCTCTCACTCGTGGGAGGCTTTTTGTGAGGACTGTGGATTCGGTTTCAAACCGACGATGCGGCAGTTTAGAAAAATGGCCGAAGATATCGGAAAGTCTTGGGATAAAACTGTAGCCACTGCTATCAGTCAACATCAAATTAACGAATCGGAGAAGGCGCTTGTTGAGCGAATAGGTGCTGTTATTGATGCAAACAGCAAAGCTGCTCTTTCGATGACCGCAGCTTAAATCAACTCATCTTTTTTCTAAGCCCAGTCAGGCATGCCTGATTGGGCTTTTTCTTTGCCGCATCGCTCTCTAATCCTTGTCATTTCAGGCCTTGGCTAATTTAGAGCTATTTTCGCAAGCTGGTCTGATAAGCTTTTTGGGGATGAGCAGCTACTTATTCCAGTTAAGTTGACCACTGAGTCCGGTAATGTGACCAGCCAGTCCAGTGCTGTTGACCAAAATTACTAACGGGTCGTTCTCAAGTTTTATGCGTGTGTTCCAGAAATATGTCCGGCAATGCTTTTGAGAGCAGCAGATTTGCGTGGAGGCACAGACAGCTCAGCAAGAATGCCGCATTGATTTGTCTCTTTGGATTCTGTGCAAGTTTGTCTCAGCTCTTTTAGTTGACGCTCTAATGCTTTTAGTTCTTTAATCCTTGACGCAACGTGCGCTATGTGTGCGTCTACCAATTCATTGACGCCCGCGCAGTCTCCTTGTGGTGCATCCTTGAACGTCAATAAGGTGCGAATTTCGTTCAGCGTCATATCTAGGCTTCGACAGTGGCGAATGAACGACACCCGTGTGGCGTGATCAGGGCTATAAATTCGGTAGTTGCCCTCCGTGCGAACCGTCTCAGGCAACAACCCTTCGCGCTCGTAATATCGAATCGTTTCCACCTGTGTATGAGTGGTTTTGGCTAATTCACCGATCTTCATCGTGGTTTTCTCAACTAATTTGAAGACTTGTATTTTAAGTGGTTGACTCTGTAGCGGCTATAGGGTTTTTAATATAGGCAACTAGGAGTAATCGTCATGTCAGCCACTGAGCAAGTTCAGCCATCTAAAACTCAAACTTCCTGCGGATGCGGGACTGCTTGCGACACCACGCCTGTCACTTTTGAACAGACCAGTAACGTTATTTCAAATCTTGATGGACAGAGGTTTCGTATTGCCAACATGGACTGCGCCTCAGAGGAATCAGAAATTCGCCATGCGCTGACAAATGTTGAAGGTATTCAAAGTCTGGGTTTCAATCTGACCGCTCGAGAGTTGACGATTGCGGCTGATGAACAGGTCGTTATAGAAGCGGTTAACGCCATTCGCAAGGTAGGCTTTAAGCCAGAGCCTTTAAATAGTGACAACGCAAATGATGGCAACGTTGTATCTCACAGCTTTTGGGCGTCATGGGGAAAATTGATTTGTGCATTGGCACTGTCTTTGGCCGCTGAGGGCCTGGCATTTGCCCTCCCTGATTACTTGCCAACAAAGATACTAGGCATGGCGCTTGCCGCTTGTGCAATCGCCTTGGCTGGGTTTTCTGTTTACGGCAAAGGTGTATCGGCTCTGATGCAGGGACGCTTGAACATGAACGCCCTAATGACGGTGGCTGTCACAGGTGCCTTCTTAATTGGGCAATGGCCTGAAGCCGCCATGGTGATGGCGCTGTATGCGATTGCAGAAGCCATTGAGGCCCGCGCAGTTGACCGTGCTCGTAATGCCATCAAAAGCCTTTTGGCACTTGCACCAGAGCAAGCCGAAGTTCTCCAAGCTGACGGTCAATGGCTGCAATGCCCCGTCAAAACCATTGAAGTAGGGGCGACTGTGCGTGTGCGTCCAGGTGAGCGAATTGCCCTTGATGGTGTTGTCACGTCGGGCATCAGTGCCGTCAATCAAGCCCCTGTCACTGGCGAAAGTCTTCCTGTTGATAAAGCAGCTGGTGATGAAGTCTATGCAGGCACCATCAATCAGTCGGGTGCGCTAGAAATTCGGGTCACTGCTTTGGCTTCGGACAGCACCTTAACTCGCATCATTCACGCCGTTGAGCAAGCTCAGGCTTCACGTGCGCCAACTCAACGGTTCGTCGATCAATTTGCGACCATTTACACCCCTGCGGTTTTTGTTTTAGCTGTTGCGGTTGCTGTGCTGATGCCTTGGCTCACGGATTGGACTTGGATGCAAGCACTCTACAAAGCCTTGGTACTTTTGGTCATTGCTTGCCCTTGTGCCTTGGTCATCTCCACGCCTGTCACTGTGGTCAGCGGTTTGGCAGCAGCGGCACGCCGTGGCATTTTGATTAAAGGCGGCGTTTATCTTGAAGAGGCCCGAAGCATCAAGGTGGTGGCATTAGACAAAACGGGAACGATCACACAAGGTAAACCCAAATTGGTAGCGTTTGAACCCATCGATACAAGCCTAGACCCCGCAATGATTCAATGCATCGCGAAAAGTCTTGCTGCTCGTTCAGATCATCCCGTGTCTAAAGCCATTGCCGAAGGTCTCACAGCAGATCTGCAAGACGTCAGCGATTTCCAAGCCGTTGTAGGACGAGGTGTTCAAGGTGTGATTGACACGCATAACTATGCGTTAGCCAATCACCGTTGGATTGAAGAGCGCGACCAATGCTCTGCTGAACTAGAAGCTCGCCTCAAAATTCATGAAGAAGCAGGACAAACCGTCACCATATTGACCAATGCCAATCGGGTGATGGCTTTGTGCGCTGTGGCTGACACGATTAAACCGTCATCTACACAAGCAGTGGCTGAGTTAAAAGCGATGGGCGTAACTCCCGTGATGTTGACTGGTGACAACATTGCCACAGCTCATACAGTGGCAGCCCAAGCAGGAATTGATGAGGTCAGAGGTAACCTTTTGCCAGAAGACAAACTAGAAGCGATTGCTGAGTTGCAGAAAAGATTTGGCGTCACTGCCATGACGGGTGACGGAATTAACGACGCACCAGCCTTGGCAAAAGCCAATATCGGTTTTGCGATGGGAGGCGCTGGCACACATACAGCGATGGAAGCGGCTGATGTGGTTGTGATGAACGATGACTTACGTCGCTTACCTGAGACCATTCACTTGTCTAAGAAAACACATGCCGTGCTTTGGCAAAACATCACATTGGCTCTAGGCATCAAGGCGGTGTTTTTGGCTCTGGCAATTTTTGGTGATGCATCCATGTGGATGGCAGTGTTTGCCGACATGGGGGCAAGTCTGTTGGTTGTCTTCAACGGTTTACGTTTGTTGAAAACCCCAAAGTGACCATGTTTATTCAGGGCGTAACTAACCTTCACTTTATTCTTTGCTGATAGACTCTAAAACAATGCAACGCTGGATAGTCATTCTTTTGCTGGTATTTACACCGCTGCAGCTCTCTTGGGCTGCAGTGAGTGGTTATTGCCAGCACGAAAGCAATACCAGCTCCCAAGCACAACATCCCGGTCATCACGAGCATGAGCACAAGTCTGGCGACTCCGCGTCCGATTCAAAAGTGCCCACCTCAAAGATGAACAATCTCGACGGTACTGATACAGATTGCGCCAGTTGCCACGCCGGTTGTTGTGCAGCACTGATTGTTCAAACTAAAATACCTTCATCCCAAGTGCCTCAGCACATGACGGCAACCCAAACCGAACTCTTCTTTCGTTCTGCTATCGAACGACCAGAACGACCTCAGTGGAACCACCTCGCCTGATCGGTGAGGTTTGTTCAATCCATCGCTTTAGCCTATTTCATAAGAACTGAACCTCAGTTCTGAAGTGGCTGCGCATGTCGATGCAGCGTCTTTACCGATCTCCAAGTCATGGTTTTTAACGACCTAGGAGAGTCGAATGTATCGAAGAGAAAAATGGAATTACAAAAGGCAGCTGTGTGCAGTAGCAGCCTTTTCAGTATGCAGTGTCATTAATGTATTTGCGCAAAATACCAATCAGCCAAGGCAAATTCAAAGCGTCAAAGATATTTTTGATGCCACTTGGTTACGTCAACCTGAAGCGCAAGCTTTAGAGTCACGGCAGCAAGCCTTGCAAGCTCAAAAGCGAGCGGCGGCAGCATTAACGCCAGAACCCGCAGCGGTAGAGCTGAACTCAAAATCTGATCAGTGGAACAGAAATTTGGGGGCACGGGAGGAACAAATCGCAATCGCAGTTCCGATGTGGTTACCTGGCGAACGAAGCAAAAGCTCTGCGCTTGCAGAAGCTCAAGCCAACGCTTTAGAGTATCAAATCAAAGCCAATCAACTGCGTGTAGCTGGAAAAATTCGAGAAGATTGGTGGAATTTACACCGTGCTCGCATTGAGCAAGAAGTCACTGCGGATCAATTGACCAATGCGCGACGCTTGGCTGATGATGTCGCAAAACGTGTGAAAGCAGGTGATTTAGCTCAATCGGATCAACACCAAGCCGAAGGTGCCGCTGCAGTGGCTGAATCTGCGTATGCCATGGCTCAAGCCAATTTAGAACTTGCCACTCAAATCATCCAATCATCGATTGGGGCAACAAGTTTCTCAATCCTGGATCTGTCAGAAAGCCCTGAGTTGCCGCCTTCAGCTGAATATCCACAAGTACACGCTGCGTTGATGGAATTACAAGCACGCTCGGATGTTGCTGAGCGTACTGTTGCATTGGCCACTACAAGGACAAGAGCGAACCCTGAATTCACAATCGCTAAATCCAGAGACCGCGGCAATTTAGTAGATCCCTACAGTTCCAAAGTCACGATTGGTATTCGACTTCCTTTTGGTAGTGGTCCTCGCTATGAGGCAACCGTGGCTAACGCTCAAGCAGAGGCAACACAAGCCCAAGCTCAATTGAGCTTAGAGCGAGACCGTACACAGTCGATGTGGCGCATCGCTCAAGCAAAAGCCAACGCTGCGCAAGCCCAGCTCAAAGCAGCAGAGCGCAGAGCCAAATTGGCTTTGGAGTCTCGCACTTTCTTTGATAAATCGTTTCAGCTTGGCGAATCCGACTTGCCAACTCGTCTGCGCATCGAAGCGGAAGCCGTTGAAGCGCGACGTCAAGCAGCCCTCAGTCGTATCGAATATTCAGCGTCCATCTCAGCACTACGCCAAGCAGCTGGACTCTTACCTCAATAAGGTGCGTCATGAATCAATCAACATTACTAAAAATTTCAATGAATATTTCATCAAGACTTAGAAACATTTGTCTGATCCTTAGTTTGACTCTTTCCAGTCTGAGTTGGGCCGGGGAAGGTCATGGAGATGTCAAAGCCAACGCATCAGCTACCTCCACGCCACGTTTTGCAGCAGTTTCAGATGCACTCGAATTGGTAGGTGTTTTGAATGGCAAGCAAATAACACTCTACTTAGATCGGCTTGAAACCAATGAACCTGTCAAAGAAGCACTAATTGAGCTTGAGTTTTCAGGCGTTAAATTTTTTGCACAGAAGTATGGTCAAGATAAATTTGAAGTTGTGCTGCCAGCTGAGCCGCAACCCGGTCTTATCAGCGTGACGGCGACCGTCACGATTGACGAAGAAGTTGACTTATTGGCAGGAGAGTTGGACTTTCATCCAGATGCGTCCGCGCAGGGTAGCAACTCTAAGAATAGGTTGCATAAGTGGTTCATCTGGGCTTTATTTTCTGCTGCCGTGCTGGTAGCGCTATTTTTTGTTCGCAAGCGCCTGATGACTCACCAATCAAACAGCACAGGAGGTGCAGCATGACTTTCAAAACAAAATTTTCAACATTGACTGTCGTGATGGCCGCAGTAATTGCTCTGTGTCCGGCGACTAATTCTTGGGCTGGAGAAGGTCATGACCATGGAGGTATATCGGCCACTCCCAGTATGAATGGTCCTCAGCGTTTGCCTGATGGCAGTGTCTTCTTGCCGAAGTCAGCTCAACGCCAGTTGGTAATTCGCACCATCAAAGCTGAAATTGCAGACTTACCGAAATCTATAGAACTCAACGGTAAGGTCAGCATGGACCCCAATGCAGGAGGCAAAGTGCAAGCCATCAATGCTGGCCGAGTCGAGGCCGGCCCCAAAGGCTTGCCAAATCTCGGTAGTGCGGTACGCAAAGGTGATGTTCTTGCCTATCTAGTTTCCTCACTGGCACCTATTGAGCAATCCAATCAGTTTGCACAGCTGGCAGAACTGAAGGCAGCTAAATCGCTTGCTGAAAAACGACTGGCAAGATTGAGGGAGTTATCAGATACCGTTCCACGCAAAGACATCGAAGCTGCTGAGAGTGACTTGCAAAGTTTAACGGGTCGTGTCTCAGCTGTTAGCACAGGACTTAATCACAGGGAGCCGTTGGCAGCCCCGGTTTCTGGAGTGATTGCATCATCAAATGCTGTGGCAGGACAAGTGATTGATGCGCGTGAGTTGGTATTTGAAATTGTGGACCCAGCACGTCTGAGAATTGAGGCCTTGGCCTTTGATACTTCGCTCATCGCCAGTGTAGATAAAGCGTTTGTTGCCGTAAATAACCAGCGGATCGCGCTTCAATTTTTGGGCGCAGCACGTAGCTTACGTGAGCAAGCATTACCCATGAATTTCAAAGCCCAAGGGGAGGAACTGAGCGCTTTGGCTCTCGGTGAACCAATAAGAGTTGTGATTCAGACCAAAGATAAGGTGAAAGGGATGGCTGTACCAGTGTCTGCGTTGATGAAGAATCCTGCCAATCAGTCTATTGTTTGGGTCAAAACAGCCGCTGAGAGATTCACGCCTCGCACGATTACTTTTGAACCCTTGGACGGTACGCGGGTTGCAGTTACATCGGGTCTTGAAAGTGGCGATCTAATCGCGGCACAAGGTGCAACATTGATTAACCAGGTGCGCTGATATGTTTAAGTGGTTACTTGAAAACAGTTTAGCCAATCGATTGCTGGTGATCATCGCTAGTGTCGTGTTGATGACTTACGGTGCATTCACGTTGACAAAAACGCCTGTGGATGTTTTTCCTGATTTGAACAAACCCACCGTGACCATCATGACCGAGTCAGGTGGCATGGCTCCTGAGGAGGTGGAGCAACTCATCACATTCCCACTAGAGACTGCGATGAACGGCTTGCCTGGCGTCGAATCCGTCAGATCAATTTCTTCAGCCGGTTTGTCTTTTCTGTATGTGACTTTTAGATGGGATACAGACATCTTTCGCGCAAGACAGTTAGTATCCGAACGACTTTCAGCTATGGAGGGCGGCATCCCGGTAGGCATTCTTCCGCGCATGGGGCCAATTAGCTCCATCATGGGTGAGATCATGCAAATCGCTATACCCGTCGATACGCAGAAGATCTCGGCCATGGCAGTTCGAGAATATGCAGACTGGGTTTTGCGTCCCCGCCTACTGTCAGTTTCCGGTGTCGCGCAAGTCATCCCGATTGGTGGCGAGGTTCGTCAGTTTCAAGTGCAACCTAATACAGCTCGCATGGCTGAATTGGGGATTTCTCACGACCAGATGGAAGCTGCGCTGAAAGGGTTTTCCGCTAACACATCAGGTGGTTTTTTAGAGCTGAACGGTCGGGAATACCTAATTCGCAACCTTGGACGAACTTCCCGGTTAGATGATTTGAAAAATCTGGCAGTGACTTCAAAAAATGGACAACCGATCCTGTTACGTCAAATTGCCGAGATCACTTTTGCTGCGGCATTAAAGCGTGGTGACGCTGGGTTTGAGGGAAAACCTGCAGTCATTCTTGGCATCCAAAAGCAGCCAACGGCTGACACGATTGCTCTAACCCGTGCAATTGAAGATGCCCTGCTGGGTTTGAAATCGTCCTTGCCAGCTGGCATGGAAGCCCCCCGAGTCACGTTCAGACAAGCAAGCTTCATCGAAGCGTCCATCAATACGCTGCAAGGTAAATTGATTGGTGCATCTGTTTTTGTAGCTGTGATTTTGTTCTTTTTCTTGGGCACGGTCCGACCCACCATCATCGCTTTGACAGCGATTCCTGTATCAATCTTCATTACCTCTTTGGTATTTAAGTACTTTGGTCTGTCTATCAACACCATGACACTTGGTGGGTTGGCCATTGCCATTGGAGGTTTGGTCGACGACGCAGTTGTTGACGTAGAAAACATTCTGCGAAGGTTAAAAGAAGACCGTATAAAACATCCGCAGCATCGCCTTAATCCCCTGGAAGTTGTGGCAAAAGCCTCAATGGAAGTTAGATCTGCCATTTTGTACGCCACGGTGATCATCGTCCTAGTTTTTATTCCGTTGTTTGCATTGCCCGGATTGGAGGGCAAGCTCTTTGTTCCCTTGGGTATTTCTTTCATCGTTTCTACTTTGGCATCCTTGCTTGTTTCAGTGACCATCACCCCAGTGCTGAGTTATTACCTTCTTCCATCAATGAAGAACTTGGATCATGGCGACACCAAGGTTTTAATATGGCTCAAAACCCGATACGCAAACAGTCTTCAAAGTATTCTGCACAAGCCTAAGATTGCATTGATTACCTCTGGTATAGCTGTGCTAACGGCGATTGCGGCAGTTCCGTTCTTTCCTAAGACTTTCTTGCCGCCATTTAGCGAAGGAACATTGCTGATTGGATTGCGCTTAAATCCCGGTGTGACCTTGTCTGAAACAACGGCCTTAGCCAGACAAGCTGAGGTCTTAGTTAAGCAAGTGCCAGAGGTCACCCATGTCGGTCGTCGAAGCGGACGAGCTGAGCTTGATGAGCATGCAGAAGGCGTCCATGTGAGTGAGCTGGACGTTGGGCTTAAGCCTACGGCAGAGTTGAACCGCAGCATGGATGAAATCAAGGCAGATATCCGATCTCGCCTTGTGAATTTACCCGCTGCACTTGAAATCGGACAACCCATTTCTCACCGAATCGATCACATGTTGTCAGGTGTGCGATCACAAATCGCTATCAAAATATTTGGGGATGACTTGGATGGTTTACGCGGGCAAGCCGATTCACTGCGTGCACAGTTAGCGACTATTCCTGGTATCGCTGATTTGCAAATTGAAAAGCAAGTGTTGGCACCGCAAATCAAGGTTCGCATTGACTATGCCGCCGCAGCTCAGTATGGAATTCCAGCGCCACAAGTGCTTTCTACTTTACAAAGCTTGGTGGAAGGCGAAAAAATCACACAAATTGTGGAAGGCGGTCGGCGTTTTGCACTGGTCGTGCGCTTACCCGAGTCAGCTCGCTCGGTTGAGGGCTTGAGCCAAATCTTGATTGAGACACCCAATGGTCGAGTTCCTTTGTCAAAGTTGGCGACGATTGAGGATGGAGATGGTCCAAATCAAATCAGCCGCGATGATGGAAAACGCCGCATAGTTTTATCCGCAAACGCATCGGGCCGGGCTTTATCGGAAATTGTTGCGGATATCCGGGCAGTGGTTGCTGAAACCAAACTACCTGAGGGTTATTTCATCACGCTTGGAGGACAGTTCAAAGCCCAAGAAGAAGCATCACGACTAGTTGGTCTTCTTTCAATTGTGTCGCTGGTGCTGATGTTTGTCGTCCTTTACAGCCGCTACAAGTCAACGCGTCTTTCAGCGTTGATCATGGTGAACATACCGCTGGCCTTAGTCGGTGCAGTTCTCGGGTTGTGGTTGTCGGGACAACCGTTGTCTGTTGCCGCTTTAGTGGGATTCATCACATTAGCTGGTATTTCAGTCAGAAACGGCATCTTGAAAGTTAGTCACTACATCAACTTGATGCGCTTTGAAGGTGAATACTTTGATCACAAAATGATTTTGCGGGGTTCGCTTGAACGATTGAGCCCCGTTTTGATGACCGCTTTAGTGACTGCTTTTGCATTGGCGCCATTGCTTTTCGAAGCAGAGCGCCCAGGGACTGAGGTCTTACATCCAGTTGCGGTTGTGATTTTTTCAGGACTAATCAGCTCCACGCTGCTGGATACGTTCCTGACTCCAGTTATGTTCTGGCTCTTTGGTCGTCGAGATGCCGAACGTTTGCTTGAAGACAAAGACGCCGAAGCACTTTAATTTATAAATGAAAGGTCAGAAATGAAATTCCAAAAATTTGCGATTGTTCTGAGTTTGCTGTTGAGCACTGCCGCATTCGCAGCCGGAGAAGGTCATAGTCATGGCAATGCCCAACCAATGCATGGAGGTGTGGTTACTGAGGTGAAGGACATTGAATATGAATTTGTGGCAAGAGCCGATGCTTTGCAACTTTATCTGCGCGATCACGGTAAGCCTGTAAATATCACTAAAGCTTCAGCCAAAGTCACGATGCTTTCAGGTGGTGAAAAGCAAGAGGTTGAACTAAAACCAACGGGCGACAAACTTGAAGCCGTTGGAAAATTCAATACGCTTGTCGGAACAAAGATAGTTGTGCAAGTCATCAACACTTCCAAAGTGGCAACAGTGCGATTCACGCTCAAATAATCTGTCAAAAAATCATGTGCAAAGGTTACTTTCTACTTGCTTGTTTGTATTTCCCCAATTGGCCAATGAAGTTATTCAAAACTCCCAACGCGGTTGAAAGGCGATGATGCTCATTCCAGCCAATGCCACTGCAACACCAGCCACATCCCAGATTGATGGGCGAACGCCATCAACAAGCCAGAGCCAGACTATGGCAACACTGATGTAGACCCCACCGTAGGCAGCATAAACACGCCCAGAGGTGGCGTCATGCAAAGTCAGTAGCCAAGCGAACAAAGCTAAGCTAATCGATGCGGGTATGAGAAGCCAAATGGATCCTCCCTGCCGTAGCCAGAACCAAGGTAGGTAGCAGCCAACAATTTCAGCTACGGCCGTAGCGAAATAGAGAAATAGTGTTTTCATATTTGAGCTTTTAAAAAAGATAACCCAGCTTTGGAAGTTTAAATTTGAAGTCGTTCCTAGAACGATACCCAATTCCAAAGCACAACCGCCGTCACCGCCCAAACTGAAACAACAAACACAATTCCCCAACGGCTAGTTGGCTTGGCTTGCTTCTCCTGCATCCAGTCATCTGCCTGTTGTTGACACACAATCAAGATGTCCATCGGCAACAGCTTCACCGTTAACCAGATAAGTGCTGGCAACAAGATCACATCATCAAGATAACCCAGCACAGGAATAAAGTCTGGAATGAGGTCGATAGGACTCAGTGCGTACGCCACCACAAACATACCCAAAAACTTTATCAATTTAGGCGTGCGGGGATGTTTTTCAGCGAACCATAGGGTCACGCTGTCTCTTTTGATTTTCTTTGCCCAAACTCGAATGGCCTGTAGAAATCTCATTGCCGATACCTAAACTTAGAACCCAAAACCTGAGCCAGCACCTAGCAATGTAGCGATACCCAACACAGCGAAAACACCAGCAGCAATGGAGTGAATAAGTCGCATTGGAATTCTGTCAGCGAGCTTATCGCCCACGAAGACAGCAGGTACATCCGCAATCAACATACCAAGCGTAGTTCCAATTACAACCAACAGAGGTGTTGAATAGTGCGCTGCCATTGCCACTGTTGCGATTTGAGTTTTGTCGCCCATCTCAGCCAAAAAGAAGGTGATCAGTGTTGCGCCAAACACTCCAAAACGTTTTGCAACTTGTGTTTCATCTTCTTCGATCTCATCTGGAATCATTGTCCAAATTGCCATGCAAATGAATGAGGATCCAAGTACCCAACGTAATGTTTCTGGGTTAACTGTAGAGGTAATCCATGCACCAAGAGCACCTGCAAGACCATGGTTGATGATCGTCGCAATGAGAATGCCAGCAATGATTGGTATTGGTTTTTTGAACCTTGCCGCCAGAATGAACGCAAGGAGTTGGGTTTTGTCTCCGATTTCGGCGAGAGCAACAGCACCAGTAGAGACGAGAAGGGATTCCATAAAAGCTCCAAGGCTGGATCAAAGACAAATGACCACGACGCATCTCCAGCCTTATGGAGGCATCATGGTCAAAGGTCTTGCCAGGCTTTGGGCTGCTTACGCCATGACCGTATGGTCAAGTGTGTTGACGTAAGCCTCTTCAAAATGAGAGCGGCTATTCCCAGTGACGCTTATGATTTTAACATCCAAGTCATCAGAAGCGCTGAGTACCAATCAGGTAGCGGCGAACTGTTGTTGGCCATTCGTTGCTTTCTAATTTTGTAGATAGTCAGTGAGTGTGTCGATGGTGAATATCTGGATAGTGTGGGTGTTTGTGGATCACTTCGGTATGCACATGCCTGTGACTGTGAGGCTCCTGCCCATCCCACGCAAAGTTGTGGGTATGTTGATGATGAACATCATGCGTGTGACCGTGCTCATGGTCAAGTGATTCATGGTGATGCTCATGTTCGTGGTGCTCGGTGAGGTGAATCCAGACACCCACCGCCATCAGACAAGCCGCCAGCCAAAAAAGCCCACCCGTTGCCTCGTCCATCAGCACCACCGATATGGCTGCACCAATGAAGGGGGCCGTTGAAAAGTAAGCACCCGTTCGAGCTGTGCCTAAGCCACGTAACGCCAGAACAAACAAAACAAGGCTCAAGCCATAACCTATCAATCCTAGTGTCATGGTTGAGAAAACCACAAGAACGGCTGGTAACGACAGACCCAAGAGCAAGGCAAGTACGCAGTTGACGGTGCCTGCGATCAATCCTTTGATACCAGCAATGAACAAGGCATCCGAGGCAGACACTTTACGTGTTAGATTGTTGTCGATGGCCCAGCAAAGGCAAGCCAAGGCAATCAATACGGGGCCAAGCAAATTCGAGCTGGCATAAGCATCTGCTTGCCAAGACAGGGCGATGCCGCCAAGAACGATGGCCACCATACCAAGCACGATGCGTTTGTCTGCGCTTTCTCGAAACACTACCCATGCAATCACAGCAGTCAGCACAGCTTCTAAGTTAAGTAGCAAAGAGGCAGCCGAGCCAGTTGTATAGCCCAAGCCCAATAGAAGAGCGACAGGCCCCAGCACACCACCAAACAAGATAGCGCCTAAGAGCCAAGGCCATTCGGCAGCACCAAGGTTTGGAGACTGCCAGCCTCGGTCGCGAATGATTCGAAGTAGAGCTAGACCAATACCGCTACCAAGGTAAAGCAATCCAGCCAGCATCACTGGAGCATCGTCACTGACTAAGAGCTTTGCAAACGGTGTACTTGCTCCAAAGAGCGTCGCAGCGAGCAAAGCATAGAAAACATCATGATTCACTTTGGACAATTCCTTGTAGGGCTTTGATGAGTTAGAAGTAAATAATGACGAGAAGAAAAATTGCAATCTAGTTAATTGAGTGAAGGACAGATTGGCTACGCCAGTCTATCTTGGCCAGATCTATCACATTTTTAAACATTAGTCACGTGGTTTGACTCGGTGGTATGAATTGTCGGTCACGACGGATTGGCACGTGTGGTCGATTGGGACTGTAATGTTTAGCAGCCGTCCGCAAGATTGGCGAACTGGAGTTTTCGCATAAGTTCACCAATCAGTTCCTTATCAGTTCTCCATTGATTTCCTGAAATAGAGCCGTTGTCCCTCTACTAAATCAAAGGAGTAAATATGCGGTCTGCAACACCTGCCCGAACCGGGCGCACTTCCCCTCTCGGCACACCAGGTCAAGATGCTCTGCCTGCCGAGCGAATGGTCTTCACCGAGGCTGATTTGGCTTCTCGTTGGGGCATGAGTCCAAAGACTCTGCAGCGCTGGCGAACCGAAGGTCGTGGTCCTCACTATCTAAAGCTCGGCAAGCGCGTGACCTACACCGTTAACGCGATTGAGGCGTACGAGAACTTCGTGCAACACATCTCAACTTCACAACGTGTCGCAAGCTGAGGAGCCAAACATGAACCACCTCCAACTCCACCAGGCCGCTTTGCCTGACCTCTCGGCCAACCAAATCAGCCGACTCCCCAAAGACCAACTGGCTCAGTTTAGCCATGCGGTGCAAGAACTCCATGACTGGACCATCCAGATGCGTGGTCGTATTAACCGTGGTCTTGAACAACGCTACGACGAACAAATCCGACAAGCCAATAACTTTGGTGAGGAGGAGTCAGCACGTTTCCGTATTGACGACGGTGACTTGCAGATTGATGTCTCGCAAGCAAAAGAGATCGTCTGGGATCAGGAACACCTCACCCAAATCGCCGACCGCATGGTCGCAGCCGGGGACCGCGTGCAGGACTTCATGGAAGTTCACTTGTCAGTTTCCGAGGAGGACTATGCCAAGTGGCATCCATTGCTTCGTGCTGCTTTCCAGCCCGCGCGCCAAGAGCTTGTCACCGAGCCTCAATTCAAGATTCGTTGGGTCGGCGAAGTCCAGCTCTGAATCAACCCCCTCATTCACACATTCATTGGATTTACATATGTACCCAGAACAACACACCCATAGCGCTCCCAGCAGCTGGAGCGATTTCAACGACGCCGAAGCCCAACAAAGTGGCTTTGACCTGATTCCCAAAGGTACCCAAGCCGTGGTGCGTATGACCATCAAGCCTGGTGGTTACGACGAACCTGAGCGCGGATGGACTGGCGGCTACGCAACTGCTTCACATGAAACGGGAGCCGTTTTCCTGTCGTGTGAGTTTGTTGTGCTGCATGGTCAATTTGCCAAACGCAAGATCTGGAGCAATGTTGGCTTGCACTCCAACAAAGGACCCACATGGGGACAAATGGGGCGCAGCTTTATCAAGGCGGTGCTCAACAGCTCGCGCAACATTCACCCGGATGACAACTCACCCGAGGCGGCGCATGCGCGACAAATCCGAGGCTTTGCAGATCTCGATGGCGTGGAGTTCCCCGCACGCATCGGTGTTGAAAAAGACGGCAAGGGTGAGCTGCGCAACATCATCCGCATGGTGATTGAGCCTGACCATAAAGACTATGCCGATCTGATCTTGGCCAAGGCGCAAGCAGCAGGGCATGGTGGATCAAATGGTGGTGCACCCGCTGCGGCTGTCCCCGTGTCACACGTGCCGCCTGCTAACTTGCCTCCATCGAACTACCCACCCACGGGGTACTCCACCCAAACGCGAGTACCCAGCACACAGGGACGTCCTTCATGGGCTCAGTAAGTCAAGTCGAGACACATGGTGAGCAAACGCGCAGTCATGAAGTGTTGGGTGTGTTCACGGCAGGCCAGAGGCTTCGGTCATGCAGACATTCGATTCAAGGTGGGACGTGCAGCACGCTACCCCGTCGACTGGGTGTTTTGTTCGCAGCGTTGCCAGCGGTGTTTTCACAAACTCTACGAAGCTGGTGTGCGTTTGCTCAACCGTGGCGATGCGCGCACCTCAGTGAAGGAGGGCAATGTGATTGATCCTTCCGAAGCTGAGATGGCCGCCATGCATCGTTGCCTAAAACCCTTGGGCGAGGCAGCGAACGAAGTGGGCATGGACCGCGCGCTGAGTACTTACTCACAGGAGGAGGCTTTGCTTCTGATCAACGCGGTTGTCACCACCTATGTCGAAGCGATGGTGCAAGCGCATGAGGCAAGCAAGTACCCGCCTTTGCGAATGCTTGGCCAAGAGTCCTACGGCTAGACACGCAACCCAAACGCAGCACTAGCTGCTGCGCTTTATCCAATTTTAAAAACCTGATGCTGACCGTGCCAACGGTCAGCAGGGAGAGCTTTTGCCATGACAAATCAAATACCCCGAAACACAAACGCCAGTCCGAACTTTGAAACCATGCTCTCGTCTGAGCAAGCGGCAGTCGCATTCAATCTGCCGTTTTACTTTTTCCGAAATCCCTACAAGCGCAAGAAGCTGCAAATCCCGCATTACTACATCAACAAGCTCGTGCGCTATCGCTTGAATGAGTTACGGGTGTGGCATGCGCAACTCGGTGAACTGTTGGCGGCGCAAGCAAAGGAAGCACAAGACCAACTTGCGTCTGAGTCATCTCGCCAATCTCAAGGAAGCGAGGCTGCACATGCTTGATTTCAACGACCCCGCCCAAGAGGCGTTTCGCAAAACGATTCCACCTAAAACGGATATCTCGCGCGAAAAAGATGACATCCGACAAGCCTTGCTTGAACGCCTGAGCACTCTCATCGCTGAGATTTGGCCAGCAGGCAAACGCCGTAACACCAAGTACTTGGTGGGCGATGTGATGGGCGGCCCAGGTGACAGTTTGGAGTTGCTGCTCTCAGGCCCCAAAGCAGGACTGTGGACTGACCGCGCAACAGGTGAGGGTGGTGACATCTTCGATCTGATTGCACGTCACTACCAGCTCAACATACAGACCCATTTCCCGGATGTGCTCAAACGTGCCAAGGATTTACTGGGTCGAGTGGACTCACTGCCGCAACGCCCCCCAAGTAAAGACAAGGCCAAAACGCCTGCAGTCGATGAACTTGGGCCCGCTACTGCCAAGTGGGACTACCAAGATGCATCAGGCAAGCTGATTGCGGTGGTCTACCGCTATGACCCTGAACCCGGCAAGAAAGAGTTTCGTCCATGGGATGTGAAACGTCGCAAGATGGCCCCCCCTGACCCGCGTCCCTTGTTCAACCAACCCGGAATCTCGTACGCCGAGCGAATCGTTCTGGTCGAGGGTGAGAAGTGCGCTCAAGCGCTCATTGAGTTGGGCGTGTGCGCCACGACTGCCATGCACGGTGCTAATGCGCCCGTGGATAAAACTGACTGGACACCACTTGCTGGCAAGCATGTGCTCATCTGGCCTGACCGCGACAAGCCTGGTTGGGACTATGCGGACCGTGCGTCACAAGCCATCCTGCTTGCGGGGGCACTCAGCTGCGCGATTCTCCAGCCCCCAGAGGAAAAACCTGAAGGCTGGGATGTGGCCGATGCGCGCGTAGAAGGATTCGATGTCGCTGGTTTTATCGCGGCAGGCGACCGCATGCCCGTTGTGCGTCAAGCCGACGAGAACATGGCAACAGACATTGTGGATGGATTGGACTACACCACAGAAGATGGCTTGGCCATGGCGTTTACGCGTCAGTTTGGTGAGGACTGGCGGTTTTGTTCACCATGGGGCAAATGGTTGGTGTGGAATGGCGTGCGCTGGAACATCGACAAGTCGCTCTACGTGCATCACCTGAGTCGAACGGTTTGTCGTGCCGCGTCCTACAAAGCAGACACGCCAAGACTCAAGTCCCGCTTGGCTGGATCGAGCACCATGTCTGCGATTGAACGCATCGTTCGCACCGACCCACGTCACAGTGCGACCGTTGAGGAGTGGGATGCCGATCCTTGGTTGCTCAATACGCCTGGTGGAATCATTGACCTCAGGCGTGGCGGAATGGGGCCGCACAGGCGCGATCGACGCATGACCAAGGTCACCACAGCCACACCCAAAGGCGAGAGCCCCGTGTGGGCTAATTTCCTTGAGAACGTGACGGGAGGCGACAAAGAGTTGCAGCTGTACTTGCAACGCGTGGTGGGCTACTGCCTCACGGGCGATATCAGCACGCACGCGTTGTTCTTCTTGTATGGCACAGGGGCAAACGGCAAGTCCGTGTTCGTCAACGTCATCTCAACCATCTTGGGTGATTACGCGGCTAACGCTCCCATGGACACGTTCATGGAAACACGCTCAGATCGTCACCCAACAGACCTTGCGGGCTTGCGTGGCGCACGCTTCGTCTCGGCCACAGAAACCGAGCAGGGCAGGCGTTGGAACGAATCCAAGATCAAAGCCATCACAGGTGGTGACTTGGTGACGGCTCGACTGATGCACCAAGACTTCTTCACCTACCCACCTCAGTTCAAGCTCTTGATTGCGGGCAATCACAAGCCTGCCATTCGCAACATCGATGAGGCGATGCGTCGTCGCATGCATTTGATCCCTTTCACGATCACGGTGCCTCCTGAGAAACGTGACCCCTTGCTCACGGAGAAGTTGCTCTCTGAGCGTGACGGCATCTTGGCTTGGGCGCTACAGGGTTGTTTGCTCTGGCAGCAGATCGGGCTCAAGCAACCTCTCTCGGTGACCAGTGCCACGGATGAATATTTCGAGGGCGAAGACGCCATGGGGCGTTGGATGGATGAGCGCTGCAAGCTTGGAGCCAATGACAAAGCGCTGACGGTGACTCTCTTCAACGATTGGAAGCAATGGGCCGAGATGAGCGGTGAGTTCGTGGGCACACAACGCCGATTTTCTGATGCCCTCATCACGCGACGTTTCGACAAGTGGCGCAACTCCATGGGCGTTCGGGGCTTTGCGGGTATCGACATCAAACAGCCCACCAATTTCCCTAATCGCAGCTACCCCTACAACGATAATTAGGAGATAAAAATGAAACTAAGGAATTCAAAAACAGGTACTTTGACACTTACGACACTACTTAACAGTAGTTCTCTACGCGTACGTACATACGCGCATAAAGAGAAGGAATGTTTTAAAACGTCAAATGCGTCATTCGACGCATTTGCCCTTCCATCGGCACATGGATATTTCACGGTTGGAGGTGTTCAATGAACATTCCCCAACCGCACTATCCATCGCCCCTTGGGCGCATGCAAGCCAACCCCATGGATGTTGAAGCCACTAAGCGCCAAGGATGGCAAGAGCAACACATCTTGGTCATCTCTGAGCAAGACACACGCCTGAACTTTTTGGAGCGCCAACTCATTCGCAGCATTGGTGAGCGGCTCTACGGCCAATCACACCATGCCTCACCAAACTCACCCAAGAGAGGCCAGCATGGATGAGGTGTGGACGATTGATGTTGTGGCTGAGCGTTTCACAGAAGCTGCACGCACTGCGAGGCGACTGCCTCGAGTGACTGTGCAAGGCTACGTGAGCACTTGGCCAGTGGTCGTGCAAAGTGAACTCGAGGCATATCCCGATCGCGAGAAGCTTTATCGATTGCCGCCACCTAGTCCTAAGGATGTGGACCTGATGCTTGAGGTCATGCAGTGGGTGCAAGTCTTGGAGTTGGATGAGCGGCACTTGGTGTGGATGCGCGCCAAGCGATACGACTGGCGAGAGATCGGTAAGCGCTTTGGCTGCGACCGCACCACAGCGTGGAGACGTTGGAAGCGCGACATTCAAGTCGTGACCGACAAGCTCAACGCCAAAGCAAAACCATCTGCGAACCGTTTGTGAGGGTTCTAGCGTGATTTGAAGTGAGTAAGCGGCGCAGTTAAAGGGGGAGAGGAAATGCGCGGTTTATGAGCCCAAATCACGCTGCAACATTTCGGCGTTTTGAAGCTACATTTCTGTCTATGGTCGCGGCAGTTGTGAGTCAAGTGAACCCACACAGTGACCGTAAGTGGCTAAGTGCGAAAGAGTAAGTGACTCGTAGCGCGTGACCTCACGAATCCATGCGCCATCTCAGGCACAAAACGCTCAACCACTGGCGTCAATCAAGCCAAGTTACCCCCAACCTCCTGAATTCACGGGTCCTTCCTGGCGATAAACCTATGCGGGGGGCAAAGGCGCGAGATTTCGCTACCGACAGCCCTAAATTCGGGGTACGCAGTACGCACCGGGTACGCACCCAGTGCCCATCTCAAATGATTTGAATGTCACCTAGCTTGACGTAGTGGTCGAGCTTATCGAGTGGCATGAACACAGTGTGCTCAGCATCTTTCTGGACTTCGAGTTGGCCGTCCTTGGCGGGGCCTGTGACCTCGTAAGTCCCTGCGACTAGTGGTGCAAAGCCTGCATCGCTTCCATCTTTATTTTTCTGACGGGCTAAGACCCCGTTTATGACTTTGATTCGCACTGCAGCTTTTCGTTGTTGTTTGCGAAATTTTACCCAAGGCCCCTATGACACCCGAGATTCGAATGATCGCGGTCGATACGCTCATCCCGTACGCCCGCAATGCCCGCACCCACAACGATGCGCAGGTCGCACAAATCGCAGCATCCATTGCCGAGTACGGCTGGACCAACCCCATCCTCACAGACGGTGAGCGGGGCGTCATTGCAGGCCATGGTCGATTAATGGCTGCCAGAAAGCTTGGCCTTAACGAGGTGCCAGTCATCGAGCTGGCTCACCTGACCCCTGAGCAAAAGAAGGCGTACATCTTGGCCGACAACCGCATTGCGGAAAACGCAGGCTGGGACCAAGAGCTCTTGAAGCTCGAGCTGGCTGAGTTGCAAGCTGCCGACTATGACTTGTCTCTCATGGGCTTTACGGATGACGAGATTGACGACTTGCTCAATCCGCAAGATGAAGGCGGTGGTTTAACCGAGGATGATGCAATCCCAGAACCACCAGTAGATCCTGTTTCCAGACCTGGGGACTTGTGGATTCTCGGCAACCACCGCCTCCTTTGTGGTGACTCCACGGTGCTCTCAGATGTTGAGCGTCTCATGGATGGCCAACTCGCAGACATGGCCTTCACGGACCCGCCCTACAACGTGGACTACGGCAATAGCGCCAAAGACAAGATGCGCGGTAAAGACCGTCGCATCCTGAACGATGCACTGGGCGATGGGTTCTACAAGTTCTTGTACGACGCATGCCTGAACTTGCTCATCATGACCAAGGGTGCGTGCTACGTGTGCATGAGCTCTTCAGAGCTCCACACCTTGCAGAAAGCTTGGCTCGATGCGGGTGGTAAGTGGTCGACCTTTGTGATTTGGGCGAAGAACTCGTTCACGTTAGGACGTGCTGACTATCAGCGCCAATACGAGCCCATCCTCTACGGGTGGAAGCAAGGCTCGGATCACTTTTGGTGTGGTGACCGTGACCAGGCTGACGTTTGGTTTTACAACAAGCCCCGCGTCAATGACCTGCATCCCACGATGAAGCCCGTGGAGCTGGTTGAGCGCGCAGTGAAGAACTCATCCAAGAGCCGAGACATCGTGCTCGATTTGTTCGGCGGCTCTGGCACCACAGCCATTGCTTGTGAAAAAACCAACCGACACGCCCGACTCATGGAGTTGGATCCCAAGTTCGTGGATGTGATCGTCAAGCGTTGGGAGGACTTCACTGGCAAGAAGGCGGTCCTTCACCGTGCAGATACGGTAGAGCTTGATACGCCTCAAGTTCTTGACGAAAACCCTTGAGCGAGTTGACATAAAGCCGTGTCAGAATCTCGACCGTTCATCAAAAGGAGAAAAAATTGAATAAGACTGAATTGATCGAGGCGTTGGCCCACGAAACTGAAATGTCAAAGGCCGCTGCTGGTCGTGCAATCGATGCATTGCTTGAAATCATCACCAAGTCTGTTGCCAAGAAGCAAGATGTCCAGTTGATTGGCTTTGGTACTTTCAAAGCCAGCAAGCGTGCTGCACGTACAGGTCGCAACCCACGTACTGGCGAGACATTGAAGATCGCTGCAGCCAATGTGCCTAAGTTCACACCTGGTGCAGCTTTCAAAGCAGCATTGAACAAGAAGAAGTAATCACTTCTCTTGTGCATCGCACAAGGCGGCAAAGGTTCAGGCCTAGCCGCCTTTTCTTTTATCCCAAGCGCGCCACATAGCGCGCATAGTCCCCGCCCTCGGGGTTGACGTAGAGGAAGGGGCGACCTGGTGCTTTGATCTCAACGCACAAGAATCCGTCGCCTGTGCCCCCTCCTTTTCCTGCAAGCCAATCGCGTGACCTGAGGAGCGTTCTGCCAAAGCTGTCGAATTCATCCGCAGTCATCTCGCGCGTTTCGATTACGAGCACCTTGTAGTTACCGTAGCCGCCAACTTCTTCGAGGCTGCAAGGCTTTCGCGCAAAAGGCAGCTCAACGCTGAGTTCCTCAACTTCAATTTGCTTGCCGCCGAAGTTCAAGGTGCGGGGTATGCGCTCAATCGTGATGGTCATCGTGCTCATGCTGTTACTCCTTCGCTGCTGATGCGATAGGTGCGCTCTTGGCCCGTTGCTTTGTCTGAAGTGATGGTGAGGCCAAGTTTCTTTTTCAGGGCCCCGGCCATCGCGCCGCGCACCGTGTGTGCTTGCCAGCCTGTGGCTTCAATCAGTTGATTCAAGGTTGCGCCGTCAGAGCGCTTGAGCAACTCAATCATTTGGGCTTGCTTGCTGTTTTCTCTTGTGCGTGGTGTTTTGGGATTTGCTGGCGCGGTGTTTGTATCTGCTGCTGGCGCGTTGATTGCCCCCTTGCGTGGCACACCGAGCGCGTCGTAGCCCTCGGCTGCAATCAACCAGTCGCTGGCGCTCTTGGTGATGAGTGCGCGGTTGAACAAGCCGTCGAGCACTTTTTGGCGCGCTCCGCCTTTGATGTTCTCGGGGAACCATTCAATCTTGCCTGCTGTGTGTTGGTGGGCGTGGGCAAGGATGGCTTGCTGGGTGGCTGTGAGTTGTGTGGTCATTTCTTTCATTCCTTTTCCAAATCTTTATCAGTGAGGTGCGTGATGAACGCTTCTATTTCCGATCGAGTCAAGCGAGTTGTGAATCTCTTGCTTGAACTCCTTGTGCTCTTTAAGCCTTCTTTGTCGTCTCCTTCAAAGCAGCCTGAACCCCTGCCTCAAACGCAGCCTTCAGAGCCGACTCAATCGCCCAAACCGAAACGTCGTGAAAGTCCAAAGAGTCGCGGTTCTGTGTCTGCAGGGTCTCAACAAAAAAGTGCTTCAAAGCGATCTGCTCCAAAAGCAAAGAGGGCGCGGTGATCGCGTTGGCTGTGGTGTGGTGGTTCATCAATCGCTCCAAAAAAATTAATCAAATGCGTTAGCGCATGTACGTATGAACGCTCTGTTCGTGAACAAGATCAAGTTCTTCTTTGAGTCAGACTGAATCACTTGGACATGAGTGCGCTTTAGTACGCTTTTTCGCGCGCACGCACTCACAGGACCTCATTCATGAGCCAAAACATGTCCATGCGCGCTTATGCCCGCTACCGTGGAATTTCCGAAGGCGCTGTGCGCAAAGCCATCAACTCAGGGCGCATCACGGCCAATGCCGATGGCTCCATTGATGTGGACCGGGCTAACGATGAGTGGCGGCGCAACACCGATGCTTCTCAACAGCGCGGCGAACAACGCCCTGTACCCAACGAGGCGATTGCCAGCGTTCGTGAGGCGTTAGGGGATTCATCTGGGGCACAAGCGCCTGCAGTGGGTGGCACCACCTTGCTGCAAGCCCGAACGGCCAATGAGGTGCTCAAAGCGCAAACCAACAAGGTGCGCTTAGCGCGCCTCAAGGGTGACTTAGTGGACCGATCCCAAGCGGTGGCCCATGTCTACAAATTAGCGCGCACACAGCGCGATGCGTGGCTGAACTGGCCCGCTCGTGTCTCTGCACAGCTAGCGTCTGACTTGAACGTCGATGCTCACCAAATGCACCAAGTCTTGGAGAAGGCGGTGCGAGAGCATTTGCTCGACTTAGGTGACATGGCGGTGCGAATCGATTGAGGAACACCAATGTGTTTGAACACTACGACGGAATTGATGCCATTGCTGAGGCGTGGCGCGAGGGACTCACCCCTGACCCATTACTGAGCGTTTCTGAATGGGCTGACCAATACCGCTTCTTGTCGGGTAAGTCAGCTTCTGAGCCTGGCCGCTGGCGCACGAGCCGCACGCCTTACCTCAAAGAGATCATGGATTGCCTCTCGCCCACCTCACCCGTGGAGCGAGTGGTCTTCATGAAGGGTGCTCAGGTGGGCGGTACCGAGTGCGGTAACAACTGGATTGGCTATGTGATTCACATGGCACCAGGTCCGATGATGGCCGTTGCCCCCACGGTGGAGATGGCCAAACGAAACTCCAAGCAGCGGATTGATCCGTTGATTGAAGAGAGCGAAACACTCTCGGCCCTCATCGCACCTGCGCGCGCACGTGACTCAGGCAACACCATCCTTGCCAAGGAGTTCCGAGGCGGGGTGTTGGTCCTCACAGGCGCTAACAGTGCGGTGGGTCTGCGTTCCATGCCTGTGCGTTACCTCTTCTTGGATGAGGTGGACGGTTACCCCGGTGACGTAGAAGGTGAGGGTGACGCCATCTCGCTGGCCGAAGCGCGTACCCGTACGTTTGCCCGGCGCAAGATTTTGATTGTGTCGACCCCGACCATCTCTGGTGCGTCACGCATCGAGCGGGAGTTTGAGCAATCCGACCAGCGCCACTTCATGGTGCCGTGCCCTCACTGTGGGCATGAGCAACGCTTGCAGTTTGAGCGGCTGATTTGGGAGAAAGGCCAACCTGACTCGGTGCGCTACCTCTGCACCGGATGCGAGGAGCCGATCTATGAACACGCCAAGACCCAGATGTTGGAGCTTGGGCGTTGGGTGGCAACGATTCCCGGTAACGGTCGCACGGCTGGTTTTCATCTGTCTAGTCTGTACAGCCCAGTGGGCTGGCGCAGTTGGGTGGAGATTGCACAGGCGTGGGAGCTGGCGCAAGGTTCGGCCACGGCGCTGAAAGCTTTTAAGAACACCGAGCTGGGTGAGACTTGGGTCGAGCAGGGCGAAACGCCTGAGTGGGAACGCTTGCTTGAGCGGCGTGAGTCCTACCGCATGGGCATTGTGCCCTATGGCGCGCTACTGCTTGCAGGCGGTATCGACATTCAAAAAGACCGCATCGAAGTCTCCATCTGGGGCTTCGGACGGGAGAAGCGCTCTTGGCTCATTGAGCACCGGGTGCTCGAAGGCGATACCGCCCGAGATGATGTTTGGCTGCGTTTGGGGCTCATGCTGCAAGAGAGCTGGACGCACATCAGCGGTGTGCCGATGCGTTTGGTGCGCATGGGACTTGATACCGGCTATGCAACCCAAGAGGCTTATGCCTTTGTGCGTCGCCAGCACGACCCACGCTTGTTGCCTATGAAAGGCGTTGCGCGCGGAGCCGCGTTGGTTGGCTTGCCCACTGCTGTGGACATGACCACCAACGGCAGACGTCTGCGCCGAGGCCTGCGTGTCTATGCGGTGGTGGGTGGCATTGCCAAGCTGGAGTTCTTCAACAACCTGCGCAAAACGATTGAGGTCACCGAAGACGGCGAGATCGTGTTCCCCAACGGGTACGTCCATCTGCCGAAAGTCGATGCCGAGTACGTCCAGCAGCTGTGTTCAGAACAACTGGTCACGCGGCGTGACCGCAATGGCTTCTCGTTTCGCGAGTGGCAAAAAGTGCGCGAACGCAACGAGGCCTTGGACTGCTACGTCTACGCGCGTGCTGCTGCCAGTCTGGCGGGCTTAGACCGTTTTGAGGAACGTCACTGGTTGGAGCTAGAGCGCCAACTGGGCATTCCGCTGAGTGCTGAGCCACCTGAGTTGCGTATGGATGGACTGTTCCCGGTGCGTCCAGGTTTTGAGACGCCTGAGTTCTTGCAAGGGATTCAGGGTGTGCGACCACCCAACGATGACATGGACTTTGTGGAAGCAGAGCCCAAGGTCGAAGTCCATGCCGATCAGGATGAAGAGGTGGATGAGCCTGTGGAGGATGTGCCATGGCGCAGCCCGTCTCCATTGCCCAGTGCCCCAATTCTTACAACTCTCCCAGCCACCCCCGTCGGTGGCTTTTTTATGAACAAAGTCCCCCAGCGCGGCAGGAGGGTCATTCGCAGTAACTGGATGAAGTGATGACGAGCTATACCGAACAACACCTTCAGGCTTTGCGAGAGGCCTTGGCCAGCGGCGAACATCGCGTGACCTACGACGGCAAGAGTGTCGAGTACAGAAGCGTGACCGATCTCAAGGCAGCCATTGCTGAAGTGGAGTCGCAGATTGCACGTGCCGCAGGTAAGCGCAAGTCTCGCCAGATCCGCATCACAACGTCTAAGGGGTTGTGATGAGTTGGATCAACACCATCAAGCGCCGGATGTTTGGCAACACTCCGGTCTATGACGGCACGGGGATGGGACGGCGCGCGCTGAAATGGAATCCGGGCAATCCGGGTGCTGTCTCAGCGCTGGCGCTCACCCAAGACCAGCTGCGCACCAAGAGCCGCGATCTTGTGCGTCGCAACGCTTGGGCCGCTGCAGGCATTGAAGCCTTTGTGGCCAACGCAATTGGCACGGGCATCAAGCCGCAAAGCATGATTCAAGACCAACCCCAGCGCGAGGCAGTGCATGCCCTGTGGTGGAGTTGGTGTGAGGATGCCGATGCGGCGGGACTTACTGACTTCTATGGCCTTCAAGGCTTGGCCACGCGCGCCATGCTCGAAGGTGGTGAGGCGTTTGTGCGCATGCGCTACCGAAGAGCAGAAGACAACCTGTCTGTGGCGTTCCAGCTCCAAGTGCTCGAAGCAGAGCACTTGCCCATCAGCCTGAATCAAGACTTGCCCAACGGCAATGTGATTCGAGCGGGCATTGAGTTCGACCTCTTGGGCCGACGCGTGGCGTATCACCTGTACCGCGCGCATCCCAATGACGGAATGCTGGCGCCTATGTCAGGGACGGGTAGTCTTGATTTGGTCCGGGTGGATGCGACTGAAATTGTGCATCTGTACCGACCACTTCGACCGGGTCAGATTCGGGGTGAGCCTTGGCTTGCCAGAGCGTTGGTCAAGCTCAATGAGCTGGACCAGTACGACGACGCTGAGCTGGTGCGCAAGAAGACGGCTGCCATGTTTGCGGGTTTCATCACCCGCATGGCCCCTGAGGACAACCTCATGGGCGAGGGTGATGCCGATGAGAGCGGTGTGGCCTTGGCAGGCATGGAGCCTGGAACATTGCAGATCTTGGAGCCAGGTGAGGACATCAAGTTCTCTGCACCTGCGGATGTGGGTTCGAGCTATGCCGAGTTCATGCGTCAGCAGTTCAGAGCGGTGGCCGCAGCCATGGGCATCACGTTTGAGATGCTCACGGGTGACTTGACCCAAGTGAACTACTCATCCATCCGGGCTGGACTGTTGGAGTTTCGGCGTCGCTGTGAGACCTTGCAGCACGGCGTGATCGTGCATCAGTTGTGTCGCCCGATATGGCGCGCATGGATGCAGCAAGCCGTGCTCGAGGGCAAGCTTGATTTGCCCAACTACCGCATCAAAGCGCGCGAGTACCAAGCGGCCAAGTGGATCCCGCAGGGCTGGCAATGGGTAGATCCCGAGAAAGAGTTCAAGGCCATGCAGTTGGCCATTCGCTCTGGCTTGATGAGTCGCTCAGAAGCAATTTCGTCCTACGGCTACGACGCGGAATCCATTGATCGGGAGATCGCCGCAGACAACGCACGCGCCGATTCGCTGGGCTTGGTGCTTGACACCGACCCACGCTTGGTCGCACGCAACGGAGCTACCAACCAAGTCGCTCCCACCCATCCACCAGATGTGCCTGATGCGCCGCTGGTGGACCAAGAAACCTAGACACGGTTCTTTTCATCTCATAACTCAGAGGTCCTATGACAAATCTTCCGACGATGCCGTATCTGGCTTCGCGGGTTTTTGGCACGCCTTTGCTCATTCATCCCCGCAAGCTTGAGGTCATCCTCTCGGTGGTGGGGCCACGAATGGGCATGGTCGTTCCAGAAGCCTCTGCGCAGCTGGCGCAAATCTCTCCTCCTGAGCGTGTGATGCGCACAGACCTTCAAGTACCCAACATCGCAGTCATCAGCATCCTAGGGACGCTGGTGCGACGCACGGGGGCCATGGATGCAGCTTCTGGCCTGACCAGTTATGCCTCCATCAGCGCGCAAATCAATGCGGCGATCAACGATCCCAATGTGGACGCTGTGCTGCTTGATATTGACTCGCCTGGTGGTGAGGCGGGCGGGGCGTTCGATCTGGCCGACGAAATCGTGAGTGCGCGAAGCACCAAGCCCATCTGGGCGGTGGCCAATGACGATGCGTTCTCTGCCGCGTACGCGATTGCCTGCAGTGCTGAGCGCATTTATCTGACGCGCACAGGTGGTGTGGGCTCCATTGGTGTGATTGCTCTGCACGTAGACCAAACGCAGCGCGATGCGCTTGATGGCTACCGATACACGGCCATCTACGCAGGGGACCGCAAAAACGATCTCTCGCCGCACTTGCCACTCTCCAACGAAGCGTCCACGGCGCTGCAAACGGAAGTGGATCGGCTCTACGAGATGTTTGTCTCAACGGTGGCAACCAACCGAGGGTTGGATGCACAGGCTGTGCGAGACACACAAGCAGGACTCTTCTACGCGGGTGACGCGATTGAGGCTGGGTTTGCTGATGCCATTGGCACGGCAGACGACGCCTTGCGCGCGCTGGCGGTTGAAGTCCAACAACGCAAATCTGCCATCGCGCGATCGTTTGGATCGGGGCGCGAGATGGAAGTCTCACTTCCCGATCCAGTTCTTTCTAAGGAGAAATT
This sequence comes from Limnohabitans sp. TEGF004, assembly GCF_027924965.1. Lineage (NCBI taxonomy): Bacteria > Pseudomonadati > Pseudomonadota > Betaproteobacteria > Burkholderiales > Comamonadaceae > Limnohabitans > Limnohabitans sp. TEGF004. The sequence continues at coordinate 1,771,880 of NZ_AP027056.1, read as the reverse complement.
GATGTCTCAAGCATCACCGCAGTCATCCGGACCGCCTGCAGTCACTGAATCGACAGAAGCTGTCGCCACCACTTCCACCGGTGTGGTTCCTGAGGATACGAATCCACAAGAGTCTCATCAAGAAACTGAATCACCTGCTGGCGCTGATGCTCCAAAGGGTGAAGCCACTGAAGTGGTTCAGCCTGCAGTTGCCGCCGCATCTGCAGCGGCTGCCAGTCATGACATCCGTAAAGCCAGTGCCAACGTGCTGGCCGTTGCCGAGATGTGCTTGTTGGCTGGTAAGTCAGACATGACGTTTTCTGCGCTGGAGCGTGGCTTGAGTGTGGAGCAGGTTCGCAATGAGTTGTTGGCCGCCAAAGCGTCCGATAGCCCCGAGATCAGCTCTCGCATTTTGCCGCAAGCCGGTACCCAAACGACGACCAAGCCTGAGCAAAGCCCTGTGGTGATCGCTGCACAGCAGCGTGCCCAAAAACTTGCAGCCAATCGTCCTTCTTACAAATCCAACTAGGAGTTTTAAATGTCGGTTCTCACCAATGAGTTGACCTTGGGCGATTTGCTCAAGTATGAGGAAGAGTCCCTCTATTCCCGCGACCAAGTCACAGTCGCTGCAGGCCAGAACTTGCGCATCGGCACGGTCCTCGGACGCGTTGATGCCAACGGCAAGGTCAAAGCGCTCGACCCCGCTGCCACCGATGGCACGCAAATCGCCACGGCTGTTTTGTTGCAGTCCGTGGATGCCACCACAGGCGACAAGTCCAGCGGCATCGCTGTGACCCGTCAGTCCATCGTCGCGCACCACGCACTCGTGTGGCCCGCAGCCATCACCGCCGAAGAAAAAGCGACTGCCACTGCGCAGCTCGAAGCTGTCGGCATTCTCGTTCGTCAAGGAGCCTAAGCAATGAACAATCCTTTCCAGTCCCCCGCGTTCTCGATGACCGCACTGACCGCCGCAATCAACATCTTGCCCAACCAGTTTGGCAAGATTGAACAGATCAACCTCATGCCTGCCAAGCCTGTGCGTTTTCGCCAAATTGCCATTGAAGAGCGTGATGGTGTGTTGAACCTTCTGCCCACATTGCCTGTGGGTGCCCCCGGCACGGTGGGCCAGCGTGGTCGTCGCAAGTTGCGCTCGTTCATGATTCCTCACATCCCACACGACGATGTGGTGTTACCCGAGGAAATCCAAGGCCTGCGCGCTTTTGGTTCTGAAACAGACACCGAGACAGTAGCTAATGTAATGACCGATCACTTGCAGTCCATGCGCAACAAGCATGCGATCACTTTGGAGCACTTACGCATGGGTGCTTTGAAGGGCGTTATCTTGGATGCAGATGGCTCCGTGCTGTATGACCTGTTTGAAGAGTTCCAGATCACGCCTGCCGTGTTCAATTTCGAACTCAGTAAGAAGGACACAGACGTCAAGAAAAAGTGCCTGGACCTGAAGCGCTACTTTGAGCTCAACCTCAAAGGCGAGTACATGACCAATGTGCGCGTGCTGGTGTCCTCGGACTTTTTCGATGCGCTCACCAGTCACCCCAATGTGATCCGTGCTTATCAGCTCACCCAAGAAAGCGCCATGTTGCGCACGGACCAACGCTCTGGTTTCACCTTTGCAGGTGTGACATTTGAAGAGTACTTGGGCCAAGCGACTGACATGTCGGGCAATCTGCGCCGCTTCATTGAACCCGGCCAAGGTCAGGCGTTCCCAGAAGGTACGCTCGATACGTTTGCCACGTACTTCGCGCCTGCTGACTTCAACGAGACGGTTAACACTTTGGGCCAACCGCTCTACGCCAAGCAAGAGCCTCGTGACTTTGGTCGCGGTACGGACTTGCACACGCAGAGTAACCCGTTGCCCATGTGCCATCGCCCGAGCTTGTTGGTCAAAGTCGTCGCTAGCTGAGGGGCTAGTTGATGAGTCGAGATCCTTTCGTTCAGCTCATCTCTCGGTTGTTTCTTCGCTTGGGAACTCCCGCTGTGTACATCACACAAGCGGGGGTTTCTCTCGATGTGCGGGTGATCGCCAAAGCGCCTGATGCGGTTCAAGACTTCGGTCAAACCCATCTGGTGGTCGATACCCAGCGCTTTGAGTTGATGGCGTCCGAGGTCAAACAGCCAAGAGATGGCGATCGATTGGTGTTGGGTGGGACGCGTTATGTCCTCCATGGGGAGCCGCTCATTGACCGTGAGCGGCTCGTCTGGACGGTGAGTGCATCTATCTGGCCGGAGGATTGAGTGTGTCGTCAAGACTTATTGCTGCGCTGAGTGGCAATCTTCAAGAACTCATGGCCGCTGAACTCAAGGCTGCCAGACATGCGGTGACCACTGGTGTGCGTGATGCCACCGATGGTCTCAAAGGTGAGCTGCGCAGTCAGATCACTGGGGCTGGTCTAGGCGCGCGTCTTGCCAATACCTGGCGAGGTGAGGTGTATCCCAAGGGGCGCGAGAGTCTGGGAGCAGCAGGCTTGGTTTACAGCCGAGCGCCTGTTGTTGTGGCGGCCCATGACGAGGGCGCACTAATTCGTTCGAAGAACGGGTTTTGGCTCTCCATTCCATTGCCAGCCGCAGGAACAGGCCCACGCGGCAAGCGCATCACACCGGGGCTTTGGGAGCGCATGCGCGGCCAGAGACTTCGATTCGTCTACCGAGCGGGTAAGCCGTCACTCTTGGTGGAGGACAACCAACGTGCAAGAGCAGGCAAGCGGGGCGGTTTCACAACCGCTTCTGCTTCGGCGCAGCAGTCCGGTAAGGGGCTGGTGAGTGTGCCGATCTTCTTGCTGGTGCCTCAGGCTCAGCTCAAGAAGAAGTTCGATATCAATTCAGCCGTTCAACGCTGGGAATCCCAGCTCATACAAAACGTCATCTCCAACTGGCCCGATGAATGAGGGCAGGAGCTGATTTACCGGAGCAGGCCATTGGCCTGTTTTTTTATGTCCAAGCGTGAAGAAGCCGTCGGGGCTTTGTTTCAGTTGTTGGGGCAGTTGCCCCTTGGTGGCAATGCTCCTAAGCGCAACAGCGCGCTGCCCGAGCGCATGACAGAGCACTCCATGGTGGTGCTGCGTGATGGCGACATGAATGAAGTTGAGGTGATGCTCTCGCCGCTGACTTATCAGTGGGAGCACTCAGCCAATTTGGAGGTGTACGTGAGTCACCCCGATGGCGCGGAGCGAGACGCGCGCATGGATGCGTTGCTCAAGCAGTTCTCGTTGCTTGTCAGGGCAGACCGGACTTTGGGTGGCGTTGTGGAGTTCATTGAAATCCATCCCCCGAAGTTCGAAGAAGTCGCACCCGATGGCGCTGTGGGCATCAAGGCCTGCACCTTGGATGTGGTGATGCATTACGCAAGCAGCGATCCGCTGGCTTGAATCTTTTTGAAACTGGAGAAAAACTATGGCCCGTGCCTATGGCGCAAATGCCAGCTTGCTGGCTGCATTCGAACCTTCCTACGGAACGCACCCCAGCGGCACGACCGAGTACTGGAAGCTCCCCTTTGTGTCCACCTCGTTGGGGTCTGAGCAAGGCCTTATTGCCAATGACCTGATTGGATTGGGTCGAGACCCCAGCGCACCCATTCGGGATGTGATCAAGGTCGAGGGCGACATGGTGGTCCCCATCGACTTGCGCAACTTTGGCTTGTGGCTCAAGGCATTGTTGGGCGCTCCTGTTTCTACAGGCGATGTGGATCATCAGCACACCTTTGGCTCTGGTCAGCCTGTTTTGCCAAGCCTCGCGCTTGAGACTGGTCTGCCTGATATCCCCGCGTACTTTGAGTCTTCGGGTGTGATGGTCAACTCCGTTCAGGTCAAGTTCGCGCGCTCAGGTGCAGCGGATGCGACCTTGGGGTTAATCGCGCAAGGTGAAGTCAAGCAACTGGTGTCAGTGGATGCAACACCGCAGGCGCTCGGAATCACCCGCTTTAACCAGTTCCAAGGTTCGATCAAAAAGAACGGACAGGCGCTTGGCAACGTGGTGGCGGCGCAGCTCACCTATTCAAATAACCTAGCCCGCATCGAGACCATCCGTTCTGACGGAAAAATCGAAGGGGCTGATCCAACGGTTGCCAGTCTGACCGGAAACCTTGAGGTTCGGTTTGCCGACACAGACCTCATCGATGCGGCGACCAACAACGCACCGCTTGAGTTGACGTTCAGCTACGTCATTGATGCCACGAAGAGTTTGACCTTCATCGCGCATGAGGTGTACCTACCAAAGCCCAAGCTTTCCATTTCCGGGCCTGGTGGCATTCAGGCCACCTTCAACTGGCAAGCCGCCAAGAACACCGCCGCAGGTCGGATGTTCACGGTCATTCTTCACAACGACGTGGCCAGCTATTGAGCCACTCCAAGAGATTCATTCCCATGCTCAAACTCAACTTAAAACGTGAGCCGTATTGGCTCGACTTGAACCATGGCGTGCGCGTCAAGGTCAAACCCGCCACCACAGCGCTGGTCATGGCTGCGCGCCATGCGGCGTCTGTCATCGATGGCAAAGACCATGCTGCAGCGGGTCAACGCACCGCAACGCTGATCACCGAACTTGCCAAGCTGGCGGTGCTGGCTTGGGAAGGTGTGGGTGACGAAAAGGGCAAGGCCACACCAGTGACCCCAGAGGGCATTGAAGCCTTGATGGAGCTGTGGCCTGTGGCCGACGCTTTCGAGCGTGAGTATCTGGCGGCGCTTTATTTGCTGGATGCAGAAAAAAACGTCTGAAGGCTCGCACCGAATGGCACTTCGGTGGCGGGCCCACGTACTGCGAAGCGTGCGGTTCAACGTGCCCTGAGTGTCCATACCGATTGAACGCGCCCCAAACCGAAGAAGGCTGGCAGGCGCTGTCGGTGCTGGAGGTTTGTGCGGCTCAGCTTCGCATGGCCCAGAACACAGTTATTGGTTTGGACTTCAACGCATGGAAACAAGCCAGTGAGGTTTTGGATGCGGATGTCTGTGCGATGTCGCACATATTCCCTGCGATTGAGGCAGGGGTGACGGCAGCCATGAATTCTTCAAGCAACGTATCAACAACAGGTAACGGACATGGCTGAACGCAATCTCGCAATTCGACTCTCGGTGGTGGATGGCGGCAAAGTCAAGGCTGAGTTGTCTGATGTGGGCGAAGCCGGAGAGAAATCCCTCAAGCGCATTGAATCAGCTTCCCACCCAGCATCGGCGGGTTTGCAGATCGTCTCCAAAGCTGCGAACGATGCATTCGCCCAAATGGAAGATGCAACGTCACGTCTTGGCATGCTCGGTACCGTGTTGGGAAAACTCGGTCCCGCAGGTTTGATTGCTGGAGCTTCGATTGCCGCTGCAGGCTACGGCATGCACCAGTTGATCGTGCCCGTGGCTGAGGTGGGCGAAGAGCTCAACAAGCTCTCTCAAAAAACGGCTGTGTCCGTAGAAGCTTTGTCTGCGCTGCTTTATGCGTCTGAGTTGTCGGATGTGAGCACGGAGAGTTTGACCAAGGCTTTGAAGTTCTTGTCGACTGCCATGTTTGACGCGAAAGTCAAAGGGGGCGAGGGCAGCGCAGCGTTGCGTGCGTTTGGCATCTCTGCTGTGGATGCACATAACCAGATTCGCCCGACCGAAGAAGTCTTGCTCGACCTGGCAGACAAGTTCTCTGCCATGCCTGACAGCGCCGAGAAGGCAGCATTGGCTGTGAAGCTTTTTGGCAAGAACGGTCTGGACATGATCCCGATGCTCAACCAAGGGCGTGAGGGCATCACGGCCATGATGGAAGAAGCCAAGCGTTTGGGTTTAGTGATGTCGGCAGATGCTGCCCGAGCTTCTGAAGAGTTCAACGACAACCTCAAGCGACTGCACGCAGTCAACGAAGGTGTACAGCGCCAAATTGGCTCGGCATTCATTCCAATCTTGGCCGACCTGACCGATCACCTCTTCATTGCCAAGACGGAGACGGGCGGTTTTAGCAGCGAGCTCATTGCCATCAGCAACAACCGCCAGCAAGTCCTCAACTACCTTGAAGACGTTGCCAAGGGGCTTGGCTTCATCGCCGAGTCTGCGGTGTTGGCCAAGCGGGTGATCTCTCAGCCATTCGATAGTTTGTCGGTGGTGAGCAAGGACGTCGAGACTTGGATGAAGAGCGACATGTTGCGCTCGATGAAGTCCATGGGCTACAACGAACAGCAGATTGATGCAGAGATTGCCAAGCTGCAAAGCGCTCGTGACAAGTTTGTCGAATCGGCCAATGAGCGCCTGGCACGCATCAATGACAACCCGGGCTATGTGAACTCTATTGAGAAGTTCTTCGACGAGCAACGTCGCACCGTTCGGGTGATGGGGCAGAAGTTTGTCCTCGATACGGCAGAGCAGGCTGCACAGGTTCAAAAGATCTATGACGAGTTCTTGCCAAAGATGCCCAGAAAGGCCCCCACGGGGATGGACCTCTCGGGGTTTGATAAGAACAACGAAGGCCTGCAGTTCTTAAAGCAACTTGAGCAACGCTCACTGCGTGTGACGGGAGGTGAAGCTGCCGAGCTAAGAGCCAAGGCGCTTGACTTGGAGAAGAAGGGCTACGCGGGCGTTCGGGCTGAGGCTGAGAAGTACATCCAGGTCATTGAGGCCATGGAGAAGCAAAAGGTCTCGGACAAGAAGTTCGATGAGTACGAGAAAGAGCTCCAAAAGGTCTACCAGATCACCGAAGGCTACATCGGCAACAACCGACTCAAGCAAGAGGAGCTGGTGCTCAAGCGTCAGATGCTTGATGTGGGTGAGGTCGAACGCGCGGGCATGCAAGTGCGCTTCGATTTGGAGAAAGCGGCCTACGCTGCACGTAAACAAGCGGATCAAATCACTGACCCGGGTCTGAAGGCCGAAGCCATCGAGCTGATCAACCACGCGCTGTCTCGCCAGTTACCTGTGATTGTGGATTTGGCTCGTGCCAATGCGGAGTACCAACGTAGCTTTGATTACGGCATGCGCTCATCTGTTCGCAGCTATGTGGAAGATTCCACCAACGCTGCCAAACAAGCTGAGCGGGCAGTGACTTCTGCTTTCAAGGGCATGGAGGATGCGCTGGTTCAGTTCGTGACCACGGGCAAGCTCGATTTCAGCAGTTTGGCCAACTCCATCATTGCTGACCTGGTGCGCATTCAGATCCAGCGGATGGTCACTTTGCCATTGGCAGGATGGTTGGGCGGTTTGGGTTCAACACCCACTCCTACACCCGGGGGCAGCATCGTTCCAATCGGTGCGACAGACCTTATGAATCCCTTGGTCGCAGTGGCGCACACCGGTGGCTTGATTGGATCGGACAATTTGGCTTCCCGCTCCGTTGGGCTTCACAACTTCGCAGGTGCTACCCGTTATCACACAGGTGGTTTGGTCGATGGGGAGGTGCCCATCATTGCCCAGCCCGGTGAGGCTGTGTTCACGCCCGGTCAGATGCGTGCATTGGGTGGGGCGCTTTCCTCAAAGAACCAACCGCAAGTACGCGTAGCCGTGAACGTGATCAACAACGCTTCTGGCGTGGATGCGCGAGTGCAGTCCTCGCAACAGGCGGATGGCTCCATGCGTCTGGACATCATCGTTGAGCAAATCGAAGCCCGCATGTCCCGCTCAATTGGCCAGGGCACGGGCATTGCGCCAACGCTTGAGCGTCGCTATGGACTCAACCCCGCCGCAGGAGCAATGCGATGACTAATTTAGTTTGGCCGGACAAGATCCCGCTTCCCACAGTCGATGGGTATCAGATATCCCCAAGTGAGGGGGTGATTCGAACGGACATGGAGTCAGGCGCTGCGCGTGCACGGCGTCGGTTTACACAAACCCCTGCCAAGGTGGCTGTTCGCTGGAATTTGAGACCACTGACCTACGCCATCTTTGAAGCTTGGTTCAAACACGAAGCGAAGGAGGGGGCGGAGTGGTTTGACATTGAACTGTTGGGTGGCATTGGGATGGCGACACACCAAGCCAGATTTACCAAGGCCTATCAAGCCAAGTTGGTTCGAAAAAACCAGTGGGAAGTGACGGGTGAGCTGGAGATTAGAAATCGCCCGACATTGACGCAAGGTGCGCTTGGCATCTTGCTCGATAGCGAACTTGAAGACTTGCAGCGATCAGCTGACAACTTTGACATTTTGGTAAATCAACACTTGCCCACCGAAAACTGGTGATTGAAAGCTTTTAATGGCCTTAAACCTACAGCAACAAATTGAAGCAGTGGTTGATAAGGCAACTGCTGACGCAACGATTCTGCATTCGATCGTTCATGGCAATGACCATACAGATGTTGTGACAGAGGGTGGTCCGGTCAAGACGGTGGCCAAGGCGATCAAAGGTGTTCAAGATGACTTGGCAGCTTCAAGAACTGAGCTAACGCAACAAGTTACGGTTGCCACCACTCAGGCAAGCAATGCCGCTCAAAGCGCAACGCTTGCTTCAACGAAAGCGGCTGATGCAAGTGCCACTTTGACGCGCGTCATTGATGAAGCGAACAAGGCCACCAGCGCGACGGTCATTCCAACCAAAACGTGGACTGGAACTGGGGCGTTGACGGATTTCACGCTTGACTACCCAGTTGGCCATCCTGGTGCGCTTCAAATCACAGTGGCTGGAGTTTTACAAACTCCGTTCGTGTCCTACGCCTTGGCAAACTCGACCACTGTGCGCTTCAGTTCTGCGCCCGTCAATGGCGTTGAGATCACGGCCCGAATTCTCGACAAAGAGAGTCAAACGGGTGCGGCGTCCTCAATGGATTGGGCCAGCAAAACGAACGGGCCAGTTCAAGGTAGCGAGTACTCAGCAAAGTACCAAGCTCAAGCAGCAGCGGGTAGTGCCAGTGCTGCGGCAACATCTGCCAGTGGTGCAGCCACGAGTGCCTCTGCATCGGCAGCCAGCGCAACGACCGCATCTTCGAAAGCAGATGCGGCAGGCGTATCAGCAAGTAATTCGGCAACTTCTGCTGTTACTTCTTCAACCAAAGCGAGCGAGGCGGCGAGCTCTGCAACAGCTTCGGCTGCAAGTGCCACGGCTGCGGCGGCTTCCGCAACTACGGCAAGTACAAAGGCCACTGACTCAGCAGCGAGTGCGACTGCCTCGGCAAGTTCCGCAAGTCAGGCCAGTTCAAGTGCCACATCGGCTCAGGATTGGGCGACTAAAACCACAGCCCCTGTATCGGGGAGTGATTACTCCGCCAAATACTACGCACAGTCAATTAGCACGGCGGCGGCAACTGCGACCCAAAAAGCAAGTGATGCTGCAACCAGTGCAACGGCAGCGGCGGGTTCAGCTACCACGGCAGGTTCAAAAGCCACGGACGCGGCGACCTATGCGACCAATGCGGCAGCATCTGCTGTGGTGGCAACAACGCAAGCTACTGGTGCTTCGAGCTCTGCGACGTCGGCAACCAGTTCGGCGAGTGCTGCAGCAAGTTCGGCCACCACGGCTTCGACTAAAGCAGGTGAAGCGCAAACGAGTGCGAATACGGCAGCAACATCGGCTACCAATGCGGCGACTAGCGCAACAAGTGCTGCCGCTTCTGCGACCTCCGCATCAGGAGCTGCCAGCACAGCTTCGACAAAAGCAAGCGATGCAGCGACGAGTGCGACCGCAGCTGCTGCATCGGCCACCACAGCAGGCACGAAAGCAACAGATGCAACGACTTCAGCCACCAATGCGGCAGCTTCTGCGGGGGTGGCGTCAACGCAAGCCACCGCTGCATCGACCTCAGCAACCGGGGCTGCAAGTTCGGCGAGTGCGGCGGCGGGCTCGGCCACCACAGCTTCCACCAAAGCCACTGATGCGCAAACCAGTGCAACTGCTGCAGCCGCATCCGCTACGAATGCCGCGAGCAGTGCAACCAACGCCACTGCATCCGCGACGGCTGCTTCTACTTCTGCCAGCACGGCAGGAGCAAAAGCGACTGATGCACAAGCAAGTGCGACAGCGGCTGCAAGCTCTGCAAGTTCTGCTTCTAGCAGTGCGGGTAATGCGTCAACGGCATTAACGGCGGCTCAGGCGCAGGCCGTTCGTGCCGCAGATTGGGCGGAGAAAACGTCTGCAACGGTAGACGGCACCGGCTACTCTGCAAAGTATTGGGCGTCGCAAGCGGCAGGCTCTGCTGCAGCAGTAACGGCCAATACCGTGATTCCCGCTGACGTTTTTACGGGAGACGGGGTCAAGACAGATTTCACGCTGAGCCGACCAGTCGGTTATCCCGGCGCTTTGATGGTGACGGTTGCAGGTGTCCCACAAGCTCCGCTTGATTCCTACACAACGCCATCAACGACAACGCTGAGGTTTTCGTCAGCTCCGGCCAATGGCGTTGGCATCAGCGTTCGCTATCTCGATAAGGAAGCGCAATCTGGTGCAGCCGCGGCTGAGGAGTGGGCGAATAAAACTTCTGGGCCTGTTTCTGGTGCGACAGAGTATTCGGCCAAGTATTACGCGCAATCCATTGCTGCAAACGCAGCAACTGCAACGCAACAGTCTGCGGCGGCAGCTGCATCTGCAAGTGCCTCCGCGACTAGCGCAAGTCAGTCGGCATCCTCGGCAACCGCTTCAGCTAACTCTGCGACGCAATCTCAGAGTTACATGAATCAAGCGCAGGGCTATGCCGCTGCGGCAGGTGGATCGAACGTCGCGCCGCAAGTGTTCACTGGCAATGGATCTGCAACGGACTTCACGCTAAGTACTGCGGCGTCCAGCGTTCACAAGTTGATTGTCACGGTCAATTACGTGGTGCAGGACTCACTGGATGCATACGTCTTGGTGAACTCAGGCACAACGTTGCGATTCACGTCAGCACCAGCCGCCAGCGCGCGGATCGTGGTGCGTTACATCTAACTAGGAGAAATCATGGCAATTACACGTATCCCCAAGGCGGGGCTAGATGATGCCTTGCAGACGGAGATTACTGGTAAGTTGGACAAAGCAGGTGGAACCATGACCGGGTCCATCACGATGACCAATGGGGCCCTCTTTAAAAGCAGTGTGACGGGTGACGATGCTCGTAACACTGGCTACAAGATGGGGGATGGACAAGACCTCGGTGAGATGGGGCGATCAAGTCAGTACTACGACGACCGGGCAAGCAACTGCAATGGATACCTGCCGAATGGCAATTGCGCAAGCAATGCCAATTGGGTACCACCTAATGCGAACTGGTGGACTTGGGGTTTGGGTTTTAACTACTGCGCGAATAGCGGTCAGTACGACGGGGTAGGTGGTACGAGTTATGGCAACTACGCTGTTCCGTCTGTTGTATTGAACTACGACGGCTATTACCTTGCGCAAGATGAGATTGGTGGTGCTGAGTACCGCCGTTGGTATCGAGCATGCAACTGCAATTGCAACTGCGGGGGATATTCCAACTGCAATTGCGGGACGACGGCTTTTAACTGTCGAACGAATTGCAACTGCAACTGTAATTGCAATTGCAGTACGGACTGTTGAGGAGCGCGGTCATGAGTAATTCGAACACCATTGGTGGCCGCTTGTTCAACATTCCTTCGCCAGTTGAAACATTTGGTGCGTTCCCAGTTAGTTACCGAGTTGAGCGAGATGTACAAGCACAAACAATCACGGTGACGCCATGGCGTATCAATCCTGAGTCGCATGAAAAAGAGTATGGATCTCGCCCATTCGTTTTTGATCCAACCGCCATCAAGTCACACATTGATCTTGGTAAGCACTGGGGCATTCATACCAATTGGGCGCTTGAGTCGCGATTTGGCTGGGAAGACTTAGGGTATTTGCACTCTGTATTTCCACAGACAAATTTGCACAAAAACCCTTTCTTGCTTGGTCGCCCCCTTCATCCTCGTGTCGTATTGTTCTTCGTGCCATTCGAAGAAAGTTCGATTGAAGAGGTTGCTGTTTTGGTCTATTCACCGCAAAGCATGCCGCCAGAGGGGTTTTCTGAATTTGTAGAGGTGCGCTCTAGGGTGTCTCTGTACAACGCAGTCCTTCCCTCGATTGAGTTGGAGGTGGGCAGTTCTTGTTCGGCTGGTGAGTCGCTCCCCTGTGTTGCGCGACTGATTCAGCCTGCGTACGAGACCAACGACATGCCAGCAATTGAAACGCGAAGTGGCGTTTTGTACCTTGAGTGTGAGGCTGGGTTCTTGCCAAAGACCAAAGTGCCGATCGTGAATGGCGTTGCGAATTTCAATTGGGTAGCTCTAGGCCTCAACTCTGGGGATGTTGGTTTGGTCAAAGTCGGCTTTAAGTATTTCAGTCACAAAACCAGCGCATCAGTGGAGGTGGTTTGATGTGGGAAGTTCATGCAGACAGCATTCCAAGCCATATGACCGTGGCTGCTTATTTGCGGCAAGAAACGGATTTCGAGCTGGCAATCGCTGAAGTGATCGACCCAGAGCTTGAGAACATTGTTGCGATCAGGGATGTGCCTCATGTGCTGGTTCCCTCGAATTTGTCGCACGAGTTCGCCGTTGCCTTCAAAGAGTTCAAGTCATTGGTTTGGGAGTCTGAAATCAGTGATGCCAGTCCTGGTGTATTCAGAAATCTATCCCTCTCCAGAACTGGTCAGGCAGTAGCACCTATAGATCCGTATCTTGTCGCCGAGCCCGCACGGTTTAGTGGTGCAGATCACTTGGCTTTTGTTCATCGTTCAGAGGTTGCAAGGTTGCCCGGATTTGGGGCCTTGCTTGATCAGTTCTCTTTGACGGTTGGATCTGGACGTCTCACTGTGTTGGTCCCTCCTAATCCTCTGAATGCGCCACTGGTTCATCCTCATCGAGACACTTCATTTTTTGAAGAGTTGAGATTGGACATCTGCTTGGCTGTGTCGCAGGGGATCGTTCTGTCAATTGAGGATATGGATGACCTGAGCTTTATCCAAGGCAAGTGTTTATGGCTGAACTGTTCAAAGTACAAGCACACCCTCATCAATCGACATTCATGGCTAGGTAGCCGCTGTAGTGTGCACTTCAGTGTTTGGCCTTGGATTGAGTTTGATCATCAGACTCGAATCTATCGCCCAAACAGGTTTTACGGTTGCAAACACCCCGTCCAGATGATTATTGATGGAGATTTGACGCGATGATTTCAATTGATACGTGTCGAATGATGAGCCTGTGGCCTAGTCATATCTTGATTGATCAGCTTGTTGAGCTTGACGATGTCCGTGAGACTTTGGCACAGGAGGCTGAACGCTTTTATGAGCGACACACGCAATCGACTGCCAAGTTGGCACATCGAGCTGATACGGTTTCCATGATGTCTGAGCAACCTAGCCGGGCATTGCTGCGATTGTTGACAGCCATCGAGCAAAGAGTTGCTGTTTACATACAGAAAGCATATCCATCTCTTGATCCGTCAGAGCTGGTTGCTACGTACAACACTTTCGTGAACCGCCAGCGTGGTTTGGGTAAGTGGGCGATTCCACACCGTCATGTGGGGAACCAATTGGTGGCGACCTACTACCCACGTGTGCATCTCGGATCACGTGAAGGTAGCGATGCGGTGGGACTGCCTGGTGCTTTGTGCTTCCATGATCCCAGACCCGTGCAGGCCAATTGGATGCTCCGACATGAAAACAAGCTCTTTGCACAAACGCCCCTACAAGGGGCGTTGTTCATTTTTCCGGGCTACTTAGAGCATTCCACATTTCCGATGTTTGATCCCGAGAGCGACAAGGTCGCCATCGTCACAAATGTGCGCTTTACGCACCGTGACGATCAAGGCGGGGATCGAACTTGGTCTGCTGCGCAAATCCGTGCTCACACCCAAGATAAATCTATGGAGTCCGACCAATGAGTCTCGATCTTACGGTTCGCCATGGCTACGAAGTCGAAGTAGCACAGGTGGATGAAACAAATCTAGTGATGACCGTGCTGGTGATCAATACGGATGGCAAAGCATCTGGCCGTCACATTTTTGACCTTAAGACATTAGCTGGTGCCGATCTGGCCAAAGTGTGTCGTGAGGCTTACCCCATTGCATTTGAGGAAGTTGCACCATGAAATTTAATTTAACCTTGAACGGCCAGAACGGGTTTGTAAAACAGGCGCTCTACGACTCTGAAGATTCCAGCTTGGTTTGGGCAGATAACGGTGAGCCATTGCCGCTGCCTCAAGCATTTCCTCGACAGTCAGATATGCAGTGGGGTGCGTTTTGGCATTTGCACCATCCGCGTAACCCAGCAGGCAAGTCAAAAGATATCCGACACTTGAAGCTTCAGCTCGGTCTCAAGTGCAACTACGCTTGCCAGTATTGCTCCCAAGCGCATCAGCCCCATGACATTGATGGTCACCCCGAAGATGTTGCGCCATTTATGAATCAACTGCAGAGCTGGTTCGCGGGTGGTGATGATGGACGAGGAGAAGGCGTAAAGATTGAGTTTTGGGGCGGAGAGCCTTTCGTCTACTGGAAGCTACTCAAGCCTTTGGGCAAGGCTGTCAAAGCTAAATATCCGAATGCACAGCTATCGATCGTTACCAACGGTTCACTCTTTGATGATGAAAAACTTGCTTGGGTTGAACAGTTGGACGTGGGGATTGGTTTGTCGCATGACGGGCCTGCACAGAGTTACCGTGGTCCTGATCCATTGAATGAACCTGAAAACTTGGCTCAGATCAAACGGTGGGTATCCCGTCGGATGTCGATTGATCGAATGAGTTTCAACACGGTGCTTCACCGTAACAATCAGTCGCTCAAGGCAGTTCGGTTGTACTTTTCCGAAAAGTTAGATTTGCCTGTGCAAGCCATCGTCCTCGCCACGGAGGAGGTGATGCTTCCTTACGACCAGAGTGGCTTATCTCTTTCTCTGCATGGCAGTGATCACAAGCGCTTTATGCACCGGGTGTTTTGGGAGCTGGTGACTGGATCTGGCATGGCAGTCGGGACGATGCGTGACAAAGTCGATGAATTCATGAGATCGCAAGCACAGTCACGACCTCTAGACGCTCTTGGTCAGAAGTGTGGAATGGACAGAGATGATTCGATTGCCGTAGATATGAAGGGCAATGTGATGACTTGTCAAAACATGAGTGCTTCGACAAATCACAAAATTGGCCATGTTGAACAGTTTGAAGAAATCAGCCTCAATACGGCCTATCACTTTAGTACGAGAAGCGAATGTCCTCGCTGCCCAGTCGCTCAGTTATGCAAAGGGGCATGTCTATTCCTAGAAGATGACTATTGGGGTGCTGCCTGTGATAACTCATTCAGCCACAACCTGGCTGTCTTGGCGGCTGCGATCTATTACCAGACCCAAGGTTTGATTTTGACGCGCATCGAGGGGGAATCGATTCGACGTGACGGAGTTGATGCAGTTGAAGTCATTTGCCTTGATTTCGTGGAAAGTAACGGTGACATGAGCGTCGTTGCGCCTCTCGATCGAGTTGTGAAACCATTTCCAGTTCGGGTGACGCATGCCTGATGTCACGCTTTCAGAGGCGTTGCGCGAGGCATATGCGAGCGCACCTTCTGATGTTGTGATCCTGCACACCTTGGAGCTGCGCCACCCTGACTTTAAAAATGAGTCGGGTGTGACAACAGCTATCAGGGTGGTGCGAGACCAACAAGACCTCTTCGCTCGCCTCGAAGCCTCAGCACCGTTGAACTCAAGTGAAACGGTGAGGTTCGTGGCCATGGGGTTCGATTTGGATTTGCCGCCTGTGGACATCGCACCTGTTCCTGAGGTCGTGTTGACCTTGGACAACGTTTCACGCGAGATCGTCAAACACCTTGATGCTGCATCCGAGTCAGAAGCTTCCATCGAAGTGACCTATCGCCCGTACTTGTCAAACGATGTGGAGGGGCCGCAGATGGATCCTCCCATCACGTTGGTACTGACCGAGGTGGAGGCAGTTGTGATGCGAGTGACCGCAAGAGCGCGCATGGTCGATATCGGAAATAAAGCGTTTCCAGGTCGGTTGTACACATCAACAGAGTTTCCGGGACTTGCCCGGTGATGGGTAAGTCATGAAACCAACAGACGGTTACTGGGCGCATCGATACATCGGTCGCCCGTGGATAGCAGGCGCACGAGGCCCCGAGTCATTTGACTGCTGGGGCCTTTTTTTATGGGTGCAGAGAAATCACTTCGGACGAGTGCTTCCGCTCATCCCTGTGGATGCGCTGGATCTGCGAGTGGTGCTCAGGACATTCAACGAGCACCCTGAGCGCAAACGCTGGCAGTGCGTACCAACGCCAAAACATGGGGATGCTGTGCTGATGCGTCAGTCCAGATATCCGGTGCATGTCGGTGTTTGGCTAGACATCGATGGTGGAGGCGTGCTCCATTGCGCGCATGGTGTGGGTGTGGTGTTTCAGGACTTGTGGGCGCTTGACCGTCACGGTTGGCGTGTCGAGGGGTTTTATGCATTTCGAGGTGAGCCATGCCAAGCAGCAATGACGGTGTCGTAGTTTGGCTTCGAAACCCATTCGATCCCCATGAGCGTGATGTCCATCACGTTCAGGGCAATCCAACCATCAGCCAATGGATGAAACAAGAGCAGATTGTTTTTGAGCAACCAACGCTGGTGCTCAAGAACGGTAGGCCTGTGCTGATGGCTGAACGCTGCGTGACCCTCATTGAGGCTGGAGATGTCATTGCATTGGTGTCGCTGCCGCAAGGTGGTGGAGGCGGGGGTAAGAACCCGTTGCAGACGGTTTTGATGATTGCCGTATTGGTCGTGGCCAATGCCTATGGTGCTGAGCTTGCCGCTTCGTTCGGGTATTCGGGGGCAGTCGCGACTTCGGTGGCCTCAACGGCAATTGCTGTGACGGGTTCCATCATCGTGAATGCCTTGGTGCCGCTGCCCAATCAGAGCCTGCCCAATGCCACAGCCAGCTCATCTTCACCAAGTCCAACCTACTCACTGCAGGCGCGTGGCAACTATGGGCGACTGTCCCAGCCGATTCCTGTTGTGTATGGGCAGCATCTGATTTATCCGGATTTGGCAGCGATGCCCTATACGGAGTACGTCGACAACGAGGAGTACCTGCACCAGCTCCATGTGATCGGTATTGGGCACTTTCAGTTTGAAGAGCTCTCAATTGATGACAGTCCCATTTCTTCGTTCGAAGAAGTACAGGCTCAAGTGATTGAGCCAGGCGGTCAAAACACCTTGTTCAACAACGATGTGGTGACTGCTGCTGAAGTCACCGGGCAGGAGTTGATTGCCGTCGCTGATACGGGCGGCAGCATCATCGGACCATTTGCGCTGAATCCTGTGGGGACTCAAATCAATCAAATAGGGATTGATGTGGTCATGATGCGTGGTCTTTACTACGCAACAGACAGTGGGACGCTAGACAGTCGTGCGGTCCAGTGGCGTGTTGAGGCGAGAACCATCAACGACGATGGAGATGCCACCTCGGGATGGATCCATCTTGCGGATGAGTCCTATTCGGCTGCCACCAATACGGCACAACGCAGAACCTACAAGTACGTGGTAGGGGCAGGTCGCTATGAGGTGCGCGTTCAAAGGCTAGATACCAAAGACACCAGCAACCGTGCGGGGCATGAGCTTCGCTGGGGGCAAGCAAAGGGCTATCTGGTAAATCCATCATTGCCATCGGACTTGACCTTGCTGGCATTGCGCATGCGGGCAACAGATAACTTGTCACAGCGGTCATCTCGTTTGGTGAACTGCTTGGTCACACGAAAACTCCCTGTTTGGTCCAAGACCACAGGGTGGAGTTCACCTCAAGCTACTCGCTCGATTGCTTGGGCATTTGCAGATGCAGCGCGCTCGAGCTACGGGGCAGGGTTGCCTGATGCAAAGATTGACTTGAATGCACTCGGTCGACTGGACGGCGTGTGGTCTGCGCGTGGTGATACGTTCAATGGCGTGTTTGACCAGAACCTAACGGTTTGGGACGCCATGGGGCAGATTGCTAGAGCTGGACGTGCGGTTCCGTTCCTGCAAGGCGGCATTGTGCGCATTGTTCGAGATGAACCCAAGACCATCCCTGTGGCCTTGTTCTCCACCCGAAACATCGTGCGCAGCAGTTTGAAGATTCAGTACGTGATGCCGGGGGATGCGACAGCGGATGCGGTTACGGTTGAATACTTCAATCCCAAGAGCTGGAAGCCTGATGAGGTCACGGTGGCCCTCGCGGGGTCGGCCCTGTCTAAACCTGCTCGCTTGAAGCTCTTTGGTTGCACCGACAAGTTCCAAGCTATGCGCGAGGGCAAGTACATCGCAGCGGCCAATCGGTACCGCAGGCGAATCATCACTTTTAGGACAGAGCTTGAAGGGCTCATCCCGACCTATGGGGACTTGGTAGCCATCAGCCATGACATGCCTAGCTGGGGCGTCAGTGGTGAGGCCTTGTCTTGGGATGGTGCATCAAAAGTCTTAGTTTGTTCTGAACGCTTGCCTTGGCAGACAGGGGCGAATCACTACATCGCTTTGAGACGCGTAGATGGTTCTGTGACTGACCCAATAGGTGTGACGCTCGGAGCGACAGAGCGACATGCAGTGCTGCAGCAAGCTCCGAGCATTGCACTCCAAACCGGTGGAGGTGAGGAGCGAACGCACTTTGCATTTGGGGTGGGGCAGACCTGGGCCCAGATGGCGCGCGTCATGAGTGTGAAGCCTCGAGCTGATTTGGTGGAGGTGACCTGCGTTGCAGAAAGTGTCGCAGTTCACGCCGCTGATCAAACATAAAACGAACGAGTTGTTCACAACCCGCCTTGAAGTGATTCAGGCGGGTATTTTTTTGGGAGTTATCAAATGCCAGAACCTACGAGCAGCGGAGTGGCAGGCGCCGCCGCTGCATACAAAGCCTTTGGTGGAACGGCTGCTGCCGCAGCCAGTGGTGCAACGCTTGCTGCTGTCGTGGTCATGCTTATGACACCACCCCGCGATAAGCGTGAGTGGACAGTGGGGTTGATCAGTACGGTGGTTTCAAGCATCGGCGGTGGTGCAACCACTATCGAGTATTTCCAGCTTCACCACTGGGCGTTCTCAACGGTGGGCCTGTGCGCCATGGGCGGTTTGATCTTTGCTTGCGGCTTGCCCGGCTGGGCATTGGTGCGGTGGATTTTTAACTTCATAGAGCAGAGGCGAGATGCCTCGATTGATGAGGTTGCCAAAGATGTGAGGGAGATGCTGTGAAACCACAAGACTTCATTGCGCTCATTGGTCCTGCCGCACGGGCTTGTCACAAGTCCACTGGCGTACCAGCCAGCATTACCGTTAGCCAAGCGGCACTCGAGTCTGGCTGGGGTGAATCAGGGCTCACCAAAACGGCCAAGAACCTGTTTGGGATCAAGGCCGACAGTTTGTGGCGCGGTGAAACCGTAACGCTTGACACCAAGGAATTCATCCGAGGGCAGTGGGTCGTTGTGCCTGCTAAGTGGCGCAAGTACCCGACGTGGCAAGCAAGTGTCGATGACCATGCTGCATTCTTGAAGCGTAACCCTCGCTACAAAGACTGCTTCCTGTGTGTGTCGGCTCAGACCTTTGCACGAGCACTCCTCAAGGCTGGATACGCGACTGATCCTGACTATGCCGACAAGCTGATCCGTTTGATTGGTACCTACAACTTGGGTTCGTTGGACGGGGAGGGGATATGAGCTGGATCCGTGTTTTAGTGGAACTAAACAAATCTTTGCTACTCAAGGGGCTGCTGCTTCTCATGGCGTTTTTACTAGGTCTGCAGATGGGGCAATCCCGTCTGCAGCGCCGGTGGGATGCTGAGAAACAAACTGTGCAAATCGCTCAAGCAAAGCAAGAGCAGCACGCTGCCGATGTGGCCCAAGTTCAAAACCAAATATCTAAGGAGATCTCAGATGACTATCGTAAGAAGTCGAGTTTGTTGGCTAGCCGTGCTGTTGTCGCTGAACGGGTGCTCGACAACTACGAGTCCAATGCAGACAGTTTGTCCCCCGTTTCCGCAGGTCCCGAACGAATTGATGGAGATCCCACCAACTATGTACCTATTGCCAATAGAAGTGAAGGTGCAACCCTAAGTTGCGAACGGACTATGCAAGACGCTGCCCAGGCTACTTTGATGCTCGTTGAGCTTCAAAAATGGCTTCTCAGTCAGCAAAGGCTCTACCCACGGTAAGTGCTACAAGTTTTTTAAGTAAAACATCACAAGTTTTCCTTGCCACCTACTTTCCACGTCTCTCGCCCCTTTTTTACCGTTTGCGACATTACGTCTTGCTCTTTGTAATTGCTTTTTGATTTTTGCTAGTTGAATGATTTGTTTTGAATTCATAAATTAATTCTTTATTATTGATATATATTAATTAATATAGTGATTTATAAAAACAATTAGAGCTTTAGGTATGTTTCGGCGTATTTGGAAATCATCAAGTGCAGAGGGGTTGGGAAGGTTACTTGTACTGTTTGCATGTACAGTATCAGTATTGTTGAACCTCCAAAATTCTCATTAAATTGATTTGTGAGGGCATGTACTCAAACTGGTGAAAGTCACCAGTTACTCGTTAAAATGAACCTATGCGTAAAACAACTAGGTCGAGCAGCGGTGCTCACTTCTCAGGCCATGAGACATTCCCGCTTCGTCAAATGTGGCTGAAAAAAGCCTTTGATAAGGCAGATTCCTCGATGCAGGTGCCAAAGGCAATCTTCACAGATGAAGGTGCTATTGCGACTTTTGGTGTTGGTAAAAACATGGTTAGCTCGATCCGTCATTGGGCTTTGGCGTGTGATGTCTTCAGGGAGTCTGCTGAACATCCTGACAGTTTTTCCATATCGCCAATTGCAATCCAAATTTTGGATGACAGCGGATTAGATCCGTATGCAGAGAACCCTACATCGGCATGGCTTGCTCATTGGTTATTGGCCGGACGGGGTGCTCGGTCCACAACATG
The DNA here is from genome assembly GCF_027924965.1 of Limnohabitans sp. TEGF004. NCBI lineage: Bacteria > Pseudomonadati > Pseudomonadota > Betaproteobacteria > Burkholderiales > Comamonadaceae > Limnohabitans > Limnohabitans sp. TEGF004. Next base: position 1,751,111 of record NZ_AP027056.1, on the reverse strand, counting down.
GCGTTGGCTGTTCAATCAAGTAACTGCCCCAACTTTTACTCGACAAGAACTTGAGGCTCCTCTAGCAGATTTCGCAAGAAAGCTAGAGCCAAAACGCAAACTTTCAGCGTCAACTTTGTCGCGTGATATCGAAACTTGCTTACGAAGCTATGCACCTCGATTTGCGGGTGGTTCGCCTGAAGATTTTGCTGAGCCACTATTAGGTGAGCTTGGATTGCTGCAAGAAGTCCATAAGGGGCAATATGCATTCCGCCGAGGATCCAAAGCAACTTTGCATGACGGTATGTTTGCATACGCGCTTCTTGATTTTTGGGAAAACACAGACGCAGGTCTAAGTTCATTAGCGTTTGAGACTGTTGCTTATGGTGAGGGATCGCCGGGACGTGTTTTCAAACTTGATGAAGACTCTGTCGCTGAGCGATTGATGGTTCTAAGTGATCTGACTAAAGGTTTTTTGGCCTGGACTGATACAGCCGGATTGCGCCAAGTTCATAAACAACCGGGTGACTCAGAGAAGTTACGCCGCGAAATGATTCGAGTAGCTTATGAATGATGAAGGTTTGATGCTCAAAGACATCATCCGTGTTTCTCGCCACTATCAGCGGTCCATTCGCGTGGACGCTGACTTGGGGCGTCACGATGCTTTAACTGGGTTTATTTGCCATTCAACTGCAGCCTCTGTTTTGGACAGTATGTCCAAGCAAGTTACAGAAACTAATCAAAGGTCGTTTACTTGGACGGGGCCTTTTGGTGGTGGCAAATCTTCTTTGGCAGTTGCTTTGGCAAGTGCGCTACATCCTGAAAAAGCACTGCGCGCAAAAGCGCGAACTGTTCTTAATCTAGATCGATCTGCTTCATTTGATCGTGCATTCCAAACCCGCAAGGGATGGTTAATAGTCCCGGTTGTCGGTAAGAGAGGAAGTGTTGTTTCTGAGCTTAATGCCGCATTGCGTAAGGCTAAAGGCAAGGGTAGTGACAACCGCAAGATCTCTCCAACGGCATTAATAAATGAGCTGGTTCAAACAGCGGAAGATCGAGCACACGATGGCGTTTTGGTCGTTCTTGATGAGATGGGCAAATTTCTAGAGGCCTCTGCAATGGGGCAAGGAGATGATGTTTATTTCTTCCAAGAATTGGCAGAAGCTGCGGCACGTGCTAACGGTAAATTGGTCATAGTAGGAATCCTGCACCAGTCGTTCGCTCAATATGGAGCCAGGCTCGGTACGGATACCCGTAATGATTGGTCGAAAGTTCAAGGCCGATACGTTGACTTGCCTTTTGTTGCTGCCAGCGATGAAGTTGTTGAATTAATTGGTCGCGCTATTGAGGCAGATCGTCGGCCACCATGGATGCAAGATGCATCCAATGCAGTCGCTGAGTCGATAAGATCTCGACGCCCAGCAGTTGGTAAGAAGTTTGGGCAGGCCTTGAGCTCGTGCTGGCCACTTCACCCAACAATGGCGGCGTTATTAGGACCGATTTCAAAACGTCAATTTGGCCAAAATGAACGTAGCACGTTTGGATTTCTTTCGTCTGTAGAGCCGCATGGCTTTCATTCTTATCTTGAGTCCACGCCATTAAAGGCTGCTACTTGGTATCGCCCAGATAACTATTGGGATTACTTGCGCGCCAACTTAGAGCCCGCAATTCTTGCGTCGCCTGATGGCCATCGGTGGTCGCAAGCAGTTGAGGCCGTTGAGCGTACAGAGGCAAAGTCAGGTAGTCCTTTCCTCGTAGAGCTCATTAAAAACATCGCCATCATTGACTTGTTTAGAAATGGATCAGGCTTAGCTGCTGACTCAGATGTGCTCGGTTCCATTTTCTACAAAGAGCCAATTTCAAATATTGAAAAAGGACTCCAAGAGCTTGCACGCTTGAAGGTCGCTTTGTTCAAGAAACATACTGGCGCTTGGTCTGTTTTTGAAGGTAGTGACTTCGATATCGATGCAGCAATCGCTCAAACCTTAGCTGCCTCATCAGGGGTTGATTACAACCATTTGGTGCAGTTGATGGGGTTGCACCCCGTTGTTGCTAAACGTCACTATCACGAGACCGGCAGTATGCGCTGGATGAATCTCGCACTTTATCGACTTGATGAGGCGGAGCGTCTTGCTGAAAAGTTCACGCCTGTCGGCGGAGAGTTTGGTTTGTTCGCGCTCGCATTGCCTGGTCGCGGTGTGAGCCTTAAGGCTGCACAAAAACGTGCTCAAGAAAGCACCCGTTTGCAACCATGGCCAGTATTGGTCGGTATTCCCAAAAATCATGCTCGTATTGAGGAGCTCGGCTCTGAATTGGTTGCGCTTGAAATTGTTAAGGATCGTCATGAACTTCAAGGGGATGCGGTAGCGCGTCGAGAGGTTCACGCACGTTTGGCTTCAGTGCGTGCAAATCTAGAAGAACAGCTACAAGTTGCGGTGACAAACGCACACTGGTTTACAGGTGTCGATGAGCCTGTCGAAAACGGTGCTCGTTTGTCTCCAATAGCATCTGAGCTGGCGGACGAGCTTTATTCGGACGCGCCTCCGGTATGGAGTGAGTTGGTAAATCGAGATAGTGTTTCAAGTACAAGTGTTAAGGCTCGACGGGATTTGTTGCATCGCATGCTTGATCATGAAAATGTCGAGAGTCTTGGCATTGAAGGATTTCCAGCTGAACGTGGGTTATACGAAACCCTGCTGGGAGCTACGAAACTGCACCGTCAAGATGAAGATGGCGTTTGGCGTTTCATGGCTCCAAATAAGAAGCACGCATCTGAGTTTTTACCGTTGTGGAAGGCTGCCACGAAGCTGTTTGTCAATGCTACGGCTCGTGTTAAGGCCTCTGCTATCAATGAACTTTGGTTGGCCCCTCCGTACGGTGTGAAGTCTGGAATACAGCCGATCATCTTTACTGCATTTTTGATGGCGCATAAATCGAATGTTGCTGTCTATAAAGATGGAATGTTTATTCCACGAATAACGGATGCAGATATTGATGAATATCTACAGGATGCAAGTCGTTTTTCTTTACGATGGATCGTCATTGATGAAGAGAAAACACACATCCTGAACGGTATTGCACAGATTCTTTCGGATGTTGGACATGCTGCTGAAGCTCGAGATCCATTAGAGGCTGCGCGAGGGCTTGTTGCGCTTGTATTCAATTTGCCTGTTTGGGCTCAAAGAACTCATCAACTAAGTGAAACGGCTCGATCGATTCGTGATACTTTGTTGAAAGCAAGCGATCCGCATAAAGTTTTGTTTGTTGATTTGGTTGCACTCTTTGATAGCAGCGACGCAACTTCATACATCAATGCTCTTAAAGCACCGATTTCAGAGCTCGCTGGTGCATATGAAGCCATGTTGAAGAAAGTTGAGGCCGAGATGCTTAATGCACTTGATGCTCCAGCTGATCAATTGAATCGCTTGCGAATTCGTGCTGAGACGGTATCGGGTATCACAGGGGATTTAAGACAAGATTCATTTGCGACAAGACTTGCAAAGCATGATGGCAGCAAGGAAAGCATTGAAGGTATCTTGAGTATGGCGGCCAATAAGCCTCCGCGTGATTGGACTGATCGCGATATTGATGTTGCGTCGTTAGAAATTTCGCAATTCTCATTACGCTTTAGACAAGCTGAAGCGTTTGTGGCAGTTCGAGGACGTAAACCAAATAGTGAAGCATTTGCAGTTGTGATTGGTGCAGGTTCTGATGCAAGAACAATTACGCGCTCGTTTGCAATTACAGATCGTCATCGAGCTGCTGTTGAGTCCAAGGCTGATGAAATTGCAGATCAGCTAAAACGGCAAGGTCTGGATACTGACGTATTGCTTGCCATCCTTGCCAAAGTCGGGATGCGATTAACGAACGATGAGGAAAGTAACCATGTCTGAACGCCATGTCTTAGGACTGTCAGGAGGAAAAGACAGTGCCGCACTCGCTGTCTACATGCGTCAAGCTCACCCTGAGCTAAACATCGAGTACTTCTTCACCGATACAGGCAAAGAGCTTCCTGAGGTTTATGAGTTCCTTGGACGATTAGAAGGTTACTTAGGGAAACCAATCGAGCGATTAAATCCTCGACGCGGCTTCGATTTTTGGTTGCGTGAATACAACCACTTTTTGCCGTCTCCTCAAACACGTTGGTGTACAAGAAAGCTTAAGTTGACTCCATTTGAACAATGGATAAAGCCGATGCTGTTGGCGGGTGAAAAAGTTACTTCGTATGTTGCGATTCGAGCTGACGAGGAGTTCCGTGAGGGCTATTCATCGAAGCAAGAGAATTTAAGTGTGAAGCTTCCCTTTAGAGAGGCCGGTATTGATAAGCCAGCCGTCGTTGATATTTTGGAATCTTCTGGCGTCGGATATCCGAAGTACTATGAATGGAGGTCACGTAGTGGATGTACGTTTTGCTTCTTCCAGCAGAAAATTGAATGGGTGCGATTGCGAGAGCGACACCCTGAAGCGTTTGAAGAAGCTAAGTCGTTGGAGAAAGATGCGTTAGAGCATGGTTCGCCTTTCACTTGGTCTGCTGGCGAATCACTGATCGAGATGGAAAAACCGGAGCGGATCGCGCAAATCATTGAAGACTATGAAAAGAGACGCGCCCGTGCCAAAGCCTCAATTCCAATCAATCCACTAAGACCCGTTCGAACTTGCCCTGAAGATATTGATGATGTTTACGGTGAGGATGAGGGGGGAGGTTCTTGTTTAATTTGTCACAAGTGACGTTGGTGATTATTTGTGTGCCACTATGTTGATCCACTGTAAAGACGCCCTTCCTGCAAGTGAGTCTGTGGTTCGCCATGTGGATTGAATGAAGAATCCAGACTTCCTCAATACATCAACTAGTTCGGTTTCTTCATATCTCGAATAAAACCTCCCGTCGATACTAGTGCTCTCGCCGAATCCAGCCTGCATGGATAAGAAGAAATAACCGTGAGCATGAAGACATTCATAAATTTTTTGAATTGCTAGCGGGAATTTCTGTTTGGGTAAATGTAAGAGTGATGCACAAGCCCAGACGCCATCAAATGCATTTGTAAATTTGATGTTTTCAATTTTCTCAACTGTAACTTCGCATCCAGAATGGTTTCTAGCAATCTCAGCTAATGCATGTGACGGTTCTATTCCGATTGCAAAGAGTCCTCTATCTTTAAAAACTTTTAAATCCCGACCACTTCCGCATCCAACATCTAGCACCTTGGCTTTATGAGGCAGGTTGATTAGAAATTTGTCGTGAAGGCTTGAGATTTTTGCTGATTGAGTGATGTCTGCATAGTTGCGCGCATTAGCCTCGTAATAGGCTAAATTCATTTCGTCAGTATTTTTTGCACTACGAGAAAATTCATTCACAGTTTGGTGAGTCCTTTGTCGCGCCAATTAATGATTTGTGCGTTAATTTTTTGAAATCCATCATCAACCAATGATTGCATCTGAATGGGGAATGTGGCGTTTTCATCGGCCTTGGTCGCATTGATTTTTTCATTTTTCGCACCAGCTTCATGAAGACGCTTCAAGACAGAAAAATGAGCCAAGTAGTCACCAAGCACTGCAACCAAATCTTTGTCTTCCGCCCGAAGATATCCTGTTTTGTCCCGTATTAGATTTGCGATCTGTTCGCCTACGTTTACAACATCTGTAAAGTAAGGTTCAACGTTGAATCCTTTGTTGTAAACGTCTTCAAGATTTTTAACTGTTCTAAAGCGACTCCATTGCCCATTCTTGAAAATTTGAAAAACCAAATTATCGAAGTCTTGGCCATCCATTTTTTCAAACCGGAACATATCGGGGGCTGCATGTATCAGTACATGATTCATTTGTCGGTACATCGCATTTGATTGGCCTAGTAGTGCTCGAAGGGGTCCGTAAAATTCCGAAACCTGCTTCAGTGTCCACTCCATGTAAGCATTGGTGATTTCTGCTCGTTCTTTCGATTCATTTAATTTGTGTTGGTGCTGAAGACCAAACCATCCAAGAGCAACAGTAAATGCTATTCCTACCAAACTCATCCAACTTGTTCTAAAGGCGGTGTTGTCCGCCCGCTCACTAGATTGGGCAAGTGTTTTATCCAATAAATCAAGTCTCTTCGTTATCAATATGTGGTCATCTCTTTGCGTTTCAAGCTGATTTTTAAGGAGATCAAGTGCTGCAGAAGATGAGTCTATGTGCGGATTTGTTTCAACTAATTTAAGCGGTTGATCTTGATGGCTTGTCTTTGCCTGCAGATAGCTGACAGGTGCCAAAGCTAAGAAATAACAGAGGAGAACTTTTAAAAAGATAGTGTTTTCTTTCATTGGTTGTCCTCTCGAATTGCGTTTACTGCAAGTGAGATCTCTTCGTCACTTAAAAAAGGAGCCTGTGAAAAAACAAGACCTTGCTCACCGTTTAGTTTTGCTGCCATGTGGCCTCTTCCAAGAAGCATTTCAGCCCCAGGTCTATCAAGTGCAATTTTGGATGTGGCTTCACTTGCAACTTTCAAAATTAATCTGTTTCCTAGGTTCTCTCTAAGTTGCATTGGCATAACGTCTTTATCTGGACGCTGAGCGGCGAAAATCAGATGAATTCCAGCAGCACGCGCTTTTACGCCTAATCGTTGTACGGCTGCACTTACAGCGCCTTTGTATCCATCGTCAAGCATCCAATCGGCAAACTCATCGTGAACAACAAAAAGCATAGGCAATCGGTCTTCGGGAGCTGACTTTGAGTTGAAAGTAGATAAGTCACGAGCTCGCGCCTGGGCAAATGCTCGGTATCGATTTTCCATTTCCTCTACGAGTGAGTCCAACACTTCAGTGGAGCGTTCGCGCGTAGTAACAATCGGTTCACGCATGTGCGGTAAGTCTTCAAGAGCAGAGTAATCCACTCCCATTTTGGGATCGATCAGAACAATTTGAGCAAGATTTTTCTTGTTTGTTGCTGCAATGTCTAGAAGAACTGCTTGGATCAAAACTGATTTCCCACTGCCAGTTGCACCTGCAACAAGAGAGTGGGGTTCATGGGATGCTAGTCCCCCGAATTCACTTCCGAGATTTAAGTAAAGGAGTGCGCCATTAACTTCTTGCAAGCCCAACACAAAAGATGTGTTGATACCTGCAGCGTTTCGGTTCACTTGCCGTTTGGCCCATAGATCCCATAGAGATACTGCTTGTCGTTTACTTCCCGCAATCGTGACAACGATTTCACCAGGCTTAGGTTGAACGGTGACAAGATTTATGGCGTGCGTTGTTAATAGTTGAGTTCGCTTTGATTCGATGTCTTCAACTTTTAGCCTATCTGAACCTGCTAGTCGAACAAGGCATCCATTTGGCGTTAAACGGGTGCCAAGAATGGCGGCCTGGAGACCATAACCATTAAGTGCTGTTTTAAGCTTTTTAGTGACTTCTTGAGCCCAAGCGTCACGTTCATCATCGGCCACAGTCGTTGCAATTTGCTTAGATGTAATTAGCTGAGTTAGATGCTCGCCCATGCCATGCAAGGCGGTGTCTTCCATCTCGAGGAAAGAAGTTTGAATTGATTTTTTCTCATTCGATGCTTGTGCATCAACTTCTGAAATAGTGGGTTGCTCAACATCAGCTTTAATGGGCGTGGTTGAAACTTCAGATTCGCCAATAGAACTGGCGGAATCGCCAAGTTGCTCTAGCATTGCATGCCAAGCTACACGTGCGGCTGGCCGGTTGAATGTCGAGTTTTTCCAAGGTTCATAGCCACCAAGAATTGCTCGGACCTGAGCCGTGTTGCTGTTTGCCGCGTAAGCCTCAACTAATTTTCTTAGTTCGGGTCTGTCAAAGACTTCTTGCCAAGCTTGGACATCATCTGTTTCATCAATTTTTATCTGCTCTGAGGCAGATGTTGATTGAGTGGGGTCGGTCGAATGTATAAATACATGCGAATAGCCTTGAAGGGAAATTTCTATATCACCCTCACGTAGCTTTGCTCTGGCTCTTTCTAAAAGGCCAGAGAGTCCTGGCGGTATCTCTGCATCAATTAGCAAATCGGCCAATCTTGATAGCCAAACATCACGATCAAGTCGACCTGGATCTCCAAATAACGCAGCTCTAAATGTTGAGAGCGTAGCCATTAGTTGTGCTTTGGATGAGCGGCGCGCTTCTGCTGCACCATCAGAGGATACGTACTTTGATTCAACGACTGCTATTCGCAGATATATCCCTGCGTCAGTTTCCTCTACGCATAGACCAAGTATGTCGGCAATACGGCTCTCGCGTTGTGCCAGCCAGTCAGCATAATCGTCCAAAAGGAAGTAGACCCCAAACGATCGAGCTGGATTTGTTTGCGCAGAGAATTCTTCGGCTATTAAATGACGACTTAACACTACCCCAAGCATTTCGCCTGCTGATACGCCACGTTTTGCGGCTCTCAAGACGATATCCCCTGAAACAAGTAGGGCGTCTTTCTTCACCTTTTCTGCCACATCATCAATTTGTTCAGCAGAAAGATTGAGGCTCAGTTCGTTCAAGCGTCTTCTTGTAAGCAGACTAAGAAGTCGGAGCTCTGAAGTCGAGCTGACAATCATGTTTCGACCGTTAGTGTTCGCTCTTCGATAACGAACAACTGTTACTCCGCTATGTTGAAGCTGACGCTTATCTAGCAATTCGTCATAGGTTGCAACCCATTCAGCTAATGAATGAGCATCAGCCATTGTTGCTGCCAGTGCTTCATGCTGAAGAGAAATGCGCCGAGCTGGTAAAAAACGAGAACCAACTGGGGCGTCTGTTTGCCTTGCAACAGCAGCGACAGCGCCAACGTAAGCCCAACCTGAGGCCGTTTGCCATGGGCAAGTCAAAAAGGTTGTGGACTTGAGTTCGTTTTCTCCTGAGACGCTTCTGTATGACCATCTTGAAGGGGCATGCTCTAGGCTTGGACGATCATTAGTCCAGTCCATCGGCAGCCATTCTTCTTGTGCAGTCCTTGAAACAACATCATGCAGAAAAGCGATATCAAATGGCTTGAAGCCACCTTCTCCTTGAGCAGGCGTTGAGGCGGCTGGAGTGACTGCAATACGAAGCTTTGAAATAAAGTTATCTGATGTTTCACTGACAACAGGCAGCTCAGGGTCATCGCCTGCTTTGTTTACAAGCTCAGCATAAATTCTTCGCAGCTTAGACGGCTCACTATGGCGCACTGATACGTTGCACTGAAAATCGTCTTCAGTTTGAAGTCCTGCTAGCTCACGAACTGTTGATAAAGGAAGTTCTGCTGCATCGGCGTTATAAAGAAGAACGCTTAGGTTGGTTGCTTCATGCGGCTGTAGTCCAACATATCGTTCCAGCAAATCTTTTGCTTGCTTAGCCGCAGACGAAGGGTCTACGTCTGTTAACGTGTCTTCCTCTCCTTTGACCGGGCGTTCGAAAAGACTGTAGCCGTTAACAGTGCTTGTTTCTGAAACTAAAACTGGGGCACTGCCGCGCATGAGGACCGCAATTTCAGGATAGTACGGATGTGCTAATTCTTCTGAAAACTCCCTAAAAAAGATGTCTCGATGGCCAAAGAGGACGTTTTCACTAGTGAGTAGATGCGTAACTAAACCTGCTGTGCGGCGGGTCTTGACTGCCAAAGCTTTCATTCGCTCTGGGTGCCAAGGTGGAATGATTAGAGATGGTTGTTCTCCAGAAACTCGGGCTGTTCCAATCGTGAGAACTTCGGAAACAAGTTTGGCGCGACAAACATCACCACGAGCATGAACAAGAAGTGCATTAAGAAGCGTTGCGAACGATTCTGCTTGCCGCATAACCGATTCACCTTGAAGACCTGTTTCAACAAAATCTTTCATGCCTGCTATGTAGTCGGCTTCGAAGGTATCCCAAGCTGTGCGTAATTCAACACGCTGTTCGTCAGTCAAGCGCCCCTCAGAGGCAAGTTCCTTAATTCGATCCTTAATTTCAGCTCGGAGACTCCGCAATTTGTTTGCAGGAGGGACTAAGGATCCTGCATCTCTTGAGAAAGTTGCCTCAAGAGTTCCTGTGTCTAACAGCGAAACACTTTGAACACCGCCTTTTTTGCTTACAAGCCTACGAGGTACTTCGGTGCAACCTACTGCACCTTTTTCCAGTAATCTGCGCATATCAGACACCATTGCTAAACCAATGGACTCAGGGCGATAGCTCCAAACAAGTTGTGTTTTGTCTACGAGGGTTTCTTGATCACCGTTGCGTTGAATAAGCGATACATCAAATTTAATTTGGATGGCAGCTCTTGCAAGCGATGAAACTGATTTGACAGTACCGCGAAGCTCTTTTTCTTTGGCAAAAAACTTCTCATATTCAAACAATGGATCGGGAAGGTTTGCTGCGCCCATGCGCTCTACGCGCCATTCAACTCTTGCCCCCATGAGTTCTTTTAGTCCACGGTACATCGCAGAAAAATAAGATCCAACGTCATAGTTAAAGCGTTCACGCCATTCTTTACGGCCTTTATTTACGGTGAATCGTAGGATTCGCTCTCCCGTTACATCACCAGTGCCTGCAAGTAGGTGGTGAGCTACGCTTGCGAATCCATCAAAGAAATCGTGACATTCAATCGCTTTTCCGAATATGGCTTTTTCCCATCGAGCGTGTAGTTGCTTAGATTGCTCAATATGGCGACGATGAAGTTCAAAGAATGCTTTGTCGTCATCGTTCCATTCGGAACGTCGTTCGCGTGCTTTTAGGTCATCTAAATGACGTTTCCACTTTTCATCAAGTGCATCCGCGTCTTCGCAATCATGCTCAAAAAAACGAAGCGTGGACTCTGCCAGGCCTTGCAAGCGCTCTTTAGGCTTGTCGAAGATGTGGCAAATGCCATCGGTTTCCCATTCGAACTCTGCAATCTCGGTTGCAGGTTCACTGTCCCCTAGGGGGGCATTAATAAAAGCTTCTAATGCTGCTTGGGCTGATTCAGCAATGTCTGCGGCATTGTCAATCAGACGCTGACGCATTTCATCTGGATCTAGAGGCTGACCGTTGGGGCGGAGTCTTAGTAGTAGTGGTGCTCGATGAGTGAAAAGTTTTTCAAATGCTTTTTTCCATGGATTTGCAGCGTTACCGTATGTCCTGGTACTTGAAAAGAAAGACGTGTCTCTAGGTAATCCAACTTTCGGCAAGGACCAACCAATGGCATCACGGATTGGTAAACCTCGAGCCGAGGACATTGCCTCTGTAATGTGCGAGCAAAAATCGCCAAGTTGAATCAGTGAAAGCTCATTAGCTGCAATTAATCCTTTCAGTGCCGCTCTGAAAACTAATTTATCTTCAACGACAGGTGTTAGCCCTGCAACATGAAACGTTGCGTCAACCCAAACATCTTCGTTTGCTCGAAGTTCTTTTGCGCCTAGAGCCGTAACGTGCCCAAGAGTGTCTGCAAGATTATGCTCATTGCCATTTGCCGTCAGGATTGCTTCTTTATTTGTTTGTGCATTGTTTCGAACAAATCCAGCATTGTGTTGAATCAGTACATGCTCAGGAAGACCTTGTCCTTCAACTAAGGATTCTGGAATCATCAAATCAACACGTGTTGAAAGTGCGTGATTTGCCTGAACTGCCTTTGCAACAGAGGCAATTTGTGATGGAGAGAGTTTGTCAAGTCGAAATAGGGCTGCGGAGTCCTGTGCTGCACCGTCAACTTGTCGAGCGTCGTTTATTCGTTTCGCGAGAATGTCAGCGCCGACGCGCCCAATGATGCGATCGGTCAGCAATTTTCTTCTCCTTTAAATCCAAATGGATTTTCAACAAATGAACATGAGTCAGATAGCCTTCGAACCAACCCAAGACCAACGAGTCGTGTTTCTAGATTGGATCGGTTTTCGCTAAGCGCCTCTTGATCAACTAATTTATCCGCAACCAATCTTGCTCCTTCAGCGTCGCCGATGACTAGTCCATAACGACGCTTTGCTTCTGTTAAAAATTCATCAAACTGCATTCGATCATCAACGATCGTTATGACTAGTGTTTTGATAAGGCGGTCATTCGGGGCATACCTCGTTCGTCGAGACAATCTGCGTGAACTTAATCCGATTGCTCGAGACCACGAAGCATGAATTTTTCCAACGTGTTGTTCATGACGCGAGAGCGCTTTATCGACCAGTGTTTCAATGAGCTTGTCTCCACTCATTTGTGAGTAATCAGCTTCATCATCAGACTCACTTGCAGGCCATTGAAACCAGTCTCGCATTACTTTTGCACGTTCGGCATCGGGGTAGTCTGATGTCGCGGCTGCATCCCATTCGGTGGTGAGTCGAATTTTTTCGATTGCGGCTCGAACAGCTTTTTGTGAAATCCCTTGATTGAATTGATAGGAATCTCCAGATAAGGCTCGAACTTTGGTTCGTTCTTTGGAAACGATTTCACAAATTAATTCAACTGGATCATCATCGCCAGAAACTTGTTTTCCTTGCTCCAAGAAATAGAGAAGTAAATTTAGACCTGCAGAAGTAATTAAGTGCTCTAGAGCGTCATAGATTGGCATGTCTTTGGCCAAGATTGCCAACCAGTCATCACACAATTGATCAAAGCGAGGATGAGTTTCGTGTGGAAGATAACCAGTATCTCGAGCATCTGAGGCTAGCTGTGGCTCGCCCTGTAATGCTCGAACAAGTCGATTCATTGGAGCCGATTTGTTAAACAAACGATTTGAAAGAATCGCGCCCAACTCAGGACCTCGCTTTGCGCGACTAAGCATCTGATAAAGAAGCTCGCCAGTGCGTGCAAAGAATCGTCGGTCATTGCTGACTGAACCTGGGTCAATCCTTAGATCCTCATAGAGAGCATCAGGGCCAAATGGAAAGACAAATTTAGAACTCCATCGCTTATTGCTTCTTGCTTCAAATGCTGATGATCGAAGAAGTTCAATTGCTTTGGCAAAGTGATCAAAGTTCGAGAAGGCTTGGCGCAGATAGCTCATGTCTTCGTCGCCATGCTTTGTTGCGTCTTGCGCAAAAAGGGCGCTCCATTCACGCCATTTTTCGTCGTCTGGAATTGATCGTTCTCTTATGGCTTCAACAAATGGGTTGTTGAACAGCAATCCGCGCAATCGAATTTGCCTTTGTGGTCTGTATCGAACTTTCGAAGTAGCACTAGCAATTAAAGGGGAATCTAAGTTCGACCCAAGAACTCCTAAAAATTCAAGAACTGTTAGATGGGGTAGTTGTTCGTCATAAAGACGATGTCCCCAAATGTGTTCGTCTACTGCGAAGTCGACACTGTCGATGCGTTGTCTCATGCCGAAATCCTCACGGTGATCGGACGAGAAAATCCGTGCCCACCTTGTTCAATGTCAATAAAGTTGAGGGTGATTGATCCCTCGTCAGCACTCGTCTCCTCGTCATCGTCTTGTGCGTTGTTGTTTCGTATCAATTCAGCTTTACGAAGAAGTTTTGCTTTGAAAGCTAGCATGTCCTCTAAGCATTCATTGGAGAAACTTCCCGGCAGAGCGCCATCAGCAACTCTGGACAAGAACTCAAACCTCACAGGTGTTATATCGAATGTCACTGAATTTCCCGCTCCAGGAGAGAGGGCAACGTCTAACGTTGGTCTATCTGTTATTGAATCAAGTTTGATAGCGAGTCCAATCCCGTTTTGTCGGCGTGATGGTGCTTCTGTGTCGCAGAGAACACTCACTTTCGATTGGGTAAATCCGCCTGAGCTAGCAACAAAAATACGATCTTCGTTATCAACCAAAAGACCCGTCATAACTCTGTTTAGTCCTCTGACTAGTCGCCCTCGAACAAGTTCAGAAACAGGTTTTTTATTCAATAGAGAGGTCCGCATCTCTAGGTATTCGCCTGCGAATCGGAAAACTGTCATTGACCAATAGGGGTAACCTTCTTCGCCATTGGGTAGTGTGAAGAAGAGTCGTCGTCTTTGAGCTTCTAAGAGCTTGATGAAATCGGATGCTCCACCTTCAATTCGTGCCGCTTCTTCTCCTTCTAAGTACTTATCCTGCGCGCTAAGAAGTCGTGCATTTGCGCCGTAGACAGGATCATTTCCTACAAGCTTTGCGAATGATGGAGCGAGTTTTGAGTCATCCTTTCCATAGACCAGTAAACCATCTGCACCATTAGTAGTTTCATTCCCGACACCAAAGGCTGCCATTGCTTTAAATACAGGGCGATCTGCTAGTCGTCGTCTTGGTAAGTTGGCTCCAAATGCATTGCCATAGACGCTTGCACGATCAATGACACCTTGTTCTTGAATCCACGACACTTCTGAACATGACATCAAACCATCTTTAGCTTCTCTGTGTCCTAAGATCATGTTGGCGCACAAGGCCAACAAATCTCGAACGGGCATATGAAGACCGTTAAGTCGAGCAATTTCTACTAAGTCGCCTAGCCGCTGGCTGAATTGGCCACCATCACTTTGACCTAACAATCGTTGACGATTTTCAAAGATTGGACAAACTTTTCCATCAGCTTTGAGAGTGCATGTAGAGCAGTTATTCCATTCAACGTGATTTGCAACTGCCGCAACTACTTCTTCAAGAGCTTGACGGCCAGCATTGCGACTCAAGTCAAATACGGCTAGTCGATTAGGGGCTTCACCTGCTTGTAAAAAGAATTCTTGTAGCGGTTTTCTAAGTGGGTGAGGGCGGCCTTGCCGACGTCCAAGATCTCTTAACCGGTCCAAAGCTTGGCCATGATTTGCCGCCATGATTACTATTTCAGAATCGTCGCCGCCAAGGACTGATTTTTCAAGTCTAGCTAGTGGTGCATCGCTTTCTTCGCCATTGAATTCGCTTAAGTCTTTGATGAAAACAGCTAAACGCCCATCAGCAAGGCGATGCTCTTTAATATTGCCTTTATCTGCCCAGTCTTTTTCCTTGCCTCCTATTGAGGTCCATAGTGCGCGGCAATGATATGTTTTGCCATCCCCTGCAGTCCCTGCAATCAGCATTGAGCCAGGTCGACCGGAGGCAATGTGCTGTTTCATTTGCTCTAGCATCGGCGCACTGAGGGTGATGGGTTGAACCTTTGCTCTTCCTACCGCTCCTGCAACGTATTCGTCAAACATCGTCAAGTTGTTAGGCGTTGGTCCATAGGTTCGTAAGAAGCGAACCCATGCGCTTGCTGGTGGTGGACCAGTTTCAGTGGAAGTTGTAATGATTTCAGTCAATTTTTGACTCCGAGGCCCCCTGTTGGGGAGTTTTCTAATTAATGTGATGACGTTCTGTAAAGCTTAGCGGCTTTATCCAGTTCATCGGAGATTTGGTTGCGTAACTTTTTTGGTTCGATTACTTCGGCGTCTGCCCCGTAACGAAGAATGTCTCCCAGTAACTCTCGCTCATCTGAGTAGGGGATGCTGAGAGTGAAGCTGCCGTCAGCTAATAGTTCGGTTCTTTGTTCCGGGTGCCACATTTCGTTTTTCACCCAGTCAGTTCGCTTGGGCGAGAACCTTAATGTGGCCCAAGATGTAGGTCTGCCTCCAAAGATCCCATAGCCGCCGTCAAGCTGCTGGCGCATTGCTTGCAAATCAATATCCTTTGCTGAATTCGTCAGAACTTCACAAGCTGGAATTGCATCTACTGCAAAACTTCGAATTTCTCCTCGCAGGTGGCACCACGCATCCACGTACCAGTTATCTCTGTAGTGGACCAGTTGCTGGGGTGAAATTGTCCGTTCAACGCAGTTTCCGTTTTGCCTATTGAAATGCTGAATTTTGAGTTGTCTGCGCTCGAATACAGCCTTTGCAATCTGTTCAAAGGACTTCAGATGTAGGCGCCGCTTGCCAGCGTGAACTAGCCTTACTCGCTGTGAAAGAGTCTGAGAGTCAATCCCCTTTGAGCTCAGCATGTCATCTAAGCGCTTTTGCAATGGTTTTAGTTTGGGGCCAAGTAATCCGGGCTCAAGTTGATCAAGCATGCTTTGAATAGTGAGCAACGCAAGTATTTCGTCTTGGCTGAACCAAAGACCAGGAAGTTCTTCTCTCGAATCAAGTTGTTCTATTCGATAGCCGCCAAGGTCACGGTCAAATACGATCGGAATGTTGAGTCTGTCCCTCAACTTTGCGATGTCACGCTTGAAAGTCGCGGGGCTTATTTCCAGCTTGGTTAGGATTTCATGACGTGGAACGGCCCGCCGACCTGTAAGTAGGGTCTTGTAGCTGTAGAGGCGGTCAATTTCACTCATGTTTTCTGCTTATTTCGATAGATTATTGGTTATCTGAGATAGCGTTTGTGAGGGCTAGCGACAATTTTTCTCTCCGGCTTAATTTCTTAGGTGCGTACTCAATTCCGAACTCTATTTGTATGAATTTGACCTCAGAGTGAGTTCTTTTTAATTCATTGCTTCTAAATTCTATGTGTGCCTTATCTGAATTATCAGTAATTTGAGCATTAGTTGCCCCTAAAACCATCAAGAGTTCTAGCCAAATTAGTAGGACTGAAAGCAGCATGATCCTCACCTTATAAGTTGTAGCGGGGACAGTTTCCAGAACTAGAGGCTACTGACGTGAGCCTGTAGCCTGTAATTTTGACCAGTAAAACGAGAAATCTCTTCCTAGGCTCATCTCTTGAGCCTTGACCCAATGACACTCAATTCAACAGAAATGGGGAGTGGGTGATGAGATTTGAAGTTTTGGTTGGAAACATCGTCAAACAACTTGATGTTGAGGCAGTGGTCAACTCAGCCAATGCAAATTTGAGACTAGGTTCTGGTGTCGCCGGTGCTATTCATACAGCGGCAGGTCCAAGACTTGAGGAGTTTTGCAAACCGTTTGCCCCACTGGAGCTGGGGAGCGCGCTTATCACTCCTGGATTCGACTTGCCAAACAAATGGGTCATCCACGTTAGGTCTGCGCATTACATCAATAACGCTGAACCAGAGCGTTACATGTCTTTTGCAATTCTTTCAGCCCTTCGAGTTGCACAACAAAACAGCATTAAGTCCATCGCGTTGCCAGCAATCGGCACCGGGATGTTTAAGTTTCCAGCCTTGCTCGCTTCAAGGATAACTGCGAGGGCGCTACATCTGTTTTCAGGGAATAGCAGTCCTATTGAGCTAGTGCGAATTTGTGTTCCTAGTGAAGAAATGCGAGCGCAATATCAATCGGCACTGGAATTAGAAACAGGACTGATTGATGAGCAACAGATCTCGACGTGAACTAGGTCTTCCCATATCAATAAAAACAGAAAGAAAAAGATGACAGCACAAATTCCTGAACGTCTTCGATATCAAGGCGAAGAATATGCAATGTGTACTAATCCACTGTCTGACTATTTTTTGATGGGTGGTGAGTCACCAAATTTTGAGATGACTTGCACCGCACTTTGGAGAGGGTACGTTGGATCGTGGGAGATCGTTGCTGACCGGTTGTATCTGATTGGATTGAACGGCAGTCTTGACGGGGGGCGAAAAGCTAGTCTTGAGACGGTATTCCCTGGATTCAGTCGTCGAGTGTTTGCGCATTGGTTCAGCGGGAAAATTCGCCTCCCACAGGGGCGTCAACTTGAATATGTTCACATGGGATATGGCAGCACTTACGAGCGAGATCTATTGCTGACGATTGAGCGCGGTGTTGTTACACAGCAAACCATAAAACAAAATGGAACTGCAGATCATGATGCTCCAGATGGTTATGGAGTCGCAGCAATGACCATCTTTAGTGCAAAGTCTAAGGAGTAGTCATGAGCTACGTGAATTTGTATTTAGGTTTAGGGCTAATCCTATCTGTCTGGATGTTTTTTGAGAACAAGTGGCATGAAAAGAAAAACGACGATGCGTTGAAAAACATATTGCGATCTACTGCTGTGCAAAAGTCTCACTTTTTAAAAGTTGTAATGAGTGAGTTCATTGCCCCGGTACTGTTCTTCGCTATTGGGGCTGTCGTATGGCCTGGACTTCTTTACCTAAAGTTGAAAGAGCATGGGAGCTTATTTCAACGCGAAAAAACGGGATGGCCGAACGAACCTATTTTTGAAATACAGAGGAAAAACCTAATAGAAAAATTAACCGTCCAAGAGATTGAGGCGCGCGAAATTGTTCGAGATCCTCTTGGTGCCGTGCCTATTGTTCCCTTTGGTCATCTAAACAAAGGGTGGAGAAAATTTCTAGACAGCACTTATAAAGATTTCGAATTATGGAGTTTCTCTGCAGAGTGGGATCCATGGGGTGGTCCTGAGTTCCGAAAAGGATACGTGCAAGTCCATCAAGGTTGGATCGGCTCGTATTTTCTGACGGTTTGCATAGAAATTGAGAAAGCTCCCGAAACCAAATCACTGAGGAAGAGGGCTTAGCATTGACCATCACTAGTCAATGGCAGTCAGCATCAAAGCCTCAAAAAGAGCAAGTTCGATTCAAGGCATGTTTGAAGCGTGGAGGTTTAGAAAATTTGATAAATCTGATTCAGATGAAATTAGGCAAATGAGTTTCTAAATCAACAGAACAAAATTCTTGCAGGCCTTGATAGACTGTAGAAACCCTAATTCTTGATTCAGCGATGACGCCGATTTATCCCCGACTGACGACTCTCATTTCTAGTTTGGATGCAATTCCGGGCGCCCGTCGTGGAAACCCATATCCTGAAGGAGATGGACCAGGCGGTCAGCTTGCTGAGCAGATTCAGAGGTTTCAAGAAAAACCAGAGATTGAAGTCTTGGATTCTTCCATTTTGCCTGCCGACGATAGTGATCGTGATACGGAGCAGGCAACGGCAGGTACGCCAGTTTTTTGGTTTCCTGATGAAGCTGACTCCAATGATGTTCTTCGACAACTCGCCGGGGCGAACGGAAAAGAGTACGAGCGTTTGTCCTTGGTGCGCGGAATTGATGCATTTGGATGGTACATGGGATTTCATCAGCGCCAATACCAGTGGGGCATATATGTCCCAGTGACGGGGGTTGCAGCTTATGCGATGCAGGCTCTTGCTGGGGTGGATATTTCCGCAGAGCAAAAACTCAACATCGCAATGCGTTCAATCTTGGCTCATGAACGCTTTCATTTCGCAGCAGACGTCGGAGTTGCGCAACTCGAACTGGCATTGCAACGTCCTATCTATTGGCCTGCGCGAGATAACAGCAATGCCTGGTCTGAAATTCATCTGGTGGAAGAGCAACTTGCAACGGCAGCTCAGTTGAGAGATCTGCGTTTTGCACGTGACAGCGCTTCGCGCGCCGCAAGTAAGGGGGTGACGGAGCATTCGCGTCTTCTGCCACCCGGATATCGCGACGGCTACAAACTGGTGGGCAGTCGTCACGATTTAGAAGCACGAATGCTTGATCATGGCCAGGCTGTGTGGGAGGCGGCCCTTGGAGCTCCCCCTGCGTATGGGCTTGAAATGCACCATCTCTATCCAGCATTTCGTACGTACGAATTGGCACGCTGTCCTGTGCATGTATTGATGGATCAGGCTAAATATGGGCTAGGCAATTTGCCTTTTTTCCTGATCTGCTCGGTTGAGATTGCAGAAGAGAGCACTGAATTTCTCAAGAAGTTGCGAAAGCTTCCTTCGCATGCTCGCAAGAAGTGGGATAAAACCCGAAATCTGCTGGCGCAATCCACCAGCATTCCAGGCCTTGATTTCAAGCCTTGGCCACCAGGGGGCAGAGATTGTTTTTCGGTTCGGGTCGATCGAACTTTGCGCGCTCACCTTAGGTTTGATAGCTCTCTGACTCGGTGGCTTGCCGAATCGATTGGATTTCATACTGAGATGGGACACGGCTGATCCTTGAATCTGTTGGGGATTCGATAAGGAATTTGCCGCCTTAGATTTATTCGTTCATCGTGTAGTTACAAACTGCGGACAGTAAATTTTTCATTTGAATGTAGGCATTAGGCTGATCTAAGTCACTAGCGCTCGGCGGTCTGAGCGACCTCAATCATCATCACCGGACATTCGACGGCTGCGGCGTGCTAGTCAGAGGCTTCCCGGTAACAGCTAATATCCATGGAGCTATCCAAGCTCTATATAAGGATGAAAGGGAGAGGCCAATGATTTCAATCGGCGACATCTACGATAAGGATATTAATTTTTTGTTCGGCTCAGGCGCCTCGTCTGGCTTACTCCCGACGCTTCAGCTGAAGATGCGGAAAGGGGAGGGCGACACCCGCTACTCGCTTGAGGAACTTGCTAACAATTTTGAGCACGAGGGCGCGAACAATAAGTTGGTGGCTCTATTCATGCACTACTACGCCTCTTGTATCAGGCCTGCGGAGAAGATGACTCTTGAGAGCGCCTCCGCCACGGAGGAAGGTGCAAAGACGATTAACAACTACCGGATCTTCTTGAACACTGCGCTAGAGATGGTAAAGCGTCGCAAGGCGCTTGACAGAAAGTGCAACGTGTTTACTACGAACTACGACGGGTGCTTCCCGCTTGTCGCCGACGCGCTTATCAAAGAAGGGCATACCGACTTTGTGCTTAACGATGGCACTCGTGGGTTCACGAAGCGCATCTTGCAAGCGCGCAACTTTGGGTCCTACCTTTGCCATTCGGGCGTATTTGATAGGTATCAAGCCAGTGTTCCCCAAATCAACTTGATCCATCTGCATGGTTCAGTCTATTGGAGCAAGAGTGGAAACTCGATTCTGGTTAACTACGACTTGTCGGGGCGCGCAGACCTGCTTGACGCAGGTCAAGCTGCAACATTGCAGCCATTCTCCGCAGCGCTCGAGAAGCAGGATACAGAGCTCATAGATTTGCCACATACAGATTTCTCTGACGATGAGATGAATGCCTTTTGGTCGAAGTACAAGGAAATTCCAATCGTCAATCCGTCGAAGTGGAAATTTCATGAGACAGTCTACGATGAGCATTACTACCAAATGCTGAGATTGCTCAGCTACGAGCTTGAAAAGCCCAATGCTGTGCTCATCACATTTGGCTTTTCATTTGCAGACGAGCACATCCTACATCTCGTAATGCGGTCGCTCTCTAATCCTCGCTTGCAGGTCTTTGTGTGTTGCTACAACGCGAGTTCTCACTCAGCCATGGAGGATGCCTTCAAAGGGCATCGCAACGTCAAATGCCTGGTCCTTCCAGACAATCAGAAGATGGACTTTACGGCTTTCAACGAGCAGGTTCTAGCTTGGCCGGATGCATCAGCATCTAATTCTCCAACAGATCTAGCTTCGGCCCTCGCGGAACCTGCGGGCGAGCCTGTTGTGCCTGATGACTTCAAGGACTTGGCATGAGCATCCGTGTTGGGGAGGTAATCGCCATCCATGGCACGAAAGTGGTTCTGAAGATTGATGAGCAATCAAGCAAGGAGACACTTTTTCTAAATGGCGACAAGTACAAAGGCGTTTCCATCCGCGAGTACTTGTCGATCCAGCGTGGCTTTCGCGACATCATCTGCATGGTCGAGGGCGAGTACTTAGACGAGAGCCGAGTAGAAACGGGCAATGGCAAGGCCTCCTTCGTGCGTAAAGTCGAAGCAAGGCCCATCGGGTTCTTCGATCGCAAGGGTTTTACCCAAGGCATCAAGTTCCTGCCCATGATTCAGGACTCGGCGTATCTGTTGACGGAAGATCGCATCAGATCCATTTTCGACCGCAAGTCCGACGGGAGCTTCAAGATAGGGCAAATGCTCAAGGAGGAAATTGCTGTCGGGCTGCCATGGAAACGTCTGTTCAACAGCCACATCGGCATTTTTGGCAACACGGGCAGCGGCAAGTCGAACACACTGGCGAAACTCTACACGGTTCTGTTCGACCAAAAGCTCCCCCACATTGCAGGCAAAAGTCGGTTCGTCGTCCTCGACTTCAATGGCGAGTATGGCAGTGATCAACTCGCGCCTGCTGGGCATAAGAAGGTCTACCAGTTGTCGACTCAGCAGCAACAGGGCGGCGCTGATGAAGGCAACAAGTTCCCGTTAGCTCCAAGCGAATTCTGGGACATCGAGACCCTTGCCCTGTTATTCCAAGCGACTGCCAACACGCAGCGGCCCTTCTTGAGCCGCGTCGTTGCAGGTAGAGCGAAATACGAAGCTCATGAGGGTTCGCTCGCTGCCTATGCCAAGAGCAAATTTCGCCAGTCGTTCTGCGCTGGCGAAGTTAGACCAGCAACGCTCGACCTTATGCGAACAGTAGCGCGGCGCTTGAACAACCAAGTGGTCGAGGCCATGCTCAGCGGAGTCATTTGGCACCAAAAGGTGGGACGGTTCAAGTTCAACGGGGAGTTCATCGACACCGAAGGCGACGACTACGATGCCCAAATTGCACCGATGATTGACACGCTGAGCACTGAAGGCCTTGATGTCTTCGACCAGCTTATTGTCCGCGTCAACCTTCAGCTCATATCAGATCTGAATGCGGGATACGTCCAGTTCGAGCACATCCAGCCACTACTCAAACGGGTGGAGTCTTCGCTAAAGAGTTTGCGCCAAGTGTTGATCATCGGGAACGCCGACGATGACGAGAGAGTGCTGACCGTCATTTCAATGCGTCGGTGCAATAACGAAGTCAAGAAGGTTCTGCCGTTGTTGTTCGCGAAGCACTATTACAACTCTCACAAAAAAATGGTCGTGGCCACACCACCAGACCATACTGTCCACCTCATCATCGATGAGGCACACAATATTTTGTCCGAGCAGTCGACAAGGGAGAGCGAGAGTTGGAAGGACTACCGCCTTGAATTATTTGAGGAAATCATCAAGGAGGGACGCAAGTTCGGCATGTTTATCACGATAGCCAGTCAGCGTCCGGCAGACATCTCGCCAACAATTGTTTCGCAGTTACATAACTTCTTTATCCATCGCCTAGTGAACGACAGGGACCTCTTTCTCATCGACAACACCATCTCAACGCTAGACGCCTTGTCTCGAAGCCTCATCCCAGGGTTGTCTCAAGGGTGTTGCGTTGTCACAGGAACCGCGTTTGAACTTCCTATGGTCATCCAGGTTGATCGACTCCCAAACAACAAACAGCCAGACAGCGAGGATGTTGACCTCGAGAGGCTATGGGGCGAGGAACCTGCTCAAGAGGCACAGGCATGAGAGTCTTTACTAAAGCACACTCGTCAGGGCGAGTGACCGCTTGATCAAGGTTAGCGCGCGTTCGGCCTGTGGTAGCGAAGGACAGCAGTCGCTGCACATCAGTCCTACACACAGATTTGTGGATCTCGGTTCAAATCCATAAATTTAATATGCACAATATCGGTGCGTTTTTGACGTTAAGTTCTTACCGCGCATTACCGCTCCTTTACTATTCATTACTAAGTAGTCGAAATAGAGAGTTCGTAAGTCGTCAACCATCCACCACCATACACAAGGGCTCGGAAAATCTCCGAGCCCTTTTTCTTTGCTTCAAAGCCCTGTATTTGAAACTACAAGTTGTGCAAGGGAAGTGCAGTTTTGTAGCGCACCTGCTTGAGCGCAAAACTGGATCGAATCTTTTCAACCTGCGCGATCGGTGAGAGCTGTTCAAGGATGAAGCTCTCTAAGGCGGGCATGTCAGGAACTGCCACGCGCAAGAGGTAATCCTCATCCCCGGTCATCAAGTAGCACTCCATCACCTCATCGCGCAAGGTGATGCGCTCTTCAAACTCTTGAAGTGCCTGGCGACTTTGTTGCTTGAGGCTGATCGAGATAAACACGTTCAGATGCAGCCCTAAATGCTTGGCTTCAAGCAAGGCGACGTATTGCCGGATCAGGCCGCGTTCCTCCAACGCCCGCACACGGGCTAAGCAAGGCGACGGCGATAAATGAACCCGACGGGCAAGCTCGACGTTGGACAGACTTGAATCGGCCTGAAGCTCTTCAAGAATCTTTAAATCGGTGGCGTCAAAGTTTTTTGTGCTTTGATTCATTGCTTATTCAAAATTAAATGCCATATAAATTCGAATAATGCATGAATTCAACATCAACTGCCATGGCGTATTCCCTACAGTCTTCGCACGAGGAGACATTTGGAATGAACGACATGACCGAGCCACACCATTTCACACCATCAGCAGACATAGACAGCGATCCATCAGAAACCCAAGAGTGGCGTGATGCGTTGTTGTCACTTGCCACAAACGAGGGGCCTGTTCGCGTTCGACACATTCTTGATGAGTTGGTTCGCTTTGCCCGTACGAAAGGCATCGGTTGGCAGCCTGAGTTGAACACGCCCTACATCAACACCATCGGTGTAGATGCACAACCGACGTTTCCGGGCGATCTGGCTGTGGAAGAGCGTCTTGCTTCGCTCATGCGTTGGAACGCGCTGGCGATGGTGGTGCGTGCCAACCAAGCCTATGGTGAACTCGGTGGCCACATCGCCAGCTACGCGAGTGCCGCTGATTTGTTTGAGATGGGATTCAACCATTTCTTTCATGCACGCAATGAAACGCACCGCGGCGATTTGGTGTTTTTCCAACCCCACAGCGCACCCGGTGTGTATGCCCGTGCATTTCTTGAAGGCCGTTTGAGCGAAGCTGACTTGCTGCATTACCGCCAAGAAATCACAGCACCTGCCAGCGGTGCGCGCGGTCTGTCCAGCTACCCGCATCCATGGTTGATGCCCGACTTTTGGCAGTTCCCCACCGGCTCGATGGGCATTGGTCCGATCAGCTCGATCTATCACGCACGCTTCATGCGCTATCTCACACATCGTGAATTGCTGGACTGTGACACCCGCAAAGTCTGGGGCGTGTTTGGCGATGGCGAGATGGATGAACCGGAGAGCATGAGCGCGCTCACGCTTGCCGCCCGCGAAAAACTCGACAACTTGGTGTGGGTGGTCAACTGCAACCTGCAACGTTTAGACGGCCCTGTGCGCGGCAACGGCCGCATCATCGACGAGTTGGAAAAACTCTTTGCAGGTGCGGGCTGGAACGTCATCAAGTTGGTGTGGGGCAGCGACTGGGATGGTTTGTTTGCGCGCGACACGACAGGCGCCTTGGCGCGTGCATTTGCACAAACCGTGGACGGTCAAATGCAAACTTTCGCGGCCAAGGACGGCCGCTTCAACCGCGACAACTTCTTTGGCCAGAACGAGGAACTCGCTCGCTTGGTAGAGGGCATGACAGATGAACAAATCGATAACCTCAAACGAGGCGGTCACGACTTGGTCAAGATTCACGCGGCTTACGCAGCGGCTGCGGCCCATACAGGTCAGCCGACCGTGATCTTGGCGCAGACCAAGAAAGGCTATGGCATGGGTTCTGCGGGGCAAGGCAAGATGACCACCCACAGCCAAAAGAAATTTGATGAGACCGACTTGATCGAGTTCCGCAACCGATTCAACCTGCCTCTGAGCGACGAACAAGCGAAGGGTCTGGCGTTTTTCAAACCCGCAGAAGACAGCGCGGAGATGCGTTACCTGCGTGAACACCGAAGCGCATTGGGCGGGGCCATGCCCAAACGCGAAACCGCTTGCGATGTGGTGCCTGTCCCCGCAATAGACAGCTACGCGCAGTTCGCCCTCAAGGCGGATGGCAAGGAGATGAGCACCACCATGGCGTTTGTTCGCATGCTTGGCACGTTACTGAAAGACCCCACATTAGGCCCACGCATCGTGCCCATCGTCGCTGACGAAGCGCGCACTTTTGGTATGGCCAATTTGTTCAAACAAGTTGGTATTTACAGCAGCGTCGGTCAGCGCTATGCGCCTGAAGACATCGGCTCTGTGCTCTCTTACCGCGAAGCCTTAGAAGGACAAATTTTGGAAGAAGGCATCAGCGAAGCCGGTGCAATTGCCAGTTGGACGGCAGCAGCCACCAGCTACAGCGTGCACGGCATGGCCATGCTGCCGTTTTACATTTATTACTCCATGTTCGGCTTCCAACGCGTGGGTGATGCGATATGGGCAGCTGCCGATCAGCGCGCCAGAGGCTTCTTGTTGGGTGCAACTTCAGGCCGCACCACCTTGGCGGGCGAGGGCCTGCAACACCAAGATGGCAGCAGTCACTTGGTAGCTGCCACCATCCCCAACTGCAAGGCCTATGACCCAGCCTTTGCAGGTGAACTGGCGGTGATCGTTGACGCGGGCATGCGTGAGATGTTGGTGGAGCAGCAAGACGTTTTCTATTACGTCACGCTCATGAACGAAAACTATGCCAACCCCGATTTGCCAGAAGGCGCAGCCGAGGGGGTATTACGCGGCGGCTACCACTTTGGCAGCTATGGACCTAAGGCGGGGCAACGTGTGACCTTGCTGGGCTCGGGCGCCATCTTCACTGAAGTGGTGCTGGCCGCGCAGCAACTTGCTGAGCGAGGCATCGGGGTGGATGTTTACAGCATCACCAGTTGGAGCGAGTTGGCCCGAGATGGCATGGCGCACGAGAGCGATGGCGATACGCCTTACTTGGCCCAACTTCTCAGCCACAGTTCAGGCCCAATCGTGGCTGCGACCGACTACGTGCGAGCAGTGCCTGAGAGTGTTCGCGCTTATGTGCCTGCAGGACGCACGTACCGTACTTTAGGCACAGATGGTTTTGGGCGTAGTGACACGCGCGCGGTGCTGCGTTCGTTTTTTAATGTGGATGCTGAAAGCATCCTGGCTCGCGCATTGGCTGAGTTAGATGCGAGTGTCTGAGCCCTTTTGACAACGATTAAGCCAATTCGCTCATCCAATAATCCGAGCCGCGTGCGAACGCTTGTTCAGTTAAAAAATCACAGCATGCTCTGATGCGCGCTAGGTTGTGGGTGTCAGGGTGTGTGATGAGCCAGTACGCACGTGTCAGATGAATCTCCGTCGGCAAAACACGTGTCAGCACAGGTGACTGTCGTGCCATGAAGTGAGGCAAAACACCCAGTCCAGCACCGCCCTCAATCGCCGTCAATTGGCTGATGACGTTAGAGATGTGTAGCCTTGGTTGGATGTTGCGGTCCACCATGGGTAAGTAATCCAGCTCCGAAGTCCACATCAGATCCTCGACGTACCCGATCCAACCGTGTGCGAGCAAATCTTGTCGCGTGGTAATCGGTGCGTGCGACGCCAAGTAGTTGCGGCTGGCGTAAACGCCCAATCCAAAGTCAATGAGTTTGCGTGCATAGACGCGACCTTGGTTGGGTCTAGCCATGCTGATGGCAATATCGGCTTCGCGCTTGGACAGGCTAAATGACCGCGGGTTGGCCACCAGTTCAATGTTCAGGTCTGGATGTTTGTGGCTCAGATGTGCAAGCTGCGGGGCGAGGAAATAGGTACCAAATCCCTCGGGCGTCCCCATCCTCACGTTGCCTGTTAATTTCGATGTGTCCGCGTGTAGTCGTGCACCCATGCGAACCGTCAGAGACTCGATTTCTTCCGCATCACCCAGCAATGCTTCGCCCTCTGGTGTCAGGGCAAATCCCTCCGGTCGTCGCTCAAACAGCTTGACGTGCATCGCGTCTTCGAGTGCGCTGATGCGACGACTCAGTGTCGAGTGGTCAACCCCCATGCGGCGTGCGGCAACGGTGAGTCGACCCGCACGCGCCATGGCGAGAAAGGATTGCAAGTTGTTCCAGTCAAAGTTGCTCATGTGAATTTGTGCACAGACAGGTTGAGAGAATACATATTCTCGTGCAAAAAAATGTGATGTATCTTCGCGCTCAGTTGTTCAAAGCGTAGAAAAACCAAAGGAGATAGGCATGTCGTTGATTCAAAAACTCAAGAAACGCGCGGCTGAGAGCCGCCCCGTGCGCGTGGCGGTCATTGGTGCTGGCAAGTTCGGCTCGATGTACCTGTCACAGGCACCGCGCACCCCTGGTATCCATTTGGTCGCTGTCGCTGACCTGTCGCCCGACCGGGCGCGTGCTTCGCTGGCGCGTGTGGGCTGGGAGTCTCCTCGCTTCGCGGCCACCTCGCTGGCGCAAGCTGCCAAAGACGGCAGCACATTCATCACAGACGATGCGCCTTCGGTCATTGCCAGCGACTATGTGGACATCGTCATTGACGCCACGGGTAGTCCTGCCGCTGGCATTGCGCACGCTTTGTTGTGCTGTGAGCATCGCAAGCACATCATCATGGTGAACGTGGAAGCCGATGTGTTGGCTGGGCCGTTGTTGGCGCGTCGCGCCAAAGAGGCGGGTATCATTTATTCGATGGCCTCTGGCGATCAGCCTGCCTTGATTGCAGAAATGGTGGACTGGGCACGCACCATTGGCATGGAGGTGGTGTGCGCTGGCAAGGGCACCAAATACCTGCCCATCTACCACCAGAGCACCCCCGATACCGTCTGGGGCCACTACGGCTTCAATGCAGATCAGGTGGCGGGCGGGGACTTCAATGCGCAGATGTTCAACAGTTTCTTGGACGGCACCAAGTCCGCGCTTGAAATGGCAGCGGTTGCCAATGGCTGCGAGCTGACGCCCCCCAAAGATGGTTTGTACTTTCCGCCTTGTGGTGTTGATGATTTGCCGCACATCCTGCGTCCGCGTTCTGACGGTGGCATCTTGGCGCAAAAGGGCATGGTGGAAGTGGTGTCCTCAATTGAGCGAGATGGTCGCCCCGTTTTCCGTGATTTGCGTTGGGGCGTGTATGCGGTCTTTGAAGCGCCGAGCAAATATGTGATGGATTGCTTCCAGCAATACGGCCTCAAAACCGATTCGACGGGGAAGTACGCGGCGATGTACAAGCCCTATCACCTGATCGGTTTAGAGCTGGGCATCTCAGTGGCGAGCATCGCTGTGCGTCAAGAGGCAACGGGCGCAACCGGTGAGTGGCGCGGCGATGTCGGCGCGACAGCCAAACGTGCGCTTAAAAAGGGCGAAAAGCTGGATGGTGAAGGCGGCTTCACGGTCTACGGCAAGTTGATGCAAACCGAGGACTCTTTGCGACTGAATGCCTTGCCGATTGGCTTGGCGCACAACATGACTCTCAAGCGCGACATTGCGGCTGGCGAAGTCGTGACCTGGAATGACGTGGCGTTTGACGCGACCCAACAGGCCGTGGCTTTTAGACGCGAACAAGAGGCGGTGTTTCGCCAAGAAATGAAAGCTTGACCTTTCTGAAGTGACCAACAACCGCCTTCAGTGACGATCTATCCCAGCTCGTTTGGGGTTTTGGAAGCGGGTACATTGGTTTCATACGTTAGAGCTGCGCATCACGTTTGGTGCCCGCTGGTAAGACACATTCAAGGAAGAACCATGCCCCGTTTTGCTGCCAACCTGACCATGATGTATTCGGATCTGCCTTTTCTCGAACGTTTCGAGGCCGCAGCGAAGGATGGTTTCAATGCTGTGGAATATCTTTTTCCTTATGCCTATCCCGCTGTTGAATTGGCAGCACGCCTCAAAGGCAACGGTTTGCAGCAAGTGCTTTTCAATACCCCGCCTGGTGGCATGACCTCAGATGATGCGCAGCGTTGTTGGGAATTGGGAGATCGTGGCACAGCATGCCTACCCGGACGTGAGGCTGAGTTTCAGGCCGGCTTGTCGCTGGCGTTGGCTTATGCGGAGGTGTTGGACTGTCCTCGCATCCACGCCATGGTTGGTGTACGCCCCGCAGATTTAAGTGCAACGCAGGCAGACCAAACGCTCATTGACAACCTCAAGTGGGCCACCGAACAAGCTGCCAAAGTGGGTTGCGACTTGATGATCGAGCCCATCAACCCGCGGAGCATTCCTGGCTTTCATTTGCAACGCCAAGACCATGCGCATGCCATTCTTGATTCGGTGAACGCACCGAACTTAAAAGTGCAGATGGATCTTTTTCATTGTCAAATCGTTGAAGGCGATCTTTCAATCAAGATCAGTCAATATCTGCCCACAGCTCGGGTGGGGCATTTTCAGATCGCGGATGTACCTAGCCGTCACGAGCCAGGTACAGGCGAGGTCAATTGGGCTCATGTGTTCGCGCTGATTGATCGCATCAGCCTCGACACCAATTGGAATGGCTGGATTGGTTGTGAATACATACCAGCCGACACAAGCAGTGGCGGGACTTCGCGTGGTCTTGACTGGCTGCTCAAATCAACGGCCTGAGGGCTTGCGCAGTTTGTTGCAGCAAAGGCAGCCAGCGCGTTGCTAAATCTGGTGCGTTGGGGGCTGCGCCTGAACGCACCAAGTTCAGCGCAGCCACCGTGTCGCCACGCTGATTGCGCAGCGGTACAGCCAAAGCGTCAACCCCTAATTCATGCTCTTGTGTCGCCAAGCAGTAATCTTGCTTGGCGATGC
Organism: Limnohabitans sp. TEGF004; assembly: GCF_027924965.1. Taxonomy (NCBI): domain Bacteria; kingdom Pseudomonadati; phylum Pseudomonadota; class Betaproteobacteria; order Burkholderiales; family Comamonadaceae; genus Limnohabitans; species Limnohabitans sp. TEGF004. The sequence continues at coordinate 1,721,129 of NZ_AP027056.1, read as the reverse complement.
GCTTGAGTTTTTGTTTCAAGTCTTTCACCTGTGTGGCGGTGTGTGCCGTTAAGCGACTCAATGGATTGGCCTCTAGCCATGTTTTCATCTCTGGCGGTGTCAAGTTGGCCAGCAGCACTTGCCCCGTTGATGTGGCATGCGCGGGCAAGCGTGTGCCCACATGCAGGCCGTAGGCCAGCACGTGATGACTGGCCTTGATGGGCAAGTCTGGTCCTTGCCAAATACCTCTTGCCACGATGATCACCGCATCGTTTTGCAGCACCGCGACAGAGCACGACAGTTGCGTGGCCAAGCTCAGCTGATGCAAGGTGGGCTGAACCGCGCGCGGCAATCGAGCACCTGACAAATAACTCCCCGCAAACCCCAGCACTTTGGCGGACAACCAGTAATACTGACCATCGGTTTCCAAATATCCCAAGTGGGTGAGTGTGAGCAGATGCCTGCGTGCGGTTGCACGGGTCAGGCCGGTGCGTTGTGCTGTGAGCGTCGCGTTGAGGCGTTGGCGCTCGGTGTCAAAACTTTCTAACACGGCCATGCCACGGGCCATGCCTTCAATCCAGTCAGCTTTGTTCATGGTGCTTCGTTGTGGGTAGGTTGCGCGATGATCGTGCAATCATTCTAATCACCGCGCATGATTGCCTGTTGGACTTTGCGTTAAATCAAATACGCCTTTAATCTCACGGCACTTCTAAACACACAAGGATTTGAGACATGCGTACACAAGTGGTGATTGTGGGTGCGGGCCCTTCGGGTTTGTTGTTGGGGCAACTGCTGCACAAGGCGGGCGTGGATGCCATCATTTTGGAACGTCAAAGCCCAGACTACGTGCTGGGCCGCATCCGTGCGGGCGTGCTGGAGCAAGTGACCTTGGACGTGTTGGCTCAGGCGGGCGTTGACCAACGCATGAACAAAGAAGGCTTGGTGCATACCGGCTTTGATTTGCTGTTCAAAGGCGAGCGTCACCGCATCGATTTGGCTGGCCTCACAGGCGGTCAAAAAGTGATGGTCTATGGCCAAACCGAAGTCACCCGTGATTTGATGGATGCACGCCAAGCGGCTGGCTTGACCTCGATCTACGCAGCCGACGATGTGCAGATCCACGACTTTGACAGCGATCACCCCAGCGTCAGCTACAGCAAGGACGGCAAAAGCCACACCATCTCGTGTGACTTCATTGCGGGTTGCGATGGCTTCCACGGTGTGTGCCGTGCCAGCGTGCCGCGCAAGTCGATTCAAGAGTTTGAAAAGGTGTATCCCTTCGGCTGGTTGGGTGTGTTGTCCGACACGCCGCCTGTGCATGAAGAATTGATTTACGCCAATAGTCCGCGTGGTTTTGCTTTGTGCTCGCAGCGCAGCCTCACACGCAGCCGTTACTACTTGCAAGTGCCGCTGACCGACAAAGTGGAGCAGTGGAGTGACGACGCGTTCTGGGGTGAGTTGCGTAACCGCTTGGACCCCGAAGCGTGCGATAACTTGGTGACAGGCCCAAGCATTGAAAAAAGCATTGCCCCTTTGCGCAGCTTTGTGACTGAGCCCATGCGCTTTGGCGCGTTGTTTTTGGCAGGGGACGCCGCCCACATCGTGCCACCGACAGGTGCCAAAGGTTTGAACTTGGCCGCCACCGATGTGAAGTATTTGTCGGATGCACTGATTGAGGCGTGTGTCGAAAAATCACACGCAGGCATCGACCATTACTCCACCCGTTGTTTGGCGCGCATCTGGCGTGCAGAGCGCTTCTCTTGGTGGTTCACCAGCTTGATGCACCGTTTCCCAGATCAAGGCGAGATTGGTCAGAAGTTCCAAGAGGCTGAGTTGGATTACCTCATCCACAGCGAGTCAGGTTCGCGCACGGTGGCTGAAAACTATGTGGGCTTGCCTCTGAATTTCGGCGAATAAGCTCAGCAGAGCCCCAATGAAAAAGCCTGATGGGTCAACCATCAGGCTTTTTTCAGTTCAAGAACTGTTGTGTGACCTTACTTCGCTGGCAACATGTGTTGCGCGAAAAACGTCTTCAGTTCATGGCGTGCATTGAGCGGGAAGATACCTGCCACATACTGATCTGGGCGCACGATCACGATGGCGCCGTCCTGATGGATTTCGCGATCGCGGAAGATGTCGCGCCCATGGCCTGATGCAAAGATCTGATTCACATCGACAAGACCAAACGGTGTTTTGATGGGCTTGAAGACTGCAGGCACATCGCTTGGTTCCACCTGGGTGTAGTCTTGTTGGTAGACCACCTTGGTGTCAAAAATGGCATCTGTGTCGCTGTTGTGCGGTGTGTACTTCACGCGAGGTGACTCTGCGTCGTTCAGCCACCATTGTGCGAAGTCGGCTGTGGGTGTACCTGAGTTTGCCGGTGCTGCGCCATCTGCAAACACATACACACGCCAGCGGCCATCGGCCTCATGCAAGTGGCCCAGGTGGCGCCAACGGTTGTCAGCGCGTCGCATCACCTCGGTGGATTTGAAGCGTTTACCAATCGGGAAACCTGTTGCCAAATCTTGGTGTTCAAGGCCTGCAACGATCTGGTTCTTGGGGTACTGCGTCATGAACCCCATGGGGAACTCAATTGTTTTCTCGTACCAACGCGCCAAGTCTTGCGGGTCATCCCATTCTTCGACAGGGCGGGCCATGAGTGTGGACCACTCTTTGTCGAAGTTGATGAGGTCTTGTGCAATCACGCGACGCTCGGACGAATACGTGTCGAGCAGTGATGCCGGTGCACGGCCTTCAAGCACCGCCGCGAGTTTCCAAGACAGGTTCCAGCCGTCTTGAATTGACACGTTCATGCCTTGGCCAGCTTTGGCCGAGTGTGTGTGACACGCATCGCCCATGATGAAGGCACGAGGATGCTGCTCACCGATGCGATCCGCAGGGACGTTGTCAAAGCCTGTGGTCACGCGATGTGCCACTTCGTAGACCGACCACCAAGCAATGCTCTTCACATCCAAGGTGTAGGGATGCAAGATGGCATTGGCGCGACGGATGATTTCGTCCAGACTGGTTTTGCGAATTTCACCCGCATCGTTCTCATCGAGGTTGCCGAGATCAACGTACAAGCGTGAGAGGTAACCACCTTCACGAGGGATCAACAGGATGTTGCCTGCGCTGTGTGACTGAATAGAACACTTCACCTGAAAGTCTGGGAAGTCCGTGTTGCACAACACGTCGATCACGCCCCAGGCATGTAGTGAGGCATCGCCTTCTAGTTTGTGTCCGAGTGCGGTGCGCACGTTGCTGCGTGCACCATCGCCGCCAACCAAATATTTGGCCCGCACGGTGCGCACTTCGCCTTGGCGTGGGCCTGCGATGTATTTGATGCGAGCCGCCACTGGGTAGTCATGGCTCTCGTCAATTTCTAAGTCAACAAATTCAACGCCGTAATCGGGCAGGACTTTGCCTGGTGCTTGTTCTGCATAACCCAAGAAGTAATCCAAGACACGTGATTGGTTCACATAGATATGTGGAAACTCACTCACGCCATGGGCGTCATCGGGCACGCGCGAGACTCGCACAATGTTTTCGGGGTTCTTCTCATCGGGCTTCCAAAAACACATCTCGACGTTGCGGTAGGCCTCATCCACGATGGCATTGGCAAAGCCAAATGCTTGGAAGGTTTCGACTGATCGGGCCTGAATGCCGTCCGCTTGTCCTTGTGTCAAACGGCCTTCGCGTCGCTCGATGGCGCGCACGTTGATGCTGGGGAAATGGGCGAGCTGTGCCGCAACGGTCACGGCGGCGGGGCCTGTGCCAACGATGAGCACATCCATCTCATCAGGAATCTCTGTTGGGCGGTTGATGCCGTGGCCGGCGGCCGGTTTGATGCGGGGGTTTTCTGAAACGTAACCGCGATGGTGGAATTGCATGAGTGGTCTCCTTTGTCTCTATAATTGCAACATAATGTCAAATATAGAGATAGTCTAACCGAGGCATGACATTCAACGCAAGCATTCAATGGGTGACCTGATGACAAAACTACAAACCGTGAATTCCCGTGAGTCCAAAGCAGATGGCGGCTCTCAGACCTTGGCGCGAGGTCTGACTGCGCTAGAAATCATTGGCAGCGTGCCTGAGCCCATCAGCGTTGCGGCGCTGTCGCAGCAGTTGAACATCCACCGCTCCATGGGCTACCGCCTTGTCAAGACGTTGGAACAGAGTGGCTTTGTCGAACGCGATGTGTCGGGTGGACTCATCGTCGGTTCTAAGCTGGCCATCCTTGCGCGTGGCGTTGCCAAAGACTTGCGTTCGGCAGCAGCCCCTGAACTCGCAGCCATTGCCGAGGCGTTGGAGATGACTGCTTTTTTGGTGGCCTATGACGGTGAATTCGCCGTGACGTTGAGCAGTGCAGAACCTAAAAACTTAGAGACAACCTTGGGCAAGAAGCCAGGTAGCCGACATGCCGTGGGTCAGGGGGCGCCGGGCAAGGTGATTCAGTCGCTGTTAAAGCCAAAAATATTCCCACCGCAACCGTTTGAGGTGAGTGAAAACGAGGTGATCCACGGCATTGCGTCCATTGCGGTGCCCCTGCATCTCTCTAGTGGTCAGCCCGCTGCGATTGCGGTGCTTTACATACCGCACAAGGTGAACGTGGCCAAGGTGGCCAAGGCGCTCACGGCGGCAGCGAATCGCATTTGCGCGGTGATGGGCTAACCGTCAGTCGCCGATTTCTTCGTGGCTGTCGAGGTTTTGCAGCAAGGTGTCGAGCGTGTCATACACCTGCTGCAATTGCTTGACGCCCACTTTCTTTTCAAGCTCTAGGTATTCGCGCTCGATGATGGGGGCAATGCTTTTACCCAACTTTTTTGTGGCTGCTGTGACGGTTACTTTGACGCGTCGCTGATCGTGTTCCATGCGTTCACGTTTGATCAACCCAGCTTCTTCCATGCGCATCAGAACCCCGGCAATGCTGGGGCTGGAAATCAAGCAACGCTCGCACAACTGACGAGGTTCCAAGCCATCTTCGTCCAGCAGTACACGCAGAATTCGCCACTGCTGCTCGGTTACGCCGTGCTGATTCAGCACAGGGCGAAAACGGCTCATCAAGGCTTCCCTTGATTGCAGGAGGAGGTGGGGCAAATTCTTATGCCGAAGCGGGCTTTTCATTGGTTTAAATCAGGTTGACCGAGCGAACTGTACCGAATTCAAGACGAGCCTGAGGATTGGGCGGAAGGCAATCTAGGGATAACACCGGTGAAAAAATCATCCAAGTCGGATTGACTTACTAACAAGTGAGTGTTTAAATTACGTACATGTTAGCAAAATGCATCACCTCAAAGAATTGACCATGTCGAATATTTTTCAAATGCCCCACGGGAGCACTGTGTACGGCACATTGTTAAACCATCGCGAAGCCTTGGCGGCTTTGGGTGATCAGGTGAATGTGGCGCCTTACAAGGCGCCACCCAAAGCACCGATTCTGTATATCAAGCCGCGCAATACGTGGGCGCAAAGTGGCGATGCGGTGGTGGTGCCATCGGATGCGCCTGAGCTGCAAATGGGGGCAACGTTGGGGCTGGTCATTGGCCGTGTGGCTTCTAAGGTCAGCGTTGCGGATGCGTTGAACCACGTGGCTGGCTATGTGGTGTTGAACGACATCAGCGTGCCGCATGACTCGTTTTATCGCCCCTCCATGCGCTTCAAATGCCGTGATGGTTTTTGCCCCATGGGTGCCTATGTGCCGCGTGCGGCGGTGGTCAACCCTGACGCGCTCACCATGACCGTGGCGATTGATGGCGTGGTGGTGCAACACACAGACACGGGGGGGCGTATTCGCTCGGTGGCTCAGTTGTTGGTCGACGTCACAGAGTTCATGACCTTACATCCGGGTGACATTCTCAGCATTGGCATCTCTGCCAATGCACCCCTCGCACATGCGGGGCAACGCGTGACCGTCAGCATCGCTGGCGTGGGTCAAATTGAAAATACATTGGTCGCGGAGGAGTTGGTATGAATCGCGCAAAAGTAGCTTATGGTGGCGCCATTCATGAAGCCTACGAGCACCCTGCAGGTTTGAAGTTGGCCGATGGCCGCGTGGTCGCTGAAGACGCGGTGGTTTGGTTGCCGCCTTTTGAGGTGGGCACCATCATCGCTTTGGGCTTGAACTATGCAGACCATGTGAAAGAACTCTCCAAAGAGTTGACGGTCACCGCCAAAGATGAGCCGCTGGCGTTTCTCAAAGGTCGCAGCTCTTTGATTGGCCATCGTGCGCAAACCCGTCGCCCTGAAGGCGTTGCCTTTATGCACTACGAGTGCGAGCTGGCCGTCGTCATTGGTAAAACGGCCAAAAACGTCAAGCGTGCAGACGCGATGCAATACGTCGCTGGCTACACCGTGGCCAATGACTATGCGATTCGGGATTACTTAGAGAACTACTACCGTCCCAACTTGCGCGTGAAAAACCGCGATGGCGGCACGGTGTTGGGGCCTTGGTTTGTGGATGCCGCAGATGTGGCTGATCCACACGCGTTGTCGCTGCGCACGTTGGTCAACGGGGTGGTCACACAACAAGGCAACACCGCTGATTTGATTTCGGATATTCCAACCTTGATTGAATATTTGAGCGGCTTCATGACGCTCAACCCAGGGGACGTGATCTTGACGGGCACGCCGGATGGTGTGGTCAATGTGAATGTGGGCGATGAGGTCGTCACCGAGATCGACGGCATCGGTCGGCTGGTCAACACCATCGTGGCGGATGCCACGTTTGGTCGTTAATTTTTTGGATGTAGGAGAAGCATATGCGTATCGAACACTTGATCAACGGCAAAGCCGTCAGCGCCAACCAGTACTTTGAGACGGTGAATCCAGCGACACAAGAGGTCTTGGCTGAAGTTGCCAGCGGCACCTCCGTGGAAGTCAATGCTGCCGTGCAAGCAGCCAAAGATGCATTTCCAGCGTGGGCTGCACGCCCCACGACTGAGCGCGCAAAAATCATGCGCAATCTGGGTGACTTGATTGCCAAGCACGTGCCCGAGATCGCACAAGCCGAAACCAAAGACACAGGCCAAACCATCAGCCAAACAGGCAAACAGTTGGTGCCACGCGCTGCCGATAACTTTTACTACTTCGCTGAAATGTGCACGCGTGTGGATGGCCACACCTACCCAACGCCAACGCATCTGAACTACACCTTGTTCCACCCCGTGGGCGTGTGCGCCTTGATTTCCCCTTGGAACGTGCCATTCATGACATCCACGTGGAAAGTGGCGCCTTGTTTGGCATTTGGCAACACGGCTGTGTTGAAGATGAGCGAGTTGTCGCCTTTGACCGCTGCCCGATTGGGTGAGTTGGCCCTTGAGGCCGGCGTGCCTGCGGGTGTGTTGAATGTGGTTCATGGCTACGGCAAAGAAGCTGGCGAGCCGCTGTGTGCGCATCGCGATGTGCGTGCCATTTCTTTCACTGGTTCTACCGTGACGGGCAATCGCATTGTGCAAGCTGCGGGCCTCAAAAAGTTCAGCATGGAACTCGGCGGCAAATCACCGTTTGTGATTTTTGAAGATGCCGATCTCGATCGCGCATTGGATGCCGCCATCTTCATGATCTTCAGCAACAACGGCGAGCGCTGCACAGCGGGCAGCCGCATCTTGGTGCAAAAGAGCATTTATGCCGACTTCGCCGCCAAGTTTGCCGAGCGTGCCAAACGCATCGTGGTGGGTGATCCCTTGGATGACAAAACCATCATTGGCCCCATGATCAGCCAAGGCCATTTGGCCAAGGTGCGCAGCTACATCGAGTTGGGCACAAAAGAAGGCGCATCCATCTTGTGTGGTGGTTTGGATGCACCCGAGTTGCCCGCGCATTTGCAAAAAGGCAATTTCGTTCGCCCCACAGTGTTTGCCGACGTGGACAACCGCATGCGCATTGCGCAAGAAGAAATCTTTGGCCCCGTGGCGTGTTTGATTCCGTTCACCGACGAAGCCGATGCCATCCGCCAAGCCAATGACATTGAGTACGGTTTGTCCAGCTATGTGTGGACCGAGAACATTGGCAAAGCCCACCGCGTGGCCGCCGCCATCGAAGCAGGCATGTGCTTTGTGAACAGCCAAAACGTGCGTGATTTGCGCCAACCTTTTGGTGGCACCAAGGCCAGCGGCACAGGTCGCGAAGGTGGCACTTGGAGTTACGAAGTGTTTTGCGAACCCAAAAACGTGGCCGTGTCGATGGGCAGCCACCACATTCCACACTGGGGAGTTTGATCATGGGCCAACTCGCATTAGCCGCCAAAATCACACACGTGCCCAGCATGTACTTGAGCGAGCAGCCAGGTCCGCGCTTTGGCACACGTCAAAGCGCCATTGATGGCCACAAAGAAATCAGCCGTCGCTGTCGCGACATGGGTGTGGACACCTTGGTGGTGTTTGACACGCATTGGCTGGTCAATGCGAATTACCACATCAACTGCGCGCCGCATTTCAAGGGCAACTACACCAGCAACGAATTGCCCCACTTTATTAATCACATGGCGTTTGAGGCACCAGGCAACCCCGAGCTGGGCCACCTGCTCGCCAAGGTTGCCAACGAGCAGGGCGTGGAGACACTGGCGCACGACAACACCACACTCGACCCCGAGTACGGCACGCTGGTGCCACTGCGCTACATGAACGAAGACCAGCACTTCAAAGTGGTGTCGGTCTCGGCGTTGTGCATGGTGCATTACCTAAACGACAGCGCTCGTCTGGGCTGGGCCATGCGCGAAGCCGTGGAAAAACATTACGACGGCAAGGTGGCTTTTTTGGCCAGCGGTTCACTCTCACACCGTTTTGCGCAAAACGGTTTGGCGCCAGAATTTGCGCACAAGATTTGGAGCCCGTTCCTCGAGCAGCTCGACAAGCAAGTGCTGCAAATGTGGCACAACCGCGAATGGAAAGCCTTTTGCGAAATGCTGCCCGAGTACGCCAGCAAAGGCCACGGCGAAGGCTTCATGCACGACACCGCCATGTTGATGGGTGCACTTGGTTGGACGGCCTATGACGGTGAGGCGGACATCGTGACGCCGTACTTCGGCGCGAGTGGCACAGGCCAGCTCAATGCCATTTTTGATGTGACACCGCAAGACGGCGCTCAGGTGCCCAAAGCCGTGGCCAGCAGCGCGGATGGCTACACCGCCATCAGTTCACGTTTGTGATGTTTGCGAGAACGCCATGCCACACCTTGTGATTCTTTACACCGGCCAGCTCGATGCGGAAGTGAACATGACGACTTTGTGCCGTCAAATGGCTGACGCCATGTTGACCGTCAAAGACGAAACCGACAAACAAGTGTTCCCCACAGGTGGCACACGCGTGTTGGCCTATCCAGCGCCGCACTATGCCGTGGCCGATGGTGGCGCAGCAGGGCAAGCGGCGGCGCAGTTTGAAGGCAACCCACACGGCGGCTCTGGCGACTATGCCTTTGTGTACCTCAACGTGCGCATGGGCAAAGGCCGAAGCGAAGCCACACAGCAGCGCGCTGGACAAACCTTGGTCGAAGTGGCCAAGGCATTTTTTGCCCCCGTCATGGCACAACGCCACATCGGCATCACCTTGCAAATCGATGTGGGCTCCGAAGTGTTTGACGCCAAGCACAGCAATATTCACCCTTTGTTTCAAAAGAACTGAACGATGTCTGTTTTCACCGAAGCCCAAATTCAAGCACTGGCGCAAGAGCTGCATCAGTCTGAAAAATCACGCGTGCAAATTGAGCACTTCTCCAAACGTTTTCCCGGCATGACCATCGAAGACGGCTACCGCATCAACCGTGCGTGGATGCAACTGCAATACGCCGAAGGCCACCAAGTCATCGGTCACAAAATTGGTTTGACCAGTCGTGCCATGCAACAAGCCAGCCAAATTGACGAGCCCGACTACGGCACCTTGCTCGACTACATGCGTTACGAGTGCACCCCAGGTCAGGTGTTGGACATCCCCATGCATAACTTCATCGCACCCCGTGTCGAAGTGGAGTTGGCGTTCATCTTGAAGAAAGATTTGCGCGGACCTAATGTCACTGTTGAGCAAGTGTTGGACGCCACCGAGTACGTGACGCCTGCGATTGAAATCATCGACTCACGCATTGAACAGTTTGACCGTCACACCAAAGTGATGCGCAAAGTGTTTGACACCATCAGCGACAACGCCGCCAACGCTGGCATCGTGTTGGGTGCCAAGCGCGTGGATCCACACACCACCAACTTGCCTTGGTGCGGTGCAATTTTGCGTTTGAACACCGTGGTGGAAGAAACCGGTTTGGCGGCAGGCGTGCAAGGCCACCCCGCCGTGGGCATTGCTTGGTTGGCCAACAAGCTGGCCCCTTGGGATGAGTATTTGAAGGCGGGCGAAATCGTGTTGGCGGGTTCCTTCACCAAGCCCGTGCCCGCCAAAGCCGGTGACGTGTTTGATGCTGACTACGGTGATCTGGGTCAACTGCAATTCCGTTTTGTGTAAGGCGACGTACCATGCAAATCACCAAAAACACATTCCGCGACGCGCTCAAAGCAGGCCAAAGCCAAATTGGTTTGTGGGTGGGCCTCGCTGACGCCAACGTGGCCGAAGCCTTGGCCGGTTGCGGCTTTGATTGGTTGCTGCTCGATGGCGAACACGCACCCAACGATGTGCGCACCGTGCTGGAACAACTGCGCGCCGTGGCGCCTTACCCCGTGCACCCCGTCGTGCGCCCCGTGCAAGGCGATGTGGCACTCATCAAGCAGTATTTGGATGTGGGCGCACAAACTTTGTTGGTGCCCATGATTGACACGCCCGAGCAAGCCGCGTTGATGGTCAAGGCCATGCGCTACCCACCCCATGGCATTCGTGGTGTGGGGGCTGCGTTGGCACGTGCTTCGCGTTGGAACCAAGTGACCGATTACCTCAAACAAGCCGACGACGAAATGTGTTTACTGGTGCAAGCCGAAACCAGTTTGGCTGTGCAAAACCTCAAAGCCATTGCGTCGGTCGATGGCGTCGATGGTGTGTTTTTCGGCCCCGCAGATTTGTCGGCGTCGATGGGCTACCGCGGCCAACCTGCACATCCTGAGGTGGTGAAAACCATTGTGCAAGGCATTGCCACTGTGCGTGCCGCAGGCAAAGCCGCTGGCATCTTGATGGCCGATCAAAAAATGGCCCACATGTATCTCGAAGCAGGTGCGCAGTTTGTGGCCGTGGGTGTGGACACCACGTTGCTGGTGCGAACGGCCACAGAGTTAGCGGCTGCATTCAAAGGGCCACGCAACGCCGTGACCGACAACTCCCCCAAAGTTTATTGAAACGAAATTCCCCCACATGCACACGCTCCAACTCAAAGACACTGATCTGCTCAAGTCGCAGTGTTACATCAACGGCTCATGGGTAGATGCCAGCAATGCCAGCACGATTGCTGTCTTGAACCCCGCGGATGGTTCGCACATTGCTTCCGTGCCCAATGCCGGCAAAGCACTGGCACAACTGGCGATTGATGGTGCGGCCAAAGCACAAGCCGAATGGAAACTGCGCACCGCCGAAGACCGCGCGCGCATCTTGCGACGTTGGTACGAATTGATGTTGGCGCACCAAGATGATTTGGCGCTCATCATGACCAGCGAGCAAGGCAAGCCTTTGTCAGAAGCCAAAGGTGAAATCGCCTATGCCGCGTCTTACATTGAGTGGTTTGCCGAAGAGGCGCGTCGTGTGTATGGCGAGATGGTGCCGTCACCATGGCAAGACAAACGCATTTTGGTCACGCGCGAGCCCGTGGGCGTGTGCGCCGCCATCACGCCGTGGAACTTTCCCGCAGCGATGATCACGCGCAAAGTGGCGCCCGCTTTGGCCGCAGGCTGCGCCATCGTCGTGAAGCCCGCCGAGCAAACGCCGTTGTCGGCGTTGGCCATGGCTGAGTTGGGGCAACGTGCAGGCATTCCCGCTGGTGTGTTCAGCGTCATCACAGGTGATGCGCGTGAAATTGGTGGCGTGCTCACAGCCAGTCCTGTGGTGCGCAAACTGACCTTCACGGGCTCCACCGAAGTGGGTCGAATCTTGGCCGCGCAGTGTGCGCCGACGCTCAAGAAGATGTCGTTGGAGTTAGGCGGCAACGCGCCTTTCATTGTGTTTGACGATGCCGACTTGGACGAAGCCGTGCAAGGTGCGCTCGCGTCGAAATACCGCAACACCGGCCAAACCTGCGTGTGCGCCAACCGCTTGTTGGTCCAAGCCGGTGTGTACGACGCCTTTGCCGCCAAGCTCGCCACGGCTGTGCAAGCGCTGAAGGTGAGCCATGGTTTAGACGAGGGGGCCGCACAAGGCCCCTTGATTGACGAAGACGCCTTGGCCAAAGTAGAAGACTTGGTGGCCGATGCCGTCCAACACGGCGCACGCGTGCTGACCGGTGGCAAACGTCACGCCTTGGGTGGCACGTTTTACGAACCCACCATCTTGGGTGATGTGACAACCGCCATGCGCATTGCCAGCGAAGAGGTCTTTGGCCCTGTGGCACCGCTGTTCAAGTTCAACACCGAAGCCGAGGCCATTGCCTTGGCCAACGACACCGAGTTTGGTTTGGCCGCTTACTTTTATGCCAATGACATGGCCCGCGTGTGGCGCGTGGCAGAGGCTATTCAAGCGGGCATGGTGGGTGTGAACACAGGCGTCATTTCGACGGCAGTGGCCCCCTTTGGCGGTGTCAAACAGTCAGGCATGGGGCGTGAGGGTTCACACCAGGGCATTGAGGAATACATGGACACCAAATACATCTGTTTGGGTGGCGTTGGCGCACGTTGACCTCTCGTCATAAGAAGAGGCAAGGAGACAAAAATGAGCAAGTTTGAAACAACCTATCCCCGCCCCGAGCGCTTCAGCGAGGCCGAGTGGGCCGCACGCGTTGAACTCGCAGCGGCTTATCGCATTGCCGATCACTTGGGTTGGACCGAGTTGATCTACAACCATATTTCACTGCGCGTGCCCGGTGAAGACGGACACTTCCTCATCAATCCCTTTGGCTTGCACTACTCAGAAGTGTGTGCCTCCAACTTGGTGAAGGTGGATGTGCACGGCAACATCATGGGTCATTCTGACTGGCCGATCAATCCTGCGGGCTTCACGTTCCACGGTGCGATTCATGCGCGTGTGCCCAATGCGCATTGCGTCATGCATGTGCACACCACCGCCACGCAAGCGGTGTGTTGTTTGAAAGAGGGTTTGTCTTTCACCAACTTTTACGCGGCGCAGCTGTACGGAAAAATCGCGTACCACGACTTTGAAGGTATCACCGTCCATCTGGACGAGGGCATGCGCATTCTGGACAGTTCACAAGGCATGCCGGTGTTGCTCTTGCGCAGCCACGGGCCCGTGACGATTGGGTTTAATTTGGCCAATGCTTTTTCATTGATGTGGCTGGTCAACCGCGCATGCGAGGTGCAGCTGGCGTCTCAATCCATGGGCGAGACCTTGCCCATTCCTGTGCCCGTGCTTGAAAACTGTGTGCGCGATTCTTTGAACTTCGATCCCAAATTTGGCGGTGGGCAAGATGCATTTGATGCATTGCAGCGCATCGTCGATCGGATTGATCCAAGTTACCGCGGGTAAATAGAAGCTTTCCAATTTTGCATAGCCAGCAATGGGGTATGCAAAAATGAAATAGCTGATAGAACGTAAATTCATGGACCAATTGGCAGACCCTAGCCAAAATAGGGGACTGAAATATAAAAAAATAATTGAGGAGAACTTATGAGTGAAAGCAAAGCGCCAAGCTCTGGCGTTGACCGTGTTCTAGAGCTTTTGTGCGATGCCAGTGCCACCATTGGTGGCTTGGTGTTGGTCGCCATCGCTTCTGTCACGGTGGTGAGCGTTGTGGGACGTGCCTTTTTTTCGCATCCCATCTTGGGCGATGTGGAGCTGGTGCAATTGGGTTGCGCGGTGGTGGTGGCTTCTTTCTTGCCCTACACACAGTTTCGCAACGCCAACATCATTGTTGACTTCTTCACGACCCATGCCTCGCAAGAGACTCAAACCAAATTGGATGGGTTCGGTACTTTGCTGTACACGCTGGTGATGGGCTTGATCGCTTGGCGTGTGGCTGTGGGCGGCATTGACATCAAGGCCAACCAAGAAACCTCCATGTTGATGGCCTTGCCACTGTGGATTCCCTACATGTTGATGGTGCCAGGCTTGGTGTTGTGTACCGTCATTGGATTGGTTCAAACCTTGGAACACTTCGGTTTGATTGAGAAGGAAAACGTATGAGCACGATGAGTATTGGCTTGTCCATGTTTGGCGCCATGTTGGTGCTGATGGCGGTTCGCGTGCCTATCGCGATTTCTATGTTTGTGCCAGGCGCGTTGGGCTACATGGCCTTGTCCGGCTGGTTGCCTTTGATGTCGCACCTCAAGGGCGCGGTGTACAGCCGTGTGTCGATTTACGACTTGTCGGTCATTCCTTTGTTCATGTTGATGGGTGCGTTTGCCGTACACGGCGGCTTGTCCAAAGCCTTGTTTGACTTCGCGAATGCGTTGCTCGGTCGCTTCAAAGGCGGCATGGCCATGGCTGGTGTGTTGGCCTGTGCTGCCTTTGGTTCTATCTCGGGTTCGACCGTGGCCACCACTGCCACGATCGCGCAAGTGGCTTATCCAGAAATGCGCCGCATCAACTACTCGGGCCGACTCGCCACTGCGGCGTTGGCCACGGGCGGCACGATGGGGGTGTTGTTGCCACCGTCTGTCACGTTGATGGTCTACGCCATCTTGACTGAACAGAACATCACCAAGATGTTCTTGGCTGCCTACATCCCCGCGTTGATCGCGGCTGTGGGTTACCTGATCGCCATTGCGGTGATCGTTCGCATCCACCCTGACCAAGCGCCTCAAGCCAAAGCAGCCACAGCCAGCGAGCTGATGACAACAGCGCTGAACGTGTGGCCCATTGCTGCCATCTTTTTGGTGGTGTTTGGTGGCATCTACGGCGGTGTGTTCACCGCCACAGAGGGTGCAGCCATTGGTAACGTGTTGACCTTTGCCATCACTTTGCTGCGTCGCGAGATGACGTTTGACAAACTGGTGGCGTCTATTCGCACCACGGCGCAAACCAGCGGCATGATCTTCTTGATCTTCATTGGTGCTGACATGATCAACGCCTCCTTGGCTTTGTCGCAACTGCCAGCGCAGTTGGCCGACATGGTGGGTCATTTGCAGATTTCACCGTTGGTGGTGATGGCAGGCATCATGATTTTCTACATCATCCTCGGTTGTGTGATGGATGAGATGTCCATGATTTTGCTGACCGTGCCCACCTTGTTCCCCGTGATTTTGGGTATGGACTTCTTTGGTTTGAATCCTTCCGACAAGGCCTTGTGGTTTGGTATCCTGATCCTCACCGTGTGTGAGATTGGCATGATCTTCCCGCCCGTGGGTTTGAACGTGTACATCATGAATGGCTTGGCCAAAGATGTGCCCATGGTCGAGACCTACAAGGGTGTCGTGCCGTTCCTCATCACAGACGGCATTCGTTTGGCGTTGTTGATTGCGTTCCCAGCCATCTCGTTGTGGTTGGTGCATTTGTTGACTTAAATTTTTATAACCTGGAGACAAAAATGAAGACTCGTTTTCTCAAAGTTGCAGCCGCTGCCGCGTTCACCGCAGCAGCCTTAGGCCAAGCAGCATCGGCCCAAGAAGTGACGCTCAAAGTGCACCACTTCTTGCCCGCTTCGTCCTACGCACAAACCTTGTTCATTCAACCTTGGTGTGACCGCATCGCCAAAGAGTCCAACAACAAGATGAAGTGCCAGATTTACCCATCCATGCAATTGGGTGGCTCGCCCCCTCAGTTGTTTGAACAAGCACGTGACGGTGTGGCTGACGTGGTGTGGACACTGCCTGGCTACACAGCAGGCCGCTTCCCCTCGGTGGAAGTGTTTGAAATGCCCTTCATGATGCAAAGCCCAGAAGCCACCAGCAAAGCGGTGTGGGACTACGTGGACCAATATGCCAAAGCTGAGTTCAAAGACGTCAAAGCGCTGGCCTACCACGTCCACGGTGACGGCGTGTTTCACATGGTCAACAAGCCCATCCGCACTGCCGCTGATTTGAAGGGTGTGAAGCTGCGCGCTCCGACACGTGCCACCAACAAGTTCATCGCCATGTTGGGCGCAACCCCTGTGAGCATGCCAGTGCCTCAAGTGGGTGACGCGTTGTCCAAAGGCGTGATCGATGGTGCTGTGGTGCCTTACGAAGTGGTGCCCGCGGTAAAGATTCAAGAGTTGGTGAAGTTCCACTCTGAGACTGACCCAGCTGAGCCAGCCTTCTACACCTCTGTGTTCATCTTCGCGATGAACCAAGCCAAGTACGACTCGTTGTCGCCTGAGCTGAAGAAAGTGATTGACCGCAACAGTGGTCAAGCGTTGTCGGGTATGGCCGGCAAGGCGTTCTTCGAGGCTGATGCGGAAGGCAAGAAGCTGACCACCAAGAACACGACCAACGTGATTCCAAAGGCTGAGTTGGAGAACTGGAAAAAGTTGTCACAACCTTTGTTTGATGCCTGGGTGTCAGACATGAACGCCAAAGGCCACAACGGCAAGCAAATGCTCGATGGTGCAAAGTCTTTGATTGCCAAGCACGCTGCAGGCAAGTAAAGCGTTTTTCGCGCAACAAAATGGGGCCGTTCGCGGCCCCATTTTTTATTTGTGTGTTGTGTGAGTCAGTGCCGGCTGTAAACCAAGCCCGAGGCCACGCCGCCAAACAAATCGCCTTCGACCAAGGGCACACCCCCAAACTCAGTTTGCAGCGCTTGCTGAAACGTGCGTAGCGCCGATGAACCACCCGTGAGGTAAATGGCATCGGGCTTGCCGTGTGTGAGGCCTGCACGTTGCACGCAATCGCGTGCACACGCCACAGTGCTGGCCAGCAGCTGTGCCAAGTGCGCGTGTAGTTCGGCGGTGCTGAGTGATGCGACCAAGTTGGCTTCGAGATAAGACAGGTCTATTGCTGTATCGCTGTTGGTTTGTGAACAACGAATCTTGGCTTGCTCCACATCGTGTGCCATGTGGTGGCCGTAGCGCTCGGTCAGCACGCGCATCAATCGGTCATGCAAACGCACATCGCTGTAATTGACTTGCAGAGCTTTGGCTTGCGCTACAGCTTTGGGCTGGTATTGCCAGTTGATCAAGTGCCAAGTGGCCAAGTCAAAGAACACGCGGTTGGGTACCTCGCGTTTGTCGGGGCCTAAGTGGCCATAGCCCAGCAAGGGCATGACTTGTCCGAGGCTCAGCTTTTGGTCAAAGTCGGTGCCGCCAATGTGCACGCCGGTGGTGGCCAGCACATCGTCGGCACGGTTGGGCTTGTGCATCAGCGATGGCCCCAAGCGCACCACGGTGAAGTCAGAGGTGCCACCGCCAATGTCGGCCACCAGCACGGTGGTTTCGCGCGTGAGGCGTTGCTCATAGTCCAGTGCGGCAGCGATGGGTTCGAGTTGAAACGCAATGTCTTTGAAGCCCACGGCTTCAGCCGCTTGGCGCAACGAGGCTTCGGCTTGTGCATCACGCTCGGCATCGTCATCTACAAAGTGCACGGGGCGACCCAAGACCACACGCGTGGGTGCAGTGCCAAGGTGTTGTGCGGCACGCTTGCGTAACTCGGCTAGGTAGGTGGTGATGATGTCTGAGAAGTTCACCAACTGGTTGTTGATGACCGTGGTCTCCATCAGCAACGGGCTGCCAAGCAAGCTTTTGAGCGAGCGCATCAAGCGGCCCTCTGTGCCCTCTAGGTAATGCGTGACGGCCTCGCGACCAAAGTGCGTGCTGCCTTCTTCTGCGTTGTAAAACACAGCCGTGGGCATGGCCAGTGCATCGCCCTCTAAGGGGATGAGTTGGGCTGAACCTTGAGCCGATGCCCAAGCGATGGCGGAGTTGGAGGTGCCGAAATCAATGCCTAAGGTACCAAGGCCATCTTGTGTTGCAACTGTCATGCGTGAAATTAACCTGCCAGCCCCACGTAGACGTTTTGCACATCGTCGTTGTCGTCAATGGCAGAGAGGAAGGCTTCGACTTCTTCCAAAGCTTCTGGGCTCAGGTTGGCTGGATCTACAGGGTTCTTTGGCTTGTAGCCCAGCTTGGCTGACAACACATTGAAGCCATGCGCGGGCAGGGCGCGGCTGACCAAGTCCAACTCAGTGGGCTCGGTGATGAAGACCGTTGAGCCTTCGTCACCCGCTTCCACGTCTTGAGCGCCTGCTTCGATGGCGGCCATCTCGGCGTCTGCGTCAGGGGCGGTGGGTTCGGCTTCAATCAAACCAATGTGGTCAAAGTCCCACGACACCGAGCCCGATGTGCCCAGTTGACCTTTGCGAAATAGCAAGCGCATTTCAGGGGCGGTGCGTTTGACGTTGTCGGTCAAGCACTCCACCATCACCGCCACTTGGTGTGGCGCGTAGCCTTCGTAAATTACGCGTTCAAACTGCACGGTTTCACCCGTGAGTCCCGCCCCTTTTTTGATGGCGCGGTCCAGCGTGTCTTTGGGCATAGACACCTTGCGGGCTTGCTCCATCACCATGCGCAAACGCGAGTTAGCAGCGGGGTCTGCGCCGTTGCGAGCGGCCACCATGATGTCTTTGGCGAGTTTGCCAAACATGCGGCCTTTGGCGTTGGCGGCTAAGTCTTTGCCTTTGGCTTTCCATTGAGCGCCCATGTGTGTGTTCCTTTGTGTTTTGTATTGGGTGTTTAGTTATCGGTACTTGCGCTCCAGCGCGCGTCCCATGCGTGCTCGATTTGGCGACGGTCGCGCTTGGTGGGCCGGCCGTGCTCAATGCTGTGCGCAGGCTCTGCGGCCATGCGGTTTTGTTCGGCCAGTTTTGCGCGCAGCGCGATGCTCTCTGGCGTTTCTTCGTAAAGCTGTTGCGCCACGGGCGCGGAGCCACGTGCGGCGCTGATGCCTTTGACGACGATAGTTTTAGTGATGTTGCCTTGGCGCACGGTGAGGGTGTCGCCCACCTTTACTTCGCGTGCAGGCTTGACATCTTGCCCGTTGATTTGCACGCGGTGTTTGGTCACTTCATCACACGCGAGGCTGCGTGTTTTATAGAAGCGTGCAGCCCACAGCCACTTGTCAATGCGCAGGCTGTCCATCAGTGGTTGAACACGTCCAACACGCGCTTCAGGTCGTGGCCGGTGTAAGTGGGGTGTGGCCCGATGGTTTCAAAGGGTAACTGTTGGCGATTCACCCATAGCGTTGTGAAACCAAACCAAGTGGCACCCAATGCGTCCCAGCCGTTGCTGGAGACAAACAAAATGTCTTGCTTCTCTGCGGGGATGGTTTGTTGCACCAAGCCGTAGGCTTCAGGCGATGTTTTGAAGAGGCGAATGGGGTCAACTGAGATGACGTGGTCAATCAAATCCGTCATGCCTGCGCTCGATACGGCCGTGCTGAGCATGTCCATGCTGCCGTTCGACAAAATGGCTGTGGTGATGCCACGCTCTTTCAGGCTTTGCAACACGTCTAAGTTTTCAGCGAAGGGCGTGAGCTTGGCGTATTGGCCCATCAAGGCTTCGACGTGTTCGGGCTTGGCGTCTAGCTTGTAACGCTCTAGCGTGTAGAGCAAGGCGCTGCGCGTGATGTCCCAAAACGATTGGTAGTAGCGGCTGCCCTCAGCGCGGTGCGGGTCAGATAGGGTGATGAGTCGCGTGTAGTCAATCTGCTTGTCACGCCACAGCACCGAGATGGCCGCGCCTTGGCCGGGGTACAACTGCTCGGCCAAAGCACCAATCGAATACACATCGAACAGCGTGCCATAGGCATCGAACACAACGGCTTTGATGGACATGTTCAGCTTTCGTTGGGCAGCAAGCAGCAGGTGTCGCCACTGGCGGGGCGCTCAATCTTGATGCGGTGGATGTTGGGCAGCGTGTCTTTGAGATCGTTGTAAATGAAGGCGCACAGGTTCTCGAGCGTGGCGGGGCCAAGACCTGCCACTTCGTCGAGGAAATGGTGGTCCAGCTTCTCGCGCACTTTTTCAACTTCTTTACGCAAGAAGGCGAGGTCCATCATCATGCCGGTTTCAGGGTCTGGCTTGCCTGCAATGGTCACTTCGGCGTGATACGTGTGGCCGTGGATGCGCAGGCTGCCTTCTGCATCAATTTTGCGGCGCAGGGTGTGTGCGGCTTCAAAGTAGAAGCGCTGGCTGAGTTCGTATTTCATCGGATGCCAATCAACTTATGAGTTTGCACGCTCAGACGCCAGCGGGGATTCGCTTGGCAATAGGCCACGGCCGCAGCGGTATTGGCCGCTGCGTTTGGCCCATCCATGGGCTGCAAGTAGAAATTTTCAAAATTCAAAGCTTCATACAGCGCGGGTTCGGCGCCCACTTGCGGAAACACCAACTTTAGTTCTTGGCCTGTATCCACCACGCGCTGGCTGCCGGCCTTGGGGCTCATGCATAGCCAGTCAATGCCTTTGGGCGGCAGCACCGTGCCGTTGGTTTCCACCGCAATACTGAAGCCTTGCGCGTGCAGGGCGTCGACCAAGGCCTCGTCCACTTGCAGCAAGGGCTCACCACCGGTCAGCACCACAAAGCGGTGCTGGGTGTCGCTGGCAGGCCAAAAGCTGGCAATGGCAGAAGCCAAGGCTTGGGCGTTGTCAATCTTGCCGCCGTGTGTGCCATCGGTTCCTACAAAGTCGGTGTCGCAGAACTGGCAAATGGCCGTGCTGCGGTCTTCTTCGCGGCCGCTCCATAGGTTGCAACCGGCGAAACGGCAAAACACTGCAGGTTGCCCTGCATTGGCGCCTTCACCTTGCAGGGTATAGAACATTTCTTTCACGCTGTACGTCATCCCGCTATTTTCGCAGCAAGTTACGTGTCACCTTCTTGTGGGCAAATTAGGGCATGATAAATACCGCTCAACCCCTTGCCAACACCTTCGCGCCCACCGGTGAACTTCGCGTCGCCATCAACGTGGGCAACCCTATTCTTGCCCGCCGCCACCCTGACACGGGTGAGCCCGAGGGCGTGTCGATCGACCTGGCCACCCAGCTGGCGCAACGCTTGTGCGTGCCCTTGAAGCTGGTGGTGTTTGAAGCCGCCAGCAAATCGGTGGAAGCCGTGTCGGGTGAAGAAGCCGATGTGGGCTTTTTCGCTATCGACCCTCTGCGCGGCGCTGCCATTGCCTTTACAGCGCCCTATGTGCTGATTGAAGGAGCCTACATGGTCAAACAAGACTCGCCTTTGCACAGCAATGACGAGGTGGACCAAGCCCAACACACCGTGGTGGTGGGTAAGGGCAGTGCTTACGACCTGTACCTGAACCGCGAAATCAAACATGCCCAGCTCGTGCGCAGCCCTACCTCGCCCGAAGTGGTGAGCTACTTTTTAGAACATGGCCACGATGTGGCAGCAGGGGTAAAGCCCCAGCTCGAGGCGGAGCTGCCCCGCATTCCCGGCTTGCGCATGTTGCCCGGCCACTTCATGGTGATTTCGCAAGCCATGGGCTTGCCCAAGAGCCGTGGAGAAGCAGCGGCCACCTATTTGCACCAATTCGTGGAAGACATGAAAGCCACAGGTGTGGTGGCCCAAGCCATGGCGCGTCACCGCATCGAAGGTGCGACACTTGCACCTTTGGCTAATTAACAAAAGGTTCGGGCGATGGACGTCTTGACGACGCAAACCCTCTCAGGGGTGCAAACAAGCATTGAGGTTGCAGGCACGGTGGCCTTTGCCCTCTCTGGCGTGATGGAAGCTGCCCGCAAAAAGCTCGATGCCGTGGGCGTGTGCGCTGTGGCCAGTGTGGCGGCCTTTGGTGGCGGCACTCTGCGCGATGTGTTGCTGGACCGTCGCCCCTTGTTTTGGATTGAGCAGTCTTGGTATTTGTGGACGGTGTTGGCCTTGTGTTTGGCCGCGATGTTGTTGATGCGCGCCAAACATTTCAAGCCCACCGAACAATCCATTCAGTGGCCCGATGCGTTTGGCTTGGGGCTGTTTGCTGCCAGTGGCACACAAATCGCGCTCGGCATGCAAATGCCTGCGCTCATTGCTGTGTTGATGGGCGTCATCACCGCCACCTTTGGCGGCGTGTTGCGTGACATCGTGTGCAACGAAATCCCCACGGCGTTTCACGACCACCACCCTTACGCCGTGTGCGCGTTTGCGGGCGGCTGGGTGGTGGTGCTCTTGCACTACTTGGGCTTTGATCCGAATGCGGTGGTAGCCATTGGTGCCGCGACCGTGACGTTGTTGCGTTTGGCCGCGCTGCAGTTGGAGTGGCGCTTGCCCACGTGGAAGATTGAGGACTGAACACCTGCCACCTGAAACAAAAAAACCCGCCTAGGCGGGTTTGTTTTTGTGTGTAGTTGGTGTTTACTTGGCGGCCACTTCGTGGGCTGCCATCAACTCCAGCGACTTCACCAAGGCTGAATGGTCAAGCTGCCCCCAACCGTTGGATGCGCAGGCTTGCATGAGTTGTGCTGCCGATGCGGTTTGTGGCAAAGACACACCAATGGCTTTGGCGCCGTTGAGGGCCAAGGCTAAATCTTTTTGATGCAAGGCAATGCGAAAGCCAGGGTCAAACGTGCGTTTGATCATGCGTTCGCCATGCACTTCCAAAATGCGGCTAGCTGCAAAACCACCCATCAAGGCGGCACGTACTTTGGCAGGGTCAGCGCCTGCTTTGCTGGCAAACAACAAAGCTTCGCCCACGGCCGCAATGTTCAAGGCCACGATGATTTGGTTGGCCACTTTGGTGGTTTGACCGTCGCCATTGCCGCCCACGAGGGTGATGTTTTTGCCCATCAATTCGAACAAAGGCTTGACGGTGTTGAAGGTGGCTTCCGCGCCGCCCACCATGATGGTGAGGCTGGCAGCTCTCGCGCCCACTTCGCCGCCTGAGACGGGTGCATCAAGGTACTCGCAACCGAGGGCATTGATTTTTTGCGCAAAGGTTTTGGTGTCCATTGGCGAGATGGAGCTCATGTCCACCACGATCTTGCCTTGGCTCAAACCTTCGGCCACGCCGTCTTTGCCAAACAGCACAGCTTCTACATCGGGCGTGTCGGGCAACATCAAAAAGATGATGTCTGCGGCGCGGGCCACGTCGGCATTGGTGGCGCACACATGGGCGCTGGCCAATTCGGCGGGTACTTTGCTGCGTGTGCGAATGAACATCTCGTGTTGGGCTGCCAACAAATGTTGAGCCATGGGTGAACCCATGATGCCTAAGCCGATGAAACCGATTTTCATGAAAACTTCCTTTGTGAAATTAGTAAGTGCCAGAAGACGTGGCTGTCTTCGAGGCGTGCATTTTTGAGATGACTTGTTGTGCACCTGCAGCCATCAAACGTGCGTCTGAGCTGACGGTGACGAATTGAAAGCCTTTGGCGATGCGCTTGAGCGCAGACTCTGGCGTGCCGTTATGAATGCCAGCCACCACGCCGTGTGCTTTGGCGCGTGCCAAGATGTGGTCTACCGCCTCGGCGGCTTTGGGGTCGAGGTCGTCAAAGGTGGGGTTGCAGCCCAAGGCCAAGGACAGGTCGGAGGGGCCGATGTAAATCGCATCCAAACCTTCTACTGACAAGATGTCGTCCAAGTTGTCGAGTGCCGCAGCGGTCTCGATCATGGCGAAGGTGACGATGGTGTTGTTGGCGTGCTTGGGGTAGTCGGCACCGCCGTAGAGCAGGGCACGCACGGGGCCAAAGCTGCGTGTGCCTTGGGGGGCGTAATGGGTGTAGGCCACCAGTTTTTGAGCGTCCTCTTTGGTGTTGACCATGGGGCAAATCACGCCGTAAGCGCCTGCATCCAAGGTCTTCATCAAGATGCCGGGTTCCAACCAAGGCACGCGCACCACGGGCACGGTGTCGGTGGTGGAGATGGCTTGCAGCATGGTCACCATGGCTTGGTAGTCGACCACGCCATGTTGCAAATCGATGGTGAGGGAATCCCAGCCTTGGTGGGCCATGGTTTCTGCGGAAAAGCTGTTGGGAATGGCGAGCCAGCCGTTGACGACGGCTCCGCCTGCTTGCCAAATTTCTCTGAGTTTGTTGGGGCGCATGGTGTGAGGTGTGTGTGAAAAATTTATCGAACCATGCAGGGGCGTTTGTGGTCAAACGTCCAGCCGGGAATGAGGTATTGCATGGCCGCGGCATCATCGCGCGCGCCCAAGCCGTGTTGCAGATAGAGCTGGTGGGCTTTTTCAACTTCGACCATGTTGAGCTCAACGCCAAGGCCTGGCTTTTTGGGCACTTCCACATGGCCGTTGACGATTTGCAAAGGCTCTTGCGTGAGGCCTTGGCCGTCTTGCCAAATCCAGTGGGTGTCGATGGCCGTGACTTTGCCGGGCGCTGCCGCAGCCACATGGGTGAACATGGCGAGCGACACATCGAAATGGTTGTTGGAGTGCGAGCCCCACGTCAGCCCCCAATCACGGCAGGTTTGCGCCACGCGCACCGAGCCGGCCATGGTCCAAAAGTGCGGGTCTGCCAAGGGAATGTCCACGCTTTGCAGCGAGAGCGAGTGCACCATTTGTCGCCAGTCGGTGGCCACCATGTTGGTAGCGGTGGGCAAGCCAGTTTCGCGTCGGAACTCGGCCATCACCTCACGGCCGCTGAAGCCTTCTTCTGCACCGCAAGGGTCTTCGGCATAGGCCACCACGCCGCGCATGTCGCGCATCAAACGCACGGCGTCTTTCAGCAACCAGCCGCCGTTGGGGTCTAGGGTGACACGTGCTTGTGGAAAGCGTTGGTGCAGGGCGGTGACGGCTTCAATCTCAGCCTCGCCCGCGAGCACGCCGCCTTTGAGTTTGAAGTCGTTGAAGCCATATTTCTCGCGTGCGGCTTCGGCCAAGCGAACCACCGATTCAGGCGTCATGGCCTTTTCGTTGCGCAAGCGGAACCACGCGTTGTCCGCATCGTGTTCGGTGCGGTAGGGCAGGTCGGTTTGGGTGCGGTCGCCAATGAAAAACAAATACCCCAACATCTCCACCGAGCTGCGTTGTTGGCCTTCACCCAAGAGCGCGGCCACTGGCACGTTGAGGTGCTGACCCAGCAAATCGAGCAAGGCGGATTCAACAGCGGTGACGGCATGGATGGTGGTGCGCAAATCGAAGGTTTGCAAACCACGCCCACCCGTATCACGGTCTGCGAAGCGAGTGCGCAGGGTGTTGAGCACCGCTTGCACATTGCCAATGCTTTGATCCACTACCAACTCAGTGGCATCTTCCAGTGTGGCTCTGATTTTTTCACCGCCTGGCACTTCACCAATGCCGGTGCGACCGGCGTTGTCGGTGAGGATGAGCAAGTTGCGTGTGAAGAAAGCGCCGTGCGCGCCTGAGAGGTTCATCAACATGCTGTCATGCCCCGCAACGGGGATGACGCGTAACTGTGTGATGACGGGAGAGGAGTGAGGCATGACGTGATGTACTTGAAAGGACGGTTTAGTCGGCTTTGATGTTGCGGGTTTCGATCAGCTTTTTCCAGCGTGCGAATTCGGCCGCTTGAAATGCGGTGAATTGCTCTGGCGTGTTTGCCACCAGCTCGAAGCCCAAATCCAACAACTTGGTTTTGACTTGTGGGTCGTTCAAACCGGCCACGATGGCAGCATGCAACTTGGCTTTGATGTCTGCAGGCAAACCTTTGGGCGCTGCAATGGCTTGCCATGAATACACATTGGCTTCTTTGATGCCCAGCTCTTCGAGTGAAGGGACGTTAGGCAAGAGCGGCGAACGCTTGGCGCTGGTAATGGACAGAGGACGTAACTTGCCTGCCAAGATTTGTGGCATGGCGGTGTTGATGTTCATGAACGATGAGTCCACTTGGGCGCCGAGCAAATCGGTCATCACGGGACCGCCGCCTTTGTAGGGAACGTGAATGCCTGTGGTGCCCGTTTGTTGCCAGAACAACTCGGCGGTGAGGTGGTCACTGCTGCCGTTGCCTGATGAGGCGAAGGTCATTTTGTTGGGGTTGGCTTTTTGGAACGCGATCACATCGGCCATCGATTTGTGCGGCGAGCTCGCGGGCACCACCAACACATTGGGCGCTTGGACGGCGATGCTGATGTAGTCGAAGTCTTTCAGCGCGTCGTAGGGAACTTTGGCTAGAAGGTGGGGCGCAATCACGTAGGGGCCAAGAGATGCAACCAGCAAGGTGTGGCCATCCGCAGGTGCACGAGTCACAAAGCCTGCACCAATCGTGCCGGTGGCACCGGCTTTGTTGTCGGTGATGAAACTGCCGCCCAGTTTTTCTTGCAGCTTGGGGGCTAAGGTGCGGGCTATCAAATCGGTGGCGCCGCCAGGTGGGAAGGGCACGACCAAGGTGACGGGTTTGTCGGGCCAAGCGTATGCGGCACTTGTCATGACGAGGCCTAAAGCGAGGGCGATAAGTGAACGACGTTGATGTTTCATGAGAGGTCTCCGATTTGATTTTGGTAGCGCTACCATTTGAGGTGAGTGGATGTTAGCCACGGCAAAACTGGCCGTCAATGCTTTTACGTCAGGGTTTTCGCTAGGCGCGGGTGCTGTCGCGCTCGATGATGGAAAAGCCCACATCCACGACGCGTGGCTCTACGTCACGGCCTTCGGCGCGGTCCATCAAAAAGCGGGCTGCGAGGGTACCAATTTGCCCGCCATTGATGCGCACTGTGGTGAGTGCGGGCACCATGTCGGCCACAAAAGGCACATCGCCAAAGCCCATCACGGCGATGTCGTCTGGCACGGTCAAGCCACGTGCGCGGGCTTCGGTCATGACGCCCAAAGCGAGCAGGTCAGAGCTGCAAAAAATGGCTTGCGCATCGGGGGCTTCGGCCAAGATGTGAGCCATGGCTTCGCGGCCACTCTTGAGTGAGCGCGAGGCGCCCACATTGGCTACAAACACAGGGGGTAAATCCAGTTGCGCCACGGTCTCTTGAAAGGCTAGGGTGCGGCGCTTGGCGCGCTCATCTTCGGCGCGCACGATGGCAAATTTTGTGTAGCCTCTGCGCACCAAAAATTGGGCCACTTCACGGCCAATGTCCGAGTGAGAGAAGCCAATCAGCATGTCAATCGGTGTGGGGGTCAAGTCCCAGGTTTCGACCACCGGAATGCCCGAGGCCAGCAAGCGTGTACGCGCCTTGCCCGGCGGCAAAATGCCAGTGATGAAAATGCCATCGGGTCGGCGACCAATGATGGCTTCGAGCAGCAGCTCTTCACGTTCGGCGGAGTAGCCCGATTGGCCCAGCATCAGCTGGTAGCCGGCGTCAAACAAGGTGCCGTTCAAAGACTCGATGGTTTCCATGAACACCGACACCACCGTGCTGGGCACCACGGCCGCAATCAGGCGGCTGCGCGAGGAAGCCAAACCACCGGCCATGCGGTTGGGTACGTAGCCGGTGCGTTGCACCGCCTCTTGCACTTTGCGCAACACATCGGGCGAGACTTGGTTGGGTGTGTTGATGGCCCGCGACGCCGTGATGGGGGCCACGCCCGCGAGCATGGCCACATCGCGCAGAGTGATGGCACCGCTGCTGCGGCGTGAGCGTTTGGGCTGTTCTTTGTCGGTCATGGAATTCTTTGTTTTGCCTGACTTGCGTGTTTACAAATGGTACCGCTATCATTGCGTTTGTAAAGGTTTCGATGCGAAGCCGAATGATAGGAGACCTTGATGACCCCACTCACCATCCGCATGCAGCCCCGAGACAACGTGGCGATTGTGGCCAACCACGGTGGTTTGCCAGCAGGCACGGCATTGCCAGATGGCTTGTGCTTGCGTGACGCTGTGCCCCAAGGGCACAAGGTGGCGTTGGTGGAGATTCCTGCGAATGGTGCCGTGCTGCGCTATGGCATTGCCATTGGCTATGCCTTGAAAGACGTTCCTGCGGGCAGCTGGGTGCATGAGCGTTTGCTCCAAATGCCTTCCGCTCGCGAGTTGGACAACTTGCCTATGGCCACCGTGAAGCCTGAACCCTTGCCGCCGCTGGAGGGCTACACCTTCGAGGGCTACCGCAATGCCGATGGTTCGGTGGGCACGCGCAACATCTTGGCGATCACCACCACCGTGCAATGTGTGTCGGGCGTGGTCGAGTTTGCTGTGGCGCGCATCAAGACCGAGTTGTTGCCCAAGTTCCCCCATGTGGATGACGTGGTGGGCCTTGAACACACCTATGGCTGTGGTGTGGCCATTGATGCCGATGGAGCAGAAATTCCCATTCGCACCCTGCGCAACATCAGCCTCAACCCCAACTTTGGCGGTGAGGTGATGGTGGTGAGTTTGGGCTGCGAAAAACTGCAACCTGAGCGTTTGATGCCACCGGGTGCCATTCCCATCAACGACCAACGTGGCGAAGCCCTCGATGTGGTGTGTCTGCAAGACGATGCGCATGTGGGCTTCATGTCCATGATCGACGACATCATGCAAACCGCCACGCGCCATCTCGAACGCCTGAACTCGCGCCGCCGCGAAACCGTGCCTGCCAGCGAACTGGTGGTGGGCGTGCAGTGCGGGGGCAGCGATGCGTTTTCGGGCGTGACCGCCAACCCAGCGGTGGGCTACTGCACCGATTTGTTGGTGCGTGCTGGCGCGAGCGTGATGTTCTCAGAGGTGACCGAAGTGCGCGATGGCATTGACCAACTCACCTCACGTGCCACCACGCCCGAAGTGGCTGAGGCCATGATTCGTGAGATGGCGTGGTACGACGCTTACCTGGCCCGTGGCCGCGCAGACCGCAGTGCCAACACCACGCCAGGCAATAAAAAAGGTGGCTTGTCCAACATCGTGGAAAAAGCCATGGGCTCAATCGTCAAGTCGGGTTCTGCGCCGATTTCGGGCGTGTTATCGCCGGGTGAAAAGCTCAAACAAAAAGGCCTGATTTATGCTGCCACGCCAGCCAGCGATTTCATTTGCGGCACGCTGCAATTGGCCGCAGGCATGAACTTGCATGTGTTCACCACAGGGCGTGGCACGCCTTATGGTTTGGCGGAGGTGCCTGTCATCAAAGTGGCCACGCGCACAGACTTGGCCCGTCGCTGGCATGACTTGATGGACGTGAACGCCGGCACCATTGCCGATGGCACCAAGACGATTGAAGAGGTGGGCACTGAGCTGTTTCAGCTCATGCTCGATGTGGCCAGTGGCCGCAAAAAGACATGGGCTGAACATTGGAAGTTACACAACGCGCTGGTGTTGTTCAACCCCGCGCCTGTGACTTAAGGCCAGGGCTGCAACAATCTTGGCGTGATGCCCATTCTTTATTCTTTTCGCCGTTGCCCCTACGCCATGCGCGCACGCTTGGCCCTGGTTGCCAGCGGTGTGACGTATGAACACCGTGAAGTCGCGCTGAAGGCCAAGCCCGTTGAGATGTTGGCGGTGTCGCCCAAAGGCACCGTGCCTGTGTTGTGTTTGGCGACAGGTAAGGTGTTAGAGCAAAGCTTGGACATCATGTGGTGGGCGCTGAAGCAAAGCGACCCACACGGATGGTTGCCCCTCACGCCAGAGGCGTTGAGCGATGCGCAAAACATGATTGCCACCCTTGATGGGAATTTCAAAGCCAACTTGGACCGCTACAAATACCCGCAACGGTTTGGCTTGACGGAAGGGGCGCGTCACCGCGATGAAGCGGCGGCGTGGTTGTTGACGCTTGATGTGCGTTTGCAGAGCCAAGCGTTTTTGTCTGGTCAACGGTGGGGCTGGTTGGATGCTTGTGTGGCGCCGTTTGTACGGCAGTTTGCGCGGACGGACCGTGCATGGTTTGATGCACAACCTTGGCCGCAATTGGCGCAATGGCTGGTGGCGTTTGAAAACTCAGAGGCCTTTGCTGCCGTGATGCACAAGCACCCGCTGTGGGGGTCGCCGCAAACTTAACCTTGACCGACTTAGCGGCTCGCTTTCAAGAAATCTCTCACCAATTGCCATTGCGCAGGCACATTCAATGCAGGCGCATGGCCGCAACCGGCAATCTCTTCCGTGCGTAGCAAACCTTTTGCCCCTGGGCCGCGCGTGCGCATGGTTTGGATGGTGTCGGGGGAAATCAGATCTGAATTTGCACCGCGCATCACCATCACGGGCATATCGAGTGTGTCGTACTCGGTCCACATGGGGTACTCGGGTACTTCGCGGAAAAACTGTTGGGTGATGTGGGGGTCGTAGTGCGGTGTCACGCTGCCATCCGGCAAACGGCGGGTGGAGCTTTCGCTCAAGTGCCGCCATTGCGCATCGGTGAGTGCGCCAAAGGGCGCATAGGCAGCGCGAAAGAACGCTTCTAACTCAGGCACGGTGTCAAACGCAGGAGGCTGGCCTGCATAGGCTTTGATGCGATCGACAGCGGCCACCGAAATTTCAGGTGCGATGTCGTTGAGCAAAAGACTGCGAATGCGCGCTTTGAAGCCAGGCTGTACCAAACCCGCCGCGCACACCAAGCCAAGTGCGCCCCCCATGGAGGTGCCAATCCAGTGGGCTTGAGGGATGTTCAAGGCTTGCAACATGTCCCATGCGATGTGGGTGTAGGTGACAAAGCTGTAGTCTTCTTTTGGGTCGCGCGCCCATTGGCTCAAGCCTCGGCCAATTGTGTCGGGGCAGATGACGTAATAGTCGTTGCACAGCTGCTCGGCCAACCAATCGAAGTCACGGCCCGTGCGGGCCAAGCCGTGCCATGCAATGACGGCGGGTTGCGATGCATCGCCCCATGTGGTGACATGCAAGTCAAAGCCGTGGCAGTGGAGGTAGTGCGAAGAGGGTGTCATGGCGTGCCTTGTGAATCCAATGATTGTGCCCATGCGCCGATGGGCTAGTGCTCAGCGTTTACGATTGCACGTATGCAATTGCAAGATATTTTGTATTCCCAAGGTTTTGGCACGCGCCGTATTTGCGCGGGTCTCATTCAACAAGGCTATGTGCAGGTCGATGTGGGCGAGGGCTTGGTCACCTGTGACGATGCGCTGGAAGACATCGACGTGCATGAAGGTCTGCAGTACTCGGTGCAAGGCGTGGTGTGGCCGTATCACGCCAAAGCTTATGTGCTCCTGCACAAACCCGCAGGCTACGAGTGTTCGCACAAGCCTTCGGCGTGGCCCAGCATGTACACCTTGCTGCCACCACCCTTGCGCTACCGTCCGCAAAAAAGCGCGGTGCAAGGCGTGCAAGCGGTGGGGCGCTTGGACCAAGACACCACGGGCATGTTGGTGCTGACCGACGACGGCCCGCTGATTCACCGCATGAGCTCACCGCGCCACCATGTGCCCAAGGTGTATGAGGTGACCACGGACGACCCGCTGGACGACCAACAAGTGCAACGCTTGCTCGATGGTGTGGTGTTGGACGACTCGCCCAAGCCCGTCAAAGCCGCAGCGTGTGTGGCGGTGGCCGAGCACCATCTGCGCCTGACCTTGACCGAAGGCAAGTACCACCAAGTCAAACGCATGTTGGCCGCGGTGGGCAACAAAGTGGTGGGGCTGCACCGTTCGCAAATTGGTGCCATGCCATTGCCTGCTGATTTGGCGCCGGGTCAGTGGCGTTGGATCAGCCCTGACGAGTTGAAGCTGCTAGCTACAAACGCTTAATTTCATTCCGCGTTTGTGGCTTGTGCCCTTTGCGCAGGTTTGCGTAGCTTGGCTCGTTACACTGAGAGTAGATTTTTCAAGGTGTTTTTTGTGTTTTTGATTCAACGTTTAACGCTGGCTTTTGCCAGCGCGCTGCTGTTGGCGGCAACCCCTGCAGCGCAAGCCGGTAACCCAATTTTTGTGCTGAATTCGCAAGACGCGAATGTGAGCGTGATTGACCCCGCCACATGGAAAGAAACCCGTCGCATCGCCACGGGCAAAGAGCCGCATCACATCTACCTCACGCCCGATGAAACCTCGGTCATTGTGGCCAACGCGGGTGGCGATTCACTGACCTTCATCGATCCACGCACCGCCGAAGTGCAACGCGTGGTGCGTGGCACCTTGGACCCTTACCAGCTGCGTTTTTCACCCGACATGAAATGGTTTGTCACGGTGGCCAACCGCCTGAACCACATCGACATTTACCGTTGGGACGGCAAAGAGTTGACGCTGGCCAAGCGCATTCCATCCAGCAAAACACCCAGCCACATTTGGATTGACACCAAAAGCACCACGGCCTACGCCACCATGCAAGACAGCAATGAGTTGGTGGCTGTCGATTTGGCCACGCAAACGTTGAAGTGGCGCATGAAAACAGGTGAAATGCCTGCCGACGTGTTTGGCACACCCAACGACAAATACCTGTTGGTGGGACTCACAGGCGACAACCATGTGCAGGTGTTTGACGTGTCGGGTGCTCAGCCTAAATTGTTCAAAACCATTCCCACCGGTGCAGGCGCACATGCCTTCCGTGCGGCGGGTGATGGTCGCCATGTGTTTGTGGGCAACCGTGTGGCCAACACCATCAACAAAATCGATTACCTCAGCTTAGAGTCGGTCATGCAGTTCGCTGCACCTGGCGGACCTGATTGCATGGAGGTCACGGCAGACGGTAAGTTGTTGTTCGTGTCCTCGCGCTGGATCAAAAAAATGAGCGTGATTGATACGGCCACAGGCCAGCTCGTGCGCCAAGTCAAAGTCGGCAAATCGCCTCACGGCATTTGGACTTTGGACCACGCCAAACGGTATTGATGTTGATGCGTTGCTTGCGTTGGGTTGTCTTAGCCTCACTGAGCATCGCTGCACATGTGGCGCACGCGGCTGCGCCTTGTCACAAGCCGCTATACCTCACGTTTGACACAGGCCACATGGGTGTGGCGCCGTTGATTGCGGAGGTGTTGAACCGTCACAACGTCAAAGTCACTTTCTTCGCAGCCAATGAAGCCACCAAAGAAGGCGATGGTTCGCTGGGCGAGCATTGGGCACCTTGGTGGAAGGCACGTGGCGCAGAGGGTCATGCCTTCGCTTCGCACACCTTTGACCATGTGTACTGGCGCTCGGACCTGCCACGCGGCAGCTGGCAAATGCGCCCCACAGCAGGGCCCAGCAAAGGTCAAACCGAGGTGTGGACCAGCCAGCGTTACTGTGACCAATTGCAACTGGCCAACACGCGTTTGGAGCAAATCACAGGTGTCAAACCCTTGCCTTTGTTTCGTGCACCGGGCGGGAAAACCTCTCCCTCGTTGTTGATCGCTGCTAAGCAGTGTGGCTTTGCCCATGTGGGGTGGGCGGATGCAGGCTTCTTGGGCGACGAGCTGCCCAGCGATAAATTTCCCAACGCCATGCTGCTGCAACGCGCATTAAGCAACATCCGCTCGGGCGATATCTTGATGGCGCATTTGGGCATTTGGTCACGCCAAGACCCATGGGCACCGGCGGTGCTGGAGCCGTTGATTGAAGGCCTCAAAGCCAAAGGGTTTTGCTTTGCCACACTCAAAGAGCATCCACAATTCAAACCATGGATACGCTGATCGACTTATTTGCCAACGCGCAAGCCGCCTTGTATGAAAGCGTGATGCAGCCCATCGCGTTTGCGGTGGGGTTGGGCAATCGTTTGGAAGATGTGTTTGATGGCACGGGGTGGTTGTTGGTGGGCTTGATTCAAATCGCCCTCATGGTGGGTGTGATTGGGCCTCTGCAGCGTTGGCGTCCGGTTGAAGCGGTGACCCATAAAGCTGCCATTTATACCGATGTGATTTACACCCTGATTCACCGTTTGGGTTTGTTTCGCGTGGTGCTGTTTTTGTTGGTCGAGCCCGTGTTGGACACCTTGCTGGGCGAGCTGCGTGTACAGGGCGTGGGGACGTTCCATTTGGAAGACCTCTGGCCAGGTGTGACCGATGGCCCGCTGACCAGCTTTGTGCTGTACCTCGTGGTGTTTGACTTCGTCAATTACTGGCTGCACCGCGCGCAGCACCAGTGGAACTGGTGGTGGGCTTTACATGCCTTGCACCACTCGCAGCGTCAGATGACGCAGTGGACCGACAACCGCAACCACTTGCTGGATGACTTGATGGGCGCTGTCATTTGGGTGTGCATCGCGCAACTCATAGGCATTGCGCCCACGCAGTTTGTGGCGGTGGTGGCCATCACCCAGTTGTTTGAAAATTTCCAACACGCCAATTTGCGCGTGAGCTTTGGCGCGTTGGGCGAGCGCTTGTGGGTCAGCCCGCGCTTTCATCGCTTGCACCACGCGGTTGGGCTGGGGCATGAGTCCTCTCAAGGTGTCAAGACGGTTCTAGGTGGACACAATTTTGGTGTCTTGCTGCCATGGTGGGATGTCTTGTTTGGAACCGCTAACTTCGATGTGCGTTTTGAGCCCACCGGCATCCGCGATCAAGTGGAGCAGGGGGTGGATTACGGCGAAGGTTTCTGGTCGCAGCAGCGATTGGGTATCAAACGCCTCATGCAAGCCTTGGGATTTTCTTCCGCACGTTAAATAGCTGCGGTATGCTTTTGGCATGCGTTTGTTTTTGGATTCTTTTTGGCGTGCACTGGCGTATTGCTTGATGCCGCGCGTGATGCTCCTGTCACTGCTGCCACTGGCCATGTTGCTGGTGTTGTCGGTAAGTTGGGGGTATTTCTATTGGTCGCCCACCCAAGACTGGGTGCGCGAGATGTTGGCCTCGTGGCAGGTGCTGCAAGGCATGCTCGATTGGTTGCAAGAGCAGGGCGCAGGCGAGTTGCAATCGGTGGTCATACCGCTGGTCGTGATTTTTGCCATCACGCCCGTGTTGGTGGTCATCTCGTTATTGGCCGTGTCTTTGATGATGACCCCTGCTTTGGTCGACCTCGTGGTGCAACGCCGCTTTGCACATTTGGCACTCAAGCATGGCGGCACCACGCTGACCAGTTTGGCTTGGACCGTGGGTTCTACGCTGATCGCCATGGTGGCCATGTTCATTTCGCTACCGTTGTGGGCGGTACCACCTTTGATGTTCATCGTGCCTCCGCTGATTTGGGGGTGGCTCAGCTACCGCGTGATGGTGTTTGATGCCTTGGTCAACCATGCCAGTCGCGAAGAGCGCTTGGCCATTGGCCGCCAGCACCGCATCGGCTTGTTGACGATTGGTCTGCTGACAGGCTACATGGGTGCGCTGCCAAGCCTGGTGTGGGCATCGGGTGCTGTGTTTGCCGCTGCGTTTTTGGTGCTCATTCCACTGGCCATTTGGATTTACGCCTTGGTGTTTGCTTTCACCTCGCTCTGGTTCACGCATTACAGCTTGGCGGCGCTGGAAGCCCTGCGTGCCGAGTCGGGCACTGTGGTGATGGGCGCCTCGGTGCCGCTGCCCACGGTAGCATTGGGTGATGACTCAAATCCCACCTCCAGCATCTAAAGCCAGGCCAGAGTTTGGCCTCATCATCGTCGGCGATGAAATTCTCTCGGGCAAGCGTGCCGACAAGCACATGCCCAAACTCATTGAGCTTTTGAGTGCGCGTGGTTTGTCGCTGGATTGGGCGGACTACGTGGGCGATTCGCCCGAGCGCATCACCCGCACACTGGCCCGTGCTTTTGAGAGCCACAGCATTGTGTTTTCGTGCGGCGGCATTGGTGCCACGCCTGACGACCACACCCGTCAGTGTGCAGGCAAGGCATTGGGCCTAGACATCGTGCTGCACCCGCAAGCCGAAGCCTTGATTCGTGAACGCATGCAAGACACGGCGAAAGAGCAGGGCGTGCCCTACGAACCCGACCGCCACGACAACATCCACCGCCTCAACATGGGTGTGTTCCCCGTGGGAGCCAGCATCATCCCCAATCCGTACAACAAGATTCCAGGCTTCACTTGCCACGGTGCAGGTGGCGGCGTGGTGCACTTTGTGCCGGGCTTTCCCGTGATGGCGTGGCCCATGATGGCATGGGTGCTCGACACACATTACCCGCATCTGTTTCAGCATGAGGCTTGGATTGAGCAGTCTGTTGTCGTCTACGGCTCGATGGAGGCTACGCTGACGCCCTTGATGGAAGCCTTGGAGCGTGATTTCGAAGGTGTCAAAGTGTTCAGCTTGCCAAGCGTGGATCACCCAGTGCACGGGCGTCACATCGAGTTGGGCGTCAAGGGCGCACCTGAAATCGTGACTCAGGCTTATTCGGCGATGCTGACGGGGCTTCAACCGTTTGGCTTGAAGTTAGGCCCTGAATTGGTGCGAAAATAACAATGAACCATTTTGGTGCAAGATTGCACCAAAATAAAGCATTTTGTTTTTCTGTGTTTGATGCGCGTAATGGGCATCTTGAGTTAATTTGCGCCAATCTCGGTGCAAAATACGCGACTTGACGGTAGAGCTGATGAAGCTTGCTGCTGGCAAACGCTGGCACAGAAACTGCATTCTCAAACCTCGAAACACTTTTTAACCCAACTACCCAGCAGGAGAACTTGATGGCCAAGACCGTCGCAGACGTAATCAAAATGGTGAAAGAGAACGAAGTCAAATTCGTTGATTTCCGTTTCACCGATACCCGTGGCAAGTGGCAGCACATCACTGCGCCCGTGTCGCAGTTTGACGAAAGCAAGTTTGAAGAAGGTCAAGCGTTTG
Source organism: Limnohabitans sp. TEGF004 (assembly GCF_027924965.1). Lineage (NCBI taxonomy): Bacteria > Pseudomonadati > Pseudomonadota > Betaproteobacteria > Burkholderiales > Comamonadaceae > Limnohabitans > Limnohabitans sp. TEGF004. Next base: position 1,684,775 of record NZ_AP027056.1, on the reverse strand, counting down.
ACGGTTCTTCTATTGCTGGTTGGAAAGGCATCGAAGCCTCTGACATGTTGTTGATGCCTGATCCAAGCAGCGCGATCATCGACCCCTTCTTTGAAGAAGTGACCCTTGTGTTGATCTGTGATGTGATCGAACCCACAGACGGTAAGGCCTACGAGCGTGACCCACGTTCGATCGCCAAGCGCGCCGAGTCCTTCCTCAAGCAATCTGGCGTGGGCGACACCGCTTACTTTGGTCCAGAGCCAGAGTTCTTCTTGTTTGACGATGTGCGATGGAGCACTGAGCCAAACAATACCTTCTACGCCATTGACGAAGCCGAAGCGCCTTGGAACAGCGGCACCAAGATGGACAACGGCAACAGCGGTCACCGCAACCGTGTCAAGGGTGGCTACTTCCCAGTGCCTCCGGTTGACAGCACACACGACATGCGCAGCGAAATGTCGCTGATCCTCGAGTCCGTGGGTATTCCTGTTGAAGTGCACCACCACGAAGTGGCTGGCGCAGGTCAATGCGAAATCGGCACCAAGTTCTCCACTTTGGTCGAGCGCGCTGACTGGACATTGCTGCAAAAGTACGTGATCCACAACGTGGCCAACGCTTACGGCAAAACCGCCACGTTCATGCCTAAGCCCTACGCTGGCGACAACGGTTCTGGCATGCACGTGCACCAGTCCATCTGGAAAGACGGCAAGAACTTGTTCGCAGGCAACGGCTACGCTGGTTTGTCAGACTTGGCGCTGTACTACATCGGCGGCATCATCAAGCACGCACGTGCTTTGAACGCCATCACCAACCCAGGTACCAACAGCTACAAGCGTTTGGTGCCTCACTTCGAAGCCCCAGTGAAATTGGCTTACTCTGCCAAGAACCGTTCTGCTTCGATCCGTATTCCTAACGTGGCCAGCGACAAGGGTCGCCGCGTAGAAGCGCGTTTCCCAGATCCATTGTGCAACCCTTACCTCGGCTTCGCAGCCTTGTTGATGGCTGGTTTGGACGGTATCGAGAACAAGATCCACCCAGGCGAAGCAGCGACCAAAGATTTGTACCACCTCCCACCCGAGGAAGACAAATTGGTCCCAACCGTGTGCTCTAGCTTGGACCAAGCTTTGGAAGCCCTCGATGCAGACCGTGCCTTCTTGACCAAAGGCGGCGTGTTCACCGACTCATGGATCGACGCTTACATCGACTTGAAGATGCAAGAAGTCACCCGTAGCCGCGTGGAAGTGTCTCCTGTCGAATACGACATGTACTACTCGCTGTAATTCGTTGCAACGACACGTGCAATCAAAGGACGGCGCAAGCCGTCCTTTTTTGTTTCAACTGTTATGAAGTGATGACATCTTTGTTGCGCCACTCTTTATTGTTTGATCGCGTTGTGCGTGATCTTTTGTTACCAGGCTTTTGTTTGGCCCTACTTTTGTTCGCGTGGCCAGCATGTGCTTCGTCTGAGCAGCAACGTATTTACCGCTGCGGCAACGCCTATACCAACCAACCCGACCCTGCGGCGAACTGCAAGCCCTTGGCTGGTGGCAGTGTGACGGTGATTGAAGGCACGCGTGTGCAAGGCGCATCCGTTGCATCTCCCCAAGTGAATGCCAGCGGCGGCACCAGTGCAGGCTCAGCGAAGGTCGACAGCGCCGAACAACGCCAACGCGACACACAGGCGCAAGCTGTGCTGCAAGCTGAATTGCAAAAAGTACAGCAACAACATGCCGGGTTGCTGCGCGAGTGGAACAACGGTGAGCCTGAACGTCGCGCCGATGAGTTCCGTCAGCCGCAAAAATACCAAGACCGTGTCGCGCAACTGCGCAGTGCGTTGCAACGCACAGAGGCTGATCTGGCAGGGCTGCAGCGCGAGTTGTCACGCTTGTCGGTCCCCGTTCAAACTGGAAGCAAACCATGACCTTGCCGGTGATTCAATCCAATTACGCACAAGCGTTTGACTTGCTGGCGACCTTGGTGGCTGTGGTGCGCACCGACGGTGTGGTGGTGTTTGCCAATGCGGCGCTAGAAGATGTGATGGGTGTCTCGCGCCGCACCATTGAAGGCTCTGCCATGGCGAGCTACTTCAACGAAACCCAATCGTTTGAGAATGCCTTGCAAGGTGCGCAGACCAATGCGTTTGCCACCATGCGCTATGACGCACAGCTGCGCCGCCCCTTGCAAGACCCCATGCCTGTGCACGTCATCGTGGCGCCCACGGATGTGGCAGGCGAGGTGCTGGTCGAGCTGCTGCCGCTGGAGCTGCAAACCCGTCAAGACCGCGAAGAGCGCCTGATTGACCAAGCCCAAGCCAACAAAGAGCTGATTCGCAACTTGGCCCACGAAATCAAAAACCCATTAGGGGGCATTCGTGGCGCAGCGCAGTTGTTGCAAATGGAGGTGGAAAGCAAAGACCTCATCGAATACACCCAAGTCATCATCCACGAAGCCGACCGCTTGCAAGTGTTGGTGGACCGTTTGCTGGCGCCGCACCGCCGCCCGCATGTGGTGGGCGACGTCAACATCCATGAGGTGTGTGAGCGTGTGCGCAGCCTAATCTTGGCGGAGTTCCCCAAAGGTCTGCGCATGGTGCGCGACTACGACACGTCCATCCCCGAGTTCCGTGGCGACCGTGAGCAGCTCATTCAAGCCGTGCTCAACATCGTGCACAACGCGGCGCAAGCTTTGGCTGATCGAGTCGCTGAAGGTGACGCTGAGATTGTTTTACGCACACGCATCAACCGCCAAGTGACTTTTGGCAAACAACGCTATCGGTTGGCACTGGAATTGCATGTAATAGACAACGGGCCCGGCATTCCGGAAGAAATCAAGGACAGGTTATTTTTCCCCTTGGTTTCTGGACGAGATGGCGGTTCTGGCCTTGGGCTGAATTTGGCACAAACCTTTGTACAGCAGCACCATGGCTTGATTGAGTGTGACAGTGTGCCGGGGCGAACAGATTTCAAAATTCTGATCCCGCTACCCTGAAGCCTCGCGTGGCCTCTAACTTAGAAACAGAAAGTGCCGAGATGAAATCGATTTGGATTGTGGACGACGACCAGTCAATTCGCTTCGTGCTGGAAAAAGCGCTGTTGCGCGAGAACCTGCCCACCCGCAGCTTCACCAGCCCCCGCGAAGTGCTGCAAGCGCTCGACTCGGTGAGCGAGGATGACGGCCCGCAAATTTTGGTCAGCGACATCCGCATGCCGGGTGGTTCGGGTTTGGATTTGCTCACCAAAGTGAAAGAGCGCTTGCCCTCGCTGCCCGTCATCATCATGACGGCCTTTTCCGATTTGGACAGCGCAGTATCTGCTTTTCAAGGCGGTGCGTTTGAATATCTGCCCAAGCCTTTTGATTTGCCCAAAGCGGTCGAGCTGATTCGCCGCGCTTTGGACGAAAGCCAACGCGAGCAAGCGCAAAGCGAAGCACAAGATGCCACACCCGAAATGCTGGGCCAAGCTCCTGCCATGCAAGACGTGTTTCGTGCGATTGGTCGCCTGAGTCAAAGCAATGTGACCGTGATGATCACGGGTGAAAGCGGCTCGGGTAAAGAACTCGTGGCACGTGCGCTGCACAAACATTCGCCCCGTGGTGATGCGGGCAACAAAGGCCCGTTTGTGGCCATCAACACCGCGGCGATTCCTAAAGATTTGCTGGAGAGCGAACTCTTCGGCCACGAACGTGGTGCTTTTACCGGTGCGCAAACCACGCGCCGTGGCCGCTTTGAGCAGGCTGAGAGCGGCACCTTGTTCTTAGATGAAATCGGTGACATGCCGTTTGATTTGCAAACCCGCTTGCTGCGTGTGTTGAGCGATGGCACGTATTACCGCGTGGGAGGCCACAGCGCCATCAAAGCCAATGTGCGCGTGATTGCAGCAACGCACCAAGACTTGGAGAAACGTGTCAAAGACGGTGTGTTCCGCGAAGACTTGTTTCACCGCTTGAACGTGATTCGCTTGCGTTTGCCTGCTTTGCGTGAGCGCCGTGAAGACATCCCCACGTTGACGCGCCACTTTTTGCAGCAGAGCGCACAACAATTGGGCGTGGAGCCCAAACGTATCTCGGATGGTGCACAAACGGTGCTCAACCAGTTTTCGTTTCCGGGCAACGTGCGTCAGCTCGAAAATATTTGCCACTGGTTGACCGTGATGGCACCGGCGCAAGTGATTGAGCCCAAAGATTTGCCACCTGAAGTGACCTTGTCGGGGGAAGCCTTGGCAGCCCTCAGCCACACAGGGCAAGACACCTCAGGTTTCAGTGCACCTGTGCCTCAAGAGGTGAACCATGCATTGCCTGTGGCTGCACCTTCTTCGTCAGACGGCTCTGCGCCTGTGGTGCTCAATATGCCGGGTGCAGATTGGGAGCAAGGTCTGGAAGCCGAAGCCATGAGCTTGCTCGTGGCAGGGCGCACGGATGTGTGGGATGTGTTGGTCAACCGTTTTGAAGCGCGTTTGATTCAAACAGCCTTGGTCAACACGCGAGGCCGTCGCATCGAAGCCGCGCAAAAGTTGGGCATTGGTCGCAACACCATCACCCGCAAAATTCAAGAGCTGGGTTTAGACGATTGAATTTTTAAGCGAGCTTCACAACCACAGGCGTGTGGTCGCTGGGGCGCTCGTTTTTACGCGGTGCTTTGTCAATCACGCAGGCTTGCACCGATGCCTTCAGCGCATCGCTGACCAAAATGTGGTCAATGCGCAGACCACGGTTGCGACGGAACGCAAACTCGCGGTAGTCCCACCAGCTGTAGCTCTTCTCGGCTTGTTCAAACAAGCGGAAGGCATCGTGTGTGCCCAAGTCAATCAAGGCTTGAAAGTGGTCACGCTCTTGCACGGTGCAGTGGATGGTGTCTTTCAAGGCCACAGGGTCCCACACATCGCGGTCATCGACGGTGATGTTGAAGTCACCCATCAACACCAGATTGGGGTGTTGTTTGAGTTCTTCACGCAACCAGTTTTGCAAGGCTTCGAGCCAACGCATTTTGTAAACAAACTTGTCGCTGTCGGGGGCTTGGCCATTGGGGAAGTACGCGCCAATCACGCGCACACTGTCGACCGTGCCGGCAATCACGCGGGCCATGTCGTCTTCAAAGCCGGGGATGTTTTTCACCACATCGGTGGCTTCGCTGCGCGAGAGCAGGGCCACGCCGTTGTAGGTTTTTTGGCCGAAAAATGCCACCTTGTAACCTGCCGCCTCGATGGCCTCTTGCGGAAACTTATCGTCCGTGCATTTGGTTTCTTGCAGGACCAAAGCATCAACGGGATTGGCCGCCAACCAGTCCAGCACTTGCGGTAAGCGCACGGTGAGTGAGTTGACGTTCCAAGTAGCGAGTTGCATATGTGAGTGTTCTTTGCTTAACGTGTGCGATCTAGGGTGACGAGGCTGTAGCTCAAGCCGTTCGCGGCCACGTGGGTGGTGCGTGCAGTTTCTTGCCAGTTGGCATCGAAGGTAGGGGCAAAGGCATCGCCTTCAAAATCAGCATCAATTTCGGTAACAACCGCACGTGAAGCCAGAGGCATGGCTTGCGCATACACCTCAGCGCCGCCAATGACCCACACTTGGGCGTCTGCAGGACAGTGTTGCACTGCTTCTTCGATCGAGTGTGCAACGACGGCACCAACGGCTTGCCAATCGGTTTGGCGTGTCACCACGATGTTGGTGCGCCCGGGCAGAGGGCGAAATTTAGGTGGCAGCGATTCCCATGTTTTGCGGCCCATGACGACGGGCTGGCCGAGCGTGGTTTGTTTAAAGTGGGCGAGGTCTTCGGGCAAGTGCCAAGGCAGGGTGTTGTCTTTGCCAATGACGCCGTTGCGCGCACGCGCAAAAATCAAATTCAAAGCCATGGCTTAAACGGCGACAGGCGCTTTGATGGCGCCGTGGCATTGGTAGTCCAACACCTCGAAGTCTTCAAACTGGTAGTCAAAGATGGAGTCGGGTTTGCGTTTGATGTGCAGTGTGGGATAGGCAAACGGCTCGCGGCTGAGTTGCAACGCCACTTGTTCGTGGTGGTTGCTGTAGATGTGACAGTCGCCACCGGTCCAGATGAAGTCGCCCACATCCAAGTCGCACTGCTGGGCCACCATGTGCGTGAGCAGGGCGTAGCTGGCGATGTTGAAGGGCACGCCCAAAAAGATGTCGGCACTACGCTGGTACAGCTGGCAACTGAGCTTGGCTTTGTCGCCTGGGTTTTGCGCGGGGGCCACATAGAACTGAAAGAACGCATGGCAGGGCATGAGCGCCATCTTGTCGAGCTCGGCCACGTTCCATGCACTCACGATGATGCGGCGGCTGTCAGGGTTGTTCTTCAGGGTGTCGATGACCTGCTGAATTTGGTCAATGTGGCCACCATCGGGTGTGGGCCAGCTGCGCCATTGCACGCCATACACGGGGCCAAGGTCGCCGTCTTCGCGGGCCCATTCGTCCCAGATGGTGACGTTGCGTTCTTTGAGCCAGTTGTTGTTGCTCGACCCAGTCAAAAACCACAGCAGCTCTTGGATGATGGAGCGCAGGTGAACCTTTTTGGTGGTGACCAGCGGGAAGCCTTCGTTCAGGTCAAAGCGCATTTGGTAACCAAATACGCTTTTCGTGCCTGTGCCCGTGCGGTCTGTTTTGGCAACGCCGTGGCTGTCCACGTGTTGCATGAAGTCTTCGTATTGGCGGCGGATGGGGCGCATAAGGGTAATTCGGTAAAAAACTCTTGCAGAGTTTACGCGCTGCCGTCTTAGAGTCCGTTAGCATACCGACTTGCTTACTTTGGACGCATACTTAAGTTGTCTACGCCAAGCGGCGTATTGACGACAATTGCTTCCACGGCGACAGTACGATTTTATTTTTAGACAAGTTGTGACAAAGCTGTCAAATATGACACCCAACGGCCATTCAGAAGAACCTAAGCGCAGCGTGTATGACACCTGTGACCCTCACTACCTTCGCACCTTGCGTGAGGCTGCGGGCATGGATATGTTTGTGTTGGCGCGCACGGCTTGTTTGTCTGTCGCTCAAGTTCGCCAACTCGAGAGTGACGATAGCGACAGCCTGTTTTATTCTGAGTCCATCAAGCGCCAAGCCTATAAGCGTTTGCTCATGATTTTGGGGGCAGAGCCACCCTCTGTCGAGATTCCAGAAGAGCTACGTGATGCAGCGAAGGTTGCGGATGCGCACTTGACCACGTTGGATCAAATTGTGGCCATGAGCGAGCAGCCGCCCATGAACCATTCTGCGTTCGATGCTGTGCATGCTGGTTTGGCCAAATTGAGAGAACACAAGCAAGCAACGGCTGCCTTGCTGTTATTGGTGGCAGCGGTGACCTTGTTTGTTTTGCATGGGCCACAGAGTGTGGTGGAGGCAACATCTGAGCTTGCAGCAGCTTCGCCAACGCCCAAGGTGTCTGCTGTCGCGGTATCGGTGGAGCCGCCTTCTGTGACAACCGCTTCGGTTCCCGTGGCTGCTGTCGCTGCGGCATCAGCCTCTGTGGCGGCTGCTTCTGCTTTGGTGGCAGCATCTCCAACCGCGCCTAGCAAGACAATGGGGGCATGCACTCATTCCAATGAGGCTATGCCACAGTTGTCACCATTCGTGGCTCAAAAAGAAGGCAGGTATGTTTACTTGGTAAGTGCTGCCAACGCAGAAGTGTGCGTGGTTGATGGCAACAAACAAGCCACGCTGTTGCAGCTCAAAGCCGGTGAGAATCGCAGCGTCTATGGTGTATCGCCGTGGCAAGTGTCTAGCGCCAGCCTGCAAAAAGTTCAAATCTTCTTCCAAGGTGGGCGTGTTTCTTTGCCCGACGCCACAGTTAGCCGCGTGCAACTGGTTGAGATGACTGTCGCTCGCTAATCCTATGTTTAAGCATATGAAGTTCAGGCAGTCTGAACAAACCGACGCCACTCAAAAAACCATCATCGGTCAATCTGCGGTCGTGGTGGGCAATATCGTGTCACAAGATGTGGTTCAGCTCAAAGGCCATGTGGTCGGCAATATTGATGTGAATGGCAGTCCAAATGCCCAACTGTCTGTTCTTTCGCAAGCGCATGTTGAAGGTGACATCAGTGCGCAGCAAGCAGTTGTCAATGGCGTGGTCACAGGCAATATTGAATCAACCGGACGTGTCGAGTTGCACGCTGGCGCCGATGTCAAAGGTAATATTTCATACGCCACTATGGCGATTGAGCATGGCGCGAAGTTATACGGAATGATGAGCAGTACAGATGTCAAACAGCGCTGACATTTCAGAGAAATTGGGTCATGTCATCGTGATCGACGATGACGCCTCAGTCCGTCGCAGCTTGGCCACCATGCTTGAACGTGTGGGCTACAACGTGAGTTTGTACGACTGTGCCGATGCATTTTTGCAAAACCCTGTGGTGCCTTCCCCCGCTGTGATTTTGTTAGACATGCGCATGCCGGGTACCACTGGTGTGGGTTTGCAATCGCAGCTTAAAACCCTGGCGCGACATGTGCCTGTGATTTTTGTGAGCGGTGACAGTCGCCCAGAAGAAATCATCACTGCCATGAAGCAAGGCGCAGTGGACTTTTTGCTCAAGCCCTTCACAGCGCAGGCCATGATGGATGTAATTCAGCGTGCCATGCACATGTCTGAACAGGCCGTGGTGGAGGCTGATAAAAACATGCAAGTGTCGGAACGTTTAAAACGACTGACACCCCGCGAGATGGAGGTCTGTCATTGGATGGTGCGTGGTTACTCCAACCAACAAATCGCCACCATTGATGGAGGGGCATCAGCCACGATCAAATTGCATCGCGCCCGAGTGATGGAAAAAATGGCGGCTCGCACCTTGCCTGAGTTGATCGACATGCTGATCGGCATGGATCTCCCCGCACCTGCGCGCCAAGCTTTAGCGAACGACACGGCCCGGGTTGAGTAAGCCTTGCGGGTCAAGCGCACGCTTGACTTGCTGCATCAAGGCCAAAGCCACAGGGTCTTTGTAATCTGGCAAGCTGTCTACCTTCATGCTGCCCACGCCGTGTTCGGCAGAAATAGATCCACCAAAACGCTTCACGGATTGATAGACCAACGTGTTCACACGGTCTTCGTTCTCGTGCAAAAAAGCGCGTGTGTCGCAGTTCTCGGGGGCTTGTACGTTGTAGTGCAAATTGCCATCACCCAAGTGCCCAAAGTTCACCAAACGCACGCCTACAATTTCTCGCGTCAGCAATGCATCGGTTTCTGCCACAAACGCTGGAATAGATGAAATGGGCACAGAAATATCGTGCTTGATGTTCAGCCCTTCTTCAGCTTGGGCGAGGGTGATGCTCTCGCGGATGTGCCAAAGGTTGCGGGCTTGACCGAGGTTTTCTGCCACCACGGCATCGCTTACACAACCCGCTTCAAAAGCGACTTCTAGCAAATGCTCAAACCGTGCGCGGGCATGGGCTTCGGACTCGCTGTCGGAGTTTTCCAGCAGCACGCAGTAGGGAGACTCTTGCCACAAAGGCACGCGCAGTTGAGGGTAGTGCTTGTCGACCAAGCTCAGCGCAAATTGCCCCATCATTTCGAAGCCAGTCAAGCCTGCTCCTAAGTGCTGGTGCGCCAAGCTCAATAGCTTGACGGCATGTGCGACTGACGGCACAGCAGCCCAAGCGGTCAGGCTGACGGTTGGCATGGGGTAGAGCTTCATGGTGGCGGCGGTGATGATGCCTAGCGTGCCTTCGCTGCCAATCATCAGATTGCGCAAGTCGTAGCCCGTGTTGTCTTTGCGCAGGCCGCTCAAGCTGTGCATGACCTCGCCTTGCGCGGTGACGACTTCAAGCCCCAAGCACAAGTCGCGCGTGTTGCCATAACGCACCACCTGTGTGCCGCCTGCGTTGGTGGCCAAGTTGCCGCCTATGGTGCAACTGCCTTCGGCGCCCAAACTCAGAGGAAACAAGAAGCCCGCTTGTTCAGCGGCTTGCTGAAGATTTTGTAAAACACAACCGGCCTCGACCGTGATGGTGAGGTTGTCCGCATCTATCGCACGTACCGCATGCATGCGCTGCAGGCTCAACAACACTTGTGTGCCTGTGTCATCTGGAATGCCGCCGACGACCAAGCCGGTGTTACCGCCTTGCGGCACGATGCTCACGCCCGCTTGGGCACAGGCTTTGACCACATCCGCCACTTGCTGGGTGTTGGCGGGGCGAACAACGGCCAAGGCTTTGCCATGCGTGCGTTTGCGCCAATCTTGTTCGTAGGCCGATAAGTCACCCTCGATCAACACATGAGCGTTGCCCAGCAGCTGGCGCAGTTTGTTTAACAAATCAAACGAAGCGGTATTGGGCATGGCGGGCTTTTAATTTTTAATTGAAGCGTCGACTTGTTCGGCGAGGGGGTTGGCTTTGGCGTGCTTCAAACGTAGGCGCACATGAAAAGCACAAGCTGCAAACAGTACGATGCATAAGAGCACTTCCACCATCGCGAAATAGTTGCTGGGTGCTGCATCGCCCCACGCACGCACGACACCCTCTGTGAAGTACAGCCAAATTAACAGGCTCAGCCAGCGGTAGGTGTACATGCGGTTTTTGAGCAAACCTGTGAGCGGAAAACACAATGGCAACACTTTCAGTGCCAAGAGTGTGCCGCCAGGACGCAAAGGTGCCAGCCACAGCTCCCAAGCCAAGCCCAGCACGATGAGGCCCATCAGGCTGCTCACGGCGAGCAAGCGGGTGAGCGTCACGTGACGCAATGAATTTTCTTGGGGGGCGAGGGTGGAGTTGTGCATAGAAAGTGGGATGATTCAGACCATGATTGTCCCGCAACTCCAGAACTTTTTTGACCGCCTCGCACGATTCCCTTGGCGCAACACCGCCCGCACTTTGCGTCAGCGTTTTCGCGATGACCGCTTAGGCCAGACCGCGGGCAGCTTGACCTTCACCACCACCATTGCTTTGGTGCCAATGGTCACGGTGGCATTGGCGGTGCTGACCGTGTTTCCTATGTTTGCTGATTTTCAAACCGTGCTGCAAAAGCGTTTGATAGAGAGCTTGGTGCCCGACAACATTTCGCGCCAAGTGTTGGGTTATCTGACCCAGTTCGCTAGCAAAGCCAGCCGCTTGGGGGCTGCGGGTGTGGCGGCCTTGTTGTTCTCAGCATTGGCGTTGGTGTTCACGATTGACCGCACGCTCAACGCCATTTGGCGGGTGCGTAAACGCCGTCCTCTGGTGCACAGCATGCTGTTGTACTGGACCGCCATCACATTGGGCCCATTACTCATGGGCGCAAGCTTGGTGATGATGTCGCAGTTTGTGGCGGCATCGCGTGGCGTGGTTCCAGACATGGCCGGCAATTTACGCTGGGTGTTCAGTCTGTTGGAATTTTTCTTATTGGCTTGGGCGGTGAGTGCGCTTTACCGTTTTGTGCCATACACCCAAGTGCGCTGGAGCCATGCCTTGGTCGGCGGCGTGTGGGTGGCGGCGGCCACCGAAGTGGCGCGCAAAGTGCTGGCCTATTACTTTGGTCAAATGCCCACGTATTCGGTGGTGTACGGCGCATTTGCCACCGTGCCAATTTTGTTGGTCTGGATCTATTTGGCATGGTCCATCGTGTTGATCGGCGCGGTGTTGGTGGCCAATTTACCCAGTTTGTTGGGTGGCATTTCTCGTGACGGACGCAGCGTGGGTTGGCGTTTTCAGTTGGCGCTTGAAGTGCTGCAACGCTTGCAAGTGGCGCGCAACACGGACGAACACGGGGCGAGCATGAGCACTTTGTGCGAAGACCTTGCCCTGGACCCTTTGCAGATTGAAGACGTCTTAGCTGCCTTGGTAGACCTAGATTGGATTGCCCGTTTGAGCGAGTCGGTCGATGCCCGCCAAACCCACGTCAAAGAAGCACGCTATGTGATGTTGGCGGACCCGCATCGCACACCCTTAGCGCCACTCATGGAGCGCTTGCTGTTGGTGCGTAGCCCGGAGGCTGAAGGGCTGTGGATGAAATGGCAAGACCTGCGCTTGCGCGATGTGCTGTGAGCTTAAGACCTCAAGCCTAAAAACGCTTTCAACGCATCTAAGGTTTCTTCAGGCGATTCACTCATTTGGTGATGACCCATCGGCACCTTCGCTACCGTGAACGTTTTGCCATGGGCTTTGGCTTGGTCTGTCAAACTCTTGGCGGCGCGTGGGGGCGTCATCTGGTCGGCCTCACCCAACACAAACAGCACAGGGCAAGTCACGGCCGCCATGGCTTCTAAGCCGTTGGCATAGCTGTCACACGCCACAAAGCCTCGGTGAAAGATGTTGACCTGCGTGTTGCTGGCCAACACGCGTCGCCCCAACGCCATGGACGCGCCATACACCCATGTACCAGGCCCCAGCGCCGAGGGGGGCGCGGCCAACGTGGCGCGTGAAAACACATTCACCATTTGCAACGCTTTCATGGGCTCGTTCAACGACGCCTCAATCAAAGCGGGCGACACCTTCATGGGGAAGGCCGTGCCCACCAACGCCAAGTGCGTGATGCGGTCTTTCAACCGCGCGGCTGTTTCCAGTGCAATCAACGAGCCCCAGCTGTGGCCCACCAAGCCCGCTTGGCGAACGCCTGCAGCATCTAGCAACGCTTCGATGAATTGCGCGGCTTCTTCCACACTCGCGGGGGCGTCGCCGCCACTGCGCCCGTGACCGGGCAAGTCGACCGCGAGCACATTGAAGCCGTGGTGTGCGAGGTAGCGCGTTTGCAAAATCCACACGCTGTGGTCGTTGAGCACGCCGTGGATGAACACCAGCGTGGGCTTGGTCGCATCAAATGCTTTGCCGCCTGTGTAGGCATAGGCTTCGTAGTCGTGACCTGCGGCGGTTTTTAAAGTTAACTTCATCACGCACCTGCCTTCTCTGCGGCTTTCAGGGCGCGCTTCAAATCGTCAATCAAATCAGCAGAGTCTTCAAGTCCGATGGACAAACGAATGGTGCCTGGCCCAATGCCGGCGCCTGCCAAGGCTTCATCACTCATGCGGAAGTGCGTGGTGCTGGCGGGGTGAATGACCAAGCTGCGGCAGTCGCCCACATTGGCCAAGTGGCTGAAAATTTTCAGAGCTTCGATGAAGGCCTTGCCTTGCTCGCGTGAGCCTTGGATGTCAAAGCTGAACACCGAGCCCGCGCCGCGTGCGCCAAAGCGCAACAGTTTTTCAGCCAACGCGTGGCTGGGGTGGCTTTCGATGAGCGGATGCCCCACACGGCTGACCAGCGGATGGCTTGCTAAGAACTGCACCACTTTTTCGGTGTTGGCCATGTGGCGGTCCATGCGCAAAGAGAGGGTTTCGATGCCTTGCAAAATCAGCCACGCGCTGTGCGGGCTCAGGCATGCGCCAAAGTCGCGCAGGCCTTCGCGGCGAGCGCGCAGCAAGAATGCACCAACCGTGCTTTCTTCGCTGAACACCATGTTGTGAAAGCCTTCGTAACTTTGCGTCAGCTCTGGGAACTTGCCACTTTTCTCCCAATCAAAACTGCCGCCATCCACCACGATGCCGCCAATCACGGTGCCGTGGCCGCTGAGAAATTTGGTGGCTGAGTGGTACACCAAGTCAGCGCCTAGCTCGAATGGTTTGACCAAGTAAGGCGTGGTGAGTGTGCTGTCCACCAACAGAGGCACACCCGCTTCGTGGGCGATGGCAGAGATGGTCGGAATGTCCAACACATCCAAGCCAGGGTTGCCCACCGTTTCGCCAAAAAATAATTTGGTGTTGGGGCGCACAGCCGCGCGCCACGCATCGATGTCGTTGGGGCTGACGAATGTGGTGTCAATGCCAAAGCGACTCAGCGTGTAGTGCAACAGGTTGTGTGAGCCGCCGTACAACGCCGTGCTGGCGATGATGTGCGAGCCTGCGCCCATGAGTGTGGCAATCGTCAAGTGCAGCGCTGCTTGCCCGCTGGCGGTGGTGATGGCCCCGATGCCACCCTCTAAAGCTGCCACGCGCTGTTCTAAGACCGCGTTGGTGGGGTTGCTGATGCGGCTGTACACATGGCCTGCGCGTTCGAGGTTGAACAACGAGGCGGCATGGTCGCTGGACTCAAACACAAACGAGGTGCTCAGGTGGATGGGCACAGCGCGTGCGCCTGTGGCGGGGTCGGGTGCCGCACCTGCGTGCAAGGCGAGCGTGTCAAAACTGGGGTCGTTGTAGCCGGGCATGGTTTCCTCGGGTGCTTTGTCAGAAATTCGTTCCTCATTGTGGGCTATATTCAAAACCTCACTGGGGGAGAAAAACCATGAAAGTCAGCGATATTCTGCGCGTCAAAGGCCAAAGCGGCGGCACCTTGTTCACCATCGGACCTATGGAGCCGCTGGACTCAGCCGTGAATATCATGGCAGAAAAAGACATGGGTTCCTTGCTGGTCATGGAGGGCGGCGAGTTGGTCGGGGTGCTTTCGTTTCGAGAGGTCATCCAAACCCTCAGTCGCCATGGTGGCAAGTTAGAAGGTTTGACGGTTCGCCATGCGATGGAAACCAACCCACTCACCTGTTCGACAGACACCAGCATTGATGAGGTGCGCCGCATGATGTTGGGTAGCCATGCGCGTTACATCCCGATTTTGGACAACCGGGTGTTGCAAGGCGTCATCAGCTTTTATGACGTGGCCAAGTCTGTGGTGGACAGCCAAAACTTTGAAAATCAAATGCTCAAGGCCTACATCAAAGACTGGCCCAGCGGCACGCCTGAGCCTGAACACCCCTAAGCAAGAAGCCTTCATGGTGGTGGGATAATCTCAGCCCATGAGCGGCAATACCTTCGGAACCCTTTTTAGCGTCACCAACTTTGGTGAATCCCACGGCCCAGCCATTGGCTGCGTGATTGATGGTTGCCCTCCGGGCATGTCTCTGTGCGAGGCAGACATCCAGCATGACTTGGACCGTCGCCGCCCCGGCACCAGCCGTCACGTGACCCAGCGCAATGAACCCGACCAAGTGCAAATTTTGTCTGGCGTGTACGAGGGTAAAACCACAGGCACACCGATTGCGTTGTTGATTCAAAACACCGACCAGCGCAGCAAAGACTACGGCAACATTTTGCAAACCTTCCGCCCGGGTCATGCAGACTACACCTATTTTCAAAAGTTCGGCATTCGCGACCCACGCGGTGGTGGCCGTTCTTCGGCACGTCTGACAGCGCCCACCGTGGCGGCAGGTGCGGTGGCCAAGAAGTGGCTCAAAGAAAAATATGGCACCACGTTTTATGGCTGCATGACGCAAATTGGCGAGCTGCCTATTCCTTTCGAGAGCTGGGACCACGTTGGCCATAACCCGTTTTACGCCCCTTGTGCCGACGTGCAAGCGTTCGAAGACTACATGGACAGCCTGCGCAAAGCGGGCGACTCGTGCGGCGCACGCATTCGTGTGGTGGCCACGGGCATGCCTGTGGGCTTGGGTCAACCCATTTACGACCGCTTGGATGCCAACATTGCTTACGCCATGATGGGTCTCAACGCTGTGAAAGGTGTGGAGATTGGCGCTGGTTTTGCCAGTGTGGCGCAACGCGGCACCACGCATGGCGACTCGCTCACGCCAGAAGGCTTTGCCACCAACAACTCAGGCGGCGTGTTGGGGGGCATCAGCACGGGCCAAGACCTAGAGGTGAGCATTGCCATCAAGCCCACGAGCTCGATCTTGAGCCCGCGCGATTCAATTGACCAAAACAGCCAACCCACCGAGGTGGTGACCAAGGGCCGCCACGACCCGTGCGTAGGCATCCGTGCCACGCCGATTGCTGAGGCCTTGCTGGCTTTGGTGGTGATGGACCATGCCTTGTTGCACCGCGCCCAATGCGGTGATGTACAAGTGGCGATGCCAGCCATTCCAGGTCACATTGCCTGATGGCCTTGCACGCAGGTCTGCTTTGACATCTCCCACCTCAGAAGCGCGTTCGGGTAACGCGCTTTCTCGTTTTCAGCTCTTTCCTTTTGCAGCGCTGTCTGCCAGCTACTTTGCGCACATCGGATTTTTCAACCCGTACTTGCCGTTGTGGCTCAAAGACTTGGGCTTCTCCATCACCATCATTGGTTTGCTCACGGCGGTGCAAGCGGCCACGCGCGTGTTGGCTCCCTATGGCTGGGGCTGGCTGAGCGACCACACCGGCGAACGCGTCAAGCTGCTGCGCTTTTGCGCCAGTGCTGCGTTGATCTGTTCGGCGGGCTTGTTGGTTGATGGCAGCGTGGTGTGGATTGCGGTGGTGTTGCTGTTAATGTTCATTCATACCAGCGCCATGATGCCCATGAGCGAGGCCGCTTTGGCGCATTTGGTCAGCACCGACCAAGGCTTTGATTCGCGTCGCTATGGTCGCGTGCGTTTGTGGGGTTCGTTGGGGTTTTTGGTCACGGTGTTTGTGGCGGGGGCGTGGTTTGAAGTGCAGGGCATGCAGAGCTTTCCTGCGTGGGCGGTGGGGTCCTTGGTCTTGCTCAACCTCAGCGTGTGGTGGCTGCCCAATCGCAAAGAAGCGGTGCATCACGACGAGGTGCGTCCATCCGTCATGCCTGTGTTGCGTCAACGCCAGGTGCAGTGGTTTTTTGCCACGGTGTTTTTCCATGTGTTGTCGCACATTGGTATTTATGTGTTCTTCTCGCTCTACCTCGATGAGTTGGGTTACAGCAAAACCATGATTGGTGTGTTGTGGGCCGTGTCAGTGGCTGCGGAGATTGTGTGGTTCTTCACCCAAAGCCGTTGGCTGCCCAAGTTCAGTTTGTCGATGTGGATGTTCATTTGCGCCGTTGCGATGGTGCTGCGCATGGTGCTCACCACATGGGCGGCCGAGTGGTTGTGGGCCTTGCTGTTTGCTCAGGTGTTGCATGCGCTCACCTTTGCCACGCAACACACGGCATGCATTGCTTTGTTGTCGCACCATTTTCCTGGACGCTTGCGGGGCAGAGGGCAGGCCTTGTATGCCTCGATTGGCTATGGTGTGCCAGGGGTTTTGGGTGCTTTAGGCGGTGGAGCCTTAAGCGATGCTTTGGGTCTGTCGTCGGTCTATGCCGTGTCGATTGCCACAGCGGCGCTGGCTTGTGTGTGTGCATGGCAATGCATGCGACAACACGCCAAGCACTGAATCGGTCGTCAGCGTGTCAAACGCGCAAAAAGTGGCTTGGTTTTGCGAGCGGCCCAGTGGTGAATAGGGACCTCGACTTTCTCATGCAGAAATAAGCCTATGCCCACACAGCACAACCAAGCAAACCCCGTCAGTGCAAAGGCCGTGTTGGGGCTGTCAAGATGGCTTTCGTTCCACATTGCGCTGAACAACACGATGACGCCAAAGTGCGTCAAGAACAGCACATACGCACTGTTAGACAAACGGTGCACCACGCGTTTCATGGGCGTCCAGTGCACCATGCCTTTTGGCTTGATGACCAGCCACACGGCGGTGAGCAACGCCAGTGACAAACGCGTGCGGTATTCAAACCACAAGGCACCCACGGTCAGCAGTGCCGTGACCCCAAACACCCTGGCTTCAAAGGGAGAGCGCTTGGCCCACGCCGCCAATACGCCTAAGCCATAGGCTGCAAAAAAGTAAATGGCCCACATGTCCAGCTCATCCACACGGTTGAATTGCCACATCGAGGCCACGCACAGCAAAGCCACGGTGATGGACAGACGCTTGTTGGTGTCGGTGTGCAAAGCGTGGCACAACACCATCAGCAATGCGTAGAGCTGGAAATCGATGGCCACATACCAGGCCCCGCTGGAAAGCGCCTCAAACCCCAAGAGGTCATGCACCAAAAAACCATGTGCCAAAAACTGCCACACGGTAGGTTCGTTGGGAAGCCAACTGGCATGGATGCTGTCACGCGACACCGCCACCGCCACGCTGATGAGAGTCAGCGCAAGCACATAAAACGGCACCAGCCGCAAATAGCGTTTGATGATGCTGATGAGCGGATGCTGGATAGATTTGTGCATCACCGATTGCGCGGCCAAATAGCCCCCCACCACCAAGAACACTTGCACGGCCAAGCGTGCATAGCGGTAGAGCCAATCCATGAGCTGTGGCCACATGAGGGTCATGGTGTCAGCCATCGGGCCGTAGGCTGAAAAGTGGTGCCACACAATCAACTGTGCGGCTACAACTTTCAACACATCGACAGTGAGGGAGCGTTCTAGCAAACGAATCTATTCCAAGAAGGGTTTAGTCGTTGGGCTTGAACACCAGCAACAGTGGTGAGTGCACGCGGCCATCGGTGTCACGTGGCAAGATTTCGGTCTTGTCGATGGCTTTGAGTACTGCGTTGTCCCATGCTGAGTTACCGCTGGACTTGGTGAGTTTGCGGCTCACGATGGTGCCGTCGGGGGCGCAACGCACTTCCACTTCGGCAGCGGGATTGCCCGACACAGAGCTGGGATCAAACGTGATGTTGGGTTTGACGCGCGCGCGGATGCGGCCGCCATAGCTGTCCGATGGGCCTGAAGACTTCATGGCTGTGCCGGTGGCGTTCTCGCTACCGCTGGCACCTGCTAAGCCTGCAATGCGTTTCATGTTTTCTTTGCGAATGGCTTCGAGCTTTTTGGCTTCTTCGGCAGAAGCTTTGCTGTCTTTTTGCTCGGCCTGCTTCTTGGCTTCTTTTTCTTTGCGTTCCTTCTCGGCGCGCTCTTTCTCTTTACGCTCTTTGTCCTTGCGCTCTTCTTCTTTCTTCGCTTCTAGTTTGCGCTTGTCTTCGTCGAGCTTGGCCTTGGCTTTTTTCTCTGCCTCTTTTTTCACTTCTTCTTTGCGGCGCTCTTCCGCCTTCAACGCTTCTTGAATCTTTTTCTCTTCTTCAATCTTGCGTTTCTTGGCCAGTGCAATGTCTGCATCGCGGTTGGGGGCAGGTGGCTCGGGCGCTTTCACCACGGGCTTAGGCGCAGGCTCTGGTTTGGGGGCAGGCGGGGGCGGTGGTGCTTCAACCTCGACCAACTTAGGCGCAGCCGCCATGGGTACGGCAGACCACAACTCCGCCTCGACAGACAAGCTGTTGTCTTGCTTCCACTGAATGCCGGCAGTCAGCGCCACGATGAGCAAAGCGTGCACCACCAAGGCCGCACCCACAGAGCGGGCGGTTCCTTCAGGTGGCGGAGGAGCAAACTCCAGATGCTTTGCTTGTGCGCTCATGGCTTAAAAATCAATCCACCAATTGAACCGCGAGGCCCACACGTTGCACACCCGAGCGCTGCAGCGTGTCCATGGCTTTGACCACAGTTTCGTATTTGATGGTGCGGTCTGCAGTGATCACCACAGGGCCTTGTGATGTCTCGCCTTGCAGCTCTTTCACGTCACGGGCCAGTCCAAGCAATGTGCTGTTGACAGACTTGTTCACAGTACCTGTGCTCTTGACAGTGATCCGCTCTTCTTTGCTGATCTCCACATGAATCACTTGGTCAGGCACGGTGGCAGCTTTGCCCACACTGGGCAAATCAATCACGGTGGGCGAGATGAGGGGCGCAGTCACCATGAAGATGATGAGCAACACCAACATCACGTCGATGAACGGCACCATGTTGATGTCGTTCATAGCGCGGCGGCCGCGTCCTGAGCGAGGGGCAATAGAAGCCATGCTGGGTGTTCCTGCTTAGTGAGCTGTGCCGCTGGCGCTGACGTTGCGCTGCAAGATGTTGCTGAACTCTTCGATGAAGGTTTCCAGTTTGATCGACACGCGGTCAATGTCACGTGAGAAACGGTTGTAGGCCAACACCGCAGGAATCGCGGCAAACAAACCAATGGCGGTCGCCACCAGCGCTTCGGCAATACCCGGGGCCACTTTGGCCAAGGTCACTTGCTGCATGCCAGCCAAACCCGTGAAGGCGTGCATGATGCCCCATACCGTGCCAAACAAGCCCACGTAAGGCGACACAGAGCCGACGGAGGCCAGCATGGAGAGGTTGGATTCAATTGCATCCATCTCACGTTGGTAGCTCGCACGCATCGCGCGGCGCGCACCGTCCATCAATGCGCTGCTGTCGTTGATGCGGCGTTCGCGCAGTTTTTGGTACTCGCGCATGCCGCTGGCGAAGATGCGTTCCATGGGGCCAGAGGTCTTGGCGTTTTGGGCGGCGGCTGCGAACAGCTCGTTCAAGCTGGTGCCAGACCAAAAGTCGCGTTCGAACTCCTCGTTGAGTTCTTTGATGCGCTTGATGGAACCGATCTTGCGAAAGATCGCAGCCCAACTCACGATAGAAACCGTCATGAGCATCAGCACCACAACTTGGACAACCCAACTCGCGTTGAGCAATAAATGGACGATGGAAAAGTCTTGTGTCATGTCAGTCGTTCCAATACAGAAGAGGGGATTCTCGCAGGCTTCATGGCAGCAGCATCGACCCAACCAATACGGATGGAGCCTTCGCAAAGTAAAGTTTCGCCTAGCCATGCTTGTTGGGCAATGACGAGGCTGGCTCGACCACCTTCGGCCAAGGTGGCGGTGACGCGCAGCTGGTCATCCAGCTTGGCGGGGCGGTGGTATTTGACGGTGGTTTCACTCACCACAAACATGCCACCGGTTTCCTCGCGCAGCGCGTGTTGGCCAATGCCAAGTGCGCGCAGCCACTCGGTGCGTGCACGCTCGAAGAACTTGAGGTAGTTGGCATAAAACACAATGCCACCGGCATCTGTGTCTTCCCAATAAACCCGAATGGGGTGTTCAAAAACGGTGCTCATGGTTTAGCTCAGAGTTTTTTGTAAACGCGCAATCGCAGCTTGCAACTCAGGCAGCGAGCGGGCGGTGGAGAAGCGCACAAAGCGCGAGGTGTCGGCATGGCCAAAGTCGCGCCCGGGTGTGATGGCTAAGTTGGCTTTGTTCATCACTTCAAACGTAAAGTCCCAACTGCCTTTGACGCCAAGTTTGTCGGCTGCTGCCGCGCAATCGGCCCACGCATAAAACGCGCCATCGGGCATGACTGGGACGTTCAGGCCTAATGCGTTGAGTGCGGGCACAAAGTAGTCACGGCGAGCCTTGAATTCATCACGACGACGTTCGTACTCGGCAATGCTCTCCGCCTCAAAACAGGCAAGTGCAGCGTGTTGCGCAACCGTGCTAGCGCAGATGAACAGGTTTTGCGCCAAACGCTCGACCACGGGCACGAGTGCGTCAGGCACCACCAACCAGCCCAAACGCCAGCCCGTCATGTTGAAGTATTTGCTGAAGCTGTTGATGCTGATGATTTGATCGTCAATGCCCAGGGCCGATTGGCCAAACTGTTCGTCGTGACTCAGGCCCAAATAAATTTCATCAATCAAGGTGGTGCCGCCACGTTGTGACACCTCGTTGTGAATGGCACGCAACTCATCGGGATGAATCGAGGTGCCTGTGGGGTTAGACGGAGAAGCCAGCAATACGCCGCGTGTGTGTGCCGTCCAATTCGCACGCACTTGCTCAGCGCTGAGCTGAAAACGCTCAGCTGCGGTGGTGGGGACCAATACTGCACGGCCTTCTGCAGCGCTCACAAAATGACGATTGCAGGGGTAGCTCGGGTCGGGCATCAGCACGTCGTCGCCCGCTTCGATCAACGCCAAGCAAGCCAGTTGCAAAGCAGCCGATGCACCGGCAGTGATGACGATGCGGCGGGCTGGCACATTCACACCAAAACGTGTGCTGTACCAAGCGCTGATGCGCTCGCGTAATTCTGGAATGCCAAGAGCAGGTGTGTATTGCGTCACGCCATCGTGCACAGCGCGTGCAGCAGCTTCTTGCACCAATGGCGGCGCGGTGAAATCAGGCTCGCCGATGTTCAGAAAAATCATGGGCGCATCGGTGTGCGCCACCAAAGCGGCACGTTCGGCGGCGGCCTTGGCCACCTCCATCACATAGAAAGGCTCAATGCGTTGCGCACGCTGGGCGATCTTCATCATCAATCGCGCAACTTACCTTTGGCGCGGTCAGACTCGACTTCGAGTGCGCGCAGTTTGGGTGCTAAACCGTTGAGCACGCCGTTGACGTACTTGTGACCATCGGTGCCGCCGAAAGACTTGGCGAGTTCGATGTATTCGTTCAGCACCACGCGCCATGGCACGTCGATGCAGTGTTGAAACTCATACGCGCCCATCCACATCACGGCGTGTTCGATGGGGGAGATTTCGTTGAGCTTGCGGTCAAGCAAGGGCTCAATGAGTGAGTCCAAAATTTCGCGTTGCTCAATGCAGCCATACAGCAGCGCGTCGTAATGCACCGAGTCAGATTTATGAAAACCACTCAGGTCGCGGGTGAACACATCTATGTCAGCCGCTTCGTTTTGGCCCACCAAAAATTGGTAGAGACCTTGCAACGCAAATTCACGCGAGCGGCTGCGGCCAGATTTGGCGGCGCTTTTGGTGGTGCCATTGCCGTCCGATTTAGGGGCCGTTTTGCGTGGGGCTTTGTCGTCGTGGGCGGGGGTGTGGTCGCTCATGCCAATTTCTCCAACAACAAAGCCATTTCGACGGCCACGCGAGCGGCGTCACGGCCCTTGTCGGTTTGACGCGCCATGGCCTGTGGCATGTCTTCGGTGGTGAGAATGGCGTTGGCAATCGGCACGTGGTAGTCCATGCCGACGCGGGTCACGCCTGCGCCAGATTCGTTGGCCACCAACTCAAAGTGGTAAGTCTCGCCACGGATGATGCAGCCCAGTGCGATGAGGGCGCTGAACGGTTCTGGGTCTTCAATTTGCGCGAGTGCAGCCAAGGCCAAGGGCACTTCGAGCGCGCCCGGCACATGCACGTGGGTGATGCGGTCATCTGCCACGCCCATGGCTTTGAGTTCGGCGATGCAAGCAGCAGCCAGTGCGTTGGTGATATCTTCGTTGAAGCGCGCTTGGACGATGCCAATTTTCAAAGCACTGCCGTCAAGCGTGGTGGTGGAGGCGAGGTTAGAGACAAACATATTTTTATTCTTTGTGGTTTTATTCTTTGGACAGATAGCCCGTGATTTCAAGTCCGTAGCCGGTCATGCTGGGCATGCGGCGTGGGTTGCCCATGAGGCGCATCTTGTGCACGCCGCAGTCGCGCAAAATTTGCGCACCCACGCCGTAGCTGCGCAGGTCCATGCGGCCGCGCTCTGGGCCGTGAGCTGAGCGGGCAGTGCCATCAAATTGGTTCAGCAGTTGCTCACCGCTTTCGCCGCAGTTGAGCAAGACCACTACGCCTGTGCCCTCAAGGCTGATGCGTGCCAAAGCTGCATCCAAACCCCATGAGTGCATGACACGGTTGGGTTCCAGCGCATCGAGCACCGAGAGTGGCTCGTGTACGCGTGCCAACACTTCGGCGTCAGCGCCCCAAGTGCCTTTGACGAGGGCCATGTGCACAGCGCCGCTGGTCATGTCTTTGTAGGCGTTGGCGGTGAACTCGCCGTGCGCGGTGTGCATGGTGCGCGAGCTGACTTTGTGCACGAGTGATTCGTTGCGGCTGCGGTAGGCAATGAGGTCAGCGATGGTGCCAATTTTCAAACCGTGTTCGGCTGCGAAGATTTGCAAATCAGGCAAACGTGCCATCGTGCCATCGTCTTTCATGATTTCGCAAATCACGGAAGAGGGTGAACAACCAGCCATGGCGGCCAAGTCGCAACCTGCTTCGGTGTGGCCAGCACGCATGAGTACGCCGCCATCTACTGCTTGCAGTGGGAACACATGACCGGGTTGTACCAAGTCGGAGGGCTGGGTCGCTTTGGCCACGGCCACTTCGATGGTGCGCGAACGGTCGGCGGCAGAGATGCCGGTGGTCACGCCCTCAGCGGCTTCGATGGACACGGTGAACGCGGTGCTGTAGACCGTGCCATTGCGTGCGGCCATGGGAGGCAGCTTCAAATATTCGCAGCGCTCGCGGGTGAGCGTGAGGCAAATCAAGCCACGGCCAAAGCGGGCCATGAAGTTGATGGCTTCGGGTGTGACGTGGTCAGACGCCAGCACCAAGTCACCTTCGTTTTCGCGGTCTTCTTCGTCTACCAGGATGACGATGCGGCCGGCTTTCATGTCGGCCACGATGTCTTCAACAGGGGAAATAGCGACGGGCTTTAGCCCTTGGGTAACGCTCATGGCTGGGCTTTCAATGCGGCAGCGTCACCCAGCGAGGCGTCGACACGCAACATGCGTTCAACGTAGCGGGCAACGGTGTCAATTTCGAGGTTCACCGTGCTGCCCGTTTTGAGCGAGCCCAAAGCGGTGTTGTTCACGGTGTGAGGAATGAGGTTGATGCTGACTTCAGAGCCGCGCAAGCCCAATGGGCCGTCCGCGTTGAAGAAGTCTTGCACGCTGTTCACCGTCAGGCTCACGCCGTTGATGGTGATGGAGCCTTTGTAGGCCAAGTATTTGGCAAGGTCGGTGGGGGCCATGATGCGCAGTTCCCAGCTTTCGCCGATTTGCGCAAAGTGGCTCACGTGACCAATGCCGTCCACATGGCCCGACACGATGTGGCCGCCTAAGCGGTCGTGGGCGCGCAACGCTTTTTCAAGGTTGACGCGGCCGAGCTCAGTTAGACCACTGGTGCGAGCCAGTGATTCCACAGAGATGTCGATGGTGAAGGTGTGTGTGTCGAGGTCGAAGCTGGTGACTGTCATGCAAGCGCCGTTGAGCGCGATGCTGTCCCCCAGAGTGACGTCGTCGAGATACGCGGCAGGGGCCTCAATGGTGAGACGCTTGCCGTGGCTTAAAGAGCTACCCAGGTCGTGGACAGCGGTGATGCGCCCCACGCCGGTGATGATTCCGGTGAACATGGACGATATTTTCGCAGGTTTAAGTGCCGCTTACCGGCCGAGGCGGGCCAATATCCTTAAATCAGGACCGATTTGTGTCACTTCTTGAAACGCGAGGGCTTTGGAATCGTCCAAACTCGTGAAAGGCCCCAAATTTGTCATGCCGCGACCTTGACCCATGAGCTTGGGTGCGAGGTAGGTGAGCAGCTCATCCACCAAGCCTTCACGCAACAAAGAGCCATTGAGTTTGTTGCCCGCTTCCACATGCACTTCGTTGATTTGCTTTTGACCGAGGTCTTTGAGCATGGCAACTAGGTCGACTTTGCCTGATGAGTTGGGTAGGCAAATGACCTTTGCGCCTTTGGTCTCAAGGGCTTGGCGACGCTCGGCGTTGTCGACGGCGCAGTAAATCCAAACAGGGCGTTGCGGTTTGAAGAGCTTGGCCGTGAGGGGCGTTTCGAGCTGGCTGTCCATCACCACCAGCGTGGGCTGGCGTGGGGTGGGCACGGCGCGCACATCGAGTTGCGGGTCGTCTTCCAAAACGGTGCCGATGCCTGTGAGCACAGCGCATGCGCGGGCACGCCATGCATGGCCATCGTCACGCGCGGGGGCCGAGGTGATCCACTGGCTCACGCCGTTCTCTAACGCAGTTTGCCCGTCGAGCGATGCTGCCACTTTCATGCGCACCCAGGGGGTGCCGTGGGTCATGCGTTTGAAAAAACCGATGTTGAGTTCGTGCGCTTCTTCGCCAAGCAAGCCCACGTCCACCTGCACGCCTGCTGCACGCAAGCGTGCAATGCCTTGGCCTGCCACGTGTGAGTTGGGGTCACCTTCGGCCACCACCACGCGAGCCAAGCCTGCATCGATGAGTGCATCGCAACAGGGGCCGGTGCGGCCTTGGTGGCTGCAGGGCTCCAGCGTCACATAGGCCGTGGCGCCTTTGACGTCGATGTTTTTAGCTTGCGCATCACGTAAGGCCATCACTTCGGCGTGGGCTTCGCCTGCGCGTTGCGTGTGGCCGCTGCCCAGCACTGCGCCATCAGCACCCACGATGACGCAGCCCACGCGGGGGTTGGGCGAGGTCAAAAACAAAGCCTCGCGCGCTAAGGCCAAGGCGCTTGTCATGTGGGGGGTGTCGTGCGCTGAAAAAGTCATGGCGCAATTATGAATGGCGAGACCTGCAGTTCACATGGGGGTATTTCTTTTGCGCGTGGCCATGGTGCATTCCTACCGACTCCAGCACTGCGCCGCCGTTTGACTGGCGTCTTGCACGCTGCGCACGCCCAGGTGGTTGACCGTCAAGGTGCCGCAGGCATCCGCCGTTTGTGTGCCCAGTGGCATGGCGCTGAGGGTGTAGCTTTGTGCGGTGCTGGTGACGCTCATCTTGTAACGCTGCCCGTCAATTTGCAGCACGCTCGTGGGTACATCGTTTGCCAACGGATAGCTGCCGTTGGCGCTGGCTGCACGTTCTAGCCAATGGGCGGCTTGCAACAGTGATGCACGCGCTTGGGCGCGTTGGCTTCGCAGAATCAAACTTTGGTAGCTGGGCCAAGCAAGGCTGGCAAGTAGGGCCACGCAGGCGAGGGCGATGAGCAGCTCGATGAGGGTGAAGCCATGTTGGCGATGGGCGTGTGTCATGTGGGTTCAGTCGTGCAGCACATGCCAGCTGTGCCACTGGCCTGTGTGGGATGTGTCACTGGTTCGTGTCCAAATGGCTTGCAGCACGGTGGTGCTGCCGGGCGTGACGCCTTTGGCTAAGGTTGTGATGCGGTAAACGAATGGTGGGGTGGAGGTGACGTTGGCAGTGGCATTGCCGTTGCCGTTGTTCGGAAACACCTCGACCCAATACCAAGCGGTGTTGTCGCCATAGGGCGTATGGGCGGCGCTGACTTGCATGGCTGAGCCTGTTTGCGATTTCCAGTCGCTGGCTTTGGTGGCAGAGGGATTGAGTGCATGGGGCGCGCAAATGCCGGCGTTGCAAATGTTTGTGCCTAAGCGTTGGCGCAGCATGTCGTACTCAGCCAGGGTGTTGGGAAAGAACGCGTGGGTCTGCGTGGCGTTGCCGGCGGTGTGGCGCAAGTTGGTGGTTCCGTCGTTGTTGGTGGCGTTGCTCAGGATGTCGGCCAAGGCCAAGGGCAACACCGCTTCAGCTTTGTGTTGTGCGCGTAACTGGTCTGCTTCTGCGTTGAGCAGTTGGTCGTTCACCCAGAGGTTGCGCATCGCCAATAGCGTGGCGATGCTGGCCAGCGCAAGCATGACCATCAAGGTGGGAAGTGCAAATCCGTTGATGCGTGTTGAGTACCTCATGGCATGACTCCTTCGCGATTGCGCAAAGCCACCACACGTTTGAACGTTCGGCGTACGCGGCCATCAGACAGCAAAACCTCATCTTGGCAACCTTTGAGATGGCTGTTGGACTTGGTGTTGTGCACGGTGTTGATGCTGGCGACGCGCAAACACACCTCGATGGCCAACACCTGCCCCATGTCCGTCACTTGGTTGGCGGTTTTCCACTGAAGGGTTTGGGTGCTTGGGTTGGCTTCGGCGTAGCGCAACTGAAAATCTTCCACGCCTTCCGCCAAAGCTTGGTAGGTGCTGTTGGTGAGGTTGAGGTCTTTGCAGCTCAGCTCTTTGTTGGTGTTGAGTTTGTAATCGCTGCGCACTATGGCGTGGGTACTGCCGGTGTTGCCTTGGCAGTCCATGGTGTCGAGTGCATGCCAATGGCCGAGGGTGAGGCTCTCGACAGATTTGTTGCCATTCACACCCGCCAAAGCGGCTTGCCCCGCGTCTTCATTGAGTGAAATTTCCACGGTGAAGTTGCCGTTGCTGTTATTCGCTTTGAGGTAAGCGGCTCCTGCCACGTGTACTTGCTCGTGGATATTGTGCAAAGCCACGCGTGCGTTGGCGTGCACCGCATCCGCGGCTGCCATGGCGCTCCACGTTTGTTTGCTGGTGCCGTAGGCCGATGTCGCTGCCGCGATCACGAGCAGGCTGAGTGCCATGCCAATGAGCAACTCAGGCAAGGTGTAGCCGCGTTGCGATGGTGTGTTGTGTGTGCACTGGGTCATCGGTCTGGCCTAAGGAACAAACGCCAGCAACTCATCTGCGTTGGGCAGGTCGGCGAGCCTGAGGCCGTGTCGGTGCGGTAGGTTTCGTTGGCATCACGCCAAGCGATGACTATGCCCCACCAGCCCTCAGCATCTGTCAAGGCAAACACAGCGGCGTCGCCTTCTGGTAGTTGGCTTTGCAAGGTTTGGTGCAACTGTTGCATGTCCCACATGGCAAGGTCTTGGCGTGAACAGGCGGTGGCTGTGCAGTCGGGTGCTGCGGTGGTGGCATTGCCCCACGCCTTGGCGTATATCGCACGTTGCGGTGCGTTGAGACGCATGCGCTCAGCCAAGTCGTCTGCAATGCCTGTGGCGACCGAGCGCATGAGTTGTTGGCGCTGTTGCGTCAGGGCTTGCTGGTGCATCCACAACAGACCTAGGACGCCAAAGGCCAAGATGACCAAAGCCACAAGCGCTTCTAGCAAAGCAATGCCAAGCAGTTGTTGTCTGGCTTGCCTTGGATGCCGCATGAATTGCGGCTTAATTGGCTGATTCAGCTGCTGCATGCTTCACCCGATTGCCAGCGCAAACGGCTGGCGCTGCTGAGGCACAAGACGTTGGCAATGTTGAGTGTCGCTTGCCGTGACCTAATCACCCAGCGGTCGCCCACGGTGCCAAGGTCGCCACGTTGGCTGATATCAAGTGGCTCCGATTTGGTAAACGTCACTTGCAAAGGCGTTTGCACTTGCGAGGTGTGCAACACGGTTTGGTCGACCTTGACGACCAGCTGCCACCCGCAGCTCCAATCGTTGTTGGCAGACGTGCCCCATGTGCAATCGCGCAAGCGGGCGAGTTGCAAAGTTTCGCCACGTTGCAATGCGCGTACGCGGGCAGTTTGCAAATCGTTCATCAGTTGGTCACGGGCGGCTTCAACGCGGCTGCGTTCTTGCAAGCGTTGCCAGCTAGGGATAGCAAAAGATGCCATGACCGCGAGCACGCCCAAACACACCAACAGCTCCACCAGGGTGAAGCCTTGTGAGTTTGAATCCCGTAAGCGCCGGATATGAGGCGTAAAAAAACCTAGCCTTTGCATGGCGCAAATGCTAGGTTTTGACGGGGCATCAGCGCATGGCTGAGACTCGAAAACTACTTACGAACTTCGTCCACCAAACTCTTGAAGTCGTCGATGTCTTCAAAGCTGCGGTACACGCTGGCAAAGCGGATGTAGGCGACTTTGTCGAGTTTTTTGAGTTCGCGCATGACGAGCTCGCCAATCCGTGTGGAGGGCACTTCGCGTTGACCCAATGACATGAGCTTTTCTTCGATACGCTCAATGGCGTTGTCCACCTGCTCGGTACTGACAGGGCGTTTACGCAGTGCAAGGCCCATGGATTCGAGGAGTTTGTTGCGTTTGTATTCGATGCGTCGACCGTCTTTTTTGACGATATTGGGGAAGCTGACGTCGGGGCGCTCGTAGGTGGTGTAGCGCTTTTCACAGGCGCCGCATTGGCGACGGCGGCGAATGGAGTCGCCGTCTTCGGACATGCGGGTTTCGACGACTTGGGTTTCTAGGTGGCCGCAGAAGGGACATTTCATATGTTGTTCTCTCTTTTGCTTTTGTGCTTTCGGTGCATTGAGGTGCTTCCTTTTGTGCTGGGCTCGCTGACGGTGTTTGGTATTGGCCGCTTCCTCATGCTGGAGTACCAGAAATCGTCAGCGGCCAATACCAAACACCCTCAGTCTGCGTCATGCTTTGCTTCGCTCGCACGTTTCAGTCGCAAGGGTTAGGCAGCAAAGTTGCGTAGCAACGAGCGAACCATTTCAGACCTCAAACAGCGCGGGTTGTAGGTGCGGCGGGCGATGATTTCTGGTACCCCAGCATGAAGAGCCCGCCGCACCTGCAACCCGTGCCCTCTCCGGCGAGAACCCTTCACGAACGAAAAAACGAAAAGAGCGAAGACAAACAAAAACCCCGCCACACAGGACGGGGTTTGAAGAAGTTACTTGTAAACAGGAAACTTAGAAGTCAGCGCATGCACCTTGGCACGCACCGCAGCAATGTTGGCTTCGTCGTGTGGGTTGTCCAGCACGTCAGCAATCAAGTTGGCTGTGATGCGAGCTTCCTCGTCTTTGAAACCACGCGTTGTCATTGCAGGTGTACCGATACGCACACCGCTGGTGACGAAAGGTTTCTCTGGATCGTTCGGAATGGCGTTCTTATTGATCGTCATGTGCGCAGCGCCTAAAGCAGCCTCGGCTTCTTTGCCGGTGATCTTCTTGGAGCGCAAGTCCACCAACATCACATGGCTTTGAGTGCCGCCGCTCACGATGCGCAGACCGCGCGCTGTCAACGTTTCAGCCACGATCTTGGCGTTCTTCACCACCTGGGCTTGGTACTCTTTGAACTCAGGCTGCATGGCTTCTTTGAAAGCCACCGCCTTGGCGGCGATGACATGCATCAGCGGGCCGCCTTGCAGGCCAGGGAAGATGGCGCTGTTGATGGCTTTTTCGTGCTCGGCCTTCATCAAGATGATGCCGCCGCGAGGGCCGCGCAAGCTCTTGTGTGTGGTCGATGTCACCACGTCGGCGTGAGGCACGGGGTTGGGGTATTGGCCTGCGGCGATCAAGCCAGCGTAGTGGGCCATGTCGACCATGAAGATCGCGCCAACTTCCTTAGCGATCTTGGCAAAGCGTTCCCAGTCGATGTGCAAGCTGTAGGCAGAAGCGCCGGCCACGATGAGCTTGGGCTTGTGTTCGCGGGCCTTGGCTTCCATCGCTTCGTAGTCGATGGCTTCCTTGCTGTCCAAGCCGTAAGACACAACGTTGAACCATTTGCCAGACATGTTCAGGGCCATGCCGTGGGTCAAGTGACCGCCTTCGGCCAAGCTCATGCCCATGATGGTGTCGCCGGGCTTCAAGAAAGCGAGGAACACGGCTTCGTTGGCCGATGCACCGCAATGGGGTTGCACGTTGGCAGCGTCTGCACCGAAGATGGTTTTGATGCGGTCGATGGCCAGTTGTTCGGCCACGTCCACGAATTCGCAGCCACCGTAGTAGCGCTTGCCTGGGTAGCCTTCGGCGTATTTGTTGGTCAGTTGTGAGCCTTGGGCTTGCATGACAGCGGGAGACGCGTAGTTCTCGCTGGCGATCAGCTCGATGTGGTGTTCTTGACGGGCGTTTTCGGCCTGAATAGAAGCCCAGAGTTCTGGATCGGTTTGTTCGATGGTGATGTTGCGGTTGTACATACTGGCAGTCCTAGAAAAAGGTGGTGTTGTGGCTGCCCAGGCGAACGGCAAAACACCTCTGTGAACAGAGGCTGCGCGCTTCCCAGTGGTCATACATCCACGTCAGCGTTGTGGGGCTGATGCCTCACACGCCTATCGCCAGTTGCGCGCGGATGAGAGTTTACCGCGCTTGGATAGCCTCACTTATTCGCCGTCATCCTTGCCGAATGGCGTCAATCTCTGGGCTTTTTCCCACAAGCTCTCCAACCGGGCGGTGGCAGCCTCGGCGGCGGTAGAGGGTGGCGGGGTAATGGGCACTTTCAAGCCCTTGGCGACTTGCTGGAGGCGGGCGTTTTCGGCCATGACCTTGCTTGCGTAGCCTTGGTCATCCTTCATATTGCCGGCGCCCACATAAAGCTTGAGGCCGCCTTCAATGCTGCCCGCGCGGTTGATGCACTCTTTGAGCACGTTCACGCCCACGCGCACATTGGCCACGGGATCAAATGCGGCTAAGGCGCCGCCGAAGCCTTGGTACTTTTGCTCGTGGACTTTGGTCATCACTTGCATCAGGCCCTGGGCGCCTACATGGCTTTGGGCGAAGGGATTGAAGCCAGACTCCACGGCCATCACGGCCAAGATGAGGGTGGGCTCGATTTGGTTGGCTGGCCCCACATCGTAGGCTTCGGAGACCAACGCGCTCAGGGGTTCAGGCGCGACACGGTATTTTTTGCTCAACCAATAGGCGAGGTTGGCTTGTTGTTTGGGCAGGTCGCGGGGGTCTGTGGCGGTGGCACGGTCAACGGCATCGGCATCGGTGGCAATGCCTGTTTCGTCATATTGGCGTTCTTGCAGCCAGCTGATGACCTTGGCTTCGGTCACCACGCGCAGGTCAGGGCGCACGGTCAGCGCCACGACGAAAAAGAAAATGGACAGGCCCACCACGGCTAAGCCGTTGTGAGAAATGGCGAAAAAACCTTGTGCCACGTCAGCTGCAAAGGTACGTAGACCTAGCTGTAAGCGGGCAATGAAAGGAATAGACATAAATTAATTAAATAGGAAGTAGCTGAAATTTTAAAGCCTCGGCGACAATCACCCCTAATTTACTGTGAGCCCTACTTGTGACTGATGCTTTGAACAAACCCCTCGACCTCGCCGCCTTAGACAAATTGACTGGCGGGGCCTTTACCGTTTCGACCTCGGCAGACCGCACCACGCGCCTGCGCGACTGGCTGGCTGGCCAGCCCACTTTGGACCAAGTGCAAGCCGTCTTTGATGAAATGAGCCACCGAGACAAAGGTGCTGCCAAAGTCTTGCGCGAAAAGCTGGATGAGCTGCGTCGCAGCAAAGATCAAGACGCTTTGATCGTGGAGTGGGCTGCCAAAGGCGAAGCCTTGCGCGATGCGCCCCACATCAATTTGGCTGACGCCATGGGCTGGCAGCGCGATGCCGCCAAAGCAGGTGCGCCCTTGTCACGCGAACCCTTGGCTGGTCTGAAAACCGCTTTGGCTGAACGTGTCAAGGCGATTGAAGATTTGCAACACCAAACCCAAGTGCAGCGCGAAGCCGCTGTGCTGTTGGCCCAGCGCATTGAAGTGTTGTCCACCAAGCCTTGGCAAGACGCCTTGGCCCAGCGCGAAGCCCTGCAAGCTGACCTTGACCGTTGGGTGGCGCAAGCCCAAGCGTTGGCCGCCGATGCCCAGTGGCCTAGCGTGGATGCCAAATTTGCGTCTGCTCTGCAAACCAGCACCCAACAAGTGCAAGCCGTGTGGACTGCTTTTGGCGAGGCCTTGACCTTGACCGAGGCAGCTGCGGCCGATGCCGCCGCGCCATTGCCAGCTGTGCCCGCATGGTCTGACCAAATTCGTGTGGCCCGTGGTGAAGTATTGCCTCAAGCTGCCGCACCAGAAAAAGCAGCCAAGCCTGCTGCGGGTGTGGATGCAACGCGCAAAGTTAAACCAACAGCCGACAAAGCTGTGGTGGACCAAAAGCGTTTGGAGCTGGCCATTCAAGCCGAAGCGTTGTTCAAGCCTGCGCCTGCGGCTAAGCCTGTGAAAGCCAAAGTGGCGAAGGCGGATGACGCTGCGCTTGCGCAAGATGCTGCTGAAGCCGCCGCGATTGACGCGGTTGCCACTGAGGCTGTCAGCGCACCTGAAGTTAGCGCAGCACCTGCCGATGAAGTTACGCCAACATCAGAAGCCATTGCAGAAGCGGCAACCGAGACGGTCGTGCCCGAAGCCGCAGCTCAAGCAACTGCTGCAGAAAAACCAGCCGCTAAAGCTGACGACGTGGTTCGCATCCCCGCCATGGGCGGACGCAAGATGCAAGAAACCTTGCGCAACTTGCGCGAGCAATGGAAAAAAATCGACAAAGAAGCCGCGCCCAACCCCGCGTTGTGGAAGCGCTTTGACAGCGCCTGCAACCGCGCTCACGAAGTGGTGGACGCATGGCTCAAGGAAGCCCGCGCCCAAACCACCGCGCACAAAGCCCAGCGCTTGGCTTTGATTGAAGAAGTCAAAGCATGGGCAGTTGCGCATGCCAATGGCCCCGACTGGAAGGGCGTGGCCCGCCAGTTGCACCAGTTTGCCCAGCGCTGGCGCGAAAGCGGCCACTTGAGCGAGAAAATGTTTGCCGAGTTGCAACCCGTTTGGAAAGCCGCCATCCACGCCGCGCACGAACCATTGGAAGCCGTGCAAAAAGCAAGTCTTGCACGCCGCCATGCCCTGATTGCCGAAGCCCAAGCTTTGGGCGCTGCGCCTTCGCTGCGTGTGGATGCCGTGAAGGCTTTGCAACAACGCTGGCAAGAAGAAGCCCACGCCGTTGTACTCGACCGCAAGCAAGAACAAAAACTGTGGGATGCCTTCCGTCAACCGATTGACGAAGCCTTTGCCCGCAAGTCGTCGGTGCGCGAGCAATCGCAAGCCGCGCTCACGCCGCACGACAAAGCCGTGCTGGATGCGGCCAAGATTTTGGATTCAGCCACGGCCAAAGGTGATGCTGCTGCCATCCGTGCGGCCATGCAAACACTGGAGCAAATCGCGCGCGGTGAAGTGGTGGCTGGCGCTGCTTCCCCAGCTGCCCCAGCTGCCCCAGCTGCCCCAGCTGCCGCTGAGCCTGTTGCGACACCTGCACAAGAAGCGCCTGCAACTTCAGAATCTGCTGACGTAACTGCCGAAGGCTCTGCAGAGGCGACCTCAACAGATGAAGCAGAAGTTGCAAACGAAGCACCCGCCGCAGAGACTCCAGATGCCGAAGTATCTGCAGAGCCCGTGGCAGAAGTAGCCTCTGCCAAACCCAAAGCTGCGCCACGCCCAGTAGTGGCTGTGCGCGGTGATGACCGCCCAGGTCAAAAACGTACCGAAGCCGCACCTGCTGGCCGTGGCCGCGATGGCAAGCCCAGCGGCAAGTTTGGTGACAAGCCAAGCTTTGGCCGTGACGGCAAACCAGGCCGCGATGGTGGACGTGATGGTGGACGTGATGGTGGCCGCGAGGGCTTTGCACCGCGTGGCCCACGTTTGGGTGATGCAGCTTTCCGCGCCCAACGCTTTGCTTTGGAGTCTGCACAAGATGCCTTGCGTCGTTTGGCTTCACAAGCGCACGGCGAGGTGTTGACCCAGCTCATGCACGCTTGGGAAAAGCGCGATGCTTCCCAATTGCCAGCGGCGCAAGCCATTGGTAGCAAGCTCAGCCCAGCGCAGCGCACGCAATGGTCGCAAGCTTTGTCGGCTCAGCCGCAAGGCGCGGCCGTCACGCCCTTGTTGCGTTTGGAAGTGGCCGCTGACTTGCCCACGCCTGCTGCGCAAATGGATGCACGCCGTGCCTTGCAGTTGCAAATGCTCACGCGCCGCAATGACCCGTCGCCTCAAATGACATGGGCTGCTGATGCGGCTCAGGTCTTGGGTGGTGCATATGACGAAGCTGCAGCGCGTCGTTTGCAAGCTGCGCTGAAGGTGTTGCTCAAGCGTTAAACAACGCTGAGCGGCAACCGACAAAGCCCCCTAGTGGGGCTTTGTTCGTTTTGGCGCAGCCAGCTCAGCACTTCAAGTCGCGGCGGTTGGCTGTCTGCATGCCAATCACTCAGCACCCAACGGCTCAAACCATCGCCTAGGTCGTGTGCCGCAGGCTTGTGAGTGTGGCCATGCAGCAGCACTTGAGCGTCAGCTCCTTTGAGCCACGCGATGGCGGCTTGGCTGTCTACATCGGCATAGTCAGTGAAATCTGCTTGCGTGGTGTGACTGCGTTTGAGTGCTTCGCTTTTGTTTCGCACGTCGCGCGCATAGGCTTGGCGTTCTGTCAAAGGTTTGGCTAAAAAAGCGGCTTGCCATTCGGGCTGGCGCACTTGAGCGCGAAAGGCCAAATAGTCGTGGTCGTCTAAGCACAAGGCATCGCCGTGGCTGAGCAAGATGCGCGTGGGTTGGGCGTTGCCAGTGGCGCCAAGGTCTAACACCGTTGGGTCGCTCAATCCTTGCATGCCGCTGGCTTTGAGTAGGTCTGCGCCCACCAAAAAATCGCGGTTGCCGCACATGAAGTACACGGGCAAGCGTTGCGCCGTGGCCTTGAGCACAGCGATGCACTGCAAGGCGAAGGGGTCTGGGTTGTCGTCGCCCACCCACACCTCAAACAAATCACCCAAGATGAAGAGGGCGTCTGCGGGGGTGTGCGCCATGTGCTGTGCCCACGCATCAAACGTGGCACGCTCATGGGCGTCTAGGTGCAGGTCAGAGATGAAGTCCACACGTTGCCAATGCTGCGGCGCTTGTACGCTAGGCACAGGCTGTGGCAGCAGAGGGGCGGTTGACATGGAAGAGGCTTAGAGCGCCACTGCTTTTTCGATGACCACGTCTTCTTTTGGCACGTCGTCATGGAAGCCTTTGCGGGCTGTTTTGACGGCAGCGATTTTGTCGACCACGTCATTGCCACTCACCACTTTGCCAAACACGGCATAGCCCCAGCCTTGCATGCTGGGTGCTTTGTGGTTCAAAAATTCGTTGTCAGCCACGTTGATGAAGAACTGAGCGGTGGCTGAGTGTGGGTCAGACGTGCGGGCCATGGCCAGTGTGTAGTGGTTGTTCTTGAGGCCGTTGTTGGCTTCGTTTTCGATGGGCTCGTCGCAATCTTTTTGTGTCATGCCGGGCTCAAAGCCGCCGCCTTGCACCATGAAGCCTGGAATCACGCGGTGAAAAATGGTTTTGTCGTAGTGACCTTTGTTCACGTAGTGCAAGAAATTTTCGGTGCACTTCGGCGCTTTTTCAGCGTCGAGTTCGATGGTGATGACGCCGTGGTCCAAGATGTGCAGTTCGACTTGAGGGTTGCTCATGGTGTGTTTCCTTAAATGAAATGAGAGGGCCAAGACTTGCTTAGAGCAGGTTGGCCGATTGGATGATGATGGGGGTGCGTGGCACATCAGACGGGAAGGGGCCGCCAAAGCCAGTCTGTACGCTTTTGATTTTTGTGATGGTGTCCATGCCCGAGACCACTTTGCCAAACACGGTGTAGCCGGGTTGTTGTGGTGTTGGGTCAAGGAAGGCGTTGTCCATCACATTGATGAAAAACTGTGCGGTGGCCGAGTTGGGCACATTGGTGCGCGCCATGGCAATGGTGCCCACGGTGTTACGTGGACCACCTTTGGCCAAGGCTTCACGGCCTTCGTGCTCCACAGGTGGGCGTGTGCGGCGCTCGATGTAGCGTTGGTCATAGCCACCACCTTGCACCATGAAGTTACCAATCACTCGGTGAAAGATGGTGCCGTCATAGTGCTTGTCGCGCACGTATTGCAAAAAGTTGTCGACAGTCTTGGGTGCTTTGTCTGGGTAGATCTCGACCACAAATTCGCCCGCATTGGTGACGAACTTCACGCGGGGGGCGTCTTGCGCGATGGCTGTTTGGGCCAAGCCAATGAAGGCGAGGGCACATAAGACGCGACGTGTCATGTGAACAAATGTCATGGTTTGCCTTGGGTAATTGCGAGAACAGGTGTGAGTCGTTCGATTTTCTGAGTTAAACCGCGTTGTTTGGCATCAATCGCCAAAGACTGTTCGTACGACTGACGCGCCATATTGACTAAGAGATCGCCCATGTTTTCGTGGGCTGCTGCGTAATTGGGATTGGCCCGCAAGGCTGCATCCAGTGAAGCCTTGGCGTTGGGGTAGTCGCCCTTGGCTGCATAAAGCACACCTAGGTTGTTGTGCGGCTCGGCCAGCTCTGGGTAATCTTGAGTCAGGCCCAAATACACCTGTTGCCCCATGTCTGATTGCCCTAGTTGCTCAAAGATGAACCCTTGCCAAAATCGCATTTGCGGATCACGCGGGTTGTTGACCAAACCTTTGTTGACCAGTAGCAAGGCTTGTGGGTACTTGGCTTGGCGCAGCAGCTTGCGGACATCGTTGTGCGGTGTGCTGATCACCATGGGCATCATGGATTGGCCCGGTTGCCAGTCCAATGCTTCCACGCTTTGAGCCTGCGCATTGAATGAACCAAAACCTACAACCCACCCCAGGACCCATGCAGCCACCCATCGGGCTTGTGCGAAGGTTTGACGAGCTGTGGGCGATGCCAAAGACTTGGTTAGGGAGGGAGCGTGAGGGTTTGTCATGTGCTTTGTATACTCATGGCATTGTAAAACAGAGGGTCTCAAGGACTCTTTGGCTTTCACCTCATTACCGACCCTTCTTTGCGGTCATCTCTCGATTCACTCATGACGCTTCGCATTCACAACACGCTCACGCGTGCGCTGGAGAACTTTTCGCCGCTCGAACCTGGCCATGTGCGCATGTACGTGTGTGGCATGACCGTGTACGACCTGTGTCATTTGGGCCATGCCCGTTCGATGGTGGCGTTCGATGTGGTGCAGCGTTGGCTCAAGGCAAGCGGCTATCGTGTGACCTATGTGCGCAACATCACCGACATTGACGACAAGATCATCAAACGCTCGCTAGAAAACGGCGAAACCGTGCGCGGCTTGACCGACCGCATGATTGACGCTTTGCATCAAGACGCCGACGCGTTGGGCATCGAGCGCCCCACGCACGAGCCCCGCGCTATGGACTATGTGCCGCAAATGCTTGCCATGATTGGCACTTTGCAAGACAAAGGCTTGGCCTACCAAGCCAGCAATGGCGATGTGAATTACGCCGTGCGTAAGTTTCCAGGCTACGGCAAGTTGTCCGGCAAGTCGCTGGACGAGTTGCAAGCCGGCGAGCGCGTGGCCGTCGACGATGGCAAGCAAGACCCACTGGACTTTGTGTTGTGGAAGTCTGCCAAAGAGAGCGAACCTGACGAAGTGAAATGGGCCAGCCCCTTTGGTGCAGGCCGCCCCGGCTGGCACATCGAGTGCTCAGCTATGAGTTGCGAGATGCTGGGCCAGAGTTTTGACATTCATGGCGGTGGCGCTGACTTGCAGTTCCCACACCACGAGAACGAAATCGCCCAAAGCGAAGGCGCGAATGGCCAAAAAATGGCCAGCGTCTGGATGCACAACGGCTTCATCAATGTGGACAACGAAAAAATGTCCAAGAGCTTGGGTAACTTCTTCACCATCCGTGATGTGTTGAAAGAGTTTGATGCGGAGACAGTGCGCTTCTTTGTCGTGCGCAGCCATTACCGCAGCCAGCTCAACTACAGCGACGTGCATTTGAACGACGCCCGTGGCGCGTTGAAACGCCTCTACACAGCGTTGGGAACAGTGACGCCTGATGAAGTGACGATCGATTGGGCTGAGCCCCATGCTGCGCGCTTCAAAGCAGCGATGGACGAAGACTTTGGCACGCCTGAGGCGGTGGCTGTGTTGTTTGAACTCGCCAGCGAGCTCAACCGCACACAGTCGGCACAGGCCGCTGGCTTGCTCAAAGCCTTGGGCGGCGTGTTGGGCTTGTTGCAAGACGACCCCAAAGCCTTTGCCCAAGCGGGCGCAGGTGTGGACGAAGACGCCATTCAAGCCCAAATCGCTGCACGTGCAGCAGCCAAAGCGGCCAAGAACTTTGCCGAGGCCGACCGCATTCGCCAAGCCTTGGCCGCCGAGGGCATTGTGCTCAAAGACTCGCCCGTAGGCACCACTTGGGAGCGTGGCTAATTGATGGTCGCCCAAGACAAAATCACCATCGCCACACCCGAGTACTGGGCTGAGGCGTGCAAACACTTGGTCAAAAAAGATCGGGTGATGAAACGCCTCATCCCTCAGTTTGGCGAGGCCTCGTTGCAGTCGCGCGGTGATGCGTTTGTCACGCTGGCGCGCAGCATTGTGGGCCAGCAGGTGTCGGTCAAGGCCGCTCAAACCGTGTGGGACCGCTTTGCTTTGTTGCCTCGCAAAATCACGCCCGCCAATGTGCTCAAGCTCAAGGTGGATGACATGCGCGCCGCAGGCTTGTCAGTCCGCAAGGTCGAATACATCGTCGACTTGGCGCTGCACTTTGACAACGGTGCTTTGCATGTGAAGAAGTGGTCTGAGATGACGGATGACGCCATCATCGAAGAGCTGGTGGCCATTCGCGGCATTGGCCGCTGGACCGCTGAGATGTTTTTGATGTTCCACCTCATGCGGCCCAATGTGTTGCCGCTTGACGATGTGGGCTTGATCAACGGGATTAGCCACAACTATTTCTCGGGCGAGGCGGTCAGCCGCAGCGAAGCCCGAGAAGTGGCTGCGGCGTGGGCGCCATACTGCAGTGTGGCGACTTGGTATATTTGGCGATCGCTAGATCCGCTGCCAGTGTCTTACTGAGCGCTCAAGGAGTAATTAATTTTGGCTAAACGAACTTTCCTCGACTTTGAACAACCGATTGCTGAGCTAGAAGGCAAGATCGAAGAACTGCGCTATGTGCAAAGCGAGTCTGCGGTGGACATTTCTGACGAGATTGACCAGCTCAGCAAGAAAAGCATGCAGCTGACCAAAGACATTTACAGCGACCTCACACCTTGGCAAATCACCAAGATTGCCCGTCATGCCGAGCGTCCCTACACGCTGGACTACATCAACGAGATCTTCACCGACTTCGTAGAAATGCATGGCGACCGCCACTTTGCCGATGACTTGAGCATCGTGGGTGGCTTGGCCCGTTTCAATGGCAATGCGTGTATGGTCTTGGGTCAGCAAAAAGGCCGCGACACCAAAGAGCGCGCTGCGCGTAACTTTGGCATGAGTCGCCCTGAGGGCTACCGCAAAGCTTTGCGTTTGATGAAGACGGCCGAGAAGTTCAAGTTGCCTGTGTTCACCTTTGTGGACACACCCGGCGCTTACCCCGGCATCGACGCAGAAGAGCGCAGCCAATCCGAAGCGATTGGTCGCAATATTTTTGAAATGGCCCAACTCGAAGTGCCGATCATCACCACCATCATTGGTGAAGGTGGCTCGGGTGGCGCGTTGGCCATCAGCGTGGCAGATCAAGTGTTGATGCTGCAGTACTCGGTGTACTCGGTCATCAGCCCAGAAGGTTGCGCCTCGATTTTGTGGAAAACCTCTGACCGTGCCGAAGATGCTGCGGAGCAACTGGGCATCACCGCCCATCGCCTGAAAGCTTTAGGCCTGGTCGACAAAATCGTGAATGAGCCAGTGGGTGGCGCACACCGTGACCCCAAGCAAATGGCGGCTCAACTCAAGCGCGGCTTGAACGACGCGTGGCGCCAAGTGACCGACATGAAGGTCAAAGAGTTGCTCGACAAGCGTTACGAGCGTCTGCAAAGCTATGGCCGCTTCACCGACACCAAAGCTGAACGCTAATTTCCCCACGCTGGACGCGTTCCAGCACTTAGGTCCATTCGCCGTTGCACTCAGCGGCGGGGCCGATTCCACCGCCTTACTCTTTGCTTGTGCCAAACGCTGGCCGGGCAGGGTGCATGCTGTCCATGTGCATCATGGCTTGCAAGCGGCTGCTGATGGTTTTGAAGCACATTGCGTGGCGTTGTGTGAAGGCCTTCATGTTCCACTGGTGGTGCAACGGGTCAACGCAGCTCACGCAGTGGGTGAAAGCCCAGAAGATGCAGCTCGTCAAGCCCGTTATCGAGCGCTGGCTGAGGCACTGAAAAACAACTGGGGTGGACAAATCAAAGACATGGCCTTGGCTCAGCATGCTGATGACCAAGTGGAGACCTTGCTGCTGGCGCTCTCACGTGGTGCAGGCTTGCCTGGTCTGGCATGCATGCCAGCAGTGGCTGAGCGTCATGGTGTGACTTATCACCGTCCTTGGTTGGATGTGCCTGGGGAAGCCTTGCGTGAGGCTCTTAGGGCTGCAGGGCAAGCTTGGGTGGAAGATCCCACCAATACAGACACGCGCTACACACGTAACCGTATCCGTGCTGAGTTGCTGCCAGTGATTGAGCAGGCGTTTCCAGCTTTTAGGCAAACCTTTGCGCGTAGTGCTTCACATGCGGCCCAAGCGCAAACCCTGCTTCAAGAGGTGGCTGAACAAGATTTGCAAATCGTGGGTAATCCACCTGCCATCAAAGCTTTGCAGCAACTCAGTGAGGCTCGGCAATCGAACGTTTTGCGCCTTTGGCTGGCGCTGGAACACTCTCAAGCCAGTGCAGCTCAACTGCAGGCGTTGCTGGTGCAAGTCAAGGCTTGCACCACACGCGGCCACAACATCGATATCAAGGTGGGGCGTGGGTTTGTGCGCCGAGATAGGGCTGTATTGCGTTGCTACAATCTGTAGGTTTTTTGCCCATAACACAACAGTTTTAAAGAAATATGGCATTGATTGTTCATAAATACGGCGGCACGTCGATGGGCTCGACAGAGCGCATTCGCAACGTCGCCAAGCGCGTGGCCAAGTGGGCCCGTGCGGGTCACCAAATGGTGGTGGTTCCTTCCGCGATGAGCGGCGAGACCAACCGTTTGCTAGGCCTTGCCAAAGAATTGGCCCCTTCCAAAGCCGACTCGGCCTACAACCGCGAACTCGACATGCTGGCCTCTACGGGCGAGCAAGCGTCTTCTGCGTTGTTGGCCATTGCTTTGCAAGCCGAAGGCCAGCCCTCAGTTAGCTACGCTGGATGGCAAGTACCGATTCGCACCAATAACGCCTACACCAAGGCCCGCATTGAGTCGATTGACGATGTGCGCGTTCGTGCCGATTTGGACGCTGGCAAAGTGGTCATCATCACGGGCTTCCAAGGCAAAGACGAACACGACAACATCACCACCTTAGGCCGTGGCGGCTCTGACACCTCGGCTGTGGCCGTGGCAGCAGCGCTCAAAGCCAAAGAGTGTTTGATTTATACCGACGTGGATGGTGTGTACACCACAGACCCACGTGTGGTGCCTGAAGCCCGTCGCTTAGAAACACTGTGTTTCGAAGAGATGCTGGAGATGGCATCTTTGGGTAGCAAAGTTTTGCAAATTCGCTCAGTTGAGTTTGCAGGTAAATACAAGGTGCCGCTGCGCGTGTTGTCCAGCTTCACCGCGTGGGACATTGACATCAACGAAGAAGCCAAATCAGGTACGTTGATCACCTTTGAGGAAGACGAAAAAATGGAACAAGCAATCGTATCGGGCATCGCATTCAACCGTGACGAAGCCAAAATCTCTGTGGTCGGCGTGCCAGACAAGCCAGGTATCGCTTACCAAATCTTGGGCGCTGTGGCTGAAGCCAACATTGAAGTGGACATGATCATCCAAAACATCAGCAAGGATGGCAAAACCGACTTCAGCTTCACCGTGCACCGCAACGATTACGCTCGCACAACAGATTTGTTGAAAGACAAAGTGTTGCCAGCCTTGGGCGCATCTGATGTGCAAGGCGACACCAAGATTTGCAAAGTCTCTATCGTCGGTATCGGCATGCGCAGCCACGTGGGTGTGGCCAGCAAGATGTTCCGCTCATTGAGCGAAGAGGGCATCAACATCCAAATGATCTCGACATCTGAAATTAAGACCTCCGTTGTGATCGACGAAAAATACATGGAACTCGCTGTGCGCGCGTTGCACAAAGCTTTCGATTTGGACCAGCCTTCTGCTTAAGTTCAGGCATAATATGCCCTGCTGGAAACGTGACCGAGTGGCCGAAGGTGCTCCCCTGCTAAGGGAGTATGGGGTGTAGAGCCTCATCGAGGGTTCGAATCCCTCCGTTTCCGCCAGCACACCCTAAAAAGCCGTTGTATATCAACGGCTTTTTTATTTTGAAGATACATTCCGACACGATGAGCTGGTGCTTGCGTGGGTGATAGGCATCACTGACTTCCGTAAACACCAAGGTTGACTGCAGTTGACGGTTGTGCAAAATGGCATGACTCAATTTCTTCAGTCACTCAAGGGGCGAACAGATCAGGAGTCTGGTTTCAGGTAATCCCAAGCTCATTAGTATTAAGGAATTCGAACGGTTCGTAACAGCATTTGAAGTGCTCCTAGAACCACCATCGTGCCAAATAAGTCGCCCAAGAACATGACGACAAGTGTGTCCAAGAACTGCTCGTTTGTTCCAATCCAGAAATACCA
The DNA here is from genome assembly GCF_027924965.1 of Limnohabitans sp. TEGF004. Taxonomy (NCBI): domain Bacteria; kingdom Pseudomonadati; phylum Pseudomonadota; class Betaproteobacteria; order Burkholderiales; family Comamonadaceae; genus Limnohabitans; species Limnohabitans sp. TEGF004. The sequence goes on along the minus strand of NZ_AP027056.1, from coordinate 1,641,519 downwards.
AAGTTGGTGAATGACTGCGCTTATGAATGCGAAGAAGACAGCTAACTTAAACAGCCCAACGGAGCTGAGATTCGTCATTTCTTTATTTAGTTTCAGGAACACAGAAGCGAACCGCCATGCTATGTAAGGTCCAATACCAGCCAGAGAGCCTGAGATCAGAAGTTTCAGGTAGTTACCGTCAAAATACTGCTGGTACGTTATGAATATTGACGCAATCGCAATACCTAAAGCACCATCCAGCAAAAATATCAGTACAAACGCAAGACGAAGGCCGCTAGGCAGAAAAATCCAATCCACACGATGTGCGTAATTGAGCGATGAACCAATCAAGAGAAAGTTCAATTGGTAGCAAAGAAAATACGCAAGCCCAGTGACAGCTATTATTGAAATTCTGCTTTGAAGTGTCATTTGTAAACTCGTTTACAGCATGATAAATAACTGAAAAACACTGTGTGTATACATTTATTGATGATTGGCAGAGCTCCGGCTGAATTGGTTTACTAACGTATTAGCAAGCTACATTAAAAAATTTTTCAGAGTTTGAAGCTAGGCAAATGAATAGACAAAGTCAGTTTGTAAAAGTTGCTTGGGAGCTTTTTGAACAAAAAGGTTATGCCGAGGTGGGAATGCGTGAAATCGCTGCTCAAGCTGGCTTCACCCCTGTCCAAGCGTATCGCTTAGGTCTTACCAAGGTGGACTTACTCGCCGAAATCAGCATCGCTTTGAGTGATGAGCAGATCAACAAGGTCGCTAAAAAGGCTCGCGTGAAGCCTAGCGAGGACCTTAATGCGTTTGTTTTTCGATACCTCTTGGCGCTTTATGTCTTCGATATTAAGCACATCAAAGTTCGACGTCAGAGTGCTGCTTACGGATGGATGTGGTCTAAGGCATACGAGGAGCGCATTCGCAATCAGGTGACTGAGCTGCTTGGTCCCATTATTGCGGTGTTGACAGAGGCGAAACACCCAGATGTTCCAGCATGCTGCCTTGCTATTTGGGCGCTTTATTACGTTGGCTACCGTAATGCTGTTGTGAACGGCAGCAAGCCAAAGCAGTGCCTTGAATCTATTGCTCCAAGTTTGAAGTTGTTGCTAGTTCACGCAGAGGGCAAGCTGAACTAAACCTCATCAACCCACCGTCTGTTGAAGATTTTTCGCAGCTTACTGCCTCATGTGCAGGAGTCGTGTGATGCCATGGCGTAGGGCGTGAGCGCTTTCAGCCACTTTGTTGCAGGCAAGGGCCAACGTTCTTCGATGGCCTGCGCTTGCAAGCGCAGTGCTTGCTTGTCCTGTGTGCGTGGCGTGCAAAAGGCCAACACAATGGTGTTGCCTGCAGGGGTTGGTTTGAAGGCCCACAGGGCATCTTTGCCAAATGAGGGAGCCAGTTTGTTCATGCTTTGCTTGAAGTGCATGTGGCGCCCAAATAAATTCACAACCAAGCAGCCTTGCGGCGTGAGCAATTGTCTGCAATTGGCATAAAACGCTTCGCTGTCATGCACAGGCCTATCTGCTTCTTGGTCGTAGAGGTCGATTTGTAATACATCGACTTTGTCAAACCATTGTGGTTGGGTCACTGCTTCAGCTGCATCACCGATGGTGACTTGCAGTTTCGAATCATCTGGAGGTAAATGGAACCACTGTCTGCATGTGGTGATCACTTGCGGGTTTAACTCAATGGCTGTGGTTTGCATGTCCAAGTGGTGATGGCAAAACTTGGTCAATGATGCAGCGCCCAAACCCAATTGCATGGCGTGTAAATTTTGAACGTTGTTCAAGTCAGTAAAGAGCAACCAACCCATCATGCGTTGTACATACTCAAGATGAATATCAAAAGGTTTGCTCAGTTTCATCGAGCCTTGTACTGAGGGCGTGCCTAAATGCAAGAAGCGCATATCGCCATAGTCGACGAAGGTGACCGTTGGCAAATCTTCTTGGTGTGGTGCGGTGGTGCTTGTTGTCTTGTGCTTCGGTGTGGAAAAAGCACGGGCTTGTTTTTTAGCAAGAACAGTCCCTATCAACACCGACAAAATGCAGGCCACTAAGCCGTAAATTATTTCAAGCGATGTGAAGGGCAACTCAAAATCTGAAGTCATTCGATTACATAAATCCATGTTCAATGTCCTATTCCACCTTCAGTTGGTGTGGAGAAACAGATCCTTAATGTTTGTTAATCAAGAAAACCATCACTTTTTTCGTGAGTTTCAGTTTCAAAAAATACACAGTTTGCAATCGATATGCTTCACTCTGGATGGGTGAGTGTTCAAAATGGAAACAAGTGTTGTGTAAATTAACCCTATTGATGGAATTGCTGATTTAAACCGCCAAATCTAACATCCTTTCATAAAACATCTTTTTGATGTGTTGAAAGGCGATTCTGGTGTTTGTATGCGTGCGTTTTATTTTTCAAGGTGTCGTCTTCGTGGCTTTTATGGCCGCGAGCACGGTATCCATCGCACAAGATTTGCCTTGGCACTTAGGCGCTTTGAATCCTGCGACACCCGTGGCGCCATCAGCCATCAATACGGCAGGCATCAAACCTGGTCCGCATGAGGTGGTTGTTGCGGTGATTGACAGTGGGGTTTTGTCCAATCACCCTAGCCTTGAAGGTCGTTTGCTGCCTGGGTACGACATGTTGTCACCTCCTTTGAATTTGCGTGGCGCGCGTTCTGCCGATTACGCCCCAGATGCACGTGATGCCAAATGCGGAGAGCGTGTGACCTCTACAACGTTTCGTACCCACGGGACCGAGGTCTCTAGCTTGATTGCAGGGAATGGCAAAGATGGTGTGCGCGGTGTGAATCCCAACGCAAAGATTTTGCCAATTCGTTTGTTTGGGTCATGCCCGATGACACGTGCTGATTTGCTCGATGCCATGGCATGGGCTGGGGGCTTGCCTGTGGCAGGTGTTCCGCAAAATGCCAATCCCGCACGAATCATCAATTTGAGTTTTTCTGGCGGTAAACGCGTGTGTGGTCCAGATTTACAAAATTTGGTAGACCGGTTGGCGAAGAAAAATATCTTTGTGGTGGCGGCTGTGGGGAATACCTTTGGCAAAAAATTGGCAGAGCCAGCCAATTGCGAAGGGGTGATTTCTGTGGGCGCAGTTGATGCAGAGAACAACATCGAGAGCTATTCGGCACTGGATACACGCACTGTGATTTATGCACCTGGCGGCGGTAAAGACTTAAATGGCCATGCACCTTGGCACAACAACAAGTTGAAGGTGGCCTCGTTTGATGTGGATTTCAAGGGTGATGAAACCCATTTAGGGGCTTACCGTGGCGTTGGAACAAGCTATGCCGCACCCCTGGTATCTGGGTTTTTGTCTTTGCTCTTGTCTTCTCGCTTGGATATGAGCCCCGCAGACTTTATGAACGAGTTGCCAAAATTTTCTCGCCCTGTGAATCCGACAGATAAATGCATGGATTGCACGCCCAAGGGCTTGGCGATGCCCCCTGCTGCTTCTAAATAAACTTTTTTGCTCAATATATTTTATGTAAAATAATGTATTCTTTTTTGTTATTTTGACTTAACAAGATTTATCATTGTTCTTACAAATTGATTTCTAAAATTCTTCGAAATCGATTCGAACGGAGAAGGTTATGAGCAAAAAAATCATTAAGTTGGCAGTTCTGGTACCTGCTGCACTTGGCGCTTTGGCGTTAGCTGGCGTTTTGATTTTCAATGCCACTCGACATTTCATTGTTGAGCACAACGAGGCTTTGGTTCACTCTGTCGCGCAAAGTATCTTGCCGGCTTTGCTGGTCAATGACACCCAACAAGTCGATGCTGTGTTGAAAGCCTTGGAAAATTATCCAGGCATCGAGTCGGCTGAACTGGTGAGTGCGCAGGGAGCGTCTATTGCCAGTTATGCAAGGTCGGGAAACGTGTTGGATCCCATGTCTGCTTCGTTTGAGCTGGCTTCAGCGAATGACGACCCCAATCAAATGCATGTCATGGCCCCTATTACGTTCGATAGCTTGATTGTTGCCAATCTGCATATCGGGGTAAATCTGTGGCCCACTTATTTACGTATCATCACTTGGCTGGGTATTTTGTTGATTGTCCCCAGTGTGATTTATGTATTGATTAAGCAGTTGCGTATCAAAGTTCGTTTTGAAAGAGTTGCTGCGGATGATGACGCTGATCGCGGGGGCTCTTCATTTGATGTAGCACATGCCGTGAATGCGGCGATGCAGGATGCAGATCTATCAATCGACTATCAACCGATTCAGCGCATGAGTGATGACGGTGTATTTGGTATGGAGGTGGTGGTGTGTTGGCGCCATCCTTCAGGTCAAACATTGCATGTGTCGCCCTCTGATTTTGTTGGAATGGCGGAGAAAAACAAAATTTGTTTGCCATTTGACGATTGGTTATTGCGTTCCGCATGCACGCAAGCGGTCGCATGGCAGCATCAGTATGGGCCATTGATTTTGGCGATCAATATCACAGAGGCTCAATTCAAAGAGCCAAGTTTTGCGCAGAAAATTCGTGATGTATGTCGTGACACTCAGTACCCCCATCAATTGTTAGAGCTAGAGGTGAACGAGTCCGTCGTGGCCACTAATCCAAAGAAAGCTGCGGCTCACATAGCGGCATTTGCAGAGCAAGGACTGAGTGTCACGATTGACCGATTCGGTTTGAGTGCTCACTCACAAGCGCTACTTGAGGTTTTGCCTGTACACAAAGTGAAGATAGACGGCAAGCTGGTTCAGCGTCTGAACAACGACGCACAAGTCAAAGAATGGGTGAATGCAACCATTCAACATGCATTAGCGCATGATGTTCAAGTTATGACTGATGGACTTGATTTTGGTTGGCAACAGGCGGAGCTACAAAGCATGGGCTGTATCTTGGGGCAGGGCGCCTATTTTTATTCCCCAATGACGGCGGTGGCGTTTGAAAGTCTCTTGTCCAAACGTTCGTTCCGTGTAACGCGTATGCCGAACCTGAGAGAGGCACCTTCTGATTCTGGTGAGTACTCTGCGGCTTAGTTTAGAAGCAGGGCTGGACAGACACCGTGTCATGAGGTTCATCCAAATACCCAACGGCAGGGAAATGCTGGGAGATGCATGACAGCATTTGAACGTCATTGGTGACCAAGTAAAGATGGCTGTGAATGATGGTGCTTTTTCTTGCCAGCGCTTGAATGGTGGATGCTTGCAATCCTAACGATGCCAATGTTGTCGATGTCAGTTTTTCATTGTTTGGCATGAAGCATGCGGATAGTGGGAGCCCTCCTACGCGAACGGTGACGCCAGAGTAAACATCGATCAAATCGCTGATAGACACGCCGATTATTTCGGTCGATGTGCCGAAGGATGCAATTGAAAACTGATTTTCTCTTACATGGGGTACTGCCGTTTTTTCAACTTCAGTGTTTCGTGAGCAATGCCACACCGGATCAGCGACGGTTGAGCAACTTATCAAGACAGAGAAAAGTAAAGGCCATTTCATGGCTGGGTGATTCCTGCATTGGCGGCTAAGCCTTTCGGGGTGCATTCTGCACATTTTTCGATGGGATCAACTTGGCGCAAAAATTTTGGTAGGTCACGCGATAAATCAGAGGGCTGCTTTTGGGGTTGATGCGATAGCCACAAAGAGATGAATCCTGCAACGATGGGAGCCGCAAAACTAGTGCCCACTCCTCGCTCTAAGGCAGCAGATCGTTCAGAACCTAAAAAATCTAAATCATAGGTGGCCACCATCAATTTGTTAATTGCCCAATAGGCGTCAGATGGCAAACGTTTCCCACCTCCAGGGGCATACAAAATGGTGCGAGGGTCCAGGGCTGAATATGTTTCTATCCGATTTTCAGCGTCCACTGCGCCGACGGAAATGACCCCATTGCAATTGGCGGGTTCTGGCAACGGCTTGTGAAAGTTATTGCCTGCCGCAGCCACGACGAAGACGCCTTTTTCGATCACGCGATTGAGCAGACGTTGTAAATCTGCGCCGCATACAGTGAGCCCGCCCGCAATGCTCATGTTGATGACCTTTGCAGGTGTTGGATTGTCTGGAACACCTGCGACAGGAAGCCCAGCGGCCCATGCAATGGCATCTAACAGGTCAGAGCGTGACATGCTGCATGCACCAAATAATCGAATCGGCAAAATTTTTGCCGTCGGATTGACGCCATAGACACCGTCTGTGCCATTTGCGGCAATCAAACTCGCAACCTCTGTGCCGTGCGTTCTAAATGCCCCCGAGATGAGACGTTGGCCGCAACGCGCATCACGTTCATCGGGTCCAAAGTCGGTCGACCGCCCGCCTCGCAAATTATTGGGAGCCGATAGCATGTCATAGCCTGGTAGAAGTTGGCCTTTTAAACTGGGATGCGCTGCGATGACGCCACTGTCAATCACCGCGACCACCACGCGGTGAGGTCCAGGTTTGAGGGCGCTGGTGTTAATGGCTGCTGGCGCTGATGCGCTTTGATTTGCTGCGCCTAAGTGCCAAGGATGGTCGATAGCTGCTGCATTGAATATCGCAGCGAAAGTGAGTGCAGCGAATACAGGCCTTAGAAGCACGGCCCCACAGCCTCTGTGTGGCTGGCCTGAGATAAGTAGCCAATTGCTGGGTGGTGTTTGGTGATGCAAGCGAGCATGGACGATTCGTCAGGCACGGCATGAATGTGACTTTTCATGAGTGCATTGGCGCCCGTCAGTGCTTTGATGGTTGCGGGTTGTGCGCCAATACTTTTCAGGGCTGTGTGGGTCAAGTTTGAGTTAGTGCCTTCAATGACACATGCGGATAGTGGAAGGCCGCCACTCATTTTGATGGGGGTTCCTTGATACACAGCATACAAATCTCTCAAGGACAAACGAATGACCTCTCGTTCAAGTGCCAAGGATGCGAGCGCGAAGTCATCCGATGCATTTGCAATTTGAATTTCGCTTCGAGAACAATGCCAAACTGGATCTGCAAAAGCCAGTTGGCAAGCGAATACGGCCCCAACGGCTCCAATCACCCATTTCTTAAGAATGCAAAGTTGACGCTTCATAGTGCCAAATTGTACAACTTAAGAATTTAAATTTATTGGTTTAATTTGTAAATTGATCACTTAAAGAGCGATTTGTGAGATTTCACAAGGAAGTGTGATTACAACGGTGGCAACGCCGTGCGCAGGGATATGTCGTTCAATGGTTCCTTGATGCTTGTGAATGACGGTGTCCACAAAGTCCAACCCGAGGCCAAATCCTTGCAGGGTTTGCGTTATGTCAATTTCAGAACACACGGCACTGACCAAGTTTGAAAGTACGAGCGTGACTTGAGTGCTTGAGGTTTCTGAGCTTTCGACGTGAAGCGATTGAATCTGAATCGTGCTTTGTGATGGCGAAAATTTGATGGCGTTGAACAATAAGTTGACAAATGCACGTACCAATAAGCGGGTGTTTGCCATAACGAAGAGATGGGAGGTGTGACTTTCATCACTGAGGCAAATGTTTTTGGCGTGCGCCAAATCAGCCACCTGTTCCAAGCTGTCGTTGATCAGGTTATCTAGAGATTCAGATTGAACCTTGTATTGAGTCGCTTCTGATGAGATGGTGAGGATGAAGTCATCCATCATCTGCAATAAAGACTGGGCATGTTGGGTAATTTTTTCGTTTGAGCGGTCTTGTGAGGGGAGCAGTGACAGAATCGATGCGACCGGTGTACGCATGTCGTGTGACAAAAGCTGTAAAGCTCGGTCTCGTTGCTTTTGTGATTGCCGCAATTCTGTGATGTCCATCAACAAGAGCAGCCGCAAACTGCGACCCAGGGGGGCGTTAAGCGACGCTGTTTTGAGGACGAAATCACGTGTCCCGAGTTTGGTTGCGAGTGGTATTAGAACTTGTTGCGGACTATTTTCTGTTTGATTTATGAGGTTTTCAAATGTGTCAGCTGGAAAGTTCAAAAGATTTGTCAATGCCATCAAATGGCAACCGTGACTGAGCTCTGCGTCGAATAGTTGCTGGGTTTTTTGATTGCTCAATAGCAATGCATCGTTCGCATCAAAAATCAATACAACCTCTGGCATCTCGTCGACGATGCTTGACAAAAAATCCAATTCTGAGCGTGCTGATGCCACGGCATGGTCTAGTAATTTGGCATGCTGTAAAACCACTTCGCGTGACGGGTGGGTCGGCGCATTGTTTCGTTCCAGGGGGTGAAGCTCTCGAAAGTCTGCGGCTTTGCCTTGAATCAAGTGAACGATTGCTTCTAACCGGCGCCATGCCCATAAAGGTTGAATTGATAGCGCAATCAACATGAATGGTGTTGGATCAACCCAATAGTCCATGAAGGTGAGTAAGAGATAACTGCCCAGCAAGCTGCCAAACACCATGACCAAAGCCAACCCCAGCGATTCGCGAGGGCTGAGCATGACGAGGCTTTGGAGCATGAGCAGTAATGGCACAAGCGTCAAACCGAAGGTGATCCAAGGCGACGCTTCGTCAATCAGCGTGTGGTTGATGGAGGCATTGAGAACACTGGCCAAAATGGCAACGCCTGGCGTGCTGGCGTTGTTTTTCCCAGAATGCAGTGTGGGGTATCTATCTCCTAGGCTAGGCGCAGTGACACCGATCAAGATGTATTTGTCTTTGAGCAATGTTCGGCTGATGTTGCTGTGGATGGCATCTGTCAAAGAAATAACAGGAAAGCCAACACGTGGATCGACCATTCGAAAGCGTCTGTAATCTGAGTCATGCTTGGATGTTTCGATTGCTTGTGCACCTTTGGCATGGACTGCTAAAGAGAAGTGTGGCCATGTTTGGATGTTGGGTTGAAAACCACGAATCACACCATCCGTGTCAAACGATAAGTTGATATGCCCTAGCGTGGCCACCTCAGCCAGTGGTGAAACGGGGAGCGTGGCCTGCAATGCAGATGGATTAGCCTCGTTCACTTTGAATGCAAGAGGCAACACCACGTTGAACTGTCGCTTGACTTGTTCGGTGAGAGCCGCGTCATCGATTGTTTTGTCTAACAAGAGCAAATCAAATCCAACGGCTTTGGGCCTACAGCAGCTGTCATCGAGTCGGTCCAATAGTTTCACGTACTCTGCACGCTTGAGGGGCCAGCCACCAAGTTCTTGCAGTGAACGGTCGTCAATCGCCACAATCACAATGTTTTGTGTCGATCTAAAACCTTCCCAACGCATGAAGTGGTCGTAGACCACATTGCCTAGGGGCCGCGCCATATCGGCAAATATCAGCAGAGCCAATAAGCCTAATGCAACCACTGTCGTGAATGTCCATTCACGACGCAAGCGTGCTTTACGTTGGCGATGTGCGTTCAAGGTAGATTGGTTTTCAGAGCAATCAGATCAAAGTATCCGGATTGCTTGGTGAGTGTCGATTCGTGGTTGGTATTGCCAGGTGATGAGGTCAGGTAAGACATGTTCCAGGTGTAATGTCCGGCAGGTAAGCCTTCAATCACGAAACGTCCGTTACGAGCTTGTAGCTTTTGGGTAGATACCAATTCTTGTGTGGTACCGAGTGCATGTTTGATGAGGGAAAACGTGATCAAAGCCCCATCTGCCAGTGGCGCATCAAATCTTGCTCGGCAACGTCCAAATTTAATATCACCTGTGACGCTGCAAAAACCATATTGTCGCGAGGGTCCGATGAGGCCGCTTGGAGAGACTGAGGCGAATTGATAAAAAACAGCGTCTTGACTGAGGTTGGTCGCCAACACCTCTGCTGTTGTGATTGTTTGTGAGGTTTGCTCCCCCAATAGATTTGCACTTTTTGTGTTGAGCACCACATAGTGTTTTGCGCTGGGATTTGGTGCGAGTTTGATCGCATGGGTCGGTGGTGTTGCATGAGTCGCTTCTGCGCGTTCGAACACGGGGGCATCGAGCAAATTCTCAATGGCCATTGCCTTTCCCGAACGGTCAAAGGGTAGTCCCTGTCCTTTGGAAACGGGTTGGGATTGGCTATCGCTTATCCCTGTCGCTGCAACTATTCCGCGAACCACTTCGACTTGGCCGACTTGTTCCGTAGGGGCGTAACCCACACGAAATTCGGTGCCTCGTACGCCAGTGACCGATAGCGGGGTTCGCACATCAAATGGTGTTGTGCGTGAGCGGTTTTTGTTCACATCAAGTTCAATGCGACCCCGCACCAATTCGAGTTCAACTTGTGGGCTGGATTCGAGCGCGTTCTTGCGTAGGACAGAGAATTTAACCGCGGCGCTGGAGGGCAGTCGAATGACCGAGCTGTCCTCTAAAAGCATTGACACCTGACATTCAGCAGGTACATCAATGATGGTGCCTTCTGCGAGCACTGAACCAACAGAGAGTGCTTTGGGTGGCGAGCCTGCACGAATCATTCGCGTGCATGAAATGCTAATGATGGTGGCTTGTGATGGGCTTTGTTTGACAAATTCCCTAGGTATTTTGAGGTGCTTTCCCGAGGGTAACAAGTCAATGTGGCGCAAGTGGTTCAAGCTACGAATGACTTCGAGGTTTGCTGCGTCGACGAAAAAGCGTGCTGAAAGTTGCGACAGCGTATCGCCTGCTTGAACTTTATAAATAATCAACGGACGTTGAGCCGCGTTGTCTGCTTGCTGCGCATGAATGGTTGAGAGATAAATTGCACTCAACCCAAGCGCCCACCATTTTTTAAACATCGTTTGTTGTTCCATTCAAGGCCATCAAACGGTACCCAAATCCATAAATAGGTTTGAGTCGCAAGTGGGGGGCTGTTGCTGCGAGGTTTAACTTTTTGCGCAACCAAGAAATATGAACATCAAGCGAACGGGAAAGGGCATCGCCTTCGCCACCCCAAACTTCTTGCATCAAACGTTCTCTGGAGATGGCTCGCTCATGGTTATCGAAAAGAAACAAAGCGAGCTTGAATTCTTTTTCAGACAACGTGATTTGCTGATTTTCAAACCCAACCGAGTTGTCAAGCTTGTTGAATGCATAACCCAATAAGGTGCGAGTGGTGTCGCGGTTGTTGTGCTCAGGGTAGGTGCGCCGTAGCAATGCCGTGATGCGTGCCAAGAGTTCTTGGGGGCGTACAGGCTTGGTGCAGTAATCATCTGCACCTGCATTCAACGCTTCAACGATGTCTTGTTCATCCGTGCGACTCGTCAAAAATAGAACGGGTTCTTTCAGCCCTCGCACATTTCGAATGTGTTTGAGTACTTCAAGTCCAGACATGCGCGGCACTCTCCAATCGAGTATGAACAAGTCAATCGTGTCGCGTCCAACCGCTTTGACCATGTCTGCGCCATTGTTGAAAAGGCTGGTGGTGTGACCTGCTGTTTCAAGGATGGCGCAGACATGTTGCGCAAGATGCGGTTCGTCTTCTAGAAGCCCGATGTACATGTATTCGTTTTAAAAAGTTGCAATGATGAGTTTGCGTAGTTCGGGAGTGACTTCAGGCGTCACGCCAAACCAAGCTTGAAATGCTGGACTGGCTTGATGCAACAGCATCCCGAGTCCGTTGACGGTGGTGTTGCCGCGCAAGCGTGCCGCTTGAAGCAACGGTGTTTCAAGCGGTATGTAAATTGCATCTGAAACCAGCGCATTTGTGGGCAATTGGTCTAAAGAAAGGTCAAGTGGTGCTTCGCCATGCATGCCTTGATTGGTTGTGTTGACGAGCAGGGCCGCACCTGCCAAGGCTTCATGACGCTCAGACCAGTCAAACGATGTGACAGGCGTCCCAAACTCTTGCGCGAGCGCTTGCGCCTTATGGTGTGTGCGATTAAGAAGTCGAATTTCTGTTGCGCCAGCGTCAATCAAACTGACAACAATCGCCCGGGCTGCGCCGCCGGCCCCCACGATGACAATGGGACCTAGGTCGGCGCGCCAGTTGGGCTGCGCATCACGCAAGCTCTGGAGGAAACCAAAGCCATCGTTGTTGAACCCATGAAGTGCGCCATCTGCTTGCACCACGATGGTGTTGATGGCGCCCATGCGTTGGGCGAGCGGGTCAACCCAGTCCATATAGGCCATCGCTTCAACTTTGTGTGGAATGGTGAGGTTGCAGCCCGCCAGTCCTAAGGCTTGAATGCCTCGAATGGCAGCTTCAAGATGGGTTGGAGGAACCGGGAACAAGCCATAAGCGCCATTGAGGTGATGCTTGCGAATCCAGTGGTTATGAATAGCAGGTGAGCGAGAGTGAGCCACAGGCCAACCCATGACCCCCGCCATGGTGAATGTATTGTTCATGATGAGAGAAAAAAGCAGATGCTGAATGGTAGCCAATGCATGGCTGTCTTTTGTTTACATTCACGATGCCGTTGCGTGGTCGTGGATCAGCACTCTGGATGAGAGGAGTAGCTATAGAAGGTTTATCACCTTCGAGGGTTAGGAAGCACATTCAAAAAATACGCTAAGTGGTTGCATTCAATGAATTTTTTTCTACAAATAAACAACAATAAAACTCCAAATATGTAGTTTTTGATAGTTTGTTTGTTAAAATTTGCTCAAGGAGACCATATGTCTAATCAATCTGATTCGCTCGAAAGTGTTGTTATCGGTGACGGTGTCATCGTTAAGGGTACGTTCACTGTTCCCTCAAAAGCCATTATTAATGGCGTGATTGAGGGGGATTTAACTGCAGAAGAAGTCTTGATCGGGCCAACAGGCAAGATCACCGGCCGCGTGTCCGCCAAAGTGATCGATGTGCGTGGCCAGCTCCACAACACCATCATTTCAGAGAAGAGCTTGATCGTTCGCTCAACCGGCAAGATCGCCGGCAAAGTTCAATACTCAGAAATTGAGATTGAAAAAGGTGGCGAGATCGAAGGTACTTTGAGTCAAGATGCCAACGGTCCAGTGGTTCAAGTCGGTGGTTCTGCCGCCTAATTTTTAGCTAAACCATGATGCTGCGCCGGTTCGTTACTGCTGCTCGATTGCTTCCTGGACTTGTGTCTGGTGGCTGGACGCGTCAGTATGAAGATGCGCGCATCATCTTGGAGCAAAACGGTGATCTCCACTACCTGAACATCAGTGGTCGGATGCAACGCATTTTGGTGCGTGGTGGCATTTTGGCGACAGGTGCGATGTTGGCAGCTATCACGGTTTTGTTTGTCACCAGCCTCAGTTTGATGCTGAGTCGTGCCAAGCTAGAACGATCTCATGAAGAGGTGTATCGTGCCTTGCTTAGTAGCGCTTCTGATTCGGAGGGGGCTGAGGTTCTGACCATGAGCGATGAGCAAATGGTTTCTTTGGCTCAAACGATTCGTGACCGCGACATGAGTATTCGTCGCTTTGTTGATACGTCGATGGTGGCGGTTTCGCAAGAAAACGTGACGATGAAGTCTCAGCTTGAGGCGTCTGGTTTGACCGAAAAAATCGTCAAAATCATTCAGCAGAATGCGGCAAACGGTGGCTTTAATTTAGAAGACGATGTCAAAAGCAACCCCTTGCTTCGCGGCAAAGTCGCTGATGAATTGTCGACCAATCGTGGTTTGCGTGAAGTTCTGTATGCGCTGCCTAGCGTTATGCCAGTGCCGAATTACAGCGTGACCTCTGATTTCGGTGTTCGTCGTCACCCGATTTCTGGACAGACGCACTTTCACACAGGTCTGGATATGCTGAGCCAAACGGGAGATGAAAAGGTTCACCCCGTTAAGCCTGGTGTGGTGGTCTTGGCGCAGTTCCATACGCAATATGGCAACACTGTGGTCGTTCGTCATACGAATGGCGTTGAGTCGCTCTACGCGCATTTGGCAAATATCGAAGTGAAATTGGGTGACAAAGTCACTAACGAATCTGTGCTGGGTAACATCGGCAGCACGGGTTCTTCGTCAACAGGTAAGCACCTGCATTTGGAAATCTTGATTGGCGGATACCCAGTCAACCCACAAAAAGTTATACGGACGGCACAATATGTTCAACAAATCCAAAACCAACAACGTTAATCTTTCTCAAGAAAACGCTTCTATGCCAGACATGGAAGAAGAGCAAGTAGAAGCTGTTGCTGAAGAAGAGGTGTCGACGCAACCTGCCGTCGCTGCACCAGCCCAACCAACCAACCAACGTACCAGCATGATGGACATGATCTCAACTGCCGCCACCAAACCTTCGATTTTGAGTGAAGGTTTTTCTTTCCGTGGTGAGATTGCTGCCAAAGGCGCCATCCACGTAGAAGGTGCATTGAACGGCCAAATTCAAGTGGATGAACTCACCATTGGTGCACGTGGTCAAGTCGAGGGTGTTGTGACTTGCAGCAGCTTGCACATCAAGGGTAAGTTCTCTGGCACTGCCACTTGCAATGAGTTGATCGTGACTTCTTCGGCGTCTGTGGATGGCCATGTGGTTTACCAAACTCTGTCCGTTCAAAAGGGAGCCTCTATCAAGGGCGAACTTTTGTTGGTCAAATAAATTACTAATACAGCGTTGCACTTCCTCGTGTGTTTATGAGTCAAGACGAGCTCTCTATCAACGGCGATTTGCTGCGCCTTCGTCGTGAAGCTCGTGGTTGGGCTTTGAGTGACATGGCAATCCGAGCCTGCATGTCCGTCAAGCAAATTCGCCAGTTGGAAGAAGGCGGTATGAGCTCCTTTTACAGCCCTGCGGTTAAAGCAACGGCTGCAAAAAAAGTAGGTGGCTTGCTTGGCATCTCAGTAGATGAGGTTTTCGGTCATGCGTCCCAAGAAGCGTACGTTGAAAGCGTGCCTCAAGACTCAACAACGCCAGTTGAGCCTGTTTCGGCTGTTCAAGATGTGATGATTGAGCTCTCAGAAACAGCGTCTGCGCCAGATGAAGAACCGGTTGTTTTGACGCAATCTGAAGAAAAAAAATCGAAGACGTCACTTTGGGTGATTGCAGGGCTATTTGCTGCTGCGTTGGCTGTTGCTGCTTACATGCAACCGCAAGAAGAGCCAGCTGCGGAACCAGCGCCGCCTTTACAAACCGTACCTTCGGACGCTGTTGACGCCGCCAGTATTGCCGAGTTGCCTGCATCTAATGCATCCTCTGTGGAGGTTAGCGTTTCAACTCCCCAGAAATCTGCATCAGGTTTGACGGCGTCTGCAGCTCCTGTGGCATCGGCTGTTCGCCCTGCTAGTGTGTCGAGTGCCTCTGCTGGACCTGTCGCGCCAGCCAGTAAAGCGGCACCTTAATTGGCCACTGATTTGCAATTAAAAAATCCGCTTTCCAGCGGCTTTTTAGTTTTTGGCGCCTAGCGATAAAGCCTCCTGACGACTGATCGCTAGTTGCCCTGCGTCAGCCGTTTGCATTGGCCATCCAGCCATGTGGGTCACGCTCAGTTCATACATGCCTTGCACCCATGCAGCGCTGTCATTGAGGCATGGGATGTAATGAAACACCTCACCACCTGCATGCAAATAAGCCTCTTGCGCTTCTTGGGAAATTTCTTCTAAGGTTTCTAGGCAGTCACTGGTGAAACCGGGGCAAATCAAATCGACGCGTTTGACACCTTGCTGTGCCAGTGCAATCAGGGTTGGCTCGGTGTAGGGTTCAAGCCACTTCGCTTTGCCAAAGCGCGATTGGAAGGTCACCATGTACTGGGCTTTGGTCAAGCCCAAGGACTCGCCGAGCAAGCGTGCCGTTTTGTAGCACTCGCAGTGGTAAGGGTCACCTAAGTGTAGAGTGCGTTCAGGTACGCCGTGAAAACTCATCACCAAGCGTTCAGCTTGGCCGTGTTCGGCCCAATGCGCGCGTACGCGCTCAGCCAGTGCTTGGATGTAAGCAGGGTGGTCGTGGTAGTGGTTGATGAAACGGAACTCGGGCAGCACACGGCTGCGCAGTCCCCAGTGGTACACCGCATCAAACACGCTGGCTGTGGTGGTGCCTGAGTACTGTGGGTAAGCCGGCAATATCAAGACACGCGTGAAGCCTTCTGCTTTGAGCGCATCAAGTTGGCTGGCAATCGATGGGTTGCCGTAACGCATGGCATAGCGCACAGTCACAGCCTCGCCGTGGGCGTTGAAAACTTCTTGCAAAGCAAGTGCTTGTTTGTTTGTCCAGATCTTGAGCGGCGAGCCTTCGTCTGTCCAAATGGTGGCGTACTTGGCGGCAGATTTGGCCGGGCGCACACGCAAGATGATGCCGTGCAGGATGGCCATCCACACCAAGCGGGGGATTTCCACCACACGGTGGTCGCCTAAAAATTCGGCCAAGTAGCGGCGCACAGCCGGTGCTGTGGGTTCGTCAGGCGTTCCTAGGTTGCACAGCAAAACGGCGGTGCGTGGCGCTTGTCCATGGGTGAATGGCGGTTCGGGATTGAAGGCAGGTTTGAACATGATGAGGTATTCTCGCCCAGCATGCTGAACCTTTCCAAAATACAAGCCATAACCTTAGACCTTGACGACACTTTGTGGCCCGTCTGGCCCACCATCGCCCGCGCCGAGGTGGTTTTGCAAGCGTGGTTGGCGGTTCACGCCCCGCAAACCGCACAGCTTTGTGCAGATGCCGAAGTCAAAAAACGCATCCGAATCGAGGTGAACCAACGCCATGCAGACAAGGCGCACGACTTGAGTTTTTTGCGTCGCGAGTCCATCCGTGAAAGCTTGCTGCGAGCAGGTGATGCGCCGCATTTGGCGGAGGCAGCGTTTGACGTGTTCTTTGCCGAACGTCAAAACGTCACCCTTTATGACGGGGTGCAAGACGCGCTGGCGCGGTTGTCTGCACGCTATCCGTTGGTGGGTTTGTCCAACGGCAATGCCGATGTGTTTCTCACCGAGGCTGCCCCGTATTTCAAGGCGTCTGTGAGTGCCCGTTTGTTTGGTGTGGCCAAGCCTGATGCACGTATTTTTCATGCAGCCGCAGCACAGTTGGATTTGCCTGTTGATGCCGTGTTGCATTTAGGGGATGACGCCACCACCGATGTGTTGGGCGCAATGAATGCAGGAATGCAAACCGCATGGGTTAACACCCAAGGCCATGACTGGCCACACGAGGCCATTCAGCCTTTAACGGTGCGCCACTTGGCTGAGTTGTGCGACCACGTGTTGACCTGAGCGCACGGCCCCTTCAAGGGTGGATGGGTAGGGGCCGCGGATGTAGTCGCCGCAAGCCCATAGGCCATCCGCGATAAAAGGCTCTGGCCTATCCAGCATGGGTGTGCAGGCCAGCGTGGCGCGTTTTTCGACCACGGTTTGCACGATTTCTAAATGGCTGAGCTCTAGCTGTTCGCTGACTTGATCGTGCACCTGCTCGGTGAGCTCATCGCGCTCGGTGTGGCATGCGCTGACCACCGCAGCCAGTAAGCCTTGCTGTTCAGACAGCGCCCCTTTGTCAAACACAAACTGTGCCGGCGCTTGCGCGTCACAGTGCAACGCCACCATGGGCTGCGATAAGCCTTTGAACCCTGGATCTTTGCAATGCAAATACACCGTGGCAATTACGGTGTGCGGCAGCTCAGCACATTGGTAAGCCCACTTCGGAGCAATGTCTGCCGTTAGGCGTGCAGCTTCCCAAGCAGGACATGCCAGAAGTACCGCATTGTCGGGGGATGCCGTGTGTTGCAGCGTTTCAATGTGTGCGGCAGACACACGCGTGCTCAGAAGGATGTCCGCACCACGGGCGCTGAGCCATTGCAAACAAGCATCTGGCAGCAAAGCACCTAAATCCACGCGAGGCACCAGCAGGTCTGAGCTGCCCGTACCTCCTAATAGCGCATCATGCAGCACACGCAAAAACACGGTCGCGCTGGATTCATCCACGGGGGTGTTGAGCGCTGATAAGCAGAGTGGCTCGATGAGTTGCATCATCACACGTTCACTCAAGCGCGAGGCATCGCCTAACTGAGCCACGGTCCATGTGGGGTCGCATTCAAACTGCGCGCGTTGCCATCCCCATGCGGCTTGAATGAGACTGGCTTTGTCTTTGAGAGACCAGCCTTGTGCACGGCCAATACCTGCCATCAGGTTGAGGGGCATGGGCCAATCAGGAAGGCTCAGGCCTTGGCCATCGGCGTAGCGCAAATCAAGCGGTAGGCGCTGCAACAAAGCGCTTGGGTTCAAGCCCACGGTGCGCATCAGTGCCAGCGTGTCGCGGTAGGCTCCAATGAGTACGTGTTGGCCGTTGTCCAAAGGCTTGCCTGCAAAACTTTGTTGCAAACTGCGGGCACGGCCACCTGCGGTTTTTGCGGCTTCAAACAGCTGCACATGCCAGCCTGCTTGCGTTGCGGCTATAGAAGCAGCCAAACCCGCCCAGCCTGCGCCCACGATGGTCAGTTGCTTCATGCTGCCGCCAATGAAGCTTAGAAGCGGCCCAAGGCTTGCATCTTCCAAGCCAGCCAGAGTTTGTGTAGCGGAGTCAGGGCCACACGTTGGGTGAGCACCGGAAACTTTTTGGCTTCGATTTCGCGCAACAAGGTGCGGTAAATGCTGGCCATCATCAGGCCTGGTTTTTGGTGTTTCCAGTCGTTGGCGGGTAAAAGCGCCAAGGCTTCGTCATACAGCGCATGGGCGCGTGCGGCTTGGAATTGCATGAGGGCTTGAAAACGGTCTGAGTCCAAGCGGTTCAAAATTTCGTGGGCTTTCACATCGAACTGTTGCAACTCAGTGACGGGCAAGTAAATGCGGCCACGTAGGGCGTCTTCACCCACATCGCGAATGATGTTGGTGAGCTGAAATGCTTGGCCCAATTTGTGGGCATAGGCGGTCGTCGCTGCATCGGTCTGACCAAAAATCTTGGCTGACACTTCGCCCACCACGCCAGCCACCAAGTGGCAGTAGCGCCTGAGGTTGGGGTAGTCGAGGTACCGCGTTTGCGTGAGGTCCATCTCGCAACCCTCAATCACCGATTGCAGTGAGGCTTCTTCAATGCCGAACTCCGCCACCAAAGGCATGAGTGCTTGTGTCACAGGGTGATTCGGTTTGCCCGCAAAAGCTTGGTGCACCTCGTTGTGCCACCAAGCCAGTTTGCTGGCGGCCACGCCGGGGTCGGTCACCTCATCCACCACATCGTCTACCTCACGGCAGAACGCATAAAACGCGGTGATGGCGGCGCGGCGTTGGGGCGGAAGAAACAGGAAGGCGTAATAAAAGCTGCTGCCCGAGGCAGATGCTTTTTGCTGAACGTAGTCTTGAGGTGTCATGTGTGCCTGATTATCGGGCACGCCTGACCCCTCTTAGTCGCGATTTCACATCCGGATGCAGCGCCAGAAGATGCGAATGAAGTCCGTCTTGTTCAGCGTGGGGCGAGCGAGCTGTGTGTGGTCTTGTGCGTCACCCCGTGCATCCAGCTTGTCCAACATGCGCAAGCCACCTTGCACCACCGCACGCAGCTCCCAGCCTGCAAGCCCCTTGACGCGATGTACCAAGGGCGCTCCCTGCATCATGATCTCGCGTGCAAAACGCAGCTCATTGGGCAAGGTGTGGCCCTCTGGTAAATAGTTGCGACCACGCCTCAAGTCTTCCGCGCGGTCTTGCCATAGGTTAATGAGTTGCAGGGCTGTGCAGATGGCGTCGCTTTGTGCGAGCGATGTTGCGTCGTTCACGCCATACAAATGCAGCATCAAGCGCCCCACGGGATTGGCCGAACGGCGGCAGTAGTCCAGCAGTTCTGCGCGGTTTCGGTAGCCTTGGCCTACGCTGGTGTAGACCACATCTTGCTCGAACGCATCGAGCAGGTCGAACAAGGGTTGTGCGGGGAGTTGGTATTGCTGGACAGCCTGCTGTAGTGGGCCAAACACCGTGGGCCAGCGGATGCTCTGTGTGTTGGCTTGTTTCAGGCAGTTTTGCAGGTCTGCGCGGTATTCACCCAAGGCGTCTAGTCGGTGGTGTGCGGGCTCAAAACCTTCGTCGGCCAAATCGTCGGCTGTGCGTGCAAATTGGTACAACGCAAGGACAGCAGGGCGCAAACGGGCAGGGCACAGCCAAGAGGCGACGGGGAAGTTTTCGTAATGGTCGATGCTTGACATAAGTTCCATCGATTGTCGTTCAGCCTTGTAAATACAAGTTGAACCAAGATCGGCTACATTAATAACCAATCAGTCATTAACGTAAATAAGTACTTTATGGTGTATTCATTTTTACCGGCAGCGCGCTTGGCGCTTGCCGTAGCAGTTCTCGCGACTTTGACCGCTTGCGGCAAAGGTCAGGCGCCTCAAGAGCCTGTGCGTGCCGTGAAGGTCTTGACGGTGGGCGCGTCAGGCTCGGCCGTGGATTTGGAATTTTCAGGCGAGGTGCGTGCGCGTATCGAATCCAACCTGGGCTTTCGCGTGGCTGGCAAAGTGCTGAGCCGTCCGGCTGAAATCGGTCAGCGTGTGAAATCGGGTCAGTTGTTGGCGCAAATTGATCCACAAGACTACCGCATCACCGCTGACGCTGCCGCTGCGCAGCTGGTAGCAGCGCAAACCAACCGCGATGTGGCAGGCGCAGATTTCAAGCGTTACCAAGATTTACATGCACAAGGCTTCATCAGCGCCGCAGAATTGCAACGCCGCGAAGCGACCTATATTTCGGCTCAAGCCCAGTGGAAGCAAGCCCAAGCGCAAAGCTCGGTGCAGGGCAACCAATCGGGGTACACCCGTTTGTTGGCCGATGGTGCGGGCATCGTGACTTCAGTGGATGCCAGTGCGGGACAAGTGGTGGCTGCGGGGCAGCCCGTGGTGCGTTTGGCTTTGGATGGTCCACGTGATGTGGTGTTCTCAGTGCCTGAAGACAAGCTGGGCTTGCTGAAAACGGGGGACAAGGTCAAGGTGCGCCAGTGGGTGGACGGCAAGGTGCTCGAAGCTGTGGTGCGCGATGTGTCCGCCAGTGCTGATTCGGTGACGCGTACGTTTGTGGCCAAAGCGGCTTTGCACAAAGACGCCAACCCCGTGTTGGGCTCCACCGTGACGGTGAGTTTGGTGCTGGGTGTTGAACTGACCCCTAAAACCATCAAGTTGCCCACCAGCGCTTTGCGTCTAGAGGCAGGCGCAACATCGGTGTGGGTGCTTGAACCCAGCACCATGACGGTGAAGGCGCAAGCTGTGGAGGTCAACACGGCGGAAGGCAACGATGCCGTGGTGACTTCGGGTTTGCAAAACGGTGACCAAGTGGTGCTGTCGGGCGTGCATGTGTTGACAGCTGGCCAGAAGGTGTCGATCTTCGGCGCAGCGAAGTGAGTTGAAGATGGACGATAAATTCAACCTCTCCAAATGGGCGCTGGACCATCCCGCGCTGACACGTTATTTGATGGTCGTGCTGATGGTTTTGGGTGTTGCTGCCTATTTCCAATTGGGCCAAGACGAAGACCCACCTTTCACCTTCAGAGCGATGGTGGTGCGCACCTATTGGCCAGGTGCAACGGCCCAGCAAGTGGCTGAGCAGGTCACTGACAAACTCGAACGCACGTTACAAGAAGTGCCGTACGCCGACAAGATTCGCAGCTACTCCAAGCCCGGTGAATCGCAAATCATTTTTCAGCTCAAAGACTCTTCCAAGCCCGGCGATGTGCCCAATGTTTGGTACTCGGTGCGCAAGAAGATTGGTGATATGCGCTACACCTTGCCCCAAGGCGTGCAGGGCCCGTTTTTCAATGATGACTTTGGCGATGTGTATGGTGTGATTTATGCGCTGGATGCGCCAGGTTTCACCCCCGCTGAAGTGAAAAAGTTTGCCGACGATGTGCGCCAACAACTGCTGCGTGTGGCTGATGTGGCCAAGGTTGAGCAGTTTGGGGTGCAAGACGAAAAAATCTTCATCGAAATTCCGCAAAAGCGTTTGGTGCAACTCGGCCTCGATGTGGGCGCTGTGCTGGCGCAACTCAGCCAAGAAAACGCCGTAGAAAACGCGGGCACCGTGCAAGCCCCGCTGGATGTGCTGCAAGTGCGCATTGGTGGTCAGTTTGAAACAGAAGCTCAGTTGCGTGCCATGCCCATTCGCGGCAGTTCGGGCCAGCAGCTCAAGTTGGGCGACATCGCCACCGTCACACGCGGCTATGTCGACCCTGCCACGGTCAAGGTGCACCACCAAGGTAAGCCCGTGATTGCCTTGGGTGTGTCCATGGCCAAAGGCGGCGACATCATTGCGCTGGGCAAAGCCCTGCAAGTGGCGACCACGCGGATTGAAAAAACCTTGCCTGTCGGCGTGAGCTTGGTGCAAGTGCAAGACCAGCCCAAGGCCGTGCAAAAGTCCGTGGGTGAGTTTGTGAGCGTGCTGATTGAGGCGGTTCTGATTGTGTTGGCCGTCAGCTTTGTAGCTTTAGGTTTGCACAAAGGTGGACGCTATGGCTGGTATGTGGACATGCGCCCAGGTTGGGTGGTGGCCATCACGATCCCGCTGGTGTTGGCCATGACGTTTTTGGCCATGAACTACTGGGGCATTGGCCTGCACAAAATTTCGCTGGGCTCGCTCATCATCGCTTTGGGGCTGTTGGTGGATGACGCGATCATTGCGGTAGAGATGATGGTGCGCAAGATGGAAGAGGGCTACGACCGCGTGCGTGCCGCTACCTTTGCGTATGAAGTGACGGCCATGCCCATGCTGACGGGCACGCTCATCACCGCCGCGGGCTTCTTGCCCATTGGTATGGCGAAATCGACGGTGGGCGAATACACCTATGCCATCTTTGCGGTGACGGTGATTGCGCTGGTCTTGAGTTGGTGGGTGTCGGTTTACTTCGTGCCGTATTTGGGCACTTTGTTGCTGCAGGTCAAGCCGCATGGCGAACATGGGGGAGAGCACGAGTTGTTTGATGGCCCGTTCTACCGCCACTTCCGCACGGCCGTGACGTGGTGTGTGGAATACCGCTGGAAAGCGATTGGCATCACCATCCTGATCTTTGTATTGGGCATCGTCGGGATGGGCCGCGTGCAGCAGCAATTTTTCCCAGACTCCAGTCGTCCCGAGGTGTTGGTGGACTTGTGGTTCCCAGAAGGCACCGCTTTCAAAGCCAACGAAGCTGTGACACAGGCTGTGGAGCAGCGCTTGCTGAAAGAGCCGGGCGTGCAAACGGTCAGTACATGGATTGGTTCTGGCGTGCCGCGTTTTTACTTGCCGCTGGACCAAGTGTTTCCTCAGACCAACGTGTCGCAACTGATTGTGATTCCCGACAGCTTGGAGCGTCGCGAATCCTTGCGATTGGCATTGCCTGCCATGCTGGCGCAAGAGTTTCCAGAAGCACGTGCGCGTGTGAAGCTTTTGCCCAATGGTCCGCCTGTGCCATACCCTGTGCAGTTCCGCGTCGTGGGGCCAGATCCCAAAGTCTTGCGTGCACGTGCCGATGAGGTCAAAGCGCAAATGCGCGCCAGTGCCTCTACACGCGGTGTCAACGACAACTGGAATGAGTCGATCAAAGTGGTCCGCTTGGAGGTGGATCAAGCCAAGGCAAGGTCTTTGGGCGTGACCAGCCAATCCATTGCGCAAGCCATGCGTGTGTTGCTGGTGGGGTCGACTGTTGAGCAGTTCCGTGAAGACAACAAACTCATCGACATCGTGTTGCGCCAACCGCTGAACGAGCGTGATGCCATCAGTGACTTGGCCAGCGCTTATGTGCCGACTGCCTCGGGTCGCATGATTCCCGTCACGCAAATTGTGAAGCCGGTGTTTTCCTGGGAGCCAGGCGTGATGTGGCGCGAAGGCCGTGAATACGCCATCACCGTGCAGTGCGACATCATTGAAGGTCTGCAAGGCGCCACGGTCACGCAGCAGTTGTTGCCCGAGTTGAAGAAGCTCGAAGCCAAATGGCTGGAAACAGACACGCAGCTTTACCGCATTGAAGTGGCTGGCGCTGTGGAAGAAAGCTCCAAAGGCTCTAGCTCGATTTCTGCGGGCATGCCCGTGATGTTGTTCATCACCTTCACGCTGTTGATGCTGCAGTTGCACAGCTTTAGCCGAGCCTTGTTGGTGTTCATCACGGGGCCATTGGGATTGGCGGGTGTGGCTGGCGCTTTGCTGCTGCTCAACCGCCCGTTCGGTTTCGTGGCCTTGCTGGGGGTGATCGCCTTGATGGGCATGATTCAGCGCAACTCGGTCATCTTGATTGACCAAATCGAGCAAGACCGAGCCAATGGCGTCCCAGCTTGGGAGGCGATTGTGGAGTCAGCCGTGCGCCGTTTGCGCCCGATTGTGTTGACGGCAGCGGCTGCCGTGCTGGCCATGATTCCGCTCACACGCAGCGTTTTTTGGGGGCCCATGGCCGTAGCCATCATGGGTGGCTTGATCGTTGCCACCGTATTGACACTTCTTGCACTGCCGGCTATGTATGCAGCGTGGTTTAAGGTCGAAAAGCCGTCTAAAATGTCAAGTTGACCGATTTCAAGCGGGTGGTCTTTACAGGCCACCCGTTGTTATTTAGATACCCGCGCGGGTGGCGAAATTGGTAGACGCACCAGGTTTAGGTCCTGACGTCCGCAAGGATGTGCGGGTTCGAGTCCCGCCCCGCGCACCACTTGATTCATAGCAAGCGGCCAAAAAGGCCGCTGCTAAACATGCCAATTTAGGAGAAACCACATGGCCGTGACCGTTGAAACTTTGGAAAAACTGGAACGCAAGATTACTTTGACCTTGCCTGTGGATGTGATTGCCAAAGAAGTGGATGTGCGTTTGAAGCGCGTGGCACGCCAAGTCAAGATTGACGGTTTCCGTCCAGGCAAAGTGCCAATGAATATCGTGGCTCAACGCTACGGCTACTCCACCCAGTTCGAAGTGATGAACGACAAAGTGGGCGAAGCGTTCCAATCAGCCACCAACGAAGCCAAGTTGCGTGTGGCTGGTCAACCTCGCATCACTGAAAAAGAAGGCGCGCCAGAAGGCCAAATGCAATTCGACGCCATCTTCGAGGTGTACCCAGAAGTGAAATTTGCAGACATGGGCGCTGTGGAAGTCGAAACTGTGTCTGCCGAAGTGACAGATGCTGCCATCGACAAAACCATCGACATCTTGCGCAAGCAACGCCGCACATTCGCCCAACGTGGTTTGGACGGTGCAGCCCAAGACAACGACCGCGTGACCATCGACTTCGAAGGCAAGATTGACGGCGAACCCTTCCAAGGCGGCAAAGCAGAAGACTTTCAGTTCTTGCTCGGCGAAGGCCAGATGCTCAAAGAATTTGAAGACGCTGTGCGCGGTATGAAGTCGGGCGAAAGCAAGACTTTCCCATTGAGCTTTCCAGCCGATTACCACGGCAAAGAGGTGGCTGGCAAACAGTCCGATTTCTTGGTGACTTTGAAGAAAGTCGAAGCTGCCAACTTGCCAGAAGTGACCGACGAATTGGCCAAATCTTTGGGCGTGGCTGAAGCCACCGTCGCCGGTTTGCGCGCTGACATCAAGAAAAACTTGGAACGCGAAGTCAAGTTCCGTTTGTTGGGCCGCAACAAGCAAGCTGCGTTGGACGCAGTGGCCACCAAAGCTGAACTCGACCTGCCCAACGCCAGCGTGCAAGCTGAACTCGAGCGCATGGTTGAAGGCGCGCGCGCTGACCTCAAGTCTCGCGGCATCAAAGACGCAGACAAAGCGCCTATCCCTGACGACATCTTCCGTCCGCAAGCTGAAAAGCGCGTGCGTATGGGCTTGGTGGTCGCTGATTTGGTTCGCGCCAACAACTTGCAAGCCACGGCTGAGCAAATCAAAGCGCACATCGAAGAATTGGCCTCTAGCTACGAGAAGCCAGCCGACGTGGTGCGTTGGTACTACAGCGACATGAGCCGTTTGGGCGAAGTCGAAGCCATCGTCATTGAAAACAACGTGACTGACTTCATCTTGTCTAAAGCCAAGGTCAACGCCAAGGCAATTTCGTTCGACGAATTGATGGGTCAGCAAGGCTGATTCACCTACAAGGAAACAACATGAGCGCACTGGATACACAAGCCTTGGGCATGATCCCCATGGTCGTTGAGCAGTCGGGCCGCGGCGAGCGGTCTTACGACATCTATTCACGTTTGCTCAAAGAGCGCGTGATCTTCTTGGTGGGCGAAGTCAACGACCAAACCGCCAATTTGGTGGTCGCACAATTGTTGTTCCTTGAGAGCGAGAACCCCGACAAGGACATCTCGCTCTACATCAACTCTCCTGGCGGTTCGGTAAGTGCGGGTATGTCGGTGTTCGACACCATGAACTTCATCAAACCCCACGTCTCTACGCTGTGCATCGGCATGGCCGCGAGCATGGGCGCGTTCTTGTTGGCTGCAGGCGAGAAGGGCAAGCGTTTCTCATTGCCTAACTCCAAGGTCATGATTCACCAGCCTTTGGGCGGCACACGTGGTCAAGCCACAGAGATCGAAATTCACGCCCGCGAAATCTTGAAAACACGCGAGCAATTGAACAAGATCTTGGCTGAGCGCACAGGTCAGCCCTTGGAAAAAATCCAACGCGATACCGAACGTGATTACTACTTGAGTGCCGATGAGTCCAAAGAGTACGGTTTGATTGATCAAGTGATCAACAAGCGCGCTTAATTGACCCACCGATACGACACACACAAGCACCGACATGGCTGATAAAAAAAGCGCTTCAGGCGAAAAAACGCTGTACTGCACTTTCTGCGGTAAGAGCCAGCACGAAGTCAAAAAACTCATCGCAGGCCCTTCGGTCTTCATTTGCGACGAATGCATTGACTTGTGCAATGAAATCATCCGTGATGAGTTGCCAGGCCTAGAGTCTGCAAAAGACAAAGAAAACGGCAGTGACCTGCCCACGCCCGCAGAAATCAAAGCCAACCTCGACAACTACGTGATTGGCCAAGAGCCCGCCAAGCGCACCTTGGCCGTGGCGGTGTACAACCACTACAAGCGCTTGAAGCACAAAGCCTCGTCCAAGAAAGACGACGTCGAGCTGACCAAGAGCAACATCTTGCTGATTGGCCCCACGGGCTCTGGCAAAACATTGCTGGCGCAAACCATGGCGCGCATGTTGAACGTGCCTTTCGTCATGGCTGATGCCACCACACTGACCGAAGCCGGTTATGTGGGGGAGGACGTTGAAAACATCATTCAAAAGCTGCTGCAAAGCTGCGAGTACGACGTGGAACGCGCGCAGCGCGGCATCGTCTACATCGACGAAATCGACAAGATTTCACGCAAGTCTGACAACCCTTCCATCACCCGTGATGTGTCGGGTGAGGGCGTCCAACAAGCCTTGCTCAAGCTGATTGAAGGCACGATGGCGAGCATTCCACCTCAAGGTGGTCGCAAGCACCCCAACCAAGACTTCTTGCAAATCGACACGACCAACATCTTATTCATTTGCGGCGGCGCGTTTGCTGGGCTTGAAAAAGTCATCGAGAACCGCACAGAAGCCTCCGGCATTGGCTTTGGCGCAACTGTCAAGAGCAAAGAGTCACGCAGCTTGTCTGAAGTGTTTGGCGAGGTTGAGCCCGCTGACATCATCAAGTTTGGCTTGATTCCTGAACTCGTGGGCCGTATGCCTGTGGTGGCTACCTTGGCCGAGCTGACCGAAGATGCTTTGGTGCAAATCTTGACTGAGCCTAAGAACGCTCTGGTGAAGCAGTACAGCAAGCTACTGGCCATGGAAGGTGCTGAGCTTGAGATCCGCCCAGCAGCTTTGCGCGCGATTGCCAAAAAAGCCTTGGCGCGCAAAACAGGTGCGCGTGGTTTACGCTCTATCCTTGAACTGTCTTTGATCGACACCATGTATGAATTGCCTAATTCATCCAATGTCGAGAAGGTGGTGGTTGACGAGGCCACCATTGATGAGAACAAGCCACCTTTGTTGGTGTACCGAGAAGCTGCCAAGAAAGCTTAAAGATTCATCTCGGGGACGGTGCCTAGCACACGTCCCTTTTTTACAGGAAGGCTGACCATGTCTGGACAACCCCCGCTGCCCGCTACCCCTCTTGAACTGCCGTTGTTGCCTTTGCGTGACGTGGTGGTATTCCCGCACATGGTCATCCCCTTGTTTGTGGGCCGACCTAAGAGCATCAAGGCCCTCGAAGCCGCCATGGCTGCTGAGCGTCGCATCATGTTGGTGGCACAAAAAGCCGCAGCCAAAGATGAGCCCTCTGTGGCTGACATGTTCGAAGTGGGTTGCGTGTCGACCATTTTGCAAATGCTCAAGCTGCCCGATGGCACTGTCAAGGTGTTGGTCGAAGGCCAGCAACGCGCCAAGGTGGATGGCATTGAAGATGGTGAGTCGCATTTCACGGCCCACGTCACGCCCATCGAAGTGCTGCCCGCTGAAACCGGCAGCGAAGTCGAGGCTTTGCGCCGCGCGGTGATGCAACAGTTTGACCAATACGTCAAACTGAATAAAAAGATCCCTCCCGAAATTTTGACCTCCATCGCCAGCATTGATGACGCAGGCCGCTTGGCTGACACCATTGCTGCGCACCTGCCCTTGAAGCTTGAGAGCAAGCAAGTCGTTCTTGACTTATCGCCTGTGCGTGAGCGCTTGTCCAACTTGTTTGAACAAATCGAACGCGAAGTCGAGATTCTCAACGTCGACAAAAAAATCCGTGGCCGCGTCAAGCGCCAAATGGAGAAAAACCAACGCGACTTCTATCTGAACGAGCAGGTCAAAGCCATCCAGAAAGAACTGGGCGAAGGCGAAGAGGGCGCGGACATTGAAGAGATCGAGAAAAAGATCAAAGCTGCACGCATGCCTCAAGAGGCACGCAAAAAAGCTGAGGCTGAGTTGAAGAAACTCAAGCTCATGTCCCCCATGTCAGCCGAAGCCACCGTGGTGCGTAACTTCCTTGACGTGCTGGTGGGTTTGCCTTGGAACAAGAAAACAAAAATCAAACACGACTTGGGCAATGCCGAAACCGTGTTGAACGAAGATCACTACGGCCTCGACAAGGTCAAAGACCGCATCTTGGAATATCTTGCTGTGCAACAACGCGTGGACAAGGTCAAGGCGCCTATTCTTTGCTTAGTGGGCCCTCCTGGTGTGGGTAAAACCTCGCTGGGTCAATCCATTGCCAAAGCCACGGGACGTAAGTACGTGCGCATGGCTTTGGGTGGTATGCGTGACGAAGCTGAAATTCGCGGCCACCGCCGCACCTACATTGGCGCAATGCCCGGTAAGGTGCTGCAAAGCCTGACCAAGGTCGGCACGCGCAACCCTTTGTTCTTGCTCGACGAAATCGACAAACTCGGCATGGATTCGCGTGGCGATCCTTCTAGCGCCTTGCTCGAGGTGTTGGATCCCGAACAAAACAACAAGTTTGCTGATCACTACGTGGAAGTCGATTACGACTTGAGCGACGTGATGTTTGTGGCTACTTCTAACTCGATGAACATTCCGCCAGCCTTGCTGGATCGTATGGAAGTGATTCGTTTGTCGGGCTACACCGAAGACGAGAAAACAAACATTGCCATCAAATATTTGCTTCCCAAGCAAATGAAAAATAATGGTGTGAAAGACTCAGAGCTGTCGGTCGACGAAGCGGCTGTGCGCGACATCGTGCGTTACTACACACGTGAAGCAGGTGTGCGTTCGCTTGAGCGCGAAATGTCCAAGATTTGCCGCAAGGTGGTCAAGGCTTTGTTGCTCAAGCAAATGACGCCACAAGTCAAAGTGACGGCTGATAACTTGCCTGACTTCCTGGGCGTACGCAAGTACACCTATGGCCGCGCCGAAGCAGAAAACCAAGTGGGCCAAGTTGTCGGTTTGGCATGGACCGAAGTGGGCGGCGATTTGCTGACCATCGAAGCTGCCATCATGATTGGTAAGGGCACCATCACACGCACCGGTTCACTCGGCGATGTGATGAAAGAGTCTGTTGAAGCCGCTCGCACTGTGGTGCGTAGTCGTGCGCGTCGCTTGGGCATCTCGGAGGAGTTGCTAGAGAAGCGCGACATCCACATTCACGTGCCTGACGGTGCTACGCCCAAAGACGGTCCAAGTGCCGGCGCAGCCATGACCACTGCTTTGGTTTCGGCCCTCACAGGCATCCCTGTGCGTGCAGATGTGGCCATGACGGGCGAGATCACCCTGCGTGGTGAAGTCACAGCCATTGGCGGTTTGAAGGAGAAGCTATTGGCAGCCTTGCGCGGAGGCATCAAGACGGTGTTGATCCCAGAAGAAAACGTGAAAGACCTGCAAGAGATTCCAGAAAACGTGAAGAACGGTTTGGAAATCGTGCCTGTGCGTTGGATCGACAAGGTGCTGGAAATTGCACTTGAGAAGATGCCCACGCCATTGCCTGATGAAGTGCCAGCGGTGGCTGCCGCAGCTGCCGCAGACGCTGTGGCGAAAGCCGAAGCAATCAAGCATTAAGATTTTTCTAGCGCACACCAAAACAGGGTGAAAAATGCGCTAGAATATGCGTCTAATGCGGGAATAGCTCAGTTGGTAGAGCGCAACCTTGCCAAGGTTGAGGTCGCGAGTTCGAGCCTCGTTTCCCGCTCCACATTCGACAAGGGAAGCACACCATGCTTCCCTTTTTCGTCAAAGTGAATGGCGCGATAGCAAAGCGGTTATGCACCGGATTGCAAATCCGTTTAGCCCAGTTCGACTCTGGGTCGCGCCTCCAAACAAAAAGCCGTTACTGCTTGCAGTAACGGCTTTTTTCTTGTCTGTTTAGCCAGCTTGACGGTGCTTATCCAACGTCTGGGTTGAGGTAAGTATTCAAGCGGTAAAGGGCCGCAGCGAATAGGTTAAAGAACAAGACAGACAGTGCAAAGTTGCGATACCACTTGGTTTCATTGTTTGCTTTTTCTTGCGTTAACAAATCCATTGCATGATCCGTACGCGCATGGATGTCCGAACCTTGGTTGCAGATTTGATGCGTTGCATCGTATGGATGTGCTTTGCCATCGGCATTCTTTTCGCAATTGCTCAGCAGCTTGTCTGTGCTGAGGTGCAGTGCCTGCTCTTTATTCAGGGTTTCAGTGAGGTTGGCTAAGTTTGCTTCGTAGCGCCAGTTGGCAATCCAATAAGCTGGCAGTAGGCTGCAAACAAAAAAGACGAGGCCAATTTTTTGAATTCGTGTCAGCTTCATAGGTCGTAACCATCGACCAAAGCCAGCGCTCCTGTGGAGTTGTTGACGCGGTGTTGAAGGATGGCTTGGTAGGCTTCGCTGTTGTACCAAGCTTCAGCAATTTCTCGGCTTGGAAACTCCACCACCACGTTGCGTTCGCCTTGGGCTTGCCCTTCCAATTGAGTGGCATGGCCACCACGGACCAAATATTTGCCGCCAAATGCCGCAATGGTGTGCGGTACTTGTGCGGAATACACCGCATAAGCTTGCGGGTTGGTGACCGTGATTTGGCCGATCAAATACGCCTTACTCATAAGCTGCATTCTTACTTGTAGAAGGCTTCGACTTTGCCTTTGATTTTGATCAGCAGAGGTTTGCCTTTGCGGTCCAGCGTTTTGTTGGCAGGGACTTTGACCCAACCTTCAGACAGGCAATACTCTTCAACATCAAAGCGTTCTTTGTCGTTGAAACGGATGCCAATTTCATATTCAAACACCGCAGGCGCATAGTGCGGGCTGCGTGGGTCGATAGACAAATGATCGGGAAGGGCGGGGCGTTGTGTTGTTGCTTCAGTCATGTGTTGATTTTCCATGATTTAAGTGCTTGTTGATATAGATGCGCTTTGTCATATGTTTGCAAATAAAATCGAGCCACGTTATGTCTAAATATTTACTCATACTTTGCGCGATTGCTTGGTCTCCATTGGGTTGGGCAGGTTGGGTGTTCTTCACCAACAACAGCCATGGGTCTAACGATTACTACTACGCACCGATAGAGGACAAAGGCAAGGTCAAAGTGTTGCGCACATTCACGCAAATGCCGGTGGACGCCAAAGTGCCGTTCCACACGCCTAAAGCCGTGGTGAAGGTGACGTTGTACAACTATTCATCTGAGCAATCGACTTATGAGATCAACTGCCAAGAGCAATCGATTCAGTTGATTGAGCGCATCTTTTACCGCGACATGGTGGGTAAGGTGCCGTTCATCACGCATCAGACGAAAGATGCGTTTATTCAAGGTAGCAATTCAGAATTTGCCAAGCAGTTTATTAAGACGCCACTGCACTTTGACGACATTCGGCACTACCGCATGCACGAGGTCGCTTGTAAATAAAAAGGGGACCGCTCTCGGCGGTGAATTGGAGTCCACACGCGCCCTAAAACTTCGGGCTGGTGGCGAGAGCGATCATAAACCTGAGCAACCTTGAACCCTATATATCGGCCCAAGGTGCCAAGGCTTTAGCGGTTTAGCCAATCAAATCGACACGACCGTCCAGGCTCATCACGCCGGTGATGACGCTCAGCTTGGGATGGCGCTTTTGCACTTGACGACGAAACTCGTTCAAGGCTTCAGCGTGTGATTCGGTTTCAATTTCTTTGTTGGCCACTTTGTCTTCGCCAAATGCCAGCTTGGCAGCGCCGCAATCGCGGTGCGTGATGCCGACCACGCGCTTGATGTGGTGCAAAGACACGGTGATGTCCAAGTTGTCCCAGTAGGCTTTGTGCCAAGCGGAGAACTTGGGGTGCACCGCGCCGATGGGGCCACCAGCGATGACAAACTGGCTGTAGTTGTCACTCAGCTTTTCACGACCAATGCCTTGCAGCAGGCCCATGTATTGCCAGCTTAGGGTGGTGAAGCGTGGGTCAATGCAGTTGACCAACATGGCTTCGTAGTTGCCGCTGGCAGCTTGGGTTTGAAAGGGTGTCATGCCTATCAAACCGCCTGCCACTGTGGCAGCGCTGGCGGCCAAGAAGCCTCGGCGCGAGTGATTGCCGGCCAATTGAAGCGATCCGCAGCAGGCGCAAGTAGGGGTCATGTGGCTCACAGTGGTGTCCTTGTTGTGTTTTAAAAAAGAAAGTTAGCTTTTTGGTTTCGGCATCAAGCCGATGATATTTAGCGATTTTGGTGATTTTTACAGAATTTGCTTTGATTTAACCCCCTGACTCTCCCCATCTAAGGGGGCGTCGATAATGATTGTTCACCATGTCTGAATCTTCTCCCTCCTCCTCATCTTTTCGTGTTCTGAGCCTCATCCCCCCGATGACGCAACTCAACACGCCTTATCCCTCGACGGCGTATTTGACGGGCTTTTTGCGTTCTCAAGGCGTGGATGCCGTGCAAGAAGATTTGGCTTTAGCTTTGGTGCTGGCCTTGTTCACGCCCGAGGGGTTAGCCCAGGTGCGTGGCTGTGCGCTTGCCAAACCCGAGGCCAAACGCACCGCTTGTGTGAACTACTTTTTGGACTATTTCGAGCGTTACCAATCTACCGTTGCTCCCACGATTGCGTTTTTGCAGGGGCGCGACTCGACCTTGAGCCATCGCATCGCAGGTCGGGGCTTCTTGCCTGAAGGCCCGCGCTTTGCCGCACTGGATGCTTATGACGACGAGGGCAGTGGTGACCCCCTGGCTTGGGCCTTCGGTGCTTTAGGTCAGCAAGACCGTGCACGCCATCTGGCCACTTTGTACTTGAACGATTTGGCGGATGTGCTGCGAGATGCCGTCGACAGCCGTTTTGAATTTGTGCGCTATGCCGAACAGCTGGCAGGTAGCCAAGCCACGTTTGAGCCATTGGCACAAGCCTTAGCGGCGGCACCTACCTTGGTCGATGACACGCTAGAAGCGCTGACCTTAGAGGTGATTGCCAAACACCAGCCGCAGTTGGTGTTGTTGTCTGTGCCGTTTCCAGGTGCGGTGTATGCCGCGTTTCGCATGGCGCAGACCATCAAAACGCATCATCCGCAGATCCGCATTAGTTTGGGCGGAGGCTTTGTGAACACCGAGTTGCGTGAGCTGACCGAACCCCGCGTGTTTGACTATGTGGATTTCATCAGCCTAGACGCAGGCGAACGGCCTTTGTTGGCTTTGCTAGAACACTTGCAAGGCAAACGCAGTGTGCAGCGCTTGGTCCGCACCTTTGTGCGTAACGATGAAGGCAAGGTCCAGCTGATGAACTGGGCCGAGCCCGATGTGCCGTTTGAAGACGTTGGCACACCCACATGGGATGGTTTGCCGCTAGACCGCTATTTGTCGTTGCTCGACATGCTCAACCCCATGCACCGTTTGTGGAGTGATGGCCGTTGGAACAAGTTGACGGTGGCGCATGGCTGCTATTGGAAGAAATGCAGTTTTTGCGATGTGAGCTTGGACTACATATCTCGTTACGAAACCGCCTCAGCCATTACGCTGGTTGACCGCATTGAACAAATTGTGGCTGAGACAGGGCAGACGGGCTTTCACTTTGTCGATGAGGCTGCGCCACCTAAAGCATTGAAAGCCTTGGCTGAAGAACTGTTGCGTCGTAAGGTGCATATCTCGTGGTGGGGCAATATTCGGTTTGAGAAAACCTTTACGCCCGAGTTGGCCGAGCTGCTTGCCGAGAGTGGTTGCATTGCCATGTCGGGTGGCTTAGAGGTTGCCTCAGACAGGCTCTTGAGCTTGATGAAAAAAGGCGTGTCAGTCGAGCAAGTGGCGCAAGTCACCAAAGGTTTTTCAGAGGCTGGTATTTTGGTTCACGCCTACCTGATGTATGGCTTTCCAACTCAGACCTTGCAAGACACGGTCGATGCATTGGAGTACGTGCGCCAGTTATTTGAGAACGGTTGCATTCAAAGCGGTTTCTTCCATCGCTTTGCCTGCACGGTGCATTCACCTGTAGGCAAGAACCCCGCTGACTATGGCGTGCAAGTAGTCCCTTTACCTGAGGTGAGCTTTGCCAAAAACGACATTGCTTTCATCGACCCGACAGGGACCGATCATGACACCTTGGGTCGCGGTTTGAAGAAGGCCATTTACAACTACATGCATGGCGTGGGATTGGAGGAGGACGTGCGGCAATGGTTTGAATTACCCAAAGGCCAGTGCCCCAAAAGCACGGTGCCTCGCCACAAGATTGCTAAGGCGCTTGGTTATTGAAAAATTCTTCGTGCCTCGCTCGAAAACCTGTGAATTTGCGATTAGAATAATAGCTTCGGAATTAATCACTCCATGCGGGAATAGCTCAGTTGGTAGAGCGCAACCTTGCCAAGGTTGAGGTCGCGAGTTCGAGCCTCGTTTCCCGCTCCATATTTAAAAGCCCTCAGATGAAAATTTGAGGGCTTTTTCTATTCTGGCTTTACTTCTTAGGTAACGTGCCGCCACTCTTCACGCATTCATCTACAGTTTTGAATTCTGTGAATTTTTTGGTGCGTTCGTAGCTGGGGCTCTTTGGGTCGTGGCAAATGCCTGAGTCAGATTTTTTCACGACGGGTTCTGCTGCAGCGGTTTGACCTGCAGCAGGGCGACCACCGCTTTTGACGCATTCGTCCATCGATGCGAAGCCTGTGAATTTCTTGGTGTTACCGAAAGAGGGGCTGGTTTTGTCGTGGCAAATGCCTGCATCCGACTTCTTAACCACAGGGTCTGCGGCGTGAGCCATGTTCAGTCCCAAGCCAAGCAGGACAGCCAGCAAGAAATGGTGTGTAGTGCGTTGTGTCATGAGCGGTTTCCTTAATAGGTCTTGTACTTTGATGTTTTAAGCGACGCTTAAAAATTTACATCGTCAATATAGACGAAAAAATATCAGAAATCAGTCATGACTTGCCCGAGTCTCAGAGGCCGCTGGCGTAAAATCTGTCTACACAACGACACTGCCCGAGTGGTGAAATTGGTAGACACAAGAGACTTAAAATCTCTCGCTTCCGTAAGGGGCGTGCCGGTTCGATTCCGGCCTCGGGCACCACTGAATAAGCACAAGGAAGGAGTTTCGTCATGGCACGCTACAACGCCGCGTATGAAATCCATGTGCATGGGCTGGTTCCTCTACAAGCCGAAGTCGGCTTAGAACAATTGCAAGACGCTTTGCGCCCTTTGTGGCAATACGCAGGCGCCTCATCCCTCGAAGACGGTGCGACCAGCTCATACCCTGAAGAGCCAGGCATTCGTTTTAACCCCGAAGAACGCACATTGCAAATGTGCTGGACCGTGTCTGGCGACGATGACTTCCGTCAAAGCGTAGATGAGATGTGCATGAACTTGAACGAGCTAACAGCGGCTGGTGCACCGATCGAAGTCACGTTTTACGATAACGACTTTGACGAAGAAGACGAAACCCGCGGCCAAGACTCACGAGATGACTTTGTGATGCTGTTTGTAGGCCCTACGCCCGCCGACATCATGCAAGCTCAACGCGACATGTTGGTCAACGACGTGATTCACCTGATGGAGCGCCACTTTGATGGCGCCGAGCTGGGTGGCGTGGTGAACGAAATCGACAAGCTGTTCTCAGAGCGTTTTGACAACCTCGTGAACTCACTCGATTTGGGCCGTCCACCGCGAGGCCCCAATGGCGGCCACGGTGGTGGCGGTCATGGTGGGCGCAAGCCTCGCCACTTGCACTGATGCTCCAGACATAAAAAAACCGCGCTCAGCGCGGTTTTTTTCATTAGGGCAATGAAACTCAGTTGGACTTGATGCCAATGCCTTTGAACTCACCCGTGGCAATGCGTTTCTCCCACTCGGCTGGGCCGGTGATATGTGCGCTGGTACCGCCTGAGTCCACAGCCACCGTTACGGGCATGTCGACCACGTCGAATTCGTAAATGGCTTCCATGCCGAGGTCGGCAAAGCCCACCACTTTGGCGTGCTTGATGGCTTTAGACACGAGGTAAGCTGCGCCGCCCACCGCCATGAGGTAAGCCGACTTGTGCTTCTTGATCGCTTCAATGGCTGTTGGGCCGCGTTCAGCTTTGCCCACCATCGAGATCAAGCCAGTTTGCGACAGCATCATCTCGGTGAACTTGTCCATGCGTGTGGCGGTGGTGGGGCCTGCAGGGCCCACCACTTCGTCGCCCACTGGGTCAACGGGGCCCACGTAGTAAATCACGCGGTTGGTAAAGTCCACTGGCAACTTCTCGCCTTTGGCCAGCATGTCTTGAATGCGCTTGTGTGCGGCATCGCGGCCAGTGAGCATCTTGCCGTTGAGCAAAATGGTTTGGCCTGGCTTCCAGCTCGCCACTTCTTCTTTGGTGAGGGTATTGAGGTCCACACGTTTGCTTTTTTCTGTGTCGGGTGTCCAGTTGACGTTGGGCCACAGATCCAGCGAAGGGGCTTCCAAATACACAGGGCCAGAGCCGTCCATCACAAAGTGGGCGTGGCGTGTGGCAGCGCAGTTGGGGATCATCGCAATCGGCTTGCTGGCCGCGTGCGTGGGGTACATCTTGATCTTCACATCAAGCACGGTTGTCAAGCCGCCCAAGCCTTGTGCGCCAATGCCCAAAGCGTTGACCTTGTGGTACAGCTCCAAACGCAGTTCTTCGACTTGAGTGAGCTTCTCGCCCTTGCTGGATTTCTCCAGCAACTGGTACATATCGAGGTCGTCCATCAAGCTTTCTTTGGCCATCAGCACGGCTTTTTCAGCGGTGCCGCCAATGCCGATGCCGAGCATGCCAGGAGGGCACCAGCCTGCGCCCATGGTGGGTACAGTTTTAAGCACCCAGTCAACCACGTTGTCGCTTGGGTTGAGCATGTACATCTTGGATTTGTTTTCGCTGCCGCCGCCTTTAGCCGCCACGGTCACGTCCACCTTATCGCCCGCCACGATTTGCGTGAAGATCACTGCAGGGGTGTTGTCTTTGGTGTTTTTGCGGGCGAACTGTGGGTCATCGACCACAGATGCACGCAGCATGTTGTCTGGGTGGTTGTAGCCACGACGTACGCCTTCATTGATGGCGTCTTCCAAGCTGCCGGTGAACCCTTCCCAGCGCACGTCCATACCGACTTTCAAGAACACGTTCACGATGCCGGTGTCTTGGCAAATTGGTCGGTGGCCCAAGGCGCTCATCTTGCTGTTGGTCAAGATCTGCGCGATGGCGTCTTTGGCTGCAGGGCTCTGCTCGCGTTCGTAGGCGCTGGCCAAGTGCGAAATGAAATCAGCAGGGTGGTAGTAGCTGATGTATTGCAGAGCGGCAGCGACCGATTCAATCAGGTCGTTTTGGCGGATCGTGGTCATGGATGAAGTCCTGAAAAAGGCCAGAGGTAAAAACAGCGACTGAGTTTACTCAAAGCCGCTGTCGGAATGCTTTCAGCGTGGGCTTACTTGATGGTCAGCACCCAAGCGGCCAGTTTTTTGGCGTCGGCATCGTTCACTTGGGTGTTGGCTGGCATGGGCACGGGGCCCCATGCACCAGCGCCACCTTTTTGAATTTTGATGGCGAGTTTGTCAGCCGCTGTTTTGTCGTTGGCGTATTTGGCTGCCACGTCTTTGAACGCTGGGCCCACCAGTTTTTTGTCTGTGGCGTGGCAGGCCATGCAGTTTTTAGAGGTGGCCAAGGCCAAGTCTGCCCACGCGGGCGTACACAACGCAATGGCGGCAAATGTTGCGAGTTTTAAGAGTAACTTGTGCATGGCAATACCTCGTCAAAGTTGGTGAAGTGCCTGACCAGTTTAGCGTGCGTGTTGGCTGTACTTATTTTTATGCATATGCCCCGCGGTATGCACTTGTGAGACATGTGGCTGTTTGGCTGTGGGCCATAATCTGCAGACTTTTTAGCTGTTTTACTGACCGGAGCCCACACATGCCTGCTTATCGTTCCAAGACATCCACCGCTGGCCGCAACATGGCGGGTGCCCGCTCTTTGTGGCGCGCCACAGGCATGAAGGATGACGATTTCCAAAAGCCCATCATCGCCATTGCCAACTCGTTCACGCAGTTTGTGCCAGGCCATGTGCATTTGAAAGACTTGGGTCAATTGGTGGCGCGTGAAATTGAGGCCGCAGGCGGTGTGGCCAAAGAGTTCAACACCATTGCGGTGGACGACGGCATTGCCATGGGCCATGACGGCATGTTGTATTCGCTGCCTAGCCGCGACATCATTGCGGACTCGGTGGAATACATGGTCAACGCGCATTGCGCAGACGCCATTGTGTGCATTTCCAACTGCGACAAGATCACCCCCGGGATGCTGATGGCTGCCATGCGCCTGAACATCCCTGTGATCTTCGTGTCAGGTGGTCCGATGGAGGCGGGCAAGGTGCGTTTGGCCAATCCGCAAACGCAAGTCATGGAATTCAAAAAGCTCGACTTGATCGATGCGATGGTGATGGCGGCAGACGACAAAGTGTCGGACGCTGACTTGGCCGAAGTTGAACGCTCCGCTTGCCCGACCTGCGGTTCATGCTCTGGCATGTTCACCGCCAACTCCATGAACTGCTTGGCTGAAGCTTTGGGCTTGGCCTTGCCTGGTAACGGCACTGTGGTTGCCACGCACGCGGACCGCGAGCAATTGTTCAAGCAAGCTGGTCGCACGATCGTGGAGCTGTGCAAACGCTATTACGAGCAAGAAGACGCCTCTGTGTTGCCACGTTCTATGGGCTTCAAAGCGTTTGAAAACGCGATTGCGCTCGACATCGCCATGG
Organism: Limnohabitans sp. TEGF004; assembly: GCF_027924965.1. Classification (NCBI taxonomy): domain Bacteria; kingdom Pseudomonadati; phylum Pseudomonadota; class Betaproteobacteria; order Burkholderiales; family Comamonadaceae; genus Limnohabitans; species Limnohabitans sp. TEGF004. The sequence continues at coordinate 1,602,351 of NZ_AP027056.1, read as the reverse complement.
GCGGCTCGACCAACACTATTCTTCACATCTTGGCGATTGCCCAAGAAGCGGAAATTGAATTCACCATGGCCGACATCGACCGCATGTCCAAAATCGTGCCTCAGTTGTGCAAGGTCGCACCCAACACCAACAAGTACCACATCGAAGACGTGCACCGCGCAGGCGGCATTATGGGCATCTTGGGTGAGTTGGACCGCGCAGGCAAGCTGCACACCGATGTGGGCACCGTGCTGGGCAAGACCATGAGAGAAGTCTTGGACGAGTGGGACATTGCACGCAACCCATCCGATGTAGTGAAGAAGTTTTACATGGCCGGCCCCGCTGGCATTCCCACGCAAGTCGCCTTCAGCCAAAACACCCGCTGGCCTAGCCTCGACACCGACCGCGCAGAGGGTTGTATTCGTGCCGTTGATCACGCCTTCAGCCAACAAGGTGGCTTGGCCGTGTTGACGGGCAACATCGCTTTGGACGGTTGTGTGGTCAAGACTGCAGGCGTGGACGACAGCTTGCTGGTATTTGAAGGCCCCGCCCACGTGGTCGAGTCACAAGACGAAGCCGTGGAGCACATCTTGAGCGATCAGGTCAAAGCAGGCGATATCGTGGTGGTGCGCTACGAAGGCCCTAAGGGCGGCCCAGGCATGCAAGAAATGTTGTACCCCACCAGCTACATCAAGTCCAAAGGCTTGGGCAAGGCCTGTGCCTTGTTGACCGATGGTCGTTTCTCTGGCGGCACATCGGGCCTGTCGATTGGTCACTGCTCGCCCGAAGCTGCAGCTGGCGGCACGATTGGCCTGGTCAAGAACGGCGACCGCATTCGCATTGACATTCCTAACCGCAGCATCAACGTGTTGGTGAGCGATGACGAGTTGGCCAAGCGCCGCGTTGAGCAAGACAAACTGGGCTGGAAGCCTGTGTTGCCACGTCCACGCAAAATTTCGGCTGCGCTCAAAGCCTATGCCTTGTTGGCCACTTCGGCGGACAAAGGTGCGGTGCGCGATTTGTCGCTGCTCGACTAAGTCACAGGGCAAACACGCATGCTGATTCACCCGCAAATTGACCCCGTCGCCATCGCGCTGGGGCCCATCGCCATTCATTGGTACGGCCTGACTTACTTGGCTGCGTTTGCATTGTTTGTGGGCTTGGGTCACTTACGATTGAAGCACGAACCCTATGCCGCACAAGTGGTGTTGGGTTCGTGGTCGAAGCAAGACGTCGAAGACATTTTGTTTTACGGTGTCATGGGTGTGGTCTTGGGCGGGCGCATTGGTTATTGCGTGTTCTACAACCCCGTGTATTACCTTGAGCACCCGCTCGAAGTGTTGGCCGTGTGGCAAGGTGGCATGAGCTTTCATGGTGGCATGCTGGGGGTGTTTGTTGCCACGGCCGTGTTTGCTTGGCAGCGTCACCGCCCTTGGTTGTGGGTGACTGACTTCATTGCGCCGTGTGTGCCGACCGGCCTGGCCGCAGGCCGTGTGGGTAACTTCATCAACGGTGAGTTATGGGGCAGGGCGGCAGACCCATCGCTGCCATGGGCCATGGTATTTCCGCAAAGCGGTGCGCTGATGGCTCGCCATCCCTCGCAGATTTACCAATTCTTGGGCGAAGGCATTGTGTTGTTCATTGTGTTGTGGCTTTATGCGCGTAAGCCACGCGCCATTGGCGCTGTGTCGGGTGTGTTCATGATTGGCTATGGCAGCTTGCGCTTCATGGCTGAATACTTCCGTGAGCCCGATGCGCATCTGGGCTTGTTGGCCTTGGGCATGAGCATGGGTCAATGGCTGTGCGTGCCCATGGTGTTGGTTGGTGTGGCCTTGTGGCTGCGCGCTGCCCGCCATCCAATCCCCGCTTAATTTTTTTGTATTAAGGGTTAGCCCCTTGAGGGAAAGTCCCTGCGCATCAGGGCTTATTTGTTTGGTCTTGGCTCTCATAATTACGCGTAATTACAGAGCAATCGAAAGACACCCTTACCTTTATGCGCGCGCTTCCCAGCTCTTTGCACGACGATGTGGCTTCACAGCTGCGCAACTACATCTTTGATGGTCAGTTGCGGCCTGGCAGCTTCATCGACGAAGTGACCTTGTGCGAGCTGTGGTCCATCTCTCGCACGCCGCTTCGCGAAGCACTCAAGGTGCTCACGGCCGAAGGCTTGGTGCGACACGAACCCCGCCGCGGTTGCTTTGTGAATGAAGTCACAGAGCAAGACTTGGATGACATCTTTCCCGTCATCGCCATGCTCGAAGGCCGCTGCGCATTCGATGCCACACAACGCGCCACGCCCGCTGATGTGCAAGCGCTAGAGGTTTGGCACCAACGCCTCAAACAGCACGCTGAGGCAGGGCGTATCAACGATTACTACGAAGCCAACTTCGCCATTCACGAAGCCATCATTCAATTGGCCAACAACAAATGGCTGGCGCAAACCATTGCTGATTTGCGCAAAATTTTGAAGCTCGCACGCTTGCAGCAGTTGCATGCGCCCGGGCGTTTGAAGCAAAGTTTGAAAGAACACTTGGCGGTTTTCGATGCACTCAAAGCGGGCAATGCCGCAGGGGCTGATGCCGCTATGCGTGACCATTTGCTGAAGCAACGCGAGGCCTTGCGTGAGCTGGCCTCGACCCAACGCAGTGTGTTGACGGCTTAAACCGAGAAAGAGGAATTGGATGAACGCGACAACTTGGCTCAGCAGCAAACTCAATTTGCTACGTAACTCGGCGCCTGCTGCTGCCGAAGCCTCCAAGCCAGAAGATCGCTCCACGCGCGAACGTTTGGATGCCACCTTGCGTCAAAAGAAAGAGGCCCTGTCGCCCCGTACTTTGCGTCGCACCCTCACGCTCTTACAAGCTGTGGTTGACCCACGTGTCAGCGAAGTCGAGGGCGGTCGCCGCGCCAAGGCCTTGGCCGATTGGTACGCTAAAGCCGAGCCCGCAGAGCGACAAGATTTGTGGCTGCTCATCAGCGAGCAGTTCGGCCCTGATGCCGTCAAAGTGCGCGCCGCACGCGATGACTACGACGCTGCTCTGGGCACCGTGGATGAAGGGCCTGCTGAAATTCGCCTGCGCCGTGCCTTGGTGTCACCGCGTACACGCTTGCTGCAACGCTTTGCGGCTTCTGCGGGCGGCATGCGTTTCTTGGTGGATTTGCGCGCTGAGTTGTTGCCTCACCTCAAAGGCAATAAGCGTTTGCAAGCTTTGGACGCCGAGCTGGAAAACCTGTTCTCAACTTGGTTTGATGTGGCATTCCTTGAGTTGCGCAGCATCAGCTGGGACTCGCCTGCTTCCTTGATTGAAAAGCTCATCAAGTACGAAGCTGTGCACGACATTCGCAGCTGGGCCGATTTGAAAAATCGCCTAGACAGTGACCGCCGCTGTTACGGTTTCTTTCACCCTAGCTTGCCCAATGAGCCTCTGATTTTTGTGGAAGTCGCATTGTTGAACGAGATGGCTAACAACATCATGCCGCTGCTGGATGAATCAGCTGCGCCAGAGGATTTGCAAAAATCGACGGTGGCGATTTTTTATTCCATCAGCAACACACAAGGTGGTTTGAAAGGCGTGAGCTTTGGCGATTCACTCATCAAGCGTGTGGTGGAAACACTCAAAGAAGAATTTCCTAAGCTCAAAACGTTTGCCACCTTGTCGCCCATTCCAGGCTTGCGTCCTTGGTTGTCAAAAAATGCTGCAGAGTTACTAGGCCAACTCAATGAGAAAGAGCTGTCTGCTTTGGGGCGTGAAATCAGTTTTGAGCCTCCCACCGCCAGCCATGTGTTGGCAGCCATTGAACAGCCTCAAGTGTTGGAGGTGTTGTCGGCTAAGTCACCCTTGCGCCAGTTCCTCACGCGTGCGGGTGCGCATTACCTAGGTCTTGGTAAGCAGGGCGAACAAGTGCTAGACCCTGTGGCACGATTCCACTTGGGTAATGGCGCACGCATTGAGCGCATCAATTGGTTTGCTGACCCATCGACCAAAGGCATCAAACAATCGCACGGCTTGATGGTCAACTACCTCTATGACCTCAAGCGTTTAGACAAACACCGCCAACTGCTGGAAAAAGGCATTGCCCCAGCCTCAGGCGATGTAGAAGACATGTATTTCAAGTGAGCTAGTTCAATAAAACCATCAGGAGACACGTATGAAAAATTTCAAAACAACATCCAACCGTCGACAGTGGCTAGCGCTGACTGCTGCTGCATGTGCTGCATTCAGCTTTGGTGCGCAAGCACAGAGCACATGGCCCACCAAACCCGTGACGCTGGTTGTCCCATTTCCAGCAGGCGGTGGTACAGACACATTTGCACGTCCTTTCTCTGCACAGTTTTCCAAGCAAAGCGGCAAGACATTGGTCATTGACAACCGTGGTGGTGCGGGTGGCAACTTAGGCGCAGGCGTTGCAGCCAAAGCTGCGCCCGATGGCTACACCTTGTTCATGGGCGCGGTGCATCACTCAATCGCACCCGCGATGTATCCCAAGCTCGACTACGATTTAGAGCGTGACTTTGTGCCTCTCGCTATGGTGGCCAGCGTGCCACACGTGCTGGTGGTCAACCCCAAGAATGTGCCGGGTGACTTCAAAGCCTTCATGCAAATGGTGCGCAACAACCCAGGCAAGTTCAACTACGGTTCGGCAGGCGGCGGCACCTCGCACCATTTGGCGGGTGAGTTGTTCAAGCTGCAAAGCAAAACTTTCATCACGCACATTCCTTACCGTGGTGCAGGCCCAGCTTTGCAAGACCTGATTGCGGGCAACGTGGACATGATGTTCGACGGTTTGGGATCTTCGGCTCAGCACATCAAAGGCGGTCGCATCAAAGCGTTGATGGTGTCTGGCAACAAACGCAACCCCTCGTTCCCCGATGTGCCCTGCGCAGCTGAACTGGGCATGCCCGACTACAACGTGACCACTTGGTATGGCCTATGGGCGCCCAAAGGTACACCGGCCGATGTGCAAGCCCGCATCATCGAAGAAGTGCGCAAAGCCGCAGTTTCAGACGACATCAAAACCAGCTGGGCGAACAGTGGTGCCGAGTTTCCAAACGTGACGGGCACTCAGTTTGGTAGCTTTGTCACAGGCGAAATTAAAAAATGGGCTGCTGTGGTGAAAGCCTCTGGCGCCAAACTCGATTAACTGAAAACAGACGATGAATCACAACCTGTATGCGGCTTTGCGTGCCGCGTTTCCGAAAGATTTAAACGCAACTGCGATCGAAACAGACGATGGCTTGCACTACAGCTGGTCCGACCTAGAGCGTGCCAGCGCGATGATGGCCAATCTGCTTGACTCGCTTCACATTCCCAAAGGTTCACGCGTGGCGGTGCAAGTGGAGAAGTCGGTCGAAGCCGTCATGCTGTACCTTGCCACCTTGCGTGCAGGCTATGTGTTTTTGCCTTTGAACACGGCGTACCAAAGTGCAGAGATTGAATATTTCATCGGTAACGCTGAGCCCGCTGTGGTGGTGTGTAGCAGCAAGAACTTTGGCTGGGTCAGCAAAATTGCCTTCAAGGCGGGCACGCAAAACGTGTTCACCTTGGACGACAACCGCACAGGTAGCTTGCTAGAGCGCGCGGCACATGGCTCAGACCAACACCAAGTGGTACAAAACAAAGCCGATGATTTGGCCGCCATTTTGTACACCAGTGGCACGACAGGTCGCAGCAAAGGCGCCATGCTTTCGCACGGCAACATGTTGAGCAACGCACAAACCTTGAAAAGCTACTGGGGCTGGAAGCCCGGTGATGTGCTGATTCACGCCTTGCCCATCTTCCATGTGCACGGTTTGTTTGTGGCCATCCACGGTGCTTTGCTCAACGGCAGCAAGATGATTTGGATGTCCAAGTTCGACCCCAAACTCGTCATCGCCAAAATGCCCGAAGCCACCGTGTTCATGGGCGTGCCCACGTTGTATGTGCGCATGTTGGCCGAACCAAGCCTCACCAAAGCCCAAGCGTCGAACATGCGTTTGTTTGTGGCAGGTTCAGCCCCGTTGTTGTTGGAAACATTCAACGAGTGGCAAGAGCGCACAGGTCAAACCATCCTCGAGCGCTACGGCATGAGCGAAACAGTTATGCTCACCTCCAACCCTTATGCTGCTGATGCGCGCTACCCCGGCCAAACCGAACGCCGTGGCGGCACGGTGGGCTTTCCATTGCCCGGCGTGTCCTTGCGCGTGCAAGACGACGAAGGTAAGGCCTTACCCGTGGGCGAAATTGGCGGCATTCAAGTCAAAGGCCCCAACGTGTTTGGCGGCTACTGGCGCATGCCCGAAAAAACCAAAGAAGAGTTCACCGCCGACGGTTATTTCAAAACCGGCGACGTGGGCAAGGTAGATGAGCGCGGTTACGTGGTCATCGTGGGCCGCAGCAAAGACCTCATCATCAGCGGCGGCTACAACGTCTATCCCGCAGAGATTGAGGGCTACATCAACGACATGCCCGGTGTTGCTGAAAGCGCCTTGATCGGTGTGCCGCATCCTGACTTCGGCGAAGTGGGCGTGGCGGTTGTCATTGCCAAACCCGGTGCCAAGGTGGATGCAGACGCGGTGGTTGCCGCACTCAAGTCACAACTGGCGAACTTCAAAATTCCCAAGAAGTGTTTTGTGGTGTCAGAGCTGCCACGCAACACCATGGGTAAAGTGCAAAAGAATTTGCTGCGCGATCATTACAAAGACTTGTTTTAATTTGCCTACCCACACGCTGATGCTGACGGGGCTGTGAGGCAGCCGTCGCACAGCCCTGTCAGCATCAGCGATAGAAAAACAGAAGCACAAACAAAAAAGCCACTCCCAAAAAGAGTGGCTTTTTAATTGAAGCAGAAAAACTTAGCCAGCCAAAGCCGCCGAGTTCACCCGTTGCGTGATGTGCGCCAAAGCCTCGTCCACTTGGTCAATCAAGATCAAGCACAAATCGCCTTTTTGCAAGCGCTCCATCGCACGGTCAATCGCCAAAAACTCACCGTGAATTTCGTCGATATGTGTCGTGCGCTTCGCGCCGTCCAAACCTTGACGCAAGAGCTTCAACACCTCGCCGTCCACACGGCCGCGTTGGCATGCGTCTTGGTACAACACCACATCGTCAAACGCTTCACCAATCAGGCGCGTCTGCTCACGGATGTCTTCGTCACGACGGTCACCCGCACCGCTGATCACCACGCTGCGGCGTTGCGCGGGCAGGTTGGTCACGGCTTGCACAAGTGCCTTGATGGCATCTGGGTTGTGGCCGTAATCGGCAATCACGGTGGCGCCTTTGTAGTCGAACACGTTGAAGCGTCCGGGCACCGCATTGCTGTCGCTTACAAATGTGGCCAAGCCTTTGCAGATGGTTTGCCAAGGCACGCCTATTGCCCATGCCGCGCCGATGGAGGCCATCGCGTTTTCAATTTGGAAGCTGATCGCGCCACCGCGTGTGACAGGAATTTCCGACAAAGGAATGCGCACCGAGTGGCTGCCTTGCATGGCCACGATTTGGTCGTCTTCCACAAACAACACGCGCTTGCCTTGCGCACGGTGCGTGGCAATGACGGGGTGGTGTGAATCCAAACCAAAGAAGGTCACTTGGCCTGGGCACTTGTTGGCCATGGCCGCCACGATGGGGTCGGTGGCGTTGAGCACCGCTGTGCCGGATTCGGCCACGTTTTGCACGATGACGCGCTTCAACACCGCTAAGTCTTCGACGGTGGTGATGTAGTTCAAACCCAAGTGGTCGCCCATGCCGATGTTGGTGACGACTGCCACTTGGCAGCGGTCAAAGGCCAAGCCTTCGCGCAACATGCCGCCACGAGCGGTTTCGAGTACGGCTGCATCCACATCGGGGTGTGCCAACACGTTGCGACCGCTGCGTGGGCCGCTGCAGTCGCCGCTGTCGGTTTGACGGCCGTTCACATACACGCCATCGGTGTTGGTCATGCCCACGCGCAACCCGTTGGCGCGCAGCAGGTGAGATGTCAAACGCACGGTGGTGGTTTTGCCGTTGGTGCCCGTGACAGCAATCACAGGAATGCGGCCATCGCCGCCATCTGGGAACATGGTGGCCATCACGGCCTCGCCCACATCACGGCCTTTGCCGAACGAAGGGCTCAGGTGCATGCGCAAGCCGGGGGCGGCATTGACTTCCACCACACCACCGCTTTGTTCTTCGAGGGGACGCAAGACAGATTCGCACACCACGTCCACACCGCAGATGTCGAGGCCCACCATTTGCGCAGCCGCAATGGCACGCAACGCTACTTCGGGGTGCACGTCATCGGTCACGTCGGTGGCAGTGCCGCCTGTGGAGAGGTTGGCGTTGTTGCGCAGAATCACGCGTGCGCCTTTGGCGGGCACGGAGGTCGCTTCGTAGCCTTGTTCCTTGAGGCGTGCAATCGCGATGTCGTCAAAGCGAATTTTGGTCAACGAGGTGGCATGGCCTTCACCACGACGCGGGTCGGCGTTGACGATGTCGACCAACTCACGCACGGTGTTTTTGCCGTTGCCAATCACCAGCGGAGGTTCGCGGCGGGCGGCGGCCACGAGCTTGTTGCCCACCACCAGCAAGCGGTAATCGCTGCCGGGCAAGAAGCGCTCAACCAGCACCTCTTCTCGGCAAGCGCGTGCAGCCACATAAGCGGCTTTGACGCCTTCTTCGGTGGTCACGTTGACAGAGATGCCTTTGCCTTGGTTGCCGTCGCGTGGCTTGATGACCACGGGCAAGCCGATTTCTTGGGCAGCAGCCCAAGCATCGTCGGGGCTAATCACAGGGCGGCCCAAAGGCACAGGCACACCGGCCGCATGAAGCAACTTCTTGGTGAGTTCTTTGTCTTGTGCGATGGACTCAGCAATCGCGCTGGTGGAGTCAATCTCGGCCGCTTGAATGCGTCGCTGCTTGCTTCCCCAACCCAATTGCACCAAGCTGCCTTCGGTCAAGCGACGGTAGGGAATGCCACGCGCAATGGCCGCGTTGACGATAGAGCCTGTGGATGGGCCCAAGCGAATGTCTTCGTCGAGTTCACGCAGTTGGTGAATGGCGGCGTCGACATCGAAGCTGGTGTTGTTCAGTGCGGCAAGACACAGCTCGTGAGCGAGTTTGATGGCCATGATGCCCACTTGCTCTTCGGTGTATTCCACGGCCACTTGGAACAAACCGTGGTCTGTGGTGGCTGTGGTGCGGCTGAAGGTGACGGGGCAGCCCGCCTCAATTTGCAAATGCAAGGTGGCCGCTTCGAGGGCGTGCGCCATGCTGAGTTTGACCTTGTGGTCGGTGGGTTGCAGGTTGCCGACGCCTGGGAACAAGTTGCGCAAGCGATTTTCGAAATCTGGGTGTTGGCTCAGGTCGATTTCATTCGCATCGCAAGTGGCCATGGCTTCCACGGCAGTGTGACGGGTCCAGAGGTTAGGGCCGCGCAGAGCGCGGATACGAGAGACTTCCATTAGCCATTCATCCTTGCAACGTCTTTGGCAACGTGTTGGTTTTGTTGTCCGAAATTTTTCAAGCCAGCGCGAATCAGTAATGGTGCAATGTCCAGTGCCCAAGCTGCGGCAACAGCAGCGAGCAGCGTGGAAATTTGCAAGCCGTCTTTAAGCAGACGTGCAATCAATTCGAGGTCGAGGTGGAACAGCTGTGTTTCTTGGTCGCCACGCGCCAAAGTCACGTGACCGTCTTTGCAGAACACAGCACGTCCGCCGTTTTGCAAATGGGCCATCAGGGTGGCGTTGTCTTGGGCTTTGGCGTAGTACACCACTTCACCATCGCTCAACTCGGCCAAGGTGGTCACCGCTTCTTCATCCGCATTGAGCACGGCGGCACCTTCGGGTAGCACCAAGTCAACTTGGGTGCGGACCACGGTGCGCATTTGTTCAGGCGTTTGGATGTCGTGTTTTTCAATCAGCGCTGTGTTGGTCTCGGGCATGTTGGTGACCACGCCAATCAAGCAACGGTCGTAGGCCAAGCCTTCGTCCAAGATGTGTGCGGGTGTGGTTTCAAACACGGCGGCATCCAAGGCGCGATTGATGAGCAAACGCTCGGAGGCTTCGAACCCACGCGAGTCGGTTTTGCCCAAGTGCTGTTGGTCCATGTACAAACCATCTTTGCAAGCCAAGCCTGTGCGTTTGCCAGACAGGTGCAACAACCAAGCCACGAGTTGCGATAACTCGGTGGTTTGTTGGCTGCCCACAATGCCCACCACGGGAATGCGGCCAGACTCGTTGGGGCCAAACAAATGTTCGACGATTGCTTTGCCCACAGGGCGGGGTTGGCCTACGGCGGGTTTGACGTGCATCAGCAAGCCTGGGCCTGCGTTGACTTCGATGATGGCGCCTTTGGTTTCTTCCAAAGGGCGAGAGATGTCTTGGGTGACGATGTCGATGCCAGCAATGTCCAAACCAATCACACGTGCGGCGAGGGTGGCCACAGCGGCGACTTCGGGGTGGACCAAATCGGTCACATCGTTGTTGAGGTTGCCGTTGCGTTGCACCACCACGATGCGGCCTTTTTCAGGCACGCTGTCGGGCTTCAAGCCTTGGCGTTGGATTTCGAGCAGCGACATTTCGCCGCGTGGGGTGTGCAAGCGAATCAGGTCGAGCGGGAAGCCTTCAGCGATGCCGCGACGTGGGTCGGTGTTGATTTGGCTGTCGATCAACTGTTCCACCGTTGAAGTGCCATCGCCTGTGATGCAAGCGGTTTCGCCACGTGTGGCAGCCACCACGCGGTCACCCACCACCAGCACGCGGTGTTCGTCGCCGCGCACATAGCGCTCGATCAACACTTCGCTGCCTTCTTTTTCAGCAGCCGTCCATGCGGTGCGCACGCCTTCTTCGGTGTTCACGTCGAGCGACACGCCCCAGCCACGGTTACCGTCGAGGGGCTTGACCACCACGGGCAGACCGATGTCTTGGGCGGCTTCCCACGCTTCATCAGCAGTTTTGACAATTTGTCCTTCAGGCACAGGAATGCCGCACTGTGTGAGCAAGCGTTTGGTCAAGTCTTTGTCGCTGGAGATGCTTTCAGCAATGGCGCTGGTGCGGTCGGTCTCGGCCGTCCAAATGCGGCGTTGCTTAGAGCCGTAGCCCAGTTGCACCAAGTTGCCTTCGGTCAGGCGGATGAACGGCGTTTTGCGTTCCACCGCTGCATCGACGATGCACGCGGTGCTGGGGCCTAAACAGCGCAAGTCGGCAATCTTTTTCAAACGGTCCACAGTGGCCGTGATGTCGAAGGGTTTGTTGTTGGCAGCAGCCATCACGAGCTCACGGGCGGCGAGGAAGCTTTCGCGGCCCAGCTCTTCGTGCTCGGTGCGAAACACCACTTTGTAAATGCCGCGTTTGCTGATTTCACGCGCCTTGCCAAATTCAGCGCGGGCACCAGCCAAGAGCTGCAACTCGATGGAGACGTGCTCCATGATGTGGCCCATCCAAGTGCCGCCGACCAAGCGTGTGAGGAAGCCGCCACGATGGCCTACGCCGCAGTGGTGCTCGACCAAGCCGGGCAACCAACCGTTGATGCGGTCGTTGAAACCATCAATTTTGTTGGAGGGGTGGTCTTCCATCTCACCCAAGTCGATGAGCGCTTCGATGATCGGGCGGTAAGTCCAAATATTGGGCCCACGCAAGTAGTTCATGCGCAGGATTTGAATGTCTTTGAAGGCCATAAATTAGCGGAGGTTTTGAGCGGAGGTTTGGGTGGCTGAAGCAGGGGGGGGAGCCGAGGTCACCACAGCGACCTCCGAGGCTGCGGCGATACAATCATTTGCATACGTGTGGGGGTACAACAAAGTCCTGGCTCCTGCTTTTTATTTTTATCGCCGTCCATCGATTTGCATCGATTGAAGCAGCAAAATTCCAATAATGAATTCTTCTTTATCGGCTTCGACCAAAGTTGTTTTGCCCGAGGGCTGGCAATCTTCAGCGTTTGCACAACTGTCACCTCAAGAAAACGTTCTAGCCTGGCTAGAGGTTGACCTGAACGCCCAATTACATTTTTCGCTAGGGCTGCTAATTGTGACAGACCAGAGGGTGCTTTTTGCCTCCCAAGAGACGGGCTCTACCCCCGTCTGGGACAGCTGGCTACTGGCTGCTGGCATGAAGATGACCCACACCGATCATGCCGGCGTGGGCACCCTGAGTTTGGTGGATGCCATGCACCGCATTGCCAGCTGGCGATTCACCTTGACGCACAACGTCACGGCCATGCGCTTGCAAGAAAAGTTTGCGGAACATCTTGAGGTTTTGACCCATGGCAAGTCCTTGGCCACATCCGCCCAAGCGCGTTGCCCACAGTGCAAATTGCAGCTAGAAAACGTAGGCGATGAGTGCCCCGTCTGTAGCCGCGAACAGCACGCGCCGCTGTCGACCTGGGGCTTGTTCCGCCTGTGGCGCTTTGCCAAGCCTTATCAATGGCGACTGTTGGCAGGCTTCTTGTTGACGCTGGCTTCTACCGCTGCAACTTTGGTGCCGCCTTACCTCACCATGCCTTTGATGGACGATGTGTTGATTCCGTTTCAAAACGGCAAAGACATTGACCACGATTTGGTCTACATGTACCTGGGAGGCTTGCTGGGTGCAGCTTTGCTGGCCTGGGGCTTGGGTTGGCTCAAAACCTACATCTTGGCCTTGGTGTCTGAGCGCATTGGTGCCGATTTGCGCACCACGGCCTATGAGCACTTGATGCGCTTGTCGCTCGAATACTTTGGTGGCCGTCGCACGGGTGACTTGATGAACCGCATTGGCGCCGAAACCGACCGCATTTGCGTGTTTTTGTCGCTGCATTTGCTGGACTTCGCCACCGATGTGCTCATGATCCTCATGACCGCCTCCATTTTAATTAGCATTGATCCCAAGCTTGCTGCAGCCACTTTGCTGCCGCTGCCTTTCATCGTGTGGTTGATTCACACAGTGCGCGACAAGCTCCGCACGGGTTTCGAGAAGATTGACCGTGTGTGGTCAGAGTTGACCAACGTCCTGGCTGACACCATTCCTGGTATCCGTGTGGTTAAGGCCTTTGCCCAAGAGACACGCGAAGCCAATCGTTTTCGCGACGCCAACAAACACAACTTGGCGGTGAATGACCGCATCAACTTTGTGTGGTCCTTGTTCTCACCCACAGTCACGCTGATGACCGAAGTTGGCTTGCTGGTGGTGTGGGGTTTTGGCATTTACTTGGTGTCGCATAACCAAATCTCGGTGGGCGTTTTGGCTGCCTTTTTGGCCTACATCGGCCGCTTTTACACACGCTTGGATTCGATGAGCCGCATCGTGTCGCACACGCAAAAAGCTGCTGCAGGTGCCAAGCGCATTTTTGAAATTCTGGACCATGTGTCCAGCGTGCCAGAGACGGTCAATCCTCAAAACTTACCAACGCCATTGCAGGGGCGCATTGAAATTCAAGATGCCGGTTTCCGCTACGGCAATCGCGCTGTGATTCGCGGCATGAACCTCACCATTCGCCCTGGCGAGATGATTGGCTTGGTGGGCCAAAGTGGTTCGGGCAAGAGCACCTTGGTTAACCTGATTTGCCGTTTTTACGACTTGAGCGAGGGCTCGATCAAACTCGATGGCATCGACATTCGCAACATCGCTTTGTCTGACTTCCGCAGCCACATTGGCATGGTGTTGCAAGAGCCATTCTTGTTCTTCGGTACGATTGCAGACAACATCGCCTATGGTTTGCCAGATGCAAGCCGCGAAGAAATCGTGGCCGCTGCCCGTGCAGCCCATGCGCACGAATTCATCTTGCGTTTGCCGCAAGGCTACGACTCGTTGGTGGGTGAACGCGGCCAAGGCTTGTCGGGTGGTGAGCGTCAGCGCATCTCGATTGCGCGTGCGTTGCTGATCAACCCACGCATCCTCATCTTGGACGAAGCCACGGCGTCGGTGGACACCGAGACTGAGCAAGAAATTCAAAAGGCCTTGGACAACTTGGTGCAAGGACGCACCACGATTGCCATTGCCCACCGTTTGTCCACGCTCAACAAAGCCGACCGTTTGGTGGTGATGGAGCAGGGCGTGGTGGTGGAAGAGGGTGACCACGACACACTCATGGCACGTCAAGGCGCTTATTACCGCCTGTATGAAGCTCAAGCGAAAAATGCAGAAGACGCCGTGGCGCGCGCTTCGACGAAGGAGTCTGTATGAGTACCGTCGTGACACAAAATTTCTCTTTGGCTTTTGACCCCTTCGGCAAACTGGTGGTCACCATGGCAGATGGCACACAACACGTGGGTGCTGTGGTGGCCCGTGCGTTTCCGATTGCCACCCCTGACCAATGCATTTCTATCTTGAGCGCCGAAGGCAAAGAACTGGCCTGGGTCGAGAACCTCAACGACCTTCCCGCCAACGAACGCGACATCGTGGCGCAAGCGCTGCAAGGCCGTGAGTTCATGCCGGAGATATTGCGTTTGGATGGGGTGAACAGCTTTTCCACGCCCAGCGTTTGGCGTGTGCAAACTAACCGTGGTCCTGCGCAGTTGGTGCTCAAAGGCGAGGAAGACATTCGCCGCTTGAGCGCTTCGCGACTCATCGTGGCCGATGCCCACGGTGTGCAGTTCTTGATTCGCGACTTGCCGTCGCTAGACCGTCACACGCGCAAGCTGCTCGACCGTTTCTTGTAAAACGGTTCGAGAGGTTTAACGGCCTTCGCAGGCTGCAAAGAAATCACGCTCGCGCTGGTAGACGCTGGTTTTCACCGCCATCAAACCCAGCACCGAATGAAACAAGTGGTCGTGTGACAGCGGTTTGTCGCGTAGGGTTTGCAAGCAGCGCGTGCTCACATGGCGGAACTGTTCAAAGCCAGGCGATAGCCAAGTGATCATGGGGACTGTGGTTTGTTCAGGCGGCGCTATGTTGTAGGGCAAGCCATGCAAATACATGTTTTTTTCGCCCAAAGATTCGCCGTGGTCTGACACATAAAGCATGGCGGGCGTGCTGATTTTTTCTTGTGCTTTGAGCCAAGTGATCACACGTGACAAGAAATAGTCAGTGAACACAAGGGTGTTGTCATAAGCATTGACCACTTGGGCTCGGTCACATTGCGACAGTGAGGTGTCGGTGCATTCAGGCGTGAAGGTTTTGAATTCTGCGGGCGTGCGCTTGAAGTAGGCGGGGCCATGGCTACCCATTTGGTGCATCACCACCACGGTGCCACGTGCGCGGCGCTCGGCGGGGAGCTTGGCGAGTTCGGCGTCGATGCGCGCGAGCATCACGGTATCGCGACATTCGTCACCTGTGCAGTGCTCAGGCAGTTTGAGGTTGGATGTGTTCACGTGAGGCACGCGCACGCATTGCTCTTTGCAGCCCGATTGGTTATCTATCCACAACACGGCGTAGCCCGCGCGTTGCAACACATCCAGCATGTTTTCAAATTCACTGCCGCGTTTGGCAAATTCGGCACGGCCCAGGTGCGAAAACATGCATGGCACCGATTCCGCCGTGCTCGTGCCGCAGGAGCTCACTTGGCTGAAACTGGTGATGTTTTCTTTGGCGAGCAAAGGGTTGGTGTTGCGCTCGTAACCATTGAGCGAGAAGTTTTGGCTGCGTGCTGTTTCTCCCAGCACAAACACCAACAGCGGTGGTTTTTGTGGCGTGCGGCCGGTGCTTGATGCAATGTGTGCATCCAATCCCAAGCTTTGCATAGGACCGCGGGGCTGATCGGAGGGAATCACCGTCATATCCAGCACGGCGTAGACGCTGTTGAGTGGGTTGATCTGGTAGCGCATCTGGGGGTGGTTGCGCATGAGCGACGAGAAGTCTTTGAAGACCAGTTGCGTCGTGCCAAACGCCAATGCCAATGACACGGCAAACAACCCAGCATTGCGCAGCATTTGTTGCGTCAAGGGCCGTGTGGTCATGGGCTGGCGCCAGAGCCACATGAGCGGTAACACAGCCAAGACTAAAACCGTACCGAGCAATTGCCAACTCAGCTGATCGCGCGCCTCACGCGTGTCGGTTTGAAGCACGTTCACCAGCATCGGTGTGTCAACCACGACGCCATACATCAGCATGTAGTGTGTGGCGAAAGCTGCGAGCAGCACAAGCAAGGTGATGGCGGGTTTGAGCGTGAAGCGCCAAGCCAGCAGTGACAACAAGGCGGCGACCACGCAAGCAATCATCAAGGCGAAAGCTACACCAAACCCCATCCCGTGCCATCCCGTGAGATCGGGCAACGCGAGCAATGTTCTCCAAAGGGCTAAGTTCCCTGCCACGGCCAGCCAAAGGCTGGCTACGACCAACAACTTAGTACTCGTGCGAGCGGTGCGGATAGGAGGTTTTAGAAACATGATGCGCATACGTCTGACGTGTTTAAGGGTTTCAAGTCGGCCACGTGCTGCCATGCTCTGGCACCACGGCACGCCACTTGAGCTCGTGTTCAATGCGCTGACGCAGCATGTCTGAAGCTTCGAGTTCGCCATGCACGACATACACCTGATCTGGCGCATGTTTCATGTGTTTGAGCCAATCTAAAAGCTGCGTGGCATCGGCATGGGCTGAAGACGATTGAAGCTGTACCACTTCGGCATTCACTGCCACCTCTTGCGCATGGATGCGCACGGTCGTCCCGCCTTTGGCCAGCGTGTCGCCGCGCGTGCCAGGTGCTTGGTAACCCGTGAGGATGACCATGTTGCGATGGTCAGGCAGGTAGTGAGCCAAATGGTGCAACACGCGCCCACCCGTGGCCATGCCACTGGCCGACAAAATCACCATGGGGCCATGGCGTTTGGCGAGCGCTTTGGACTGCTCGGGTGTTTCCACCATGGTGGCGATGTGCTTCACTTGGTGCAAAGCTTCGGCATCGAGGCGGTGCGCATCGGGGTGACGTGGCAATAACTCGGTGGTGTGCACCGCCATCGGGCTGTCCAAAAAGATGGGCAAGCTGTGCGGTATTTCGCCGCGTTCTTTGAGAAGGGAGATTGCGTAGAGCAGTGCTTGCGCACGCCCCACCGCAAACACAGGCAACACGGCAACACCGCCACGTGAGGCCACGCGTTTCAAAGCCGGTGCCAGCTCGGCCAGCACATCTTCTTGGGGGTGACTGCGGTTGCCGTAGGTGGACTCAATCAGCACGGTGTCTGCCTCGGGGGGCAAGTCAGGCGCTTTCATGATGAGGTCGTCAGGACGTCCCAAATCGCCGCTGAACAAAATACGACGACCCCCGACTTCTAAAAGAATGCTGGCTGCACCCAAGATGTGGCCTGCCGACGAGAACGTGGCTTTCCAACCAGGGAGTGGCGAAAACGTTTTGCCAATGACTTCTGGGTGTAAAAGGTTCAAGCTCACGATGGCATCGTGCTTGCTGTAAAGCGGCAGGGCAGGCGCGTGTTTGGAGTAACCGTGGCGATTCACAAACGCAGCATCCTCTTCTTGGATGTGGCCGCTGTCTGGCAGCAAGATGGCGCACAAATCGCAGGTGGCCGGTGTGGCATGCACACGGCCTCGAAAGCCTTGGCGATGTAGCAGCGGCAAATAGCCACTGTGATCTAAGTGTGCGTGGGTGAGCAGCACCGCATCCACATCGGCGGCTTCGATGGGCATTGGGTTCCAGTTGCGCAAGCGCAGCTGTTTGTAGCCCTGAAACAGACCGCAGTCGACCAGCAATTTCTTGCCGTCGTGCTGAACCAAGTATTTAGAACCGGTGACCGTACCGGTTCCGCCCAAGAATGTGATGTTGACGCTCATAGGCGAAGTATCCCCTCTTTACGTGACGATACTTCGCGCAGGTCTTAGTTAAAGAAGCGCTTGAGCTTGTCAGCCCATCCACCCTCGGCGGGTGAATGCTTCGCACCACCTTTTTTCAACGACTCATCCAGCTCTTTGAGCAGCTTGCGCTGGTGCTCGGTGAGCTTGACCGGTGTTTCCACCGAAATGTGGCAATACAAATCGCCTGGGAAGCTGGAGCGAATGCCTTTCAGGCCTTTGCCACGCAAACGGAATTGCTTGTCGCTTTGTGTGCCTTCGGGAATGTCAATCGCTGCTTCGCCGGCCAGTGTGGGCACGCGAATTTCGCCGCCCAACGCTGCGGTGGTGATGCTGATGGGCACCGAGCAGTGCAGGTCGTCGCCATCGCGCTCAAAGATGTCATGCTTCTTGACGCGAATCTCAATGAACAAATCACCGGGAGGCCCACCGTTGGTGCCAGGCTCGCCATTGCCGGTGCTGCGGATGCGCATGCCGTCGTCGATGCCGGCTGGGATTTTGACTTCGAGTGTTTTTTGCTTTTTGAGCTTGCCTTGGCCGTGACACATATTGCACGGGTCAGGAATGATCTTGCCTGAACCTCGGCAATGTGGGCAGGTTTGTTGCACGCTGAAAAAGCCTTGGCGCATTTGCACTTGGCCGCTGCCGTGGCAAGTGGTACAGGTCTTGACCGAGGTACCTGGCTTAGCGCCTGAGCCATCACAGGTTTCGCATTCGTCCCAGCCTGGAATTTTGAGCTGTGCGTCTTTGCCATTGGCCGCTTCTTCCAGCGTGATTTCCATGGCGTAGCTAAGGTCGTTGCCACGGTACACCTGACGTCCACCCGGGCCACGACGTTGCTGGCCAAAGATGTCACCAAAGATATCGCCAAAGGCTTCACCAAAACCCGCACCGCCAAAGCCGCCCGCACCACCAGGGCCGCCGCGCATATTGGGGTCCACGCCCGCATGGCCGTACTGGTCGTATGCGGCACGTTTTTCGGGGTCGGACAACATCTCGTAGGCCTCTTTGACCTCTTTGAACTGCGCCTCAGCTTCCTTGGCTTTGTCGCCTTGGTTGCGGTCGGGGTGGTGCTTCATCGCGAGTTTGCGATAAGCCTTTTTGATCTCGTCGTCGTTCGCGCCTTTGGCAAGGCCGAGTACTTCATAAAAATCGCGTTTGGACATGGTGGGGCGTTGCCGTTGTTGGGGCTTGATCAAGACTTCGCCGCGTGTTCACCTTTTCAGGCGAAACGCGGCGAGGTCAGCTCAGAAGTTGAGAAAAGGGTTTAGCCTTTTTTGACTTCTTTCACTTCAGCGTCGACCACGTTGTCGTCGGCTGGTTTGGCTTCAGGGCCGGCGGCTGCGCCACCAGCGGCTTGCGCTGCTTGCATGTCCGCGTAGACTTTTTCGCCCAGCTTTTGTGAGGCAGTCATCAAGGCTTCGGTCTTGGCATCGATGGCGGCTTTGTCTTCGCCTTTCAATGCTTCTTCCACTTCTTTGATGGCGGCTTCGATGGCTTCTTTTTCGCCAGCATCGAGCTTGTCGCCGTGCTCACCCAAGCTCTTCTTCACACTGTGAACAGCGGCGTCAGCTTGGTTGCGTGATTGCACGATTTCGAGTTTCTTCTTGTCTTCAGCAGCGTTCAACTCGGCGTCTTTCACCATTTGTTGAATCTCGTCTTCGCTCAGACCAGAGTTGGCTTTGATAGTGATCTTGTTTTCTTTGCCTGTGGCTTTGTCCTTGGCGCCCACGTGCAAGATGCCGTTTGCATCAATGTCAAACGACACTTCAATTTGAGGCGTGCCACGCGCTGCTGGTGCAATGCCTTCGAGATTGAACTCGCCCAAGCTCTTGTTGCCGGAAGCCATTTCGCGCTC
Source organism: Limnohabitans sp. TEGF004 (assembly GCF_027924965.1). Taxonomy (NCBI): domain Bacteria; kingdom Pseudomonadati; phylum Pseudomonadota; class Betaproteobacteria; order Burkholderiales; family Comamonadaceae; genus Limnohabitans; species Limnohabitans sp. TEGF004. The sequence continues at coordinate 1,582,849 of NZ_AP027056.1, read as the reverse complement.
GCCTTGGTAGACCTTGATGGTCACGGCGGGTTGGTTGTCGTCTGCAGTCGAGAAGGTTTGTGCAAACTTAGTGGGGATGGTCGTGTTCTTGGCAATCATCTTGGTCATCACGCCGCCCAAGGTTTCGATACCCAGAGACAAAGGCGTCACATCGAGCAATAACACGTCGGTGCGGTCACCCGACAACACTTGACCTTGAATCGCAGCGCCCACGGCCACGGCTTCGTCAGGGTTCACGTCACGACGTGGCTCTTGACCGAAGAACTCTTTGACCTTTTCTTGCACCTTGGGCATACGGCTCATACCGCCGACCAAGATCACGTCGTCAATGTCGCTCACAGACACGCCCGCATCTTTGATGGCGGTGCGGCAAGGTGCGATGGTGCGCTCGACCAACTCGTCAACCAGTTGTTCCAACTTGGCGCGGTTGAGTTTGATGTTCAAGTGCTTAGGACCTGAGGCATCTGCGGTGATGTAAGGCAAGTTGATGTCTGTCGATGTGGCCGAGGACAACTCGATCTTGGCTTTTTCAGCGGCTTCTTTCAGGCGCTGCAAGGCCAACACGTCTTTGGACAGATCAACGCCAGATTCTTTCTTGAACTCGGTGATGATGAAGTCGATGATGCGTTGGTCAAAGTCTTCGCCGCCCAAGAATGTGTCGCCGTTGGTGGACAACACTTCGAATTGTTTTTCGCCATCAACGTCCGCGATTTCGATGATGGAGACGTCAAACGTGCCGCCACCCAAGTCATACACGGCAATCTTGCGGTCGCCTTTTTCTGTTTTGTCCAAACCGAAGGCCAAGGCGGCTGCAGTGGGTTCGTTGATGATGCGCTTGACGTCCAAGCCTGCGATGCGGCCTGCATCTTTGGTGGCTTGACGTTGTGCGTCGTTGAAGTAAGCGGGCACGGTGATGACGGCTTCGGTCACTTCTTCGCCGAGGTAGTCTTCGGCGGTTTTCTTCATCTTGCGCAGAATTTCAGCGCTGATTTGAGGAGGGGCCAACTTGTTGCCACGCACTTCCACCCATGCGTCGCCGTTGTCGGCTTTGGCAATGGTGTAAGGCATCAAGTCGATGTCTTTTTGAACTTCTTTTTCGCTGAACTTGCGACCGATCAAACGCTTGACCGCGTACAAGGTGTTGCGTGGGTTGGTGACCGCTTGGCGCTTGGCGGATGCGCCGACCAAGATTTCGCCGTCTTCTTGATACGCAATGATCGACGGTGTGGTGCGAGCGCCTTCGGCGTTCTCGATCACTTTGGTCGTGTTGCCTTCCATGATGGCCACGCACGAGTTGGTGGTGCCCAAGTCAATACCGATGATTTTTCCCATGTGTAACTCCAGTAACTTTTAAAAATTCAGATGAGGCGTAGGTGTGGATAACTTCGCCGATTTCAAGTGTTTATTTAGGTGCCGCAACGGTCACCAGGGCGGGGCGTAACACCCGCTCGGCGATCAAGTAGCCTTTTTGCAGCACGGTGACCACGGTGTTGGCTTCTTGCTCAGCAGGTACCACGCTGATGGCTTGGTGTTGCGCAGGGTCAAACTTGGCACCGGCCGCAGGGTCGATGGCCACAATCTTGTTACGCTCCATCGCGCTTTTGAGCTGACGCAGCGTGGCTTCAGCGCCTTCGCGGATTTGCTCAGGCGTGGCGGTTTGCACGGCCAAGCCAGCTTCGAGGCTGTCGAGCACCGGCAGCAAGCTGTCGGCAAAGCTCTCGAGCGCGAATTTGCGGGCTTTAGAGACTTCGTCGTCTGCGCGGCGGCGGGCGTTTTGCACTTCGGCTTGGCCACGCACGTATTGGTCTTGCAGTTCAGCCACTTTGGCTTTTAAGGCGGCCACTTCGGCTTGGGCTGCGGCCAAGGGGTCGAGCGCAGCAGTAGGCTCGGCCGATGTTTGATCGGCGGGCGCCATGCCAGCCATGTGGGACGCCAAATGGTCAGCGGCAGAGTGTGCGGCTGCGGAATCTTTGTTTTCTGTAGGTTCTGACATGCTTTGTAAGGCTTGTTGGAGGGAGATTCAGCGAAGCTGAGGGCATCCAACCCTATTTCAAGAGGGGTTTTGTAAAAAATTTGCAGGGGCAAAACAAAGCGGGGCCGTGCCCCGCTTGTCATCGGCAGTCAAAAACTGCCGTGAACCCAATTTATTCGAGGCCGAGCAGCTCGACGTCGAACTTCAAGGTGGCGTTGGGAGGAATCACACCGCCCGCGCCACGTACGCCGTAGCCCAGCTCTGGCGGGATGATGAGGGTGCGTTGGCCACCAATCTTCATGCCTTGCACGCCTTCGTCCCAACCTTTGATGACCATGCCAGCGCCCAATGGGAAGTCAAACGGGTCATTACGGTCGCGGCTGGAGTCGAATTTGGCGCCTTGCTCACCGTCTTTGTAGAGCCAGCCGGTGTAGTGCACGGTCACGTGCTGGCCAGCAGCAGCTGTTGCGCCGTCGCCCACCACGTTGTCGGTGTATTGCAGGCCGGAAGGGGTCGTGTTCATGGCAAATCCTTGAGGGTCAAAAAACGTAACCCCAGAGTGTACCCAGTGACGTTTGGGGGGTGCAGGCCCCGTGGTTCTTGACGGTGGCGTCAGGCCTTTCATGATGGAAGAGAATGCAATCTTTTGAATTTTGTGGAGAGGTTCCTATGCAAGCTCGTCGCTGCTTTGTTTCTCGTGTGTTGGTTTCATGTCTGCTGATGTGTGGTGCCTTAGGGGCCCATGCACAGTCCTATCCCACCAAGCCTTTGCGCATCGTGGTGCCGTTTGGCGCTGGCGGTGTGGCTGATCTGACCGCACGCACGGTCGCGCAAAAAATGTCGGAAGGCTTGGGCCAATCTGTGGTCATTGACAACCGCCCTGGCGCTGGCGGCATTGTGGCTGCTGAAATGGTGGCCAAGTCGGAGCCCGATGGCTACACCTTGCTGCTCATGTCCAACGCCAACGCCGTGAGCGCCGGTTTGTTCAAAACATTGCCGTTTGACCCTGTCAAAGACTTCACACCTGTGTCGTTGATGGGCACGTTTGATTTGGCCATTGTCACGAGCGCTGAATCACGCTTTCAAACGCTGCCCGAGTTGTTGGCTTGGGCCAAAGCGAATCCAGGCAAGCTCAACATTGGCAGCATCAACATCGGCAGCACCCAGCACTTGACGGCTGAGTTGTTCAAATCGGTCGCCGGTTTGGATGCCCAAGTGGTGCCTTTTAATGGCACACCTGCTGTGATGACCGCCTTGCGTGGTGGTCAAATTGATGTCGCGGTGGAAGTGCTGAGCCCTGTGCTGCCGCAAATCAAAGGCGGCGCTTTGCGCGCCTTGGCCGTCACAGGTCAGAAGCGCAACACGGCTTTGCCACAAGTGCCCACGGCCAAAGAGGGCGGCGTGCCTAATTTGGTCGCCACCTCATGGAATGGGTTGGGCGTACCCGCCAAAACACCGCAAGCTGTGGTGGACCGCTTGAACAAAGAGGTGAATGCCGCTTTGCAAAATCCAGCCGTGCGCCAAAAGCTGTTGGATTTGAATGTGGAACCGCACCCCAGCACCGTGCCACAAGCACAAGAATGGTTGCAAACCGAGATCAAGCGTTGGGGTGATGTGATTCAACGCGCGGGTATTCAAAAGCAATAAACGTCAGCGGCTCATGCTCAACATCCTCACCATCACCGGCCCGATTTATTTGTCTATTGGTCTGGGATTTGCGGCCACCCGTCGTGGGATGTTCAGCAAACTCGATGGTCAGGTGTTGGGCCGCTTTGTGTTGAACTTTGCATTGCCTGCGATGTTGTTCAACGCACTGTCTCAACGCGACTTTGCCGAGGTGCTCAACCCTAACTACCTGATGGCGTACGGTGCGGGGTCGATGTTTTCCTTCGCAGTGGGCTTTTGGGTGTGGCGCATGTGGCGTAAAAAACCACTGACCGAAAGCGGCATGGTCGCGATGGGGGTGAGTTGCTCAAACAGTGGCTACGTGGGCTATCCCATCCTGTTGCAGTTTTTAGGGCCAGCGGCGGGCGTGGGGTTGGCACTGACGGTATTGATTGAAAACTTGGTCACTATTCCACTGGCTTTGGCCATTGCGGAGAGCGGTGAAACCGAGCATGTGTCCTGGCAACACACGGTGCTTCAAAGTTTGAAACGCATGATCAAACTGCCCATGATGCAAGCCATTTTGCTTGGGCTGGTGTTCTCCATGATGGGTTGGCACTTGCCTGAGGTACTGTCGAAAACCGTTAATCTTTTTGCCGCATCTACCGCGGCGATTGCGTTGTTTGTGAACGGTGGTTCTTTGGTAGGGATGCGCGTGGTTGGCTTGATTCAAGAGGTGCGCTGGATTGCGGTGGGCAAACTGGTGCTGCACCCCTTGGCAGTGGGACTCATGCTGATGGTGGTCGGGCCGATTGAGCCTAGCCTCAAAATTTCAGCGGTGTTGTTGGCGGGCATGCCCATGCTGGGCATTTATCCTTTGTTGGCACAGCGTCATGGCCAAGAAGGCTTTTGTGCTGCCGCTTTGTTGGTGACCACCATTGCATCGTTCTTCACCATCAGCCTGATTTTGTGGGCCATGGGTGAGCTGCCTGGCTGGCACGTGTAAGACGCCCATGCACATCAAAGAGTCCGAAGTTGAGGTGACCGCCATCCGTGCCCAAGGCGCGGGCGGGCAAAACGTCAACAAGGTCTCCAGTGCGATTCACCTCCGCTTTGACGTGATGGCGTCTTCTTTGCCCGAGGATGTGAAAGAACGTTTGATGTGCTTGTCAGATCACCGCATCACCAACGAGGGCGTGGTGGTGATCAAGTCGCAAGAGCACCGCAGCCAAGACATGAACCGCATCGAAGCCTTTGCGCGTTTGCTGGAATTGGTGCAAAGCGTGGCCAAGCCGCCCAAAAAACGCAAACCTACCAAGCCCACGTATGCCTCTAAGCTGCGCCGCTTAGACAGCAAAAAAAAGACCTCGGCGATCAAATCGAACCGAGGTCGGGTGCTTTAAGCGCTGCGCGTGTTTAGGCTTTGCGCAGGAAGCAAGCCTTCAACATGTAGTTACCCACATCCATCTTGCAATCCACTTCGTGGTCACCGCCGACCAAGCGAATGCTTTTGACTTTGGTACCCATCTTCAGGGTGGTCGATGAGCCTTTGACCTTCAGGTCTTTGATGAGCACCACCGCATCGCCGTCTTTGAGCACGGTGCCGTTGGCGTCTTTCACCACCGCTTCGTCTTCGTCATCTGCTGCGGCAGCGGCCACCATGGGCCACTCATGCGCGCAATCGGCGCACACGTAGTTATCGCTGTCTTGGTAAGTGTTTTCTTGGCCGCATTGGGGGCAGGCTGGAATGGTTGACATGTGTTTGTTTTCTTTCAGTGAGAGCCGTTTAAATTGATGAGGCCAAGCTGGGTGCTTAACGAATTTGCAGCTTGATGCCGTTGGCCAACGCCGCCGTGATTTCACCCACTTCGCACGCATCACCAAAGCCGTGTTGCTGGAACACCGCCAGCACTTCAGCGACCGATTCGGGGGCGCAAGCCACCAGCAATCCGCCGCTGGTTTGAGGGTCGCTCAACAAGGCTTGGTCAATCGCGTTGCATTCAGTTGAAAGCGAGATCTCACCGCCGTAGGCCTCCCAGTTGCGCCCCGAGGCACCGGTGAGCATGCCTTGCTCGGCCAGTTCGCGCACACCGTGCAACAAAGGCACTTGGCTCATATTCAGTTGCACCGTGTGGTGGCTGCCACGTGCCATTTCTAACGCATGACCCGCTAAGCCAAAGCCTGTCACATCGGTCATGGCGTGCACGCCCGCCAAGGCGGACAGAGCCGCGCCCGGTGTGTTGAGCTTTGTGGTGTTGGCAATCATTTGGGTATAGCCTTCGGGGCTGAGTGCGTTCTTTTTCAAAGCAGCCGACAGCACGCCCACGCCCAGAGGTTTGCCCAAAATCAAACGGTCGCCCACGCGTGCATCAGCATTACGTTTGATGCGTTTGGGGTGCACGAGGCCCAACACCACCAAGCCGTAAATCGGCTCGACCGAGTCAATCGTGTGGCCACCTGCGATGGGAATGCCCGCTTCACGGCACACGCTTTGGCCGCCATCCAAAATCTTGCCGATCGTTTCTGGGGGCAGCACGTTGATGGGCATGCCTACCAATGCCAAGGCCATGATGGGCGTGCCACCCATGGCGTACACATCGCTGATGGCGTTGGTGGCGGCGATGCGGCCAAAGTCAAACGGGTCATCCACGATGGGCATGAAGAAGTCGGTGGTGGCAATCAACGCTTGCTCATCGTTGAGCTGGTACACCGCTGCGTCGTCGGCCGTTTCAATGCCCACCAACAACTGCGGTGGGATGGGCATGGCGCTGGTGCTTTTGAGGATTTCGCTCAACACGCCTGGGGCAATCTTGCAGCCGCAGCCGCCACCGTGTGAGAGGCTGGTCAAGCGAGGGATGGCGGAGGGGAGGGAAGAACTCATGGCAAGGCTTTCGTGAATAGCCTTTGATTTTGCCAGCTACAAGGGCAAACCCATAGAAAGGCCGATTTGCCAGTCTAGTAGGCTGTGCAGCATCAAGAGTCTGGAGATGGGCATGCGTTTTCGTTGGTGGCTGCTGGCCATGTTGTTACCCGCGGTGTTGCCAACTGCGGTGCAAGCAGCGTCTGAGTTGCGTTGCCACTTTGAGGTCAATGCTGAGCGCTTTGAACACAGCTTCGCGCCGGTGTCTGAGCCCTATGCCGTGCAGAGCATCAATTTGGCAGACCGGTTTCGTTTCAAGGCAGTGGTGTTGGGCAACGACACCCGCGTGGACTTGGTCAACTTGTATGTGTCCTACCAAACCGACCGCCAACCCATGGTGTTGCAACACGTGAAGTTTGTGGCCCCCGTGGCGCAACGCCAGCCCACGCCAGATGCGTTGACCGGTCGCGTGGCCTTGTATTCCCCATTTTTGGGCAAAGAGTTGCAGTACGGCTGTGCTTTGCATGCGGTGGCGCCATGAAGTTTTTGCAACCTCTCATTTTGAAAACCGCAGCACTCGGTATGAGTGCTGTGCTGTGCATGAGCGCTGCAACGGCACAAGTACCCGAGCCTTTGGTGTCGGTGGTGTTTGCCGGTGACATCATGCTCGAAGGTGGCCCAGACCGTGCCATTCGCCGAGGGCGTGACCCGTTTGCCGGTGTGGCGCACTTGTTCCACGGCGCAGACATACGCCTTGGCAATTTAGAGTGCGTGGTGGCCACCGTGGGCTCTGTTGAACCCGAAAAGCCGAATGTGTTTCGTGTACATCCACGTGGCTTGAAATATGTGCAACGCCACTTCGATGCGGTGGGTTTGGCCAACAACCATTCGGGTGACTATGGCCCCGAAGCGTTTGCGCAGATGTTGGGCTTGCTCAAAAAATCAGGCTTGGGTTATTACGGCGGTGGCCACAACTTGAAAGAGGCGCACACACCACTCATTTTCGAGCGACAAGGTGTGCGTATTGCCGTACTTGGCTATGACGAGTTTCAACCGCGTAACTTTGAGGCCGACCATGACCGCCCGGGCGTGGCGTGGAGTGAGGACGAGCAAGTGGTGCGTGACATCACAGACGCACGTCGCGTGTGGAAGGCCGATGTGGTCATTCCCGTCATGCACTGGGGCTGGGAAGAGCCGATTGCCAATGCACGCCAACGTGCGTTGGCGAGGCTGATGATTGACGCGGGTGCTGATGCGGTGATCGGTGGGCATCCGCACCAGTTACAAGACACAGACATCTACAAGGGCAAACCAATTTTCTACAGCTTGGGCAACTTCGTGTTTGAAGGCTTCCCTGACAAAGTCAACAATCTAGGTTGGGTGGTGCGTCTCACGTTAGATCGGCAGGGGGTGAGGCATTGGCAGGCACACACCGTGAAGATCGACAAACAAGGCTTGCCGCGTGCTCCTGCACGGCCAACTCAAGGGGAGGTGATCCGTGAGTGAGCCTCGATGAATGCCTCTTTGCCTTGTAGCGGTAGTTCACACAAACCATGGGCGTGCACGGTTTGTTGCTGGTTGTTCACTTGGCTGTATTGCACGGCACCTGTGATGGGGTTGAGTGAGAGCTGAACCCGCTCGACCTTTTGCGGCATGACGTGTTGGTATTGAAAACGCCATTGCTGATTGGTGATGTCCGCGCTCATGCGGCGAATTTTTTGCTGGCTCAACACAGAGGGTTGTGTCGCATAGAAGAATTCAATGTGAGTTTCGCCTTGTATGCGCACGATCAGGTCGTCGTTTTCAGTTCGCTGAATATTCAATTGAAAGGTCTCAATCCTTATTTTTTGACTAACTTGCGCATCCACCACGGTAACTAATGCTTGGCAGGGTGTAACGAATGATGTTTGGGCCAAACTGCTAGTGCAAACCACACACATGCATGCGGCCACTATGCGGTTGAAATTCGTTAACAAAAGGGTCACCGTAATGCGATGCATGTCAATTATCAAAAATAGAATGTAGGTAATTGTAGGCTTTATGCATTCAAGGCGTTAGCATCAAGTCAGAGACCTATATGTATTCACTGATTTCAAAGATATTACGCGCTGGTGCGACCTTGTTGAGCGCTTTTTGCCTCTTATCGCTCGTGTTGCCTACCCATGTGGCTGCCAAAGATTTGGTCTCCGCGCGCAGCTATTGGGAAGACGCGCAAGGTCAGTCCACCTTTGATGATGCGCAAACGCAGTCATACACCTCATATGACGGCATCTTGGCCAAGGGCTACAGCGATTCAGTTTTTTGGCTGCGGCTGAGGGTTGAACCGGTCGCAGCAGTGCAAGCAAGTGAAAAACTTGTACTCCGTGTGCGGCCTTCGTTTCTTGACCAAGTTGTGTTGTTTGATCCTGCAGACACAACGCGAACTGGCCCCGTCAATGCCGGGGATATGACGGCTTGGGCCGAGAGTGAATACCAGTCGTTGAACCACGGATTTTTGATCGCATCTTTGCCACAAGCGCGCGATGTGTATTTGCGTGTCAGCAGCACCAGTACCCTGATGATTCATGTGGAGGTGCTGACCCAGCTTGACGCCTCGCGCTTGGACCATACGCAGGAATTGATCTATTCCGTCAGCACAGGGTTGATCGTGATGTTCTTGGCTTGGGTTTTTGTCAGCTGGCTCAATGACCGCGACCATGTGAACCGTGCGTTCGTGATCAAGCAACTTGCTTCCATTCTTTACACCGTGGGGTACTTTGGTTATTTCCGCGTGTTTTTCGGAGAGTCGGTGTCACCCACGGGTATCAATTTGCTTTTCAATATCGTGGTGATCGCTGCGACAGGGTTGGCGTTTTGGTATGAAACGCACTTCTTGCGAGATTACGAATTACCTGCATGGTTGATGCGCGTTGTGCGATCTTTTTATGTTTCGGCCTTCGTTGCGATGGCTTTGTTGTTCTCTGGCTATACGCGTCTGGCGCTTCAATTCAACATGGTGGTGATTGGTGTTGGGTCCGCTTTTTTACTGATTGCGGTCTTGGTTTTTTTAAGAAATCCACCAAACAAGCAGACCGCTGGTGTTCCGTTTCGTTTCAATCGAAGTACCGTGACGGTGTATTACCTCAGTCTCACCTTTGCGTTGTGGGTGGCTGTTTGGCCTAGCTTGGGTTTTGACGTTGCCACAGAGTACAGCCTGCATAACTTGGTGCTGAATGGTTTCTTTTCAGGTTTTTTAATGACCATTCTTTTGCAGGTGAGGGCGCGTCGTTTTGAGCTGGGTCGCCGTGAGGTTTCCAATGCTTTGTATTTGTCGCAGCAACAAGTGGCGTTTGAGCGACAGCGCCGTGATGAGCAAACGCATTTCTTGCACATGCTGATGCATGAGCTGAAAACCCCCTTGGCCGTGATTGACATGGCGCTGCACACGCACACCGACCCCGAAAAATCCGCCGCCTATGCCAGCCGAGCTGTCGTCGACATGAAAGCCATTCTGGAGCGATGCATTGACGCAGATCAAATCGAAGAAGGCGCTCTAGAAGCCAAGGTCGAGCGTGTGGATGTGGTGCGCTTGGTGAATGAGCTGATCTTCAGTCAAAACATTCAAGCTGAGCGGTTGTCGTTACAAATGCCAGAGGTTCCAGAGGTGCTGACAGACCGCCAGTATTTGCGCATCATTCTGGGTAACTTGCTGGACAACGCTTTGCGATACAGCGATGGTCGAACGCCTGTTGATATTCAGGTTGTGCCATCTGATGGCCCTGACGGTGCGCCAGGTGTTGCGGTGACTTTTTCTAATCGCCCAGGCTTGGCCGCATGGCCAGAACCTAGCAAAGTGTTTCAAAAATACTACCGCAGCACAGGTGCGCAAAGCCAATCGGGTACCGGCTTGGGTTTGTTTTTGGTGTCAAGCTTGGCCAATCGAATTGGTGCGTACTGCCGCTATGCGCCCGATGAAAAACGTGTGAGGTTTGTGTTGTGGCTACCCATTTGAGCATCGTGGTCGTTGAAGACCACCAAGATTTACGCGAACTGACGTGCATGGCCTTGGCCAACAAAGGCCACCATGTCTTGGGCCTGTCTTGTGCCGAAGAGCTAGAAGATGCCGTCAAAGGTAGTTCAGTGGATGTCTTCATCTTGGACTTGAACTTGCCAGGTGAAGATGGCATCAGCTTGGCCAAACGCATTCGCCAAGCCTATCCTTTGGTCGGCATCGTCATGTTGACCGCACGTTCGCAATCCAAAGAAAAAGTGCAGGGCTACGAAAGTGGCGCCGACTTGTACATGACCAAGCCTGTTGACTTTGAGGAGCTGTGCGCTGCCTTGCAAGGGTTTGTGCGGCGTCGTCAGGCTTCACCAGAGGGCGCCTTGACGCTGAGTAAGTTCACACTCACGGGCGCTACTGGCTCGGTGCGCTTGTCGTCCGCCGAGGCTGACATGTTGATGGCTTTTGCCCGTGCCCCTTCCAGCCGCTTAGAAACATGGCAATTGGCGCACATCTTGGGGCTTGAGATGGATGGTCTGAACAAAGCTAGCCTAGAAGTACGTATTGTTCGCTTACGCAAAAAAATGGTGGAAGCGGGCGCACCCAGTAACGTGATTGAGTCCATCCGAAATGTGGGCTACCAGCTCAGCGTGCCGATTCAGATTGTTTGATGCCGTGCGCGCTGAATTCCAAAAACCGCAAGCCCCTTGGCGTTCCGCTAAATCAAACAGCCTTATCAATTCTGTATCGCCAATTTGGAAAGCATCCAATCCGAGTCTTCACTTACAACGGAAAACCAATCGCGAATGCGAATACGAGGGCTTGGAGGCAAGCTCTAAAGCGAGCAGATATCAGTAATTTCCGCTGGCATGATTTGCGCCATACATGGGCATCATGGCAACGTCAGAACGGAACACAGCTTGATGAGTGACAGAAGCTTGGGGGGTGGCTGTCTGAATCTATGGTTCGTCGTTACGCTCATCTGAGCTCAGAAGACATCAGTCAAGCTTCTATGCGAATTGATGCAGCTTTTGACAAACTTAACTTGCCAAAATCGACCTAGAAAAGATTCAGTAGCTGAGATCTACGTGGGATTGAGATATCAAAAACTACGGTGTAGCTGGCTCAGTTGATTAGTGGCGAGACTGATGCGTTTCTTTTTCACGCATTTTGATGAGGTCTGCAGCCGTCAATTCCACATCTTTGCCATCAAGCGATACCAATATGCTGGTATTGGTTTTGATGGCTAAGTCTTGCGCGGAGCGAGCAGCTCTTTGTTCTCGCGTTCAAGCTCCTTGATTCGGTCATGCTCAGCGCTGGTGGTGCCGCCGCGCACGCCGCTGTCGACTTCGTGCTTACGAACCCATTCGTGAAGGGTTTGAGGGGCGCAGCCGATCTTGAGTGCAATTGATTCAATGGCAGCCCATGTGGACGGATATTCGCCACGGTGGTCTTGCAACATGCGAACAGCGCGTTCGCGTACTTCGGGGGAAAAACGATTTGATTTGCTCATAGCTCCATCTTCTCAAAGGTTGGAGCCTCCTCAAAACACGGGGCGATTCACAAGCGCTGATCGCTGAGATGAAGGCGATGCGAGAAGCTGGTTTAAGTCTGCTTGCTATCCATCGCTGGTTGAAAGGCGAGAAGGGCGTCAAACTGGCTTATTCCACCTTAAGGTGCGCCTTGGCAGCCTAATAGATCAACGGGCAGGACGATACCCTATGCGATCGCCATTGTTGTTGTAGATGTTGGTCACGCCGTTCGGCGATTGTGAGGAGTAGCCAATTCGGTTGCCACTATTGTCAAATACGCCATTATTGCTGTTCGCATTGTTTGGGCTATTTGCCCAGTTGTTAGGACTGTTTGCCCAATTGTTTGAGCTGTTAGCCCAGTTGTTCGGACTGTTAGCCCAGTTATTTGGACTGTTCTCCCAGTTTTGGGCAGATGCTGTGCAAGCTGCTATCAGAGATAGTGAAACAACTAATGTTTTTTTCATCTTACGACCTTGAATTTTGTTCATCATTCTGATGATACTAAGTCATCTTGGGAATTGCAACTCGCTTCACCCATCCCTACACGAAGTTACCTCTTTGCTTTAGGTTTTTCAGTGTGGGAACCGACCCTGCCTTGTAGGGACTTCTTCATACATTAAAAGAATTGCATAGCCGAAAGTAGCTTCACGCATTAACGAGTCCTATCGGCTAGATCGTAGTGACTGAGCGTAAGATGGCATTTTGATAATTGCTGATTTATTGAGTCACCATGAAGAAATTTAAAAAGGCACTTACTGGTCTTGTTGCATCGATTACTTTGGTTTGCTGCGCCCCTGTTGGTTTTGCTGGTGAGCCAATGAAGGACATTATTCTCGAATGTAGTTATAAAAGCACGACCGATCTAAAAGATGGTTCTATGTCAGAAACAATTGACACGAAGTTGTTGACAATCAAACGGAGTACTGGTTCTAAGGTGATACTGTCCAAAGAGGGGCTCGGCGCAGAGTTTCGTGGTTCATCTAACGACGCTGTAATTGTGGCGGAAACTCTATATCAGATGGGCAACCTCAACGTGAAAGAGGGCTTCAAAATCAATCGCTACACGGGACAGTTTGAAAATTCCGTTTTGATTGGCAGTGGTGGATTGATGCACCGTGGCGTATGTTCAATGCCTCAAAAAAAGTTCTGAATTAGAAAGTTTTTCTAATGTGTATTGAAAAGTTTTTGCTCATTTTTCAAGGGCTTCTTACTCCTGTCATCGCTGGTATTGCGGCTTACATCGCTTGGCAACAATGGAAAACTAATCAACAAAAACTAAATTTGGATCGTTATGAGCGTCGTCTTAAGATTTATCAGGAAGTCAGACAGATTTTGGGGCGAGTCTTAGGCGCAGGAAAGGCAACTAGCAATGAGTTGGTCGCTTTCATCACTGCAGTATCTGAAGCTGACTTTTTATTCGATGCAGATGTGCCTGCGTATATTGATGAAATATATCGACGAGGTTTAAATCTTTGGTCTTGGTCTGAACAGTATCGAGACTACACCCAACATATCCCAGAGGGCTATGACCACGCCAAGGTGGTGGCAGAGATGCACAAGGAACTTGAGTGGTTTGCAAGTCAACCTAAACCTGCAAAGGACTTGTTCAATAAGTACCTGAGCATCGGAGGGTGAAGCAATGCGGTTACCACTAAACTTCCGACTTTAGTGGTGGAGCAAAGAAAAAGGGGCTACGTTTTCACGTAACCCCTTGATTTCATTTGCCTATTTGGCTCCTCGACCTGGGCTCGAACCAGGGACCTACGGATTAACAGTCCGGCGCTCTACCAACTGAGCTATCGAGGAATACAAAAAATTATAGCGCATTTTTTGCGCCATTTTCAGAGGTGGAACTGAACTGTTGCACGAACGGTTCGTGGTGCCCCTGGGTAGAGGAAATATTGCCCATATTCCTTGGGCGATTCGCGCCAGTAGTGCTTGTTGGCGAGGTTGTGAATCGCCAGTGTCCAAGTAGAGGCTACGCTGTTGGCCTTGGTGTCGTAATGGGTCGTGGCATCAACGGTGGTCCAGGCGGGGAGAATGAGGTTGCCGTCGTCTTTGTTAGTGACATGACGCTCACCTTCGCGAGAGAGGCGCAAGCCAGATCGCAAGCCCGTTACGCTGGCGAAGTGGTATTCAAGCATGCCACGCAAAATGTATTGAGGTACGTTGATTGGTCGCTGACCGTTCAGAGCGCTTTGAACCGTGGCGTTTTCACGTTTGGCATCTAGCCACATGGCGCTGCCGCCGAAAGACCAGCGTTGCAGTGTGTTTTGTGCGCTCAGTTCTAGGCCTTGGTGATGGGCTTGGCCATCTATTTTTCGCGTGCAGCTACTCGCGGTCGTATCGCAAGTGCCGGCATCCGTTGTGGCTGGGCGTGTGATGTCAAACCAAGTCACTTGCCATTGAACTCGTTCATGCTGGTTTTTCAAACCCACCTCGCGCTGCGTGCTGCGAAGTACAGGCAGTGGTTGACCTGAGTTGGTGTAGTTGTTTGAGCTGGGGGCTGATTGCGTTTCTAGGCCTTCGCTGTAGCTCGTATAAATAAGGTAATTCGCATCAAGCTGATGACTCAGCGCCAGCCACGGTGTTGTGACGCCGCGTTCGTCTTTCACCATCGCATCACCGTTGGTCATGATGCTGCTGCGATTGAGTTGTGTATGGCGCAGGCCCAACCAAGCCGCGGTGGCTTTGCTTAGGCTCAGGTGATCGTTGAAGGCAATTTCAGTGCTGTAGTCGCTGGCATTGGTGTTTGGCCAATATTGGGTTGCGCCACTGGGGGAGGTCAAACCACCGTTGGTGCTGTTGGTGCTGCCCAATAACGTGTCTGCCGCGGTGTAGGGCATTTGCTTGATGTAACGCTGTCGCATCACGCTGAATTTGATGTAGTGACTCAACCCGCCAATGTCTGCCTGCCCACTGAGTTCTGTGTGAACAGCTTCGGTTTGACGGCGTTCGTTGTCACTGCGAAAGTCATGGATTTGAAAATTCCCCATGGGTGCGAGGCAAAAACTTTTGGTTTGAGTGCTGCTGCAGCCAGAGGCATAGGTGAGTCTGTCATCTGCGCGCAAACGCTGTGTGCCGTACTGCGTGCGCCACATCCAGCCATCATCTAGCTGGTGTTTCAGTCGCACAGTCCCGGTGAGACCATCAAATACACCAGGTTGTGAGGTGGGCTGACGCGTGATGTTGCGTGTGCCATCCACCGTCGCTGGCAAAACAAATCGACCGTTGTTTGGGTCTGAGCCCAGCACGCTGTAAAAGTTGACGCCAATTTGTTCGTAGTGGCTTTGCTCGAACTCCCATTCCAAGCGATTGCTGCTGTTGATGCGCCAGTCCATCGCCAAGGCAAACAAGTTGCGATAGCCCCGAGTGTCGCGAATGTAGGGGTTGAGGTCCTCGTGGGCGAGGTTGATGCGGTAGCCGAAATCAGTGCCGTCACCAAAGCGCCCACCCAAATCAGCCGAGACCAAACGGTTGTCACCAGGGCCGTAGCTTAGTGTGACATCACGAATGGTTTTGCCTGAGCTAGTGGGGGCGCGTTTGACCAGGTAGTTCACTAAGCCGCCTGGTGAACTGATGCCTGATTGAACGCCACTCGTGCCTTTGAGCAATTCAAGACGCTCTTTGTTGTCCATCGCAATGATGGTTTCAGCAGAGATGGGAAGGCCTTCGCGACGGTAGTTGTAGCGGTTGTCCAGTGCGAAGCCGCGTACGCTGAGCTTGTCCCAATAGGCAGGCAGGTTGTAGCTGTCGCTGACCGAGGCGTCTAATCGAAGTGCGTCTGACACCCGCTGTGCACCGATGTCGCGCAAGGTGGCGTTGCTGATGGAGGTGACGCTGATGGGTAACTCTTGCCGAGTCACACCATCAAAGCCCGATACCAAAATGGGTGGCTCCGCAGTGATAGTGATTTCAGTTGGATTTTGCTGGGCCCAAGCCGATGAGGTGGCGGCAATACAAAGTGCAACAGCACTTTGTACGCGCGGAACTCCAAAAAACCTAGACTTACGATTCATCCTTTTGACTTTACTTGATCTTCAGAGTCGAAATTGGACGCTAGCCCTTAAAGTGCGCGGGGCTCCGGGGTAGAGGTAGTAATGGCCAAACTGTTTGGGCGACTCCCGCCAGTAACGCTTGTCGGCCACGTTATCGATGGCCAATGTCCAAGTGGATGCCACGTTGTTTACTTTTGTATCGTAGTGGGCCGACGCGTCGAGGGTCGTCCAAGCGGGGAGCTGCACGCTGCCATCTTCTGTGACGCGGCGTTCGCCTTCATGTGACACACGTAATGCGTTGCGCAAGCCTGGCACGCTGGCATAGCGGTATTCAGCCATGCCGCGCATGACGAACTTGGGAACGTTGAGGGGGGTTGAGCCGACAACGCCAGTGGTTTGCGTGACATCTGAAATTTGAGCGTGTAACCATTGCACGCTTGTTCCGAGTGTCCATTGGCTCATCTTCGAATTCGCACCTAGTTCTATGCCGCGGTGCGTTTGCTTGCCGTCCAACAGTCGACTGCCGTTGCCATCGTCATAGGCAAGAGGACGTTCGATTTGGAAAATGTTGGCGTGCCATTGCAAAGGGATTTGTGTATTCAGGCTTTTTAGCCCCATTTCTGTTTGGCGGCTTCTTCCGACACCCAGTTGTTGTCCCGCATTGACCCAATAAGTGCTGGTGCTGTTGGGGACTACAAAGTTCTCCACGCCGTGCCCGTGAGATGCATAAACCAAAAAGCTAGAGAGCTTGGTTGACACGCCTAACCATGGTGCATTGATATGGCCTGTGTAACGCATGCTGTTTGGATTTCCTGGGTCATTGCGTTCGCTACTACGATCAAACATCACGTGCCGCAATCCAGCCCAAATTGACGTGCTCTTGGTGAGCTCGACACGATCTTTCAGGCTCAATTCAGTGGCATATTCGCTACGGTTCGAATTGGGGGTCGAGAAATCTGGATTGGGGCTGCTGCTGAATGGCGTTGCGACATTTCCAGACGCCTGAATTTGAGCGTATGACTGATTCGTAGGGAATTTGTCTAATTGACGTTGGCGCAACACACTTGCCACTAGCGTATGTTTAAGTCCACCTGCTTCTAATTGGCCTGAAATCTCGCTTTCTAGTGCATCAGTCAGGCGGCGTTCGTTATTGCTGCGATAGTCGTAAAGCGTAAAGTCGCCATTTCCACAGTACTGTGTGTAATCAGTTGGGCTTGTACAGCCATAACCAAAAATCAAACGATCGTCAGTTTTTAATCGTTGCGCACCATATTGCGTCGTCCATTGCCAACCTGCATCGAGTTCTTGACGTAGACGCACCGAGCCCGTCATCGCATCAAAAACGCCAGGTAATGCCCACGGTTGGCGTGTCAAGTTAATACGTGGATCAACGGGTGCAGGAAGCACACCTCCGAGCAAGCTATATCCATTGATACCAATTTGCTCTCGGTGTGATTGCTCAAATTCAAAATCAATCACAGTGCCTGGCTTAAGGCGCCAGTCCATCGCTAGCGCAACTAAATCGCGTTGGCCTTTGGTGTCGCGAATGTAGGGGTTGAGGTCTTCGTGTGCGACGTTGAAGCGATAGCCAAATTCAGCGGCCTCGCCAAAGCGGCCGCCCAAATCTGCAGCCACTAAACGGTTGTCACCTTGACCGTAACTCATCGTGATGTTGCGAATTTGTTGTTCAGCATTTGTTGGCGCACGCTTGACCACATAGTTCACCAAACCGCCAGGAGAGCTGGTGCCTGCTTGAATACCGCTGGTGCCTTTGAGCAATTCAATGCGTTCTTTGTTGTCCATGGGAATCATGGTTTCGGCACTGATGGGCAAGCCTTCACGGCGGTAGTTGTAGCGGTTGTCTAAAGTGAAGCCACGCACACTCAGCATGTCCCAATAGGCCGGTGAGTTGTAGCTGTCCGTGACCGATGCATCTAAGTGCAAGGCATCAGAGACGCGTTGCGCACCGATGTCTTGCAAGGTTGTGCTGGTGATGGTGGTGGTGGAGAAGGGCAGCTCTTGCGCTGGTACATCACCAAAGCCCGACACGCGCGCAGGCAACTTGTCGGTGATGGTGATTTCAGTGGGGCTTTGTTGTGCCCAAGCGTTGGATGCAATGCAAAACGCCACTGCCGCAGAAATGCGCGTGGCCTTGAAGAATGGCGAATGGTTTGCCATGACGTTTCCTTAAACGTTATGACAGGTCGGCTGACTTTGAAACGAGTGTGTGCTCTGGTGAGTGAAGAGCCTCGTTGTAAGACCAAGCTTCCCTGCGCGAGGATTACCTCAATCAGGTTCAAAGGGACTTTCTCAGTCGAAGTCGGTGACGGCTTCAACACCCCTAGCGGATGCGTTATTGCTAACGCGGTATGGATTTTAAGCGAGTCCGAGCAAGCGGTGCAGCTCGGTCGATGTTGTCGTGTATTGCAACAGGGTCTTTCGTGTGGGGTGCACGATGGCGGCCGCGCCAAAAGCGGCGAGGGTGGCTTCGTGAAAACCGCACAAGATGAGCTTTTTCTTGCCGGGGTAGGTGTTGATGTCGCCCACGGCAAAGATGCCGGGCACATCGGTGGCAAAGGTTTCGGTGTTGACCACCAGTTGCTTGCGCTCCATCGCCAAGCCCCAGTTGGCAATCGGACCGAGCTTGGGCGAGAGGCCCAAGAACGCCAACACATGCTGTGCTGGGCGCTCGATGGTTTGGCCATCCGGCGTGGCCACTTGCACGGCGTGCAGTTGGTTGGATGTGTTCAGCAAGGCGGTGGGTTGGCCGATTTGCAGTTGCAGCTTGCCGCTGGCCACCGCATCACGCATGGCTTGCAGCAGCACGGGCTCGGCGGTGAACACATCGCGGCGGTGCATCAGCGTGACGCTGCGTGGTGCTTTTGTTTCGAGCGTGAGTTTCAAAGCCGTCGCCACGGCAGACTCTTCGCCACCCAACACCACCACGTCTTGGCCTGCAAAGCGCGAGGCATCGCCCAAGCGGTAATGCACGTGTGTGCCTTCAAGTTCTGCTGCGCCTTCGACGGACAGTTTGCGCGCTTGAAATGCGCCCACGCCCGCTGCAATGACCAGCACCTTGCAAACAAAGTACAGGCCTGTGGAGGTGCGAACAGAGATATGCCCATCGTCCAGTCGTTCGACTTCGGTCACTTCTTGGTTGAGATGAAACGTAGGTGCGAAGGGTTTAATTTGCGTTTGCAGTTGCGCCACCAACTCACGGCCCGTGCACACAGGAATGCCGGGAATATCGTAAATGGGTTTGTCTGCGTACAGTTCCACGCACTGGCCGCCAACGTGGGGGAGTGCATCAATGATGTGGCTGCGAATGTCTTGCAGCCCGAGCTGAAAAGCTTGAAATAGGCCCACTGGGCCTGCGCCCACGATGACGGCGTCAGTATGAATCGTGGCTGCCGTCATAGGGGCTATTTGCGCTGAAGTGCTTAGCGCTTGAGTTCGGCGAGCTTGCCGTTTTTGTCTTTCCAAGCGTCCGCATCGGCCATAGGCGCTTTGCGCTTGGTGATGCTTGGCCAGCCGATGAGCGACAACTCAGCGTTGAGCTTGGTCATGTGCTCTTGGCCTTCAGGCACGTCTTCTTCTGCGTAGATGGCGTTCACAGGGCACTCGGGGATACACACCGCACAGTCGATGCACTCGTCTGGGTCGATGGTGAGGAAGTTAGGGCCTTCGCGGAAGCAGTCGACGGGACAAACGTCCACACAGTCGGTGTACTTACATTGGATACAGGCTTCGGTGACAACGTGCGTCATGACAATTCAATCGATGGGTAAAAAGACGGCGCAACACACATGTGTTGCGCCAAGCCTATGATTTTAAACGGGATTCAATTCAGGGCTTTGAGCTGGCTTAGTTCACCAGCACAGCGCCTGAGGTTTTGTGAGTGGCCGTGTCCACCAACACCAGCGCGCCCAAGATGCGCGACTGCTTGAAAGGCAGCGTCACCAAAGGCTCTTGCAGTGCCAAAGTCACGTGGCCAATGGCGTTGGGGGCAAGCTCTGTTGCTTCTTCCTCGGCCAAAGTGTTCACGTTCAGGCGGTGCACCACCCGTTGCACTTTGGCCTTGACCCAGCGGTGGCCGTGCAAAGCCCAGTACACACGGCCCGCCACCAAGGGCTCGTCGTCCATCCAAGCGATGGTGGTGTTGAGCTGGCGTTGGCCTTCTGGACTTCCTTCCGCAGCCAGCAACCAGTCGCCGCGCGACACATCCACTTCGCGGTCCAGCACGATGCCGGCGCTGTGGCCTGCGGCTTTGTTTTGTGGCTCGCGTGTGGCGGACAACACTTGCGACACCACAGCGGTTTGGCCACTTGGGAACACTTTGATGGTTTGGCCTGGCTCAATGGTGCCCGTGGCCACACGGCCCCAGAACACGCGTCGGCCTTGGGTGGTCACACCTGAGTCGTGGAACTTTTCCACCCACTGCACGGGGAAGCTGAAGGCCACTTCGGTCTCAGCTGGCGTGTTGGGCAACTCTTCCAAGATGCTCAGCAGACTAGGGCCTGTGTAGCCGCACCAAGCGGCTTGGTCATTGTTTTCGGTGGTCACCACGTTCCAGCCTTTGAGGGCGGATACGGGCACCATGGCTGTGATGGTGATGCCCGCTTCTTTGGCAAATTTGCGCAAAGCAGCTTCGATGTTTTTGTACGCCAGTGCGGGGTCTTCCACCGCATCGAGTTTGTTGATGGCAAACACGATGGAGGGCACACGCAGCATATTGACCAGCAGCGAATGGCGGCGGGTTTGCGGCAATAACTCGAGTGCTGGATTTTTCCAGTCCAGCTTGATGGCGTCCACCAACACTACGGCAGCATCAGCGCTAGAGGCAGCGGTCACCATGTTGCGGGTGTATTGCTCGTGACCGGGCGCGTCACCAATGATGAACTTGCGTGCTTCGGTGTTGAAGTAGCGGTAGGCCACGTCAATCGTGATGCCTTGTTCACGCTCGGCGCTTAAGCCGTCGGTCAGCAGGGCCAGATCAGTTTCGCCCGAGCGCTGCACACCGGCTAGGTGATCTTGCAGAACGGCTTTAGTGTCCACCAGCAGGCGGCCAATCAAGGTGCTTTTGCCATCGTCGACCGAGCCGCAGGTGATGAACTTGAGGGCGCTTTGAACGTCATTGTTGGTAGTTGTATTTTTTGTCGTCATCTCATTCACCGTCTTAAAAATATCCGTCTTTTTTGCGCTTCTCCATCGAAGCCTCAGATGTCTTGTCGTCCATGCGTGTGGCACCGCGTTCGCTCACGTCGGCGGCCAAGGTCTCGATGACGATTTGCTCAGGCGTAGCCGCGTCGCTCTCGACCGGGCAAGTGCAAGTGATGTCGCCCACGGTGCGGAAACGTACATCGCGAATCTCTACCTTCTCACCGTCTTTGGGTGGCGTGAGTTCTGTCACAGGCACCAACAGGCCGCGGCGGTCCACCACTTCACGCTTGTGCGTGTAGTAGATCGAAGGCAGCGCGATTTTTTCGCGGGCGATGTATTGCCACACGTCGAGCTCGGTCCAGTTGGAGATGGGGAACACACGGAAGTGCTCGCCGGGCTGCAACTTGTGGTTGAACAGGGTCCACAGCTCAGGGCGTTGTGCCTTGGGCTGCCATTGGCCAAAGCTGTCGCGGTGGCTGAAGATGCGTTCTTTGGCGCGTGCTTTTTCTTCGTCTCGGCGTGCGCCACCAATCAGCGCGTCAAAGCGGAATTCTTCAATGGCTTCGAGCAAGGTGACCGATTGGTGCACGTTGCGGCTCTCACCCGGATGGGCCAAGCGCACGGTGCCTTTTTTCATCGAGTCTTCGACGCTGCGCACAATCAGTTCAGCGCCCAATTCCTTAGCGCGTGAGTCGCGGAAGTCCGTCACTTCCTTGAAGTTGTGACCCGTATCGATCATCAACAGTGGGTAAGGGATGCGGCCTGAGCCAAACGCCTTCTCAGCGCACTTGAGCATGACCAGCGAATCTTTGCCGCCCGAGAACAAGAGGGTGGGGCGCTCAAAAGCGGCGGCAACTTCGCGCAAGATGAAGATGGTTTCTTCTTCCAGCGCATCGAGGTGGGTGTTGCTTAAATGGTGCAACTCGTTTTGGGTTTTAGCGTTCATGACGTTTCTCGGTATCTAACTTTTATTTCTTCACGTGCAAGCCGCACTCTTTGGCGGCTTCGTCTTCCCACCACCATCGACCCGCGCGAAACTCTTCGCCTAGGCTGATGGCACGTGTGCAAGGTGCACAGCCCACGCTGGGGAAAAACTGGTCGTGCAGTGGGTTGTAGTCCACGTTATTCGTGGCGATGTAGTGCCACACATCGCCCCAGGTCCATTTGGCCAAGGGGTTGAGCTTGGTCAAATTCTTGGTCGTCACTTCGCTGTCGTCTTGCAACGGTACATCGGCGCGTGCGGTGGATTGCTCTTGGCGCAAGCCGGTGATCCAAGCGCGTTGGCCTTGCAGGGCGCGTGCGAGCGGTTCCATCTTGCGGATGCCGCAGCACTCTTTGCGCAGGGCTATGCTTTTGTACATCGCGTCTTGGCCTTGGTGACGCACAAATTGGATGACCGATTCATGCACAGGGCGATATACGTTGATCGTGGCGCGTGAGGTGGCCTCGGTGCGCTCCAGCAAAGCCAAAGTCTCGGTGTGCAAAGCGCCGGTTTCGAGCACGAACACAGGAATGTCGAGCTGCAAGCTGTTGATGATGTGGGTGATGACCACGTCTTCAGCGCCGAGGCTAGAAGCTTGCGTGACAGGCGAAAACTCAGCCGCTGCGCGTTGCAGCAAGGCTTGGGTTTCAGCAAGCTTGGCAGCGAAGTCGTCGCTGGCGCGAGCATTTAGCGTGGTGGCTTTGGACGTGCCGCCGGACGAGAGAAAAGAGGATTGGCTCATGAAAAGATGCAGCGTGTGTCGGGAGGATTGAAACCGTTCGTGCCGTTTACGCCACTTGAGCGAAATTAGGCACGGGCTGAACGGCATCGCCTTGATAGAAAGCTTTGTAGTGCGTCAACAGCTTTTCGCCGTGTGCTGCGTCTTGGTCATCGCGCAGCACAGCGCTGGAAAAACCACTGCGTTGCATTTGCAGCAATTGGTCAATCAACACATCGCCGTGGGCGCGGATATCGCCGGTGAAGCCGCGGCGTCGCAGCACAAAAGCTTGGCTGAAAGCGCGGCCATCGGTGAACTTAGGGAAGTTCAAATCGATGCGTTCCAAGCCTTCGAGGTCGAGGGTTTGCACGTCCACGTCATTGGCCAAAGCGCGGGCATTGGCACCTTCAGAAGTGTGTTGGGAAATGATTTGCAGGCTCATAGTTCTTCTCGTATCGGGTTCAGGCTGAGGCCGTGTATTTAGTTGGCGCGGGCGGTGGTGTTGCGGGCCGAGTTCGCCGCCGCTTTGAACACATCAAAGCCCACACGGTTCAGCGTTCGTGCAAAGGTCTCGTGGCCTTCGCGCTTGTCACGGTAGGTGTCCAGCACGGCTTCCACCACGTCCACCACTTCGGCGGCTGCGAACGATGGGCCAACCACTTTGCCAGCTTTGGATGGGCCGCTCAAGAACGAACCGTCTGAACCGCCGAGGGTGACTTGGTACCACTCTTGGCCGTCTTTATCCACACCCAAGATGCCGATGTGGCCGCTGTGGTGGTGGCCGCATGAGTTGATGCAGCCGCTGATGTGCAAGTCAATCTCGCCCAAGTCAAACAACTCGTCGAGGTCTTGGTAACGCTCGGTGATGGCTGCTGCGATGGGCAACGAACGGGCGTTGGCCAAGGCACAGTAGTCGCCGCCGGGGCAGGCAATCATGTCGGTCAACAGGTGCACGTTGGCGCGGGCAAAGCCAGCGGCTTTGGCGGCTTGGTACAAGTCGGCCAATTGGTCGATGCGCACCCAAGGCAGCACCAAGTTTTGGTCGTGGTTCACGCGCACTTCGCTGGAGCTGTACTTCTCAGCCAAGTCAGCTGCAATCGCCAACTGGTCGGCTGTCGCATCGCCTGGTGCTTGGCCCAAGCGTTTGAATGACAGGGTCACCACGCGTAGGCCAGGGTTCTGGTGGCTGGTCACGTTTTGTTGCAACCAGCGGGTGAACTCTTTGTCTGCACGGGCCTGTGTCAGTAACGCTTGTTCGGCTTTCTCTTGGGCTTCGTCCGACACCACGTCCACGGGCGGCAGCACAAAGCAGGCGCTCACGCGGTCAAGCTCGACTTGCGGGATGGTGTGGTGTGCGCCGCTCTCCAAGATGCGGTCAAACTCTTCGTTGACTTCGTCAAAGTAGCGTTGGCCTTCGGCCTTCACCAAAATTTTGATACGCGCTTTGTAGATGTTGTCGCGACGGCCCCAGCCGTTGTATACGCGCACCACGGCTTCGAGGTAGTTGATGATTTGGTTCCATGGCAAGAACTCACGAATGACAGTGCCTGTGATGGGCGTGCGGCCCATGCCACCACCCACGTAAATTTTGAAACCCACATTGCCTTCTTCATCGCGCAGCAGGCGCAGGCCAATGTCGTGCCACTCAATCGCAGCGCGGTCTTCGGTGGCGCCGGTGATGGCGATTTTGAATTTGCGGGGCAGGTAAGCGAACTCAGGGTGCAAGGTGCTCCACTGGCGCAGCACTTCGGCGTAAGGGCGTGGGTCGACGTCTTCGTCCACCGCAATGCCGGCACGCTCGTCACTGGTGATGTTGCGAATGCAGTTGCCGCTGGTTTGAATGCCATGCAGGTTGACGCTGGCCAACAGTTCCATCACATCGGCGCTTTTGTCCAAAGGAATCCAGTTGAACTGCACGTTTTGACGGGTGGTGAAGTGACCGTAGTTGGTGGTCAGCTTGGGCGCGTCAATACCGCCAATCTTGTCTTGGGTGCTTTGCGCGCGTTCGATCAGTTCAGCCGATGGCGTGTCGTAGTCGCGGGCGATTTGGGCCAACACGCGCAGCTGTGCGCTGTTGAGTTCGCCGTAAGGCACTGCCACGCGCAGCATGGGGGCGTAGCGTTGCACGTACCAGCCGTTTTGCAAACGCAAAGGGCGGAAGTCATCGTCGGCCAATTTGCCAGCCAAGTTGCGGGTGAGTTGGTCGCGGTACTGCGCCGCGCGTGCTTTGACAAACTCTGAATCGAAGGCGGTGTATTGATACATCTAAGAACTCAAACGAAAAAATTAAGCAAAAACCAACTTGCTGCCAGCCCATGCCAGCAACACAGAAAGAATGGAACGAATCACGCGCTCAGGCGTTTTGTGCATCAGGCGAGAGCCCAACCAAATACCGGGTAAAGAGCCGGTCAGCAGCAGGCCCAACAAAGACCAATCCACCGAACCCAAAGATGCGTGGCCCAAGCCCGCCACCATAGTCAGCGGCACGGCATAGGCAATGTCGGCTGCCACGATGCGTGACAGCGGCAGCTGTGGGTACAGGATCATAAGCACCGTCACGCCAATGGCGCCTGCGCCTACCGAAGTGAGGGTCACCAAGATGCCAATGGCAGCGCCAAACAACACGGGCAGGGCCCAGTGGCGGGGTTGGGTGGCTTGGCGCAAGTTTTCTTCGGCCAGAACCACGGGCGCTTGTTTGCCACGGATCACTTTGTAGAGCATGGCACTGGCGGTCAGCAGCAGGGCGATGCCTAGGGTGAGCGTCATCACTTTTTGCACAGCGGGGTCAGACGGACCAATGTTGTGCAGTACCCACAACGTGGCGCCCGCAGCTGGAATGCTGCCTGCGCACAAGGAAATCACCACGCGCCAAGGCACGATGCGTTGACGCGCAAAGCTGAACGTGCCGCCCGCCTTGGTGAAGGCCGCAAACAGCAGGTCGGTGCCCACGGCCATGTAGGGCTTGACGCCAAAGAAGAAGATCAAGATGGGCGTCATCAGCGAGCCGCCGCCCACCCCGGTCAAGCCGACGACCAAGCCCACAAAGAAACCCGCGAATACGAAACCAAAATCTTGCATGGCATGGACTGTAGGTGGTCTTTATGCCAAAACCAACGATTTCTTAGTTGTACATATATGTCAAATTGGAATAAGGATTTTTCAGCGGGTCGTGGCGTAAGCAAAGCGCAGGGGCGATTGGACTAAAGTCGCGTGGATAATGTTCGCTTTGTTGTGCGTGGTTAACCGCCGCAAAACACAAGAAAACAGTATTTCTTTCACCCTATCCAAATAAAGAATGAGACCGAGCAATGGCTGCTGATAAATCCACAATCGTTTACACCTTGACTGACGAAGCCCCCTTGTTGGCGACCGCTTCGTTCTTGCCCATCATTCGTACCTTTGCCGCGCCTGCTGGCATCGACGTGGTGTCTAGTGACATCTCTGTGGCAACCCGTATCTTGGGTGAGTTTTCTGATCTGTTGCCTGAAGCGCAACGCGTACCGCACAACTTGTCCGAGTTGGGCAAACTGACTTTGAAGCCAGAAGCCAACATCATCAAGCTGCCAAACATCAGCGCCTCTGTGGGCCAGTTGACCGCCGCCATCAAAGAGTTGCAGTCCAAAGGCTATGCCTTGCCCGACTACCCAGAAGCTCCTACGACTGATGAAGACAAAGCCATCAAGGCTCGCTACGCCAAGTGCATCGGTAGCTCGGTGAACCCCGTTTTGCGTGAAGGTAACTCTGACCGCCGCGCCCCTCGCGCTGTGAAAGAGTTTGCTCGCAAGAACCCACACAGCATGGCCGACTGGAGCCAAGCCTCTCGCTCGCACGTGTCACACATGCACCACGGCGACTTCTACCACGGTGAAAAGTCTTTGACCTTGGACAAAGCCCGTGACGTGAAGATGGAACTCATCACCAAGAGCGGCAAAACCGTGATGTTGAAGCCCAAAGTTTCTTTGCTCGACAAAGAAATCATCGACAGCATGTTCATGAGCAAAAAAGCGTTGGTCGAGTTCTATGAGCAAGAAATCGAAGACGCACACAAAACAGGCGTGATGTTCTCCTTGCACGTGAAAGCCACCATGATGAAGGTGTC
The DNA here is from genome assembly GCF_027924965.1 of Limnohabitans sp. TEGF004. Taxonomy (NCBI): domain Bacteria; kingdom Pseudomonadati; phylum Pseudomonadota; class Betaproteobacteria; order Burkholderiales; family Comamonadaceae; genus Limnohabitans; species Limnohabitans sp. TEGF004. The sequence goes on along the minus strand of NZ_AP027056.1, from coordinate 1,555,941 downwards.
TCACCCCATCGTGTTCGGTCACTGCGTGAAGATTTTCTACAAAGAAGCCTTTGCCAAGCACGCCAAGTTGTTTGACGAGTTGGGTGTGAACGTGAACAACGGTATGGCTGATCTGTACAACAAGATCGCCACCTTGCCACAAAGCCAGCAAGACGAAATCAAGCGTGACTTGCACGCTTGCCACGAGCACCGCCCAGAATTGGCGATGGTCGATTCGGCCAAAGGCATCACCAACTTCCATTCACCCAATGACATCATCGTGGACGCTTCCATGCCCGCCATGATCCGCAATGGCGGCAAGATGTGGGGCGCTGATGGTCGCTTGAAGGACGCCAAGGCTGTCATGCCTGAGTCCACATTCGCCCGTATCTACCAAGAGATGATCAACTTTTGTAAGTGGCACGGCAACTTCGACCCCAAGACCATGGGCACTGTGCCTAACGTGGGTTTGATGGCGCAACAAGCCGAAGAATACGGTTCACACGACAAGACCTTCGAGATTCAAGAAGACGGCGTAGCCAACATCACCGACTTGGCCACAGGCGAAGTCTTGTTGAGCCAAAACGTCGAAGAAGGCGACATCTGGCGCATGTGCCAAGTCAAAGACGCTGCCATCCGTGACTGGGTGAAGTTGGCTGTGACGCGCGCACGCAACTCTGGCATGCCCGCCATCTTCTGGTTGGACCCATACCGTCCTCACGAGAACGAGTTGATCAAAAAGGTTGACTTGTACTTGAAAGACCACGACACCAATGGCTTGCACATCGAGCACATGTCTCAAGTGCGCGCCATGCGTTACACCTTGGAGCGCGTGAGCCGTGGCTTGGACACCATCTCGGTGACCGGCAACATCTTGCGTGACTACTTGACCGACTTGTTCCCCATCATGGAACTCGGCACCTCCGCCAAGATGCTTTCCATCGTGCCTTTGATGGCCGGTGGCGGCATGTACGAAACAGGTGCGGGTGGTTCTGCACCTAAGCACGTGCAACAGTTGGTGGAAGAAAACCACTTGCGTTGGGATTCATTGGGTGAGTTCTTGGCCTTGGCCGTGTCTTTCGAAGACATGGGCCTGAAAAACGGCAATGCCAAAGCCACTGTGTTGGCCAAGACTTTGGATGCAGCGACTGGCAAATTGTTGGACACCAACAAAAACCCATCGCCCAAAACAGGTCAGCTCGACAACCGTGGCAGCCAGTTCTACTTGGCCATGTACTGGGCACAAGAGTTGGCAGCGCAAACGGAAGACAAAGACTTGGCAGCCAAGTTTGCGCCTTTGGCCAAGAACCTGACCGACAACGAGAAGAAGATCGTCGACGAGCTCAATGCCGTGCAAGGCAAGCCTGTTGACATCGGCGGCTACTACCTGCCCGATGCTAAGAAGCTTGAAGCCGTGATGCGCCCAAGCGCCACGCTGAACGCTGCTTTGGCTAGCGTTTAAGCCTCACAGAGGTTCAGGCCTCTGGCAAGCTTGGCGAGGTAGCCTGACTACCATATCCCTCTAAGCCCCTCAAGCCCAAAAGCTTGAGGGGCTTTTTGCTGAGCGCAAAGTTAGGCGCGAAATTAGACGCTAAGTTAGACCCGAAGTTGTTTGCGGTGTGTCTCTGCCTGCGCGGCAATGGCTTCGCGCTGCTCAGGCGTGAGTCGGTTGAGGTTTTTCAGTTGCATCAACATGCGAGGGTTTTTGGCCAGCATGTCGGTGTGGCGACCCAAGTAATCCCAATACAAAGTGGTGAAAGGGCAGGCGGTGTCACCCGTGGATTCGGCGGGGTTGAAACGGCAGCCTTTGCAGTGGTTGCTCATGCGGTCGATGTATTTGCCACTGGCCACATAGGGCTTGCTGGCCATCAGGCCGCCGTCGGCAAACTGGCTCATGCCCAGCGTGTTGGGCAGCTCCACCCATTCCACGGCGTCTACATAGACACCCAAATACCACTGGTGCACTTGTTTTGGCTCTACACCCAAGAGCAATGCATACAGACCTGTGACCATCAGGCGCTGGATGTGGTGCGCGTAGCCGTGTTGCAGCGTTTGGCCAATGGCATCGCGCAAGCAGGCCATCTCGGTGTTGCCGGTCCAGTAAAACTCGGGCAACGGTTCGTGCGCTTGTTGGGCGTTGCCCTCGGCGTAGTCGGGCATGTGGGTCCAGTAAATGCCGCGCACGTATTCACGCCAGCCCAAAATTTGGCGCACAAAACCTTCCACCGCTTGCAACGGCGCATGGCCATTGTGAAAAGCTGCCTCAGCCGCAGCCAATACCTCGCGTGGGTTGATCAGCTTTAAGTTGAGCGCACACGACAGGTGCGAGTGGTAGAGCCACACTTCGCCTTCCCACATCGCGTCTTGGTACAGCCCAAAGCTAGGCAGTCGGTGCGTGATGAATTCATCCAAGGCCACCAAGGCTTGCGCACGTGTGACGGGCCAACCAAACTGCGCGATGGAGCCGGGGTGATGCGCCAGTTTGTCGTTGACCAAACGCATCACGTCTTGGGTGATGGCGTCGGGTGCGATGCGAGTGGGCAAGGGCAACATGCCCGGACCTTGTTTGCCAAAGCTGCCGCGGTTGTCGGCATCAAAGTTCCATTGGCCGCCAATGGGTTTTTTGCCTTCCATCAGAATGCCATTTTTTTGGCGTAGCTCGCGGTAGAAATATTCAAGGCGCAGCTGTTTGCGTCCTTCGGCATGCGCGGCAAAGTCGAGCACGGTGCTGAAGAAATGTGTGTCGTCTTTGATCTCTAGCGGCAAGTCATGTTGCTGTGCCACAGCGCGCAGGCTTTGCAACACGCGCCAGTCGCCGGGGGCGGTCATCACCAGTTGCTGAGGCTGCACTTTCGCAATGGCTTTGCTCAGTTCACCGGGCAAGGTGCCCGTGTTGTCTGCGTCGTCGAGCTGGCTGTACACCATGGGCCAGCCGCGGGCTTGCAGGTGCTCAGCGAAGTGACGCATGGCGCTTAAGAACACCGTGGTGCGTTGCTTGGACGAGGGGATGTGTGTGGATTCTTCCAGCACCTCGGCCATCCAGAGTGTGTCGTGCGTGGGGTCGAAGTCGCTCAGAGCTGATGCGTCTTCGTCCAGCTGGTCGCCCAAGATGAGGATGAGTCGTTTGCGTGATGTGGTCATGTGGGCTTTTTAAAAATCAAAACCAAGTTGCGCTTTGGCCGCTTGGGTGTTGTCGGCAGAGGCTCGTGTGGCTTTGCGTGAAGGTGTTGAATCTGCACCAGCGCCTGTCCGTGTGCCCCAGTTTTTGCGCGAGGCGTGTTTGTCCACCACGGCTTTCTTGGCAGCTTTGACCTCGTCGGTTTGCCGTCGGCTGTGCAGCAACTGTTTGGCCTCGCGTGTGGCTTGGGCTAAGTCGACGACGGGCTCTGCCAAAGTGCTGCCTGCGTCACGGCCCATGTCGTTGCCCATATTGCTGCCCACAAAAACGCCAAGGTGTGCCTGCATCGTGTGCGGCATGAGCCACGGCTCAAACAGCCAGGTGTCGGGCACTTGGCGCAGGGCGGGCAGCCACTGCCGAACAAAGCGACCATGAGGGTCATGGTCTTGCGCTTGTTTGATGGGGTTGTACACGCGCGTGGTGTTGATGCCCGTGGTGCCCGATTGCATCTGCAGTTGGCTCCAGTGGATGCCTGGCTCGTAGTCCAAAAACTGCGTGGCCAGCCATTCGCCCATGGGGCGCCAATGCAGCCACAGCGGATAGGCTGCCACCGACACCAGCATGGCGCGCATGCGAAAGTTCAGCCAACCCGTTTCGCGCAACATGGTCACACACGCGTCCACCATGGGCCAGCCTGTGCGTGCGGCTTTGAGGGCTTCGAAGTGTGCTTCGTTGAAATCGTGTTCGCGCAGGCCGTCGTAACCGCGGTGCATGTTTCGCCACTCGATGGCGGGCTCGCTCTCTAACTTTTGAATGAAGTGGCAGTGCCAGTACAAACGGCTGATGAAGCCCGTCAAGCCTGCGCGGTGACGGCTGGCGCTGGGGGGAAGCTGCGCGATGTGTGCCCGTGTGTGTTGCACCACTTCGCGCATACTGATGCATCCCCATGCCAAGTAAGCGGACAAACGCGAGCATGCATCGGGCGCCGACAACGGCGACGAAATACCGCCGCGATAGCCCAAGCTGCGTGCGTGCAAAAAACTGTGCAAGGTGTCTAGTGCCAAAGGACGGCCACCGCGTTGGCGCAGCGGTGGGTTGTGTTGCAGATGCGAGGGGGCTTGCATGTGCAATGGCGTACACCATGTGTGACGCGATGTATGGGGCATGGCATGTGGCGATGTGGTCGCGGGTGCGTTGACAGACGGCTGCCAAAACTTCAACTCACCCACATCTTGCACAGGCTCGGCCATGTGCCGCTCCCAAGCGGGTTGCCACAGGTTGCGGTTTTTCAGTCTGCGCACCACGCCAAACTGTGGGTACTCGTGCCAACCCACGTTGTGCGCTTGGCACCAAGCGCCCACCCTCAGGTCGCGTGCGTAGGTAAAACCGTTGCCTGTTTCTTGGTGCGCGTGTATTTGGCGAAAGGGCGCTTGCGCCCAAATGCGGCTCAGCACGTCGGGTAGTTCACCCGTGTGCACTTCAACGCAGCAGCCTTGCAAACGCAGCGCGTCATCCAGGGCTTGCAGGGATTCACGTACAAACTCAAAGTGCTGCAAGGCGGCATCGGGTTGCAGCCACAGCTCGGGCTCCACCACATAAATGCAGCGCACAGGCCCGCGCAGCGCGGCTTGGGCCAGGGCCGCATGGTCTTGCCAGCGCAGGTCTCGCTTGAACCAAACCAGCTCGTAACTCATGAGGCCGTGGCTGATTTGTTTTTGCGGCAAGCGTCCGAGCAGTACAGCACTTGCTCCCAATTTTTAGCCCACGCTTTGCGCCACGTCATGTTACGCCCGCAGGTTTTGCAGGGCTTGCTGGGCAGGCTTTGCTTGTTACCTTTGAATGTGTTTTTCTGAGCCAAGGGGCAGTTCCTCCATCTCGTAGGCGTCGGCCACGTAGGCGGGGCCTTTCATCAACATCACGATCACGCAGCCAATGGCCAGTGTCAGCACCAGTGTCCAGTGCAGCATGACCACGCCGAGCATCACATAAAAAAACTGCTCCACCGCGCGTGCATTTTGTGTGGCGGAATCCAGCCCATCCAACACATACGCACCGGCACTGGCCAGCAGCGGCAGGGCTGTGCCGACGGCCAAAATGAGGTGCAACTTTTTCCAAATTTGCCACTCCAAGCCTGCGGGGGAGCGTTGAAAGCCATCGAGTTTTTGGAGGTACTTCATGGGGTGGTGCTCAGTTGGTCGATGGCTTGGGCGAGGGTGAAATCTTTGTGCGTCAGGCCAGCTGCATCATGGGTCCAAATGCGCACCTGCAGCTGCGTGTAGCTCGACAGCACTTCGGGATGGTGGTCTTGGGTTTGGGCGAGTTGGGCGATTTGGTTGAACCGTGCCACCGCCGCCTCGAAGCTGGGCAGTGTCCAGCTTTTGAACAGGCAGGCCGTGTGGTGCTGTGGGTGCGTGTCTAGCGCCCACCCAGATAGAGAGTTCATCGCCTGTTGCACGTCTGTGGATTCAATTTGGCGCAGGGCGTTGAGCGTGTGGGCATCCACCGATACGCGCACGCCCAGCGCGCCCGAGCCTTGGCGCACGGGTGACTTGCACAAGCCAATGTCCAGGGCTTCTATTTCACGGTAAGCCGCACAGGCTTGGACGATGCGTGTGATGAGGCGCTCCTGTGTTTCGTAATGGCCGTCGGCTGCCAGGCGGTCAATCTCGGCCACCAAGGGGTCGTAATCAAACACATGGGCCATGCCGTCTTGGGCGATCAGCACCAGCGCGGGCGACAGCCACAGCGTGAGGTCAAGCATGTGGGCATCGGGCACCACATCGTGCGGGCCGTACGTACCAATGTTTGTCTTCAGGTGCAGGTCGCGCAGTTCGACGCAAGCAAGGTGTGTGTTCAAGCGCATGACTGCAATTGCTCCAGCGTGACGAATTCAAGGGCTTTGGCGTGCGTGCATTCCAGCACCACAGGCGGGGCCACGCCGGCTTCAAAGGCTTCTTGCCAGCGGCGGGCGCACAAGCACCAGCGGTCGCCGGCTTTGAGGCCCGCAAAGCGGTGTTCGGGGCGCGGGGTGATCAGGTCGTTGCCCCGTTGCAGCGAGAAATCTAAAAATGCTTGCGTGACTTTGGCACACACCACGTGGCTGCCTTGGTCGTGCGCGTCGGTGTGGCAGCAGCCGTCGCGGTAGTAGCCCGTGAGCGGGTCGTAAGAGCAGGGCACCAGGGCAGTGCCCAAAACGTTGCGTGCTTCGGTGGTCATGGTGGGGCTTTCGTGTGTTCTATGGTGGAACTCATTGCCAGAGTGCGCGGTAAGCGCCGTCTGCATCGTAGTCGTGGGCTTGCTTGTCTGGGTTGAAGCGCCTAGACCCTCTGGGGTCGGTGCCGCGACCGCTCAGGTAGAGCCAGTTGCCTTGGTTGTTGTAGACGTCAAAGTCAATCAGTTGCGACTCAAACCAAGCGGCACCGGCACGCCAATCGCAGCGCAAATCGTGGATCAAAAAGCTCGCCAAGTTTTGTCGCATGCGGTTGGACGAATAGCCCGTGGCGTTGAGTTCGCGCATGCCCGCGTCAATGAAGGCGTGGCCGGTGCGGCCCGTGCGCCAGTGCTCAAAGCCGCGTGCGTTGTGGGGGCGTGTGGGCAGTGGCGCGTCGGACAGGCCGCGTTGCCAATACAGGCGCTCGCCGTATTTGAGGTGCAGCCAACGGAAGTGGTCGCGCCACAGCAATTCGAAGCCAATCCAATACGTGCTGTCGGTGGCCCCGTGTTGTGCCTCGAAACTGCGGATGGCAGCCCACGCCTGACGTGCAGACAATGCGCCGGTGGCCAACCAAGGCGACCACTTGGTGGAGTAATCCGCACCCACCAGTCCGTTGCGTGTGGCCTTGTAGGTGTGCGGTAAATCACGGCTGCAGTACTGAGCCAGATGCGCGAGGGCGGTACGTTCACCGCCCTGAAACTCGGGCTGCGACCAAGGAAACGCCGAACGTGGGTCGCGCAAGATCGCGTGCGGGTCTGTGGTGTGTTCCGTGGCATGTTGCATCTCGCGCACCGAATCCAAGGCGGATTGATCTGGCAACGCAGGCATCGTTGTCACCTTGGCCAATGGTTGCGCAGGCGCAAACGTTTGGCGCTCGACCGCACGTCGGAAACTAGAAAACTCGTCGGGCACGTCGTGCGGCTCAAACGGCAATTGGTCGGGCGCCATGAGGGTCGACTGCCACACGGTTTGCACGTCGATGCCACGTTGCTGCAAGGCCTGAATGTGGGCTTCTTCGTAGGGCGCTGCAATGTCTTCGCACACCAAGGTGCTGGCGCCTAGGCGCGTCATCAACTCGGCCAATACCTCGCTGGGCTCGCCGGTGAGGGGCAGTACTTGGCTGCCCAGTGCCACCAGTTGTTCGGACACATCCTGCACGGCCATCGCCGTCCAAGCCAAGCGGTGTGCGCTGGTGCGCACAAAGCCCCAAGGGCTGGTCAGTTGCAGCGCGCTGTCGTGCACATACACCGGCAGCAGCCACGTGCTGTGCTGTTTGGCCAACGCGATGGCTTGGTGTAGGGCCGGGTTGTCGTGCAGACGCAGGTCGTTTCTGAACCAGTAAATCACGCCTGGGGCCGCGGTATGTTGTGTCATGTTTTGATTTTAGAAATGCCTTCCAACCTTTGGTTAGCAATGGCTATCGCAAGGCTCTAGGATCGCGGCTGTTTTCAAAGCGCTCAAGAAACGGACATCGCGTGGCAGAGGATTTAAAAATGGTGCTGCTCATCGGCAGTGCACCCGACGCCGTGCAGGCCAAAGACTGGGATCTGTCGGTGTTTGCACAGCGTGTGGCCATCAACAACGCGTGGCAAATCACACCTGACTGGGACTACTTGGTATACCCCGAAGACTTCGCGCCCGAGCGTTTGCCGCCCACGCCGTTGAAACCCTCTCAGCAACTGATTGCCGCCCCCGAATTTGTGCCGCAGCAAAACCACTTTGGCGGCTTTGTGTATGCGGGCGGAACCATGGCGTTTACCGCGGGGTATTGGGCCTTGGGCGCTTTGAAGCCTGACCTGATGGCGTTCTTGGGTTGTGACATGGTGTACGACGCCACCTCGGGCGAGAGCAGCCATTTTTACGGCCAAGGCACGCCAGACCCTTTGCGGGTGGATGTGACCTTGCAGTCGCTCGAGGCCAAGTCGGCCCGCTTCATGGCGTTGGCACAGGCGCACGGCTGCGCGGTGGTGAATTTGTCGGAGTTGCCCGAATCGCGCTTGTTGTTCCCGCGCGTGGCGAGCTGTGATGTGACCGCGCCGGGCATGCACCAACAACTGCTGCAAGCGCAAAGCGCGTTGATCGACCCAGCAGCCGTTGCACGCGCCTTGCAGGCCGAGCAAGACTTGGGCTACATGGTGCCGTCGGGGCGCTACTGGGAGCACACGGCTGAGTTTGACAAAACCAAACTCAGCGACATTGACAGCTTGTGGTTACAGGTCATCGCAAGCGATCAGGCCGTGACGTTGCGCTAATTCAAAGCCGCGCCTTCATGCAGATCAATCCCCTCATGCGCAGCAATTTTCTCTAAGGCGTTTTCAAACAGCGATCGCGCAGAGCCCGAAATAGAACGCAGGTAGGCGTGCAAGTGGGCGTCTTCTGCGTTGCGGTTCAAACATTCTTGGCTGTATTCCTCAAAGCTGGCGAGTTGTGCAATCAGCTCTGCCACATGGCGCGGGCACTCGCACAGCACATTGGTTGAAATGCCGGCCACGCGGCTGAGGGTGGCATCTGAATATTTGCGTGCCGCGATGACCGCGCCTGTGGTGCCAAATTCCTGCGCACGCACAGGGTCGACAAACAGCACCGATTGCAGCAACTCGGCCAGCTCAATGTCCGAGATGGGTTCGCGTCGCACGATGAGGCCCGAAAACTTCATGGCTTGCACCACGGCCTCGGGCGCAAAGTTGTACACCACGATGGTTTGTGCAAATTGATGTTTGTTGATCAACGCTTGGATGTCTGTGTGCACCGCAGTTTGCAAGGTGTTGACCTTGACCAACAGTACTTGCGGGCGTTGCGCCAATTCGGCGTTGGCGGCGGTGGCCAAGTCGATCAACACGTCGGTGACTTTGATTTGGTTTTGCTTCAAGCCTGCGGCAAACTTTTTGGACTCGATGCGGTTGGCCATACTCATACCCACCACCGCCAGAGACACGGGCTGGCCCGGTACGGCCAAACTTTGGGGCGTGTGGTGCGGCAGGTTGCTCATGCGGCGCAGTTGCTCTAGGTCGAGGTTGGCAATGGTGCTGATGCCATGGCCGTTTTGCGACAACTGTTTGAGCAACAAGGCCTTGGACACATCGTGTTCGGCAAACAAGCGTTGCTTGCCTTCGGTCTTGACAGGGCTGAACGCGCCGTAGCGGGTTTCCCAAATGCGCAAGGTGGACACGGGGATGCCCGTGGTTTTAGACACCGCACCAATGCGGTAAAGGGCGGTTGAGGGAAGGGCGCTGGTGTTCAAAATGATGTTTTTGAGTAGAGGTTGCGTAGATTATGTGTCGATTTATAAGTATTTGTAAATTAAATTGGCTTTTGCGTAGATTAATGCGTCAAAATTCTACGCAACAGGAGTTTGAACCATGATTTCAAAGAAAACCATCAACGCGATCGAGGTCTGTGTGTACCTTGCGGGCCAGCGTCACGCAGGTTATGTCACGACCACCGAGTTGTCGCCCAGGCTCGATTTGTCCATCTCCTACCTCGAGAACATCCTCAAGCCGCTCAAGGCACACAACATCGTGGGGGCCATGAAGGGCCCGGGCGGCGGCTACATGATTTTGGGCGACACCTCGCTGATTTCGATTTGGGACATCGCTTCGGTGTTTGAATGCACCTTGGATGCGCCGTCTTCTGTGCCAGCCAAGACGGCAGACGACCTGCCCGAGGACAAATCAACGCCCGCCAGCTACGAGTTCGGCTTGGAGCAAATCGTCAAAGCCACTCTCAGCAACTTCACCTTGGCCGATTTTGTGGATGAGTCGCGTGACGAAGAAGCCCGCTCGTTTGTGCAAACCATGGGCCGCTTCAAGTTCAAACCCATGGTGGCGCCGCTCATGCCCAAGGCGCCCAACTCAGTGTTTCAGCTCTCCATGATGATGGCCTGATGCAACTCAGCGCTAGCCAACGTCTTGCCAGCCTGAGCCCAGGTGATGTGTCTGCCGTGATTCAAATGGCATGGGAAGACCGCACCACGTTTGAAACCATTCATGAGCGCATGGGCCTGAGTGAGCCCGAGGTGATTCGCTTGATGCGTACCGAGCTCAACCCCAGCTCATTTCGGCTCTGGCGCATGCGCATGAAGGGCCGCACCACCAAGCACCGCGCGCTGCGAAGCCCGGACATGAAGTTTGATGACCATGCCATCGCCGACCACCGTCGCGCCAACTGTTAACCCGTGAAGGATTTGTATGAGTGAAGACCCAAGGTGTTGCGGCACCGGAACTTGCATCATCAGCGCTGACGGTACGTGTTGGTGTGGTCAGCGCTGGGACGGCGAAAAAATGTGTTTTCCAAAGTCAGATGCAGCCACTGCTGTGCATGCCTCAGAGCCGCATGCGCAGCTCGATCCAGAGACGACAAACGGCTCAGCCGATCACGAGGCCTGAGCCGCCTCCAGTGCCCACCATGTCTGTTGCCCACGCACTCAAAACCTTGGCGCTCAACGCCATCGGTGAACGTGTGCGCGCCATCACGGGCGGTTTGTCGTCGCTCATCGTGCAGTCTTTGCATCCGCGGGCGCAAGACATTTTGCAAGTCATTCAGGCCTACCCTGTGGACGTGTGGGACAAGCCTTGGATGGCGCTGATTTTGCAAAGCGCCTTTGATGTCATGCCGCCGTGGGTGCTGGCGCTGTTGCGTCAGCACCCTGCATGTGCTGTGCATAAACACGCCACGCGCTTGGCGGTGCAGCTGTCGGCCGAGCCGGTGCAGTGGATGCTCAACCAACAAGGTGTGTCTGCCATTGCACGCCAACGTGTACAGGGAGGTGCAAGCTATGTGTGATGTGGCGCTTTTTGTGCAAGACGATGTGTTGGCGCACAAGCTGCGACACACACTTGACAGCATGGGCGCGAAGGTGGCGCGCTATGGTGCACTGTCGAATGATTCAATGCGCTGGCGTTCGCGCCACTTGGACCTGATGGTCGTCCACCCCACCCCAACGGTGATGGACTTGGCCAGCACTTTGATGCCGGATCGGTGTGGTGCACAGCGCGCTGCGACTCTCGCGCTGGTGCCAGACCACCACATGGTGTTTGCCCCCGATTTGTTAGATGCAGGTTTTGACCGCTGCCTTCCCGAGTCATTGAATGAGGCCATTTTTTGTGCAGAAGTTCGGGCTTTGACGCGGCGTCGCCAAGGCATGACCGCGTCTGTGTGTCATTACGGCGCGTTGAGTTTCAACCACGCGACGCAGCAAGCATGCGTCTCGGGCGTGGCCTTGGATTTAACGCCACGTGAAGCGCAGGTGTTGGACATCTTGCTCAAGCGCGTGGGGCAAATCATTCCCAAAGAGCGCTTGCTCCAAGACATCGCGCCAGACAACATGGCCTTGAACACCACGGCTGCGGAGGTCTACATCCACCGACTGCGCAGAAAAATCAGTCACGATTTGCTGCCCGTTCGCAACATCAAGCGATGCGGTTACTTTTTGCCGCGCTATGTTGACCTCAGCGACAGCAGCCCATGCCAAGCTGGATTGGCCAAACCTGTGGCGGCTTCAGTCAGGTCTGGGTATGAGCTTGTAGGCCACCATCTTGCCGTGTGAGTCGACTTTGGCGAGCACCATGTCGCCAGAGGCAATGTTCTCGCCCATGAACTCATAAATGTTCACATGGTGGGTCACCAAAACCAGCGCTTGTTTGCCTTTGGTTTTGAGTTGGGCGGCAATGAATTTTTCCAGCTTTTGGTTTTGGGTTTTGGCTCGCGCCATGTCATCAAAAAATGAAGCCAAAGCAGGCTCAACCGTCACAGGCCCCAACTTCAACAGCTCTGCCGTGTCTTTGCATCGGCACCAGGCACTGGTGTGTACGTTGGCAGTTGGCACGCCTTGTTTTTTGAGCCAGTGGCCCGCTGCTACCGCTTGTTTGCGGCCCTCGTTGCTGAGGTTGCGTTGGGTTGTGCAGTCATCCAAGGTGTAGTTGGCAGGGTCGCCAACGCCTGGGGCACGGGTGTGGCGCATCAGCAAAACGTAATCTGGGGATTGCAGTTTGTCTGACAGATCGCTGGCTTGAGCGGAGGTACTTGTTGTTGCGTAAGCCACCACGAGACTCAATGCACACCACAAGCGAAGCATCAATTTTCGAAAGACCACGGTGTCAAGCCCGCTTCGTGAAGGACAGCGTGACATCGCCCAGATGGATGCCCAGCTTGGTCATGCGTGCTTTGTTGAGCATGACGCGGTCGTTCATCAAATACATCCAGTCGTCCATTTGCACATTCAGCACCGTGCCGTCCACGGGCAAGGCCAGGGTGTAGCGCCAGTTGAAAGCGTTGCCTTTGGTCTGGCCTTCGGCCACGCCCACCACATCGCCAGCGGTGCCCACATAAGCGCCATGGCCTTTGTCGGTGAGTTGCCAAATCCGTTTTTCTTTCGTGCCGTCCGAGTAGACAAAGTCTTCGTCCAAGATGCCTTGGTCGTTGTGCCATTGGCATTTCATCTCCACGGTGAAACGCTTGACCACCTTGCCATTGCGGTCGGTGAAGATGCCCCACGCGTCCACCATGCCGTTGAAGTAGGTGCGCAAATCGAGCACCGGTTTTTGGCTGGCGTAATCGTCGACCGTGGGGCTGGCGCAGCCGCTGAGGCCGGCGAGAGCGGTGGTGGCCATGCCACTGAGTAAAAGCGTGCGACGTTGCATCATGGTGTGCCTTTGAGGTTGTCTATGTGAGATGTGTCTGTGCTGGGTGTGAACATGCGCTGAGCCGCATAGACCAACACAGGAAGCGCAAGGCCCCAAGTGATGGCTAACGCGCCTAAGTGAACCGGGGTGTTGTCAAATGATGCGGCGCCCAGTTGTGCCCCAGCATAGTAGGTGAGCGGGCCAAACACCAGCCCCGCCGCTGCTGACAGCCAGAGGGTGTGATTTTGTAAAAACACCAAAGAGGTGTTCAAGGTCATGGCAAACAAAGCCCACAACAGCCACAACCAAAACGGGCTCAAGGGGCCAAGGGCCCAGCCGTAAAAACCAATGACCGATGCCATTTGCAGCAGTGTGTCCACTGCCATGCCAACGACCAGCGCCATCGCGGCAAGCTTGGCCTCTTGCTGAGGCAGGTGTGCAAAGCGCAGGTGCAGCCCAGCCAGCACCAAACCATACAGCAAGGCGGGTATTTCAAAGCCGCGTCCAACCCCCGCGATGCACGCCCACCAAGCGGTTTGAAAACCCAGAATATTCAAAAACAAACGCATGTCGCATTCTAGAAATTCAGACCGACCTTGGGGCGGCGGTGGTCATTCAAGGTGTTCGCTCGTACCAGTCTTTGCTGCGGTTCACCACATGCACCACCAGCAACATCACGGGCACTTCAATCAGCACGCCCACCACCGTGGCCAGCGCTGCGCCTGACTCAAAGCCAAACAAGCTGATGGCCGCAGCCACAGCCAGCTCGAAAAAGTTAGACGCACCAATCAGTGCCGAAGGGCAGGCCACGCTGTGCGATTCGCCCAACGCGCGGTTGAGGTAATAAGCCAAAGCTGAGTTGAACAACACTTGAATGAGGATGGGCACCGCCAACAAAGCAATGACCAAAGGTTGTTTCAAAATCGCCTCGCCCTGAAACGCAAACAACAACACCAGCGTGGCGAGCAGCGCAGCAATCGACCATGGGCCAATGCGTGCCATGACTGCATCGAACTTGTCTGTGCCTTGTGCCAACAGCGCTTTGCGCATCAGCTGGGCCAACACCACCGGAATGACGATGTACAACACCACTGATGTGATGAGTGTGTCCCACGGCACGATGATGGCTGATAGCCCGAGTAAGAACGCCACCAGCGGTGCAAACGCCACCACCATGATGGCGTCATTCAAGGCCACTTGTGACAAGGTGAACAAAGGGTGGCCGTTGGTCAGGCGGCTCCAAACAAAAACCATGGCGGTGCAGGGTGCTGCGGCTAACAAAATCAGACCAGCGATGTAGCTGTCAATCTGGTCTGCAGGCAACAGTGGCGCAAACAAGTAGCGAATGAAAAACCAACCCAGCAGCGCCATCGAAAACGGCTTGACCAACCAGTTCACAAACAGCGTTACACCAATCCCTTTGATGTGCTGACGCACTTCGTGCAAAGCGCCAAAGTCCACCTTGATGAGCATGGGGATGATCATGATCCAAATCAACAAACCGACGGGCAAATTAACCTGCGCGTATTCCAAACTGCCAATCGCTTGAAACAGCTCAGGCTGCCATTGCCCCAAAGCAATACCGACCACGATGCACAAAGCCACCCAAGCGGTGAGATAGCGTTCAAAGAAGTTCATGCATGCACCTGGCTGAGTTCTTTGGCCGTGTGTTGCAACATGGCTTTTTGTAGTTTGTCGGCAGGCAAGTCCACCAATAGTTGCAAGCGTTTTTGAATCAAGTACATGGTGTGGCGAAAGGCCTGCAAGCGGTCTTCGTCTGTGCCCTCTACAGCGGAGGGGTCGGCATAGCCCCAGTGCGCGGTGGCGGGTTGACCGGGCCAGTAGGGGCAGATCTCGCCAGCGGCGTTGTCGCACACGGTGATGACCAGGTCCATGTGCGGTGCATCGGGCTTGGCAAACACGTCCCAGCTTTTGCTGCTGAGGTACGAGGTGTCAATGCCAGCTGACTTCAACACTTGAAGCCCCAGCGGGTTGGGCTGCTGGTTCTCGCGCGGGCTGCTGCCAGCCGAATACGCTTTGAAGCGTGTGCCACTGGCACCGGTGACCATGTGGTTGAGCAAGGCTTCCGACAAGATGCTGCGGGCCGAGTTGTGCGTGCACAGAAAGAGGACGTTCAAGGTGGTCATGATTGATGTGACAGGGTAAAGGTGTGAAAGATAAAGAAGAAGTTTTTCAACCGTGTGTCAGGTTTAGCAGCAACCACTGGTGGGCGAGCAGCATGAACCTGCCTTGACACGTGGCTTATCTGCTGTGGCGATGGGGGCGACAGCGTCTGCAGCCTCAGGTGCTGCGGGTGCGCAGCACAGGTCCATCGCCAAGCAGGCGGTGTGTTTGAGCCCCGTGGTCAAGGTCAAGGTATGTCCATCGCTCCTGCCTGCGGTGACGGGGTATTGCGACACCACGCCTACTTCGTGCTCAATCTCCACAGGCAAGTCGAGCGAGGGCAGTATGTCGCCAGCAATGCGCAAGATGTTGGCGAGCTTGGCTGTTTCTAAACGGTGATCCACATCGCTGTACACCCAGGTTTGCAGCAGGCAACTCTCGGTTTTGCGACGTGTGCCGCCGCAGTCCATGAAGCTCTTGGCCACATGGCCCACTTCGGTGATGTGAAAGTGCGGTGCCACCGTTTCGCCATTGGGCAACACAATGCGCAAGGCTTGTTGTGGATGGGCTTCCAAGAGGCCTAAAAATTGTTCAACGTTCATGGTGTTTCCTTTGAAAAAATTAACAACAGGTTTTCGATGTCTCTGGCACCACGGCGCACGATTGGCCTTGGCAGCAGTCTTGGGTGAGGTAGGTGAGCAAGTCGTTCATGCGTGCAAACTCGGCGCGGTAAATCAGGTTGCGCCCGCTGGCCGTGGCGCTGACCAAGCCCGCGTGGCTCAGGGCTTTGAGGTGAAACGACAAAGCGCTGGGGGCGAGGTCGAGCAAGGCGCTCAAAGCACTGGGTGTCAAGCCCTCGGCACCTGCCACCACCAAAGCCCGAAAGGCGCGCAAACGCTGGCCTTGCGCCAAAGCTGCCAAGGCCTCGACCACGTGAGTTTCTTGAATTTTTTGTTTCTTCATGATTCAATAATACTTGAACTATTGAATCTTTGGCCCCGGCATGAGCTGTCATATATGTCACAGTACCGTCACAATCGCTAGCTAAAGTCACAGCTGTTCTAACCAACTGAAGGAATCACATGAACACGAAACGTACATTCATCAAATCTGTGGCTGCCGCAGCAATGGCAACTTTGGCCATGGGTTCAGCCTTCGCTGCCGACATCACTGGCGCAGGCGCGACCTTTCCATTCCCTATCTACGCCAAGTGGGCTGAAGCTTACAAAGCCGCTACAGGCAACGGCTTGAACTACCAATCCATTGGTTCTTCAGGTGGTATCCGTCAAATCAAAGCCAAGACCGTCACCTTTGGTGCGACAGACGCGCCCATGTCTGGTGAAGACCTCGACAAAGAAGGCTTGGTCCAGTTCCCAGCCATCATCGGTGGCACTGTGCCTGTGGTGAACTTGGAAGGCTTCAAGCCGGGCGAATTGCGCATCACGGGTGCCGTGTTGGCAGACATGTTCTTGGGCAAAGTGGCCAATTGGAACGACCCCAAGATCGCGGCCTTGAACCCAGGCAAAAAATTGCCAGACCAAGCCATCACCATCGTGCACCGCGCTGACGGCTCGGGCACTACCTTCAACTTCACCGACTACTTGACCTCGGTCAGCAAAGACTGGTCAAGCACAGTGGGCAAGGGCGCTGCGGTCAAGTGGCCAGCAGCTTCTTCTGTGGGCGGTAAGGGCAACGAAGGCGTGGCCGCCAACGTGAACCGCGTCAAAGGTTCTTTGGGTTACGTGGAATACGCGTACGTTAAAAAGAACAACATGAACTTCATGCAGTTGCAAAACGCCGACGGCAAATATGTGGCACCTGATGATTTGACATTTGCAGCCGCTGCTGCGGGCGCTGACTGGATGAGCGTGCCGGGTATGGGTGTGTCGATGGTCAACGCCAAGGGCGCCAACAGCTGGCCCATCAGCACTGCCTCGTTCATCTTGATGTACAAGCAACCCACCGACAAAGCGGCTGCTGCTGAAGCTGTCAAGTTCTTTGATTGGGCGTTCACCAATGGCAAGAAGATGGCACAAGATCTCGACTACGTGGCTTTGCCAGATAGCTTGACAACTCAAATCCGCGCCAAGGTGTGGACACAAATTCAAAAGTAATTTGAATTGAGCTAATCAATTCCGTCGGCTTGGTTTGTACACGCCGACGGAATTTTGGCTTTTAAGAAGTAGGGTATTTCTATGAGTCTAGGGTCTGTCATGAGCTCACAAAATTTTTTGCAAGAAGAATCAGGTCAAGCCGTGAGTGCTGACATGGTGGCGGTTGCCAAGAAGCAACGCACGCAAGATTTCTTCTTTCACCGCATCACGCAAGCGTTTTCGTTGCTGGTGTTGGCGGCCTTGTTGGGCATCATCATTTCCTTGTTTGTGAATGCATGGCCCACTTTTCAAAAGTTTGGTTTTCACTTTTTGTGGCATGTCGAGTGGGACATCATCAACGAAGATTTTGGTGCTGCCATTGCCATCGTCGGCACCATGGCCAGCGCAGGCATTGCACTGTTATTGGCCGTACCTTTGGCCTTCGGCGTAGCCGTGTTTTTGACCGAGACCTGCCCTGTGTGGTTGCGTCGCCCCTTGGGCACGTCGATTGAGTTGCTGGCCGCTGTGCCGTCCATCATCTACGGCATGTTTGGCTTGTTTGTGTTTGCCCCGTTGTTTGCCGATTACGTGCAAGTGCCTTTGCAGCAAGTGCTGGGCGGCATGCCTTTGGTGGGCTTTTTGTTTGGCGGTGCCACCAACGGCATGGGCATCTTGGCGGCTGGCATTGTGTTGGCCTTTATGGTGTTGCCGTTTGTGGCTGCGGTGATGCGCGATGTGTTTGAAATCACGCCGCCCATTCTGCGTGAGTCTGCTTATGGCTTGGGTTGCACCACATGGGAAGTGGTGCGCAAAGTGGTGTTGCCATACACGCAAAAAGGTGTGATCGGCGGCATCATGTTGGGTCTGGGTCGTGCCTTGGGCGAGACCATGGCGGTGACCTTTGTGATTGGCAATGCCAACCGCATGCCCACCTCGTTGTTCTCGCCCGGCACGTCCATTGCGTCCGTGTTGGCCAATGAGTTTGGCGAGGCCGAGGCCTTACATTTTTCCACCTTGTTTGCACTGGGCTTCTTGCTGTTTGTCATCACCTTTGTGGTGCTGGCCATGGCGAAGGTGATGATCTTGCGCGCCGAAAAAGCCAAAGGTAACTAAAAGGTTTTTATGGAAATGAACAATCAACTTTATACAAAGCGTCGAATCACCAGCCTATTGGGCTTGGTGTTTTCGATGACAGCGATGGCCATTGGCTTGGCTGTGTTGCTTTGGATTCTCTATGTCTTATTTGCCAACGGCCTGTCCGCACTGGATGCGAACTTGCTCACCAGTGATACACCAGCACCCGGCACCGAAGGCGGTGGTTTGCGCAACGCGATTGTGGGCAGCTTGATGATCGTGGGCTTGACCGTGTTGGTGTCCACACCCGTGGGCATCTTGGCCGGTGTGTACCTGACCGAGTACGGCGACGAAAGCAAAACGGCCGAGCTGACCCGCTTTGTCACCGACATCATGTTGTCTGCCCCCTCCATCGTGTTGGGCTTGTTTGTGTACGCGATTGCGGTGGCCACCGTGGGCAACTTCTCGGGTTATGCGGGCAGTTTGGCTTTGTCACTTATCGCGGTGCCCGTCATCATGCGCACCACCGAAAACATGCTGCGCTTGGTACCCGGCAGTTTGCGCGAAGCCGCATTTGCCTTAGGCGCGCCACGTTGGAAGGTGTCCACCTTCATCACCTTGCGCGCCGCCAAAAGTGGCGTGATGACTGGCTTGTTATTGGCGGTGGCCCGCATCAGCGGCGAGACCGCACCTTTGTTGTTCACTGCGTTGAACAACCAATTTTTCAGCACCAACATGGGCGCACCGATGGCCAATTTACCTGTGGTGATTTTCCAGTTCGCCATGAGCCCCTATGACAACTGGGTGCGCTTGGCATGGGCTGGTGCGCTGCTCATCACATTGACCGTGCTCGTGCTCAACATCTTGGCACGTGTGTTCTTCCGCGACAAAGTCAGCTCGTAATTTCAATTGGATTTAAACATGTCTGAAATCAAAACAGCACCCAAAAACGCCATCGAAGTTCGCGACCTGAACTTCTTCTATGGCAAGTTTCAAGGCTTGCGCAATGTCACCATGGACATTGCCGAGCGCAAAGTGACCGCCTTCATTGGCCCATCAGGCTGCGGCAAGTCCACCTTGCTGCGCACCTTGAACCGCATGTACAGCTTGTACCCAGGCCAACGTGCCGAAGGTGAAATCAACTTTTACGGCCAAAACATTTTGGACCCCAAGCAAGATTTGAACTTGCTGCGTGCCCGCATTGGCATGGTGTTCCAAAAGCCCACGCCGTTCCCGATGACCATTTACGACAACATTGCCTTCGGTGTGCGTTTGTACGAAAACCTCAGCAAAACTGAGATGGACGAACGTGTGGAATGGGCCTTGACCAAAGCAGCGCTTTGGACAGAAGTCAAAGACAAACTCGGCCAAAACGGTTTGTCACTCTCTGGCGGTCAGCAGCAGCGTTTGTGCATTGCGCGCAGCGTGGCGGTGAAGCCCTCGGTCTTGTTGTTGGACGAGCCCACCTCGGCGCTGGACCCTATTTCGACTGGCAAGGTGGAGGAGTTGGTGCACGAACTCAAGGCCGACTACACCATTGCCATCGTGACCCACAACATGCAGCAAGCTGCGCGTTGCAGCGACTACACGGCCTATATGTATTTGGGTGAATTGGTGGAGTTTGGCGAGACCGAGCAAATCTTCTTCAAACCCAACAAAACCGCCACAGAAGACTACATCACTGGCCGCTTCGGCTAATTAGGAGAACACCATGCCAGAAAAACACCTGTCCTCACAGTTTGATTCCGACCTCAACAACATCTCTTCGCACGTGATGGAGTTGGGTGGTTTGGTGGAATCACAAATTCGCCAAGCTGTGTTCGCTTTGTCTCAGTTCAGCCCCGAAGCGGCTGACGATGTGTTGGTGACTGAAAACAAAGTCAACAGCTTGGAAGTTGAAATTGACCGCGAAATCGCATCGGTCATTGGCCGACGCCAACCGACGGCACGCGATTTGCGCTTGCTCATGGCCATGTCCAAAACCACCGCCAACTTAGAGCGTGTGGGCGACGAGGCGGCCAAGATTGCCCGCATGGTCAAGTCCATCATTGAAGGCTCGGCACCACGTTCTTTGCCGTCTAGCGATTTGCGTGTGTCGGCTGATTTGGCTTCGGGTTTGTTGCGCAAAGCGTTGGATGCGTTTGCGCGTTTGGATGTGCCGATGGCGGTGAGCATCTTGCGCGAAGACAACGAAATCGACAAAGAGTTCGACGGCTTTGTGCGCAAGCTCATCACTTACATGATGGAAGACCCACGCACCATTTCGGCCAGCTTGGACTTGTTGTTCATTGCCAAAGCGATTGAGCGCATTGGTGACCATTCCAAAAACATTGCTGAATTCATCATCTACATCGTCAAGGGTGAAGACGTGCGTCACACCCCCTTGGCGGATGTCGAATCGTCAATGAGCTGATTGAAAGTTTTTGGACAATGAAAATTGCACGCGTTTTGGTGGTTGAAGATGAGTCAGCGATTGCTGAACTCATTTCAATCAATTTGCGCCACAACGGCATGCTGCCGATGTTGGCGGGTGATGGTGTGGCTGCGCAAAAGCACATCGACGAAGTGTTGCCTGATGTCATCTTGCTCGATTGGATGCTGCCAGGTCAAAGTGGTTTAGAGCTGGCCCGTCGCTGGCGTGCCGATCCACGTACCAAAACCACGCCGATTTTGATGCTCACTGCACGCGGTGATGAGCCCGACAAGATTGCAGGCTTGGATGCCGGTGCGGATGACTACATTACCAAACCGTTTTCTACCCAAGAGCTGTTGGCCCGTATCCGTGCCGTGTTGCGCCGCCGCGCCCCTGAGCAAGCCAGTGATGTGGTGCGCATTGGTGGCTTGCAGTTGGATGGTTCTACGCACCGTGTCAGCTTCAACGACCAAGGCATCAAGCTTGGTCCCACGGAGTTCAAGTTGCTCAACTACTTGATGCACCACGCCGAGCGTGTGCACAGCCGCAGTCAGCTGCTAGACCGCGTGTGGGGCGACCATGTGTTCATCGAAGAACGCACGGTGGATGTGCATGTCAAGCGTTTGCGCGAGGCTTTGGGTGATGCGGGCAGCATGGTTGAGACCGTTCGTGGCGTAGGATACAGAATCACCCATCAGATCTAAACCGATGCAAGGTTCCTGTGATTAGTCGCTTTCTCTCGTTTCTTTCCCTCTTGGCCTTTGGCGCCGCGATTGGTTTTTCGTGGGCTGTCATGGGGGATCAGCAACTGCGATCACTTTATGTGTTGCTTGGTGCGTTGATCGCGGGCTTGCTTTGGATGTTGGTCGATGCATGGCGTGGCTATCGCGTGCGTTCTTGGTTGCGTCATGGTGATTTGGCCATGGCGCCGCAAATGTCAGGCTGGTGGGGCGTTGTCCTAGATCGTGCCCGTAAGCTCTTACGCGACCGTGAGCGCAACATCAATGCTGGCGAGCAACGACTCAAAGATTTCCTCTCTGCTATTCAAGCCTCACCCAACGGTGTGCTGATGTTGGATGCCCAGGCACAAATTGAGTGGTGCAACCAAACGGCAGCTACTCACCTAGGTGTTCATCCTGAGCGTGATGTCATGCAGCGCGTGGGTAATCTACTTCGCGATCCCATTTTCACGGCCTATATGGCAGTTGAAAATCCTGTGGATCCTGTGGTGATTGCGGGCCATCGACACCGTATGGAGCGGCCTGTGCTCATCTCTGTGCAGCGTCATCGCTATGGCGAAGGAAAGCAGTTGCTGCTCACACGTGATGTCACGTTGCTGGAGCAAGCTGAAGCCATGCGCCGAGATTTTGTGGCCAACGTGTCGCACGAAATTCGAACCCCTTTGACGGTGATGTCTGGCTTTGTCGAAACCTTGCAAACGCTACCACTGACCGCCGACGAGCAAAAACGCTATCTGGCCTTGATGGCAGTGCAAGCCGTTCGCATGCAGGGTTTGGTGGAGGACTTGCTCACCCTCTCTCGCTTAGAGGGCAGTCCGGTGCCTAATTTCTTGAACACAACGCCCTTGATGAGCTTATTGAAAACCTGCGAGTCTGAGGCACGCGGACTCTCCGATGTCATTTCTCAAGGTGCCGCAGCTCAGATTATTCAATTTGAAGTGAATCCTTTGCTTGGCGGTGCATCGTTGATGGGCGAGGCGCGTGAACTGCAAAGTGCTTTGTCCAATTTGGTGAGCAACGCCGTGCGTTACACCCCAGCAGGTGGACAGATCCAGGTCAATGTCGACCAAGGGATTGATGGCAGCTTGTTCATCGCCGTTCGTGACACAGGACCAGGGATCGCTGCAGAGCATTTGCCGCGCTTGACGGAGCGTTTTTACCGTGTCGACCGAAGCCGCTCACGCGAATCGGGAGGCACAGGTTTGGGTCTGGCGATTGTCAAACACGTGATGCAGCGTCACGGGGGTAGCTTGTCGATCACCAGCGAGGTGGGGCAGGGGTCGTGCTTCAAATTAGTTTTCCCATCGACCCGATGGTGCCAGCCCACTTAGGCCGAAACCACGCGGCACTCACCGCAAAAAAAATGGTTGGCATTTAAGAAACGGCGAAACGAGCCACTCGATCTTGGCTTGTGTGTGCCGCATTTGATGCAACTCATCATCTCGCCCGTTCTGCCAGTGCCCTCAAACGGAGAACCATTTTTCTTCTTGCTGTAACGCAAGCCATCGTCTTTGATTTCAGAAGAATCGTGTTTGTGATAAGTCATGTCGGTGTTTCGCATTATTTTTTAAGGCGGCGAGTTTCGAAATGCTTGAGCAAGACGTAGGTGATCAAGCCGATGAACGCTGAGCCCACCAAAAAACCACCGAACGCCAACGGCCAAGGCGTGCCTTCAGTCATCATGGAGAACTCAGACATGCCGCCGACACCAGCCAAAATATTGATAGGCATGAACACCACGCTGAATACGGTGAGCTGATTCACGCGTTTGTTTTGGTTGATGTTGATGAAACCAATGGTGGCGTCCATCAGGAAGTTGATCTTGTCAAACAAGAAGGCGGTGTGGCTGTTCAGCGAGTCAATGTTGCGCAAAATTTGTTTGGCATCAGAGATTTGATCTGGTGTGAGTAAGCGTCCTCGCATTAAGAAACTCAAGGCACGCTGTGTATCCAAAATATTACTTCGGATGCGACCGTTTTGGTCTTCCTCCTCAGCAATGTCTGCCAGTATTCCTGCGGCTTCTTGGTCGGTGATGGCCTCACTCAACACATGGCGACCGACGATCCCGAGTTTGGCGTAGATGTTTTCAAGCGAATCAGCTGACACCTCGACGTCTGCGCCGTACAGATCTAACAAAAGGTCGATGCAGTCGGTGACATAGCCAGGTTGCGTGAGTGCTCTGCGCCGTTGTAAACGAAACACTGAAAGCTCTTCGTTTCGCAGTGAAAATAAAACGCCACCGTGCAAGATAAAGGCAACGGGCACACTCTTGGAGTTGCCATCGCGATCGAATAAAAAATTCGAGTGCAAATGAATGTCGTCGTTTTCTTCCACATGAAAACGTGCACTGACCTCTAGATCTGTTGCTTCAATTGGATCGGGTAACTCAACGCCGAAGTGTGAACCGACAAAAATTCGTTCGGCTTTGGTCGAGTTGATCAAGTCCACCCAAATGGGTTTGGCTCCTTCCAAGTCTTGACGGCCTGAAATGGGGATGCTTTTGAGCCGACCATCGACGAGTTCATACACATTGATTTTGCTGTCTTCAAAATCGGGTTGTCGATCTCCTGCAAGCGCCATTCGCCGCTCATCAGAAATTTCCCAAAGTACATCGTTTTCACGTTCCGTGGGAATCTTGTGCCAAAGCTTCATTGCATCTTCTAATGGCAATGCATCAAGGTAACTTCCGAGTTCGGTCGCGCTTTGTTTGGCAATGAAGTTTTGCAACTCTGCATCATGTTGTTTTTGAAGCAAGGATTCAACAAAATCGTGCTTGTGCATGTGTTGGCTGTGGACCATGCCATCCACTAATTTTTGTTTGTTCAACATATCGATCAAATTTTTAAGAGACATGTAGCGTGATGACTGTTTTATTTCCCTGATGACAATACCGCTTGTGAACTGGCGGCTCATGGTCGTATCTGGTTCCAACAGATGAGGACCAATCGCATCCCTTATGCGCAGGCGTTCTTTCAGAGGTAGCGAGAGAACTTCAAAAACAGAGCGGTTAGCCAAATGCTCATACAAAGAAGAATGCTCAACAGAACAGCTGCGCTCCCTAAGTCTTTGCAACGCTTAGAAAGATCGTGCCATTGGGGGCCAACACGATCAATGGCGGACTCTAAGCCCGTGTTTAAAAGTTCGACTGTCAAAACGAAAATCACCGATCCTGAAAGAACTGAAATCTCAACCCAGTTGTTACCTAAGTAAAACGACAACGGAATCAACACGAAAGCAAGATAAGCCTCTTGCTTGAACGCAGGTTCATGCATAGCAGCTTGCAAACCTTGTATGGAGTAGCCAAATGCATGAATGACACGGTTTAAGCCGCGCCTTTGCTTTTGTAGGTTTTCATGATGGGTCATGGATAGATTTCAGGAACAACCATGTCGTCTGGTACGGGATGGCGGATGTAGTCTGGATTTCGTACACGCGCAGGTAGTTCAATTTCTGGATGTGCGATTTCGTGATAGTTGAAATGCGTCAGCAAGTGATGAATGCAATTTAGACGCGCACTTTTCTTGTCAACTGCTTGCACGACCCACCATGGCGCTTCTGGGATATGTGTGCGTTCAATCATGGTTTCTTTGGCAACGGTGTAGTCTTCCCAGCGACGTCGGCTTTCTAAGTCCATGGGGCTGAGCTTCCACTGCTTCAAGGGGTCGTGAATGCGCCCCAAGAAGCGCGCATGTTGTTCATCGTCCGTGATGGAGAACCAGTATTTGATGAGTGTGATACCGCTGCGTGCCAACATTTTTTCAAACTCAGGCACGGTACGGAAAAATTCTTCGTATTCGTCGTCGTTGCAAAAGCCCATCACACGCTCTACGCCTGCACGGTTGTACCAACTGCGGTCAAACAACACAATTTCGCCCGCAGCGGGCAGATGCGCCACATAGCGCTGAAAGTACCACTGCGTACGCTCGCGGTCGTTGGGGGCGGGTAGGGCAGCTACGCGGCACACGCGTGGATTGAGGCGTTGGGTGATGCGTTTGATGACACCGCCTTTGCCCGCAGCGTCGCGGCCTTCGAACAAGATCACCACTTTTTGTTTGGTGGCCACAACCCAATCTTGCAGCTTGACCAGTTCGCCTTGTAAACGCAGCAATTCGCGGAAATATTTCACGCGGTCTGTGTTGCTGCCTTCTTCGTCGATCGACATTTCAAGCTCTTCGTCCAGCGTGTCCAAGAGGTCATCGCGCAGACGTTGAATTTGTTCTTCATCCAGTTGGTGTTTGTCAGCCATGGTCATTTCCTTTTATGCACATCATGGCAATTCACTGTTTCAGTTTGATGACGCAATGTCATCGAATATTCACATGACAGATCTACATTTTTGAATTCTGTTCATGGCCGACTCTGAAGAGGTGTTCTTATTACTTACTCTCGCCTAATTCCACTTTTGGCTTTTTCACTCTTGTTTTCAGGATGTGCCGTTCGTCCGTTTGTGGTGGACCAAACGGCTCAAGCCCTATCGGCACAACCCATGTCCAGTGAAGATGATTTGCAACTGGCACGTGAAGCCAGTGCTTTTTATCTCAAGTTTTCAGAGTCCATCTTGAAAGAAACACCGGGCCATTTGAAGTTGGCCGAGTCGGTGTCTGCTGGGTTCACGCAATACGCCTATGCCTTCGTCGCGTTTGATGCTGAAAAAATCGATACCAAAAATCCCAAAGTTGCTGCCGACATGCGCGAACGTGCGGCCCGTTTGTATGCGCGTGCACATCGTCACGCGATGACCGCGCTTGAGCGCAGTCACCCAGGTTTTTCTGACGCTTTGCGAAAACCCGATGCCAAGAACCCATTGCAATTGACGAAGGCCCAAGTGCCTTTGGCTTATTGGGCGGCGGCCTCACTCGGTGGTTGGATTTCGATGTCCAAAGATGACCCAGATCTGGTGGCTGATTTACCGCTGTCCATGCGATTGGCCGAGCTGGCTTGGCAAACCGACCCCACGTATGGGCAGGGTGCATTGGCCAGTTTGATGGGCACTTTAGAAGCGGCCAAAGTGGGTGGCTCACGTCCCAAAGTGCAGGCTTATTTCGATCAAGCGATCGTCTTGGGCCAAGGCAAAGAAGCGGGCCCACTGGTGGCCAAGGCCGAGGGCGTGGCATTGCCTGCGGAGGACCGAAAGCAGTTTGAACAGTTGCTGCAACAAGCGCTGGCCATTAGCCATGCGCATCGCAGTTTGCAAAACGAAGTGATGCGCGAGCGTGCGCAATGGTTGCTCTCATCCGTGGATGAACTTTTTTGAAAGATTTGAATGTCTCAATTGATGAAATCGTTTTTACAAGTGTGCGTTGTTGTCGGTTTGGTAGGCAGCCAAACAGCCTGCTGGGCGGCCCCTGACAAGCAGTTGCGCTTGGGGACCTTGGCACCTAAAAATTCGCTGTACCACCGCCAATTGATGGAAGTGGGTGAGGCGTGGCGTGTGGCCCAAGGTGGCAATGCCAAGTTTGTGGTGTATCCCGATGGCAGTCAAGGCGGTGAGACCGAGTTGGCTCGCCGCATGCGCATTGGTCAGTTGCAAGGGGCCTTGCTGTCGGTGGTGGGGTTGCGTGAAATTGAGCCGTCAATTTCGGCCTTGCAATCCATGCCATTGCTGTTCAAGTCGTGGGAAGAGGTGGACTATGTACGCGAAAAAATGCGCCCCGCCATGGAGAAAAAATTCCTCGACAAAGGGTTTGTCGTGTTGGCTTGGGGTGATGCGGGCTGGGTGCGTTTCTTCTCGAAAGACCCCGCCTTCAAACCTGAGGACTATCAAAAAATGAAATTCTTTGCATGGGGCGGTGAGGCCGACCAGCAAGAAATCATGAAGAGCATGGGTTACACGCCTGTGCCCCTAGAAACCAGCGACATCTTGCCGTCGGTGCAAACGGGCATGATCAATGTGGTGCCATCCACGCCTTACTTTGCCTTGGCCAGTCAGGTCTACACCATGGCGCCCAACATGTTGGAAATCAACTGGGCGCCGATCGTGGGTGCATTGGTGGTCACAAAGAAATCGTGGGACGACATGACGCCCGAAGCGCAAGCCGCGGTGCGTGTCGCCAGTGACAAAGCGGGTGCGCAACTTCGTGCCAAAGCGCGCCAAGAAGTCGAAGAAGCCGTGGACGCCATGAAAAAGCGAGGCTTGGTGGTCAACAAGCCCAATGCCGAGCAAATGCGCGCATGGAACGACTTGGCCGAAAAACTCTACCCACGCATTCGCGGGACTTTGGTGCCTGCGGATACCTTTGACGAAGTGTTTCGCCACTTGAAGGCTTACCGCGCAGGCAAAACCAAATGATGGGCCGACTTCTCCGTGGCTTGACGCAGGCCGATGCCGGTCTGGCCGCTTTGGCCTTGGCCTTGATGGCGGTGATTCCGTTGGTCGAAATTTTGTCTCGGCCTTTGATGGGCAAGGGCATTGATAACGCACCGGTGGTGGTGCAGCACTTGGGTTTGATCATGGCCATGTCGGGTGCGATTGCGGCTGAGCGCTTTGGACATTTGACGAGCTTGGGTGTGATGGTGCCGCGTTTGTATGCGCTGGGGCAGTTTGGCGCTGCCGTTGTCTGTGGTGTGTTGGCATGGGCAAGTGGTGCATTGGTGTTCAGCGAAATGTCGGCTGAACAAATGTTGGCTTACGGCATGCCTGTGTGGTGGTTCCAAGCCACGATGCCTGTGGGCTTTGCACTGTTAGGGCTGAAGTTGGGGGCGCGTTGCAGCCAGCAGGTGGGCGCTCAGTTCTTATTCGCGTTGTGTGCGCCTGCGTTGGGCGTTGTCCTCGCTTACAGCTTGGATGGTGAAGCGTTGCCGCTTTGGCCTTGGGTCATAGGTTTGGTGTTGATGCTGTCGTTTGGCGCCCCTATTTTTGCGGTGCTGGGTGGTTTGGCATTGGCCTTGTTTTGGCAAGATGGTTTGCCATTGGCGTCGATTGCTTTGTCGCATTACCAAATCACGGTCAACCCGTCGTTGCCAGCGTTGCCGCTGTTCACGTTGGCTGGGTTGATATTTGCAGGCACAGGGGCTGCACAGCGTTTGGGTGCTGTATTTGTCGCGTTATTTGGTGGCGGTAAAACCGGCACCGTCATTGCCGCCACGGTGTTGTGTTCATGCTTCACGGCGTTCACGGGCGGCAGTGGCGTGACGATTTTGGCCTTGGGTGGTTTGTTGTTGCCCTTGCTGCAAGGCGTGGGCTACCCAGAGCGCAAAGGCATCAGCTTGGTCACCAGCGCCAGTGCACTGGGGGTGTTGTTGGCACCCTCGGTACCACTCATCATGTACGCCATCATTGCGCGTGTGCCGATCAACACCATGTTTTTAGCAGGCATCGTGCCTGCGGTGGTGATGGTGGTGTGTTTGCTTATTTTTGGCGGCTATTTACGCCGCGATGTCATTCGCCCTCGTTCCACAGACGGACCCGCATTCAGCATGGCCACTCTGCGCCATGCGGCTTGGGTGGCGAAGTGGGAGTTGTTGGCGCCCGTCGTGGCGATTGGTTCTTTGGGCACTGGCTTTGCCACGCCCACCGAGAGTGCTGCGCTGACCGCGATGTATGCCGTGCTCACGCAGGCGTGGGCACACCGAGAGTTAGATGCGCAGAAACTCGGCGCGTGTTTGTCGCAATGCACCCAAATCATTGGCGGTGTGATGTTGATTTTGGGCATGGCTTTGGGCTTGACCAATTATTTGGTCGATGCAGGCATTCCAGACTTAGCGACCGAGTGGGTACAAAGCGTCACGCAAAACAAGTGGGTGTTTTTGTTGGCGCTCAATGTGTTCTTGTTTGCCGCAGGTGCCTTGATGGAAATCTATGCGGCCATTGTGGTGTTGGTGCCTTTGTTGCTGCCCTTGGCCATCAGCTATGGCATTGACCCTGTGCACTTTGGCATCATCTTTTTGGCCAACATGGAGATGGGCTTCCTGTGTCCACCTGCAGGGATGAATATTTACTTTGCCTCTGCGGTGTTCAAGCAACCCATTCGTACCGTGGCTGCTTCTGTGGCCCCTGCCTTGGTGGCTATCTTTGTGGGCACCTTGCTGATTTCTTGGCTGCCGCTGTTGGCCACAGGTTTACCAAGTTTGATGGCCACATTTATGCGTTGAGCATTTCCAGTTGATTGCTGACACTGCGATGCGACAAATGCGCCAAGGTTCTGCGCGAATGTCCTTGCGGTGACAGCATCTCACCTGCATGAACTTTGGCATGAATACCTTGAGAAGTCATCACTTGGTGCAGCGACTGCACAAAACCAATGTCATCAATGAAAGCCGCCTTCAAACACAACGCTCCTGTGTGTGGATGAGTGTAGCGAATTGCCAAGGGTTGAATTTGGATATGGTAGTTGATGGCTGCCTCAAATAAATTGGCATGAAACAAACTGACTGCGCGGCCCTCGCTGCTGGTGCCTTCTGGAAAACCTGCGACGCAATAGCCGTGATGCAGTGCGCTTGACACATCATCCACCATGCGACGTGCAGAGCTGGGTGAACCTCGGTCGACAAACACCACGCCGCATGCTGTCGCAATGCTGCCAACGATGGGCCAACGCTTGACCTCAGCCTTTGCCACAAAGATGCTGGGTTGAATGGATTGAATGATGAGCGCATCTACCCAAGACACATGATTGGCCACGAACATGAGAGGGGCCTCAGATTGCTCAATCTGTGTCAGTGCGGTTTCGTGAACAACCTGAATGCCAAGAATTTTTAATGTGTGTTGAGACCAAGCTTTGATTTCTTCAAGCTTGGTGTCGCGGCTCAGTCGCGGGAACTTGACCCACAAAATCCAGAAGGCGCGACCAAAGGCGTGTACGAGTCTTAAATATTTAATCAGCATAGTTGGCTGATGAGCATAGGCTTGGTGTATGACAAATTGGTGAATGTGTGATGCTGTTTTGTCACGAATATTTCACGCAATCTTCGCGGTTAATTCACATGCCCTGATAAGAATCAGCGCATTGATTTACCAAGGAGCAATCATGAAAGAACTGCCAAACCCCACCATGCCGCTGTCGTTCATCGATATGCCTCGGGGGTCGCTTCATCGAAACGATCTTGACGCTCAAAAAGTTTCTGTCACGGCCCAAAAAACTGAAGCTCGCCCAGCCCTGATTGTTGAGTGGGCCAAGCACCAAGACGAGGTGCGTGAGGCGCAGCGTCTGCGTTATGACGTGTTTGCCACCGAGATGGGTGCGCGTTTGAAAGACAGCATTCCAGGTCATGACATTGATTTGTTCGATGATTTTTGTGAACACCTCATCATCCGCGACGATGTGACTGAGCAAGTCATCGGTACCTACCGCGTGCTGACACCTGCACAAGCCAAACGCATTGGCAGCACGTATTCTGATTTGGAATTCGATTTGACCCGCTTGCGTCAATACCGCGAACGCATGGTTGAGTTGGGGCGTAGCTGTGTGCATCCGGATCATCGACATGGTGGCGTCATCATGGCTTTGTGGGGCGCGCTGGCTGAGTTCATGGTGCGTAACAAACTGGATGTGATGATTGGGTGCGCCAGTATTCCCATGCTCCACCAAGGTGTGGTGAGTGGTGAAGTCGCCGCAAGCATTTGGCATCAGTTGAAGAAAACACACCTGGCTGGTGTTGAAAACCAAGTGACACCACGTTTGGCGTTGCCTGTGGAGCAGTGGGAAGTCAACCCTGCATTTGAGCCGCCCGCGCTCATCAAAGGTTATTTGCGTTTGGGTGCGAAAGTGTTGGGCGCCCCTGCATGGGACCCAGATTTCAATACCGCTGACTTGCCGATGTTGATGAAGATCAACGACATGCCGCCGCGCTATCGCAAACACTTCTTAGGCGCTTGATGCATTACAGAGCCATCTTCATCTCCGATTTGCACCTGGGTACACCTGGATGCCAAGCCGACGCTTTGTTGGACTTCTTGAAGGAGAACACCAGCGACTATTTGTATCTGGTGGGCGACATCATTGATGGCTGGCAATTGCGTCGCCGTTGGTATTGGCCCCAAGCACACAACGATGTGATTCAAAAGTTATTGCGCAAGGCGCGTAAAGGTTGCCGTGTCATTTATGTGCCGGGAAACCACGATGAATTTGCACGGCATTTCTTAGACCACCATTTTGGCGGCATCGAAGTGGTGGAAGAGGCTGTGCATAAAACGGCGGATGGTCGTCAGCTCTGGGTGATCCATGGCGACTACTTTGATGCGGTGGTGCAACAAGCCAAGTGGCTCGCGTATGTGGGTGACTATTTGTATGAGTTCACACTCAAGCTGAACCGTTACTTGAACAACATGCGCGGTCGTTTGGGTTTGCCGTATTGGTCGCTCTCGGCTTACTTGAAGCACAAGGTGAAAAAAGCCTTGAACTACGTCACTGATTTTGAGAATGCAGTTGCCCATGAAGCCGCCAAACAAGGCTATCAAGGTGTGGTGTGTGGGCATATCCACCGTGCTGAAATTCGCGATGTGAATGGCGTGTTGTATTGCAACGATGGTGACTGGGTGGAAAGCCGTAGTGCATTGGTCGAGAACGCACAAGGTGAGCTGTCATTGCTGTATTGGAAAACCGAGCCGATGGTTTTAGAAAAACCTCAATTGGCTAAAGCCGCATGAAAATTGCCCTCATCACCGACGCATGGCGTCCCCAAATTAACGGTGTGGTGACTACTTTGGTAGAGCTGGTGGATCAGCTCAACGCCAAAGGTCATGTGGTGGAGGTGATTCATCCTGATTTATTCAAAACGCGGCCTTGTCCCGGTTATGCGGGCATTGATTTGGCCGTCAAACCTTATCCACAGTTGGCACGCCAATTGGATGCATTTGAGCCTGATGTGATTCATGTGGCGACCGAGGGGCCTTTGGGTTGGGCTGCGCGAAAGTATTGCTTGAAGTATGGTTTTCCGTTCACCACGGCATTCCACACCCGATTTCCTGAAGTGTTGAAAGCAGCTTTGCGCATACCGCTTTGGCTAGGTTATGCCATCTTCCGTCGCTTTCATAAACCATCGGCAGGTGTGTTGGTTCCTACGCAAGGTGTGATGCGTTTGTTAGATGCTTGGGGTTTCAAAAATTTACGCAGCTGGACGCACGGTGTAGACATGCGTTTGTTTGGCTATGCAGACACGGTTGCTCAACATCCTGACCTCAATGATTTGCCTCGCCCGATTGCCTTGTATGTGGGGCGTGTGTCGTATGAAAAAAATATCGACAGTTTTTTGGCCATGCCCTGGCACGGCAGCAAAGTGGTGTGTGGTGTGGGACCTCTTGAGAAAGAGCTGAAAGACAAGTTTCACCACGTACGCTGGTTGGGTGTTTTGCCAAGGGATGAGCTGGCTCGTGTGTACGCCAGTGCTGATGTGTTCACGTTTCCCAGTCGCAATGAAACCTTTGGCTTGGTCATGCTCGAAGCCATGGCCTGCGGCACACCTGTGGCCGCTTACCCTGTAGATGGCCCCTTAGAGGTGTTGCGTCCTGATGCGGACTACCCGCACCAACGCAAGGGAGGTGTGTTGCACGAAGACTTGGCTTATGCCAGTTTGGAAGCTTTGAAAGTGCCACGCTCAGAAGCGCGTGTTCAAGCGCTCTCTTTCAGTTGGGATGAATCCACGCGACTGTTTGAGCAGCATTTAGTTCGGATTCGCCGCAACATTTGTGTGGGCGAGGAGGTTCATCCGTGAGCCCCCTCTATTTTTTACCCAACAGCATCAGCGACCCTAGCTTTGAAACTTATTTGCACGATACGCATCGCTTGATGGATTACCGCGATGTCAAAGAGCAGTTGCTACCCAAGCTGATCGAATCTATCGATGCTTTCTCTCAGCACATGCATTGCCGGTTTACTTGCACCAATCGCTTTGAGGGGCAACTCCCTGCCATACGCATTCAGTCGCCTGTGGGCTTTGTGCCAGATGTGATTCATATTGAGTTTCCACACCGTCACGAATCGTTCGTGGTCAAGCAAGCCGGTCAAGAATCGAAGTTGCAGGGGATGGAAAACTTAACCAATCACTTACGTGTCGTTCTGATGATGGGGCTTGCACATTGGCAACCGACGTGAATAACTATTTAAATGCCGCATGACTCTTGGAGTCATTTTTTTTTGCCTGAACGTCATTGAATTGACTTCATTTCTTCTTATTCCTTTCATCATGTTCTGCAACGATGAACGCATTCAGGAGGAAATTTATGCGAGTCACCGTCATCGGTTCTGGTTATGTGGGTTTGGTCACAGGCGCATGTCTGTCTGACCTAGGTTTCAAAGTGGTATGTCTTGACAAGGACGAAGACAAGGTCAAGATGCTGCAAGCCGGCGAGGTGCCTATTTACGAGCCTGGCTTGAAAGAGTTGCTGTCACGCAACCACGCAGAAGGTCGAATTCGTTTCACCACCGATGCGCAGCTGGCCATTGACCATGGCGATATTTTGTTCATTGCGGTGGGCACACCCGCACAAGAGGATGGTTCAGCAGACTTGGCGCATGTGCTGTCTGTGGCTTCCATGGTGGGACGCAATCTCAAAGACTTCAAGCTCATTGTGAACAAATCGACCGTGCCCGTTGGTACAGCTGACCGTGTGCGTGCAGCGGTGAAACACGAGTTGACACAACGCGGCATGTCCAGCGAAATGTTTGATGTGGTGTCTAACCCTGAATTCTTGAAAGAGGGCGCAGCCATTGATGACTTCATGCGCCCTGACCGCATCGTGGTAGGCATTGACGATGGCATTCATCACGAAAAAAGCCAGCGCATGATGGGCGATTTGTACGCCAGCTTCAACCGTCACCATTCACGCACGGTGTGGATGGACGTGCGCAGTGCGGAGCTCACCAAGTACGCCGCCAATGCCATGCTGGCCACACGCATTTCTTTCATGAATGAAATTGCCAACTTGGCCGATGCACTTGGTGCCGATGTAGACCAAATTCGTCGTGGCATTGGTGCAGACAACCGTATTGGTTATAGCTTCTTGTATGCCGGGTGCGGTTATGGCGGCAGTTGTTTCCCCAAAGATACGCAAGCACTGGTGAACACTGCGCAAGCGCTCGGTCAACACATGAGCGTGGTGGGCGCTACGGAACAAGTGAATGAACGTCAAAAAACATTGCTCGTAGATCGTTTGGTCAAACGTCTAGGAAATGACTTGACTGGTCGAAAAATTGCTGTGTGGGGTTTGGCCTTCAAGCCCAACACCGATGACATGCGTGAGGCGCCGAGCCGTGTGGTCATCAAGAGCTTGTTAGAGCGTGGTGCTCACGTCACCGCCTATGACCCTGTAGCTGGTCACGAAGCGATGGTGGCTTTGAGACTTGACTGCATGGGCCAAGAAGCCTTGTTGAACAACTTCACCTTGGTGGCGCATGACATGGATGCTTTGCACGGGGTGGATGCTTTGATGGTGCTGACTGAGTGGAAGAATTTTCATAACCCAGACTTTCAAGCCATGAAGTTGTGCATGCGCACGCCGTACATCTTGGATGGTCGTAATTTGTACAACCCCGATGCCTTGGCCGATTTAGGAATTGCTTACCAAGGTGTCGGGCGTCGCAATGAGTTGATCAACCTCAGCGTTGAACCTGTGATGCTGGAGACGCCCGTACTCAATGCCTAAAGGCTTTTACTTTTTAATTGGTGCCCAGTTCGCCTCGGGCCTCGCCGACAACGCACTGCTCATCCTAGGCATTTACTTTTTGAATGAGCAAGGCTACCCAGGGTGGTGGGCACCTTTGTTGAAGTTCTCGCTGACATTGGCGTATGTGCTCTTGGCATCCGTGGTGGGGCCTTTGGCAGATGCGTTTTCTAAAAGCCGTTTGATGGCGTGCATGAACGCACTCAAGATGGCTGGCGTGTTGCTGCTGTTAGCGGGTGTTCACCCCTTGTTCGCTTTTGCATTGATCGGGCTTGCCGCATCGGTGTATGCGCCTGCAAAGTATGGATTGGCCACTGAGGCTGTGCCTGCACGTTTGTTGGTGCGTGCGAATGCGTGGATAGAAGTGTCGATGGTGCTGTCGGTGATTTTTGGTATTGCCTTGGGTGGCGCATTGACAGGTTTGTCTGAGGTGAGTGCTCCTAGGGGGTTTGCTGTTGCTACCCAAACGTGGCCTGCCATGGCGGTGGTGATGGGGGTGTATCTGACCGCTGCGATGTTGAATGTCGGCCTCTCGCCCATGGACAAACGTGGGGCCATCGAACCTTTGACATGGCACGCGGTACGAATCGGTACGTTTTGGAAATCCAATCAAAAGTTGTGGCGTGACCCGCTGGGTGGGGTGTCGTTGTATGTCACCACCTTGTATTGGGGCGTCGGTGCGGTGATGCAGTTTGCGGTGCTTTTGTGGGCGCAGGGATCGCTGGGTATGACACTCAAGTTCGGTGCGTACTTACAGGCTTTGGTGGCCGTGGGTGTGATTTGGGGCGCCTACATGGCTGGACGGTCATTCAAGCTGCATTCGGCCCGACAGGCTTTGCCTTGGGGCTTGTGGTTGGCGGTGTTGTTGCCGCTGATGGTCACCATTTCAAACCTGTGGCTGGCCATTGCGCTGTTGTTGTGCGTCGGTGTGGCGGGCGGTATGTTGTTGGTACCCATGAATGCCTTGCTGCAATACCGGGGCGTGCAAGTGCTCAGCTCGGGCCGGTCGATCGCCGTTCAGGGCTTCAATGAAAACCTCAGTGTGCTGTTGATGTTGGCTGCCTACAGTGCTTTGTTGGCTTTTGGTATGTCACTGACCTACATCATGCTGCTGTTGGCGGTCATGTTGGTTGCAGGCATCGCGCCGCTTTGCCTGCTGCTTTGGCGTCGATTGCGCTGATTACGCCATCTCGATGGTGCGTTGGAAGATGTCTTCGACTTGTGCCGCAATTTCATCCCAACCCAAATGCGCCACGCTGGCACGTGTGAATTCACGTGCTAGACGCAAGGTGTTGGTCTCTCGGGTGATGTCCACGGCACGTTGGATGTAGGTTTGTGGTTCGTGGCTGTCAACCAGCCAGCCATTTTTGTGATTTGTGACGAAGTCACTGGCGGCTGCACAGTCAAATGCCAACACGGGAGTGCCACTGGCTAAGGCTTCTAAGGTGACGTTGCCAAATGTTTCCGTCAAGCTGGGAAATAACAGCAAGTCCGCGCTGGCGTACAAGGTGCTTAATTGATCGTGGCTACACATGCCCATGAAGATGGCATCTGGGCACTTCGTTTCAGTCAATGCGCGCATGGGGCCATCACCTGCAAACACCATTTTCACGCGTCGGCCTGCAGCGATGAGAGCTTGGTAGGTTTGAATGGTCAGGCCTAAGTTCTTTTCTGCAGCCAATCGACCGACCGACAGCAGCACCATCGTGTCAGGTGTGACGCCCCAGCTGGCTCGCATCACGTCGCTGCGCTTGTCGGGGTGGAACAGGTGAGTGTCCACGCCGCGTGCCACCACTTTGAGGTTTTTAAAACCCATGGTGTCCAGTTGATACTTCATCGCCTGTGTGGGCACCATGGTGAAGGCGGTGCGGTTGTGAAACTTGCGCAGGTAGGCTGCGATGGGTTTGCTTAACCACCCCACGCCGTAGTGTTGGCAGTAGCTGTGAAAGTTGGTGCGGAAATCCGAGGTCACAGGCAAGCGAAGAATGTGTGCCGCTTGCAATGCCGACCAGCTCAGCGGGCCTTCTGTGGCGATGTGGACCAAATCGGGGCGCTTCGTGCTCCAAGCTTTGAGCAGAGCTTTTTTGCTAGGCAAGCCGAGTTTGAGCTGTGGGTAGCGAGGAATCGGCAGCCCGCGCAATAGCAATTCAGACCAGCCCGATTGCACTTGCCCTTCGTCATGTTTGTCTTGACGTGGACGAATCAGTTGAATGGTGTGGTGTCGTAGACCCAAATGATGAACCAGTTTTGCCAACGTCACAGCCACGCCGTTGACTTCAGGGGGCCAGGTTTCGGTCACAACGGCAATGCGCAAGAAGCGTTGTGCGGGTTCAAAGTTTTCAACTGTGATGGGTATGTTGGGTGATCGTTCCATGCAGCCATGTTTGCTGTTGAATTTAACAACTTGATGACATGACAAGAATTTGATGTTTTTATTTCATCTGTCTATTGGTGTGGTTTGTCACCGATTTTTCACATGACAAGCTCATGATTGCGGTGTCTTGAAACACATGAGGAAGAACAGACGTGAAAAACTTTTTAGAAGCCTTGCGTATTCAGCGCTGGGATGACCATCGCTATTACCACCACTGCCGCATCAATCAATCTTTGCATTTGCTCAGTGCGATTTGTTTTTTGATTTCATACGCCTTGTTGTTTGTCAATCCCGCTTGGGCCGCTTTGTTGGCTTGGTTGGTGTCGATGGTGGCGAGGCAATCGGGCCATTTCTTTTTTGAACCCTTGGGCTATGACCATGTGAACGAAGCTAGCAACGATTTCAAGGAAGAAATCAAAGTGGGTTTTAACCTACGCCGTAAAGTGGTGTTGCTCAGCATTTGGGTGTTGTTGCCACTGGTGATTTATTACTTCCCTGGCATGTTGGATGTGGTGCCTACGCATGAAACATGGGTTGAGTTTTCAGAAGCTGTGGGCTACTCGTGGTTGGCCTTGGGCGTGAGTGGTTTGTTGTTTCGCACCATCCATCTTTGTTTCATCAAAGATGTGCAAACCGGTTTGGTGTGGATGACCAAAATTCTCACAGACCCATTTCACGATGTGTATCTGTATTACAAAGCACCTTTGCAGTTGCTGCGTGGTGAGCGTTTTGACCAAAACTTCTTGAACGCAAGCCACTAAACGGCTTCTTTCATACAAGGCGTTCAGGTGAATTCACCTGAACGCCTTTTGTTTGATCACCGCAAAGTGCTTTTTCGGAAAATTGTTTCTTTCAAGATGCTGCGACGGATGTTCTTGTTGGTCAGTTCGGGTGAATGCCACCACCAGCCATCATTCTTCATTTGTGTGGCGGCCATGACAAAGCGTTGCACCACGGTTTCGAAGTCATCGTCGCTGTAGTTCAGGCTGAAAATCAAACGACCTGTGCCAACCCAGCTCAATGCCAAGCCATGGATGCGCAGGTAGTACTGCAGCATCCAGTGGTAGCGACTCGGTTGTGTGTAAAAGAGGGTCCACACGCTCGACATGTTTGCGGCTTGTAAAGGAATTCCGTTCGCTTGCATGACACTGTTGAAGCGTTGTGCCCTTGCATTCCAACGTCCATCTAAACCTTCGTAAATGGCTTGAATGTCAGGTGTTTCTATTTGGTCTAAAAAAGCAGACATAGCACCCATCACCACGGGATGTTCTTTGAAGGTGCCGCGTGCAAAGCAGATGTCAGCAGGGCGGTCTGGGTGGAAACGGTGCATCCATTGTTTTTTGCCACACACCACGCCTACCGGGAAGCCTCCGCCCAGTGTTTTGCCGTAAGTCACCATGTCGGCTTTGACGCCGAAATATTCTTGTGCGCCACCGGGGGCTAATCGAAAGCCTAAGAAGACTTCATCAAATATCAGCACCACACCGTTGTCAGTGCATGCTTGACGCAGCTTATGCAGCCATTCGGTGTAAGCCTGACGGTTGTACGCTGCTTGGCGACTGCCGTCGACCAAGGTGGTATCACCTGGCGCATTGGCGTTGGGGTGTAGGGCTTGTAGTGGGTTGACCAACACGCAGGCAATATCTTTGCGCGAACGAATCACGTCCAAGCTGCGCTCGCTCATCTCGCTGAGGGTGTAGGTTTCGCGCGGAGGCATTGGGTTGCCTGGGCCTGGCTGAACGTCTTCCCACCAACCGTGATAAGCGCCACAAAAGCGCACCAAGTTTTTACGCTTCGTGTGGTAGCGAGCCAAACGTACGGCCTGCATCACAGCTTCAGTACCAGACATGTGAAACGACACCTCATCCATGCCTGAAATTTTCTTGAGGCGCTCTGCATTGCTGGCCACGCATGGGTGATAAGCGCCCAGCGTGGGGCCTAAGCTTTGCGTTTTAGCCAAGCCGTCGGTCATGGTTTTTTTATAAAAATCTGCACCAAACACATTCACACCATAAGAACCAGTCAGGTCGTAAAACGATTGGCCGTCTAAATCGGTCACGTAAACACCCGTGGCTGATTGCAAGAACGATCCCACCTTCAAATGTTCTTGGACCAAGGGGCTGAACTGAAAAGGGACGCGGTAAGCGGAGATGAACTGCATGTCCGAGATGTTCTCTCGCGCTGCTGCTGTGGCTTGAATGCTCAAGGGGTGACGCGCTTTGAGCACTTCGGCGATCTTGAAAAAAGCTTGTCGACGAAGATTTTGTACGTCGAATGGCGCGTTGTCACATTTAAAGAACATTTGCTCATCAAAATGGTAGCCGGGCAACAGGCGGGCCAAACGTTTGGCCATGCGTGAGTGACCTGCCAGCGATCGGTGCTTGGCGCGTGAGAGTTGTAGTCGTCGATAGATAGACGGCGCCAATGTCGCCAATACGCCCAAGCTCATCCAAGTGGTGTTCACAGTCAATTTCCTTGTGTAAGAGATCTACCTTTGTATTTAAATTAAGTGACAAGACGATGAAGATTCGAAATAAATTTCAGAATTGGCTTTTGCAAGAAGACCTCAATTTTTTACTCACCAACCGAATTCCACGCATCACGCTGACGCGCTTCATGGGGTGGTGGAGTCAGTTGCGCCATCCTTGGATTGTCAAAAGCTCCATTGCTGTGTGGCGTTGGTTCACCGATTTGGATTTGAGCGAATCCAAGCAGCAAACATTTGCCAGCTTGCATGAATGCTTCACGCGTGAACTGCGACCAGGCTTGCGCCCCATTGATGCGGATCCGGCCGTGATGACTTCACCGTGCGACTGCATCGTGGGGGCATGTGGCGAAATTCGTGACGGCATGGTCTTTCAAGCCAAGGGCTTTCCGTACACCTTAGACAGCTTGCTGAGTTCTGCGGAGCTGGTGCAACGCTGGCCCCGCTTGTTAGAAGGCGGCACATTTGTCACCATGCGCTTGACCAGCAGCATGTACCACCGCTTTCATGCGCCTAGTGATGCGCATTTGAGCCAAGTGACGTACATCTCGGGGGATACATGGAACGTCAACCCGATTGCTTTGACGCGTGTGAAAGAGTTGTTTTGTAAAAATGAGCGTGCTGTTTTACAGATGGAAACGGGCAGTGGCATGCCGTTCTTGATCGTGCCTGTTGCAGCGGTGCTTGTTGCCAGCATGCGTTTTCATGCGGTGGATGTGCTGTTGAACCTTCGCTACAAAGGGCCAAACGACATCCCATGTGACGCGAACTACGTCAAAGGACAAGAGATGGGGTGGTTTGAACACGGCTCGACCATCTTGGTCTTTGTGCCACCAGGTTTTGCCTTGGCGAATGGGATAGAAAATGGCAAACGCATTCGCATGGGAGAGCCGTTACTCCAAGTGCTTTGAGGCTTATGGAAGGATGAACATGCAAGCCATTGCGGCCATGAGCATCATTCCTAAGCCACAGGCCATGCGGTGACCGTAACCTCGGCTACCGCTCACATACGATAAAAATATTTTCGAAGTGGCACTCGAGGCCAAGATCGCCATGACACCCCATCGTGCATAAGCAGATTGAATCGGGTCCTGATGACTGAGTTGCGCAATGCTCACTGCCGCTGCATGAATTTCAACCAATCCCACAAGGGTGGATGTGACGAAGGTGCCCGAATCACCCATGAGGTCTCTGAGCCAAGCAGAGCAAAGCGTGACAGCACTGATCGTGATGGCGATGACCAAGGCGTGCGTTGCTTTGAATGCGTGATGGGTCGATGGCAGTGACACTCCCTCTTGGGTTGGTGTGTGATGTATGAGGTACCCAGAAAATAAAATTAAGGCCGTGCATCCTGCGACGAGTGGCCACTTGATGGAGAGCATCAACTCTGGGCCGCTGGCCGCAAGCACCAACGTGAACAGAAGGAGTGAGGACAGGGTAGAAAGCAATGCTGAGGCGCTTGCGATCGCGTCAAGCTCAGGGTTTTCATGTGCTTTTCGTGCGTAGGTTGCGACAGCCACCGTGGAGGAAATGAAGCCCGTGAAAAACCCAGCCAGTGGCAAGCCCCAGCGCACACCCGACGCACGCATACAAACGTGAGCCACGATGCCAACGCTCATGATCAACACAACAATCTTCCACATGGCATATGGGTTGAGCGCATGCCACGGATCAATTGCTGTGGTCGGTAAAAGAGGCAGAACCACCAAGGCGGAAGCGCACAGCATCAGCGCATCTTCCAATTCATGTTCAGTCAATATTTCTTGACTGAAGCGTCGCAATGGTTTTTTGACAAACAGCAAACACGCCACAACAACGCCGATGGCTGCAGATAACGAGGCATCTTGCATGGCAAGCCCCGACAGAACCAGGGTGAGAAGCAGCGCAAATTCACCCGTCATCCCTGGGTCTTGCTGCGCCGAATGCCGATAACCCATGGCAATCAACACACCTGTGATGAGCAAGGCGATGACAAACGTCGTTGGCCCGATGCTGAAGGTGAGGGCGCCCAATAAACCCACGATCGCATGTGTGCGTACACCTGCTTTCATCACGCCCGGTTTGTGCAAACGTTCGCGAACCGTGCCAATCAACATGCCAATGCCTAGGGCTGTCAGCAGGCCAATGAGTGATGCATTCCAATTCATCTGCGTATCTTAATGAGTGCGTGAATG
Source organism: Limnohabitans sp. TEGF004 (assembly GCF_027924965.1). Taxonomy (NCBI): domain Bacteria; kingdom Pseudomonadati; phylum Pseudomonadota; class Betaproteobacteria; order Burkholderiales; family Comamonadaceae; genus Limnohabitans; species Limnohabitans sp. TEGF004. Next base: position 1,513,936 of record NZ_AP027056.1, on the reverse strand, counting down.
GATGTGAATTAACGTAATCGTCATAAATGTCACACTTTTGTCACGATAAATTGTCATACTCAATTGCAGTTAGACAGGTAAAAAAATGACGACAGTTGCCACTGGCAAAGAGCCGCACACACACAAGACTTCAAAGATTCAATGGCTAGACCGTGATTTGAGTTTGCTCGCCTTCAATGAGCGTGTGCTCGATTGGGCAAAGCGAGCCGATGTGCCCTTGCTCGAGCGCTTGCGCTACTTGTGCATCGTGTCCTCCAACCTCGATGAGTTCTTTGAAGTGCGCGCCGCGCTGCACCACAGTGTCGAGCATCCCAAAGCCCCTCTAGATGCCGCCGGTACACATGCACAGCACTCACTCAGCAAAGTGGCGCATGCTTTGGTGGAAGAGCAATACACGCTGTACAACGATGTGCTCATGCCTGCGTTTGCCAAAGAAGGGGTGCGCATCTTGTCGCATGGCGAGCGCACGTTGGCGCAGCACCAGTGGGTGAAATCCTTTTTTGAGCGTGAAGTGCGCCCCTTGCTGTTGCCTGTGGGTTTAGACCCTGCACACCCTTTTCCGCAAGTGGCCAACAAGTCGCTCAACTTCATCGTGCGTTTGTCGGGCAAAGATGCGTTTGGTCGTGACAATGAAATTGCGATTGTCAAAGTGCCACGCAGTTTGCCGCGCCTCATTCCATTGCCAGAAAAACTTTCGGGTAAACGTCAACTGTTTGTGTCGATTTCCAGCGTGATTCGTGCGCATTTGAAAGACCTGTTTCCGGGGCGCGATGTGGGGCAGTTTTCACAGTTCCGTGTCACGCGCCATTCGGATTTGTCGGTAGACGAAGAAGACGTGAAGAACCTTCGCACGGCACTGCGCAAGGGATTGGTACATCGCAATTACGGACAGGCTGTGCGCTTGGAGGTGTCTTCAGGTTGTTCAGAGCATTTGTCTGAATTTTTGTTGAAACAGTTTGAGTTGCCGCACTCAGCCCTGTACCGTGTGCATGGGCCTGTGAACTTGGTGCGTTTGAATCAGTTGATTGATTTGGTGGACAACCCCAAGTGGTTGTTTCCGCGTTACAACGCCAGCTACCCGCAACAGATGGTGACCAGCGGTTCCATTTTTGACCGCTTGCAAAGTGGCGATGTGATGATTCACCAGCCCTATGAAAGCTTTGATGGGGTGCTGGCCTTTTTGCGTGAAGCTGTGCGCGACCCCGATGTGTTGGCCATCAAGCAAACCATTTACCGCACCGGTGCCGATTCAAGCCTGATGGAGTTGCTACGCGAAGCGGTGCAGCGCGGCAAAGAGGTGACGGTGGTGGTGGAGCTCAAGGCGCGCTTTGACGAAGAGGCCAACATCAACTGGGCTGAGAAGTTGGAATACATCGGTGCACAAGTGGTGTACGGTGTGGTGGGTTTGAAGACCCATGCCAAGATGCTCTTGGTCACGCGCCGCGAAGGTCGCAGCATTCGCCGCTACGCCCATTTGTCCACGGGTAACTACAACCCACGCACGGCCAAGCTCTATACCGACTTGAGCCACATCACCTGCGATCCCAAGCTCACGCAAGACGTGGAGAGTGTGTTTAACCTGCTGGCCAATCAAAGCAAGATTCCGCGCTTGAACAAGCTGATGATTGCGCCATTCCAGTTGCAACGCAGCTTGATCGACAAGGTCGAGAAAACAGCGCAAGCCGCTGCGCAAGGTGTGGCCAGCCGCATCATCTTGAAGATGAACACGCTCACCGATGAAAAGCTGATGGAAGCGCTGGTGCATGCCGGACAGGCCGGGGTACAGATTGATTTGATCATTCGTGGTGCGTGCATGTTGCCCGCGCAGCGCCCGGGTGTGACTGACAACATCCGTGTGCGCTCCATCATTGGTCGCTTCTTAGAACATTCGCGCGTGTTTTATTTCCGCACTGGCAATGACGAGTCTTTGTATTTGTCGAGCGCCGATTGGATGAATCGCAACATGTTGCGCAGGGTTGAGTTGGCATGGCCCGTGGAAGATGCGGCCTTGCGCCAACGTGTGATTGACGAGTGTTTGGTGGCTTATCTGCACGACAACGTGGACGCATGGAGCTTGAATGCCGATGGGCAGTACACGCGTGTGCAAGTGGCTAAACCGAAACGCACCTCGACCAGAACGGCTCAACCTACAGCATCTGTGCCATTGCACGGGGCGCAAGCCGCACTGATGGCGCTGTATGCGGCTAAGCCGTGAGGCCGTGAACGAAAGGCAAACCATGGATTTGATTTTGTGGCGTCACGCAGAAGCAGAAGTTGCTCCAGAAGGGGGTGACGACTTATCGCGCTCACTCACCAAAAAAGGCGAGCGTCAAGCCATGCGAATGGCTGCGTGGTTAGACCGTCATTTGCCAGAAGGCACCCGGGTGTTGGTCAGCCCTTCACGGCGCACCCAGCAAACGGTGGCGCCTTTGGGACGTAAATTCAAATTGCGCGATGAATTGGTGCCTGAAACATCCGTGGAGGATGTGCTGCACCTTTTGAAGTGGCACCCTGAAACTGGGCCGCAACTCAAAGGCCCAGTGCTGTTGGTCGGACATCAGCCCTATTTGGGTGAGCTAGTGGCCAAGCTACTGGGAATGCACGAGCACACATGCCCTGTGCGCAAGGGCGGTGTGTGGTGGCTGCGCACCCGCCTACGCGACGGTCAACCCCAAACGGTGTTGCTGACCGTCGCCTGTCCAGAACTTACTTCGAGTTCTTGGGACGACCGGTCTTGATGGTCGGCACGTTGTTCAAAGCAGCTTTGAACTGAATGTCGCTCATGGCGGCGAGGGCTTTGACGCCAGCACGCAGCAATTCGCTTTTCTTCACAGCTTGACCGAGTTTGCCAGCGCGAACCTTCAGGCTGTCAACCACCACGTATTCATCTTTAGGAATAGTGAAGCTGTCGCGCACCAGCTTTGGCTTTTTGACTTTGGCAGGTTTGACGGCTTTGACTGGCTTTGCTGGTTGAGGTGTGGCCACTTTCACTGGGGCTTTTTTGACCGCAGTTTTACGCACAGGCTTTGTAGCCGCTTTTTTCACCACGGGTTTTTTCACTGCGGGCTTCTTGGTGGCGGGTGTTGTGGCAGCGCGTGACTTCACGGCAGCTTGAACGATGGTTTTCTGAGCGGTGGTACTCACTGTTTTTTCCTTGTGAATTAAAAGAATAAACAGTTTATACCGTTTAAATTAAAACGCCTACTGTCATATATGTCATGGTTTCGTCACAAACTCAAACCCCCATGGTGCTTTGGCCCACGATGCACTTTCTTGTCTGAGTAAGTGGGCCGACTGTGGATAGTCTTGTGCCCAGGAGGCGGAGGCTGTCAGTGTGATGCGATGCTTGTGTTCATCACAGTCCAAGCGCAGTGCCAAATGCTCTGGGTCTTTGCGTGCGTGGCACAGAATCAGGCTCACACGCAAAGCCATCAGCATCTTGGCGAATTGGTCCTCTTGCAATTCATCTTCAAGCTTTTTCAATTTGCCGCGTTGGCCCAGCACCAGCAAACCTAAGCGGTGTAGTTCTGGCATGCCAAAGCCCAATAAGTCAGCGTTGTCCAAGATGTAAGCGCCGTGCTTGTGGTAATCGCTGTGTGAGATGGCCACGCCCACTTCATGCAGTTGTGCGGCCCAGCTCAGCTTGCGGCACAAGCGCTCTAGTGTGTCAGCGTCGTTGTCTTTGGGTTTGACGTGCATCTGTTGCAACAGATGCACCGCCACACGGCCAACGCGCAGGCCTTGGGCGTTGTCTACCGCGAACTTCGTTGCCAAGCGTTGGATAGATAAATCGCGGGTGTCGGTGTCGTGGTCTTCACGCTCCACCATGTCAAACAACACGCCGTGTCGCAAAGCGCCTTGTGCCACATGCAAGGTCTTCACTTGCAGCAAGTTCATCAAAGCACGCAGCACGCTCACGCCGCCGCCAATCACTGCGCGACGGTCGTCTTTGAGGCCTTCGAGTTGCACCTTGTGGGCCAGGCCAGCGCGCACCAAACACTTCACCAGCCAGTCCAAACCCTCTAAGCTGATTTCGTTTTCAGGAAAACCGGCCAAAGCCAAAATGTCCGCCACCGCACCCACAGTGCCCGATGCGCCATAGGCCTTTTGCCATTGGGTGCGTGGGTAGGTGGAGAGGGCTTCTTCCAGCACGGCTTGTGCGGCAATTTCGGCTTTTTTGAATGCTTGCTCGGTGAATTCCCCTGTGGGGAAATACTTCATCGACCACGCGACGCTGCCCACGCGGAACGAGGCAGTTTCGGTGGCTTCCAAGCCTTGGCCCAACACCAACTCGGTCGAGCGTCCGCCAATGTCGACCACCAGGCGGCGCTCGTTGCTGCTGGGCAGCATGTGGGCCACGCCTTGGTAAATCAGACGGGCCTCTTCGGTGCCTGCAATCACCTCGATGGGGAAGCCCAAAATTTCGCAACCCTTTTTCAAAAAGGCTTCACGGTTTTTGGCTTCGCGCAGGGTTTGTGTCGCCACGGCGCGCACCTGTGATTTTTTGAAACCCGACAAGCGTTCGGCGAACCGAGCCAAGCAATCCCAGCCGCGCTGCATGGCTTCGTCGGTGAGGTTGCGATCAGCGTCTAAACCATTGCCTTGTCGCACGGTTTCTTTGAGGTAGGCCACACGTTGAATTTGTCCGTGGTCGTAGCGACCGATTTCAAGGCGAAAGCTGTTAGAGCCCAAATCAATCGCTGCGAGGAGTGTGCCGTGTTTCATAAAAACAATATTACCGTTTATTTGTGACGAAAATATGTCACAGCTTTGTCATGAACGGGGCTTAAAGTTTGCATCACTTCCTTCACTGAGGCTGCTATGAATACCTTTGACGAAAACGACCAACGCAACCATCCTCGTCCGGATGACACAGATTTCAGCCACATGGTGAACACGCTGTTGAGCCGCCGCCAGCTACTGGGCGCAGCAGGGGCGGGCATGGGCTTGTTCTTGGGCGGCCAAGGTTTGGCGCAAGCTGCCAACGTCGGCAAGAACGTAGGCCCACGCATCGGCTTCGCGCCGATTGCTGCTAATTCTTTGGACACCATCACCGTGCCTGCAGGCTACCAATGGCGCGTGTTGGCGTCGTGGGGTGACGCCATCCTGCCCGGTGGCACGGCGTTTGACCCAGCCACGCGCGGCACAGCCATCAGCCAAGGCTTGTCCATCGGCGACAACAACGATGGCATGAGCTTTTTCAGCTTGGGCGCAGACCATGGCGTGATTGCGGTCAACAACGAATACGCCAACTACGAATACCTGTTTGTCAACGGTCGCTGCAGCAGCATCGAAGACACACGCAAGGCCCAAGCTGCCCACGGTGTGAGCGTGTTTGAAGTGCATCGCGTGGGCGGTGTGTGGAAGTTGCAACCTCAGGCTCGCCTGAACCGTCGCATCACGGCCAACACCGAAATGCGTTTGAGCGGCCCCGCCGCAGGCAGCGCTTTGTTGAAGACCCAAGCCGACCCCACAGGCACCGTGGCCTTGGGCACGTTCAACAACTGCGCCAATGGCCGCACGCCATGGGGCACGTACTTGACCTGCGAAGAAAACTTCAACGGTTACTTTGGCACTGCCGAGACCTTGTCCGACAACGCAGCTTTCAAACGCTATGGCATCAGCGCCAAAGGTGCGGGTTTGAACTGGCATCCCTTTGATGGTCGATTCGATTTGGCCAAGAACCCCAACGAACCCAACCGCTTTGGTTGGGTGGTTGAGATTGACCCGATGGACCCCACCAGCACCCCCATCAAGCGCACGGCCTTGGGCCGCGTCAAACATGAGAACGCCGAAGTGGTGGTGAATGCCGACGGCCATGTGGTGGTCTACATGGGGGACGATGAAAAGGGCGAACACATTTACAAATTTGTCTCGGCCAAAAAGTTCGATGCCAAGAATCCAAAAGCCAATCGCGATTTGCTGGACGAAGGCACCTTGTACGTAGCGCGCTTCACCACGGTGGACGGCCAAGCGCAAGGCGAGGGCGAATGGCTAGAGTTGACCCACGGCAAAAATGGCTTGACGGCAGAGGCGGGTTTCAAAGACCAAGCCGAGGTGTTGGTCCACACGCGTTTGGCTGCCACCGTGGTGGGCGCCACCACCATGGACCGTCCTGAGTGGATAGCTGTGCATCCCACACAAGCGCAGGTGTACGTGACCCTCACCAACAACAGCGACCGAGGCACCAAGCCCAACCAAGCGGTGAACGGACCCAACCCACGGGCCAAAAACGTGTACGGCCAAATCGTGCGTTGGACGCCTAAGGGCAACGACCACACGGCCAACTCATTCACGTGGGACATCTTTGCCTTGGCAGGTAACCCCACGCTGCACAAAGACGCCTATGCAGGCTCGGCCAACATCACGCCTGACAACATGTTCAACAGCCCTGATGGTTTGGCCTTTGACCGCGATGGCCGTTTGTGGATTCAAACCGATGGCGACTACAGCAACGCCAAAGCCTTTGCGGGCATGGGCAACAACCAAATGTTGTGTGCCAACCCTGTGACGGGTGACATCCAACGTTTCTTGGTGGGGCCAGTGGCGTGTGAAATCACAGGCATTGCGTTCACGCCTGACCAGAAAACGATGTTTGTGGGCATTCAACACCCCGGTGAAAAGTTGGTGCCTTCGCACTTCCCGCAGGGGGGCGATGCGGTGCCGCGTTCATCCATCATCGCCATCTCACGCCGCGATGGCGGCGTGGTGGGCGGTTAAAGCTTTACGCGTTTCAGTGGCTCAAGGCCTCTAGCTCGGCGCACACCTGTGCCAAGCTAGGGCGCTGGGCGGGTGTGTCGTGCAAGCACTGCTGCGCGATTTTTTTCAAAGTTTGAAATTGCTTAGTCTGTGATGAAGGCGTCACTGCGTTGGCTTCTGCCTGCGCATGAATGGACGTGGCATCGCATTGCTCAGCCAGTTCTTCTAGCAAACAACCCAACGCACGCACTTCGAGTTTTTCCAAACCTTGTGCGAGTGCTGCATCGTTCACATCAAAGAACGCCGCTGCACCAAAGTCGCTCAGCAGCGCATCACCTTCTGCGGTGTGCAAGATGTTGTGCGCGTACAAGTCGCCGTGCACGATGCCGCGCGTGTGCAAGTGCTGCGTGGCGGATGTCATGCCAATGGCCATGCGCAGTGTGGCGTGCCAGCTCATGCGTTTGCCATTCGGGTACACATCGCGTGTGCAGCTCTCAAGGCTAGGTGGTCCTGCGAGGTTGCCAAACTCTGGCGCAATCAGGGGCATGACCAAGGCTTGTTGGTTGGCTGGATGCTCGGTCACCCGTGCCATGGCCGACACCACATGCGGATGCGCACCTGCGTGCATGCACGCCGCCATTTCGCAGTCGGGCAAGCCATCGCTGGTGACGGCGCCTTTGAATAGCTTCACCGCTACGGTTAGCTCACTTTCGTCTGTGCGCAGCGTGGCTTGATGAATCACACCTGAAGCACCTTCGCCTAGTTGGTGTTGCACACGCAGGCGCGGCCATTCAATGTGAGGTGTGGGCGCATTGGCCAAAGCGCGTGCTTCTAGTGCGTGTGTGAATGGGTTGCCCGCAAACGCCAACCATGTGAGACGCGGCATGTGCAACAACCAATCTGGCAACTCTGTCAGTTGATTGGCTGAAATGCGCAGCAACTCTAGGCGTGTGCAGTGGGCCAGTTCAGAGGGCAAGTGACGCAGCTGGTTGCCTGCCAGCATCAGCTTTTGCATGTGCGTGCATTGCCCAATCTCAGCAGGCAATTCAGTCAGCGCGTTGTCGGTCAGGATGAGCCAACGCAGCAGTGGTGGCAAAGCCTTGGGCGACACGTGTGCGATGCGGTTGGCTTTGAAGCCCACCATGCTGAGCTGCTGACATTGGCCCAGCACTTCGGGCAATTCGGTGAAGGGGTTGTCCGAGCAAAAAATCACGCGCAGCTTATGTAGGCGTGGCAGATCGTCGGGCAGGGTGCTGAGTTGGTTGCCCGATAAATCTAAGATTTCCAGCGAGTCGGCCAACTCAAAAATTTCACGTGGAAATTCGGTTAGGCCACAGCGCAGTTGCAGGCGTGTGATGCCTGCCAGTTCGCCGCTTCGCAGTTGTTCAAGGGTGTGCATGTTTTAAAGAGGAATGAGCTTGACGGTCAAACCCACCAAAGCGCAAAAGGTGATGACTTCCATCACGCTGCGTTTGTATTTGAACAAGGCCACTGCCGCCGCGATGGCAATGAGTGCCGAGCGCACATCCAACGCGCCTGCAAAACCTTCGGGCCACAACAGGTGGTAGCCAAAGAACAAAGCGAGGTTGAGCACCACGCCCACCACAGCTGCGGTGATGGCGGTGAGGGGCGCGGTGAATTTGAGGTTGCGGTGCGTGCTCTCGACCAAGGGACCGCCTGCCAAGATGAAGATGAACGAGGGCAAGAACGTGAACCACGTCACGAGGCACGCGGCCAATGCGCCTGCGGCCAACAAGCTCTCAGGCCCGAGCAAGGCTTTGACATAGCCACCGATGAAGGCCACAAAGGCCACCACCATGATGAGTGGACCCGGTGTGGTTTCGCCCAAGGCCAAGCCGTCCATCATTTGCGTGGGCGTGACCCAGCCAAACTGACCCACCGCACCTTGGTACACATAGGGCAACACGGCATACGCGCCACCGAAGGTGAGCAAGGCCGCTTTGGTGAAGAACCAGCCCATTTGCGTGAAGCCGTGTTCCCAACCGAACACCGCACACAGCACGCCCATGGGTAGAGCCCACAGCAAGGCGCCTGCCAACAACACTTGCGCCAAACCTGCAAAGCTGAAATGCGCGTGTGCAGGTGGTGGCGTGTGGTCGTCAATCAAAGCCGGGCCATAAGAAGCGTTGGCAGCACCATGACCACCCCCTGTTTGAAAGGTGTGTGGCGACACGCGGCCGCCCACATAACCTACAGCAGCGGCCACACCCACGATGAAAGGGAAGGGCACATCCAGCGCAAAGATGGCCACAAACGATGCCGCAGCGATGGCCCACAAAGTGTTGTTCTTCAAAGCACGCGAGCCAATGCGATGCGCCGCTTGCACCACGATGGCCGTGACCGCAGGCTTGATGCCAAAGAACAAACCGGCCACCCAAGGCACATCACCGAAGGCGATGTACACCCACGAGAGCGCAATCAAGATGGCCAATGACGGCAACACAAACAACGCGCCCGCCACCACACCGCCCCAGCGCTTGTGCATGAGCCAGCCGATGTACGTGACCAGCTGTTGGGCCTCTGGGCCGGGCAACACCATGCAGTAGTTGAGCGCGTGCAAAAACCGTCGCTCTGATAACCAACGGCGGCGCTCCACCAGCTCTTGATGCAGGATGGCAATTTGTCCCGCAGGCCCACCAAAGCTAATGAAACCGAGCTTGAGCCAAAACCAAAAGGCTTCGGCCATGCTCACGGCAGCTGGTGCTACTTGTTCAGTTGCATCTTTTGTTGTGGGTGTGTCGTGTGAGGTTTGGGGCATGGGCGGGCGATTAAGAGTGTCGTTATGTGCAATGCGTCAGCTCAGGCTTTCGGCTTGAACCGTGTGGCATCTAAAAACTTGGCCAGTCGCGCCTCAATAGGCAAGGGCTCGCCATGCCATTGTGCGGCCAGCAATTCGCCGCACAGCAAGCCCAGCGTCAAACCGCGCGAGCCCATGGCCGCATTCATGTACAAGCCCTCGGGTGTGTTGGGCACGCGGCCTGTCATGGGTAAGCGGTCATGCACGCCACAGCGCATACCAGCCCAGCCATGCACACGTGGGGCTTCTGAGCCAACGGTGGCAAACAAGGGGGCGAGTGCGGCCGCGGTGTCCGGCTCTAAAGCTCGCAAGCGTTCTAAGTTTTCTGCGTGGTCGGCATCGAGCAAGCGCGCGTCGCCGTTGATGCGGTCATACGTGGCTCCGGTGTACCAAGCGGGGCCATCGGGCGAGGTGATGTCGTGCACAAAACTGCCATTGCCGTTCACGGGTGTGGCGGGCATGTACGAACCTGCGGGCACATCGGCCATTAAGCCCCAAGACACTTGGCCGCGCAGTGGGTTGATGCGTGGGGCACTGCCATCTTCAGTGGCGGTGGCAATCAGCGCTGCAGAGCCAGGGCCTGCGGCCAACACCACGCGTGATGATTCAGCCAGTACCTTGCCGTCTTCAAGCACTTGCCATTTGGAAGCGTTGGTGTTTTCAACTGGCGTGACGCATTGCAAAGCGTCCACTTTGGCGTGGCCTTGCCAACGAATGTTCGGGTGGTCGAGCAAGGCACGCACCAATTGCGCAGGTCTGAGCCACGCGCCGTGTGGGTGCCAGTACGCATCGTCAGGGGCGGGCAGTGGTGCTTTGTGTGTCCAGTCGTTCGCGGTGTGGGCGTGTTCGTGGAGCCAGCTCAGTGGCACACCGCCGCGTCGGGTTTTGCCGGGCAGGCGGCGTTCGCGCACACCGGTGCAGCCCCAATCCACGCCTTCGGTCAGCAGCCCGCGCATGGTTTGTTCCATCAGCCGCAAGCCCGCACGCGAGAGGCGTGACACGCCGCTGTCGTCATGCGAGGTGTGTGGCGCCACCACGCCCACGGGCAAGCCTGATGCGCCGGATGCGGGTTCGTTACCTGCTTCGAGCACCGTCACTTGCCAGCCGCGTTCTGCCAATGCGCGTGCGGTGCCTGCGCCTGCAATGCCTGAGCCAATGATGGTGACCGTTCGTTCATCCAACGTAGGCGCATCGACAGGGGGGATGCACGGACCTATGGGATATGCGTGCAGTACTTCGGCAAACTCGGGCCATGCGTCGTGTGGACCTATGCAGAGGGTCAGCATCAAGCGAGCATCGCGGTCGTGCCAGAAATGGTCGTTGGGGACCGTTTCAACGCTTGGATCAAGCTGGGTCTTCGAGTGTGTGTGGCGTGCAAATCGCAAGCGGTGTATGCCGGGCAACAAACCCCAGAATTGCTCAGCCAGCTGTTGGGCGAGGGGCAACAGTTCGGGGTGTGATGCAGCGGCACTGAGCAGTGCATCCGCTTGTAAAGGCTGAACCGTGTGCGCCACCACATGTAAGTGCGTAGGGCGTGCATCATCAGCCGTCCAGCTGTGCCACAGACGTAGAAAAGCCAGCTCGTCAAAGCTGGCTTGGGTGTGGCACCAGCTACTAAAGCCGTGCCATGCGTTCTCGCTGACCACGCAGGGTTGCGTTGAATGCGGAGCGATTAAGCGCTTGGTGGTACGTAGCCTTGCACGGCGTCCGCGCCGTCGCCAAAGAAATGTTTTTCCATTTGGCGCTTGAGGTATTCACGGGCGCGCAGGTCGGCCAAGTTCAAACGGTTTTCGTTCACCAACATGGTTTGTTGCTTGATCCAATCAGCCCACGCTTGCTTGCTGACGCTTTCCCAAATGCGCTTGCCCAGCTCGCCTGGGTACGGTGGCAAATCGAGGCCCTCTGCTTCGGTGCCGAGTTTGATGCATTGAACGGTGCGTGACATGTGATGTGCTTCTCTGTGATCAGGGTTAAAAACTTCAGGCGAGACTGTAGCAATATTTAAATCACCCTGAAATGGTGGGTGCCATCGCGGGCCAGCTGTTCGACCAAACCAAATTCCCAGTCGAGGTAGCCCTGCATGGCTTCCACTGGGTTGTTGGTGCCCTCGTAGGGACGGCGGTAGCGGTCCACGCGCTCCACGGCCATTTGGTGGTCGCCGGTTTGAAGTTTGCCCCCTGCGGCGAGCCATGCGGCATTGCCGCCTTCAAGCCACACCACCTCAATGCCTGCTTTGACAGCCGCTTGCACATCGGCTGCGGCAAAGCGTGACACGCTGCCGTTTTGGCAGGTCAGCACATAGCGGTGGCCTTTGTGCGCGGCAGCGAGCGAGTCTTTGAGCTGCGTGCGCAGCATCCACCATGCGCTGTGGATGTGGCCTTGGATGTATTGTGCGCTGGTGCTGAAGTCGAGCACCACGGTGTGGCTGTTGCGGTCGGCCAACCAAGCTTTGACTTTGGCCACATCGACAGCGGGCAGTTTGCCTTGCGGGTCTGGCAAGCGCAAAGGCGGCACGTCGGTGTGTTTGAAGTCTTCAGCGGTGAGGCTTGCCACCACATAAACCTCCCAACCCATTTGGGCTAACCACGAGGCAGACATGTTGGCGCGCGTGCCGTCGGTGTCGCACAGCACCAAGCGCGCGCCGCGCACGGCGGCTTGGTGGTCGGTCTCTTGCACCAGTTGGCCGCCTGGGGCGCTGCGTGCACCGGCCACATGGCCTGCTGCGTATTCTTCGGGTGTGCGCACATCAAAGAAATACGTGGTCCGTGTGGGGTCGGCCAACCATGTGTTGAGCTCATCCAAACGCACGCGTTTCACACCGGCGCGCATGGCCACCGCAAATGCGCTGGCAGCGGCTTTGGCTCGGGTGGCGTCGTCCACCTCGGGGAAATGATCGCTCGCACCTTTGACCAGCTCTTGGCCTGCCAAGGTCCAACCAATCGTGCCGTTGCGCAGGGCGCTCACGGGGTTGGGAATGCCTGAGTTGATGAGCGACTGCGTACCAATGATGCTGCGCGTGCGGCCCGCACAGTTCACGATGATGCGCGTGGTGGCATTGGGCGCGAGTGCGCGCGCACGCAATACCAGCTCGGCCCCAGGCACGCTGATGCCGCTGGGAATGCTCATGGTTTGGTACTCGTCAAAACGGCGTGCGTCCATCACCACCACATTGGCTTTGGCATCGATGAGGGCTTTGACTTCTTGCGCGGAGAGCGACGGCGTGTGACGCTTGGATTCGACCAACTCACCAAACGATTTGCTGGGCACGTTGACATCGCGGAACACTTCGCCGCCTGCGTCTTGCCAGCCTTGGAGGCCACCGCTGAGCAAATGCACATTCGTGTAGCCCATGCGTTTCAAGGTGCGGGCAGCGGGCAGGGCGAGGTCGTCGCCATTGAAGGCCGTGCCGTACACCACGATGAAGGTGTCTAGGCGCGGGATGCGTGTCCAGGCATCGGCTTCGATGCGGCCCAGTGGCAGGTTGGCCGCGAACAGCGGGTGGCATTGGGCGAAAGGGTCTTCCTCACGCACGTCGAGGATGGCGATTTCTTGACGTTGCAAGAGGGTTTCGCGAATGCGGGCGTAAGCAGCGAGGGGAAATTCAAGTGGCGCTTCAACCTTGGCATTGCTGTAGCCAGAAATGAAATCTTTCACCGTGCCATCTTCATGAAACACATGGCGGCTGACCTCGCCAATGTTGGCGCCATACACATGGATGCTGATGGAAGTTTGGTCGGCGAATGCATTCCACACGCGGTGCACATCGCCAATGGTGGGCGACACGGCTTCGACATGGCCGGGCTCTAAACGGGTTGGCTCGCCGCTGGGCTGCCATTTGCCGTGTGCGTTTTTGGCAAAGTGTTGGCATAGCTCGGCACCGCGCAGCATGCCAATCATGCCCCACACGGTGTGGTCGTGGATGGGCGTGGCTTGGCCTGGGCCCCACACAAAGCTCACCACTGAAAAGCGGTCATCGGGGTCGGCGTAGAGTAAAAACTGTTGGTAACGCTCGGGGTTGAGCTGGGCGTATTCTTCAGGTAGCCAATCGTCGTGTGCCACCAACTCGGCCAACAGCGGTTTGCCACTCGCCAAAATGGCGGCTTCGTCGGTGGTGCTTTTGAGCAGTGCGTCGAGTTGGTTGACGAAGTTGTGTAAACGGGGTGTATCAGCGAGCGGTGGTGTACGTAAAGTCATGGCGTGTCTTTGGTTTTTTGGCGCTTGGGCCATTGCCACCATTGTTTCACAGCGACAATTGAATCTAGTCCTTTTGGAGACCGATGTGCACGTAGAACTTTTGAATCACCCTCGCCGTGTTTGGCTTTGCATTGCCCTGACCTGTTTGGGTTTGTTGTCGTTCGGCATGTATTTGCAGCATGTGGTGGGCTTGGAGCCTTGCCCCATGTGCATCGTGCAGCGCTATGTGATGGTGTTGATGGGTTTGGTGGCTTTGCTGGGTGCGGTTTTGTCGGGCCGTACCGCATCGTTGACGGTCGGCAGTGTGTTGGTGTTGTTGGCTGGTGGCGGTGCTTATGTGGCGGCCCGCCAAACTTGGTTGCAGTGGTACCCGCCCGAGGTGGTGTCATGTGGCCGTGACTTCTACGGCATGATCGAAACCTTCCCGCTGCAACGTGCCATCCCCATGATTTTTAAGGGCGGTGGTGATTGCTCAAACGTGGATTGGACTTTCTTGGGGGGCTCGATTGCCAACTGGTCGTTTGTGGCGTTTGTGGGGTTGGGGTTGTTGGCCTTGGCCGCCTTCATCCGCTTGCTGTCTCAGCCTGCGCCGAGCATCAGAGACGCCAGCGACTCCAGCGACTCCAGCGAAGGCGTGACACCCTGAGCTGACAATAAAAAACGGGGCTTGTGAGCCCCGTTTTTTATGCCAGCTTCTTCACCAAGACCAAACTCCTGCGGTCGGTGTTGTATTTGCGTTTGCGTGCCTCGGGCAACCAGTCGGGATCAACCTGTACAAAGCCGCGTTTCAAGAACCAGTGCTTGGTGCGCGTGGTCAACACAAAAATGCTCTTGAGGCCTTTGTTGCGCGCGCGTTGTTCGATGCGCTTCAACACCTTCTCGCCATCGCCTTGACCTTGCGATTGGGGGGACACAGTCAGTGCCGCCATCTCTGCCGTTTGGGCTTCAGGGTAGGGGTAGAGCGCCGCGCAGGCGAAGATCACGCCGTCATGTTCGATGACGGTGTATTGGCCCACGTCGCGTTCAATCTCGTTGCGGTCACGCTTGACCAAGGTGCCGTCTTTTTCAAACGGCTCAATCAGTTGCAAGATGCCGCCCACGTCTTCATGTGTGGCTTCGCGCAGGCTCTCCAGCTTCTCGTCCACCACCATGGTGCCGATGCCGTCATGCATATACACCTCTAGCAGCAGCGAGCCATCCACCGCGAACGGCAAGATGTGGCTGCGCTCCACGCCCGTCTCGCAAGCCTTCACGCAATGCTGCAAGTAAAACGCGATGTCAGAGGGGTCTGTGGTGTGGGGCAGGGTGGCCAGCAGTTGTTTGGCGGCGTCCAACGGCAGTTCGGTGTCGATGGGGTTGTCTTCGCTTTCGGGCTCCATGGGGCGAATGCGAATGCCCGGTGTCTCCGTCACAAACAGCAGTTTGTCAGCTTGCAAAGCGGTGGCCACCGATGTGGCCACTTCTTCCATGGTCAGGTTGAACGCTTCGCCCGTGGGCGAGAAGCCAAACGGCGAGATGAGCACCATCGAACCCGAGGCGAGGGTTTGGGTGATGCCCGCCACGTCAACCTTGCGCACGAGGCCCGAGTGTTGAAAGTCCACCCCGTCCAAGATACCCACAGGGCGAGCGGTGATGAAGTTGCCTGAAATCACGCGCACCGTGGCGCCGGCCATGGGCGTGTTGGGCAAGGCCTGGCTGAACGCGGCTTCAATTTCAAAGCGCAGTTGGCCTGCTGCCTCTTGCGCGCAGTCGAGGGCCACGCCGTCGGTGATGCGCATGCCGTGTGAGTAGTGGGGCACATGGCCTTTGGCGGCCAGCTGTTCGTTCACCTGTGGGCGAAAGCCGTGGACCAGCACAATGCGAACGCCCATGCTTTGGATGAGCGCCAAGTCTTGCGCCAAGTTGGGCAGCTTGCCTGCAGCAATGGCCTCGCCCGCGATGCCGACGACAAAGGTCTTGCCGCGATGCATGTGGATATACGGCGCGACCGAACGGAACCAAGGCACAAAAGTGAAGTCAAAAACGGCGGACATGTGGGCTGGTTTGTGGCGTGTAAAGGGTTGAGCGTTCTCGGTGTGAGCCGGACGGGGATAATTGCGGATTGTCACCCAAGTTAGCGCCTGTTTTGTCTACCCTAAGCCCCCAGTCTTTCCCGTTCAAGATTGAATTTCCAGAATCGTTGCCCGTCTCGGCCAGGCGCGAAGAAATCATGGCCGCCATGCAGGCGCATCAGGTCATCATCGTGTGCGGCGAAACTGGCTCGGGCAAAACCACGCAACTGCCCAAAATGGCGCTCGCTCTGGGGCGCGGACAAGGCAGGGAGCTTGGCCCCAACTCCAAGCCTGGTCAGCGCAAACAAATCATCGGCCACACCCAGCCCCGCCGCATTGCCGCCAGCTCGGTGGCCAAGCGCATTGCCGAAGAGCTCAAAACCCCGCTGGGCGACGTGGTGGGTTTCAAGGTGCGCTTCCAAGACCGCCTGAGCAAAGACGCGTCGGTCAAGCTGATGACCGACGGCATTTTGCTGGCCGAGACGCAAAACGACCCGCTGCTCAAAGCCTACGACACCATCATCATTGACGAGGCTCACGAGCGCAGCCTGAACATTGACTTTTTGCTGGGCTATTTGCGCGAAATCTTGCCGCGCAGGCCTGACCTGAAAATCATCGTCACCTCGGCCACGATTGATGCCGATCGCTTTGCGCAGCACTTTGCTTCAGCCAAAGGGCCAGCGCCGGTACTGATGGTTTCGGGCCGCACCTTCCCCGTCGAGATGCGCTACCGCCCGTTTGAAGAAAAGCGCGACTACGACCTGAACAACGCCATTGCCGACGGCGTGGACGAGCTGTGGAGCAACCCATCGCAGCAGGGTGACATCTTGGTGTTCTTGCCGGGCGAGCGCGAAATTCGAGAAGCGGCAGACCACCTGCGTGCCCACCTGAGTCACAGCCCCGTCATGCGCAGCGCTGAAGTGCTGCCCTTGTTTGCGAGGCTTTCAACTGCTGAGCAAGACCGTGTGTTTGACACACGTGGTGGCCGTCGCATTGTGCTGGCCACCAACGTGGCCGAAACCTCACTCACCGTGCCTGGCATTCGCTATGTGATTGATGCAGGCACGGCACGCGTCAAGCGCTACAGCTGGCGCAGCAAGGTGGAGCAGTTGATGGTGGAGCCCATCAGTCAAGCCGCAGCCAACCAACGCGCAGGCCGTTGCGGCCGTGTGGCCAACGGCATTTGCATTCGCTTGTATGACGAGGTGGATTTCAACGGTCGAACCAAATTTACCGACCCCGAAATTTTGCGTTCATCGTTGGCCGGTGTGATCTTGCGAATGAAGTCGCTGCACCTCGGTAACGTGGAGCAGTTTCCGTTTCTCGAAGCGCCGCGCCCCAAAGCGATTGCCGATGGCTACCAGTTGCTGAGCGAACTCGGCGCAGTGGATGACGACAACGAACTCACGCCCATGGGTAGTGAGCTGTCGCGCCTGCCACTCGACCCCCGCGTGGGCCGCATGATTTTGGAAGCACGTGAACGTAACGCTTTGGACGAAGTGCTCATCATTGCCTCGGCCCTGAGCGTGCAAGACGTGCGCGACCGCCCGATGGAAGCGCAAGCAGCGGCTGACCAAGCACACGCCAAGTTTGACGACGACCGCAGCGAGTTCAGCGGCTACCTCAACCTGTGGAAGTGGCTAGAAAATTCGCGCGGTGGTAAGCCGCATTTGCCTGCCAGCATGAAGCAGCAAATTGCGGTAAAGCAGCCGCAAAGCAAGCAGGGCGCAGTGAAGGTGGGCATGACGGGCGTGCCGACCGAGCACAAGCTGAGCAACCGCCAATACGAAGCGCTGCTGCGCCAAAACTTTATCAACGTGCGCCGCGTGCGCGAGTGGCGCGACACGCACACCCAGCTGCTGACGGTGGTGACCGAACACAAATGGCGCATCAACACCTTGCCCGCCAGCTACGAGCAATTGCACTTGTCGATGTTGGCAGGTTTGCTGGGCAACGTGGGCTGCAAACTCGAGGATGACGAAGCGTATCTGGGTGCTCGCGGCATCAAGTTTTATCGCCATCCCGGCGCACACTTGCGCAAGAAACCGGGCCGCTGGATTGTGGTGGCCGAGTTGGTGGAAACCACGCGCTTGTTTGGCCGAGGCATTGCCGCTATGGAGCCACAGTGGCTAGAGCAGGTGGGCGGCCATCTGCTGAAAAAACAATTGCTCGACCCGCATTGGGAAAAGAAAGCGGGCGAAGTCAAAGCGTTAGAGCGTGCCACTCTGTATGGCTTGGTGGTCTACAACGGCCGCCGTGTGAGTTACAGCAAAGTCGATATGGTGGGTGCGCGCGAAATTTTTATTCGCGAAGCATTGGTGGCGGGCGAGCTTGACACCAAGCTGCAATTCCTTGCGGCCAACCAAAAGCTCATCGCGCAAGTGGAAGAGCTAGAACATAAATCGCGCCGTCAAGACGTGTTGGTGGACGATGCGTTGATCTACGCGTTTTACGACCAGCAGCTGCCCACCGATGTGTGCAGCTTGGTCACGCTGGAGCATTGGTATCGCGAAGAAGTCAAACGTCAGCCCAAGCTCTTGTGCCTGAGTCGTGAAGAGTTGATGCGCCACCAAGCGGCTGGCATCACCACGCAGGCATTTCCCAAAACATTGCGCATGGGCGGCGTGGACTGCTCGGCTGACTATTTGCATGAGCCTGGTGACGCCAAAGACGGCCTGACCGTGACTGTGCCGCTGTTTGTGTTGAACCAAGTGAGCGAAGAACGCGCTGAGTGGTTGGTGCCGGGCATGCTGAACCAAAAAATTCACGCCTTGCTCAAAACCTTGCACCAGCGGCCTCGCTCGCGCCTAGTGCCGCTGCCTGAGAGTGCGGCGCGTTTGACCGAGGCTTTGTCGTCAGACACGGTGTTTGGCGCTGGTCCATTGGTGGATGCTTTGCTAAAGCTGGTGCGTGATGCCACGCAAGTGGATGTGAAGCGTGCGGACTTTAAGGTGGACATGTTGCCGCCGCATTTGTTCATGAACTTCCGTGTGGTGGATGAGCATGGGCGGCAGTTGGGGCATGGGCGCAATTTGGGTGCTTTGAAGGCTGAGCTGGGTAGCCAAGCGCGGGGGGCGTTTCAGGCGTTGGCTGCGCTTAAAGGTGTGGGCACACTAAGCTCTGGTGTCGTCGTTGAAGGGGCTGCGGCGTCGGCTGATGGAGAGCAGCGGGCTCCTCATGCCTCACAGAAATCGTCACCCGCTGCTCTCCATCAGCCGACACCTTCTGGTCGTGGTGCGTCTGTTGCTCGTTCTGCCGCTTCTTCTCCTGCGGATCAGCGTTACACCAGCTGGACTTTTGGTGAACTGCCTGAGCTGATGGAAATCACCAAAGGCAAACAAACCCTCATTGGTTTTCCGGCGTTGGTGGATGTGGGTGACGCCGTGTGCATTGAAGTGTTTGACGAGCCCGAAGTAGCGGCCACCAAACACCGTGCGGGCTTGCGTCGTTTGTTTTCCATTCAAATCAAAGACGCGCTCAAGTACCTTGAGAAGAACTTGCCCGACCTGCAAAAAATGTCGGTCGCGTACATGAGCTTGGGCACTTCGGATGAGCTCAAACAACAAATACTGGATGTGGCTTTGGACCGCGCCTTCTTGCTCGACCCATTACCTACCAGTGAGGCTGATTTCAAACGCCGCCTGGAAGAAGGCCGTGGCCGACTGACGCTGATCGCCAACGAAATAGCACGCTTAGCCAGCACCGTGCTGACCGAGTTTGCAGCCGCTAGTCGTAAAGTGAAAGACACCAAAATCAGCCCCGACAGCGTGGCTGACGCTGCGCAACAGTTGCAACGCTTGGTGGGCAAACGCTTCATCGCCGACACACCCTACACACAGCTGCAGCACTTTGCGCGTTACCTCAAAGCCGTGGTGCTGCGCCTAGACAAACTGCGCGCCGATGCGGCACGCGATGCCACCAAACTGGCTGAACTCAAACCGCTGGACCAAAAGTATTGGCGCTTGGTGGCCGAGCGCAAAGGTGTGACCGATGCGCGCATGCAAGAGTTCAGGTGGCTACTGGAAGAGCTGCGCGTGAGCTTCTTCGCGCAAGAGCTGCGCACGCCCCAGCCGGTCAGTGTGAAGCGGCTGGATAAGGCTTGGCAGCAGTTGAGTTATTGAGACCAATGATGTGGCATTGTTAATTTTTGCCACTGTGGCGATGCTCTAAGTTTTTAACATGCTCTAGGTCTATTTCTCGGCTAACTGCAAGACGCGCTGTTTCTATTCGACCAACGCAGAACTGCAAGCGGTTTACTGACATTGCTTCATCGACGTGGTTTCGCAGATATTTAATCAGTTCAGAGGCGGTGAACACACCAGGTGGAATGTCAGTTTTGAATTTGGCGTTCCCTGTAAAAACTACCAAAGACTGAACGCAACTTGATGGCAAAAAATCGAGGATGTTTTTTACTGCTTCGACATGCCGCATGTTTTGAAAAATTGGATTTTGGAATTTGAATTTTTGGCGATACAGAACCTGTGTCCAAGTCGCTTGTTTTGCATTTGCAAATATCCAACCGTTGTAATGCTTCGTCTCTATGACGAACACACCAAAGCGAGATACCAAAATATGGTCAATTTGCGTCGTTCCGTCCTTGAGTTTCAAGGTAATGTGGTTCAGCAGGTGATAGTCTGGGCCATTGAAATTTGATTGAAGCTCACGGGAAACGAGCGCCTCTCCTCTGTTTTGAAAAGTAGACGTTCGGTAGCGAGCGTGGAAGCGCCCAAGTGCATAGCTAATTGCAAGCGCAAGTGCGATAACTAAATACAGTTTGGAGGTCATTTATTTAGAGTGGCTTCAACTTCAACAATGCGCATATTCAGTGCAAAGCAGCCAACGCCGCCTCAGGTGCTTTGTCCAGCACTTTAAGCAGCGCCTTGGCCGCGCCAGTTGGGCTGCGCTTACCCTGTTCCCAGTTGCGGATTGTTTCCAGCGACACATCAATGCGTGTGGCAAATTCGGCTTGGCTAAAGCCCAAGCGGCGGCGCACGCGGCGGGCAAACTTCGCTGCGTCTTGCATGGCTGCAGAATCGTCTTCAGCTGCATGCTGTGCAATTTGTGTTTCAGTGGTGGCGTCAAGCTTGGCCGTGTTGACCCTGCCCACGCGCTTTGCGCTGGGAATGTTGGGTTCAATCTTCATGCGTACCGTTTTCATAGTGCTTGGCCTCTCGTGCATTAGCTTTGCGAGCTGAGATGATGCGTGTGGCTTGCGGGCGAGGGGTGTAGACCACCACAAATATCCGCGAGTCGATTGCGCCTAGCAACTGAAAGCGCTCTTCGCCGTAGCTGTGCCTCATGTCTGCGCGGATGAGGCGGTTCGGGTCAAAGAAGGCTTGGGCTGCGTAGGCAAAGTCAAAACCGCGTTCGTCAAAACAAGCCTCGTTTTTGATTTCATCCCACTCGAAATTCATGGTAAGTGTAGGCCATTGGCCGACCTTTGGCAATCTTCCCAAATTTGCTTTGGGCTAGGTCGGTTTGAGGGCCGTTTGTCATTGAACAGGCTAGGGGTTGTAACCGTGCGTGGTGTCTAACTTTGTAAGCGGCTATGACGTATCTCGCTCACACACCTGCCGCAGTGCGCTTGAGCTTACCCCCGCATCGCCCCCGTCTTGGCCAGCACCGACAAAGCATCCCAAAACGGCACAGGCGGTTTGCGGTTCTTGGGGGCATTGGCCAGCACATAGCGGCTGCCTGCAGGTAGCAGGTGCAGTTGAAGCCCGAGCATTTCGAGTTTGTCGCCGTCTTCGGCTTTGTCAAAGTTGCTGCGCATGCGGCGCGGGTCGACCAGCGTGACGGCGCCGCGGCCCACAATTTCTACCGATTGATTGGGCTCAATGACCAAGGCCGTGTCTTCGTCAATGCCTACGCCCAAAAGGTCGGGGCGTTGTGCCAAGGCCGAGAGCAAGCGGCTCAGGCGATGGCGCTGCGAGAAGTGTTGGTCCACGATGGCGTTGGGCATGAAGCTCAGACCGATGTCCATGGACACCACGTCTTTTTGTGGTGAAGGTGTGGGCGCGCCTTCGGCCAGCATGTGGCGCGACATCACCGCAGCGCCTGCGCTGGTGCCTGCAATGCAGGTGCCGTTCAAGTGAAACGCACGGTGCATGGCTTGTGCGGCAGGTGACTCCCACAGGCATTGCATGAGTCGGTTTTGGTCGCCCCCTGTGATGAAGATGCCATCGGCTTCGGCCAACATGTTGACCACGTTGGGTTCTGAGGCTTCGTCGCGGGTGAGCATGGGCACCACCTCGCAGTTGAGTGCGCCTAGGTCTTGAAACACAGCTTGGTAACTGGCCCACACGATGTCGGGCACGCCGCTCGCGGCATTGATGACACGAATTTTGGCGTTGGGGCCGCCGCTGAGTTCAAGAAACTTGCGCAGGATGATGCGATCTTGTTTGCGGTCTTCCGCCCCGCCAATGATGACCAGGCGGCCCTGTGTTTTGATGGTTTGTGCAGCAAGGCTCAAGGGCAAAGAGCTGGCGGTCAGCAGGGCCAGTTGACCCAGTTTGCTCAGCCACTCACGTCGGTGCATGGTGTTCATACAGGTTTCAGCGCAGATGTGATGAGCGCGCACAAGTCGGCTTGTTCGCGCTCAGGTTGAAACAGCGCGGCCCGCGTTTGGCAGGCGTGCGTGAGTTTGGCCAATAAACCATCTGTTTGATTTTGGGTTTGCCTGCATTCGCGCAGCAGAGCGGCCAGTTGTTGGGCGTTGCCGGGTTCAAAGTAACCGGGGTAGTCAGTGCCCAACATGCCCACATTGCCCGACACGCGTGAGGCCAACACAGGTGTGCCACTTAACACCGCTTCCATGATGACGTGTGCGCCGCCTTCGATGCGGCTGGTGTGTACCAACACATGGGCACGTTGAATGCTGCGACGCGTTGGCACAGAGGGCATCTCATTCAGCCAGCGGTAGTGCGGGCATTGGCTGGCGGTTTGTTGGGCTTGCGTGGCCAAAGTGGGGTCAAGTGAACGGCCAATGTGGTCTATAAAAATGGCGTCATCCGCTTGCAGCGCTTGTGCGGCTTGCCAGAGCACTTGCGGCGATTTTTCATCGCGCAAATGTCCCACCATGACCGCACGCAAATGCGCTTGGGTTTTGTTGGCGGGGGGCAAGGGTGTGCTGGATTGATAGATGACGTGCGCTTTGTGGCGCAGCGCTTCGGGCAAAGCTTGCAGACCTTGCTCTTGCAGCACAACCAAATGGGTGGCTAGCTGCAATGAGCGTTGGGCGTCGGCATCGTGCTGGATGTCTTGGTACAAGTCTGTGCCTGTCAGGACCAACACCAAGGGGTGCGTGGGGTGCGCATGTGCCCATGCGGCCACCGAGGGGGCAGAGCGACGCGCGTGCAAGGCCACCAACACATCGGCAGTGATGTCGGCGGGCTTGCTGTCGGGCCAGACCGGGCTGATGCGCGTCTGAAAAGTTGTAGACAACATGCGAGCCCAGCGTTGGGCGGTTTGCCAGTTGCCGTTGTTGGCATCGGCTAACGCGGGCGTGACGAGGCAGATTTTGGTCTTTGGCGTGTGTGTAGGTTTAGGCATGCAGGGCTTACAGACGCGCCAAACGACCGAGGGCGAGCTTCAAGGTCTCATCCTTTTTGGCGAAGCAAAAGCGCACCACGCGTTGGTCAAAGCCATCGGCGTAAAAGGCCGACAGAGGAATAGCGGCCACACCAATTTCAGAGGTGAGCCACTTGCAGAAGTCAGCTTCGCTCAGGTCTTTCTCAGGCACACCCAATTTGTCGATGCGCACGCACTGAAAGTAGCTGCCTTCAGAAGGCAACAACTCAAACTTGGTTTGGGCCAAACCTTGGCGAAACAAGTCGCGCTTGGCGGCGTAGAAGGCAGGCAGTTGTAAGTAGGGCTGTGGGTCTTTGAGGAAGGCAGCCAAACCGTGTTGCACCGGTGTGTTGACGGTGAATACGTTGAACTGGTGCACCTTGCGGAACTCGGCGCTGTAGGCCGCAGGTGCTGCGACGTAGCCAATTTTCCATCCCGTGACGTGGAATGTTTTGCCAAAGCTCGACACGATGAAGGCACGCTCTGCCAAGCCGGGAAAGCTAGAAGCACTCAGGTGCTTCAGTGGTGCGTAGACCATATGCTCGTACACCTCGTCGCTGATGAGCACGATATTGGTAGGTGCGAGCAACTCTTGAAGCTTGAGCATTTCCTCGCGCGTCCACACGGTGGCGCTGGGATTGTGCGGGCTGTTGACGATGATCGCGCGGGTCTTGGGCGTGATGACCGCTGCGATTTTGTCGAAGTCGGGGCGGAAGGTGCCGGGGGTGAGCGGCACGCGCACGGCCACGCCGCCCGCCATGTCGATGTTGGGGATGTAGCTGTCGTAGCAGGGCTCAAGCACGATCACTTCGTCACCCGCACGCACCACCGCCAAGATGATGCTGAGGATGGCTTGTGTCGCACCCGCCGTGATGGTGATTTCGTTGGTGGCGTCGTAGCGGTATTGGTAAAGCGACTCAATCTTGTCAGCCACGGCTTCGCGCAGCGCGGGCACGCCGGTCATGGGCGGGTATTGGTTGAGGCCGTGGGTCATGGCGTCGTTCACGCAGGCCACGAGCTTGGGGTCGCAGTCAAAGTCGGGGAAGCCTTGGCCGAGGTTGACGGCGTTTTTCTCAGTGGCCAAAGCCGACATGACCGTGAAGATGGTGGTGCCGATTTTGGGGAACTTGGTGTCGAGGTGCGGTGTGGTCATGTTGCGTGGTTCACATGTTGAAGTCGGTGGGGTGGCCGTCGAGGGCCTTCATGATGAGGTTGCGATCGAGACGGTCGCTCAAGAGTGCAGCAAAGTCATACACAAAGTGGCGAATGTAGGCGCTGCGCTTGAACGCAATGCGCGCCACGTTTTTGCCAAACAGCAGCGAGGCGGGGCGTGCAATCAGGTCGTTGTCCAAGCCGTCTTTGACTGCCATCTCGGCCACGATGCCCACGCCCAAACCTAAGCGCACATAGGTCTTGATGACGTCTGAGTCAATCGCTTCGAGCGCGATGCGTGGCGTCAAGCCTTTGGCGGCAAAGGCTTTGTCGATGCGGGTGCGGCCGGTGAAGGAGGGGTGGTACGTGATGATGGGTTCAGCTGCCAAGTCTTCCAGAGTGATGCGCACTTTGCCCGCGAGTGGGTGTGATTTTGGGATGACCAACATGTGTTCCCACTCGTAGCAGGGCAGGGTGATCAGCTCGGGGTATTCAGAGAGTGACTCGGTGGCAATGCCAATCTCGGCCACTTCGTCCATCACCATTTGCGCCACTTGTGCAGGCGCGCCTTGGTGCAGGCTGATGTTCACATTGGGGTAGGCCTCGCGCAGTTTGGCCACGGGCACGGGCAGCACGTAGCGTGCTTGGGTGTGGGTGGTGGCGATGGACAAAGTGCCGCTGTCTTCGGCGCTGAACTGTTCGCCAATGCGTTTGAGGTTGCCCACTTCACGCAAGATGACTTCGATGCTGCGCAGCACATGCTGGCCCGGTTCGGTCACGCGCTTGAGGCGTTTGCCGTGGCGCGAGAAGATTTCGATGCCCAGCTCTTCTTCCAGCTCAATGATGGCCTTGGACACGCCAGGCTGGGAGGTGTGGAGCGACTTGGCCACCTCGGTGAGGTTGAGGTTGCGGCGAACGGCTTCTTGGACGAAACGGAACTGGTGTAGGTTCATGGCTTGGCTTTGTAATTGGCCATTCATTATGCCTTGAGCATCTAACTAATTGATTCTTTATGCTTTCGCGGTGGCCGTGTGCGTCCGTTTAGCCATCAGAATCCAGTCTCGCTCAGGGCGCGTTGTTGGCTTGGCCTAGTGCAATATCGGCCAGCAAGTCGAGCAGCGCATGTTGCTCACCCACAGCTGGTTGGCAACCGATGTCAACGCTCGGGTGTGCAGCCTTCAGCGCGGTGATGAGTTCAGGTAAGTCTTCGCGTGCATGTCGACCCACGCCCAAAAACATGGGCACGACGCACAGGCTGGTGGCGCCTTCAGCCACCAAAGCATCGGCCACATGGGGCAGGTCGGGCTCGGTCAGCTCCAGGTAGGCGCATCGCACCACGGTGTTGGGCGAGCGATGGGTGATGCGTTCAGCCACCGCTTGGATGGGCTTGTGCCACAGGGGGTCGCGTGAGCCGTGGGCAAACAAAATGATGGCGTGCATAAAACCTTATTGGCGAATGACCAGCCAGCCAAAAGCGGCCAGCGAAGCAAGTGTGTAGAGCATGCCGGGTGCTGCGGCTGCAAACCACGGTGCCCAGCTGTTGATGTTGCCGATGTAGCTGAACACGTTGTTCAACAAAAAGAAGCTGATGCCCGCCAATACGCCACCAAACACATGGCTCGCAATGTTGCCGCTGCGGAAATGCAAATAAGCAAAAGGCAGGGCCAGCACTACCATGACGAGGCAGCTCAAGGGGTAGAACACTTTTTTCCAGAATTCAATCTCAAAGCGCTGCGTGGTTTGACCATTGGCACTCAAGTGCTGGATGTATTGAAACAAATCAATCGTGCCCATACGTTCAGGCTTGAGCAGGGCGACCGACACCATTTCTGAGTTGATGCCTGTGGCCCATGTTTGCGAATCGGCGTGGGTGCGTTCCAAGACAGATTCACCCGTTTTGTTGCGGCTCAGCTGGTTGCGTTCGACTTGTTGAAGGGTCCAGGCGTCGTTGTTGGTCAGCAGGCCATCGCGCGCTTTGATCAAGGCCACCCACTGACCGTCTTTGTTGAATTCAAAGATTCGAATACCGCTGGGGTTACCTTCTGGGGTGAGGGTGGTGACATTCACTGCAAAACTGTTGTCACCTTGGCGCTCACGCAGCCAAGCCCCCGTGTTGCCCACTTTGATTTGACCTAAGTAGCGCGACTTCAGCAATTGGCCATAGCGGTCACACAGCGGTGATAAATAGTCTCCCACTGCAAACGTCAGCACCACAAATGCCAAGCCTAAACCCAGCAAGTTGCGCAAAGCCATGAAAGGACCTAATCCGCTGGTGCGCAAAATCGTGAATTCAGAGCTTTGTGCCAAACGGGCCATCACAAAAATAGTGCCGATCAGCACCGTGATGGGGAGCAATTCGTACAAGTGGCTGGGGATCAGAAGCAAGACATAAGTCAGGGCATGTTTGAGCTGATAAGCACCGCCGTTTTGGCCTACACCTTGAAGCTCGTCTACAAAGTCAAAGAAGAAGAACAAACCCAAAAAACCAAGGGTGACAAAGCCCACAGCCACGAGCACTTCACCGTAAATGAGGCGTCGCAATGTTTTCATGGGCGCACCTCCGGTTGCGGTGTTGAGGTGGGTAGCCATTGGCGCCAGCTCCAGTTGTTGTGGCGCACCGTCAGCCAAAGCAATGCCGCACACAAAACGCCGCCATGCAGTGCAAGTAAGAAAGGGGCAAATTGCACTTTGCCCAAGCTGATCCAGCTTTGACCGAGGTTGATGAAGTTGTAATAGACCACAAAAATGAACAACGCCAAGGCCAAGTTGCCGCTGCGTCCAACACGGTGGTTGGCGCTGGTGATGGCCAGTGCGATGACCACAAAGTTCCAGGCAGCCATGGCCATGCCCAGTCGCCAGGACAGTTCACCTAAATTGTTCGGCGTCGGCGACTGAATCAGCTGGAGGGTGCTGGTGGCTTTTGCGGGAATGACAGAGGCAGCCTTGACGTCTTGTCCAATGCGCGTGCCATAGACCTTGAACTCGCTGATTTTGATTTCAGCTTCACCCACGGTTTGTTCCACCCGTTGGCCAACATCCAAAATCAAAAAACGATCTTCGTCGATGGTTTCAATGTGGCCCGCTTTGGATGAGGTCATGGCTTGTTTGCCATGGTCTGTCGACGAAATGAAAACGTTTTTACCTTGTTTGTTCTCGACACTGTCTTTGTCCACAAAGAACACACGCAGGCCATTGGCCGATTCTTGGAATTGGCCCGGAGACACGCGTTCTAGGTCACCCCGGCGCTCGAAGCGTTCTTTGAGTTCGCTGATCTGTTGGTTTGACCATGGCCATACCAGTAGCACCAGTACGCCGACGGTCAACAGCATGGGCCAGGCAAAACGCAACATGGGCGTCAGGAATGCACGCAGACCTTTGCCGCTTACAAGCCAAATGACCATTTCGCTGTCAAGGTAAGTGCGTGACAACGTGCCCACAGATGCGATGAACAAGCTCATGGTGAGCACCGTGGGCAAGTGACCCAACATGGTGTAGCCCATGACCAAGCTGATCTCTGCGGGGTTGACGCTGCCTTGTGAGGCTTGGCCCAGTGTACGGATCAGCATGATGGTCATCACGATGGTGACCAGCACCACCAGCGTGGCACCAAAGCTGCGAGCCAGCTCATTGCGAATAGAGGAATGGAATAACATCAGCGACAGAGGAAAAACACAATTATGAACTTCGAGCTCAAGACCCTAGATTTACACGCTGCAGTCACGCATAAAACCGATGCGTTGATTATCTTGGTATCTGCCAAGGACAAGCCGACCAAAAGCGTTTTGGCCCAACTTATTTCAGAGGCACGCAAAAGCGGTGATTTGGACGAGTCGCCCGCCAAGCTGCTGAGCGTGTGGCACCCACAAGGCGTGAGCGCGATGCGCTTGGTCTTGGTCTCCAGTGGTGACGGCAGTGCGCGCGTGGTGCGTCAAGCCGTGACTGCGGCTGTGGCCTCGCTCAAAGCCGCCAAGCCTGCTCACATCACCGTGTGTTTGGCCGATGCCAGCGCACACCGCCTGCAAGCTGCAGCCCAAGCTGTGGCTGACACCAGCTATGTGTACACCGCCACCAAGCCATCGGCCAAAGCCTCGGGCTTGAAGCGCGTGGTTTTGGCTTTGCCCACTGCCGAAAAAACCAAAGCAGCCAAACACGAATTTGACCTGGCCCGCGCCCAAGTGGCCGGTGTGGCCTTGGCCAAAGAGTGGGGCAACCGTCCCGCCAACCACGCCACGCCCACACATTTGGCGGATGTGGCCAAGGCCTTGGGTAAAAAGGCGGGCATCCATTGCCAAGTGCTCGGCCCCAAAGAGATCGAAAAACTCGGCATGGGCTCCTTCGCCGCAGTGGCGCGTGGCTCGGTTGAGCCTTTGCGCTTCATCGTGTTGCAATACAGCGGTGCAGCTAAAACTGTGGCACCGACCGTGTTGGTGGGCAAGGGCATCACGTTTGACACGGGCGGTATTTCGCTCAAGCCAGGCCCTGGCATGGACGAGATGAAGTTCGACATGTGCGGTGCCGCCAGCGTGCTGGGCACGTTTGAGGCGTTGTCGCACTTGAAGCCCGCCATCAACGTGGTGGGCCTCATCCCCACTTGCGAAAACATGCCAGACGCATCGGCCTTAAAGCCCGGTGATGTGATCACCAGCATGAGCGGTCAAACCATTGAGGTGCTCAATACCGATGCCGAAGGCCGCCTGATTTTGTGTGACGCCTTGACGTACGCCACACGCTTCAAACCCCGTGCGGTGATTGACATTGCCACGCTCACCGGCGCTTGTGTGATTTCGCTGGGTCATGTGCGCAGTGGTTTGTTCTCGCCTTCGGACGACTTGGCCAATGCCTTGTTTGCCGCAGGTGAAGCCGCGCTGGACCCTTGCTGGCGCTTGCCTTTGGACGAGGAATATGCAGAAGGCCTCAAGTCCAACTTTGCCGATGTGGCCAACGTGGCTGGGCGTGATGGCGGCTCGATTACTGCCGCCAAGTTCTTGCAGCGTTTTGCCAAAGACTACCCATGGGCGCATTTGGACATCGCAGGTTCTGCTTGGAAGAGCGGCGCTGCCAAAGGTGCGACGGGTCGTCCTGTGGGCTTGTTGTTGCAATACTTGTTGAGCACTGCCAAAGCGAAATGACCGAAATCGCTTTTCACTTCAACGCGCCCGACAAACTGGCCTATGCCTGCCGCTTGCTGCGCAAGGCCGTGGCCAGTGGCGCACGTGTGGTGGTGACAGGTGCGCCTGCTTCCTTGCAAGCACTCGACACCTTGCTGTGGACGTTCTCGCCACTGGAGTTTGTCGCGCATTGCCGCGCAGGTAGCCCTGCTGAGCAGTTGATGTCGTCCCCCGTGGTCTTGGCCGCACAAATTGAGGGTGGCCCTGAGTTGCCTCATCACCAAGTGCTGTTGAATTTGGGTAACGAGGTAGCGGCGGGCTACGAGCGCTTTGAGCGCACGATTGAAGTGGTCACGTTGGATGACGAAGACCGCCAGCTGGCACGCCAACGCTGGAAACACTATGCCGATCGTGGGTATTCCATCACGCGCCATGATTTGAAATTAAGGGATTGAGAAACTTTCTTTGTTTTGGAGTTACGATTAAAAACCGTTATTTCAAACCCAAGGAGTTCTTGCATGCATTTCTCTTTCAAATTGACAGCCGTTGCAACGTTGGCCGCCATCAGCAGTTTGGCCATGGCGCAAGACCAAGTGGTCAAGATCGGCCATGTCGGCCCCGTCAGCGGCGCCATCGCGCATTTGGGCAAAGACAACGAATACGGCGCACGTTTGGCCGTTGAAGAACTCAATGCCAAAGGCGTGAGCATCAATGGCAAGAAAGTGAAATTGGAGTTGGTGGCTGAAGACGATGCGGCTGATCCCAAGCAAGGCACAGCCGCCGCGCAAAAGTTGGTGGACGCCAAAGTCAGCGGCGTGATTGGCCACTTGAACTCAGGCACAACCATTCCAGCCTCCAAGATTTACAGCGACGCAGGCATTCCCCAAATCTCCCCATCCTCGACCAACCCCAAGTACACCCGTCAAGGCTACAAAACAGCTTTCCGCGTGGTGGCGGATGACGTTCACTTGGGTGGCACTTTGGGCCGCTATGCCGTGAACGAACTCAAAGGCAAATCCATTGCCGTGATCGATGACCGCACAGCTTACGGCCAAGGCGTGGCTGAAGAGTTTGAAAAAGCTGTCAAGGCTGCAGGCGGTAATTTGGTGGGCCATGAGTTCACGACCGACAAAGCCACAGACTTCATGCCTATCTTGACCACACTCAAGGGCAAGAAGCCAGACATCATCTTCTTCGGTGGCATGGACGCCGTGGGCGGCCCGATGATGAAGCAAATGAAATCACTGGGCATCAAAGCCAAGTTCATGGGCGGCGATGGCATTTGTACCAACGAAATGATCAAGCTCGCGGGTGACGCCATGGCCGATGGCCAAGTGGTGTGTGCTGAGGCTGGCGGTGTGGATGGCGCTTTGAAGAAGGGCATGGACGACTTCGGTGCCAAATTCAAGAAACGCTTCAATGACGACGTGAAGCTGTATTCACCTTATGTGTATGACGCGGTCTTTGTCATGGTGGATGCCATGCAGCGCGCCAAGTCCAGCGATCCAGCCAAGTACTTGCCAGAACTGGCAAAGACAACAGGTTTCAAAGGCGTGACAGGCACTATTTCGTTTGATGCCAAAGGTGACATCAAGAACGGCGCCTTGACGCTGTACACCTTTAAGGCTGGCAAGCGCGATCAAATCGCGGTGGTGCGTTAAAGCCGCAATGCCACCCACTCAAAAGCCACCCTCGGGTGGCTTTTTTTATGGTTGCTTGGGGAGGTATTCGAACACCAGGTATGCGAAAGGTTTGTCCAGCGGGAAGCGAATGCCTTGACTCTTCACGGTGATCGTGATGGGGTCGGCTTTTTGCCCCTGTGCTTCTAACCACATCTGCATGCGTTGTGGGCAATCAGTGACGGCAGGTGTGCTCACAGGGCCGAGAGGACAGAGCAACACGCCTGCGCGTGTTTGCCAATCGGGCAAGGGGTTGACGGTGGCTGGGAATTGATCTGGCACCTCGGGCACCACGCGCAAGTCCTGGTCACCGTAAAAGGCCAGCAAAGCACTTTCTGCCCATTGGCCACCAACCCATTGGAGCTGCACGTTGGGGTGGCGCTCTTGCCATGTTTGAAGCACAGCCGCGGCAGCTTCGCGCCTTGGCAGGTAGTGGTTGTCGTTTCCTTCGTTGGCTTGGTGCCAAGCGTACCAAGGGCTGACCAACACCACGACAACAAACCAGGCCATCAAGCATTTGAGCAAACGCTGGGTGATGTATTCGCTTGCCTTGTCATCTTGGTTGAGGTTGCGCAACCAAAGCAGGGAAAAGCCGTAACCAATCGGAATGGCCCAAGGCAGAGAGAGCTCCACAAAACCGGTGATTCCAAATATCAGCGTGATGGCCCAAGGCAGCATGGCCAACCAAAAAAAACTATCGCCCCAGCCTTGAGGGCGCCATGACAACCACATCCGAGTGGGCAAGGTGCGCAACGCCTGCCAAATAGACACGTCTTTTGCTGCACTCAGCGCCGTGCAAAGCAGCCAAGGCACCAGCCAATAGGCCACGGGCGCAACCGCAAATTTGCTTAAAAGGCGCCAGTTGGTGCCGCCTGTGCTGCTTTGTTCGCCCACGTAATGTAGGGTGACGAATTCATGGGACCGCAGCCATTCGATGTGGGGCAACAAACTCAAACCAAAGACAAGCAGTGTCAACCATGGTTTAGGTGTCATGAACCAAGCACGTCCTGGTGCTGAGGCAAAGGCTGCCAAGAAAAGCGCCAGCAAGAACACGCCGCTGTAGTACTTGCCCAGCATGGCCAGGGCGGCTAACACGCCCAACGCCATTGACCACAGCAAGCCCGAGCGCCCAGTTTTCTGAATGCTGTGCACCCAAGCAACGGCAACCCAAGGCCAAACACTTAGCAAAATCGCATTGGCGTTGAATTTGACGGCCAGGGTGCTGTAAGGAAACGCCATGCTTAACAAAATCACTGCAGGCAAAGCCAGATCATGTCTGTCTATGGCTTGTGCCAAGCGGTAAACACCCAGCAGGCCGATGGCGACGTTGAGATAAGACAGCAGGTGGTAGGCCATGTCTGTGGTTGGAAAAACAACAAACCACGCGCCCGTGACCCAGGCAAACAAAGGCGGGTGCTTGGCACTGCCCCAAGCCCAGTTTTGACCCCAGGCATAGTTTTCCAGCATGTCGGCGTAGCTGTCTAAATTGGTGTCGGCAATGCCATGGGCGACGACCCAAGCCAACACGTGGATGCCCAACACCCACCAAATCCATGTGTTTTTTGATATTTTTTCTAGATCAAAGCGGGGGTGGACAGCGTTATTCAAGGTTTTTTGTCACAAAAGTTAATGAAAAATTATAAGTAAATCAAGGACTTATGTTTTCTGTCGTTTTTTTTTAGAAAGCGTGTACACCAAATGTAAAGCTGAGGCGTTGATTCTTCACTAAGTTCTTTGGAGCCTAAATTGGATAAATCAGTAGTTCAGATCGAATCGCCTAATGTTGCCGTGGAGCGCCGCTTCAAAATCGTGTCTTGTGAGAAGACTGGCATCAAAGCGACGTTTGATCGAATCCGCGCCCAGCTGGCTCAAGAAGCTGAGCAGCGCAGCCGTCCTGCTTCACGGATGTATTCAGGATTTCGTGCGGTCAAAGCTTAATTCGATACACCTATTTCAAAGGCGCCTTGATGGCGCCTTTTTTATTGCTACTAATTGACTATTTTCTCTTTAAATTCAAGGGTTTATACACCTTGAAGCGTATGGACGACGAGGGCGGGCTTCTCGATAATTTCGCGCGACGCCTGTTCTACGTGAGGTTATTTTGTTTTCTAAATTTACGAAGTTTTTTTCGACGGATATTGCTATCGATTTAGGCACAGCCAATACCTTGATTTACACCAAAGAACACGGCATCGTGCTCGATGAGCCTTCTGTGGTGGTGTTGAAAAAAGACGGAAAAGTTCATGGCAAAACCACGGTGTTGGCCGTTGGCAATGAGGCCAAAGCCATGTTGGGGCGCGTGCCCGCAGGCATCGAGGCCATTCGCCCGATGAAAGACGGCGTGATTGCCGACTTCACCGTGACCGAGGTGATGCTCAAGCACTTCATCAAGCTGGCTCACCCGCACATGTTGTTCAAGCCCAGCCCGCGCATTGTGATTTGTGTGCCTTGTGGCTCCACTCAAGTGGAGCGCCGTGCCATTCGCGAATCTGCCCTGGGTGCTGGGGCCTCTGAGGTGTATCTGATTGAAGAGCCCATGGCTGCAGCCATTGGTGCGGGCTTGCCCGTGACTGAACCGTGCGGCTCGATGGTGGTGGACATTGGTGGCGGTACCACGGAGGTGGGCATTGTGTCGCTGGGCGGCATGGTTTACAAAAACAGCGCGCGTATTGGTGGTGACAAGTTTGACGAAGCCATCGTCAACTACATCCGCCGCAACTTTGGCATGTTGATTGGCGAGCAAACAGCTGAGCGCATCAAGAAAGAAATTGCAACCGCGTTCCCCACTGGCGAGGTGAAGGAAATGGAAATCACGGGCCGCAACTTGAGCCAAGGCATTCCACAAAGCTTCACCATCAGCTCCACGGAAATCTTGGAAGCGCTGACCGACACCTTGAACAACTTGGTGTCTACCGTCAAGATCGCTTTGGAGCGCACACCGCCTGAGTTGAGCTCAGACATTGCTGAGCGCGGCATCATGCTCACGGGGGGCGGTGCTTTGTTGCGTGACCTAGACCGTTTGATTTCCGAAGAAACAGGCTTGCCTGTGTTGATTGCCGAAGATCCGCTCACGTGTGTGGCGAGGGGTTGCGGTTTGGCGTTGGAGCAGTTGCACAGCGTCAGCGGCATCTTCACGGCGGATTGATGGGGTTCTTGTCAAAGGCGCAGGGGCTTTGGTCTCTGGCGGTTTGCGGCTGGCTTGGTGTGTTCTTGGTCATGTCGATGCCCGCACAGGCAGCTCGTACGGCACAGCTGCCGGATGTCTCGGGTGATGCCTCGCGCATGGTGTTCAAAGCAAACAGAAAAAACAAAAAAGAACCCAGTTGCCAGCTCACACTGATGCACGTGTACACCAGCAAGTTCAACAAGAAGTTCACGCAGTTTGCGTTCACGGGTTCGGTGGTGGCCAAACGTGAAGTGGGCAAACCCATGGTGC
The DNA here is from genome assembly GCF_027924965.1 of Limnohabitans sp. TEGF004. Classification (NCBI taxonomy): domain Bacteria; kingdom Pseudomonadati; phylum Pseudomonadota; class Betaproteobacteria; order Burkholderiales; family Comamonadaceae; genus Limnohabitans; species Limnohabitans sp. TEGF004. Next base: position 1,479,230 of record NZ_AP027056.1, on the reverse strand, counting down.
TGTCAGTCATTGGGCAAAACCATCAGCTCGCCCCTGGCGGCAAAGGCATCCAACCGTTTCCAATTCCCCGCATAGAGCTAGGTGTCGAGGACGTCAGCGTGCGGCGGTTCACCGGACACAAAAGCAGTTGCAAAAAAAGCAGCGTGTGCGCTGAATACAAAGACAGCAAAAAGAACGAACTGCAAACTTGGGTGGGTGATGACGCAAAGAACCTTCACCTGCTATTTCCCTTGGTCACCAAGCAACCGTCTGTGGTGATCGATTTGTCTAAGTTTCCTGCGGCGGGTCAAGACGGCACAACGCCATTGGCTCAATTTAAGCGCTGCGCCGCTGATTTGCGCTAATTCCATCAAAGCCTTGCTTCATCAAGGCTTCATCTGGCTGGTTTAAGATGACCAGCGTAATGCAGCAAACCTCCCTCTTCAAAACGATGTGCCTTCATATGGCCATGGCGCTGGTTGCCTTGTTGGCAATTGGCCCGTTTTTGCACGCGCATTACGGTGCGTCTCAGGTGACCGGTTTGCATGTGGCAGGCATGAGTTCCGTGTCGCTGTCTGCTGAACCTGCATTGACCATGACCAGCTTCAGCCAAGACGATGAGCCAGAGTCTGCGGCTGTGGGTGTTGAAACTTCTTATGCACGCCAAGCCGCGTTGGATGTGGAGGAGCAGCAGCAAAGCGTGTTGATCCTCACCGTCTTTGTCATGGCTGCGCTGATTCAGCGCGTGGTGTCTTTCTTGCTGGCGCCAGGCACGCAACGTGCCGGCCGTCCTTCGTTTCTTGCCGGCTTTCCGCCGCTGCCGCACGCACCTCCTGCATTTCACTTCTAATTTTTAACGCGTGTACACCTGGTGTGTGCACCGCCTCTTGGTTTGTGATGTGTGGAGTTGGTGATGTTCACTTCTTTCAAGTTTTTCCTTCGTGGCTTTGTGTCCTGCTTGTGGTTGGCAGTGATGGTCAATGCCTTGGCGCAAGTGGCGCCATCCGCAGCCAATGCATCCGTGTTGCTGCTGCTGAATGCCAAACAACAAGCCAGCCTGGGTGTGCAAGTGGCAGCAGTGCAGGCCTCGACAGGCGGTCAGCTGCTGGCCAGCGCCACGGTGGTCATGCCACCCGGCAAAGAGTTCACGGTGTCTGCGCCGTATGCGGGCCAAGTGTCTCGGTTGTTGGTGGGCGTGGGCGACACGGTCAAGGCGGGAGCTGCTTTGGCGCACTTCACCAGCCCCATGTTGGGCGATGCACGGCGCTTGTTGAATGAAGCTTCGCTCGATTACAAAAACGCCTCTGCCGCCGCACAGCGCGACCAAGCCATGTTCGAGGAGGGCATCATCCCTGCCGTGCGTTTGCAACTGAGCCGCTCTAAGCAAGAGGCTGCACAAGCGCAGCTGCATGCACGCGAGGCCGAGCTGGTCGCCGCAGGCATGCGCTTTGATGCCAACACGGGCTACGCCACGGGCACGCTCAAAGCGCCGCTGTCGGGCACAGTGTCTGAGGCTTTTGTCGCGGTCGGCCAACGCGTGGAAGTGGGCGCGATGTTGTTCAAGTTGGCGGACAGTTCGCAGTTGCAACTCGACCTGCAGCTTTCATCTGATAAAGCTGCGCAGCTGCAAGTAGGTGACGAGGTCAGCATTGCCTCGCGCAACGCCAAAGCCAAGCTCATCGGCGTGAGCCGCGCGGTGGATGCCAGCCAATCGGCACGCGCACGTGCCACCGTCACAAGCCGAGGCAGTTTGCAAGCGGGCGAGTTGGTGTCGGTCACCGTGCATGCCAAAGGCAAAGCAGGTGCCGCCAAGCCTGATTCGCAATGGCTGGTACCCGCACGCGCCGTCACTCAGTGGCGCGGCAAGCCGTGGTTGTTTGTGGCGAACGACAAAGGCTTTGAAGCGCAAACGGTGAATGTCATTTCGTCCACCGACGACTTGTCGTTGATCGAGACCGCGTTGCCTGCAGGCAGTAAAGTGGCGGTCACAGGCATCGCTTCCTTGCGCGCCTTGTTACAAAAGGACGAGTGATGTTTGAACACCTCATTCGTTTGAGCCTGCGTTTTCGCAGCCTCACGCTGGCGTGTGCTGGCTTGCTGTTTGTTGCAGGCACGTACGCGTGGCTCAATTTGCCGATTGATGCCTTCCCCGATATCTCGCCCACGCAGGCCAAAGTGATTCTCAAAATTCCAGGCATGACGCCCGAAGAGGTCGAGCAGCGCGTGGTCAAACCCATAGAGCAAGAGCTGCTGAGCATCCCCAACAAACGCATCGTGCGTTCTATCTCGAAGTACGGCATTGCTGACATCACCATCGACTTTGACGAAGGCGTGGATTTGTATTGGGCGCGCCAACAAGTGTCTGAGCGCTTGGGCTCGGTCATGCGCGATTTGCCAGCCAGTGTGAGCGGTGGCTTGGCGCCCATCACTACACCGCTGAGCGAGGTGTACATGTTCACGCTTGAAGGTGACTTCGGCTTGGCCGAAAAACGCCGCGTGCTCGACTGGGTGATTCGCCCCGAGCTGCGCACCATTCCCGGTGTGGCCGAAGTCAACTCGCTTGGCGGTGAAGTGCAAACCTTCGAAGTCATTCCCAACACCGCCAAGATGGCGGCGATGGGTGTGAGCATGACCGACTTGCGTCAAGCCTTGCTCGCCAACAACAGCAACGATGGTGCAGGCCGTTTGACGGCTGGCGAAGAAGCCTTGGTCGTACGCGTGGAAGGCGCAGTGAAAACGTTGGACGATTTGCGTGCGGTGCGCTTGACCACCACGCGCAACGCACGCGTGCAGCTCGACGACGTGGCCACCGTCACGCACGGCGCACTCACACGCTACGGTGCAGTCACCCAAGATGGCCAAGGCGAAGCGGTCGAAGGCCTGGTGCTGGGCATGCGCGGTGTCAATGCCCGTCAGTTGGTGAACGCGGTCGATGCCAAGTTAGCCGATATGGCCCCGCGCTTGCCCAAAGGCATGACCGTGAAAACTTTTTACAACCGAGGCGAGTTGGTCACGCGAGCCGCAGACACGGTCATTCATGCGTTGATTGAGGCCGCGGTGTTGGTGTGCATCACCTTGTATGTGTTCTTGGGCGGCATGCGCGCTGCCGTGGTGGTGGCCGTGGCTTTGCCTTTGTCATTGCTGAGCACCTTCATGTTGATGCGTGGTTTTGGCTTGACCGCCAACTTGATGAGCTTGGGTGGCTTGGCCATTGCGCTGGGCATGTTGGTGGACGCAGCGGTGGTGGTGGTGGAAAACATCGAAACCGCATTTGCATCGCACCCAAAAGGCCACGCCTTGTCGAAAACCGAAATTTTGCTGAGTGCTGTGCGTCAGGTGGTCAAACCCGTGGCGTCTGGCGTGCTCATCATTTGCGTGGTGTTTTTGCCGTTGCTGAGCCTTGAAGGCTTAGAAGGAAAGCTGTTTGCACCTGTGGCCGTGACCATCATCATGGCGTTGGCTTCGTCGCTGCTATTGGCGTTCAGTGTGATTCCTGCTTTGGCATCGATGGTGCTGAAAGAAGAGGGTGCGCACGAGCCTGTGGTGATGCAAAAAATCCATGCCGCGTATCTGCGTTTGCGCGAACGCGTGTGGGCCAAGCCGCAGTGGTTGTATGGTGTGTCTCTGGCCTCGTTGGTCGTGGCTGCCGTGCTCTACAGCTTCATTGGCAAAACCTTCATGCCCACCTTGGATGAGGGCGACATCTTGGTGCAGTTGCAAAAGCTGCCTTCGATTTCACTCGAAGCCTCGCTGGAAATTGACACCCGTGTGCAGCAAGCCATTTTGGACAACGTGCCCGAAGTCAAGTCAATCGTCGCCCGTGCAGGCTCTGACGAGTTGGGGCTAGACCCCATGGGCCTGAATGAGACCGACACTTTCTTGGTGCTCAAGCCCAAAAGTGAATGGCGCGGCAACAAAGACGACATCGTCGATGCGCTGCGCGTGGTGTTGGATGGTTTTCCGGGCTTGGTCTATGGCTTCACCCAGCCGATTGAAATGCGTGTGTCTGAAATGCTCACAGGCACACGCGGCGATGTGGCTATCAAAATTTTTGGCACAGACCTTGGTAGCTTGAACGAAGCTGCTCATCAAGTTGCCGATGCCGTGCGCACCATCCCCGGCGCTGCCGAAGTGATTGCGCCTAAGGCAGAGGGCTTGCAATACGTCTCTGTAAGTTTGAACCGCACCACCATGGGCCAAGCGGGCTTCAGTGTGGAGGCCTTGCAGCAAGCCTTGAAAAACCAAGTCGAAGGCGAGTCACTCGGCTACGTGTTGCAAGACGGTGTGCGCATGCCGCTCACCTTACGCGGCAACGAGGCCACGCGACAAAGCCCAGAAGCGTTTAAAAACTTGCAGCTTGCTGCACCCGATGGCCGTGTGTGGGCCGCCAGTGCCTTGGCTGACATTCGCTTGGTGGATGGCCCCATCCGTGTGGACCACGAGCAAAGCGCGCGCTTCACCAGCGTTCAGGTGTCGGTGGATGGTCGCGATTTGACGGGCTTTGTGGCCGATGCCAAAAAGGCGGTGGCCGCCTTGAAGCTGCCCAGCGATGTGCGCATTGTGTGGGGCGGTCAGTTTGAAAACCAGCAACGCGCGGCAGCGCGTTTGGGGCTGGTCATTCCTGCGGCCATGGTGCTCATCTTCACCATCTTGGTGTTCACCTTTGGCTCGGCCATTCAGGCGGGCATCATCTTTTTGAACATCCCGTTTGCGTTGGTGGGCGGTGTGGTCGCACTCGCGGTCTCGGGCGAGTATTTGTCAGTACCTGCATCGGTGGGCTTCATCGCGTTGTTGGGCATTGCGGTGCTCAATGGTGTGGTGATGGTGACGCACTTCAACGAACGCTTGCTCGATGGCGAAGCGATGGACGTGGTGGTGCGCCTAGGCACCGAGCGCCGTTTGCGCCCTGTGTTGATGACAGCGGTCATCACCGCGCTGGGCATGATCCCGTTGTTGTTTGCCACGGGGCCTGGCTCAGAAATTCAACGGCCCTTGGCGATTGTTGTGACGGGTGGTTTGCTCAGCTCCACCTTGCTGACTTTGTTGCTGCTGCCCAAATTGTTTGAACGCTTTGGTGGGCTGGATGGCGTGCCGTGGCATGCGCTCACGCGCCTCTTGCATTGGAGGAAGTCATGAAACGTTTCGTGAAATTTGATGTTGTAGCCTTTGTCGCCGCTTGCACTTGCGCCTTGATGATGGGGGTGGCTCATGCACAACAGCCTGCCGTTTCAGCAACCGTTGCATCGTCTGCTGCTACGTCATCAGCTTCTGGCGCGGCCTCAGCGTCGACTGCGATATCACAGCTTTTGCCTTATCTCCCGGCTGAAGCTGCGGTGAAAGACGCCTTGCTCAGCAGCCCCTTGATGCAAGCTGCGCGCGCCAAAAAGGAAGCAGGTACAGCTCGCGCTCAGGGCATTGACTCAGGCTCCGCCGAGTTCACCTTGCGCAGCACTTCGCAGCGTCGTCGCGAGGTGGCCACAGGCGCGCAGTTGCATGAGTCGATGGTGAGCATCGAACGCCCTGTGCGTTTTTGGGGCAAGCGTGGCATGGACGCCGACCTCGCCACGCAAACCCAAGCCTTTGCCGACATTGAATACGCCGATGCCATGCACGAAGGCGCGCGCGAGTTGATGCGTTTTTGGTTTGCTTACCTGCGTGCGTTGGCTGACCAAAAGAATGCGGTGACCACCTTTGATTTGGCCGCCAAAATGCAGCGCCTCACGCAAGTGCAGCTCAAGCATGGCGAAATTTCGCAGCTCGACGCAGAGCTGGCCAATGCCGAGTTTGAGCGCATCACCGCAGCACGTTCGGTGGCCGATGCACAGTTGGCCTCCAGTGCGTCAGCGTTCACGCGTCGCTATGCAGGCATGGTGTTGCCCACGCACATGCCTGTGGCTTTGCGTTTGGATGCATTTCCTAAATTGCCTGCTTTGACCGACACCATGGTTGCCATGCGTCAAGAATTCTTAGATAAAAACCACGAACTCAACATGATGCGTGTGGACGCCCAACGTTTGCGCCTCGCCGCTGACCGCGCGACGCGTGACCGATTGCCTGACCCCACATTGGGCGTGTTCAGCGGGCGCGAGCGGGCAGGGGCTGAAACCATTTCGGGCGTGATGTTCTCCATGCCGTTCCCCAGTGCCTCGCGCTTTCATCACGCGACTGCGTTGGTGGCCGATGCACAAGCGGCCAGCGACAAAGTGTTGCTGGCCGAGCAACAACTGGGCGCCATGTTTGACAGCATGTGGATTCAGTTTCAACACAAACGCACAGCCGCCGACAACTTGAAATCTGCGGCCCAACGTCAAGCCTTGGCCGCAGAAAAATCGGTCAAGGCCTACACCTTGGGCGAGGGCAGTTTGTCGGACGTGTTGCTGATTGCGCGCCTCGCCAGCGACAACCTCAATGCCGCTGAGCGCATGCAGCTAGAGGTGGTGGAATTGCTGGCGTTGATTCGTCTAGATCTGCACCAGATCTGGGACTTTGACGAATGATTCGTTAACGGAATAAGCCGCTTAGGCGAGTTCGGCAATCAGCTCAATTTCCACACAAGCACCCAAAGGCAGTTGCGCCACGCCAAACGCGCTGCGTGCGTGCGTGCCTTTGTCGCCAAACACTTGGCCGATGAGTTCGCTGCAACCATTGGTCACCAAGTGGTGCTCGGTGTAGTCGGGGCTGGAGTTGACCAAGCTCATTACTTTGACGATGCGCTTGACCTTGTTCAGGTCGCCCACGGCAGCGTGCAAGGTGCCCAACAAATCCACAGCCACAGCGCGTGCGGCTTGTGCGCCTTCGGTAGTTTGCATGGTTTTACCCAGCTGACCAGTCCACACCTTGCCGTCTTGTTTGGCAATGTGGCCGCTCAAAAACACCAAGTTGCCTGTTTGCACAAACGGCACATAGGCTGCAGCGGGCACAGCCACGGGGGGCAGGGTGATGTTCAGGGTTTGGAGTTTGTCGTAAACGCTCATGTTGGATTCCTTGTTTGAATCCAGTGATTTTAAGAGCGCTCACAGCGCGTGACTGAGGTCAGCGTGCTTCGCTTTGGCTTTGTGATTGGCTTTGCGACTGACCTTGCGATTGACTTTGGGTTTGTGATTGCGACTGTGTTTGCGTTTGCACAGAAGCTGCTGCCAACTCAGAAGCCGGTTGCACCGTCACAGCAACTTCCAACGTGTGGCTAGCTCCGCCATGAATCACGCCGCGCACAGGCGATACATCCGCGTAGTCGCGGCCAATGGCCAAGGTCACGTAGTCGATGCCGGGCGAGCTGAGGCCCCAGCGGTTGTTGGTGGGGTCAAGGTCAAACCATTGGCCGTGGGTGGCAAGTGCGCCGGTCTTGGCGGTTTCAGCTGCGTCGTCTAAATCGTTGGGTACATAAACCGACACCCATGCGTGCGAGGCATCGCTGCCTATCAAGCGGGTTTGGCCTTCAGGTACTTCGGTTACCAAATAGCCGCTCACATAACGTGCGGCCAAACCTTGTGTGCGCAAGCAACCGATGAGGATGTGCGCAAAGTCTTGGCACACGCCTTTGCGGCTTTTGAGGGCTTCGAGCGCAGGCGTGTTGATGTCTGTGCTGGCGGCCTCATACGTGAACTCTTGGTGAATGCGCGTCATCAAATCGCACGCGGCTGCCAGCACGGGGCGAGCGGGCACAAAACTGGCACGCGCATATTCGGCAAAGTCGGGATGCGGCTGCATATAGGGCGAGGCAAACACGTATTCGGTAGCCGCGTCCCACGCAGCGCCCGAGTGATACACAAAGTGTTCGCGCACGTTTTCCCAGGCGGGCGTGGTCAAGGCTTGCTCGGGTGGGTAGGCGATGAAGTGGGTGTCCACCGTGCTCTTGGCTGTGATGCTGAGTGTGTCGTGCACCACGGGCAGCGAGAAGAAAGTGCGGTTGTTGCCAAACACATCCACATGCGTGCTGGTCGCTGCTGGTGTGGGTGTGATGTGCAGCTCGGCGTGTTGCACCGTTTGTGCAGCATCGCTGCGCGGCAGCAAATGCGCCATGTGCTGCGCGGTGTTGACCTGCGGCACATAGTGGTAAGTGGTGGTGTGGGTGATGTACAGCAACATGGCTCAGGCCCCCACGCTGTCGGCGTCGTCGGTGTGGCTGAAATAACGCGCGGTGATGGCGTCCGACACCTGCCACGCGGCTTGCATGCACTCGGTCAGGCAAGCACGTAGGTTGGGGTGATGGCCTGCATCGTTAGATGCGCAGAGCTGTTCTAAATCGGTATTTTTCAAAGTGGGTACCAAGCGGGCCAGTGCATCGGGTTCTCCCATCGGCGTTTTGGCCAACTTCGACAAACGTCCGCGCAGCGCACGCGCCACCCAAGCCAGCGAGCGTGGGTTGTCGTTGTCTTGCACCAACAGCTCGATGAGCGGGGCCAGTTCGCGGCTTTGTTGGTACTGCGCTTGGAAGGTGATGGTGCTGTCAAACAGCGACAACAAAGCTGCAAAGTGCGAGCTGTTTTCGTCTGCGCTGTGCGCTTCGTCAGCCGCGCCTTCAAACGCGCCCACTTCCACCGCCAAGTCGAGGGCTGACGACAAAAAGCCCAAGCGCTCCACATGGCGGCCGATGCTCAGAAGTTGCCAACCGTCATCGCGTGTCATGCGGTCGGTTTGTGCGCCGGTGATGGCCGCGAGTGCCGAGCTAGCAGCATCGAGGGCTTGCATGGCTTGCACGGCTGAGAACTCGCGTGGCGAACCTGCTCGTGCGCAATCGGCGCTGAACTGGTCCACACAATGCACGATGGCGTTCCAGTGCTCGGGCGACAAGCGTTCGCGCAGCGATGAAGCAGCTTGATGGAGCGCTCGCAAGTTGTAGCCCACGCTGGTGCTGTGGTCGTCTTGGTCGAGGCAGGCAATGAGTGTGCGTTCGAACACGCGGCGGCGTGCACCCATGCTGGGGGTGCTGGTGGCTTTGTCGTCAGTGGCAGCGTGCGCGGATGGCACACCCACAGGCACCAAGCCTTGGCGTTGGGTGAGCAATTGCAACCACGCCCACAGGCTGCGTGAGGCGGGGTCTTCGCCGTTCAGTGCTTCGATGCACAGGCGTACCAAGCGCACCATGTTTTCGCTGCGCTCTGTGTAGCGACCTAGCCAATACAAGTTTTCTGCGGCACGGCTGGTGACCATGCGCTCGCGGTGTTTGAAGTTAGAGGCCAAGTTGTACTTGGGCAGCAAGCTGCTGCGGTCCACATCGGCTTCGGTTTGTACCCACACATCGGCGCTGCTGCCGCCGCGTTGCATGGAGGCAATTTGTGCATCCGGTGCTGCAATGCGCGCCAAACCACCGGGCAACACACGCCACGCATCTGGGCCATCGCCAGCGCTGTTGCGCAAGGCAAACACACGCAGCATGACCGAACGTTGCACCACGCCTTCGGTGGTGTTTTTCCACGTGGGCATTTGCGACAGTGGTGAGTAGGCCTGCAAGGTGTAGCGGTCGGGCTGGCGGGTGATGCGGCCCACCCATTCGTCGCGTTGTGCTTGGGTGAGTGTGCGACCGAGCGTTGCATCAAACGTGCCGTGCGTGGTCGAGCCCGGGTAGGTGGGCTTGATGGCCATGTGTTCAAGTCGCGGCAACACTGACGCCAAGGCCGCGCGTTCGCCACACCACCAAGTGTCGAGTGCCGGCAGTTGCAGTTCTTCGCCCAACAGCTTTTCGCTGAGTGCGGGTAAGAAGCCCAACAAAGCGGGCGACTCTAAAAATGCCGAGCCCGGCGCATTGGCCACCACCACATTCCCTGCGCGCACGGCTTGCAGCAAACCGGGAATGCCCAAGGTGGAGTCAGCGCGCAACTCCAACGGGTCTAAGAACTCATCGTCCATGCGCTTGAGCAACACATGCACGGGCTCTAAGCCGCGCAAGGTGCGCAGGTACACACGCTCGTCGCGCACGGTCAGGTCATGGCCTTCGACCAAGGTGAGGCCCAAATAGCGGGCGAGGTAAGCGTGTTCGAAATACGTTTCGTTGTAGGGCCCAGGTGTGAGCAAGGCCACGTGTGCATTCGCCCCTTCAGGGCTGTGCGCCTTGAGCGACTCCACCCACACACGGTAGGTGGCCGCGAGGCGCTGAATGCTCATGGCCTCAAACGCTTGCGGAAACTGGCGCGAAATGAGTAAGCGGTTTTCTAACAAGTAGCCCAAGCCCGAAGGCGCTTGCGTACGTTGCGACACCACGGCCCAGTTGCCGTCAGGCCCACGCGCCAAGTCAAACGCCGCGATGTGCAAATGTGTCCCACCCACAGGCGCCACGCCATGCATGGCGCGCAAGTAGCCAGGGTGGCCCTGCACCAAGGCGGGTGGAATCATGGCTTCGCGAATCAATTGCTGCGGGCCATACACATCGGCCATCATGCGCTCGAGCAAACGTGCGCGTTGCTTCACGCCCACTTCAATCTGCTGCCAGCTGTCGGGGGTGATGATGAGGGGGAACAGGTCCAAAGCCCAAGGCCGCTGTGGGCCACCTTGGCTGGCATACACGTTGTAGGTGATGCCGTTGTCGCGCACTTGGCGAGCGAGGGTTTGGGTGCGGCGGTCGAGGTCGTCTAGGCCTGTGCTGCCGAGCTGGTCAAAAAAGGTTTGCCAGGCGGGGCTTAAATCGGGTTCGGCTTCTGGAGCAGGCGTATGCGTAGGCGTAGTTTTAGGCTCTGCCATTGGCTGCACAAGCAGTGGCGAACACTTGCCTTGCAGCTCATCAAAGTGCCCGCTGTCGGCGGAATGCGCAAGGCCCTTCACCACGTCCAGCAAACGCGGTGTAGCAACAGACTCAGAGAGGGATGAAGAAGGCTTTTGCACAGTGGCTGCATTGTCTCACCGCCTTTGGGTTGTGGCATTGCGAAGTAGTAGAAGCGTGGTGTTCTTAGTCGCGTCGCAAATCCAGCGTGAAGGGGAACTCTTTGCTGGCAGGCACCCCCACGGTGGCTTGAGGCACATCCAATTTGCCCGGCGTGTGGGCCAGCGGGAAGAAGCGCGACAAGCGGCGGCTCTCAGCCTCATACGCGTTGACAGGAAAGCTGTCGTAGTTGCGTCCACCCGGGTGCGCCACGTGGTACTGGCAGCCGCCCACTGAGCGCTTCATCCAAGTGTCCACAATGTCAAAGGTCAGTGGCACATGCACGCCAATGGTCGGGTGCAAGGCAGAAGACGGAGCCCATGCGCGGTAACGCACACCGGCCACGTATTCGCCCACGGTCCCTGTGGGTTGCAAAGGCAAGGGGCGGCCATTGACGGTGATGGTGTGGCGGCTCGGGTTGAGTCCTGCCACATGCACCTCAATGCGTTCGAGCGACGAATCCACATAGCGCACCGTACCGCCGCTGGAGCCTTCTTCGCCCATGACGTGCCAAGGCTCCAAGGCGTTGCGCAACGTGAGGTTAATGCCCAGTGTTTGCAAATCGCCCACGCGAGGGAATCGGAATTCAAAGTGAGGGGCAAACCATTCGGGGTCGAACTGAAAACCACAGTCGCCCAACTCGGTCAGCACATCGTCAAAGTCCGCTTTGACGAAATGCGGCAGCAAGAAGCGGTCGTGCAGCTCGGTGCCCCAACGGGTGGCGGATGCTTTGTAAGGCTGCTCCCAAAAACGAGCGACCAAGGCGCGCAGCAAGAGCTGCTGCACGATGCTCATGCGTTCGTGCGGTGGCATCTCAAAAGCGCGTAGTTCGAGCAAGCCCAAACGTCCGGTGGACGAATCGGGCGAGTAGAGCTTGTCGATACAAAACTCACTGCGGTGGGTGTTGCCTGTGACGTCAATCAGCAAGTTGCGCAGCGTGCGATCCACGATCCACGGTGGCATGTCATCGCCAAACTTGTCGCGGTTCTTTTGGATTTCGGCCAGCGCAATTTCAAGTTCGTAAATTTGGTCGTTACGTGCTTCGTCCACACGCGGTGCTTGGCTGGTGGGGCCAATGAACATGCCGCTGAACAAGTAGCTCAATGAGGGATGGTTGTGCCAATACAAGATGAGCGAGGCCAACAGTTCTGGCTTGCGCAAAAACGGGCTGTCCGCAGGCGTGGCCCCGCCCATGACGATGTGGTTGCCGCCGCCTGTGCCGGTGTGTCGGCCATCGGTCATGAACTTCTCGGCAGACAGGCGCGATTCAAACGCGGCTTTGTACAAGAACTCGGTGTGGTCCACGATTTCCAGCCAGTTGTGGGCGGGGTGGATGTTGACCTCAATCACACCGGGGTCAGGCGTGACTTGCAGTACTTTCAGTCGCACATCGCGTGGGGGCGGATAGCCTTCCAACACAAGGCGCACGCCCAACTCTTCCGCCGTGGCTTCGATGGCGCTGAGCAGCTCTAGGTAGTCTTCCAAGTCGCCGAGTGGCGGCATGAACACATAAATCAAACCTTGTGGGTTTTCCATCGCCTTCAATTCAACGGCGGGGCCGTTGGCACGCGATGGGTCACGCACTTCCACGCAAATGGCGGTGCGGGTAATCCAATGCGCCGATTGGTCTTTGGCTGGCACAGGGTGCGGGGTGCCCGGCACAAAGCCGTCTTGACCCATGCCCGTTTGCAGGCCCACCGTGCCGCCTTGGGCTATGCCGCCGCCCGCCACATGCGTGTTGATGTGGTGGTCGTAATGTGTGTGGCGTGCGTGGTGCGAGTACTGCGCACGCAAGGCCGCCGCGTGGGGCAGGGGCTTGCGCTCAGCAAAGTGGTCTTGCTCAATCGCGTAGGGGTAGTCGGCTTGGCTGACCCACGGTAGTGAGTCGAGTGGCAAGCGCAGGCCCATGGGCGAGTCGCCGGGGACGAGGTACATGCGCTCGTCGCGCAAGAACCAAGGGCCGGTGCTCCAACGCGGGCCGCCTGCCACTTCGCCAGCTTTGAGAGGCAACACATAGCCCACGGTTTTGTCTAGGCCTTGGCTGAACACACGGCGCAGGCGCACGCGCTCCATCTCATCGTCGAGCTTGGCATCAAACGGGTCCACGTTCACAGGCAAGCGGCGCTCACGCCACAGGTAGTACCACGTGTCTTCATAGCCGGGGGTGATGTATTGGTCGTCCAGCCCCAGTTTGTGCGCGAGGGTTTGGGTGAAGCGTTGCGCGTCTTCGGTGGTGTATTGGCTTGGCACACGTTCGTCGGCAAACAAATCGGGGTTGTGCCAACAAGGGTGGCCGTCGGTGCGCCAGTAAATGCCCAGCGCCCAGCGCGGCAACTGCTCGCCCGGGTACCACTTGCCTTGGCCGAAATGCAAGAAGCCGCCATCGCCATATTCGGCACGCAGCTTGTGCACCAATTCGGTGGCAAAGCCGCGTTTGGTCGGGCCCAGTGCATCGGTGTTCCATTCTGGTGCGTCGCGGTCGTGCACGGTGACGAAGGTGGGCTCGCCACCCATGGTCAGTCGCACATCGCCTTCCACCAATCGGCGGTCCACCTCGTCGCCCAAGGCCAGCACCTCCATCCATTCGTCTTCGGTGTAGGGCTTGGTCACGCGTGGTGATTCAAGCACGCGGGTGACTTTCATCTCGTGGCCAAATTCCACCTCGGCTTCGTCTACCAAGCCTTCAATCGGTGCAGCGCTCGATGGCTGTGGTGTGCAAGCCAGCGGAATGTGGCCTTCGCCAGCCAGTAAGCCCGATGTGGGGTCAAGGCCAATCCAACCTGCGCCGGGCAGATACACCTCGCACCATGCGTGCAAATCGGTAAAGTCCACCTCGGTGCCGCTGGGACCGTCGAGCGACTTCACATCGGGGGCGAGTTGAATCAAATAGCCAGAGGCAAAGCGGGCTGCCAAACCACAGTGACGCAGCAAATTCACCAGCAACCATGCGGTGTCGCGGCACGAGCCGCTGCGCAGGGTGAGCGTTTCTTCGGGCGTCTGCACGCCGGGTTCCATGCGGATGGTGTACGCAATGTCTTCGTGCAGCTTGCGGTTGATCTCCACCAGAAAGTCGATCGTGCGAATGGGCTCACGCTTGAGCGCTTTGAAATCGATGCACTTGAAGTAGTGCTTGAAGTTGGGCGTGAAGCGGTTGGTCACCAAGTAGGGTGCCAGCTCTTGGGCCGAGGTCACGCCGTAGGCGAAGGGGAACTTTTCGGCGTGTGGTTCGAGGAAGAAGTCAAACGGGTTGTACACCGCCATTTCCACCACCAAGTCCACCGTGACTTTGAACTCGGTCGTCTTCTCATGAAACACCAAGCGGGCTTGGTAGTTGGCGAATGGGTCTTGCTGCCAGTTGATGAAATGCTCGGGCTCGACCTTGAGTGAGTACGAAATCACGTTGCTGCGGCAGTGCGGGGCAGGGCGCAGGCGGATGACCTGTGGGCCTAACTCAACCAGTCGGTCGTAGCTGTATTGGGTGACGTGGTGAAGTGCGGCATGGATAGACATGTAGTTTGTCTAGCAAAACACGCGCCAAGGCTGATGCGCCAAAGAGGTGCATGTTTTGGATGCATGTGCATGATTTGTATTGCTGTGCGTGCTCAGGGCTTGGTTGTGTTTTAAACAGCATGCTAATTTTTAATTAAAAGTAATTGCTAAATTATTATTGATGGATATTATGGGTAATAAATAGTTAATTTAAAGAATGACTTGCATGCTTCATTATTCAGCACAGCTCTTAGTACTAAGACGTGGACAACAAGTTGCGAGTCTAGTGACTGTCTTATGTTTGTCCATCAATGTCTCCGCCCAAATCACTTCCGCACAAGAGGGTGATCTTGGCATTCGTAACCTGCAAGAGTTGCAGAGACAGCAGCAACAAGACCAGCAATTGAGGCAGCAACTTGAGCGCACCTCAGATGTTCGACTGTCTGTCCCAGAAAAATCGACTTTGCAGACACTGCCCATCGAAACGCCTTGCTTTTCGATTCAGCGTCTTCAACTTCAAAACAGCTCGGGCGTACCGCTACCTGAGTTCGATTGGCTGCTTGAGCAACTCACTGCACTCGACGCGCCCGTCTTTATTGCGCAATGCGTTGGCGCACAAGGTGTAGCTTGGTTGATTGATCGGGCGCAGAAAGGTTTGGTAGATCGTGGTTTTGTCACCTCACGGGTTCTAGCCAGTCAGCAAGACATGAGCCAAGGCACTTTGGCGCTCACACTGATACCTGGACGCATACGTGCCATTCGACTTGCAGATCCTGTAGACCCACGCGTTAATTTGAGCAATGCCCTTCCTATGCAAGCGGGCGACATCCTCAACTTGCGTGACATTGAACAAGCCTTAGAAAATCTTAAGCGTGTGCCCACGGCGGAAGCCGATATTCAAATCGAGCCTGCACAAGGTGACGGTGCTCAGTTGGGGGACAGTGATTTGGTGGTTTCGTACCGTCAGCCTTTTCCCTTCAGGCTTACTGTCAATGCGGATGACAGCGGCACCAAAGCCACAGGTCGATACCAAGGCAGCGTGACCGTCAACTACGACAACGCACTCACCCTCAATGACTTGTTCTATGTCACCAACACCAATGGCATGGGCGGCGGTGACAGTGGACCAAGAGGAACGCATGCCAACACCATCCACTACTCAATGCCAATGGGGTACTGGACATTGGGGGCGACATCTAGCGCCAGTAGTTACTACCAAACTGTGGCCGGACTGAGCCAAAGTTACGTTTACCGAGGCACCAGCGAGAACAATGAGATCAAGCTCAACCGTTTGTTGATGCGCGATGGCAAGCAAAAACTCAATCTGGCAGTCCGTGCATTCCAGCGCAAAAGCAATAACTACATTGATGACACAGAAGTCAATGTGCAACGCCGTGTGGTGGGTGGTTGGGACAGCATACTCAATCACAAAGCCTTCATCCAAGATGCGACGCTTGAAAGCAACCTAACTTATAAGCGTGGTACAGGTGCATTCGGTTCAATCCCAGCGCCTGAAGAGGCTTTCAATGACGGGACTTCGCGTTTTGCCTTGGTCATTGCCGATGTCAATTTGACCTTGCCTTTCAAGGTGGTCGGGCCAAATAATGAAGTGCAGCGCATTCGCTACAACGGCTCTTGGCGCATTCAAAAAAACAGAACCCCACTGACGCAACAAGATCGTTTTGTCATTGGTGGTCGTTACACCGTACGTGGTTATGACGGTGAATCTGTATTGAGTGCGGAACGTGGCTGGTTCTGGCGCAACGACTTGAGCTTTACCTTGGGCGACAGCGGCCAAGAGTTTTATTTAGGCTTAGATACAGGGCAAGTAGGTGGCCCCAGTAGCGAACTGCTCGTCGCGAAAAGACTGACAGGTGCGGTATTGGGTTTACGTGGCTCAATTCAAAAACTGAATTACGATTTTTTCATTGGCGCACCTGTCAATAAACCCGATAACTTCAAAACATCAGGAAGCACAGCAGGTTTTAGCCTGAGTGCGAGTTTTTAAGAGCGCGCGATGCAGTACGGAAATTTAATCATTACCGCACCTGCGCTGAATGCGCCTGGACACAGTGAGGCCGAAATATTTGGCTCCATCGTGTGGCTTGCTATGCATGCAAACAATAAAAATCGCTTGCCCCTCCAAGAGTTATCACAGTGGTTGTTGCCAGCGCTAAGAACTCAGCAGTTCATTCTGGCAAGTGAAAACATAGATGGACAAATACGCCCTGTGGCCTACATGTCATGGGCGAATCTAACGGCTGAAATCGAAAGTCGCTATGTGGACAACCCCGACGAAGGCTTGAGCCCTCAAGAGTGGGCTGTCGGTGACCGCATGTGGGTAATCGACTGGATGACCCCGTTTGGACACAGCAAGGTATTTCGACGTGCTGTAGGTGCCGCACTCACAGGCTGCTGTTTTAAGTCCTTGTATCACCGCGGTGGTGACAGAGGTTTTCGTGTGATGCTTTTTCGAGGTGACCACGTCTCTCTTGTGCAAGCCAAACAGTGGTGGAAAAACCGCCCCATATTAGCCCGTAGGGCAACCCAACTCGAAGACGAAGTCAATCGAACTTCGTCTTAGGAGCGCATCGAAAACATCGGTGTGATTGCAACGTGGCAAATGTCACATTTACTTGAAAGACTAAAAATGAAAAATTCTAAACACGCATTGGTTGCACTGTTGGCAGCAGTGTCAGCAGTTACCGTTTCTGCTCAATCCATGGCTAATCAAGGCTACTACGGTGAGGTAGGTTATCTAGCGTTAAATCTGAAAAATGAAAACAACGGTTTTGACGCCACACCTAAGCTGGCACGATTTACTTTTGGTAAAGAGATTGATAAAAATTTATCAGTTGAAGGCAGTTATGCATTTACTGTTTCCAAAGATTCGTCTGTGGTTGGAGGTACAAATTACACGGCTAAAGCAACTGCATTCGGTGTTTCTTTAAAACCAAAAATTGAAATTGCCAAAGACGTTGAAGCTTTTGCTCGCATTGGCGCGACTCATTCCAAATATGAAGATGAAGCATCAAGTGTGTCCAAAACCAAGGTGTCCTACGGCATCGGCATGCAAGCTCAATTCACCAAAGATGTCTACGGCCAAGTAGATTACATGAACTATTACAAACAAGACGGTTTATCAGCCAAAGGCTTCACCGTCTCTGTGGGTACGCGCTTCTAATTTTGTAGGTGTTATCAATGGCGAACGAAATTTGTGTTCGCCATTGAATTGAGTTTGAGATATTGACAGCAAGGGGTTGACGCCATGAACAAGAATTTATTCCGAATCATTTTCAACAAACGACGTGGGCAGCTCATGGCTGCGGCAGAAACTTCATCCTCTCAGGGCAAAGGTTCTATAGGGGAATCTGTTGCCTCAGGTCATACAGCAATAGTAGACAATGCAACCGTCAGTATCAGTGCTCTCAGCTTTGCTGTGTTGTGTGCGCTAGGTGCGGTACTTTGGGCATTGCCTACAACCAACGCTCACGCGCAAGTGGTGGCTTACCGTAATGCGCCGGGCAATCAACAACCGACTGTTCTGCAAACCGCCAACGGTGTCCCTCAAGTGGACATTCAAACGCCCAGTGCCGCAGGCGTGTCACGCAACGTATACAGCCAGTTTGATGTGCAGAGCAATGGCGTCATCCTCAACAACAGCCGCACCAGCGTACAAACCCAACAAGGTGGTTGGGTACAGGGTAATCCGTGGTTAGCAACGGGCAGTGCCCGTGTCATTTTGAATGAGGTGAATTCATCCAATCCCAGTTACCTGAATGGATACGTGGAAGTCGCTGGGCAACGTGCCGAGGTAATCATTGCCAACCCCTCGGGCATCAGCGTGAATGGAGGTGGCTTTATCAACACCAGCAAAGCCACACTCACCACGGGTACACCTATCGTCAATGGCGGCAGCTTAGATGGCTACCGTGTGCAAGGTGGCAATATCAGCATCAATGACAACGGTTTAGACCTCAGTACCACAGACTACTCCGCAATTCTTGCCCGTGCTGTACAGGTCAACGCAGGCATTTGGGCGAATGAACTCAAGTTGGTCACAGGTGCCAACCAGATTGACGCTTCCAGCCTTGGAGCCAACACAACACCTGTCACAACCACCATTGCAGGCACAGGCGCATTACCCACTTTTGCGCTGGACGTGGCCCAAATTGGTGGCATGTACGCAGGCAAGATTCACCTCATCGGCACCGAGCAAGGCTTGGGCGTTCGCAGTGCGGGGACGATTGGCTCCACGGGTGGCGACTTGGTATTGCAAAACAATGGTTGGTTGACAACGACAGGCACACTGCAAGCCAGTGCGAATCTGCAAATCACCACACAAGGCAACATCACTAACAGTGGAGCAATCTACGCAAGTAACGATCAAACACTCAGCGCAACGGGCAGCGTCACTAACAGTGGCGTCATCGCAGCACAAGGCAACACCAGCATCACAGCCAACAGCCTGAGCAGCACCTCAGCAAGCGTTGTGGGTGCAGGCATTAAAACTGATGGAACAGTAGCCAGCAATGGAAATTTGAATGTCACCACAACCCAAAGCCTCACGGCCAATGGTCAAAACATAGCTGCAGGCAATATCACGCTCACAGGCAGCAGTGTTGACTTGTCTGGCAGCCAGACCAGTGCCAAAAACGCAGAAATTACAACATCTGGCAATCTAAACACCGCAAATGCCACAGTAGTTGCCAGCCAAACCCTGACTGTATCTTCTGCAGACTTCAATAATGCGGGAGGTACGTTAGCAGCAGGCCAAGCAGCGAATTTGCAAACTAATGCGTTGAACAACGATGCTGGCTTGATACAGGTAGGCGGTGATTTGGTCATCAACACCCACGACCAAACATTTACAAACACCAATGCCGCCAACTACACCAGCAGCAATGCGGCTCTCAACGGTAAAGGCGGCATTGCAGCTCAAGGCACGACCACGCTCAACACAGGTGACCTTAACAACGATGCAGGTTACATCGGTAGCAAAGGCGCGCTCACAGCAACCAGCGCCAACATCAGTAACCAAAACGGCCAAATTCAAGGGCTCGATCACCTCACCCTCACAGCACGTAACGGCGGCACCACAGGGTTGATCAACAACACCAGTGGCCTCATTCGCAGTGCAGCCACCGCAAGCTTGAATGCGGGTGAAGTCAACAACGGCAGCACCAGCGGAACTAACCAAGGCCTTGAAGGTCAAGATGTCAGCATTGCTACCGCCAAGCTCAACAACAACACCGGTGCCATTCGGGCCAACCATGACGTGTCTGTTACCAGTGCTGGCACGGCAGACAACACCTCGGGCCTCATCAGTGCAGGCAACGCGCTGACCTTGCAAGATGTGCAGGCTCAAGCCAGCCGAACACTGGCCATCACCAACACAGATGGCATGCTGATTGCCGACAAAACCCTTACAGTGGTCGCTAGTAGCTTGGGCGGTGATGGCAAAGTGCTCTCTAAAAACGATCTCAGTGTCACGCTCAATAACGATTTCGGCAACAGTGGGCAAGTCATTGCCAACCGCAACGCCACACTCACCACCAGCGGCAATGTGAGCAACAGCGGCAAACTGCAAGCAGGCAATACGCTCAACCTCACGGCCAACAACATTGACAACGCAGTAACAGGCGAGATATCGGCCAATACCACCCAAGTCAATGTCAGCAACACCTTGACCAACCGAGGCTTGATTGACGGTGTGGATATGCAAGTTAACGCGGGTACGGTGATCAACATCGGCACAGGACGCATCTATGGCGACCACCTCAGAATTGCAGCGGTTAACCTCACTAACGACACCGAAACCATTGCAGGGGTCACCAAAGCAGGCACGATTGCAGCGCGTGATCGTCTAGACCTTGGCATCAGCGGTGTATTGACCAACCGAGAGCATGCTCTTATTTACAGCGTTGGCGACATGGCAATTGGTGGAGCGTTAGACGCTAATCATCAAGCAACTGGATCTGCGACAACGTTAAATAACAACAGCGCAACGATTGAGGCAGGCCGTCACTTAAGCCTTTCTAGCGTCACGGTTAACAACACTAATGACCACTTTGCTTACGAAATCAGAGTGGCGACTACAGAGTTAGACGTTCGAGAAGATATCAATTCTGGTTTATATCGGGTGTTTACACGCACCACTTATTTGCCATATCAAACTGCCAGTGATCCTGCGCAAATTCTGGCAGGCGGTGACATCAAGCTGAATTCATCCAACGCCACCAACTATGCCAGTCACATTCTGGTTGGTGGTGCATTGAATATTGGTTCCTCTACGTTTGCAAATACAGACGTGATGGCCACCAAGAGCATTCGAGATGTTGGAACGACTTACACCCTGGTGCATGTGCCAGGCTCTGGTATTTGCGGAAAAATCTCAATCAACTGTGTTCATGCCCATGACGAATGGCAAACAGGCGCTTATGACAGCACTGCCAACAGCACAGTCTCCGTGGCGCAAGTCACTGCATCCAGCAATAGTGGCGTACAGGTGGGCGTGCGCACTCAAGCTGCAGTTTCGGGTAGTACCAGTGGCGCAGGGTCTGCCAATGCACGCAATGGGGCCGTGTCTCCGACGACACTACCCACAAGTAGTCTGTACAAGAACAACCCATCGCTCACGTCTGCTTATTTGATTGAAACAGACACCCGTTTCATTGATCGAAAACTTTGGCTAGGCAGCGACTACATGACGCAGAGCTTAAGCCTTGATCCCACAGTCACCCAAAAACGCTTGGGCGACGGTTTCTACGAACAAAAGCTCATCCGCGAGCAGGTGGCAGAGCTGACAGGCCGCCGCTTCTTGGCCGACTACACCAGTGACGAACAAGAGTACAAAGCGCTGATGACCAGCGCGATCACGTTCGGCCAGAAATACAACTTGCGCCCCGGCATTGCATTGACTGCTCAGCAAGTGGCCCAACTCACCAGCGATATCGTATGGCTTGTGGAGCAAACCGTCAGCCTGCCTGATGGTTCTAGCCAAAAGGTGCTTGTCCCGCAGGTGTATGTCAAAGTCCAACCCGGCGATTTAGACGGCAGCGGCGCATTGCTCGCAGGCAAAGACGTGAACATCAACCTGAGTGGTGATTTGACCAACAGCGGCACCATCGCAGGGCGAAACGTGGTTAGCCTCACTGCTGAAAACATCAACAACTTAGGCGGGCGCATTGGCGGCGACGATGTGAGTGTGGCCGCACGACAAGACCTCAACAACATTGGCGGCAACATAGGTGCAGTCAACAGTCTGAGTACGACCGCAGGGCGAGACTTGAATATTCAAACCACCACCCAGAGCACCAACATACAAGTTGGCTCAGCCAACTTCAGTCGAACAGGTGTTGACCGTGTGGCGGGTTTGTACGTCTCGGGAGCAAACGGCACATTGGTGGCCAGCGCTGGACGAGACTTGAATATCGTGGCAGGCGTAGTAGCAAATGTAGGCAGCGGTGCAACCAGTCTGAGCGCGGACAACAACTTCACCCTTGCGTCTGTCCAAACTGGCGAACAAAACAACATCACTTGGGATGCGGACAACCACTTGAACTACGGCAATACGCAAACCGTGGGCAGCACCATCAATGGTGGTGGCAATGTCAACCTCAAAGCAGGCAATGACCTCACAGCTTCAGCCGCCAACGTTCAGGCCACCAAAGCACTGGGCGTACAAGCTGCAGGCAGCGTCAACATCTTGGCCGGAGAGAACACCACCAACTTAGACGAAGCGCATAAAACATCGAGCGGCGGTGGTTTCTTGGGCGGGTCAACCTTGGTGACACGTAATGTCAGCAACACCAGCTCAGCAGTTGGTAGTAATTTTGGTGGTGGCACGGTAGACATAGCGGCCAAGACCAAGGACATCAATGTCAAAGGCTCTAATGTGGTGAGTGATAGCGGAACCACGCTCACAGCAGGTGGCAATGTCAACATTGAAGCAGCGCAGAACACCAGTCAGCAAAGCAACTACAGCCAAGAAACCAAGTCTGGCTTCAGTATTTCGAGTATTGGGACTAATCCAATCGGAGTGAGCTACAGCAAAACCAAACAAAGTGATGACAGCCAAAGCACCAGCACCACCGTAGCGGCCAGCACCGTGGGCAGCGTAGGCGGCAACCTCAACATCACCGCAGGCGATCAGTACAAGCAAGTGGGCAGCGATGTGCTCACACCAACGGGAGATATCAACATCACCGCCAAGACTGTAGATATTCAAGAAGCGCGCGAAACAAGCAAACAAAGCACGGAGCAAAAGTTTGAACAAACCAGCATTTCCGTTGGTTTAAAAGGCGGCATCATTGACAGCGTCCAAGCCACCACGCAAGCCGTGCAAGCTGCCAAAGACAGCAGTAGCAATCGCAACCGAAATCTTAATGCGCTCATCGCGTTCGGCAAAGGCTCTGACGCCTACGAACAAGGTAAAGTCACGCAGGACGCGTATGACAAAAATGGGGTGATGGGCAAACCTGGGGAGGATGGCAAAACTCAACCCGGTGCAGCCGCAGCCAGTGGCATCAAAGTCAGCGTAAGCATTGGCAGCTCTAGCAGCCAAAGCAACAGCACCACCACCAGCGATACAGGCGCAGGCTCTACCGTCAAAGCCGGTGGCAATGTAAACATCAAAGCCACAGGCCAAGGAGCAGACGAAGGCAACTTGACCATCCAAGGCAGCAATGTGTCTGCAGCCAAGGATGTGAACTTAAGCGCCACCCAAGACGTCAACATCCTCGCCAGCGCAGACACCGAGAGCAACCGCAACAGCAACAAAAGCAGCAGCACCAGCGTGGGCGTGAGTGTAGGCATTGGTCCAGGCGGCGCAGGCCTAAGCCTAGACATTGCTGCCAGTCGTGGCAAAGGCCAAGCCAACAGCGACAGCACCACGTACAACAACAGTCATGTGAGTGCAGGCAACACGGTCAACATCACCAGCGGTGCAGACACCAACCTCAAAGGCGGTAACGTCAAGGCAAACCAAGTCAAGGCAGAAGTGGGCGGTAATCTCAACCTAGAAAGCTTGCAGGACACAGCGACCAGCCAAGCCAGTCAAAAATCCACAGGCATAGCGCTGAGCATCCCCATCGTGGGTACGGGCGGCAGTGCGAGCTTCAGCCAGAGCAAACAAAACAGCAACAGCAACTACGCAAGCGCGAATGAGCAAAGCGGTATTAAGGCGGGTGATGGTGGATTCACCATCAACGTGCAAGGCAACACCGACCTAAAAGGTGCAACAGTTACAGGCAGCAGTGACGCCAGTAAAAACAGCCTTACCACCAACACGCTGACAACAAGCGACATCAGCAACAGCATGAGCGCCAGTGCCAGCAGCAGTGGCGTGAGCGTGGGCACGAACATGATGGATGGCAAATACGCGATGGCCAAAGCCATAGCTGGCAATGCATTGAACAACGGCAGTGCCAACCAAAGTGATGCAAGCACCACGACCAGCGCGATCAGTGGGGCAAAGGTGACAGTAGGAAACAAGACCACGGACACCAGTAAAGAGCAACTGACAGATAGCAATGGCAAGGCGGTGAGTACAGACACGAGCAACACCAACAGAACCTTAGCCAAGGCAGATGTTGCGAGCTTGCAGAAGTCGGCGCAGGATCAGCAGGCGGGGAATATGCTGGTACTTCAGGCGGCTGTTGCATTTACTGATCAGGCGTTCAAAGCGTCTTTTTTGGATCAAGCCAAGATGTACAAAAAAGTACCTGTGACTGATGACAAAGGCAACACCACTGTCCAATGGCAAGAAATGACCCCAGAGGAGAAGGCCAAGATAGAGCCAGGCTCGCGCATTGCCAACAACGGCATTTTTAACGGCGGACCGAACGACCCTAAGCCTGCACAAGACCTAGCAGAGCAGAACAGTTCTGGCGCGGCGGATTACTTGGTGCACTTCCCGCAGGCAAACACTTTGGTGGCTGAGTTGCTCGTAGCGGGTTATCAGAAGTTTTTAGAAAACGGTACAACAGGCCTGACCAACGCGACACAACAGAACGTAGATTTAATAAAACAAACTGGCGGTGACATTACATTGGATGGTCATAGCCGAGGCGGCATGACTGTGGGCAACGCATTGACAGCCGTGCAACAGCAGGGGGGCGCAGGTGGAAAAACGAATGTGAACTTGTTTGGCTCGGCCTACAACGCACAGGATGCGGCGAATACAGTTAATCAAATTACTAACGGTACTGGGGAAGTCAAACAATCGACCAACAACTATGACTTTATTGGTCGAATCCTTGGCGGCAATGCAGGTACAGGCGGCACGATTCCTCCAGGCAGCAGCGCTCTTGAAGAGGTGATTAGGACGATGGGGGGTGCTGCAACGGTGCATAACTGTTATGGGGCAGGTAAAGCGGAGTGCACGGATCGCTTCGGTAAAGACAATGTGGCCCCACCCTTGGTACCTGTTTTACCGACCAACACAGGCGGTAAAAAGCCATGAGTCGTCTGGTTGTTTTTTTAGTGTTTTTTGGCTTGAGCGGGTGTATTTCGAATATTAATAGACCTCCTCCAGCATGGTGGATCGGATTTTCTGGAGATGGTGGAAGGGAAGCTGACATCCGAGCGGCCCTGTTGGAATGTGGCTCCAACGTGCCTGGAGACTCTGTTGAATTTAGCGCACCAGATGGGAAGGGGTTCCTTTTGCCACAGCAGGGGCTAAACGAGATCATCCTAGTCCAGCGATGCATGCGGAATGCGGGGATTCCTTATGTAAGAGACAGTTGTACCCGCTGGAAAGACCTTCCTGCATGTAGTCCTGATGCCGTGATCCCAGTACGCAGCGTTGCCAATCGTCTTAATAGCCCCTTCTGTCAACTCGTTCCTAGGGCCGAAATCTGTCAGCCAGATTACGACCCATCTAAAGTTGAGCCGAATACGCAGAAAAACCCAAACCCTAAATCTATATCCATTGCACCCTCGATAGACCCTGCAATAAAACTTCAAAACCAAGTTCAAAAAGACAGTAACGCGCAAATGAATCAACTGTTGCAGGGCACAGGCGGGCGTAAATGATGTTGACCGCCAGCCGAGGGCAGGCCCGAGCCAACAGCGACATCAACAACAGCATGAGCGCCAGTGCCAGCAGCAGCGGTGTGAGCCTGGGCACCAACATGATGGACGGCAAATACGCGATGGGCAAAGCCATAGCGGGCAATGCTTTGAACAACGGCAGTGCCAACCAAAGTGATGCAAGCACCACGGCCAGCGCGATCAGCTCAGGCAGCATCGCCGTTGGTGGCAAAACCACCGACACCAGTAAAGAGCAACTGACAGATAGCAATGGCAAGGTGGTGAACACATACACGAGCAACACCAACAGAACCTTAGCCAAGGCAGATGTTGCGAGCTTGCAGAAGTCGGCGCAGGATCATCAGGCTAGCAATATGTTGGCGTTTAATGCGGCAACGGCATTCACCGACGAAGCCTACCGAACCATGTACAAAGCGGGGGCACAAATGTACAGAGTGCCCCCTGGGTGCAGCGACAAGAGTTGTGCCGTTGCGCTGACAGAGCAAGAAGCTATGGCGCTTAAAACTTCGCCACAAGACGGCAAAGTTCACATCAGCAACAACGGCATTTATAACGACCTAGACGGCGCTGTGAAATACGCGCAACAAAACGGCGGCACCATGAACGAAGACGGCAGCAAAAACTACAGCAACAAGCCAGAGAACCAATACATCATCTTTGCACCTGTAGCGAATAATGCCTTGTCTGAGCTCATCATTGCGGGCGTGCAAAAAAGCGGCGCAACGCCCTACGTCGGGTTGACCAACGCAGAAGAGCAAACCGCCAAGATCGTGCAACAAACCGCGCAGCAAGGTAATGCCATAGTGATTGACAGCCATAGCAGAGGGACATTGACCACAGACAATGCTTTGCAGTCCATCAATAACCAAGGCGGTATGAAGGATGCGGCCGCCAACACCATCCAGCCCAAGATTGAGCTGAACAACTACGGCGGTGCGCAAAACAACGAAACGGGCAACCAGACGTTGCAGCAAGTTACAGGCAATGAAAATGCGCAGATCAATTCGGTGGTTCATCCGCGCGACCTAATTGGAAAAACGCCAGTGATCGTGGGTGGAAATCAAACAAATGATGCCTACGCGAGTGTGAGCGCAGATGGAACCAAGAGCGTTGTGACAGCGAAGCCCGATGAAGAGCGCGGGCCTATTGCAAATTTACTCAACACATTGTTTGGGACGGTTAGTCCGCATAACTGTTATGGGACGGCGGGCAAAGAGTGCCAATCACAGTGGAGCAATATTCCTGAGAGTAATTCACCCAAGATAACCAACCCAGACTACAAAGCGCCTGTCATGATTCCGCAATACCAACAGGTTGACAAACTTGCACCGCAAGTTCAACAGAGCAGTAATGAGCTGATGAATCAGTTGTTGCAGTCGTCGCCCGCAATCGCAACACCCATGACACCATCGCAGCAGTCAAATGACAAACTCGAAACTTTGAAGAACTTCAAACAGGAGCAATGAAATGAAATTGCTCTGTTTGATGCTGGCCGCCGCCAGTATGGCTAGCGCTTGTACGCCTCATGGGTTTAGGCCACCACCCTCGGATGAGGAAGCAATGACTAGTAAAAATCGTCCAGCTGTTGCCCAAGTGCGTCAGGCGTTGAATGAATGTGGTGATCTCCAACCCATAAAACGACAAGAAGGGGAATCATTAGATAACGCAAGAACGCGAGTCGTTGAATGCATGTTCCAAAAGGGGTTTTATTTCAAATCAGGATGGGGAGGCCCTTGCTCAGATCCAAGTTACCGAGCAGAGTTGCCCGCATGTCAAAACGCTCCTATTCGCGCACGTAACAACTACTACGGTCAATGAGTATGAAGCCCTTTTATTTGACACTGGTTGTAGCCAGTTCGGTTGCAGCGTGCGGACTGAGATCTCCTGGGCCATCAGATGAATATGCGTGGACAAATCGTAACCATGCAACACCTGAACAAGTGCGTCCCGAATTGTTGCAGTGTGGTAATCCGCCTGTGGTAGTCGCTCCATCAACTGAGCCAGCGATCAAACTTCAAAACCAAGTGCAAAAAGACAGCACCGCGCAGATGAATCAGCTATTGCGAAGTGATGTTCGTAAATGATGTGTGGCATTTCCCCAAGCCTCTAGGCATGTTTCATAGTGCAGTCTGGCTTGCGCGCCAAAGCAGTGCGCTTTTTTGCTCAAGTTTTCTGTAGCCCCGCCGATACCCTAGGCAAGTCAGTTTTATCTTTGATACACATCATGCGCTCACGCCACCTTTCTGTTGTTGCTTTCGTGCTTACCAGCTTGCTGGCTTGGGCTGCGCCTGCGTCTGCCGAATGGAGCGAGTTGGTGAAGGAAGACGAAGCCACGTACTACTTTGACAAAGAAGCTGTCATGCCCGTGCACGTGTCGCGTTTTGCTTGGGTGTTGACCGATTTGCCCAAGGCTGAAAAAACTCCCACGGGCGAAAGCTACAAGTCGATGATGTTGCGCGTGCGCATGTATTGCAAGAACGACACGGTGGTGCGCCTGTCTGTGAGCTACTTTGACAAGCAAATGGGCAAGGGCAAGGAAGTGGCCTCGGACGATGTGCACGAATGGCGTCCACGCGAATACCCGATTCGCCCCAACACTTACCTCGCCGCTTTGAAGAAAGAAGTGTGCGGCGGTTCTAAAGCTGCTTCGGGCTAAGCCCCAGCCGACAACCCCTTGGATGCGAAGCCCCTGCCGAATGGTTGGGGCTTTTTAACTTGTGAGTGGGCATCGCCCACGTGCCGCAAAGTTAGGTCGAACATGCGGCCATGTTTTCTGTCATCACACCTTTGGCCTTGGGCTGGATTGCGGGCACGGCTTTGCAGTTGCAGCAGGGGCAGCTGTGGGCGGGTGAGGTGTATTGGGGCTTAGCTGCGGCTGCGCTGATGTCGGCATATATCGCAACGCGCATCGATGCTTCGCGTTTTGCATGGGTTCGCAGTGCCTCAGTTTTGCTCTCGCGTGCGTCGGCTGGCGCAGGGGTGCAAGCTGTTGTTGGGTTTGCACTGCTGGCTGCGTTATCGGCTGTGATGGCATTCGCCCAAGCAGGCGCACGCGCCAGCCACTATGTGCAAAGCACTTTGAACCCCGCGATCGAAGGACGCACTTTGCAAGTGGTGGGCATCGTGGCCAACTTGCCGCAGCGCACCGAGGACAGTGCGCGCTTTCGCTTTGAAGTGGAGTCGGCTCGCGACAGCGATGGCGCACGGGTGCAGCTGCCGCCGCAGTTGCTGCTGGGTTGGTATGGCAACCGATTGAATGGCAGCGATGACAATGTGCAAGCGCCTCCCGCAGACTTGCGCCCCGGAGACCGTTGGCAATTGGCGGTGCGCCTCAAAGCCCCACACGGCCACATCAACCCACATGGTTTTGATTACGAGCTGTGGCTGTGGGAGCAGGGCCTGCAAGCCACGGGCTATGTGCGCAACGGGGCCAAAGACGCGCCCCCGCTGTGGTTAGGCAGCACATGGGCGCATCCCGTGGAGCGGATGCGTCAGCGCGTGCGCAGCGCCATTGATGCGCGGGTGGCAGACCGATCTATGGCCGGCATTGTGGCTGCCTTGTTGGTGGGCGACCAAGCGGCGATTGAGCGTGCGGATTGGGATGTGTTTCGTGCTACGGGTGTGGCGCACCTGATGGCGATTTCGGGTTTGCACATCACGGGCCTTGCGTGGCTGGCGGCGTTGTGCGTGGGGTGGTTCTGGCGCCGCAGTGATGTGTGGTCGCCTCGCAAGCCTTGGAGCTTGTGGCTACCTGCACCTATCGCCGCCAGTGCGTGTGCCGCAATGGTGGCGCTGGCGTATGCGGTGTTCACCGGCTGGGGTGTGCCCGCGCAGCGCACGGTATGGATGCTGGGTGTGGTCACGCTGCTGCGCGTGTATGGTTTGCGTTGGCCCTTGATGCAGGTGTGGCTGACCGTGTGCGCGGTGGTGCTGGCGCTAGACCCGTGGGCGCTGATGCAAGCAGGGTTTTGGCTCAGCTTTGTAGCGGTGGGTGTGTTGTTTGCCTCGGGCTCGCATGCGCCTGTGGAGACGTCGGCGCACTCTGATGCGCTGAATGTTTTTGACGAGTCGACAGAGCAAAACAGTCAGCCAAATAGGCGAGGGCGCTTGCTTGCAAATGCATGGGCTTCAGCGCAGCGTATGTGGCGCGAGCAGTGGCTGATGAGTGTGTGTTTGGCTCCGCTGACTTTGCTGCTGTTTCACCAAGTGTCCGTCGTGGGTTTGTTCGCCAACTTGTTAGCTGTGCCGTGGGTGACCTTGGTGGTCACACCGCTGTGTTTGCTGGGGCTGGTGTTGCCATTCGCTTGGAGCGTGGCGGCTGAGGCTTTGCAGTGGTTGGTGTGGCTGCTCAAAGCGTGCGCGGGTGTGTCGTGGGCGCAATGGTCGGCACCTGCTGCACCTTTGTGGGCTGGGGCAGCTGCGCTGGTCGGCATGGGTACGTGGGCCATGCGCTTGCCCATGTGGTTGCGGTGCTTTGGCGTGGCCTTGGTGTTGCCCGTGCTCAGCTGGCAAACACCGCGCCCAGCACACGGCACGTTTGAACTGGTGGCGGCCGACATGGGCCAGGGCCATGCCGTGTTGGTGCGAACGGCCACACACAGCTTGCTGTACGACACAGGCCCGCGCTACTCGGCCGAGACCGATGCAGGTCAGCGCGTGCTCGTGCCGCTGCTGCGTGCATGGGGTGAGCGGCTAGACCGCATCGTCATCAGCCATCAAGACAGCGACCACAGCGGCGGCGCACCTGCGGTGATGGCCATGCAGCCGCAAGCGGATGTGTTGACGTCGATTGCGCCTGAGCATCCGCTGCAACAGTTGGGTGTGATGCAGCGCTGCGAACGCGGGCAGTCGTGGGTCTGGGATGGTGTGCGGTTTGAGATGTTGCACCCGAGCGCTGCTGACTACGAGCGCAAGCTCAAACCGAATGCGCTGAGTTGTGTGCTGCGCGTGAGCGCGCACAACACATCTGCATTACTCGCTGGCGACATCGAAGCCGCGCAAGAGCAAGACCTGCTGCAAAGCGGTCAAGCCCTGCAAGCTGATTGGCTGCTGGTGCCGCATCACGGCAGCGCCACTTCGTCTACGCAAGCTTTTCTGGATGCAGTGCAGCCCAGCGTGGCCATCGTGCAAGCGGGCTATCGCAATCGCTTTGGTCATCCAAGACCTGATGTGTTGAGGCGTTACAGCGATTTAGGGGTGCTTGTGGTGCAGACACCCCGTTGTGGTGCGTCGACATGGCACAGTGAGCAACCCAAGTTGGTGCAATGTGAGCGAAATCAAAGACAACGCTATTGGCAACACGTATTCTGAGAGCTGGCATCCAACTTGCGTAAGAGGTGCTAGGAGTTCCCACGATGCACAAGTTTGATGAAATGTATGCCCAGCTGCCGTTTGTGGACAGCGCGGTGCGCCCCCACTACAGGAACTACTTGGACTGGCTCAAGCGCCAAGATCCACAGACCATGCGTGACAGGCGCGAAGAAGCCGAGATGATTTTCCGTCGCGTCGGCATCACCTTTGCGGTGTACGGCGACAAAGACGAAGACGGCGCAGGTACTGAGCGACTCATCCCGTTTGATTTGATCCCTCGCATCATCCCCGCCCACGAGTGGACGAGCATGCAAAAGGGCTTGGTGCAACGTGTGAACGCGCTCAACATGTTCATTCACGACGTGTATCACGAGCAAGGCATTCTCAAAGCCAGCATCATCCCCAGCGAACAAATTTTGAACAACGCGCAGTACCGCCCCGAGATGCGTTGGGTCGATGTGCCGCACAAGGTGTATTCACAAATCAGCGGCATCGACATCGTGCGTGCGCCCGATGCCCAAGGCAATGGCGAGTACTACGTGCTTGAAGACAACTTGCGCGTGCCCAGCGGTGTGAGCTACATGCTAGAAGACCGCAAGATGATGATGCGACTCTTCCCCGAGTTGTTCAGCCAACACCGCGTGGCCCCTGTGGCGCATTACCCAGACTTGTTGCTAGAGACTTTGCGTGCCAGCAGCCCATCCACCACCGACGATCCCACCGTGGTGGTGCTGACGCCCGGCATGTACAACAGCGCCTACTTCGAGCACGCCTTCTTGGCGCAACAAATGGGTGTGGAGTTGGTCGAAGGCCAAGACCTGTTTGTGAAAGACAACTTTGTTTACATGCGCACCACACGAGGCCCTAAGCGAGTGGATGTCATTTACCGCCGTGTGGACGATGATTTTTTAGACCCCAGCGTGTTCCGCTCAACATCGACATTGGGTTGTGCCGGTTTGATGGATGTTTACAAAGCAGGCCATGTGAACATTTGCAACGCGGTGGGCACCGGCATTGCCGATGACAAATCCATCTACCCCTATGTGCCGCAAATGATTGAGTTCTATTTGGGCGAGAAGCCCATCCTCAACAACGTGCCCACGTTCCAATGCCGCAAGAAAGAAGACCTCGACTACACACTGGCGCATTTGAGCGAGCTGGTGGTGAAGGAAGTGCACGGCGCTGGCGGCTATGGCATGTTGGTGGGGCCAGCCGCCACCAAGGCTGAGATTGAAGAATTCCGCCAAGTGTTGCTGGCCAAACCCGATGGCTACATCTCGCAACCCACGCTGAGTTTGTCGAGCTGCCCCACCTATGTGGAGAGTGGCATCGCGCCGCGTCACATCGATTTGCGCCCCTTCGTGTTGAGCGGCAAGACCGTGCAAATGGTGCCCGGCGGCTTGACCCGCGTGGCGCTGAAAGAAGGCTCACTGGTGGTGAACTCGTCCCAAGGCGGCGGCACCAAAGACACATGGATTCTTGAGGTTTAACAATGCTGAGCCGTACCGCTGACCACCTGTTTTGGATGTCCCGCTATACCGAGCGGGCCGAGAACACCGCACGCCTGCTGGACGTGAACTACCAAACCTCTTTGCTGCCTCAGTCCGCCGAAGTGGCGCTGTTGGGCTGGGAAGGCTTGCTGTCCATCAGTGAGTTGTTGCCTGCTTACCAAGCCCGTCATGGCGACATCACGCCACAACGCGTGATGGAGTTCATGGTGAAGGACGAGAACAACCCGTCTTCCATCATCTCGTGCTTGCGTGCTGCGCGTGAAAATGCACGCGCTGTGCGCGGAAGCCTCACCACCGAAGTGTGGGAAACGCAAAACCAAACGTGGTTGGAACTCAACCGTATCTTGAAGAGTGGTTTGCTCGAGAGCGACCCGGGTGAGTTTTTTGAATGGGTCAAGTTCCGCTCGCACCTCTCACGCGGCGTGACCGTGGGCACCATGCTGATGGACGAAGCCTTGCACTTCATGCGCTTGGGCACCTTCCTTGAGCGCGCCGACAACACCGCACGTTTGGTGGATGTGAAGTTCCACGCCGTGCATGGCGACTTGTTTGCCGATGGCAGCGAAAAAACGCAGCAACACGACTTCTACCACTGGAGCGCGATTTTGCGCAGCGTGTCTGGCTTTGAGATTTACCGCAAGGTCTACCGCGATGTGATTCACCCCGAGCGCGTGGCCGAGTTGCTGATTCTTCGTGCTGACATGCCACGCTCGTTACATGCGTGCTTGAACGAAGTGGTGAACAACATCTCGATGGTGTCGGACGACCGCTCGCTAGAAAGCTATCGCCGTGCGGGCAAGCTGTGCGCTGAGATGGAGTTCAGCCGCATTGAAGAAATTCTGGCGAATGGTTTGCACGCTTATCTCACCCAGTTCTTGGATCGCGTGAATGAAATTGGCGCGAGCATCAGTCGGGAGTTTTTGGTGCCGAATTAATCGGTAGCCAGCCAACTAAAAAGGCGTCAGCGGATGCTGACGCCTTTTGGCATCGTGCGGTAGCGAAAGCGGATTAACCGCCGCGACGCATCATGTCGAAGAACTCGACGTTCGACTTGGTCGCCTTCATGCTCTTCAAAACCATTTCCATGGATTCGATTTCGTCCATGTTGTACATGAACTGGCGCAGGATGCGGGTCTTGGACAAGATCTCGGGTGGCAGCAACAGCTCTTCGCGGCGGGTACCGCTGCGGTTGAGTTGAATGGCTGGGAAAACGCGCTTTTCGTACAAGCGGCGGTCAAGGTGAATTTCGCAGTTACCCGTGCCTTTGAATTCTTCAAAAATCACTTCGTCCATGCGGCTACCGGTGTCCACCAACGCAGTGGCGATGATGGTGAGCGAGCCACCTTCTTCCACTTTGCGGGCTGCACCAAAGAAGCGCTTGGGGCGTTGCAAGGCGTTGGAATCTACACCACCTGACAACACTTTGCCCGATGAAGGCACCACGTTGTTGTAAGCGCGGGCGAGGCGGGTGATGGAGTCGAGCAAGATGACCACATCTTTTTTCAGTTCCACCAAACGCTTGGCGCGTTCGATCACCATTTCGGCCACGTGTACGTGGCGAGCGGCTGGTTCGTCAAACGTTGACGCAATCACTTCTGCTTTGACCGAGCGCTGCATTTCAGTCACCTCTTCTGGGCGCTCGTCCACCAGCAACACCATCATGTGGGCATCGGGGTAGTTGGCGGCAATCGCGTGGGCGATGTGCTGCATCATCACGGTCTTACCGCTCTTGGGCGGGGCGACGACCAAGGCGCGTTGGCCTTTGCCGATGGGCGCAATGATGTCGATGATGCGGCCGGTGATGTTTTCTTCACCCTTGATGTCGCGCTCAAGCTTCATCTGTTCGCGTGGAAACAGTGGGGTCAAGTTTTCGAACATGACCTTGTGTTTGTTGTTCTCAGGCAGATCGTCGTTGACTTTGTCGAGCTTGGTCAGTGCAAAGTAGCGCTCGCCGTCTTTTGGGATGCGCACTTCGCCTTCGATCATGTCGCCGGTGTGCAGGTTGAAGCGGCGCACTTGGCTGGGGCTGATGTAGATGTCGTCGGTGCTAGCGGTGTAGCTGGTGTCGGGACTACGCAAGAAGCCAAACCCGTCGGGCAAGATCTCGAGCACACCATCGGCAAATACTTGTTCGCCAGCGCGGGCGCGCTTTTTGATGATGGCAAACATCAGCTCTTGCTTGCGCATGCGGCCCGTGTTTTCGATTTCGAGTTCTTCGGCTTGTTTCAGCACTTCAGACACGTGCAGTGCCTTGAGTTCGTTCAGATGCATCTTGGGACTCCAGTAGGGAGTTCGTTAAAAAATTGGGGTGGGGAGGTCGGAGCGAGGAGAGAAATACCTCTGGACCGGAATTCAAGCCCTGATGGGGAGCCGAGTAGCCTCATGGGCTGCAAGGTGAATTCGAAATGGATTATGGCAGGAAAAAAGCCCGCAGACTGAACAATCTGCGGGCTTTCTAGAACTAGGCGTTTGGCGGTGAATTAAGCCAATTGCTGGTTGATGAAGTCGGTCAACTGGGCTTTGCTCATGGCGCCCACTTTGGTGGCCGCCAATTGGCCGCCTTTGAACACCATCAGGGTAGGAATGCCACGGATGCCCAATTTGCCTGGGATGTCGCGGTTTTCGTCCACGTTCATCTTGGCGATTTGCAGCTTGCCCTCATAGGCAACAGCCACTTCGTCCAAGATGGGGGCAATCATTTTGCAAGGACCGCACCATTCTGCCCAATAGTCCACCAAGACGGGCTTGTCAGCTTGCAGAACGTCTGCTTCAAAGCTGGAGTCGGTGATGTGTTTGATCAAATCGCTGGCCATGGTTTTATTTCCTCTTTCAATTGGCGATAGAGCTACAGTTGGGGCATTGTGGCAGAAACCAAGTACCCCCATGAAAACTCTCACCATTGATGTTGTCTCCGATGTTGTGTGCCCCTGGTGCTATGTGGGCAAACGTCGCTTAGAACGTGCTTTGGCACTTTTGGCAGTTCAGCACCCAGAGGTGGACCCAGAGGTGCGCTGGCACACCTTTCAGCTCAACCCCGACATGGCGCCCGAAGGCATCGCCCGTGTGGACTATGTGAGCAACAAATTTGGTGACGAAGCCACCGCCATTTACGACCGCGTGGCCGCCGTGGGCAAAGAGGTGGGCATTGCGTTTGCGTTCGACAAAATCAGCCGCCAACCCAACACTGTGGTGGCGCATAGCCTCATTGCGGTGTCAGAGCCTGGCCTGCAACAAGATGCGATGGTGGAAGCCTTCTTCAAGGCCTATTTCTTAGAAGGCAAAGACTTGACCGAGGCCGCCGTGCTGATGGACATTGCCGAATCCGCAGGCATGGACCGCGCGGTGGCTGAAGCGCATTTGCAAAACTCTGCCTTGCACAGCCAAACCATTGACAGCGACAAGGCGGCGCGTGAAATGGGCATCACCGGTGTGCCGTTTTTCATCTTCAACCGTCAAGTGGGCTTGTCGGGTGCGCATGAAGCGGAAACCTTGCTGCAAGGCATGGTGGAGGCGATGAACGCCGCCACCAACGATTAATTCTTCTCGATCAGTTGCGGTGTGGTTGGCTGCGCGGCCGCTGCCACGCGGTAGATGAGGTGGTAGACCAAGCCCACAAACACGCTGCCTCCCACGAGGTTGCCCAAAATGACGGGCACCAAGTTGCCCAGCATGCCTGCCATGCTCAGCGCATTGCCCGCCACGCCAAGGGCGTTGGCTGCAGCAACTGGCTCAAAGTATTGAATGATCAGCGCGAGCTGCATGAAATACATATTGGCAATGCTGTGCTCAAACCCCGCCGCCACAAAAGCGGTGATGGGGAAGACGATGGCAATCACCTTGTCCATCACGCTGCGACCGGCAATGGCCATCCATACCGCGATGCACACCAGCACATTGCACAGCACGCCACGGAAGAAGGCTTCGTGCCAAACCAAGTTTTGTTTGGTTAGGGCAATCTTCAGCACCGTGGCACCGATCGCGCCGCCATTCGCATGTGTGTGGCCGCTCAGGTACACCAGCAGGGCTAGGCCCGTGGTGCCCACAAAGTTGGCGGCGCATACCCACAGCCAGTTGCGCAGCACTTCGCGGGTGGTGATTTGCCCATCCGCCCAAGCCATGGCCAGCAGGTTGTTGCCTGTGAACAGCTCAGCTCCGGCAATCACCACCAAGATGAGGCCGAGGCAAAACACAAACCCACCCAAGAGCTGACTCACGGCAAAGCTCAGGCTGGCATCTGATTTGACGATGACAAAAAACAAGCCGCCCAAACCAATGAAGGCGCCGGCCAACAAACCCAGCATGACCAAGGGCGGGGTGGCCATGTGCGCCTTGGCCACGCCCACGGTTTCAACTTTGAGAGCAATCTCTTTGGGGGCGTAGGCATCAGAGCCAAACAGTTCAGGCATAGGTGTCATGGTGAGTGTTGATTTGTCGAATTTACTACTTGAACTGGCAGAATTAACGCACTCTTTGTTTTTTCGGAGCCTCTATATGTCTCAGTCATCTTCCAACATGGTTCGCGCCTTGGTCTTGCGCGAGCTCGAAGCGGGCAAACGTGACGATGGGCTGTGGCTGCAAGCCATGTCCGAATCGAAGATGGACCAAGCCAAAGCGCAGGTGCGCTATGTCGAGCTGCGCACACAAGCCATGCAGGGCGATGTGAAGGGCTTGCTGATCAAGCAAATACGCGGTGCTGTGGCGCAAGACAGTGGCAGCAGTGGTGTGCGTCTTGGCAACGCCAGCTTGGCCGAGTACCTCTCAGCGAAAACGCTTAAAAAGTAATGCCGCGCAGTTTGGGCGGAAGATCAATCGCGGGGTAGCGCTTGGTAGCTTTGACCTGTGAGTGCTGAATCGACTGCATCAGCTCAGTCTGTGCAGAAGGATCGGGCAGCTTGAACACGTTTCCCAAACCAATTTGAATGGCCGCTGCTTTGCGTTGCAGCAACTGCGCCGTCATCATGTGGGTGTAAGTGTCTTTGGCACTGTCTGACCAAGATTCCCACTCTTCACGGAATGTCCTGATGTGCGCGCGCAAAAACTTGTTCAGCTCTTTGGCATCCACTTCATCTTGCACGGTGGCGTGTGCTTTGTCGATGAAAGGCTGAAGCGCATCGGGTTCTTTGGGTGTTTCTGGTTCAGAGGGTGGGGCGGCCGCAGGCGCTGCGGTCTCTGGTGCTTGGGTGGCAGCAGGTGGCGGTGTGGGTTCGGATGCGGGTGCGGGCACAGCTTCAACAGGCGCGACAACGGCCTCGGGCACTTCGGGCGTGCTTGAGGTTGCGTCGGGTGTTGCTTCTGAGGTTTCTTCGGCCATCACACCTGTATCGGCAGGAGTTGAGGATTTCTTTAGCGGGTAAAGAAAAAAAGATGAAGGTGACGGGCCCGACCCTCAGCACTGGCTCCACAGTTAGGGCTGCTCGGTTCCCCGCCTGACCCAGTTGGCCGCTTCACCATGTGAGGAGGCCCGTCGAGGTCTATTGTAGGTCACATAGAATGCTTGGCTTATGTCTTACCTCGTGCTCGCCCGCAAATATCGCCCCAAAACCTTCACGGAGATGGTGGGGCAAGAGCACGTCGTGCAGGCGCTCACCAATGCGCTGACCACCCAGCGTTTGCATCACGCGTATTTGTTCACCGGCACACGCGGTGTGGGTAAAACCACCGTGTCGCGCGTGTTGGCCAAATCGCTCAATTGCCAAGGCTTAGACGGCACAGGTGGTATCACCGCCAACCCCTGCGGTGTGTGCCAAGCCTGTACCGACATTGATGCTGGCCGCTTTGTTGATTACACCGAGTTGGACGCGGCTTCCAACCGTGGCGTGGACGAAGTGCAAAGCTTGCTGGAGCAAGCCGTTTACAAGCCTGTGCAAGGCCGCTTCAAAGTCTTCATGATTGACGAGGTGCACATGCTCACCAACACCGCGTTTAACGCGATGTTGAAGACGCTTGAAGAGCCGCCTGAATATTTGAAATTCGTGCTCGCCACAACCGACCCGCAAAAAGTGCCAGTCACCGTGTTGTCGCGCTGCTTGCAATTCAACCTGCGCCCTATGGCTCCCGAGACTGTGCTGGAGCACTTGGGCCATGTGTTGGGCCAAGAGAACATTGAATCTGAGCCCCAAGCCTTGCGTCTGTTGGCCCGTGCTGCGCGTGGCTCCATGCGCGATGCGTTGAGTTTGACGGATCAAGCCATTGCCTACGGTGGCGGTCAGTTGCAAGAAGTAGCGGTGCGCCAAATGTTGGGCAGCGCCGACCGCTCGCATGTGTTCCGTTTGATTGAGGCCTTGGCACATAGCGACGGTAAATCGGTGGTCGAAACTTCAGAAG
This sequence comes from Limnohabitans sp. TEGF004, assembly GCF_027924965.1. Classification (NCBI taxonomy): domain Bacteria; kingdom Pseudomonadati; phylum Pseudomonadota; class Betaproteobacteria; order Burkholderiales; family Comamonadaceae; genus Limnohabitans; species Limnohabitans sp. TEGF004. The sequence goes on along the minus strand of NZ_AP027056.1, from coordinate 1,440,710 downwards.
CCTTGCGCGTGCATGGCCTGAGCGCCGCAGCCACGCTAGAAGACATGTCGATGGTTTTGCAACGCATGGCTGTGTTGCAAGCTGTGCCTGACATGGGTGAGGGCGATGCCGCAGACCCCGAAGCCGCCGAGATGGCGCGTTTGGCGGGTGTGATGCCACCCGACGAAACACAGCTGCTGTACAGCCTGAGTTTGCATGGCCGACAAGAGTTGGGTTTGGCCCCTGACGAATACGCTGCACTGACGATGGTGCTCTTGCGATTGTTGGCATTCAAGCCACAAGCTGCAAACTCTGCTTCTGCTTCGGCTGAAAAAAAAACTCTAATTAATCCGCAACGTGCCGCTTCGGCACCAGCACCGGCTGCTGCCCCAGCTGCGTCCATGCAGCCCGCTGCATCGCAAGTGCCTGCGCCTGCGCCTGGCCCCCCCGAGCCCCAGCCCGCAGCCCCCGTGCAGGCCTTGCCCGTGCGTGACATGCAACCACGCGAAGTGGCTCCTTGGGAAGACGACCCCAGCTACGACCCCGACGGTTCAGACAGTTCCAGCTACGACCACGACTCAGACGCTGCTGTGGTGGCCATGCCCGTGCGCCAACAAGCCGAGCCCAGCGCTGCGCTTGAACCGCAAATGCCCACCACCGAAGTGCCGCAGATCGTGGCCACACCCGAAGGTGAGTTTTGGCACAAGTTGGTGATGGACATGTCTGCCGCCGAAACCATCAACGCCTTGGTGCGTGAGTTGGGTTTGCAGTCACAACTGGTGGCACGTGACACCGACACTTGGATGCTGCGCGTCGAGCGCGAGTCCCTCAACAGCACCACCAGCCGCGAACGTTTGCAAAAAGCACTCGAAACCGCGGGCTACCCCGTGCGCCTGACAGTGGAAGTGGGCCGCGTGCAAGACAGTCCTGCCAAGCGCAATGCGGCCGCTGCAGCGCAACGCCAAGCAGGGGCCGAGGCCATCATCCTCAACGACCCGTATGTTCAAAGTTTGATGCGAGACTACGGCGCCAAAATCGTGCCGGGCAGCATCAAGCCGCTTTAACTTTAAGTCCAACCGCTTTATTTTTTAGTTTGTAAAAGGGAAACACATGTTCAACAAAGGACAACTCTCGGGCCTGATGAAGCAAGCCCAGGCCATGCAAGAAAACCTGAAAAAGGCACAAGACGAATTGGCGTTCGTTGAAGTCACGGGCGAATCTGGTTCAGGTTTGGTCAAGGTTTTGATGACTTGCAAGCACGATGTCAAACGCATCACCATCGACCCAAGCCTGCTGGCTGACGACAAAGACATGCTCGAAGACTTGGTGGCTGCCGCCTTCAACGACGCGGTGCGCAAAGCCTCTGAGACCAGCGAAGCCAAGATGAGCAAGCTCACCGCTGGCTTGCCACCTGGCCTGAAACTGCCGTTCTGATCGCCCCAAAGATGAGCGACACGTCCGTGCTTGAAGGCCTGATTCAGGCCCTGCGTCGTTTGCCCGGCGTGGGGGTGAAATCGGCCTCGCGCATGGCGTACCACCTGCTGCAACACGACCGGGAGGGGGCCGAGATGATTTCTCAGGCCTTGCACCAAGCAGCAAGCCAAGTGCAGCATTGCGAAAGCTGTCATACCTTCACCACCCAACCTGTGTGCGATACCTGCTTGGACGACGGGCGCGACACCACCCGCTTGTGCGTGGTCGAAACCCCCGCAGACCAATCAGCCGTAGAGCGCACAGCGGCTTATAAGGGCCAGTACTTTGTGCTCATGGGTCGCATCAGCCCCTTGGATGGTTTTGGTCCCAAAGACATTGGGCTGCAAAAGCTGATTGAGCGAGCCAGCGACGGCGTGGTGAAAGAGGTCATCTTGGCCACCAATTTCACTGCCGAGGGCGAGGCCACAGCCCATGTGCTGGGCGAGGCTTTGAAGAAGCGCGGTGTGCAAGTCACACGCCTAGCCCGTGGTGTGCCTGTGGGCAGCGAGCTGGAGTATGTGGACTTGGGCACCATTGCCCACGCATTGGTGGACAGGCGCGACGCTTAAAGTAAATTATTTCTTGGCGACCTTGGTGTCGCCTTTTTTATCGCCTTTGGCTGACGCTTGCTTTTTGCCAGAGCTCTTGCTCTCTTTGGCCGAAGCCAGCTTTGAGCCCTTGGCGTTCTTGCCACCTTTGCCCGCAGCTTTGCGTTTCGCAACAGCTTCGGGTGACAAGTCAAGCTTACCGTTGTCCGCGACTTGTGCTGTGACATCACCCAGCATGTTGGCGCTGCGTGGCACCAACAGGGCGGACCCTGCTTTGATCAGCATGCGGGGCGGGATGTTGTTGACCGCGCGGAAGTCTGCTTCGTTCATGTTCACGCGCTTGGCGGCATCCGCCACTTTCATGGTGGTGGGCGCTACCCACGCAGTCCACGTGGCCATACGGCCCAAGGTCGATGCCTCGTAGTTGCGTTGGAACACTTCCGCGTTGTCCCAAGGCAGCAAGATGTTGGGCGAGCCTGCAGCCAGCAACACAGGGCGGTGGGCCGATGGGTTCAGGGCCTTGAAGTCTTGTTCAGAGATGTCAGCCAGCTTGGCCGCCACGCTCACGTCCATGTCGCGGCGCAGGGGCACGCTTTGGAAGTAGGGGTGGTTAGGAATGCTGGGCAGCACCACGCCGTACTGGGGCGGGTTGCCCACAATATTTTTCATGGCTTGCAGCTTGGGCACGTACATGCGTGTTTCCATCGGCATGTTCAAGTCGGTGTAGCCGGTGGGCAAGCCCGCACGTTTGTTGCGCGCAATGGCTTTGCCCACATTGCCTTCGCCCCAGTTGTAGGCTGCCAAGGCCAAATGCCAGTCGCCAAACATCTTGTGCAGGCGCTCAAGGTAGTCGAGTGCGGCGCGGGTGGAGGCTTGCACATCGCGGCGGTCATCGCGGAAGGCATTTTGTTTGAGGTCAAAGCTTTTGCCTGTGGCGGGCATGAACTGCCACATGCCGCTGGCACGTGCGCTAGACACCGCTTGCGGGTTGAAGGCGCTTTCGATGAAGGGCAGTAAAGCCAGCTCTGTGGGCATCTTGCGCGCTTCGAGCTCTTCAACGATGTGATACAGGTATTTGTTCGAGCGCTCGGTCATGCGCTGCAAGTAGTCAGGCTTGGCCGAGTACCACTGGGTTCGGTCGTTAGCCAACTCGTTTTCGAGGTTGGGCATTTGGTAGCCCTTCCGGATGCGTTCCCACAGGTCGTTGGGCAAGTTCAGTTGTGCCACGCCATCGCGTTTGGCTGTGCCTTTGGCAATTGGGCTCAGTCCTTCGGTGTTGGTGCTGCTTTGTTCAGACAAACTGGCGCAGCCCGTGAGCAAGACGAGGCTAAGGCTGAATACGGCGAGTAGAAATCTCATTTGAAATCGTTCTTCCATTCGCGAAGGGCTGCAAACACAGCCACGTCGTCGGTTTGTTCGAGCGCTGAGAGCCCAGCGTGCTGTGCAACAGCGTGTCGCACAAGGGGGTGTCGAGCCCGTAAAAACGGGTTGATTTGCAATTCCATGCCAAGCTGGGCGGGTAGGGTGGAAACACCTTGAGCCCTGAGTTGTTGGCAGTGTGCTGCGTAGGTTTGCAAGTCGGTGTTGCTAGGTTCTACGGCGAGCGCAAATCGCAAGTTAGAGAGAGTGTACTCGTGGGCGCAGCACACCTGTGTAGACGCAGGGAGTGAAGCTAAAAGGTCTAATGAGGCCAGCATTTGTGCGGGCGTGCCTTCAAAAATACGTCCGCAGCCGCCGGAGAACAAAGTGTCTCCACAAAACAGCACAGGGCTTTGTGGGGCCTGGGGTAAAAAGTAAGCCACATGGCCTGCGGTGTGGCCCGGTACATCCAGCACTTGCACGGTTTGGCCCAGCAGTTCAAGTGCATCACCGTGCATGACGGGGGTGAAAGGCACGGGCACCTCTTCGCGTGCGGGGCCAAAGACCTGAGCGCCAGTGACAAGCTGCAATTCGCGCACGCCGCCCACATGGTCTGCATGGTGGTGGGTGACTAGAATCGCGGCAAGTTTCAGACCTCCTTGGGCCAGCGCTTGCAACACAGGCGCCGCGTCACCGGGGTCGACCACCACGGCCATTTGGTTTTGTTGCCACAACCACAGGTAGTTGTCAGAGAACGCGGGCAGTGCAATCAGCTTCATGTCATCCACACCTTTAAAAAACGATAGTTTGCCTGACTGGCTGGCGTCTCCCGCTGGGCAGTATTTGTGCGCTTGGGAACAAACCTATTTAGACCGCGCTGTGGCGGATGTGTTTGGCTTTCACGCCTTGCAACTCGGATTTCCCGCGCTCGATGCGCTGCAGGCCAACCGCATGCCGCACCGCTGGCTGGCCAGTGACACACACCCAGAGCCTTGGCCTTTGGGGCGTGATGTGGTGCTGACCAATTACGAAGCCTTGCCTTTTCCCGGTGCCAGCTTGGACTTGCTGGTGTTGCCCCACACGCTGGAGCTGAGCTACGACCCACATGCCACCTTGCGCGAGGTCGAGCGCGTCTTGGTGCCCGAGGGGCGTGTGGTGATTTGTGGCTTCAACCCCAATAGCCTGTGGGGTTTGAGCAAAAGCTGCAAGCGTGGTTTTTCGCAGGTGGGGGATTTCATCGGCCAACGCCGCTTGCGTGACTGGCTGCAACTGCTGAGTTTTGAGGTGGAGTCCACCAGCTTTGGTTGCTACCGCCCGGCGGTGAAAACTGAGCGTTGGCTCAATCGCTGGGATTGGATGGACGAGGCGGGCGTACGTTGGTGGCCCATCTTGGGTTCGGTCTACGGCATGGTGGCGGTCAAGCGCGTGCAGGGCATGCGCCTGATGTCACCCGCATGGAAAAAAGCGGTGCCGCGAGCTGCGGTCGTTGTGACCTCTGCTTCAAGTGCGGCAAACAACACGGCGGTGCATTCGGTGGTCAGCACCGCCTCCAAAGGAATGGCATGAACACGGTAGAGATATATACAGATGGGGCCTGCAAGGGCAACCCTGGCCCTGGGGGCTGGGGCGCCTTGTTGCGTTCGCCCTCAGGTCAAGAAAAAGAACTGTTTGGTGGCGAGCTAGAGACGACCAACAACCGCATGGAGTTGATGGCCGTTATCGAAGCCCTGCGTGCCTTGAAGCGGCCCTGCGTTGTGGCCTTGTATTTGGACAGCGAATACGTGCGCAAAGGCATCACCGAGTGGATTCACGGCTGGAAAGCCCGTAGCTGGCGCACCGCAGCCAAGCAACCCGTGAAGAATGCAGACCTGTGGCAACAACTCGATGCTTTGACCCATCAAGGTGACCACGACATCGTGTGGCACTGGGTCAAAGGCCACGCGGGTCATGTGGACAACGAACGTGCGGACGGTTTGGCTAACCGAGGTGTGGAATTGGCCCTGTCGGGTCGGTGACAGCCTGTGTGAAGGCTAGGTAAATTTGGCATTTTTGAAACCCGTCGCTGGTACATTGCACGATTGGTTTAAATACGACTTAAAAGAATCTCACTCATGGCCTCCAAAAAGATGTATTCCGTTGTGGCAGTCGTTGGCATTGGGGTGGCCTCGACCTTGGCTTGGTGGTTGCAAGCGCCCAAGTCTGATGCTGGCGCTGCGACGGGCGTGCGTCCCAGTGGCGTTGAAATCACCCAAGTCAAAAAACAAACCTTGCGTGACGATGCCGAGGCCGTGGGGACTTTGCGTTCATCACAAAACGTGATGCTGCGCCCCGAAGTGGCGGGCCGTGTGTTGTCGTTGGGTTTTGCCGATGGCGCGCGTGTGCGCGCTGGCCAAGTGTTGGTGCAAATGGATGACACCTTGCAACGCGCGGAGGTGCAGCAGTCTCTAGCCCAGATGTCGATTGCCAAGGCCAACCACAAACGCAACCAAGAACTGGTGGCGCAAAACTTCATCGCCCAGCGCTCACTCGACGAAAGCGCAGCGGCCTTGCAAGTGTCAGAAGCGCAACTGGGTTTGTCCTGCGCACGCTTGGATCGCATGCGTTTGATTGCGCCGTTCAATGGCGTGGTCGGTATTCGCAACGTCAACGTGGGTGACTACGTGAAAGATGGCGCGGATTTGATCAACCTTGAAAACATCGGCAGCTTGTATGTGGACTACCGCTTGCCCGAGCGCTACCAAACCAAGGTGATGCCAGGCCAAACGATTGAGGTCAAACTCGATGCGTTCAGCGGCCGATTGTTCAAAGCCAAGGTCGAAGCGGTGGACCCTTTGATTGACGCGAATGGCCGCTCCATCGGCGTGCGTGCGGTGTTGGCCAATACGGCGGGTGAGCCCATCGCTGCTGCGGGTGGCAAAGGCCCAGCGGCACAGGCGTCCAGCGCGCCCGTTGCCTCGGCTTCAACCCCTGCCGTCGCTGCCAAACCGGCGGCCTCTGCACCCGTGGTTGCCTCTGGAGCGATGCGTGGTGTTGCTTTGCCTTCGCCTCAGAGCTTGGGTTGTCCCAGCAATGCGTTTGATCGCACACGCATAAATGCCGGTGGTGAGCAAAACGGCCCCTTGCGCCCGGGCATGTTTGCGCGTGTGACAGCTGTGTTTGCTGTGCGGCCCAACGCCTTGATCGTGCCGGAAGAGGCCATCGTGCCGCAAGGCGGTAAACAGTTTGTCATCAAAGCTGTGGCTCCTTCTGAGTTGCCTGCACCTGCTGCTAGCGCTGCGGCAAGTGCACCTGTTTTGCCGCCCGATACCAAACTGGTGTCTCAGCGCGTAGAAGTGAAATTGGGTCTGCGCCGTGGTGGCCAAGTGGAGATCACCGAGGGCTTGGCTGAAGGCGACACCATCGTGGTCGCCGGTCAGCAGCGTTTGCAAAAAGACGGCTCTCCCTTGCGTGTGGTGGAGTTGGGTCGTGGTCCAGCCAACCCGGCATCAGCGCCTGCCTCTGCATCAGGTGCAGCTTCTGGTGCATCGGGGGCTGATGCCGCCAGTGCCGCCTCTCAAGCCGCCAGCCGCTAATCCGAACGCAAAGAGCTCACATGCAATTGCCTGAGATATCCATTCGCCGCCCGGTGTTCGCCACCGTGCTGTCGCTGCTCATCGTGTTGGTGGGGGTGGTGTCGTTCACCCGTTTGAACGTGCGCGAGTACCCCAAGATCGACAACCCCGTGGTGACGGTGGAGACCAAATACACCGGCGCGTCCAGCGCGGTGGTGGAGTCGCAAGTGACCAAGGTGTTGGAGGATTCTCTTTCTGGTATCGAGGGGGTGGACGTCATTACCTCCATCAGCCGCCAAGAGCAAAGTCAAATCACCATCAACTTTGTGTTGTCGCGTGATGCCGATTCAGCCGCCGCCGACGTGCGTGACAAAGTCAGCCGCGTGCGCCAACGTCTGCCGCAAGGCATTGACGAGCCGGTGATTGCCAAGGTCGAGGCTGATGCCTTCCCCGTCATTTGGTTGTCATTCAGCGCTGACACCTTGAACGTGTTGCAGCTCACCGACTACGCCAACCGCATTGCCAAGCCCATGCTGCAAACCGCGCCGGGTGCGTCGGATGTGCGTGTGTACGGCGAGCGCAAATACGCCATGCGCATTTGGTTGGACCCAGACCGCTTGGCTGCTTACAAGCTCACCACGCAAGATGTGGAAGATGCCCTGCGCCGCTCCAACGTGGAAGTGCCTGCTGGCCGCATTGAAAGTAAGCTGCGCGAATTCAACGTCAGCACCTCCACCGATTTACGTACGCCACAAGAGTTCAATGCGGTGGTCATCAAGTCAGTCAATGGCATTCAGGTGCGCATTGGCGATGTGGCGCGTGTCGAACAAGGCCCACAAGCCGAACGCACAGCCACGCGTTTGAACGGCAAAGAAGCTATCACCTTAGGCGTGATTCGCAACGCCACGGCCAACCCGCTGGACTTGAGTGCCGCCGTGCGCAACATGATCCCGAAGATCCAAGACAACTTGCCGCCAGGCGTTGCGATTGAAGTCGCCAACGACAACTCGGTGTTCATTGACCGCTCCATCAAAGCGGTGTACCAAACCATTGTGGAAGCTGCCATTCTGGTGGCCTTGGTGATTTTTCTGTTCTTGCGCACCTTGCGTGCGTCCATCATTCCGCTGGTCACCATCCCCGTGTGTTTGATCGGCACGTTTGCATTGATGGCCATGTTTGGCTTCACCGTGAACACACTCACCATGCTGGCGCTTGTGTTGGCGATTGGTTTGGTGGTAGACGACGCCATCGTGGTACTAGAAAACATTTATCGGCACATTGAAGAGGGCATGTCCCCGTTTCATGCCGCCATCAAAGGCGCCAAAGAAGTGGGCTTTGCGGTGGTGGCCATGACCATGACCTTGGCCGCGGTTTACGCGCCATTGGCGTTCACGCCGGGACGCACGGGCAAGTTGTTCACCGAGTTTGCGCTGGCCTTGGCCGGCTCGGTGGTGGTGTCTGGCTTTGTGGCCTTGACGCTCACACCCATGATGTGTTCCATCATGCTCAAGCACAACCACAACCCCAGCTGGTTTGACCGCACCATGGAGCATCAGCTGCAACGCATGTCCAACGCTTATGGACGTTTACTGGAATGGACGCTGTCACCCGGCGTGTTTTTTGGACGCGCCATGTCGCGCCGTTGGTTCGTGGTGGCCGTGATGGTGCTGGCCGGCATTGGCACTTGGACCTTGCTCAAAACCACCAAGAGTGAATTGGCCCCCATGGAAGACCGTGGCGTGATCTTGACTGTCATCAACGGACCCGATGGCGCGACGATGGACTACACCACGCGCTACACCATGGCCCTTGAAAAAATGGCCGACAAATACACCGAGTTCGACCGCATCTTCACCGTGGTGGGTAACCCTACGGTGGCGCAAGGCAACGTGTTTTACCGCGCCAAGCCTTGGGAAGATCGCAAGAAAACCACACTCGAAATTGCACGCGACATGACACCCGCTGTGGCTGGTTTGCCTGGTGTGACGGCGTTCCCCATCACACCACCTTCGCTGGGCCAGCCGTTTCGCGAGCGTCCTTTGAACTTCGTGATCTTGACGTCGGACAGTTACCAAAACCTCGCGCAAGTGGTGCGCAGTTTCCAAGAAGAAATTGCCAAGAACCCAGGCATCGTCAGCGTCGACACCGACCTGCGTTTGAATAAACCCGAAATCAGCATGGAAGTGGATCGCGAGCGCGCCGCTGACATGGGCGTGCCGGTGGACCAAATTGCCCGCGCGGTGGAAACCATGATGGGTGGCCGACAAGTCACGCGTTACAAGCGCGAGGGCGACCAATACGACGTGATTGTGCAAACCGCGCCCACAGGCCGTGACACGCCTGACGACATCGAACGCGTGTTTGTTCGCGGCAAAGGCGAGGCCATGATTCCGCTGTCCGCTTTGGTGAAGATCAAAGAGGTGGTGGTGCCGCGTGAGCTGAACCACTTCAGCCAGCGCCGCAGTGCATCCATCAGTGCCAACTTGGCACCGACGTACTCCTTGGGTGAGGCGATCACTTTCATGAATGCCACGGCGCAAAAAGTACTCAAGCCCGGTTACTCCACCGACCTCAACGGCACCTCGCGTGAGTTCGTCAAATCATCGGGCTCGTTGGTGATTGTGTTTGTGCTGGCCTTGCTGTTCATCTTCTTGGTGTTGGCCGCACAGTTTGAAAGCTTTGTGGACCCACTGGTCATCATGCTGTCGGTGCCGCTGTCGATGGTGGGCGCTTTGTTGGCGCTGCAGTTCAGTGGCGGCACGCTCAATGTGTTCAGCCAAATTGGATTGATCACCTTGGTGGGCCTCATCACCAAACACGGCATTTTGATTGTGGAATTTGCCAATCAGTTGCGTGAAGAAGGCATGGAGTTGTTCGCCGCTGTCACGCAGTCAGCCACTTTGCGCTTGCGCCCGATTTTGATGACCACAGGTGCGATGGTGTTGGGTGCAATTCCGTTGGCCCTGGCCAGTGGCGCAGGTGCTGAAAGCCGCAAGCAAATTGGTTGGGTGATTGTGGGTGGCATGAGCTTGGGCACCTTGCTCACCATCTTTGTGGTGCCCACCATGTACACCTTGTTGGCGCGCAACAAGGTGCCGGGCGCCATCACCATCCGCCATGAAGATGAGGACGTGGGTGCGTAATTAAATAGCGCCCTCAAACATCAACACATCTACTTCGTCGCCCACCGCGACATTGCCTTGCGCGTGATGCAGCACGATGAGGCCATTGCCTTGCACCATCGAGCTCAGCACGCCTGAGCCTTGGTTGCCAGTGGTGCGCACTTGTAGCGTGCCGTCGGGCGCGCTGCTGACAAACCCACGTTGGTATTCGGTGCGACCTGCTTTTTTGCGCAAGGGCTCAAGGCTCTTGGCGCGCAACAGTGGCGCTGGTTGTGCGGTGCTGCCCATCATGCGCAGCAGTGCAGGGCGCACAAACGCAAGGAAGGTCACCATCACCGCCACGGGGTTGCCGGGCAGGCCAAACAACACCGACTTGCCAATGCGGCCCACAGCCATGGGGCGGCCTGGGCGCATGGCGATTTTCCAAAACGCCACGTCACCCAACTTTTTCATCATGGCTTTGGTGAAGTCGGCTTCACCCACGCTCACGCCTCCGCTGGTGATGATGGCATCAGCCTCTTGTGCGGCTTTGGCAAACGCAGCTTCTAACAGGGCAGGGTCGTCACGCACCACACCCATGTCAATCACTTCGCATCCCAAGCGTGTGAGCAGGCCAAACACGGTGTAACGGTTGCTGTCGTAAACAGCGCCTTCGCGAGGGGCTTCGCCCAAGCTCAGCACTTCGTCGCCGGTGGAGAAATAGGCCACACGCAAACGGCGGTGCACGCGCACGTCGGGGAGACCAAGGCTCGCGATCAGCCCTAAGGCAGCTGGCGTGAGGTGTTGGCCTGCTTTGAGTGCAGGCTCACCTTGCATCAGGTCTTCGCCTAGCAAGCGGCGGTTGTCGCCGGCTTTCAAGATGTTGGGTGGGATAGTGACGTTGGTCACATCGTGCGCGTTGTCGATGTGGCAGAACTCTTGCGGCACCACGGTGTCTAAACCATCGGGCAGGATGGCGCCCGTCATGATCTTCAAGCACTCACCCGCGTTGACCTTGCCTTGCCAAGCTTTGCCCGCCAGTGCGGTGCCCACCACGCGCAGCGTGAGCGGCTGATAGGCTTTGAGCTGCTCGGCATCAAACGCAAAGCCATCCATGGCCGAGTTGTTGTGGGCAGGCACGCTGATGGGGGAGATGACGTCTTGCGCCAGCACGCGTCCCAGTGCATCAAACAAATACACGTCTTGAGACTCGTCTGCTGACACGGGCTGTACGAGTTCATGCAAGAACGCGTTGACTTGGTTCACGCTCAAGGCTTGTGGGTCGTAGCCTTGCAGGGCGGCGGCGATGTCGTCGATGCTTTTCATGGCGCGGCGTTTTCGAGGGCTTGCAGTTCGTTCAAGGTGTTGACGTTGGCAAACGCCAGCGGGTCGTCACCCGGGGCGTCAAAGGCTACGACCACGGTGTTGTGCTGTGCGGTCCACGCATCAATCTTGCGGCCACCGGTGTGGGTGAACTTGACCAAGCTTTCGGAGAGCTCAATCTTCATCAAGCAAAACACAGGTTGCGTGCGAATTTGGGTTTGGCCTTGGTCATCGGTCTCGGGTGCTGCGGCCATGGCGATGTCGGCGTTTTCGCGCACCATGGCTGCGGCCAAGCGCTCGGCCAGGTCGAGTGGCAGGCGAGGGGTGTCGCAGGGCACGGTCAGCACATAGGGCGTTTCGGCGCGCTCTAGCCCCACCAGAAAGCCAGACAACGGGCCAGCAAAGTCTGCGGAGGCATCGGGCCAGACAGAGGACCCAAATGACTCGTAGGCCGAGAGGTTGCGGTTGGCGTTGACCATCACGCTTTCGACTTGAGGGCCTAAGCGCATGAGGGTGTGCAAGGCCAAGGGAATGCCGTTGAAGTTTTGCAAGCCTTTGTCCACGCCGCCCATGCGACTGCCTCGGCCTCCTGCCAAGATGAGGCCGGTGATGTCTTGGGGAGCGATGGTGTGTGTCATGTGGGGTGGGGGAATTGGATAGGTTGGGCTTAGCCGCCGATGTAGCTCATCTCTACGCGGCGTGCCGTCGATGAACCGTTGGAGGCGCTGTCCGCAGGCATGGAGGCCCGCAGCTCGGAATAGCGGTCGTCACGCTTGTGCCAAATGTGGCCGATGGCCGAGGCAAGATCTGCATCTGTGGCGTCTGCTCCGCGCATGAGGCTGCGCAAGTCGTAGCCCTGCGTGGCAAACAAGCACAGGTAGAGCTTGCCTTCGGTGGAGAGTCGGGCGCGGTTGCAGTCGCGGCAAAACGCTTGGGTGACGCTGCTGATCACACCCACTTCGCCCAAGCTTGGGTCAAATACCCCTGCGGCATTGGCATAGCCCCAACGTTGTGCGGTTTCACCGGAAGCGCTGGCCTCTAAAGGCACGAGTGGGAATTCTTGTTGGATGTGTTGAATGACATCGGCAGAGGGCAGCACATCGTCCATGCACCAGCCATTGGTCGCACCCACATCCATGTATTCGATGAAGCGCAGCGTGATGCCGCTGCCTCGGAAGTGGCGGGCCATCGGCAAGATTTGGTCGACGTTGGTGCGGCGCTTGACCACCATGTTGACTTTGAGCCCGGTCAACTGGCCGTTGGCGTCTAGCCCCAAGCCCGCGTCTTTGGCCGCAGCAATGCCGTCGAGCACATCGGACACGGGAAAGTCCACATCGTTCATGGCACGGAACACAGCATCGTCCAAGCCGTCAAGGCTGACCGTCACGCGGTTCAAGCCTGCGTCTTTGAGTGACTTCGCTTTGCGGGCCAAGAGCGAGCCGTTGGTGGTGAGGGTGAGGTCTAGCGGCGTGCCATCCGGCGTGGGGATATTGGCCAACTGGTCCACCAAGATTTCAAGGTTCTTGCGCAGCAGAGGTTCACCACCAGTGAGGCGAATTTTGCGCACGCCATGAGCTACGAATACTTTGGCAAGGCGGGTGATTTCTTCAAAGTTCAGCAAGTCGCTGTGGGGCAGGTAGGCGTAGTCTTTGTTGAACACCTCTTTGGGCATGCAGTAGTTGCAGCGAAAGTTGCAGCGGTCGGTCACGCTGATGCGCAAGTCGTGCAGGGGGCGGCCCAAGCTGTCACTGAGCAAACCGTCGGTTGCAATGGGTTGCAGGGGGACAGTGGCCGCTAAGGCGAGGAGCCGTTGATCGACCAAGGGGATAACGCGTTCAGACATAGCCTTGATTTTGCCTGAGCCACGAATCCCCTAAGCCTTGATGTAGATCAGTGTGACAAGCGCTGAGACGGTGCAAAGTAGGGGTATTGCAATTGATAGGAGTAACCCCATGAAAGCTTGGATTGACCTTTTTTCGACCGACTACGGCCTGATGAGCGTGGCTGTGATTGTTTTTATCTTGGCCATGGCTGTGTACTTTTTGCGCGTTTTCCTAGGGTTGATGGACGAAACGGGCAAAAGCACCCACGAATAAAGGTTTCGTAGGCAACTCAGAGACGCAAGCCCCGTGAAAGTAAAATCGGGGTTAATCCTCTGAGTTTCTTTTTTAACTTTTATAACAAGACACCATGTCCCTGAATAAAGTCACCCCCGGTAGCAAAGTTCCTGAAGCCTTCAACGTGATCATCGAAATTCCGATGAACTCGGATCCTGTGAAGTATGAAGTCGACAAAGAGTCTGGCGCTCTGTTTGTGGATCGCTTCATGGGTACGGCCATGCATTACCCCACCAACTACGGCTACGTGCCACAAACCATCGCGGGTGACGGCGACCCTGTGGACGTGTTGGTGATGACACCTTTCCCATTGCCACCTGGCGTGGTGGTGCCTTGCCGTGCGTTGGGCATCTTGTTAATGGAAGACGAAGGCGGCGTGGACGGCAAAGTGTTGGCTGTGCCCACTGAAAAAATCTTGGCCCGTTACAGCAACATCAAGTCATTGGCTGACATCCATGAGTTGCAGTTGCAACAAATTGCCCACTTCTTTGAACACTACAAAGACCTCGAAAAAGGTAAGTGGGTCAAGGTTAAGGGCTGGGAAGGCATTGAGTCTGCCCACAAAGAAATCTTGGACGGTATGGCCAATTACAAGAAGTAATTTTTGGTTGTGTCCATCTAAAGCCCGCTTATGCGGGCTTTTTTATGTCCGTTCTTTATTGAGGCTCATGACGTTTGAAGGGGCTGCGCTCGGCCAAGTGGTCGAGGTAGTTGTCGACCCCAGCCGTCTCGCGTTCAAGAAAACGTTCCACCGCATCGGCAAACGCAGGGTGCGCGAGCCAATGCGCGCTGTAGGTAGGCACGGGCATGAGGGCGCGGGCCATTTTGTGTTCGCCTTGGGCGCCGCCTTCAAAGCGTTGCACGCCATTTGTGATGCACCAGTTGAGTGGTTGGTAGTAGCAGGCTTCAAAGTGCAGGCAGTCCACGCGTTCTAGTGCGCCCCAGTAGCGGCCGTAGGCGACAGCGGTTGGCTTGCCTAGGTCTTGCACTGCGACCAGGCTGCTGGCGATGGGGTGGCCATCGCGCTCTGCTACAAACAGCACCCAGTTGTGAGGCATGTCGTGTTGCATGTGCTCAAAGAAAGCACGGCTCAGGTAGGGCGCATTGCCGTGTTCGAGGTAGGTGCGTTCGTAGCACTGGTAAAAAAAGCCCCAGTCTTCGCTGCCGATAGCCGCGCCCACCGAGGTGCGAAACGTCACGCCAGTATCAGCAACGCGGCGGCGTTCTTGTTTGATCTTTTTGCGTTTCTCTTGGGACAGGCTCGCTAAGAAGGCATCGAGGCTTTCAAAGCGTTGGCCTTGTAGATCGACGTTGTGCCAATGGAATTGCACGGTTTGGCGTTGCATCAAGCCAAGGGCGTCACAGGCATTGCGGTCGTCGGGGCTGGTGAAGAGGAGGTGCAATGAAGATAGCTCGTGCTGTTGGGCTACATCCAGCATGGCTTTGAGCAAGGCTTGACGAGCTTTGTCATCGGTTGCCAGCAAGCGTGAGCCCGGCACAGGCGTGAAGGGCACAGCACAGGTGGCTTTGGGGAAGTAGCTCAGGCCATGGTCGGCATAGGCGTTGGCCCATGCCCAATCAAACACGTATTCGCCGTAAGAGTGACCTTTGATGTAGAGCGCGCCTGCGGCAGCCAAGGCCTCGCCCAGCCAAAGCGTGACAAATTGCGGCGTCCAGCCGGTGTCTGGTGTGGCACTGCCGCTGGTGTGCAAGGCCGCGAGGTAGGCGTGCCGCATGAAGGGCGAGGGCGCGTCTTGTTGTGCCAGTAAAGCATCCCACGCTTGAGCGGGGATATCTAGCGGGTTTTCGTGGACGCGAATGACATAATCCATTTTGTTTTTAGACCTGTTTTACTTTGGACGATGTGCCTGCTGCCATGACTCTCAAAATTTGTGTTGCTCAGTTGAATTTCGTGGTGGGTGACATGGCGGGTAACGCCCAGAAAATCATCGATTGCGCCACGGCAGCTTATCAAGACGGCGCACGTTTGGTGCTGACGCCGGAGCTGTCTTTGTGCGGCTATGCGGCTGAAGATTTATTCCTCCGCCCCTCATTCATTCAAGCTTGCGATGATGCCCTGAAAACGGTGTCCGCTGCTCTGAGCGGGTTAAAGGGCTTGCATGTGGTGGTAGGTCATCCATCGGGTGGTGACGAGCGCACGCGCTCGGTGTCGGTGCAACGCCGCTTCAACATGGCGAGCGTGGTGTGTGAGGGCCAAGTGGTGGTCGCTTACGCCAAACGCGAGCTACCCAACTACCAAGTGTTTGACGAGCGCCGCTATTTCGTAGCCGGCGACAAGCCTTGTGTGTTTGAGGTCGCTGGCATAAAAGTGGGTTTACTGATTTGTGAAGATGCTTGGTTTGATGTGCCCGCTGCAGACGCCAAAGCGGCGGGTGCTGAGCTGTTGGCTGTGATCAACGCGTCGCCCTTTCATGTGGGCAAGGGCGACGAGCGCGAGCAAGCCATGAGACGCCGTGTGCAAGCCACATGCTTGCCTTTGATTTATGCGCATTTGGTGGGTGGCCAAGACGAGGTGGTGTTTGAAGGGCGTTCGTTTGCGTTCAACGCCGATGGCGCGTTGGCTGGGCGTGCGCCTAGCTTTGACGTGGCAACGTTCACGGTCGATGTGGTGCGAGGCAAATCAGGGTCGCATGGTGGTCTGCATTTGTCGGCGCCTGTAGCTGAAGACGGCTCACTCGAAGCCGACTTGTGGCATGCCTTGGTGCTGGGTGTGCGTGACTACATCGGCAAAAACGGGTTCCCTGGTGCTTTGTTGGGTCTGTCTGGCGGTATCGACTCGGCCTTGGTGTTGGCTATTGCGGTGGATGCCCTGGGCGCTGACAAAGTGCGTACCGTGATGATGCCGTCGCCGTACACCGCTGAAATTAGTTGGGTTGATGCCCGCGACATGGCCAAGCGCTTGGGTGTGCGCTATGACGAGGTGTCCATCGTGCCGGAGTTTGAGGCTTTCTTGGGTTCGCTCAAAGCCGACTTTGAAGGCACGCAGCTCGATACCACCGAAGAGAACATTCAAGCCCGCATTCGCGGCACGTTACTGATGGCCTTGTCCAACAAGTTTGGTTCCATTGTGCTGACCACTGGTAACAAGAGCGAGATGGCCACTGGCTACTGCACGCTTTACGGCGACATGGCCGGTGGGTTTGCCGTCATCAAAGATGTGGCCAAGACCTTGGTGTTCAAGCTGGCGCGTTGGCGCAATGCCCACGACCCATACGGTACGGGTACCGAGCCCATCCCTGAGCGCATCATCACACGTCCGCCCAGTGCCGAGTTGCGTCCAGACCAAACTGACCAAGACAGCTTGCCAGCGTATGAGGTGTTGGACGAGATCGTGTCGCGTTTCATGGAGAACGACCAAAGCTCGGAGGACATCATCGCCGTAGGCTTTGCGCGTGTCGATGTGGAGAAGGTGACTCGACTGATCCGTATCAACGAATACAAACGCCGCCAATCGCCTGTGGGGATTCGCGTGACCCACCGCAGTTTTGGCAAGGATTGGCGTTATCCTATAACCAATAAGTTTCGCGCCTGACCATAGGCCTTTTCATTGAACCCCAAGGACTCGAACCATGAAGCAAATCACAGCCGTTATCAAACCATTCAAACTCGAAGAAGTGCGCGAAGCATTGGCCGAGTGTGGTGTGACGGGTTTGACCGTGACCGAGGTCAAGGGCTTTGGTCGTCAAAAGGGTCACACCGAGTTGTACCGTGGCGCTGAGTACGTGGTGGATTTTTTGCCCAAAGTGAAAATTGAAGTCACCGTGAAAGCCGCAGACGTGGACAACTGCGTGGACGCCATCGTGCGCGCAGCTCGCACAGGCAAGATTGGTGACGGTAAAATCTTCATCACGCCTGTGGAGCGTGTGGTGCGCATTCGCACAGGTGAGTTGGACGAAACCGCTATTTGATTCCGATTCGTCGCTCGCAAATGCAAAAGCCGCAGCCTGTGAAGGTCTGCGGCTTTTTTCTTGATCGGGTTACAGGCCTGCTAGTTTAGGTTCAGGTGAAAAGCCTGCGGCTTGTACCAGCTCTTGTAGCAATGCTGTTGGCTCTGTGCCACTGCGAATCAAGTCCATTTGCCAATCGTTCAAAAAGCCTTGGGCGACGCTGTTTTGCGCAAACTGCAGCAAGCCGTCGTAATAGCCTTGGGTGTTGAGCAAGCCAATGGGCTTGTCGTGGTAGCCCAGCTGGCGCCAGGTCCACACTTCAAAAAATTCTTCAAAGGTGCCAATGCCGCCGGGCAGGGCCAAGAACACATCGGCGCGTTCGGCCATCATGTGTTTGCGCTCGTGCATGGTGTCCACCACATGCAGCTCGGTGCAGGCTGTGCGCGTGTTTTCTTTGGTTTGCAAGGCTTTGGGAATGATGCCTACCACGCGTCCGCCCGCATCGGCTGTGGCCTGGGCTACCAACCCCATCAAGCCGTTGTTGCCACCGCCGTATACCAATTGACCGTTGTGTTGGCCAATCCACGTGCCTACTTGGCGTGCCACATCGGCGTATTCGGGCTGGATGCCATTGCGTGAACCGCAGTAGACGCACACAGAAAACGCAGGCGTATTCATGGGTTCTTTCAAGCGGAAAAGTTAGCGTGGATGGCGGCCGCCCAAACAGCGATGCATAGCAACAAGCTCAATAGCACGGCTGCGCTGCCTGTGTCTTTGGCACGTTTAGCCAGTTCATGCCATTCAGGGCCAATGCGGTCAATGGCAGATTCGATGCCGGTGTTGAGTAGTTCAACCACCATGACCAGCACAACTGTGCCGGCCAGCAGTGCTGTTTCTTGCCAAGTTTTACCCACATAAAAAGATAAAGGTACCAAGACGAAGGCGCCGATGGCTTCTTGGCGAAATGCTTTTTCGTACCAAGCAGCTTTCAGGCCGCTGAGCGAGTAGCCAAAGGCATACCAAACGCGATTGAGGCCAGTTCTGTTTTTTTGTGGATTTGCACTCATGAGATGAACTGTAACGTTAGGCCTTGTGTTTGGCTGGGGCAATAGGCGGTGCCGTGACCAAGCGCGTACCGGCAAAAACGTCGTGCCAAAACTGGCGCTGCGGGTGAAAGCGGCTAAGCAAGGCCCACACAGCCACCCAGCCGACAAACAACACGGTCGTCTCTGCGCCAGTCAGTGCGTAAGGGGCCAAGATGGCGAGAGGGGGGATGAACCAAATCCAACTCAAGGCGTAGCGTACAAAGGCACGTTTTTGGGTGAGGGCTTCGCCTTGGGTGTCAACCACACGGATATGCCAAGTTTTCATGGCCAAAGTTTGGCCTTTGTGGCCAAACCAGGTGAAGTAAATGCCGACGACCAAAAATAAAAAGGCTTGCAGTCCATGGCGGTTGTCTAGCGCATGGCGTGACTGGCTGAGGGTGCTGAACAAATAGCCCGAAATGAACAGCACACCAAACAAAAGCAGCCCCTCATAGAGCCAGCAAGCCATGCGACGCGGCAGGCTGGGGGCTGTCAAGTCCGAGGTCATTGGAGTGTGGTGGTGCTTTCAGTCGTTGCGCTGGCCGGCGCTGAACTGGGGAGGGGTGTGGGCAGCAACGTGGCTGGTGCGGCTTGGTCGGTTGCGATGCGTGGCAGGGCTTTGTTGGCACTTGCTGCAGGTGGTGGGGTTAACTTCGCAGGTGACACAGGTTTGACCGCAGGTGCCGCGCCCTTGACGGGTTGGGTGGGTTGCTGTGCGGCCAACTTTTGCTTAGCTTCTGGTGAGAGGGCTTGATACGCTTCCCACTTGGCTTTCTTATCGTCTTGCAGCAGCTGCTTGGCATCGGCGTAATTCAAACGTGCAGCTGTGCGTTGTTGTGGGCTAAGTGCCGCCCATTCACGCATACGGCCTTGCACGGTCGATTGTTCGTCGGTCGTGAGTTGTCCAAAGTTTTGTGAGATCGCCAGCCATTTGCGCTTGTGTGGCTCAGTCATGGTGGGCCACAGTTGAGACAAGGGAGCTAGTGCTTGTTGTTGCGACTCGGTCAAGTCCATCCACAAAGGGCGGCCAGGCAGACTGGGGGGGGGGGTGGTAGCTACGGCTGAAACTGTTTGTGCGCAGACCCGTCCGCTAACAAGCAACACAGCACCGCTCAACAAAAGTTGGACGGCGAGTGCGGCACTGAGCGAACGCTTGAATGTCATGGGTGTTTATTCTTTCGATTCGCTGGCTGTGATGGGGTTCTTCAAGAACTGAAGAAAGCCCGGATCAGCGTAGGCAGCTGGGGGGAGGTCGTCCACGAGCAAGGCCGAATCAATTTCGGCCAATTCGTTGGCACGGTCATCGTCCATGATGTTTTGGATCAGCGCCAAGCCTGCGATCAAAGCAATCAGTGGCAGCAAGGAGGCCAAACGGCTCCAAATGTTCAAGCCTTCATCGCCGCCAAAATTCAATAGAGCTGCACCATTTTGGTGAGCCACGGCCGTGCTGGTTTGCAGGCGTGTTTGGGGTTTCAGGCGTGCGGCAACGGCACGGGTGCGTGCGGCGCGCAGGCGCTCGGAGATGTCGTGCGGCAGTTCAAGGCTGGCGGAATTCAGGCGAGCAGCAATGCGCAAGCCAAATTCATCTTGGGTATTTGCGGTATGTGTCATGGTTGAATTCCTTTTTCTTTGAGCGCTTTGCTGAGTGCCAGTACAGCCCGAGAGCAATGTGTTTTGACGCTTCCTTCAGAGCAACCCATAGCAGCAGCTGTCTCTGAAACATCAAGATCCTCCCAATAACGCAGCAGGAAGGCTTCTCGTTGACGCGCTGGCAAATTTTGTATTTCTTCTTCGATCTCGTGGACGTTGGCGATGCTGGCGAAGTTGTCTTCGGCGCTTTGCGTGGTTTGGCTGTCGTTATCGACAGCCAAGGCCTCTAACAGGTCAAATTCGCCGTCATCTTTGTCAGAGTCGAAGTCACTGAAATTGCTGAACAGCGCTTTGCGTGTTTTGTTACGCCTGAACCAGTCAAGCGTGGTGTTAGACAGAATGCGATGAAACAGCATGGGTAGCTCTTCGGCAGGCTTGTCGCCATAGTGCTCGGCGAGCTTCATCATGCTGTCTTGCACGATGTCTAGGGCCGCTTCTTCATCGCGAACGTGATAGACCGAGCGCTTGAAGGCTCGCTTCTCAACGCTTTTTAGGAAGTCTGACAGTTCTTGTTCGGTGGCCACTGACGAATGGGTTCAAGTTTGAATCGGGCGCGATTATGGCACCCGCCAAGGCTTTTTGCGTGCTTAAGACTGAATCTGGCTCAGGAAGGTGCCATAATCTCGGGCTGCAATTCGACAAAAAAGGCAAACGGGTCTGGGTCCGGCGCGAACCATGCGTCTATGGCTGAAGGTCCAAAGTTTCGATGCTGCCCCACAAGGGTTCGCCAAGAAGCACCCAAGGTTTTTCGTTGACGAAATTCACTCAGGTTAAAAGGTACAAAAAATGGATAACTCAAAGTCGGAATCGCATTCCGCAGCCGCCACTGGCGGTCAAGCACAAGAATTGATGGGTGCCGAGATTCTCGTCAAGGCCCTGCAAGCTGAAAACGTCAAGCACATCTGGGGCTATCCCGGCGGTTCAGTTCTCTACATCTACGACGCGCTGTACAACCAAAACACGATTCAGCACGTGTTGGTTCGTCACGAGCAAGCGGCGGTTCATGCAGCTGATGGCTATGCCCGCGCCACAGGTGATGTGGGTGTGGCCCTCGTGACTTCAGGGCCAGGTGCTACCAACGCGGTGACCGGCATTGCGACGGCCTACATGGACAGCATTCCCATGGTGATCATCACCGGTCAAGTGCCCACGCACGCGATCGGTTTGGATGCCTTCCAAGAGTGCGACACCATTGGCATCACGCGCCCCATCGTCAAACACAATTTCTTGGTCAAAGACGTTCGCGACTTGGCCTTGACGCTGAAAAAAGCGTTCCACATCGCTCGCAGCGGCCGTCCTGGTCCTGTGGTGGTGGACATTCCAAAAGACGTGTCTTTCAAGAAGACCACGTACGAAGGCTATCCAGCTGAAGTACAAATGCGCTCCTACAACCCTGTGCGCAAAGGCCACGGCGGTCAAATTCGCAAGGCGTTGCAGTTGCTGATGGCGGCTAAGCGCCCTTACATCTATACCGGTGGCGGTGTATTGCTGGGCAACGCTTCGCAAGAGTTGCGCACCTTGGTCGACATGCTGGGTTACCCCGTGACCAACACCTTGATGGGTCTCGGCGCTTACCCTGCAAGCGAGCCGAAGTTCCTGGGTATGTTGGGCATGCACGGCACGATGGAAGCCAACAACGCCATGCAAAACTGCGATGTGTTGCTGGCTGTTGGCGCTCGTTTCGATGACCGCGTGATTGGCAACCCCAAACACTTTGCGCAAAACGAACGCAAGATCATCCACATCGACATTGATCCTTCCAGCATCTCCAAGCGTGTGAAGGTCGACATCCCAATCGTCGGCGATGTGAAAGACGTGTTGGTCGAGATGATCGACATGATCAAAGAATCTGGCTTGAAGCCCGACGCGGCCGCATTGGCTTGCTGGTGGGAAACCATCGAAGCTTGGCGCAAGCGCGACTGCTTGAAGTACGACCGTGAAAACACCACCGTCATCAAGCCGCAGTACGTCATTGAAACACTGCACAACATGACCAAAGGTACTGACACCTACATCACGTCTGACGTGGGTCAGCACCAAATGTGGGCTGCACAGTACTACGGGTTTGACGAGCCACGTCGCTGGATCAACTCAGGCGGTTTGGGCACCATGGGCGTCGGTATTCCTTACGCCATGGGTATCAAACTGGCCAAGCCTGACAGCGAAGTGTTCTGCGTGACAGGCGAGGGCTCGGTGCAAATGTGTATCCAAGAACTCTCGACTTGCTTCCAGTACAACACGCCCATCAAGGTGTTGGCACTCAACAACCGATACCTCGGGATGGTGCGCCAGTGGCAAGAAATCGAATACGAAGGCCGCTACAGCAGCAGCTACATGGACGCGATTCCTGACTTCGTGAAATTGGCGGAAGCCTATGGTCACGTGGGCATGCTGATTGAACGTCCTGAGGACGTCGAGCCAGCTTTGCGCGAAGCTCGCCGTCTGAAAGACCGCACGGTGTTCATCGACTTCCGTACCGACCCCACCGAGAACGTGTTCCCGATGGTCAAGGCCGGTAAGGGCATCACCGAAATGCTGCTTGGCAGCGAAGACCTGTGAACGGGAAGGATGACACCATGAAACACATCATTTCCCTGATGCTTGAAAACGAACCCGGCGCTTTGTCGCGCGTGGTGGGTTTGTTTTCTGCCCGTGGCTACAACATTGAATCTCTGACCGTGGCGCCTACCGAAGACGCCAGCTTGTCACGCATGACCATTCAAACACATGGTTCGGACGAGGTGATTGAACAAATCACCAAGCACTTGAACCGTTTGATTGAAGTGGTCAAAGTGGTCGACCTAACCGAGGGCGCTTACACCGAACGCGAGCTGATGCTTGTGAAGGTGCGTGCTGTTGGCAAAGAGCGTGAAGAGATGAAACGCATGGCCGATATCTTCCGTGGCCGCATCATCGATGTGACTGAGAAGAGCTACACCATTGAGTTGACGGGCGACCTGTCTAAGAACGATGCGTTCTTGGAAGCGATTGACCGCAGCGCAATTCTCGAAACCGTTCGCACGGGCGCATGTGGCATTGGCCGCGGCGAACGTATCTTGCGCGTTTAAATTTCAACCCTTTCAAAGTATTTTTTAGGAGAACCCCGTGAAAGTTTTTTACGACAAAGATTGTGATCTGTCCCTGATCAAAGGCAAAACTGTAGCCATCATCGGCTACGGCTCACAAGGCCACGCACACGCCCAAAACTTGAACGACAGCGGCGTCAAGGTCGTGGTTGGTCTGCGCAAGGGTGGCGCATCTTGGGACAAAGTCGGCAAAGCTGGCTTGACAGTCATGGAAGTGAACGACGCAGTGAAAGCTGCTGACGTGGTCATGATCTTGTTGCCTGACGAAATGATCGCCGAGGTGTACAACAACAATGTGGCTCCTCACATCAAGCAAGGCGCTTCGTTGGCATTTGCCCACGGCTTCAACGTGCACTACAACCAAGTCGTGCCACGCGCCGACTTGGACGTGTGGATGGTGGCGCCAAAGGCCCCAGGTCACACCGTGCGCAACACGTACACCCAAGGTGGTGGCGTGCCTCACCTCGTCGCTGTGCATCAAGACAAGAGCGGCAAAGCCCGCGATTTGGCTTTGAGCTATGCCATGGCCAACGGTGGCGGCAAAGCCGGCATCATCGAAACCAACTTCAAAGAAGAAACTGAAACCGACTTGTTCGGCGAGCAAGCTGTTCTGTGCGGTGGTGCGGTTGAGCTGATCAAGATGGGTTACGAGACTCTGGTGGAAGCCGGTTACGCCCCTGAAATGGCTTACTTTGAGTGCTTGCACGAGTTGAAGCTGATCGTTGACTTGATCTATGAAGGCGGCATCGCCAACATGAACTACTCGATCTCGAACAACGCCGAATACGGCGAGTACGTGACCGGTCCTGAAGTGATCAACGCACAAAGCCGTGAAGCCATGCGTAACGCTTTGAAGCGCATTCAAGACGGCGAATACGCCAAGATGTTCATCCAGGAAGGTCGTTTGAACTACCCAAGCATGACCGCACGTCGTCGCAACACTGCCGATCACCAGATCGAAGTGGTGGGCAGCCAATTGCGCGCCATGATGCCTTGGATTGCGAAGAACAAGCTGGTTGACCAAACCCGCAATTAAGCTTTTGTGGATTGCATCGACAAAGGCCACTTCGGTGGCCTTTGTCATTTTTGTGCCTGATTGACGCTACGCTTACACTCTAGGTCTAATTTTCGGAGCTAAACGAATGACAGAACAACCAGATCAAATAGAAGAGTTTGTGCCACGCAAGCCTAGCAAGGGCGTTTATGTTTTGCCCAATCTGTTTACCTTGGCCGCATTGTTTGGCGGTTTTTACGCCATCGTGATGGCGATGAATGGCAACTACGAGTTGGCAGCGATTGGCGTGTTTTGCGCCCTGGTGCTCGACAGTCTAGATGGGCGTGTGGCGCGTATGACCAACACGCAAAGTGCGTTTGGCGAGCAAATGGATTCTTTGGCCGATATGGTGTCGTTTGGTGCTGCGCCTGCCTTGATCTCGTATGAATGGGCACTCAAAGGTTTGGGCCGTTGGGGCTGGGTGGCTGCATTCGTCTACATCTCTTGTGCTGCACTGCGCTTGGCGCGTTTCAATGTGAATACGGCGGTGGTGGATAAACGCTTCTTTCAAGGCTTGCCTTCGCCTGCCGCTGCGGCATTGGTGATGGGTTTTATGTGGCTGATGACCGAGATGGGTGTTTCTGGTCCTGAGGTGGCTTGGCCCATGTTTGCATGGTGTTTGTATTCCGGTTTGACGATGGTCACCAACGTGCCGTTTTACAGCTTCAAAGATGTGCAGATGAAGCAAAGCGTTCCGTTTGTCGTGATTGTGTTGTTGGCCTTGACCATCGCTGTCATCACCATTCATCCACCGATTGTGTTGTTTGCTTTGTTCATGTTCTACGGTTTGAGCGGTTATGCCTTGTACGCATGGCGCCGTGCCAAAGGCATGCAAACCAGCCTCATCAGCACCTCCACCGATGAGCCCGATGAAGCCGGCTTGCACAAATGAGACACCCTGCGCCGCAAAGGGTTTGGCTTTGTGCTAAATTCTGTGCATGAAAAATTTTTTGCTGTTTCTACTGCTTCCATCCCCAAACGGGCGGAGTTGGTAGCGCACGCGCAAACCCCACAAGGCCCGTATGCACTCGCAGCGGGCCTTTTGCTTTGGGGTTAAACCAAACGTTGCAAGTTTTTTAGGAATCCAGGAGTCCTGACCATGACCGATAAGCTCATTATTTTTGACACCACTTTGCGTGACGGCGAACAGTCGCCCGGCGCCTCAATGACGCGCGATGAGAAACTGCGCATTGCCCGTCAGCTCGAGCGATTGAAGGTCGACGTGATTGAGGCTGGTTTTGCTGCCAGCTCGAACGGTGACTTCGAGGCAGTGCAAGGCATTGCCAACGCCATCAAAGACTCCACCATTTGTTCGTTGTCTCGTGCGAATGACCGCGACATCAGCCGTGCAGCCGAAGCGCTCAAAGGTGCGAACAGCGCGCGCATCCACACCTTCATTGCCACGTCGCCGTTGCACATGGAGAAGAAGTTGCGCATGTCACCTGAGCAAGTGCTCGAGCAGGCCAAGCAGTCGGTGCGCTTTGCCCGTAACTTGGTGGGTGACATTGAGTTCAGCGCGGAAGACGGCTATCGCAGCGAAATGGATTTCTTGTGCCGTGTCGTTGAGGCTGTGATTGCTGAAGGTGCCACTACCATCAACATTCCAGACACCGTGGGTTACGCCATTCCAGAACTCTACGGCAACTTCATCAAAACTTTGCGCGAGCGTGTGCCTAACTCTGACAAAGCCATTTGGTCCGTGCATTGCCACAACGACTTGGGCATGGCCGTGGCCAACTCGTTGGCGGGTGTGAAGATTGGTGGCGCACGTCAGGTCGAGTGCACGATCAACGGTTTGGGCGAACGTGCCGGTAACTGCTCGTTGGAAGAGGTGGTCATGGCTATCAAGACCCGTCGCGATTACTTTGACCTCGCCATGAATATCGATGCCAAACAAATCTTGGCAGCAAGCCGAATGGTCAGCCAGACCACTGGTTTTGTGGTTCAGCCAAACAAGGCGGTGGTGGGGGCGAATGCCTTTGCTCATGCGTCTGGCATTCACCAAGACGGCGTGCTCAAAGCGCGTGACACCTACGAAATCATGCGTGCAGAAGATGTGGGTTGGAGTGCCAACAAGATCGTCTTGGGCAAGCTCAGTGGCCGCAACGCTTTCAAGCAGCGCTTGGAAGACTTGGGTGTGCAGATGGAAAGCGAGGCTGACATCAATACAGCCTTTGCCAAGTTCAAAGAGTTGGCAGATCGCAAGAGCGAAATCTTTGATGAAGACATCTTGGCTTTGGTGAGCGAAGAGGCCGTCGGCAACGCCAGTGAGCAATTTGCTTTTGTGTCTTTGTCGCAGCACAGCGAAACCGGTGAGCGTCCACACGCAAGCGTGGTGTTTACCGTCGGCGGCAAAGAAGTCAAGGGCGATTCAGATGGCAACGGCCCAGTCGATGCTTCGCTTAAGGCAATTGAGTCACACGTCAAGAGTGGCGCTGAAATGGTGCTGTATTCGGTCAATGCCATCAGCGGCTCGACAGAGAGCCAAGGCGAAGTGACGGTGCGTTTGCAAAACAGCGGTCGCGTGGTCAATGGCGTGGGCTCTGATCCTGACATCGTGGTGGCTTCAGCGAAAGCTTATTTGAGCGCCTTGAACAAGCTGCAAAGCAAATCTGACCGAGTGGCTGCACAAGGCTAAATTACAAAAAACGATATACCGTATCAATTTTGTCAAATAAGTCACGCAAGTCATTGATCTTGCGTGACTTTTCTTGTTAAACTCAAAGCAATTGTGTTTTTCAAGCTTAAGGAACGCCACTTGAAACGACTGCTGATTGTTACCTCGCTTGGTTTGCTGACTTCTTTGTGCACCATGCACGCCCAAGCCGCGACAAACCAGAAAAAGCCAACTGTCCAAAAAACAAAGCCATCCGTGGTGAAAACGCATGTGCGTCACGCCAAAGCGTTTAAGGCAGCACCCGCAGTTCCATCATTTGGTCAAAAAGCAGGCTTGCATGCCACCAGCGATATGTTGGATTTGAAGTCCAGCGTAGCTTATGTGATTGATCAAGATACACACGAAGTACTGCTCAGCAAAAACGACCAAGCCGTTTTGCCAATTGCCTCAATCACCAAGTTGATGACAGGTTTGATCATCAGCGAAGCCAAATTACCAATGGACGAATCCATCACCATCACGCAAGATGATGTGGATACCGAAAAGGGCAGCAGCTCACGTTTGCGCGTGGGGGCAACCTTGACCCGTGGTGAGTTGCTCCACTTGGCTTTGATGGCCAGTGAGAATCGTGCAGCCCATGCCTTGGGCCGTACCTATCCAGGCGGCATGCCCACATTTGTTGGTTTGATGAACGCCAAAGCTGCTCAATTGGGGATGCGTGACACTCGTTATGTGGAGCCGACAGGGCTTTCAAGTCAAAACCAATCCAGCGCTAAAGACCTGGCCACTTTGGTCGGCAATGCTTACCACGACATCACTGTTCGTGAGCTGTCGACCTCACCAAGTCACAAGGTGGAAGTTGGGAACCGCACGTTGCAGTACAACACCACCAACCGGTTAGTCAAAAACCCAAACTGGGACATTGGCCTGCAAAAAACAGGTTATATCTCTGAAGCAGGTCAATGCTTGGTGATGCAAGCCAAGGTTTCTGGCCGTAAGCTGATCATGGTGTTCTTGGACTCTGCAGGTAAATTAAGCCGTATTGCAGATGCTGAGCGTGTGCGCAAGTGGGTTGAAACGAACCATAGCGCTACTGGTCGCCCGCAAACTTAAAGAGTTTTAGCTTGTTCAAAAGCCAGCATCTATGCTGGCTTTTTTGTTTACGCTTGGTTTTCTTTGTAGCCTAGTGCGTGTGAGATGGCTTGCGTAGTCGCTTGAAGCTTAGGAAGCCATTCCTCATCAAGTCGATCTGCTGGTGCAGAAATGGATAAACCTGCAACAAGCTTGCCTTGGTCGTCATAGATGCCAGACGCCATGCATCGCACCCCTAGCTCTAGCTCTTCGTTGTCTCGCGCGACACCATATTGACGCGCTTTGGATAGTTCACGTTCCAAGGCTGGCAATTGGGTCAAGCTATTGCGCGTTTGGCCACTCAGGCCTGTGCGTGTGGCGTAGGCGCGAACGCGCTGAGGGTCGTCCATGGCCAAAAACAGCTTGCCGACTGAGGTGAGATGCAGAGGTGCTCGTCCGCCGATCGCTCGCACCACTTGCATGCCCGATCGTTCACTGAAAGCTCGCTCAACGTACACGATTTCGTCGCCTTGGCGAACACTGAGGTTGACGGGCTGCTGGATGAGCTTGTGGAGTTCACGCATGGGCTGGAAAGCCACATCGCGCACGTTTAAGCGACCTTTCACAAGATTGCCCAGCTCAAGCAGACGCATGCCGAGGCGATAGCTGCCCGCTTCGGGGCGATCAACAAATCGGCCCACTGCCAAGTCGTTCAAGATGCGATGGGTGGTGGAGGGGTGAAGACCTGTTCGTTCGCTGATTTCTTTCAGTGAAATGGCTTCTTCGCGCGAGGCGAGTACGTCAATGAGCGTGAACATGCGCTCAATGACTTGAATGTTGGGCGTGGTGGGCACAGTGGTTTTACGCATGATCCAATTTTATCATGTGAAATTAAAGTTCAACCATTCATCATTTACTAAGCGCTGGTGGGGTTTGAAGTCGGCTTTGTATTTCATTTTGGGACTGTCTTGAATCCAGTAACCCAAATAGGCATAAGGCATATTCAGGTGCTTGGCTTGTTCAATTTGCCACATCACGTTGTAAGTGCCGTAACTGGTGTTGGGCTCGGGTTCATAGAAGGTGTAAACAGCAGATAAGCCATCACTGAGAACATCCACAATCGAGACCATTTTTAAAACACCTCTTTCTCCGTTGGGGAGGGGTTCTCGAAACTCGATGAGCCTTGTATTGACGCGACTTTGCAGCAAAAACTGTGTGTATTGTTCGGTGCTGTCCTCATCCATGCCTCCACCGGTATGGCGCAAGGTTTGGTAGCGCAAATACATGGCGTAATGTTCTGGATCAAAACCCAGTTTCAGAATGCGAACTTGCAGTTGTTTGTGTTTTGTCCAAGCGCGGCGCTGGCTGCGTGTGGGTGTGTAGGCTTGTGTGTCAACCCGCAAAGGCATACAAGCTTGGCAGTTGTCGCAGTAAGGCCGATAGGTAAATGAACCACTTCGGCGAAATCCCTCTTTGACTAAGTCTGCGTAAACGTCATCGTTGATCAAGTGACTGGGTGTTGCGACTTGTGAGCGCGCTGTTTTTCCCGACAAGTAGCTGCAAGGGTAGGGCGCCGTGGCATAAAACTGCACGGTTTGAAAAGGTAACTCGTTCTGGTTTGTCAAAGCGAGGCTTTCTGCGTTAGCAAGAGCGTCCAGTGTGCGGCCTCAAACGTCCATGCCCTGTTTACTTGTTTGGGCGCTTCTCGCACGAGACCTAAAAAATCTGATCGTGGCATTTCTTTCGCGCCCAAAGACGCTAAATGCTTGGTATTTTGTTGGCAGTCTATCCAAGTTAAACCTTGAGCGCGAGCAAAAGCTACCAGTGCCGCCAAGGCTATTTTCGAGGCATCCGTTTGGTGCGCAAACATAGATTCGCCAAATAGTGTGTTTCCAATCGATACGCAATACAAGCCGCCCACAAGCTCGCCATTGATCCAAGTTTCTATGCTGTGTGCAAATCCGGCTTGGTGCAAAGCGATGTAGGCGTCAATCATTTCTTCAACAATCCAAGTGCCTGGTTGCCCCTGGCGCGGTGTCTGTGCGCAATGGCGAATTACATCCGCGAATGCGGTGTCAATGCGGATTTGGCACACGGGATTGGCGATGAAGCTGCGTAAGGTTTTGCGTAGTGAGCGGTGAAGCTTGAATTCTTCGGTCTGCAGCACCATTCGTGGGTCTGGTGACCACCACAAAACGGGTTGTCCTTCGCTGAACCAAGGAAACATCCCTTGCTGATAAGCCTCGCACAAACGCGTGACGGATAGGCCGCCAGCTGCTGCGACCAATCCAGCCAATGAGCTGCCTTTTTTTTGTGCAGTTTCTGGCGGTGGCAATGGCGCGTTGACTTCTAGCCAAGGGATATTCATTGCTGAAATTTTAATCAGTTTTGATTTTTAAAAAATACGTTTAAAGAGATGGAGTAGCGCAATGGAATTAACTTTTTCTCAGGAGGAGTTCTTTGTCATTGCTGGTATTTGCTCCTAAAAAATTAAGTGACTTTTGAAGAGAGAACTACCTACAATTCTTGTTTGACTGGCGAGGGTATTCGCATAAGTCTCGATAAGTTTTCCGGAGCCATCTATGCAACTAATGTGGGTATCAGGACCCACCGCCTCAGTGCGGACCATTTCCATTACAGCCAAAAAGGTGCTGATGGCTGTGTGCGTCTCTGCGTTTGTGTTGGTGGCTTTTGGCGTGTTGTTGCACTTCATTGGTTTTCGAATTGCGATTGAGATGAGCCCTAGCTTGGCACGAAGCATGGGTGGCGTTACCACTGAGGCCGAGCAGCAGAAGGTGGAGGCGGTTTACCGTGAGCGTTTGGACAATTTGCGCCAAACCATGAGCTCAACAGTCCAAGAAATTCGTCAGTTGGAAAGCCTGAAGAATAAATTCATG
Organism: Limnohabitans sp. TEGF004; assembly: GCF_027924965.1. NCBI lineage: Bacteria > Pseudomonadati > Pseudomonadota > Betaproteobacteria > Burkholderiales > Comamonadaceae > Limnohabitans > Limnohabitans sp. TEGF004. The sequence continues at coordinate 1,409,891 of NZ_AP027056.1, read as the reverse complement.
GAAGTGGCTACCCCCATCAACTTGCGCGACAAATACAGCAAAAAAGAAGAAGCACGTGGCGGTCCTTGGATTGCGCCACGCTTTCAAGCATCTCCTTCGCGTGACTTGAATCAAGATTTCGTTTCCGCCATTGATGAGTTCGGCCAAACACAAGCCGCAGTCAAGAATTTGACCCAGAACTGGTCAGCGCAACTGAGCTGGTTGCACGCTTTGCCCACAGGTATCCCCATGGGTAAAGACTTTCGCGTGACCAGTGGCTTTGGCATCCGTAACGACCCCTTCACAGGGCAGTTGGCCATGCATGAAGGTCTGGACTTCGTCGCAGATATTGGCTCTCCTATTGTGGCGACGGCTGCAGGAACCGTGATCCGTTCGGGCTGGGATGCTTCTTATGGCAATGTGGTTGAAGTGAGTCATATCGAAGGATTTACAACCCGCTATGCCCACTTGAGCAAGCGCATGGTTGAGGTCGGCCAAAAGGTGCAACGAGGTGAGACCATTGCCCAGTTGGGCAGCACAGGCCGCTCTACGGGGCCACATCTGCATTATGAAGTGATGCGCAATGATCGCGTCTTGAACCCCACGCAGATGTTGACGCAAACCACAGCCAGTGCCCAATGAGCGAACTAATTATCTAAAAGGCCTGACATGTTTGAAAAATTAAAAGATAAGTCGTTGTCGCCATCGCAAGAACGTTTTGACACCATCATTGGTCGCACGACCCAGATTTACGGTCGTTTGGTTTTGCTAGACAGTGTCCGCATCGATGGCAAGGTGGTGGGCAATATTGAGACCACCAAAGATAACAAGGTCACTGTTGCCATTGGCAAAACAGGCGAAGTCTCGGGTGATATCACCGCCCATCGCGTCATGGTTGCAGGCAAGGTTGAAGGCAATATTTATGCGGCCGAACGTGTGGAGTTCCACAAAGACTCCATCGTGCAGGGCGATATCTCGTATGGTTCGATTGCGGTTGAACATGGCGCGCGCTTGTTGGGCTTGGTCATTCAAAACCCTATCAGTTCGGCTGCCGCAAACAGCAATGCAGATGCGAAGAGCGTGATTAAGAAGGCGCAAGAAAGCAGTAGCTAAGTCGCATCTGGCCATGCTTTAAAGAAAAAGCCCCTGCTGATAAAACAGCAGGGGCTTTTGTTTTGGCGGAGCAAGAGGGATTCGAACCCTCGGTGGGCTATTAACCCACACACGCTTTCCAGGCGTGCGACTTAAACCACTCATCCATCGCTCCGAAGCCTTACATTGTAGCAGCGGGCGAGTACACTTCGGCGCTATTGTTTTGTTCAAGCTTCAAACGCTCGGAGTCCCGCATGAAATTTCGCTTCCCCATCGTCATCATTGACGAGGATTTTCGTTCTGAAAATACGTCAGGCTTGGGCATCCGTGCGCTGGCCGAAGCGATTGAAGGCGAGGGCTATGAGGTCATGGGCGCCACCAGCTATGGCGACCTGAGCCAGTTTGCGCAACAGCAGTCGCGTGCTAGTGCGTTCATCTTATCGATTGACGATGAAGAGTTCACACCTGGCCCTGACCTTGATCCTGCCGTGTTGAACCTGCGTAACTTTATCGAAGAAGTGCGCCGTAAAAACGCCGATGTGCCAATTTATGTTTACGGCGAAACTAAAACATCGCGTCACTTGCCTAACGACATCTTGCGCGAGTTGCATGGCTTTATTCACATGTTTGAAGACACGCCAGAGTTTGTCGCGCGTCACATCATCCGTGAAGCTAAAAGCTATTTGGAGAGTGTGCAGCCGCCATTTTTCAAAGCCTTGCTGGATTACGCCGAAGACGGTTCGTATTCATGGCATTGCCCTGGTCACTCAGGTGGCGTGGCGTTCTTGAAGAGCCCTGTGGGCCAGATGTATCACCAGTTTTATGGCGAAAACATGTTGCGTGCCGACGTGTGTAACGCGGTAGAAGAACTCGGTCAGCTGCTGGACCACAACGGTGCGATTGGTGAGAGTGAGCGCAATGCTGCCCGCATCTTCAACGCGGACCATTGCTTCTTCGTGACCAACGGCACGAGCACCTCGAACAAAATCGTGTGGCACCACACCGTGGCGCCTGACGATGTGGTGGTGGTAGACCGCAACTGTCACAAGTCGGTGTTGCACGCCATCATCATGACCGGTGCTGTGCCTGTGTTTTTGAAGCCCACGCGCAACCACTACGGCATCATTGGCCCGATTCCACAAAGCGAGTTTGAGCCCGCCGCGATTCAAGCCAAGATCAAGGCCAACCCTTTGCTTAAAGGTGTGGATGCCAAGAAGGTCAAGCCGCGCGTGTTGACCCTCACGCAGTCTACTTACGACGGCGTGTTGTACAACACCGAAACCATCAAGAACATGCTCGATGGCTACGTGGCTAACTTGCACTTTGACGAGGCTTGGTTGCCCCATGCGGCGTTCAATCCGTTTTATGGCACCTACCACGCCATGGGTAAGAAGCGCGAGCGCCCCATGCACTCGGTGGTGTACGCCACGCAATCAATTCACAAGCTGTTGGCTGGTATCAGTCAAGCCAGCCATGTGTTGGTGCAAGATTCGCAAAAAACCAAGTTGGACCGTCACCTGTTCAACGAAGCGTATTTGATGCACACCAGCACCAGCCCACAGTACAGCATCATTGCCAGCTGTGACGTGGCCGCCGCGATGATGGAGCCCCCCGGTGGCACAGCCTTGGTCGAGGAAAGCATTGCTGAAGCGTTGGATTTCCGCCGCGCCATGCGCAAGGTGGACGACGAATACGGCAAGGACTGGTGGTTCAAAGTCTGGGGCCCCGATGAGCTGGTCGACGACGGCATTGGCCGCGCTGACAGCTGGATCATCAAAGGCAAGGGCAAGTCGTCTAAGTGGCATGGTTTTGGCAACTTGGCCGATGGCTTCAACATGTTGGACCCCATCAAGGCCACCATCGTCACGCCAGGTTTGGACCTCAACGGCAAGTTCGATAAAACAGGTATTCCTGCCAGTATCGTCACCAAGTTCTTGGCCGAGCATGGCGTGATTGTGGAGAAGACGGGCCTGTACAGCTTCTTCATCATGTTCACCATTGGCATCACCAAGGGCCGCTGGAACTCGTTGCTCACCGCGTTGCAGCAGTTCAAAGACGACTACGACCGCAACCAACCCATGTGGCGTGTCCTGCCCGAGTTCTGCCAAAAGCACCGCGCTTATGAGCGCATGGGCCTGCGCGACTTGTGCCAGCACGTGCACACGCTCTACGCCAAGTACGACATCGCACGTTTGACCACCGAGATGTACCTGAGCGACTTGACGCCTGCCATGAAGCCCAGCGACGCCTATGCACAAATCGCCCACCGCAACACCGAGCGCGTGCCTGTGGACGATTTGTTGGGGCGTATCACCACCAGTTTGGTCACGCCATACCCACCGGGTATTCCGTTGCTCATTCCGGGCGAAGTGTTCAATAAGAAGATCGTGGACTACCTCAAGTTCGCCCGCGAATTCAACTTGCAATGCCCTGGCTTCGAGACCGATATCCACGGCTTGGTTGAGGTGGTCGGAGACGATGGCGTGAAGCGCTACTACGCCGATTGCGTCAAAGCCTAACGCTCGCTGCAGGCCTTAGCGTTCCACCGCAGGTCTGATGCGCACAAAACTGGCAAAGCGCGGGACGCCTTGGTCAGTCAAACCGCGATAGCGATAAGTCACCCACTGGCCCACGTCCGGTGGGTTTTCTCTTTGGGCGTCTGTGTACCCTGTGCCAAGCTTGAACCGCAGCCCTTGCGGTGTTTCTACCCACAAAGCGCCTAGACGTTGGGCGTGCTTGCCTTGACCCGCTTCATGGCTGACCACCTTGGCTTCCGCATCCGCGTGCAGTTTGACTTTCAGCACATCGGAATTTCTGCCGCTTTGGTACAGACTGCTGCCAAGGTGCAGCACCAAGCCTTCGCCGCCAGCTTGCACGGTTTTGCTCAACATGGCCTTCAATGCTGCATGCGACGGCACCTGGCTTTGCGTCACGGCTTGAACCCAAGGTTTGCCAATCTGCTTGACGATGTTTTGATAGCGCACGATGCGCTCTGCGAACGCTTGGGTCGGTGTATGGGCATCAAATATCATGAATCGCATGGCGCGCCATGCGCTGTCGGATGCCTGTTTTTGTTGAATCACAGAAGCCGCTTGCTCAAACTGCCCCAGCCCTGCCCAAAGCTCTCCCTCGAACGGCTGCGTAGGCCAAGTTTGTACAAACCAGTTGGGTGGGTTGAGTGCTTTGCCGCTTCGACTCAAGAGTTGGCGGCCATCCCAGTAGCCTCGTATGCCGTCGTATTTTTCGCTCACCCAATAGTCGGTGAGCTTTTCATTGCCCTGATACAGGTTAGCCAGCCACATCGCGGGCGGCTGTGTGGCCAGTGCAGGTAAGGAGGCGAGGCTGCCGAGGCAACCCAAGGAGAAGTGAGAAAGCAAATTGCGGCGTTGCATGGTCGTCTCCTTGGGGCCTACAGCCCGCATATGTGGCCACCCGCGTGGCCAGGAGCGCCAGCTTACTCGGCTACAGGCTCGGCAATGCCACCTACAACTTGGCTAAATCCGCCGTCCACATAGGTAATTTCGGCAGTTACGCCTGCAGCCAAGTTGGACATCAAGAACGCAGCTACGTTGCCCACGTCTTCGATGGTCACGTTGCGGCGGATGGGCGAGGCTTCGGCCACCACGCTCAAAATCTTGCCAAAGCCTTTGATGCCGCTAGCCGCCAAGGTTTTGATGGGGCCGGCGCTGATGCCGTTGGCGCGCAGGTTGCGGCCTTTGGCGCCCAAGGATTCAGCCAAGTAGCGCACAGACGCTTCAAGCGAGGCTTTGGCCAAGCCCATGGTGTTGTAGTTGGGCACGGTGCGGATGGCACCCAAGTACGACAGGGTCAGCACGGCTGAGTTGTCGTTGAGGTAGGGCAGAGCGGCTTTGGCCATCGCGGGGAAGCTGTAAGCGCTGATGTCGTGTGCAATGGCAAAGCCTTCGCGAGACAAACCATCGAGGAAGTCGCCCGCAATAGCTTCGCGTGGGGCGTAGCCAATGGAGTGCACAAAACCGTCAAACGTGGGCCAATGGGTCGACAGATCTTTGAACATTTGGTTGATTTGGTCATCGCTGCCCACATCACAATCAAAAATCAGTTTGGAGTTGAAGTCTGCGGCAAACTCTGTGATACGGTCCTTGAAGCGCTCGCCCACGTAGCTGAACGCCAACTCGGCACCTTGGTCGTGGCAAGCTTTGGCAATGCCATAAGCGATGGAGCGGTTGGACAACACACCCGTGATGAGAAGCTTTTTGCCAGACAGGAAACCCGTTTTTGTACTCATGTAAATCTCTCCAAAAAAATCTTGCAGAATTGTCGCATGCGTAGCTTCCTCATTTTGTTGGCGTTTTGGTGCTCTAGCCCCTCGTGGGCGGGGCACGCTTACGCGCAATTTGGAGACATCAAATACCCCGCTAATTTCAAAAACTTTGACTACGTCAACCCGATTGCGCCCAAAGGCGGTGAGCTGGTGTTGGTGCCACCTTCTCGTTTGTCGAGTTTTGACAAATACAACCCGTTCACCCTCAAGGGCAATGCCGCACCAGGCCTTAGTGGTTTGGTGTTTGAATCGCTCTTGACAGGCACCATGGATGAGCCCACTACGGCCTACGGTTTGTTAGCTGAAGATGTCAGCGTTGCATCTGACCGCCGCTCGGTAACGTTTAAATTACGCAGCCAAGCGCGCTTTCACACAGGCGAAGCCGTGATGGCCGACGATGTGAAATATTCATTTGAGCAACTCATCAGCAAGCAAGCAGCACCACAGTTTCGAACGCTATACGCCGAGGTGGTAGGCGTGACGGTGGTGGACTCTCGCACCGTGCGCTTTGATTTCAAGCGCGCCAACCCAGAGCTGCCCTTGATCGTAGGCGGCATGCCTGTGTTCAGCCGCCAATGGGGCATGGAGAACGGTGCTCCCAAACCTTTCGACAAAATCGTCACAGATACGCCGATCGGAAGCGGGCCCTACAAAATTGGCCGTGTCGTGTTTGGTCGTGATGTGACTTACGAGCGCGACAACAACTACTGGGCGCGCGAACTCAATGTGCGCAAAGGTTTGTTCAACTTTGACCGCATCACCTATCGCTTGTACAAAGACAACACCGCACAGCTCGAAGGATTCAAGGCGGGCGAATTTGATTTGGTGCAGTCCTTCATTGCGCGCGAGTGGGCGAGGGGCTACACAGGTAAGCAGTTTGTCAACCGCGCCCTGATGAAAAGCGAGTTCAAGCACGGCAACGCAGGTGACTTTCAGGGCTTCATGTTCAATACCCGCTTGCCCAAATTCAAAGATGCCCGCGTGCGCGAAGCCATTGCCTTGGCGATGGACTTTGAGTGGATGAATCGTCAATTGTTTTATGGCGCTTACCAGCGCGTGCGTGGCTACTTTGTGGCCAGTGATTTTGAAGCCACTGGCATGCCTGATGCTGCTGAGTTGGCCTTGCTCACGCCTTTGCGTGACAAACTTTCGCCGAATGTGTTCAAAGATGCCGTGCCGCAACCATCGCGCACCTCGCTCGACCCCAAGTCGGGTGAAACCTTGCGTGACCATTTGCGCCGTGCCAAGGCCTTGTTGGCAGAGGCGGGTTGGACCTACCGCGATGGCGCACTGCGCAACGCCAAGGGCGAGGCATTCACCGTTGAGTTTTTGGATAACTCGGGCGCCATGGGCCGTGTGATCACGCCGTACGCCAAGAACTTAGAAAAGCTCGGCTTTCAGGTGAACTACAAAGTCATTGACTTTGCGATTTTGCAAAAGCGTCTTGATGTGTTTGATTTTGAAATCATCAGCAACCGCATTGTGGGCAGCGAGTCACCGGGCACTGAGCTGATGGAGCGTTTTGGATCCAAGGCTGCCACTACCGAAGGCTCGGGTAACTTCATTGGCATTCAAGACCCTGCGGTGGATGCTTTGCTAGAAAACGTGACATCTGCCAAAACCCGTCCTCAGCTCATCACGGCGGTGCGTGCGTTAGACCGCGTGCTGCGCCACGGCCACTACAGCGTGCCGCATTGGTATGGCGGTGTCCATCGAGTCGCATGGCGCAACGGCCGCTTTGAGTTGCCTGCCGTTATGCCGCGCTACTACCAACCCGAAACATGGGCCTCTTCCACTTGGTGGGCCACCATTGACAACCGTGCCACCTTGGCGGCCATCAAAAGAGCGGAGCGTGCGCCATGAGTTCGTACATCCTCAGACGTTTGTTGTTGATGATTCCCACCTTGTTCGGCGTGCTGCTCATGACCTTTGTGGTCATTCAGTTTGTGCCGGGGGGTCCTGTTGAGCAAATGGTGTCGCAGCTGCAAGGCCGCGACAGTGGCGGCGAGGGCGCTGCCGTGGCAGGCGCTGGCTACCGTGGCCGCCAAGGCGTGGACGCTGCGCGCATTGAAGAAATTCGCCAGCAATACGGCTTTGACAAACCGCCAACCGAGCGCTTTTGGCAAATGCTCAAACAGTTCGCCGTGTTCGATTTGGGCAAAAGCTTTTTCTATCCCAAAACCGTGTGGGAGTTGGTGAAGGAGAAAATGCCTGTCTCCATCAGCTTGGGGCTGTGGACCTTCCTCTTGAGCTACCTCATCTCGGTGCCCTTGGGTGTGGCCAAGGCCGTGCGTGCGGGCTCGTCGTTTGATTTGGTGACCAGTCTTTTGGTGCTGGTGGGCTTTGCCATTCCTGGCTTTGTGCTGGGTGTGGCTTTGCTGGTGGTGTTTGGTGGCCAGTTGCAGTGGTTTCCGCTGCGTGGCTTGACCTCGGCCAATTGGGAACAGCTCACTTGGGGCGCGCGCATCACCGACTACTTGTGGCACATCGTGCTGCCCGTCACCTCCAGCGTCTTGGGTGCTTTTGCGGTGACCACCTTGCTCACCAAAAACGCCATGCTCGAAGAGATTCGCAAGCAATACGTGCTCACTGCGCGCGCCAAAGGTTTGTCTGAGCGCCGTGTCATTTGGAATCATGTGTTTCGCAATGCACTCATTCCCTTGGTCACAGGTTTTCCTGCCGCCTTCATTGGGGCGTTCTTCACGGGTTCGTTGTTGATTGAAACGCTGTTCTCGCTCGATGGCTTGGGCTTGCTTAGCTATGAGAGCGTCATGCGCCGAGACTACCCCGTGGTGTTGGGAACTTTGTATTTGTTCACGCTGATTGGCTTGGTCACCAAGCTCATCAGTGACCTTTGTTATGTATGGGTGGACCCGCGTGTCAAATTCGACTGAAGCCTCTTTGTCGCCTACGCAGCGTGCTTGGCTGCGCTTTCGGCACAACCGCTTGGGCTTTTACAGCTTGGTGTTGTTTGTATTCTTCTTCGGCTTGAGTCTGCTGGCTGAAGTGCTGTGCAACGATAAGCCCTTGCTGGCTCGCTACAACGGCAGCTTTTACATGCCCATCGTGCACAACCAGCCCGAGACAACCTTCGGTGGCGACTTTGATACGCCTACCGATTACCTCGACCCGTTTATTCAAGCTCAGTTCGACAAGCCCGGCAACTGGGCCTTGTACACGCTCGTGCCTTACCACCACAGCACCTTGAACTACTTTGCTGCCACGCCCAACCCCGCGCCACCCTCAGCGGACAACTGGTTTGGCACAGACGACCGCGGTCGCGATGTGCTGGCACGCTTGCTCTACGGTTTTCGCATCTCGGTGTTGTTTGCTTTGGCGCTGACTTTGTTTGGTACGGTCATCGGCATCTTGACGGGAGCCTTGCAAGGCTTTTTTGGCGGCAAGACCGACTTGGCCATGCAGCGCTTCATCGAGGTGTGGAGCGCTATGCCTGAGCTTTACTTGCTCATCATCTTCTCGGCGGTGTTTGATCCGAGCATCACCTTGCTGCTGATTTTGTTGGGGCTGTTTGGTTGGATGGGTTTGTCCGACTATGTGCGGGCTGAGTTCTTGCGTAACCGTCAGCTCGACTATGTGCGCGCTGCGCGTGCCTTGGGCTTGTCCGATGCGCAAATCATGTGGCGTCATGTGCTGCCCAACAGCTTGACGCCGGTGGTGACATTCCTGCCGTTTCGTATGAGCGCGGCCATTTTGTCGCTCACCTCCTTGGACTTTTTGGGTTTGGGCGTGCCGCCGGGCACACCCAGCTTGGGCGAACTGTTGGCGCAAGGCAAAAACAACATCGATGCGTGGTGGATTTCTTTGTCCACTTTCGCCGTGTTGGTCGTGACTTTGATGTTGCTGACCTTCATGGGTGACGCGCTGCGCGATGCGCTGGACCCCCGAAAGGCACGCTCATGAGATTGCCTTTGCTTCAAGTGCGCGATTTGCGCATTGGTTTTCATGCAGAAGATGTCGTCAAAGGCATCAGCTTCAACCTAGATCTTGGCGAGAAGCTCGCCTTGGTGGGCGAGTCGGGCTCCGGTAAAAGCGTGACCGCGCTGAGCTTTGTCAAACTGCTCGAAGGTGCGCGCGTGTCGGGCCGCGTGCTGTGGACGGCGCAGGATGCGGACACGCTTGCGCCAGAAGCCACCGACGCACCGCACACGCACGACTTGGTCAAACTCAGCGAGCGCGAGCTCATCAACATCCGCGGTCAAGACATCGCCTTTGTGTTCCAAGAGCCCATGACGGCTTTGAACCCTTTGATGATGGTGGGCGACCAAATCGCGGAAGTGTTGGAACTCAAACGTGGCATGACACGCGAAGAGGCCTGGCACGAAGCTGTGGAGTTGCTCAGCCTCACAGGCATCCCCGAGCCCGTTCGCCGAGCCAGCGCGTACCCGCACCAGCTCTCAGGTGGTCAGCGCCAACGCGTGATGATCGCCATGGCTTTGGCGTGCCGCCCACGCTTGTTGGTAGCCGATGAGCCCACCACCGCGTTGGATGTGTCGCTGCGTGCGCAAATTTTGGATTTGCTCAGCGACTTGCAAAAACGCTTTGGCATGGCGGTGTTGCTCATTACGCATGATTTGAATACCGTGCGCTACTTTGCCGACCAAGTCTTGGTCATGGAAAAAGGTGTGGTAGTGGAGTCGGGTGCGGTGGATGTGGTGTTGACTTACCCCACGCACCCTTACACCCAAAAACTGATCAACAGCCAGCCCCCGCGTGAGGTGGTGGAAGCCAAAAGCAATGCGCCTGTTGTCATGCAAGCCAGGGCGTTGCGCGTGAGCTACCCCATCCGCCGAGCCGGTTGGCGCGGTTGGTTCAAAGGCGGCCAGTTTGTGGCGGTGCAGGGCGCTAGCTTTGATTTGTGCGCGGGCCAGACCTTGGGCGTGATTGGCGAATCGGGGTCGGGCAAAACCACCTTGGCTTTGGCCGCGCTTGGGTTGATGCCTTGCGAGGGGGCTCTCACCATCGACGGCGTTGCTTGGCAAGGCAAAGCGGGGCAAGATTTGCCGCTGCGTCGCAAGGTGCAAGTGGTTTTCCAAGACCCGTTCTCGTCCTTGTCTCCGCGCATGAACGTGCAAGAACTCGTGTCTGAAGGGCTGACGCTACACGCACCTCAATTGGACGATTTGGGCAGGCTTCGCCGCATTTTGGTGACCTTGGCTGCGGTGGGTTTGACCGAAACCGAGTTCCCCGGTTTGCTACAACGCTACCCGCATGAGTTTTCGGGTGGTCAGCGCCAGCGCTTGGCGATTGCCCGAGCTTTGGTGGTTGAGCCGCAGGTCTTGGTCTTGGACGAGCCCACCAGCGCCTTGGACGCCACCACGCAGCTTCAAGTGCTGCAACTTTTGCAAAAGCTACAGCGCGAGCGGGGTTTGAGTTATTTGCTCATCACCCATGATGTCTCGGTCATCCGCGCCATGGCCCACCATGTCATGGTCATGCAGGCCGGCAAGGTGGTTGAAGCAGGGACGTTTGAGCAAGTGCTGAACAATCCGCAGGCGCCTTACACAAAGATTTTGGTAGGGGCCGCAGCCTAAAAATACCGTTTATCCTTTGATAATCAAGCATTTAGGCGCTACAATAAGTGCTTCACGACCAAACGGGCGGGTAATTACCGCTCGTTTTTTTTGGTCGTTTGTTTTTTGAACACTTGATTTAGAAGGCTATTTTCCGACGTGAGTTTGCAGCAAACCGTAGAACAAACAGTGACCGGCTTAGGTTACGACCTGGTAGAGATTGAACGCTCCGCCGGAGGTCTCTTGCGCATCACGATCGATATGCCTTGGACGGCTGACACCCCTGTTCAGCCCATCAATGTGGAAGATTGCGAGCGCGTCACGCGCCAACTGCAATTTGCATTGGAAGTCGATGGCGCCGAATACGCTCGCCTTGAAGTGTCTTCCCCCGGTATTGACCGCCCCTTGCGTCACCAAGCGGATTTCGAGCGTTTTTTAGGCGAAGAGGTGGACCTCACGCTCAAAGCGCCCATTGGCGCTGCAGCAGCAGGCCAAGTGTCTGCCACCCGCAAAAAATTCCGTGGCACTTTAGAACGCACCGACGATGGCGCAGGTTGGCAAATCACGTGGCGTGATGAAGTCAAGGCCAAGCCGGGTCAAAAAGTGAGCCCCAAAAGATTAGCCGAAATGCCAGTGCACGCACTGGGTTTCACGCTGGACGAGCTGCGAGAAGCGCGTCTGGCTCCGATTGTGGATTTCAAGGGCAAAAAGCCCCGTTGAACATAGGTAAGAGAAGGAGTAACCGATCATGAACCGCGAAATGTTGATGTTGGTCGAGGCAATCTCGCGCGAGAAGAACGTCGAGCGCGATGTGGTGTTTGGCGCCGTTGAGTTGGCGCTGGCCCAAGCCACCAAAAAACTGTACCAAGGTGAAGTGGACATTCGCGTCGCGATGGACCGCGACACTGGCGAGTACGAAACTTTCCGCCGTTGGTTGGTGGTGCCTGACGAAGCCGGTTTGCAAAACCCAGAAGCCGAAGAGATGCTGATGGACGCCCGCGAGCGCGTGGCTGATGCCGAAGAAGGCGAATACATCGAAGAAGGCATCGAGTCTTTGCCGATCGGCCGTATCGGCGCGATGGCGGCCAAGCAAGTGATCTTGCAAAAAATCCGTGATGCTGAGCGCGAAATGTTGCTCAACGATTTCATGTCGCGCGGCGACAAGATTTTTGTGGGCACGGTCAAGCGCATGGACAAGGGCGACCTGATTGTTGAGTCCGGTCGCGTTGAAGGTCGTCTGCGTCGCAGCGAAATGATTCCGAAAGAAAACTTCCGTAGTGGTGACCGCGTGCGCGCCATGATCATGGACGTTGACCTCACCTTGCGTGGCGCTCCCATCATCTTGTCGCGTTCTGCACCTGAGTTCATGGTCGAGTTGTTCCGCCACGAAGTGCCAGAAATCGAACAAGGCATGCTTGAAATCAAATCTTGCGCCCGTGACGCTGGTTCACGCGCCAAGATCGCTGTGATCTCTCATGACAAACGCGTGGACCCCATCGGTACTTGCGTCGGCGTACGTGGCACCCGTGTGAATGCCGTGACCACCGAACTCGCAGGCGAGCGCGTGGACATCGTGTTGTGGAGTGAAGATCCGGCGCAATTCGTGATTGGCGCTTTGGCTCCTGCCAACGTCAGTTCCATCGTGGTCGACGAAGAGCGTCACGCCATGGATGTGGTGGTGGACGAAGAAAACCTTGCCATTGCCATCGGTCGCGGCGGTCAAAACGTGCGTTTGGCTGCTGAATTGACAGGTTGGAAAATCAACATCATGGACGCGGCTGAGTCTGCTCAGAAGCAAGCTGACGAAACCTTCAGCATCCGTGAATTGTTCATGGCCAAGTTGGATGTGGACCAAGAAGTCGCTGACATCTTGATTGAAGAAGGCTTCACCAGCCTCGAAGAAGTGGCCTACGTGCCCTTGCAAGAGATGTTGGAAATTGAAAGCTTTGACGAAGACACCGTCAACGAGTTGCGCACACGTGCCAAGGATGCGCTGCTCACCATGGAAATTGCACGCGAAGAGAGCGTCGAAGAAGTTTCGCAAGATTTGCGCGACCTCGAAGGATTGAATGCGGAGTTCTTGCCCCAGTTGGCTGAGAGCGGCGTACACACCCGTGACGATTTGGCCGATTTGGCCGTAGACGAGCTCACAGCCATTACCGGCCAAAGCGAAGAAGAGGCCAAAGCCCTGATCTTGAAGGCACGTGAACATTGGTTCACGGGTCAAGAGTAATGGTCATGGCGAGGAAGATCAGATATGTCCAGTACGACCGTAGCCGAGTTTGCCAGCGAACTCAAAAAACCAACCGACACCCTGCTTGATCAACTCAAGGCAGCCGGTGTTGCCAAAGCTTCTGCCAGCGATGTGCTGACAGAAGGCGACAAACAAATGCTCTTGAGCCATTTGCAAGCCAGCCATGGCACTGCATCGCCCGAGCGCAAGAAAATCACCTTGGTCAAGAAATCGACCACGGAGATCAAACAAGCCGACGCCACAGGCAAAGCCCGCACCATCCAAGTAGAAGTGCGTAAAAAGCGTACCTTCGTCAAACGCGATGAAGACGAGAGCACAGAAGTGCAAGCAGCACCTGCTGCAGTGCAAGAGCCTGTTGTGCCCGTGATTGACCATGCCGAGCTGGCCCGCCGTGAAGAAGAAGCACGCCGCCAAGCCGAGCTGATCCGTCGCCAAGAAGAAGAGCTGGCTGAAAAACGCCGCCTGCGCGAAGAGCAAGAAGCCAAAGAGCAAGCCAAGCAAGAAGCTGCCAAAGCCAAGGCGCAAGCCGAAGCTGCTGTGGTAGCTGAGACTGCTGCGCCTGAAGCTAAGGCCGAAGCAGCAGAGCCCGTGGTCGACGTCAAAGCGCAAGCCGCTGAAGCCGCCCGTGTGGAAGCTGCAGCGGCCTCTAAAGCTCGTGCCGACGAAGATACTGCTCGTGCTGCCGATTTGGACAGCCGTCGTCGCAAAGCTTTGGCCGAAGCCGAAGCCATTCGCTTGATGATGAGCACGCCACAAAAGCAAATGGTGGCCAAAAAGCCTGAGCCCACACCTGATCCCAAAGCCATCAAAGGCACTTTGCACAAGCCTGCCGGTACACCCGGTGCTGGTGCACGTCCTGGTGCACCCGCTGCGCCTGGTACAGCTGCGCCTGGCAACAAAGAAGTCAAGAGCGCCAAGTTGTCTTCCAGCTGGGCCGATGAACAAGCCAAAAAGAAAGCCATCAAAACACGCGGTGACGCGAGTGGTGGCGTAGGCCGCAACAGCTGGCGTGGAGGCCCCAAAGGCCGCCGTGACCGCGACCGTGATGACGACCGCGCACCACAAGCAGCGGTCGAAGCACGCGTGCTGGAAGTGCACGTGCCCGAAACTATCACCGTGGGCGAGTTGGCCCACAAGATGGCGATCAAAGCCTCTGAAGTCATCAAGCAGTTGATGAAGCTCGGCCAAATGGCCACCATCAACCAGCCTTTGGACCAAGACACCGCCATGATTTTGGTGGAAGAGTTGGGACACAAAGCGGTGGTGGCTGCACTGGACGATCCAGAAGCCTTTACCGAAGAAGAAGCATCAGGTCACCAAGCTGAGTCCTTGACACGCGCCCCTGTGGTGACGGTCATGGGCCACGTGGACCACGGTAAAACTTCTTTGCTCGACTACATCCGTCGCGCCAAAGTCGCGTCGGGCGAAGCCGGTGGCATTACCCAACACATTGGCGCGTACCACGTGGAAACTCCACGCGGCATGATCTCGTTCTTGGATACGCCCGGTCACGAGGCCTTCACGGCCATGCGTGCGCGCGGTGCCAAGGCAACCGACATCGTCATCTTGGTGGTGGCGGCTGATGACGGCGTGATGCCGCAAACCAAAGAAGCCATCAAGCATGCAAAAGCAGCGGGTGTGCCGATCGTGGTGGCGGTTAACAAAATTGACAAACCCGGTGCCAACCCTGAACGCGTCAAAGGCGAACTGGTGGCTGAAGAAGTGGTGCCTGAAGAGTTCGGTGGTGATTCACCGTTCTGTGAAGTCTCCGCCAAGACCGGTGCTGGCATTGACGAGTTGCTGGAGCAAGTGCTCCTGCAAGCCGAGGTGCTTGAGCTCAAAGCGCCTGTCGACGCCATGGCCAAAGGCTTGGTGATCGAAGCGCGTTTGGACAAAGGTCGCGGTCCTGTGGCCACAGTGCTGGTTCAGTCCGGTACGCTGAATGTGGGCGACGTGGTTTTGGGCGGTCAAACCTATGGCCGCGTGCGCGCCATGTTGGATGAGAACGGCAAGCCGATCAAGTCTGCTGGCCCATCGATTCCTGTTGAGATTCAAGGTCTCACCGAAGTGCCGCAAGCGGGCGATGAATTCATGGTCATGACCGACGAGCGTCGTGCCCGCGAAATCGCTACCTACCGTGCAGGCAAGGTGCGCAACACCAAGCTGGCCAAGCAACAAGCGTCGAAGCTGGAGAACATGTTCTCCGACATGACGTCTGGCGAAGTCAAGCTGTTGCCCATCATCGTCAAGGCCGACGTGCAAGGTTCGCAAGAAGCTTTGGCTGCGTCGTTGCTCAAGCTGTCGACCGCAGAAGTCAAAGTTCAGTTGGTGTACGCCGCAGTGGGTGGCATCAGCGAGAGCGATGTCAACTTGTCTATCGCTTCTAAGGCTGTGATCATTGGCTTCAACACACGTGCTGATGCTGGTGCGCGCAAGTTGGCCGAGAACAATGGCGTGGACATTCGTTACTACAACATCATTTATGACGCTGTGGACGAACTCAAAGCGGCCATGTCCGGCATGCTCACACCCGACAAGAAAGAAGAAGTCATCGGTACGGCCGAGATTCGCCAAGTGCTGCGCGTCAGCAAGATTGGTGCGATCGCGGGCTGTATGGTCACCTCCGGTTTGGTACGCCGCAACGCCAAGTTGCGTTTGTTGCGCAACAACGTGGTCGTCTTCACCGGCGAACTCGACAGCTTGAAGCGTTTCAAAGACGACGCCAAAGAAGTCAAAGAAAACTTCGAGTGCGGTTTGACCATCAAGAACTACAACGACATCGTCGAAGGCGATGTGTTGGAATTCTTCGAAATCAAAGAGGTGGCACGTACGCTGTAAAGCGTCAGTGCAATGAAGCATGGCACGTAAACCGACCAGCACCCCCAACCGCAGCTACCAAGTGGCCGACCAGATCCAACGTGACCTGGCCGAGTTGATCGCGCGTGAGTTGAAAGACCCACGCGTGGGCATGGTCACGCTACAAGGTGTGGAAGTGACGCCCGATTACGCCCATGCCAAAGTGCATTTCAGTGTGTTGAATGGCGACCCTGTGAAAACAGGTGAGGGCTTGAACCAAGCTGCGGGTTTCCTGCGCAACGGCTTATTCAAGCGCTTGCACATCCACACCGTGCCTACTTTGCACTTTGTGTACGACCGCACGCCTGAGCGTGCGTCAGACATGAATGCGCTGATTGCCAAAGCAGTCGCTAGCAAAGCCAAGGACGATTGAACGCATGAACGCCGCAGGGCAGACATCAGGGAGCAACGAAGCTCCCCGTTCACGCATGCCGCGCGTGCGGGTGCAGCGTCGCCCTGTGCATGGTGTGTTGCTGTTGGATAAGCCCATTGGTTTGTCCAGCAACGATGCGCTACAAAAAGCCAAGTGGCTGTTACGGGCTGAAAAAGCCGGCCACACTGGCACGCTCGATCCATTGGCCACTGGTGTGTTGCCATTGTGTTTTGGTGCAGCGACCAAATTTAGTCAGCTCCATTTGGATGCTGACAAAACCTACGAAACCACAGTGCGCTTAGGTATCAAAACCAGCACTGCGGATGCCGAAGGTGAAGTTATTTCAGAGCGTCCCGTCACTTGCACCGTGGGTCAAGTGGTGGAAGTGCTGGACCGTTTCATGGGCCCGATCACGCAAGTGCCGCCCATGTACAGCGCCTTGAAAAAGGACGGCAAAGCTTTGTACGAATATGCGCGTGCGGGTGAAACCGTTGAGCGCGAGCCTCGCCATGTGGTGATTCACGATTTAGAGCTGCTCGAGATGCAGCTCGAGGGCGATGCACCGTTTTTGCGTTTGCGTGTGACCTGCAGTAAGGGCACTTACATCCGCACCTTGGGCGAAGACATTGCCGAAGCTTTGGGTTGCGGTGGTCACTTGAGCGCTTTGCGTCGTGTGGCTACTGGCCCCTTTGAAGAGTCAGCCTGTGTGACCTTGGAAGACTTGGGCGCCATGGACGAGCCACAACGCGAAGCGCGTTTGATGCCAGTGCAGTCGCTCTTGGGCGATCACACGGTCGTCACATTGGATATTGAAAATGCAGGTCGCTTTTTGAGCGGCGTGCGTCGTCGCGGTACTTGGCCAGACCTTGACCGTGTGAGTGTGTTTGGGGAACAACCGCACGCTTTGCTGGGCAGTGCTCATGTCAAAGCTGGTGAACTGATTCCGGGACGGTTGTTGAGTCCCCTTGAAATTCAACAAATTTTAGAAAGTTCGTCTGTGAACCAGCCCGCATTGGCTGAGCAGGCATAAAGGAAGAGAGAAGCATGAGTAAGCAAATTCGCAACATCGCCATCATCGCCCACGTTGACCACGGTAAAACCACCATGGTTGACCAATTGCTGCGTCAATCTGGCACCTTCGCCGACCACGAAAAAGTGGTGGACACCGTGATGGACAACAACGCCATCGAACGCGAACGCGGCATCACGATTCTGGCCAAGAACTGTGCTGTGAGCTGGGAAGGTACACACATCAACATCGTTGACACCCCTGGTCACGCGGACTTCGGCGGCGAAGTGGAACGTGCCTTGTCGATGGTGGACGGCGTTGTGTTGTTGATCGATGCGCAAGAAGGCCCCATGCCTCAAACCCGTTTCGTGACCAAGAAAGCTTTGGCTTTGGGCTTGAAGCCCATCGTCGTGGTGAACAAAGTGGACAAGCCTGGTGCGAACCCAGACAAAGTGGTGAACGCCGCTTTTGACTTGTTCGACAAACTCGGTGCAACCGACGAACAACTCGACTTCCCCGTGGTGTATGCCTCAGGTATCAACGGCTGGACTTCTCTTGAAGAAGGCGCGCCAGGCGAGCAGTGGGGCCCAGACATGTCGGCCTTGTTCAACACTGTGTTGAAGCACGTGCCTCCACAACAGGGTGACCCTGCTGCGCCCTTGCAATTGCAAATCTCAGCGCTCGACTTCTCCACCTTCGTGGGTCGTATCGGCGTGGGCCGTATCAGCCAAGGCACTGTCAAGCCAATGATGGACGTGATGGTCATGGAAGGCCCAGATGGCTCAGCCGTCAAAGGTCGCGTCAACCAAGTGTTGAAGTTCCAAGGTTTGGATCGCGTGCAAGCCACAGAAGCCGGCCCTGGCGACATTGTGTTGATCAACGGTATTGCTGACTTGAACATCGGCGTGACGGTGACAGACCCTGTCAACCCAGCACCTTTGCCGATGCTCAAGATTGACGAGCCAACACTGACCATGAACTTCTGCGTGAACACCAGCCCCTTGGCCGGCCGTGAAGGCAAATACGTGACCAGCCGTCAGCTGTGGGACCGTTTGCAAAAAGAATTGCAACACAACGTGGCTTTGCGTGTGAAAGAAACCGACGAAGAAGGCGTGTTTGACGTTGCCGGTCGCGGTGAATTGCACTTGACCATTTTGTTGGAAAACATGCGCCGCGAAGGCTACGAGTTGGCTGTGTCTAAGCCACGCGTGGTGTTCCGTGACATCAATGGCGAGCGCCATGAGCCTATCGAATTGGTGACCGCTGATATCGAAGAAACCCATCAAGGCGGCGTGATGCAAGCCTTGGGCGAGCGCAAAGGCGAACTCGTCAACATGGAGCCCGATGGCCGTGGCCGTGTGCGTTTGGAATACCGCATTCCAGCCCGTGGTTTGATTGGTTTCACCAACGAGTTCTTGAACTTGACACGTGGTTCAGGTTTGATCTCCAACATCTTCGACAGCTACGAGCCACATAAAGGTGACATCGGCGGTCGTAAGAACGGTGTGTTGATCTCTATGGACGACGGTGAAATCTTCACCTACGCTTTGGGCAAGTTGGATGACCGTGGCCGTATGTTCGTCAAGGCGAACGACCCCGTTTACGAAGGCATGATTGTGGGTATCCACAGCCGTGACAACGACTTGGTGGTGAACGCCACACGTACCAAACAGCTCACCAACTTCCGCGTGTCTGGCAAAGAAGATGCGATCAAGATCACGCCTCCGATCGACCTCACACTCGAATACGGTGTGGAATTCATCGAAGACGACGAGTTGGTCGAAATCACGCCTAAGAGCGTGCGTCTGCGTAAGCGCTTCTTGAAAGAGCATGAGCGCAAGCGCAATAAGTAATTCACTTTTTTGCACGAAAAGCCGAGGCCTGCCTCGGCTTTTTTACGCCTAGACTTTTTACATGTCGCTTGGGTTCATTTGTGTTGCGAGACCAGCATTGGAATTCATGAAAATACGAATAACTAATTTGAATGAGGAGAGCCACCATGTCCACTTACACCACTGATGTTCATGCTGAACGCGTGGGCCATTTAGGCTTCATCACGCTCAACCGCCCCAAGGCTTTGAATGCTTTGTCACTGGCTATGGTGCGCGAGCTGAATCACGTGTTGCAGCAGTGGCAAGACGATACACAGGTGATGGCTGTGGTGGTGCGAGGCAGCAACAAAGAAGGCCTCTTCGGTGCGTTTTGTGCAGGAGGTGACATTCGGTACTTTCATGAAGCAGCATTGAGTGGTGACGTGACGCTGGAAGACTTCTTCACTGAGGAATACAGCCTCAACCATTTGATTCAAAACTATCGCAAGCCGTACATTGCTTTGATGGACGGCATTGTCATGGGCGGCGGCATGGGCATCAGCCAAGGCGCTGCGCTGCGGGTGGTGACTGAACGTACAAAGATGGCCATGCCCGAGACCCACATTGGTTTGTTTCCGGATGTGGGGGGCGGTTACTTCTTAGGCCGCTGCCATGGCCCCAAGTGCCCAGACCACATGGGCGAGTATTTGGCGCTAACAGGCTATGTGCTGCGCGGTGGTGAATCGCTGCATGTGGGCTTGGCTGATGTGTGTGTGGACTCGGCTGCTTTGCCTGCGCTGTGGGATGGTTTGCGTCAGCAAGACTGGGTCAGTGGCGATGCTGTGACGGCTTGGCTACGTGAGCAATGCAAGACAACAACAGAGCAAGCCTTGGCCACAGTGCCAGCTTGGCAAAACGCACCCATCGATCAGGTGTTTGGCTTAGCCACGGTGGCTGAGATAGAGCAAGCCCTGCAAGGTTCAGATGAATGGTCTGTGCAAACTTTGAAGGCCTTGCACCATCAGTCGCCCTTGATGTTGTGTGTCACGCTAGAGCAAATTCGCCGCGGTCGCCAAATGAGCCTCGCAGAAGACTTGCGAATGGAGCGCGACATGGTGCGTCATTGTTTTCAGACCGACCATCTGTTACGTCGAGGTGTGAGCAGCGAAACGGTGGAGGGTATTCGCGCTTTGGCGGTTGACAAAGATCACACACCCAAATGGCAACCCGCGCGCATCGTTGATGTCACACCTGAGATGGTGCTGCCGTTTTTTGAAAGTCCTTGGCCCGCATCTGCGCATCCCTTGCGCCATTTGAGTTGAGCCTAGCCGCAGCGTTGGCGGCGTAGGTGGGCAGGGCAGTGAGGTGCTGCTTAACGCGGCAGCGTGTGCAGTGGAATGTCTTTGCTGCTAGCCAGCTTGTCAAGTTGTGCGCGGGTTTGCGACGCTAAGAACTGGGCAATCGATTCATGCGTGCTGCGTTTGTGCATTTGCGTAGCGGCTTGTTTGGGTAAGCCTGCAGCCTCGCACAAACGCATCGCAAAGTGCGGCTCTAGGGCAGCCAAGGCTACGCGTCCGTTTTTGCAAGGGTAGACCTTGTAGCCAGCGTGTGCGCCGCCCACATCGCCATTAGGCACTGTGAGCCCCCATGCACGCGGCAAGGCGAGGTAAGTCGATGCATCGCACAACGCGACTTCGTGGTAAACGCCTTTGCCATGCGCTTTGCCTGGTCGTTGACGCAACAGCAATGCTTGCAGCACCGCTTCGGTGGTGAATAAAGAGCCACCCATGTCTGCATATAAGCTGGCTGGCATCTCTAAACCATTCACCAAGCCGCTGTCTGCTTGGTAGGTCAGGTCATGTCCGGCTTCTTCAGCGCGTTCGCCTGGGGCACCCACGATACTCACGACGCACAACGTGGGGTAGCGCTTGTGCAATTCTTTCCAGGCGAGGCCAAGTTTGACCAAGGCTGAAGGACGGAAGGAGGTGATGAGCACATCGGTTTGCGCCAGTTGTTTGTGCAGCGCAGCTTGGCCACGTTCAGATTTCAAATCGGCTTGCAACACCTTCAAACCTTGGTGCATCACCTCGTAAGCAGCAGGTTTGTAGATGCCCATGGGGTCTGCGGTACTCATGCCTTTAGGTGCGAGCGGTTCGAGCTTGGTGCACTTGGCGCCCATGGCCTGCAGCCGCATCACAGCGGCTGGGCCTGGCAGGTTCAAAGCGAGGGTGAGAACGCGCACCCCTTTGAGGGGGGCGGCAGAGGAGGGTGTGGAATGTGCAGCTGTCATGCCCCCATTATCGGGCGGCGACGGGGTCTAAACCGGTTTGACGAATCGTCTCAGCGACTTCGGGGGATTGGAAGAATTTAATCAGTTGTTTGGCTGTGTCTTGCTCGGTGGAGCCTTCAATCAAGCCTGCTGAGAAAAAGATGGTTTGCTGCACAGACTCGGGCAAGGTACCGATGAAATCGAGTTCTTTGAAATAAATCAACTCGCTCACTTGCTGAAAGCCCAGCTCGGCATCGCCGCGTGCCACGACGGCGCCCACGCGTTCACTCATGATTTTCTTGGCTTTGTCTTTGAGTTGTTCAGCCACACCGAGTTTTGGAAACAATTCTGTGGACAAATACGTGCCACTGGCGCTGGCTGAGTACGCGATGGACTTGGCGTTGAGCAAGGTTTGTTTCAAAGCCTCAACCGTGCTGATGTCTGGTTTGGGTGTGCCTTTGCGAACGGCAGCACCGATTTGCGAGCGAACCAAATCCACACGGCTGCCAGGGATGACATTTCCTTTTTTAATCATCGCCTCTAAGCCGCCGTCCGACAAAATAATCAAATCAAATTTCTCGCCGCGCGAGAAGCGCGTCGGGATGGCGTCAGGTGCATTACCCACCGACGCACCATAAGAGCTGATGACTTTGTGACCGGTTTGCTTTTCAAATTCGGGCACGAGCTTTTTATAGGCTTCGGTGAATGCACCCGAGGTGATGACGCGAATTTCTGCGGCTTGCGCCACTTGCGAGGCTGCAAGGAATACACCAAGGCCAACCAGTAACAGGCGGCGAGTGATGTTGTTGGGTGTGAATGTCATGTGTTGTCTCCGTCTGTTTTTTTATTTATTCGCCTGTGATTTTTCGTTCACGAATCACACGGCCCCATGTGGCCGACTCTTTCGCCATGTATTTGGCTAAATCATCACGCGAGCCGGGTTGGGGCATGAGACCGTGGCTGTTGAGCTGGTCGACCACATCGGGAGACTTCAAGACTTTGACGAGTTCTGTGTTCCAGCGGTCCAAAATGAGTGCAGGCACTTTGGATGAGGCGACAAACGCGTACCAGTTGGTGGCGCTAAAGCCTGGGTAGCCGGATTCGGCCACGGTTGGAATCTTGGGCAATTGCTTCAAGCGTTGGGCGCCCGTGCTGGCCAAAGGAATGAGCTTGCCCGTTTCGATGTAGGCCTGTGAGGTGGAGTAGGTCGAGAAGTAAGCCGCAACACGGCCACCCAGCAAATCTTGTAAGGCGGGGGCGCCCCCTTTGTAGGGCACGTGGACTGTGTCAATGCCCGCCATGTCGTCTAGCAATTCACCCGCTAGGTGAGAGGCCGAGCCTGGGCCGGTTGAGGCGTAGTCGAGCTTGTTTGGATTTTTCTTGGCGTACGCGATGTATTCGGCAAAGGTTTTGATGCCAGTGCCTGAATGCACGACTAACACGTTGGGAAAGTTCACGCCCATGGTGATGGGCGAGAGGTCTTTGACGGGGTCATAAGGCAGTTTCATCATGTGCGGTGCAATGGTGAGAGGGCCCACAGAGCCAAACAAAATTGTGCTGCCATCGGCAGGACCATTGGCCGTAAATTGATGTGCAATATTGCCGCCTGCGCCGCCACGGTTGTCAATCACCACAGAGGCGCCAATGTTGTCGCCGAGTTTTTTGGCGATGATGCGTGCCGCCGTGTCAGCTGCGCCACCTGCTGCAAAGCCCACCACCATCGTGATGGTTTTCTTAGGCGGGAACTCTTGTGCGTGGGCTGCGAGTGCTGCAAAGCCGAGTGCCAACAGCGCGCAGGTGTTGATGAAAGTACGTTTGTTCATATTGATCTCCTTCAAGTTATTCGCTACCCACACCGATGGGGTTGGGTTGTCGTTTTTCTACTGCGAAGCGCAGCAAAGCTGCGGTTCTAAAAATACCGTGTGCAAATTTGCCGTAGGGTAGGGTGGCAAACAAGGCCATCACCACGCCTAAGTGAATCGCCAGCAATGCGGGCATCGCTGCATTGCCTCGACCTAGCCACAAAGCCAATCCGCTCAAGCTGGTGAAAAACAACAAGGCAATGAAGCCCAAGTCCATGGGTTTTTGTGCAGCATCCCCATGCATGGGGTGGCGATGCAAATTGAGTTTGAACAAACCCGCTGTTCCCAGTAGCAAGCTCACGCCGCCAATAGCACCCAAAATCTTTGGCAAGCTGGGCAAGTCATATGGTGCGACCCAGCCGAATGCGTAGTGATACACCGTGGCCAAACTGGTGGCTGCAAAGCACAGCATGAAGCCATAGAAGGTGAGGTGGTGTGCTCGACGGCGCGAGAGTGTGAAGGCATCGTCTTCGTTGTTACAACCTTCGCCGTGGCCACCATCCAGATACTTCAAGCGCAACACGGCATGTGTGGCTTCGTTTGTTGCTGGTGAGGTGAGTGCAGCGCCGCTGGTGGCGGGTGTGATGTCACGCCAGAAGCGTCGTGCGCCGAGCGCTAGCGCTAATGTCGCAAACAAAAACACAGGCGCAAACAAACTCACCAAGAGGTTATGCGGGAACAGGTTGTAAAAGTTGCCGCCTAAGTTGTTAGGCCACAAGGTGTCATTCATCTGCAAGGCCAGCAGCAAGAACAGTGACAAGCCCGCGGCCAGTGCCAAAGACACAGTGAGTCCATTGCGTTTGTAGAGTGCGCCTAAGGCGGGTGGCCATGCGTAGTCTGCATAGGTTTGTCCTCGCACTTGCGCCATGGCTTGCGGCACGTT
This sequence comes from Limnohabitans sp. TEGF004, assembly GCF_027924965.1. NCBI lineage: Bacteria > Pseudomonadati > Pseudomonadota > Betaproteobacteria > Burkholderiales > Comamonadaceae > Limnohabitans > Limnohabitans sp. TEGF004. Next base: position 1,385,669 of record NZ_AP027056.1, on the reverse strand, counting down.
GACGGCAAACTCATGCGGTGGTGCGTATTGGCAGGCATGCAAACAGGCGCCACAGTTGTGGCACAGGTTCGCAAGGTAATGGATGTCTGCTTTGCCAAATTCCAAACGACGCGTCATCGCAGGAAACATGGCGCAAAAGCCTTCGCAGTAACGGCAGGCATTGCAAATTTGCAGCTGTCGCGCCACTTCGGTTTCAGGCGCAGACATCATGGCGTCGCCATTGGCCAAAGCGCGTGCATCGCGGGTGAGGGCATCAAGCGTTTGCATGTGTCACCTCCTTGGAAGCTAAAGCAGCTTGCATGCCCGCGATGCGGCCAAACGCTGTGCCAATCGACATACCCACACCGGCGGTGTAGCCCTTGCCCAGCACGTTGCCAGACATCATTTCGCCCGCCACAAAAAGGTTATTGCTGGGGATATCGTTAAATCGCACAGCCGCTGTTTCATCGGTCTTGAGGCCTAGGTAGGTGAAGGTGATGCCAGGGCGCAAGGCGTAGCCGTAAAACGGGCCTGTGTCGATGGGGCGAGCCCAGTGTGTTTTGGCAGGCGTCACGCCTTCGGTGTGGCAGTCGTCCAAGCTGGTGTGGTCAAACGTGCCGATGCGGCACGCGCGGTTGTAATCGTTGAGCGTTTGCATGAAGGTGTCTGTGGGCAAGCCGAGTTTTTGAGCCAGCTCAGGCAAGGTGTTGGCTTGCACGCCGGGGAAAACGGGGGGCATGAAGCGGCCAATGGCCTTGGCATCGATGATGGAGTAGCCAATTTGCCCCGGCTGCTGCGCCACCAATCGCCCCCAAATGGCGTAGCGCTTGGGCCAGAAATCTTCGCCTTCGTCGTAAAAGCGTTGGCCATCGCGGTTGACCACCACGCCGAGCGACACGCAATCAATGCGTGTGCAAATGCCACCGTCATACAAGGGGGCGCGTGCATCAATCGCCACCATGTGGGCTTGGGTGGGGTCACCAATGCGGTCTGCGCCATGCGCCAACAGGTGCTTGAGTAATACGCCTTGGTTGAATTTCGTGCCACGAATCAAGAAGTTGTCGGTAGGCCATTCACCGCACTCGTTTTGTCCCCATGCTTCGCGCAGCCATTCGAGGTTGGACTCGAAGCCGCCAGCGGCCAATACGCAACTTTTAGCCGTGATGCGTTTGTTGCCCACGTAGGCTGCCACGAATTGACCATTTTGAATGTCGAGTTTGTCGACGGGTGAGCTGTATCGAATTTGCACGCCTAATTTTTCAGCGCTGCGGTAATACGCATTGACCAAAGCTTTGCCGCCGCCCATAAAAAACGCATTGGTGCGTGCCACATGCAAGGCGCCTGAGAGAGGTGGCTGAAAGTGCACGCCGTGTTTGCGCATCCAATCGCGACAGGTGGAAGATGCACGGATGACCAAGCGGGCTAGTTTTTCGTTGGTGATGCCACCTGTGACTTTGAGTAAGTCTTGCCAATACTCTTCTTCTGGATAAGCGTCGACCAGCACGTCTTGTGGTGCATCGTGCATGCAGCGCAGGTTACGGGTGTGTCCTGAATTGCCACCGCGCCATTCTCGGGGTGCAGATTCAAGCATCAAGACAGAGGCTCCGCCTTCGGCGGCCATCAAGGCAGCGCAGAGGGCTGCATTGCCCCCGCCGATCACTAAAACGTCTGGAGACATAACACTGGTTTGAATTGTCATGTCTTTGAGTGTCGGCTCAAATGGTTATATTAAGAAGTGAAATATCTGGTTTGATTATGTCGATTTACGCATCAATCTGGATTTTGACTTTTGAGGGGCCGGGTGTTCTTTTTGAATCAATTGAAAGAAGGCCTGAGCCGCTGGTGAAAGGCTAGTGTTTTTGCGACGTAACAAGGTTACTTTGCGCTTTACGACAGGCCCTGTCAACGTGATTTTGCGCACATGGGCTCGGTCACCTTCGAGCAGAGTGGACGAAGGCAGAATGGCGCAGCCTACGCCGGCAGCGACCAAATTGATGGCCGTGGCGTGGTGCTGCACCTCGTAACTACCATTGAGCCGAATGCCATGCTTGGCGAGTTGGTAGTCCATAAAAACACGGGTGGCCATGAAGTTACTCACCACAATCAAGTCGGCCTCGCGCATGTCTACCCAAGTGACCATGTTTTTTCCTTGGAGCGGGTGTGTGTCAAGGCAGATGAACACCAAGGGGTCGTCAAACAAGGGCGTTTCAACCAAGTCTGGGTGTGTTTCGCCATTCACTGCAATGCCAATCTCGGCTTGGTGGTTGAGCACGGCTTGGCGTACCTCGTAAGATGCAGCGTCCAACAACCGGATGCGGTTACCAGGGCAGACATCGGCATATTGGCGAATCAATTGGGGCAGCATGTGCGCAGCCATGCTGGGTACGCAGGCGAGGGTGAAATTACCTTTGGCGTGCTGCGACATGTCTTTGAGGCGGCCGACGGCAGAGGTCATCTCATTCACGATGGTGCGTGCTTGGGGCAAGAAATCGCGACCAACCGCAGTCATCTCGACACGCCGTGTGGTTCGGTCGAGCAGTTTCAAGCCCAAATAGGCTTCGAGTTTTTGCACGCGGCGCGTCAGTGCGGTCTGCGTGATGTGCAGTTGTTCAGCGGCTTTGTTGAAGCCACCGAGCTCTGCGGTCACCACGAAGGCTTGGATGCCATCAAAATCAATTTTCACGGCTCAATTGTGAATCAATGCGGTCTGTAGATTTTCCTAGGGGGTGATTCGGAAAACGGGCAATTTGCGGGTTACAATAACGGCTTCGGGGCGTAGCGCAGCCTGGTAGCGCATCTGGTTTGGGACCAGAGGGTCGTAGGTTCGAATCCTATCGCCCCGACCACAAAAGCAAAAAAGGCCTCGTTCATCGAGGCCTTTTTTCATTTCTGTCCGTAGCTCAGTTGGATAGAGCAACAACCTTCTAAGTTGTGGGTCACAGGTTCGATTCCTGTCGGACAGGCCAATTTTTTCAGCCGTTGTCAGTTGAACAGCCAATCAGGGTGCAGCACAACGTAGCAGTGTTTTTCACCCACAAACTGCCCATCAGGACTCACACAAAAATTAGCTCGGCGAAACTTCTTTTCGTCCGTCAGCACATACGAGCGGTACACCTCTTTGCTTTTGATTCCGGTCTTGTCCTTTGGGAACAGCATCATCAATCGCGTGGAGCCACATTCACCCATCTTGATGCACTCTTTCTCGGCCTTCACATCGGTATAAAACTCAATGTAAACAGCACCCGGGAATTTGGTGTTGGCTTTGGCAATCTTGATCATGCAGGGCATGTCTTGCGCACGCGGCAAGCCCATGCGATCGGCGAAGGTGTTCATTTCGGCCAGTATCTGCTCTTGGAACTTGGGCTTGATGGTCTTGTAGCAAACAAAGTAGTCGGCAAACTTATTGGTAAAAATTACCGGCGTTAACGGGCGGTTGTTGCCATCGAGCTTGATGACAGCAGAGTCGTACACCGCACTGACCGCTGGAGCCGCAGGCTTTTTGACGTCTTTGCCATGGCCGCCACCGTGGCCATCGTCTTTTTTCTTCTCGTCCTTCTTAGGCGGAGCGCCGTGGCCGTCGTCCTTCTTTTCTTCTTTCTTAGGCGCGCCATGGTCATCTTTTTTGCCGTGGTCGTCCTTCTTTGGCGGCTCTGGCGGTTCAGGTGGTTCGGGGAAAGGGGCTTTAGGGATAGTTTCGGGCTCTTCAAACTTAGGCTTGGCCACGCGCTTGTACACATAGCCGCTGCGGCCAGGCTCACCCGCTTCTTCGACGTAGTCGAACTTCGGCTTAGGCGGCTCTTCTTTGGCTGCAGGCTTTTTAGGCGGGTCACTAGCCAAGGCTGGCGAAACCACAAGGTTTGTCAGAACAAGAACGGCAGCAAAGAGTGTGGAGGAGAGAAAACGCATATCCCTAGAAGATCGACTGTTCAAGGGGAGGCTTTAGCCCAGCAGGCAAAAAAGCTTTTACTGGACTGTGTAGCAGGTGGTGTCCGTGTGCAGCTTGCCTTTATCGGTCACGCATTGCTGAGAAATCAGCTTGCGAGACATATCTGACAAGAAGTAAGACCGATACAGCACCTTGTCTTTTGGAATGAGGCTGATGCTGCGAAACACGGGGCATTGTTCGTTGCGCACGCAAGCTGTGAGACGTTGCTGGTTCACATAGAGGTGAATGTTGATGCGCCCAGGTGTGAGGCTTTTGTCTGTGCCAATGCTGACCACGCACGCATCACCTTTGACGAATGGCAGTTCAACTAATTCGGCAAAGTAATTCATCTCTGCCACGATCAATTCTCGAAACCACGGAGCCACGATGCCGTTGCAATCAAAGTAGTCCAGCTTGGTGGTATGAACCAAAATTTCTGTGTAGGGCCGATTTTTGGGGCCCAGCAACAGCATGGGCTCAGCGCCAGATTGCGGCGGACGAGCAAGCAGAGCACGTGATGCTGTGGGTTTGTCTTGCGCGAGCACGCCCGTCCAAACAGACAGGAGCAAGCAGGTCAACAGGAAAAACTTCTTAAACATGACGTCTTATGAATCGGTTGGAACAGGGGTAACTTTATCAGTTTGTGGTTGGCACTTGTAGATCTATCAAGTAAAGTGAAACAGTGTCGATTTCAACGTTGTGATGAAACCCAAATCTTTACTCTTATATCTGTTTTTTTCTACCTTGATGCTTGGGTGTGGCGGCGGTGGAGGTGGTGGCGATGGTTCAAATTCCAGCGTTATGACCTATGTAAAAACCATCACAAGCTTTAGTACGACAAGCCACCCTTTAACTTCCCCTAAGTTAATGACTTTCTCGGGGACTGGATTTCTCACGGTGGCCGATAGTGCTTCTGTTGTGACATTCAACACGGCTTCTGGTAGCGTGGTATCAAACTACGCGGTGACGAATCCGTTTGGAGTCGCTGTGAAGCCAGGCTCTAATGATGTTTATTACACGGGTGGTAGCGCTGGCAATCAAGGTGTATTTTTAAATGGGCAACCCATTTCGATACCCAATACGGGGGCTAATTTGTACGGTATTGCTTTTACAACTGCTCAGGATTGGTATGTTGCTAAGGTTGCAGGTTCTATTTTGATCTATCAGAACACCAGTCAAGGTACTCCTGTTTCGGTTCCTGTTCCAGGTGGTTTTCCCTCTGCATTGGTTGCAAATAACGGATTGATCTATGTTTCACTATCTGGAGCAGCGGCTTCCATCCTCAGCTTTAATCCTGCCAATACAGGTGATGCCAATCACGGATTTACGGTGCTTCCATGGGGGACATTTGACTTTCCAAATGGCATGGCGATTAATGGCGATTATGCTTATATCGCCAACGCGGGTGATTTAAATGGCGACAATGGCTATATCAGCCGAGTCAAAATTAGCGATGGAACCAAAGAGGTTTTTGCGAGTTCGTCGATCGGTGTTTGGCAAACGACGGGCGTTGGATTTTGCGGCCCATCGGGACTTGCGATTTACGATAAATATCTTTATGTGAGCAATGGCACTTGCACAAATGCGGTCAATGAAAAACAAATTTTGAAAATCAAGCTGCCATAGCCCGTGACCGTCAGCGTTTGGCGAACTGTGTTGACCCAAACAAAATATCTTTAGCCTTGTCATTCGTCAGTGGCTTACGCAAATCCGCCAATACTTGCACACCACGCTGGACCGCAGGTCGAGCTGCAATCAAATCAAACCAAGCTTTGAGGTGAGGGTAGTCGGCCCAATCAATGCCTTGGTTTTGCCAGCTGCGTAGCCACGGGAAGATGGCAATGTCGGCAATGCTGTAGCTGTTGCCACCAATGAATTTGCTGTGCTGCAAACGGTTGTCCATCACACCGTACAAGCGCTTGGCTTCGTTGGTGTAACGGTTGTAAGCGTAGTCAATTTTCTCAGGGGCGTAGATGCGAAAGTGGTGCGCTTGGCCCAGCATGGGGCCCACGCCGCCCATTTGAAACATCAGCCATTGCAGCACTTCAAACTTGGCGCGGTCGCTCTTGGGCAGCAGCTTGCCCGTTTTAGAGGCGAGGTACAACAAAATGGCGCCCGATTCAAACAGGCTGATCGGCTTGCCGTCGGGCCCGTGTGGATCGACGAGCGCAGGGATTTTGTTGTTGGGGCTGATCTTCAAAAACTCAGGTGTGAATTGATCTCCTTGACCGATGTTGACGGGGTGGGCCAGCCAGTCGCGTCCCAATCGCAAACCACACTCTTCGAGCATGATGTGTACTTTGTGTCCGTTGGGCGTAGGCCATGAGTAAACGTCGATCATCTGTGTTCCTTAGCTGCCGCGGGTGATGGGCATGTCAATGTCTTGTTGCGCACTGTTGATGTGCCGCGCGAGTTCGAGTTTAGCGATGGATTGGCGATGTACCTCATCGGGGCCATCGGCCAAACGCAACCAGCGTTGCGTGCAGTAGGCGTAGGCCAGTGGAAAGTCGTCCGAGATACCCGCTGCGCCGTGGGCCTGAATGGCCCAGTCAATCACTTGACTGGCCATGTTGGGTGCAATCACCTTGATCATGGCGATTTCTGCGCGTGCTTCTTTGTTGCCCACGGTGTCCATCATGTAAGCAGCTTTGAGGGTCAGCAAGCGCGCTTGCTCAATCATGATGCGTGCGTTGGCAATGCGCTCATGCCACACGCCTTGGGTGGACAGAGGTTTGCCAAATGCAACACGGCTGTTGAGGCGCTTGCACATCAACTCCAAAGCGCGCTCTGCGGCGCCAATGGAGCGCATGCAATGGTGAATGCGTCCTGGGCCTAAGCGGCCTTGGGCAATCTCGAACCCTCGGCCTTCGCCGAGCAACAGGTTTTCAACTGGCACACGCACGTTGGTGAGGGTGACTTCCATGTGGCCATGCGGCGCATCGTCGTAGCCAAACACGCTCAAGGGACGCACCACTTTCACGCCAGGTGTGTTGGCAGGCACCACCACCATGCTTTGTTGCGCGTGCTTGGGTGCTGTGGGGTCTGTTTTACCCATCACGATGTACACCGCACAGCGTGGGTCACCTGCGCCAGAGCTCCACCACTTGGTGCCGTTGATGACGTATTCATTGCCCTCGCGAACAATGCTGCATTGGATGTTGGTGGCGTCTGACGAAGCCACGGCAGGCTCGGTCATCAAAAACGCTGAGCGAATATCGCCACGCAGCAAAGGCTCCAGCCACTGCACTTTCAGCGCTTCGCTGGCATAGCGCTCGAAGGTTTCCATGTTGCCCGTGTCGGGGGCGGACGAGTTAAACACCTCGGCAGCAAAGGGTACGCGGCCCATAATTTCGCACAGGGGCGCGTATTCCAAATTGCTCAAACCCTCGGGCACGCGTGGGCTGTGCGGGATGAATAAATTCCAAAGATCTGCGGCGCGTGCTTTGGGCTTGAGTTCTTCCACCAACTCGGTGGGAATCCAGGCATTGCCTTTGGCGCGGTTGGCGGCAATTTCTTCAAAGAAACGTTGCTCGTTGGGGTAAACGTATTCGTCCATGAAGGCGAGCAAGCGTACTTGTAGGCCTTTGACTTTGTCGCTGTAATCGAAGTTCATGGTGTGTTCCTTGTTTCGTTTTTCTTTTAGGCTTGTTGTGCAAATCGCCATGCCAACTGGGCCATCGGGCGCGCACCTGCTCCGTTGGCTTTGGCTTGGTCGCTAGACGCTGTGCCAGCTTCCACGCGTTTGGCGATGCCTTGCAAGATGGCCGCGATGCGGAACATGTTGTAGGCGAGGTAAAAATTCCAGTCGGCTTTCAAGTCTGCTGGTGTGGCGAGGCCTGTGCGGTCGCAATAGCGGTGGATGTTTTCGCTTTCGCTGGGAATGCCGAGCGCTGCGATGTCCACACCGCCAATGCCTCTGAAGGTGCCGGGTGAAATATGCCAGCCCATGCACAAGTAGCTGAAGTCGGCCAGCGGATGGCCCAGTGTGGACAGCTCCCAATCTAGCACTGCCAATACGCGTGGCTCGGTGGGATGGAACATCAAGTTATCCAGCCGATAGTCGCCGTGCACGATGCTGACTTTGCTGTCGTCTTTGGCGCTCGCGGGCATGTTGGCAGGCAGCCATGCCATGAGCTTGTCCATCTCGTCGATGGGCTGGGTGACAGAGGCCACGTATTGCTTGCTCCATCGACCAATCTGGCGTTCAAAGTAATTGCCGGGGCGGCCATAGTTTTCAAGTCCACGCTCTGCAAACTTGACCGTGTGCAGGGCTGCGATGACGCGGTTCATTTCATCGTAAATCGCACCACGTTCTGCGTTCGCCATGCCCGGTAAGGTTTGGTCCCACAGCACACGCCCTGGTACAAACTCCATCACATAAAAGGCACGACCGATGATGGACTCGTCTTCGCACAGTACATGCATTTGCGGCACGGGCACATCGGTGCCGTGCAAGCCTTGCATCACTTTGAACTCGCGTTCAATCGCGTGGGCCGAAGGCAACAACTTGGCCACGGGGCCAGGCTTGGTGCGCATCACATAGCTCTTGGCTGGGGTGATGAGTTGGTAAGTGGGGTTGGATTGCCCGCCCTTGAACATCTCTAGCGAGATGGGGCCTTCAAAGCCCGGCAGATTGGCGCTCAGCCACGCTGCCAGTGCTGCGGTGTCTATGCGGTGCGCCGCTGACATGGGCTGGGAAGTATGTGCGTCGTCCCGGCTCATGCGTGGTCTCCAGTCAGTGGTCGGCTTCGCTGATCTGTAGCAAAGCGTCGCGGTTGCGAATCACCAAGCCACCCGGCTCGATGCGAATAGCTTCCTCGCGTTCCATGGCTTTGAGTTCTTGGTTCACGCGTTGACGTGATGCGCCCAAGAGCTGTGCGAGTTCTTCTTGCGCCAGATGCAAACCAATGCGAATCTCTTGAGCGTTGGTCAAGCTCTGTACACCGTAACTGCGTGCCAAGTGCAAAAGTTGTTTGGCTAAGCGTGAGCGCAGCGGCAGTGTGTTGAGGTCTTCTACCAAACCGAACAGCTGGCGAATCCGACGTGCTTGCAAGCGCAGCATGGCGTCGTAAAACTCCACGTGCTGGCTGAGAATCTTTTGAAAGTCCGCTTTGGCCACGCACAAGATGGAGGTATCGCCGTGTGCATACACATCGTGTGTGCGACGGTCCCCATCCAGAATCGCCACGTCGCCAAACCAAATCCCAGGTTCCACATACGTGAAGGTGATCTGCTTCCCCGACAACGAAGTCGAGCTCACGCGCACCGCGCCGCGAGCACACGCCATCCACTCGTCGGCTGAGTCGCCACGGGCTGCGATCAAGTCGCCGTCTTTGCATCGTTTGACGTATGCGCATCGAAGAATGTCGTGCCTGAGTGAAGGTGAAAGAGATGAGAACCAACGTCCTGCGTTGATGGCCTCGCGTTCTTCGATGTTAAGAATAGGATCGTCCATAGCCTGTCTTTTGTGTGACCTGAAAGTGAAAGTTTGTCACTCCGGAGACCCACTGTGTCTGCGGGTTTCGAGTGAGGGTTGAAGGTGGGTTAGCTTTCGGTGTGCATCAAGCTCAAGCCCAATGCGCCACGTCGGCGCAGCCATGGGCTGGGGCGGTAACGCGTGTCGCCGTAAACAGTTTGTACGTTGAACAGCACTTCCAAAATTTCGGTGGGGCCGTATTTGTTGCCCATGGTCAACGGGCCCATGCTGTGGCTCAAATCTGCTGCGCCTGTGGCTTCGAGTTCTTCGGGTGTGCACAAGCCTTGCTGGCACATGTCACACGCAATGTTGATGAGGTTAGCCACCACGCGTTGCGTCACAAAACCGCCGCTGTCGCGAATCACGGTCACGGCTTTGCCATCGCGCGCAAACAGTGCGTGTGCAGCGTCGCGCATGTCAGCGCGTGTCGCAGGGCTGGTGGCCAGCACACGGCGGTGGGTGAGCTTGTCGTCAATCAACATGTCGATGCCGACCGTGCGAGCGGGGTCTAAGCGTTCCACGATGGCCACGGTGGTCACATCAAAACCCAAAGGGGCGACGATAGACAGCGCTTGCGCGGAAGGCGATGCACCCGTTTCAATCTTGGCGCCCAAGTCTTTGAGCAACTGCAGCAGTTCGGGGCGACGCATGGCGCGGGTGGATACCCACACTGGTGGCATCTCTGACACGGTAGGTGTGGCTACTTCGGCTGGCATCTGTGCTTCGCCGTTCACGTAGGTGTAAAAACCTTCGCCTGTTTTTTGGCCCAGTTTGCCTGAGCTGATGCGTTGCACGGCTAGGTTGCTGGGGCGGAAACGTGGCTCGCTCAAGTACTGTTGGTAAACAGAACTGATGGCCTCGTGTGCCGCATCAATACCTGCGATATCGAGGAGTTGGAAAGGGCCAAGCTTGAAACCTGCTTGGTCGCGCAAGATGCGGTCAATGGTGGCAAAGTCGGCCACGCCTTCAGATGCGATTTGCAGCGCTTCTGTGGCGCCTCCCAAAAAGCCTATGGTTTTGTAGATGGAATTCATAGCAAAGATTATGGCCGAGCATGCCTGGCTTTTTGAGTTGCGCTTAGGTGACTTGGCCTATGCCCCTTCAAGCCTGCGCTGGTAGCGGCTATGCCAGAATCAATTTGACTTTCAACCTCTAGGAGTGCCTTCATGACCCTCAAACTCTGCGGCTTCGCTGTCAGCAACTACTACAACAAGCTCAAAATCCAGCTGCTTGAAAAAGCTGTGCCGTTTGAAGAGGACTTGGTGTGGGTCAACCCCGTTGAGCCAGCCACCTTCTTGCGCTCGCCCATGGGCAAAGTACCGTTTTTAGAAACCCCACAGGGCTGCATCAGCGAATCAGCGGTGTGCGCTGAATACATTGAACAAGCCTACCCACATCACCCACTGATGCCCACCGATGCATTTGAGGCGGCCAAGGTGCGCGAAATCATCACCTACCTAGAGCTGCATGTCGAATTGGTGGCGCGTGAGCTGTACCCACAGGCTTTCTTTGGTGGGAAGGTGGATGAAGCGACGCAGGCGAGGGTACGCAAACAGCTCGCCAAAGGCGTGGAAGGCTTGGCTAAGCTGTTGAAGTTTTCGCCCTATGTGGCGGGCGACACCTTCACACTGGCCGATTGCTCCGCCATTGTGAATTTGCCTCTGGCTTCCATGGCCTCGAAGGCTGTGTACGGCGAAGATCTGCTGGCCCACTTGCCCGTGAAAGCCTACAGCCAGCAAATGGCCGAGCGCGCTTCGGTACAAAAAGTCAACGTCGACCGCAAAGCCTGCATGGCTTTGATGGCTGAACGCATGGCCAAGAAAAACAGCTAAGCCAATTTACCGGCGTACTTGCAGTGCGCCGGGGTTGACGATATTGGTGGGCGTGCCTTTGATGAAGTTCACCACGTTGTCAAACGCCGTGCCAAAGTACATCTCGTAACTGTCTTGCTCCACATAGCCAATGTGTGGTGTGCAAATACAGTTTTCCAAGCGCAGTAGCGCTTGGCCTTGCATGATGGGTTCGCTTTCAAACACATCAATCGCCGCCATGCCGGGGCGGCCGCGGTTGAGTGCTGTGATCAGTGCGTCGGGCTCGATCAACTCAGCGCGTGAAGTGTTCACCAATAACGCAGTGGGTTTCATGCGACCCATGTCTGAGAGCTTCACAATGCCACGAGTCTCGTCGACCAAGCGCAGATTCAGAGTAAGAACGTCTGATTCTTCAAAGAATGCTTCGCGCGAGATAGCCACATTCAAGCCATCTTTGGCAGCTCGTTCGCGTGAGGCCTCGCTGCCCCACATCACCACCCTCATGCCAAATGCTTTGCCGTAGCCTGCTAACAATTGCCCAATCTTGCCGTAGCCCCAGATGCCCAAGGTTTTACCGCGCAACACTTGACCCAACCCAAAATTGGTGGGCATAGAGCCTGCTTTGAAGCCTGACTGCTGCCAAGCGCCGTGTTTGAGATTGCTGATGTATTGGGGCAGGCGGCGCATGGCAGCCATGATCAAAGCCCACGTCAGTTCGGCGGGCGCAATAGGTGAGCCCGAGCCTTCGGCCACGGCAATGCCGCGTTCAGTGCAAGCTGCCACATCCACGTGGCTACCGATCTTGCCGGTTTGAGAAATGAGTTTGAGCTTGGGAAGTTTGTCTAGCAACTGGCGATTGATGTGTGTGCGTTCACGGATCAACACCAGCACTTCGGCATCACGCAGTCTGACAGACAACTGGCCAACACCTTTGATGGTGTTGGTGTAAACCTTGGCTGGAAAGGCTTCTAATTTTGACGCACAAGCGAGCTTGCGCACGACATCTTGGTAGTCGTCGAGGATGACAATATTCATCCCCCGATTGTGCCTTGCAGCACGGGGCTTCACGCGTGGCGCGTGAGCCCGATTGCAAATATCAGTGACGGTTTTCTAGCTCGGCCAAACGGTCGAGTTCGGCACACACATCCGCCATGCGACCCGAGATGACCATGCGGCCAGCTTGGCTACGGCTGTGTTGGGCTTCCATCACGCGTGCAACGCGCAAAGGCAAAGGGCGACGGGTGCTTTGCAGGGCTTGTGCGGGCATGAAGCCGCGAACCACATTTTGCAGAGGATTGAGGAGGCGGTAAGCGCCAAAAAGTGCGAGGCTCATGGTCGTTCTTTCTTTACATCATCATGGTGTTACGGATCAGGCCAACGGCCAAACCTTCAATTTCAAAGGGCTCGCCAGGTTCGACCACAATGGTTTTGAAGTCGGGGTTTTCTGCGAGTAGCTCAATGTGGCTGGCGGTTTTGCGAAAGCGCTTAACAGTCACGTCTTCGCCCAAGCGGGCCACCACGATTTGGCCGTTTTTGGCGTCGCGTGTGGATTGCACAGCCAACAAGTCGCCGTCCATGATGCCTGCGTCGCGCATGGACATGCCGCGCACACGCAGCAAATAGTCGGGCTTGCGTTGGAACAAGCTGCTTTCTACAAAATAAGTTTGGTCCACATGCTCTTGCGCCAAGATGGGTGAGCCAGCAGCGACTCGGCCCACGAGCGGCAGAGAGAAGCCTGAGGGCGAAGCGCTGAAACTGCTTTCTTGGTAGCTGCGTTGGTTGCCACCCTTGAGGCGAATGCCGCGAGAGGTGCCGCTCACCAGTTCGATGGCGCCTTTACGGGCCAAGGCTTGCAAATGTTCTTCAGCGGCGTTGGCCGATTTGAAGCCAAGCTCTGCGGCAATTTCTGCACGAGTAGGGGGCGAACCGGTGTTGGCAATGGCAGACTGGATAAGCTCCAGAATCTGTTGCTGACGGGCGGTTAGTTTTGGCATTTCAATCATCGGTTCGACTCCTGCACAATGTGTGTCTTGCGGTGTGCAACTGTTTACACATCCAGTAACTGTATTTTTAACCAGCTTTTTGAGTTTGGCAAGCTATGAATGCAAAAAAAACTAAAAAAATCGTTGTTTTAGCCACAGGCGGGACGATTGCGGGCTTGGCAAGCGATGCCGCCAAGCCTCAAACCTACACGGCTGGCCAAGTGGCCGTGGCTGATTTATTGCAAGGCGTTGCCCATGATGGCGTTGAGCTGTTGAGCGAACAAGTGGCCCAAATCGACAGCAAAGACATGTCTTTTGCGGTGTGGCAAAGCCTGTTGGCTCGTGTGTCGCACTACTCAGAACAAGACGATGTGCAAGGCGTGGTCATCACCCACGGCACTGACACACTTGAAGAAACCGCCTACTTTTTGCAAGCCGTCTTGCAGCCCACCAAGCCCGTGGCCATCACCTGCGCCATGTTGCCCGCCAATGCGCCTGACAGCGATGGCCCCGGCAACCTCAAAGACGCTTTAACTTGGGTGCAACAGCCCGCGGCATCAGGTGTGTCGGTGGTGTGCGCAGGCCAAGTGCATGCGGGCAATGCTGTGCAAAAAAGTCATAGCCACCAGCGCAACCCATTCACCTCGCAAGCGGGTGTGATGCACCCCGCCGTGTTACGTGTGCCTAGCGTGGCGCAGGTGGTGGCTTGCCAGCACTGGCCGCGTGTGGAGCTGGTGTTCAACCATACAGGCGCCGATGGCCGCTTGGTACGCGCGCTGACGGCACACGATGCGCCGCAGGGTTGGGTGGTGGCTGGCACGGGCAATGGCACCTTGCACCACGACTTAGAAGCTGCTTTGCTGGACGCGCAAAAGCAGGGTGCGCAGGTGTTGCGTGCGTCGCGCTGTGCTCAGGGCGGTGTGCAGTCGCGTGAGGTTGATGTGTTACCACATGCGGGGGGCTTGACGGCTGTGCAGGCTCGCGTGGCTTTGTTGATGCATCTTGTGGCGCAGCAAACATAGTCAAAACAAGTCGCCAACAAAAAAGCCGCTCGACAGAGCGGCTTTTCTTTACAAGCGTGATGCTCGACGCGAATTAAGCGGCGAGGGCTTGGAACGCGCGTTCTTTGATTTCTTCCACAGAACCTGTGCCGCTGATGGCGCGGTACTTCGGTGCAGCAGCAGCGTCGGCCTTGGCCCAGCTAGAGTAGTAGTCCACCAAAGGACGGGTTTGGGCGTTGTACACGTCCAAACGCTTTTTGACCGTCTCTTCTTGGTCGTCGGCGCGTTGCACCAAAGGCTCGCCCGTCTCGTCGTCTTTGCCATCCACTTTGGGGGGGTTGAACTTGACGTGGTATGTACGCCCAGAAGCAGGGTGTGAGCGGCGGCCGCTCATGCGCTCGATGATGGCATCAAACGGCACATCGATTTCCAACACGTAGTCCAGCTTCACGCCAGCCGCCTTCATGGCGTCGGCTTGTGGAATGGTGCGTGGGAAACCGTCAAACAAGAAACCATTGGCGCAATCGGCTTGCGTGATGCGTTCTTTGACCAAATTGATGATGAGGTCATCGCTGACCAAACCACCTGCATCCATCACTTTTTTGGCTTCGATGCCCAGTGGTGTGCCTGCTTTCACAGCGGCGCGCAACATGTCGCCGGTGGAAATTTGAGGGATGCCGTATTTTTGGCAAATGAAGGTGGCCTGTGTACCTTTACCGGCACCGGGGGCGCCCAACAAAATCAGTCTCATGCTTGGTCCTAATGGTCTACGTTTTATTACTTACTCGAGGATATCACGGGCTTCCCTTCGAAACCCTTACGCTGCTTGGCTTAGCAGCGCACGCACACGCGCCAAATCTTCGGGCGTGTCCACGCCGGGGCCTGGGGAATGGTCGGTGATGTGCACCGCAATGCGGTGACCGTGCCACATGGCACGCAGCTGTTCGAGCGACTCGGTCACCTCAATCGGCGCTTGCGCCAGTTTGGGGAACTCGCGCAAAAAGCCGACGCGGTAGCCATACAGGCCCACATGGCGCAGCGGCGCGGGACTTGGGAGTGTGGTGATACCTTGCGCGAATCCATCACGCCACCAAGCAATCGGTGCACGACTGAAGTACAGCGCGGTGTTGCGGGCATCGAGCACCACTTTCACCACATTGGGGTTGGCAAAGTCTTCCACGCTCTCAATGGCGTGGGCGAGGGTGCTCATGCTGCAGTCGCTGCGTGTTTGCAGCAGCTGGGCGGCGGCGTCAATCGAAGCGGGGTCAATCAGGGGCTCATCGCCTTGCACGTTCACCACCACATCGGTGTCTTGCAGGCCCAGCAAGTCGCAGGCTTCGGCCAAACGGTCGCTGCCAGAAGGATGGTCGGTGCGGGTCAACACGGCATCAATGCCATGCGCTTGGCAGGCAGCCACGATGCGGGCGTCGTCAGCCGCCACCACCACGCGTGATGCGGCAGACTGTTTGGCGCGTTGCGCCACGCGAACCACCATGGGCAAACCGGCAATGTCGGCGAGTGGTTTGTCAGGCAAACGCGATGACGCCATGCGCGCTGGAATGAGAACGCAAAACGACATTTAGGCTTCCAGCTCGGCGTCGGTCAGGGGGCGGGCTTCGTTTTCGAGCAACACAGGAATGCCGTCGCGCACGGGGTAAGCCAAGCGCGCGCTGCGTGAGATGAGCTCTTGCGTGTCGCGTTTGTATTCAAGGGGGCCTTTGGTCACGGGGCAGACCAAGAGTTCAAGCAGTTTGGTGTCCATGGGGTGATGATAACTTTGCGTGTTGTACGGCTGCGAGGTGCGCGTCAATCGCGGCCAAGAGTTCGGGGGGTAAGGTGGTGTGTAGCGGCACAGCCCACGCTTGTGGGTGATGTGCCCAGAGTTTGACCGCATCTTTTTCGGTGCAGAGCACATCGCCTTGTGAGGTGTCGATGTGCAAAGCTTGTAGATCCGCGTGGTCGGGCAAGGCTTGGGTATGCGCCACATTCATGCCTTGTTCGCGCAGCATGGCAAAAAACACCTCAGGCTTGGCAATGCCCGCCAAGGCTTGCACGGGCGTGTCCCACCAGCTGCTGAACGAGCGTTGGGTGCCATCGGCTTGCAGCGCATAGTCAGCCAAATGGCGCTGCACAGCAAATTCGTTCGGGCCTGCTTCGCCTGATGTTCTCAAGACCCAGCAAGGCACATTGGGGCTCAGCGCTTGGCGCGGCCACGTCTCGCGCAGCGGGCCAGCGGGTAATAAGTGGCCGTTGCCCACGCCGCGTTCGTCAAACACGCACAGCTCTAGGTCGCGGGCCAAGGGCCAGTGTTGCAGGCCATCGTCACATACCAGCACTTGCACATCGCGGTGCAAACTCAACAGCGCTCGACCTGCATCCACACGGCTGTTGCCTACAAACACGGGCACTTGGCAGCTGCGGGCAATCAGCAAAGGCTCATCGCCCACGTTCTGTAATTGGCTTTTAGGTGACACAGCCAGCGTGCTGGATGTTTTGCGGCCATAGCCGCGGGACAACACGCCCACGCGCAAGCCTTGCGCTTTCAAGTGGTTGACCAAGGCCATGGTGATGGGTGTTTTGCCCACGCCTCCCACCATCACATTGCCCACCACGATGACGGGCACGGGCAAGGTGGTCTGTTTGTAAAAACCGTGTTGATAAAGCCTGCGGCGAATCGCCACAAGACCTGCAAACAACCAACTGATGGGGAGTAAAAAAAAGACCAACACTTGGCCCAATGCATTCGAGCGATCAGCACCATGACCGTTCCAAGCGTGCATCAAAGCTTGGCTCAGCGTCTGCTTTAGTGTTTGCCTCAAAGTTGGGGCTGTCTCAGTCGTACTGCGGTCGCCGCTCATGGCGTCAGTCGGCTTTGCCGCCGGACGACTGGGCAGCGAAGGTGAGTTGGTTCAAACCATTGCGGCGAGCCGCCTCCATCACCATCATCACCGATTGGTGGCTGGCTTGTGCGTCAGCACTGATGATGATCATAGGGCTGTCCATGCTTTGGGTGGCTTGGGCCAGCGCTTGGCTCAGGCCTTGTACATCGCGGGTGTTGACCAAGTTGCGGTTCACGCTGAACTGGCCTTCGCTGTTGATGGACACCACCACCTCATGCGGTCGCTCTTGCGGTGCTGCGGCATCGGCCACGGGTAAATTCAGCTGCAACTCGGTGAATTTGCTGTAAGTCGTGGAGAGCATCAAGAAAATCACCACCACCAACAAAATGTCGATGAACGGGATCAGGTTGATCTCGGGTTCGGGGCTTTTCTCGCGATGAAATTTCATGGCCATGGTGTGGCGCCGGTTATTTCAAACGTGCGCGCATGGCGAGCAAGTGGCGCATAAAGCGCTCGGCATCCAGCTCAAAGCCCAGCACATACGCATCGACACTGCCACGCAGGTAGCGCCAGAACATCAAGGCGGGAATGGCAATGATCAAACCAAATGCCGTGTTGTACAGCGCAATCGAAATGCCCTGTGCCAGTTGCACGGGGTTGCTGGTGCCTGGGGCTTGCGAGCCAAAAATATCAATCATGCCAATGACTGTGCCCAGCAAACCCAAGAGTGGCGCGGCTGAAGCAATAGTGGCCAAGGCCACCAAATGCTTTTCCAACTCATGCGCTGCTTTGCGGCCAGCAGATTCCATGCTGGAGCGCAAGTCTTCGGCGCTGATCAGCGGCTCGTCTTTCATGGCGTGCAAGCCAGAAGCCAAAATGCGGCCCAACACAGAGTGGTCGTGCAACTGCTGCATGGCTTCTTCCGATGGCAGGTTGTCGTGGGAGGCTTTGAGCGCTTGCTCCAGCAAGCCTTCAGGGGCCACCAGGTGGGGGCGAAGGCTCATCATGCGTTCGATGACCAAGGCCAATGCCACGACAGAGCAGATCAAAAGGGGCCAAATCGGCCAGCCAGCCGCTTGTATGATGGTGAACAAAGCCAACACTCCAGAGAATTTTGTGTGTGCCAATTATGGCCTAGCGGCCCATCCACATGATCTGTGGATAACTTTGGGGATAAGCTTTGCTACCCCCCCTCAGATGCCGCATGAATGGGGCGATTCAACAAAATGATCGAAAAATGGGCGTTAAAAATCTCTTTTAAATCAAAGACTTGCTACGCAGGTTGGTGATTTTCTCAGTTTATTGTTTAAAACGATCTGGAAATATTTTTTGTGGATGAGTCTTCAATGCAACCCTCGGAATCGCTAGGTTTGGCGCCACGCATTTGGGCAGTTGGTGCCCTGTGCCGCGCCGTTGCTGACGTCTTGGACAGTCGTTTTAACCCCGTGGCTGTTCGGGGCGAGATTTCTGGCTTCACACGCGCGGCCAGCGGGCATTGCTACTTCACTCTCAAGGACGCAAGCGGGCAGCTGCGTTGCGCCATGTTCAAACGTGCCGCCCAAATGCTCGACTTTCGTCCTGTGGACGGCGAACTGGTCGAAATCAAGGGCCGTTTGGGTGTATATGAGCCACGTGGTGAGCTGCAAATGGTGGTCGAACACATGCGCCGTGCGGGGCAGGGCGCGTGGTTTGAGCAGTTTTTAAAACTCAAAGCCAAGCTCGAAGCCGAAGGCCTGTTTGACGCCGAGCGCAAACGTCCCCTCAAAACCATGCCGCGTGGCATTGGTGTGGTCACCTCACTGGGCGCCGCAGCCTTGCATGATGTGGCCACGGCCTTGCAACGCCGTGTGCCACACATCCCTGTGGTGCTTGCGCCGTCCTTGGTACAAGGTCCAGATGCGCCGCCCACCTTGGTGCAAGCCTTGCAGCAGCTCAGCCAGCAGCCCAACATCGACGTCATCTTGCTGGTGCGTGGCGGCGGTTCGATGGAAGACCTCTGGGCTTTCAACGACGAAAACTTGGCAAGAGCCATCGTCAGCAGCCCTGTGCCGATCATCAGCGGCGTGGGGCACGAAACCGACTTCACCATTGCCGATTTCTGCGCCGACCTGCGTGCTCCTACGCCCACCGCTGCCGCCGAAATGTGCGCGGTGCCGCACGCGGAGTTGTTGTCCAACCTGCAGCTGTGGGGCAATGCCCTGCAAACCATCGCGCACCGCCAGCTTGACACCCAAGAGCAACGCCTAGACCGCGCCCAAGCCCGTTTGGGCCGCCCGTCTGAAGGTCTGAGTACTGAAAAAATGCAGCTCTTGCGCCTGCAGCAGCGTCTGGGCCAAGCCGTGCAAACTCGCACCCAACGCTGCCACAACGAACTGGCCACACTCACCAGCGGCCTAGCCCGTGGCGTGCAGCAAACCCCCGCCACAGCCCGCGAACGCTTGCACCGCGCGGCGTTGCGCCTGGAACTGCTTGACCCCAAATTGGTGCTGCAACGTGGTTTTGCGTGGCTCAGCGATGCCGATGGCCAAGCCATCACCTCGGTGGCGCAGACCTCAGAAGGCCAAGCTTTGGATGCAACCCTTGCCGATGGCGTGGTTGAATTACGGGTTGCTGCACCCACACGCATTTAGTTTTTACAATTCACGTTTTTACACAAGAGGACTTCATGGAACACACGCTCCCCGCACTGCCTTACGCCATCGATGCATTGGCCCCTCACTACAGCCAAGAAACTCTCGAGTTTCACCATGGCAAGCACCACAACGCCTACGTTGTGAACTTGAACAACCTGCAAAAAGGTACCGAGTTTGAAGGCATGGCCCTGGAAGAAATCATCAAGAAGTCCAGCGGCGGTGTTTACAACAACTCAGCCCAAATCTGGAACCACACCTTCTTTTGGAATTGCATGAAGCCACAAGGCGGCGGCGAACCCACAGGTGCATTGGCTGCAGCCATCAACGCCAAATTCGGCAGCTACGCTGCATTCAAAGAAGCCTTCGTCAAGAGCGCCGTGGGCAACTTTGGTTCTGGCTGGACATGGTTGGTCAAAAAGGCCGACGGTTCTGTGGACATCGTCAACATGGGCGCTGCCGGCACTCCGTTGACCACTGGCGACAAAGCCTTGTTGACCGTGGACGTATGGGAACACGCCTACTACATCGACTACCGCAATATGCGTCCTAAGTTCGTTGAGACTTTCCTCGACCACTTGGTGAACTGGTCTTTTGCTGAAAGCAATTTCGCTTAATTCAGCTTGTTTTGGCGGGCTGTGAGGCCCGTTGAAATGTCAAAAAGCCGCCTGGATAGGCGGCTTTTTTGTGGGCGGGCGCAAGCGTTCAGGGCTTAAACACAACGCCACGCAAGCGGCTGCCAGCGTTCAGTCCCTTTTTGGTAAACCAGCCTTGGTGCATTTCCAGCACAAAACGCACCGGCTTTTCAGAGCAGTGTGAATCGGTGGTTTGCGGCTTCATGTCTGCCAAATTCACGATGGTGCCGTCATCCGCCACAAAAGCAGCAGTCAACGGCAGCAGGGTGTTTTTCATCCAAAAACACTGTGTGGCGGCTTGCTCAAACACAAACAACATGCCTTCGTGTTGCGGCATCTCTTTGCGAAACATCAGGCCCGTCTGACGCTGTGCCTCTGTTTGCGCCACTTGCGTGTCGATTTGAAACATGCCTGCTTGCAGCTTGATGCGGGGCAGGTTGGTTTGGGGGGTGTCCTGGGCCAAAGCCGAGAAAGCCAAGCCAGAAAAGAGGAGGGGCAGCAAAGCGCGTTTCATGCGTGAGACTGTATCCGAGGTCATGAGTGCTTTCGTGCCTCGATAGAATGACCTAATGCCAACTAAAAAACCCACTCCCAAAGTCCAACTGCCCGACCGTGACGATGGCGGATCGGTCGTTTTAGAGCGCATCACGCAGCGCACCAAGCCGCCGCAGATGTTTCAGGTGCTGATGCTCAATGACGATTTCACGCCCATGGAGTTTGTGGTGATGGTCTTGCAAGAGTTTTTCAGCAAAGACCGCGAACAAGCCACGCAAATCATGTTGCAAATCCACTTGGACGGCAAAGGCGTGTGCGGCGTGTACAGCAAAGACATTGCCGCCACCAAGGTAGACCAGGTGATGGACGCGGCCCGCAAGTCTGGCCACCCCTTGCAGTGCGTGGCTGAGCCCATTGAATAAGCCTCAGTTCAAAAAAGCACCTATCGTTTGCACTAAACAAACAGGCCTATTGAATAAACGGGTTTTGTTTCCATATACATTTGAATCTCAGATGCAAGCACCGAAGGAAAACACATGATTGCCCAAGAACTAGAAGTCAGCTTGCACATGGCCTTTGTCGAGGCCCGTCAACAACGACACGAATTCATCACCGTCGAGCACTTGCTGCTCGCTTTGCTGGACAACCCCAGCGCCGCTGAGGTGCTGCGTGCTTGTTCAGCCAACATCGACGACTTGCGTAAGTCCCTCTCTAACTTCATCGCTGACAACACCCCACAGGTGTCGGGCACTGAAGAGGTGGACACACAGCCAACGCTGGGTTTTCAGCGCGTGATTCAACGCGCCATCATGCATGTGCAGTCCACAGGCAATGGCAAAAAAGAAGTAACTGGCGCAAACGTTCTGGTAGCGATCTTTGGTGAGAAAGACTCACACGCTGTGTACTACCTCCACCAACAAGGCGTGACACGCTTGGACGTGGTGAACTTTATTGCCCACGGCATTAAAAAGAGTGACCCACCTGAAGCCGTCAAAGGCAATGAGTCAAGCCAAGCCGAGCAGGAAGAGGGCGGTGCAACTTCTGAAAAGAACGAGAAGGCTTCACCACTCGAGCAGTTCACCCAAAACCTGAACCAAGCGGCCAAAGACGGCAAGATTGACCCGCTGATTGGCCGCGAGTACGAGGTGGAGCGCACGATTCAAATCCTGTGCCGTCGCCGCAAGAACAACCCATTGTTGGTGGGCGAGGCTGGCGTGGGTAAAACCGCGATTGCCGAAGGTTTGGCATGGCGCATCACCCAAGGTGCTGTGCCAGAGATCTTGTCCGAAGCCATCGTGTATTCACTCGACATGGGCGCATTACTGGCCGGTACCAAATACCGTGGCGACTTTGAGCAACGCTTGAAGGGCGTGATCAAAAACTTGCAGAGCAAGCCCAACGCGATTTTGTTCATCGACGAAATCCACACGCTGATTGGCGCGGGTGCTGCTTCGGGCGGCACGTTGGATGCGTCTAACTTGTTGAAGCCTGCGTTGTCGAGTGGTCAGCTCAAGTGCATTGGCGCAACGACCTTTACCGAATACCGTGGCATCTTCGAGAAAGACGCTGCTTTGAGCCGTCGTTTCCAAAAGGTAGACGTGGTCGAGCCGACTGTTTCTGAAACCGTGGACATTCTCAAAGGCCTGAAGTCGCGCTTTGAAGAGCACCACAACGTCAAGTACGCCGTGGCTGCGCTGCAAGCCGCTGCTGAGTTGAGCGCCAAGTACATCAACGACCGCCAATTGCCAGACAAGGCGATTGACGTGATTGACGAAGCAGGTGCGGCACAACGCATCTTGGTGGCGTCTAAGCGCAAGAAAACCATTGGCAAAGCTGAGATTGAAGACATTGTGGCCAAGATTGCGCGCATTCCGCCCGCCAATGTGTCTAACGACGACCGCAGCAAGCTGCAGACTATTGAGCGTGATTTGAAGAGCGTGGTGTTCGGTCAAGACAAAGCACTCGAAGTGCTGGCGTCTGCTGTGAAGATGGCTCGCTCAGGTTTGGGCAAGTCTGACAAGCCGATTGGTGCGTTCTTGTTCAGCGGCCCCACAGGCGTGGGCAAGACCGAAGCGGCCAAGCAGTTGGCCTACATCATGGGCATCGATTTGGTGCGCTTTGACATGTCTGAGTACATGGAGCGCCACGCTGTGAGCCGCCTGATTGGCGCGCCTCCCGGCTATGTGGGCTTTGACCAAGGCGGTTTGCTGACCGAAGCAGTGACCAAGAAGCCGCATTGCGTGTTGTTGCTGGATGAGATTGAAAAAGCCCATCCCGATATCTTCAACGTGCTGTTGCAGGTGATGGATCACGGCACGCTGACCGACAACAACGGCCGCAAGGCGGACTTCCGCAACGTCATCCTCATCATGACGACAAATGCGGGCGCCGAGACCATGAATAAGGCCACCATTGGCTTTACCAACCCTCGCGCTGCGGGCGACGAAATGGGCGATATCAAGCGCTTGTTCACGCCAGAGTTCCGCAACCGCTTGGACGCCATCGTGGGCTTCAAGGCCTTGGACGAAAACGTCATCATGCGCGTGGTCGACAAGTTCTTGCTGCAACTCGAAGGCCAGTTGGCTGAGAAGAAAGTCGAAGTTACCTTCAGCGACACGCTGCGCAAGCACTTGGCCAAGAAGGGCTTTGACCCACTCATGGGCGCACGCCCTATGCAACGCCTCATCCAAGACACGATTCGCAAGGCTTTGGCCGACGAACTGCTGTTTGGTCGCCTCACCGATGGTGGCCGCTTGAGCGTGGACATTGACGACAAAGAAGAAGTGCTGCTCGACATCACACCTTTGCCTAAGAAGGAAAAGGCCGCGAAGGGCGAGCACACGGCTTCTGAGGAGCAAGCGGCAAGCTAAGCTTGTCGCTCGGTTGCTGGCTCAACTGTTGAAACAAAAACGCCGTCTGTGTTGCCACAGGCGGCGTTTTTCATTGGGCTGTCGATATCGGCTTAGCGCTTGCGCCCACCCAAAATACTGCCCATCACCCCACGCACAATCTCGCGGCCCACAGCCGAGCCGATGTTGCGCACGGCAGACTTGACCATCATTTGCGCCAAGCCTTGGCGTTGACCGCCACGCGGGCCGGTGGAACCAAACAACGCGTCGCCCAAGCCAGAGAGCACTTGGTCTGTCACAGTGGCTTGTGCTGGTGCTTGACCAGCGGGGTCGGATACGGTTCCTGCAGAAGCCCCAGCTGTTGAGGGCGAACCACCAGCTGCAGGCGCAGTACCTTTGAGGCGTTCATAAGCGGATTCACGGTCCAAGGTCTGTTCATACACCCCAGCCACCAACGAATTGGCCAGCAAGGCCTGGCGTTGCTCTGGGGTGATGGGGCCAAGTTGGCTGCCGGGCAGCAACACATAGACCTGTTCCGTCTCGGACGGGCGGCCTTTGGCATCCAGCAAACTCACCAAGGCTTCGCCTACGCCCAGCTCGGTGATCGCTTTTTCAATGTCTAGGCCCTCTTTACCGCGCATGGTCTGCGCAGTGGCTTTGACAGCTTTTTGGTCACGAGGTGTGAAGGCACGTAAAGCGTGTTGCACGCGGTTGCCCAGCTGGCCCAGCACGGTTTCGGGCACGTCCAGCGGGTTTTGGGTGACAAAGTACACGCCCACGCCCTTGGAGCGAATCAGGCGCACCATTTGCTCAATGCGCTCCAGCAGCACTTTGGGCGCTTCGTTGAACAGCAAATGCGCTTCGTCAAAGAAGAACACCATCTTAGGCTTCTCGACGTCGCCAATTTCTGGCAGCTGTTCAAACATCTCCGAGAGCATCCACAGCAAGAACGTGCCGTACAGGCGTGGAGCGTTCATCAGCTTGTCGGCGGCCAACAAATTGATGACGCCCATGCCACGCGCATCGGTTTGCATGAAGTCTTGGATGTTGAGCATGGGCTCGCCAAAAAAGACATCACCGCCTTGGGCTTCAATCTCTAGCAAGGCGCGTTGAATGGCGCCAATGCTGGCGGCGCTCACGTTGCCGTATTCGGTGGTGAAGTCGCGTGCGTGCTCGCCCACATATTGCAGCATGGCGCGTAGGTCTTTGAGGTCAAGGAGCAGCAAACCTTGGTCATCCGCGATTTTGAAGACCATGTTGAGCACACCAGCTTGTGTGTCGTTCAGGTTGAGCATGCGGCCCAGCAAAAGCGGCCCCATGTCGGTGATGGTGGCGCGTACGGGATGCCCCGACTTGCCAAACACATCCCACAGCGTGGTGGGGCAGCCAATAGGCACTGGGGTGGGCAGGCCACGTTCTTGGATGGCGGCTGCAAGCTTAGGAGGAATGTTGCCAGGCTGACTGATGCCGGCCAAGTCGCCTTTCACGTCTGCCATGAACACGGGCACGCCGATTTTGGAGAAGCTTTCAGCGAGTGTTTGCAGCGTGACTGTTTTGCCTGTTCCAGTAGCCCCCGTGATGAGACCGTGGCGGTTGGCTAAGGCTGGCAACATGTGGCATTCAGTCGTATTGCGGCGTGCAATCAGCATCGGTTCGGCCATCGAAAGTTCTCCATCACTTGAAAAGTAAAATAACCAGATAAGGTTAATTCAATTCAAGAGGATTTCTGATGGCTGGCCACAGTAAATGGGCAAATATTCAACACCGCAAGGGGCGTCAAGACGAGAAGCGCGGCAAGATTTGGACACGCATCACGCGTGAAATCATTGTCTCTGCCCGCTTGGGCGGTGGCGACCTGAGCCTGAACCCCCGTTTGCGTTTGGCCATTGAAAAAGCCAAGGCGGCCAACATGCCCGCCGACAACATCAAACGCAACGTCGACAAAGCCACAGGCAACCTCGACGGCGTGGTGTACGACGAGATTCGCTACGAAGGCTACGGTGTGGGCGGAGCCGCCATCATCGTGGACACCATGACAGACAACCGTGTGCGTACCGTTGCTGAAGTGCGCTTTGCCTTCAGCAAAAACGGCGGCAACATGGGCACTGAGGGCTCAGTGGCGTTTCAATTCAAGCATTGCGGCCAATTGGTGTTTGCACCGGGCAGCAATGAAGACCAAATCATGGAAATTGCGCTCGAAGCGGGCGCGGACGATGTGATCACCGATGACGACGGCGCGATTGAAGTGCTGACGCCACCTGCCAGCTTTGAGGCTGTCAAAAACGCTTTGGAAGCTGCGGGCCTCAAGCCCGAAGTGGCCGAGGTGACTTACCGTGCAGACAACACCATCGAACTCGAGGGTGATGACGCTGTGAAGATGCAAAAAATATTGGACGCGCTAGAAGACCTTGACGATGTGCAAGAGGTCTATCACAACGCAGCACTATGAACGTACTAGTTATTGGCGGCGGTGGCCGCGAGCACGCTTTGGCGTGGAAGATTGCCCAATCCAACAAGGTGCAAAAAGTGTTTGTAGCTCCCGGTAACGGCGGCACAGCACGCGACAAGCGCTTGGCCAACATCGACATCACCGATGTCAAAGCTTTGCGCGAGTTTGCCCAAAGCAGTGGCGTTGAGTTGACTGTGGTTGGCCCTGAAACGCCATTGGCAGCAGGTGTGGTGGACGAGTTCCGCGCGCACGGCATGCGCATTTTTGGCCCAACCAAGGCCGCAGCGCAGCTGGAAAGCTCTAAGGCTTTCAGCAAGGCGTTCATGAAGCGCCACAACATCCCCACGGCGGAATACGAAACTTTCACCGACGCACAAGCCGCGCACGATTACGTCAACGCCAAAGGCGCGCCGATTGTGGTGAAGGCCGATGGTTTGGCTGCAGGCAAGGGCGTTGTGGTGGCCATGACCGCTGCCGAGGCCCACGAAGCAATTGATTTCATGTTGCTCGACAACAAGTTGGGTGTGAGCCACAACGAAGGTGGCGCGCGCGTGGTTATTGAAGAGTTTTTGCAAGGTGAAGAGGCCAGCTTCATCGTCATGTGCGATGGCAAAACCGTGTTGCCTTTGGCCACCAGCCAAGACCACAAGCGTTTGCTGGATGCCGATCAAGGCCCCAACACCGGCGGCATGGGCGCGTATTCGCCAGCCCCCGTGGTCACACCTGAGGTGCATGCCCGCGCTATGCGCGAAATCATTTTGCCCACCATCAAGGGCATGGAAAAAGACGGCATTCCGTTTACCGGCTTCTTGTATGCGGGCTTGATGATTGACCCACAGGGCCATGTCAAAACTCTTGAGTTCAACTGCCGCATGGGCGACCCCGAAACCCAGCCCATCATGGCGCGCCTGAAAACCGATTTGGTCGATGTGCTGATGGCGGCCACTGCCACCAATGCCGAGACTCGCTTTGACGACTTCGAGCTGGAATGGGACCGCCGCACCTCAATTGGTGTGGTGTTGGCCGCACACGGCTATCCCCTAAGCCCCCGCAAGGGCGACACCATCACCGGTTTGCCGCAAGACACCGACGATGTGGTGGTGTTTCATGCCGGTACGCAAATGGCCGACGGCCAAGTGGTCACCAGCGGTGGCCGCGTGTTGTGCGTGACGGCTTTGGGCGGCACTTTGAAGTTAGCGCAGCAGCAGGCCTACGACACCATCAAGGGCATTCACTTTGATGGCGTGCAGTACCGCACCGACATTGGCTACCGCGCGATTGCGCGCTAAGCGTTTCAATAACGCCGACGCTAGTCCTCATTCAACCGATTGCTCATAAAAACAGATGACCGAATTCACCAAACCCATGCCCGTGCAATGCAAGCCTCAAGCGTGGGCCGCTTGGTTGGTCAAGCTGATGGGGTGGAGGATCGAGTTTGATGGGCTGCCCACCAAACAAGGCGTGCTCATTGGCTATCCGCACACCAGTAACTGGGACTTCATCACCATGATGCCGGCCAAGTGGGCGATGGGTTTGCCGATTCAATTTTTCGCCAAAGAGAGTTTGTTTCGTATTCCGTTGTTTGGTCGCTGGATTCGGTTCATTGGCGCTGTGCCGATTGACCGCTCGTCGCCTAGAGGCGTTGTGGGTGAGATGGTTGATTCTTTGATACGACACAAGCAAAACGACGAAATCCTTTGGATTGGTTTGTCGCCCGAAGGCACACGCAAGCTGACCGACGGGTGGCGCAGTGGCTTTTACCAACTGGCTTTGGGGGCTGACGTGCCTTTGCTCATGCTGCACATTGATTACGGCAAGAAGCTAGCCAAAGTGACGGACTTCATGCGTTTGACGGGCGATGTGCAAGCGGATTACGCACACATCGCCAAGGTGTACGAAGGCGTGCAGGGCTTTCATGTGAACCAAGCGGCCCCCATTCGCCCTTTGCCAGCACGCACGACTGCGAATGGCAACACTCAGACAAACCGCTAACTTCACCACACGATGACCGCAACTACCCAAGACCCTAGCCACGAACACGTTGTAGCTGCTGCGCGCGACTACCTGATTGGCCTGCAAAGCCGCATCACCAGCGCGATTGAAGCCAAAGATGGCCAAGCCAAGTTCTTAGTGGACAAGTGGGAGAAGGGCCCGGGCGAGCAGTTGCAGGGCAACGGCATCACCCAAATCTTAGAAAACGGTCCCGTGTTTGAGCGTGCTGGCTGCGGCTTTTCGCATGTGCGTGGCCCTAAGCTGCCGCCTTCTGCCACGCAGCACCGACCCGAGCTTGCTGGCGCGCCGTTTGAGGCCATGGGCGTGTCGCTGGTGTTTCACCCGCGCAACCCCTATGTGCCCACTGTGCACATGAACGTGCGCATGATTGTGGCCACGCCTGCCAATGGCAAACCTGTGGCGTGGTTTGGTGGCGGCATGGACCTCACGCCTTACTACGGCTATGCCGAAGACGCCAAGCATTTCCATCAGGTCTGCCACGACGCGTTGCAGCCCTTTGGTGACGAGCTTTACCCACGCTTTAAAACTTGGTGCGACGAGTACTTTTGCAACAAGCACCGCAACGAGCAGCGCGGTATTGGCGGCATTTTCTTTGACGACTTTTCAGAACTTGGCTTCGAGCGCAGTTTTGAAATGCTCAAGAGCGTGGGCGATGCCTTCCTAGAGTCGTATTTGCCCATCGTGGACCGCCGCGTGAACACACCCTACGGCGAGCGCGAGCGCGAGCATCAGCTTTACCGTCGTGGCCGCTATGTAGAGTTCAACCTCGTGTGGGACCGTGGCACACACTTTGGCCTGCAGTCTGGCGGGCGCACCGAGTCGATTCTGTTGTCCATGCCGCCGTTGGTGAGCTGGTCTTATCAGCACCAGCCTGAAGCCGGTACACCTGAGCATGCTTTGTTGCATGACTTTTTGGTGCCGCGAAATTGGCTTTGAATCACACCAAGCGCCTAGGCATCTTTGGTGGTTCGTTTGACCCGCCGCACATCGCGCACCTTGCTCTAGCCAAGCACGCGATAGAGCAGTTTGATCTTGCTGAACTGCGCATCATCCCCACGGGGGACGCATGGCACAAGGCTCACACCCTCACGCCATCGCCACACCGACTGGCAATGACGCGTTTGGCTTTTGCCGATGTGGCGCAAACGGTGGTGGATCCGCGTGAGATCGACCGCGAAGGCGCCACCTACACGTTTGACACGCTCCAAGAGCTAAAAGCTGAGCAGCCAGAGGCCGATTTGTACCTGTTCATCGGTGCAGACCAAGCGAATGCCTTCAAAACATGGCATCGTTGGCAAGAGATTTTGGGCCTTGCTACCGTAGTTGTCGCAGATCGGCCTATTGAGGGGCAGGGCGGCAAGGCCAGTCAGTGGCACAATGCGGTATCCCCCGACGTACAACGCTTGGACATGCCAAGCCTGAATGTGAGTGCCACCGAGATTCGTGCGCACGTTGCCCATGGCACACATGCAGACACCAAGATGCACGCGTGGTTGCCTGCCGCTGTGCAGCACTACATTGAAAAACACAGCCTTTACCGATAAATCAGATGACCGAAACCTCCGCCAAAAAAGATGTCCAAAAATTGCAACGCACCGTCGTGGATGCGTTGGAGGACGTCAAAGCCCAAGACCTCGTGGTGTTTGACACCGAGCACTTGTCCTCGCTGTTTGAGCGCGTCATCGTGGCGTCTGGTACATCGAACCGTCAAACCAAAGCGTTGGCCGCCAGCGTGCGCGACAAAGTGCGCGACGCCGGTTTTGGCAAGCCTCGCATCGAAGGCGAAGACAACGGCGAGTGGATCATCGTCGACTGCGGCGCTGTGGTGGTGCACGTCATGCAGCCCACCATCCGTGGTTACTACAACCTCGAAGAAATTTGGGGCGAGAAGCCCGTGCGTTTGAAGTTTGGTGCACCAAAGCCTGTCAAAGCAGCCGAGCCTGAAGAAGCACCCGCCAAGAAGTCGGCAGCCAAAAAACCAGCAGCCAAGAAAACAGCCGCCGGTGACAAGAAGCCTGCTGCTCGTGCAACCTCCGGTTCACGCGCTGATTCGAGCTCACGCACCTCTTACACGCGCAGCGATGCAGCCAAGCCAGCATCGCGCAGCACCTCGACACGCGGCCCAGTCAAAGCGGCACCTGCTAAAACGACAGCTGCTAAATCAGCACCAGCCAAAACTGCAGCAGCCAAAAAGCCAGCTGCAGCGCCAGCCAAGTTGCCTGTCAAGACCGTGGGCCTCAAAGGTGCCAAGTCAACCGCCAAAGCCGCAGCACGCAGCGCCTCGACCACGGCTGGTAAGCCAACGGGCAAGCGTCCTCCAGCCGCTAAAAAGACCACCGCCCGCAAAGCATGAAGCTGTGGGTCGTCGCAGTCGGCCAACGTGTGCCCGACTGGGCGCAAACCGCTTGGGACGATTACGCCAAGCGGTTTCCGTCTGAGCTGAAGGTCGAGCTCAAGGCCGTCAAAACCGAGCCGCGCAGCTCTAAAACGCTAGACACCATTTACGCTGCCGAGCGCGAGCGCATCGAAGCCGCAATCCCGCGCGGCTGTCGCATCGTGGCCTTGGATGAGCGCGGCACCAACCTCACCACCGTGGCCTTGGCCACCAAGCTCAAACACTGGCAGCTCGAAGCCGACGATGTGGCCTTGGTCATTGGCGGGCCTGATGGCTTGTGCCCCGAGTTCAAAAAACAAGCACACGAACGCATCCGCATTTCAGACCTGACCCTGCCGCACGCCATGGTGCGCGTGCTGTTGGTGGAGCAGCTCTACCGTGCGTGGTCGATCAACGCCAACCATCCTTATCACCGCGAGTGAAGCCGCTAGAGCTATTTATGTCTGACTCCAAATTCGTTTATCTCGCCTCGCAAAGTCCACGCCGTCGCCAACTGTTAGAACAGCTGGGTGTGCGTTACGAGTTGCTGTTGGCCGACGAACAAGAAGATGCCGAAGCGCTAGAGGTTGTGTTGCCCAATGAGGCCCCACGCGCTTATGTGCAACGCGTGACCTTGCTGAAGCTTGAGGCAGCACTCAATCGCATGAAGCGCCGTGGCTTGCCGCTGGCCCCGGTGCTGTGCAGCGACACCACGGTGGCTTTGGGCAAGACCATTTTGGGCAAGCCTGATGACACCAAACATGCGGCACAAATCCTCGGCGCTTTGAGCGGGCAAACCCACCGTGTGTTGACCTCAGTCGCTATGGGCACGCTGTCTAAAGCGGGCAAGCCGCTCAAAACCGAGCAGGCGCTGAGTGTGTCCAACGTACGTTTTGCGGCTTTGACGCGTACACAAATTCAAAACTATGTCGCCAGCGGCGAGCCCATGGGCAAAGCCGGCGCATATGCGGTGCAGGGAAGGGCCGCTGCGTACATCGAGCACATCAGCGGCAGCTACTCTGGCATCATGGGGTTGCCCATGTTTGAAACCGCGCAGCTGTTGCGCGAGTTTGGATTCAAGGTCTAACCCCTTTTACTTGCGGACCTTCACATGCAACAAGACATCCTCATCAACTGGTCGCCCCAAGAAACCCGAGTGGCCATTGTGGAAACGGGCGCCGTGCAAGAGCTGCACGTTGAGCGCACGCTAGAGCGTGGCTTGGTGGGTAATGTGTATTTGGGCAAAGTGGCTCGCGTGTTGCCTGGCATGCAGTCGGCCTTCATCGATATTGGCCTTGAGCGTGCTGCGTTCTTGCATGTGGCCGACTTGATGAGCAGCGTCGCAGCCCGCCACGCCGACGACAAGGGCGAGCCAGCACCGGTTGTGCCCATTGAAAAACAAGTGTTTGAAGGCCAGTCACTGTTGGTGCAAGTCATCAAAGATCCGATTGGCACCAAAGGTGCACGGCTTTCTTCGCAAATCAGCATTGCGGGCCGCTTGTTGGTATTTTTGCCGCAAGACCAACACATCGGTGTGTCGCAAAAAATTCCGTTTGAGCAACGCGAGTCCTTGCGCCAACGCTTGCAAGCTTTGGCCGAAACCGCCGCGCAAGATGGCAAAACAGGTAACCAAACGGGTGGCTTCATTCTGCGCACCAACGGCGAAGACGCCAGTGATGCTGAGCTGGGTGAAGACATTGCCTACCTGCGCAAAACGTGGGCACGCATCAAAGAAGCTTCTACCCGTTTGCCCCCTAAATCCCTATTGCACCAAGACTTGAGCCTGCTGCAGCGTGTGTTGCGCGACTTGGTGAGCGAGACCACACAAACCATCCGCATTGACTCGGCCGAGCAGTTTAAAAAACTGCAAACCTTCGGCCAAGAGTTCATGCCCAGCGCGGTGGACAAGCTGCAGCTGTACAAAGGCGAGCGTCCCATCTTTGATTTGTTCAACATCGATGAAGAAGTGGGCAAGGCCTTGGGCCGCCGTGTGGACTTGAAGTCTGGCGGCTATCTCATCGTGGATCAAACCGAGGCCCTGACCACGGTGGACGTGAACACGGGCGGCTTCGTGGGCGCACGCAACTTTGACGAAACGATTTTCAAGACCAATCTAGAAGCCGCAGGTGCGATTGCCCGACAACTGCGTTTGCGTAACCTAGGTGGCATCGTGATTGCCGACTTCATCGACATGACGCGTGAAGACCACCGCGATGCGGTGTTGGCCGAGTTTCGCAAGCAGCTCGCCCGTGACCGTGTGAAGACGATGGTGAGCGGCTATTCGGCGTTGGGCTTGGTGGAGATGACCCGCAAGCGCACCCGCGAATCACTGGCCCACATGCTGTGCGAGCCATGCCCTGTGTGTGACGGCAAAGGCAGCGTGAAAACCGCACGCACTGTGACGTATGACATCTTGCGCGAGATCTTGCGTGAGGCCCGTCAGTTCAATCCGCGCGAGTTCCGTGTGATTGCATCGCCCGATGTGATTGACATCTTGCTGGATGAAGAAAGCCAGCACTTGGCTGGCTTGAGCGACTTCATTGGTAAGCCTATTTCTTTGCAGGCTGAAGGTGCGATGTCGCAAGAGCAGTACGACATCGTCTTGCTCTGAACGCTTGAACTAAGCAACGAGCTTAAAGTGCTTGCGGCTGAAGTCCAGCCCAAATGCCTTCTCAAGCTTCATCAACCAGCGGTGACGTTTCTCACGCTTGGTCAGCTTGTAGTTCGGGTCAATCGTGAAGCTCTTTTCTGCCGAACTTTCTAGCCAAGGCTTGACCAGCTCAGGGTGCGTGCCCGTGAACGGCTGCAACACCTGCGCATCAAACTCGCTGTAACGCACGGTAGGTGCGCCATGCGACCAAAACTTACTCACTTGGTCCAGCTTTTTTTGCATCGCCTCGTGGCTGCGCACCCAGCCGTAGTGGTAGATGTGGGCATTGGCCAAGGCCGCTTGTGGGTTGCGGCCTTTTTTGTGGTCAGCCGTAATGAGCCAATACTGGCCATCGGGTGCATACGAGCGGATGGTGTTGCGAATCAGGCGGCACTCACGGCGGTACCACGCGGGGCTATTAGCCACAAAATCGGGCGTGCCGTAGAAGTGGAAGTAGTCAAACACAAAGGCTTCGACAGCGGGGTTATGGTGGTGCTTGTCCACACTGGCGCGGATGCTGGCCAACTCGGCCTCGTGCACCACCTCGTCGCCCTCCAGGTAAAACGCCCAGTCGCCTGTACAGGCAAACTGCGCGATCATTTTTTGCTGGGCGTACACAAAGCCACGGTCGGCCATGCGTTCGTTCCAGATGGTTTCAATCACGCGAATTTTGGGAGAGCCAATGGCGTGAATCCGCGCCAAGGTGTCGTCGTTGCTTTTGCCGACAACCACCACAAACTCATCGACCAAGGGTAAGAGTGAGCGGATCGAGGCTTCAAACGGGAAGCCTAGCTCTACGCCGTTGCGAATGAAGGTGAAACCGCTGATGGATGCTTGACTCATAAATGCAGTGCGTTAAATGGTGGAGGTGTCAGCAAAATGGTTGTCGGCACTTTGTGCGGCCACTTTGTACAACGCGGCATACGCGCCGCTTTGGGCCATGAGTTGGCTGTGCGTGCCGGTTTCCACAATGCTGCCGGCTTGCATGACCACAATCAGGTCGGCATGCTCGATGGTGGACAGGCGGTGTGCAATGACCAACGAGGTGCGACCTTGCATGAGCACATTCAGCGCGTCTTTCACCAGTTGCTCTGAAGCGTTGTCCAAAGCCGATGTGGCTTCGTCCAAGATGAGGACAGGCGCATCTTTGTAAATGGCACGGGCAATGGCTAAGCGTTGGCGTTGGCCGCCCGAGAGTTGGGTGGCGTTGTGCCCGACCAGTGTGTTTTCTTGGTGGGGCAGTCCGCGCACAAAGTCGCCGAGGTTGGCTGCTTCTAGGGCGCTCCACACGCGGGCGTTGTCTACAGTTTCACCGAGTGCAATGTTGTGAGCGATCGAGTCGTTGAACATGATCACATCTT
This sequence comes from Limnohabitans sp. TEGF004, assembly GCF_027924965.1. Taxonomy (NCBI): domain Bacteria; kingdom Pseudomonadati; phylum Pseudomonadota; class Betaproteobacteria; order Burkholderiales; family Comamonadaceae; genus Limnohabitans; species Limnohabitans sp. TEGF004. Next base: position 1,351,199 of record NZ_AP027056.1, on the reverse strand, counting down.
GACTCACAAACGCCACTTGGCGTCGCAAACTGGCGAGCGACCAGTCTTTGAGCGGCACGCCGTCTAGGCTGACTTGGCCTGAACTGGGGTCAAGAAAGCGTGGCAGCAAATTGGCCAAGGTCGTTTTACCCGAGCCCGATGGTCCAACAAAAGCCACGGTTTGACCGGGTTGGATGGTCAGGCTCACGCCGTTGAGGGCGGGGGACGTGGCAGACGGGTATTGCAGCGTGACGTGGTCAAAGCAAATTTCGCCTTGGGCGTGCGCACTGGTGTGTGTGCCTTGGGTTTCATCGGGGGCGAGGTCGAGCAAATTCAAGCCACGTTCTAATGAGGTGACGCCGCGTGTCAATGTGCCCGCCACTTCAGACAAATGTTTGATGGGCGAAATCAGCATCAACATGCCAGTGATAAACGCCGCAAACGAACCCACTGTCACGCTGGATGTGCCGCTGTCTGCGCTGCTTTGCCACAAAGCCACAGTGATCACCCCAGACAAAGCCAAGGCTGCCAGCATTTGAATGAGCGGTGTCATCACAGAATTGGCAACCACCGCCTTGAGCGCCAATTGACGCAATTTGTGGTTAAACGCCCCGAACTTGGTGATTTGGCTGTCTTGCGCGTTGTGCAAGCGCACCATGCGGTAGGCCAGCACGTTTTCTTCCACCACATAAGCCAGCTCATCGGTGGCGTCTTGGCTGGCACGCGTGACGTTGTCAATTCGGCGTGAGAGGTTTTTAACCACCCAAGCAATCGGCGGGAAGATGGCAAACACAATCAGGGTGAGCTTCCAGTTGAGCATCAGCAAGTAGCCAAGCAAGGCCAGCAGCGTGACCAAGTCTTTGGCAAACGACAGCATGGTGGAGACGAGCAAGCTTGCACCGTTGTTGACTTCGTAGACCATGGTGTTGGTCAAGCCACTGGTGTGTTTGTCGGCAAACAGTTGAGGGGCAGCGCGCAGCAGCTTTTCAAACAGGCGTTGGCGCAAACGCTCCATCGAGTAATTGGTCACACGGGCCAAGCAATAAGCGGCAATAAAACCTGCAAAGCCGCGCACACCAAACAAGAGCAATAAAACAGCGGGGATTTTCCAAAGCTCTAGCGTTCCACGGTCAAAACCGTTGTCAAGCAAAGGTTTCATCAGTGCTGGAATGGCGGGCTCTGTGGCCGAGCCGATCAGAATGCCCACAATGCCGAGTGCCAGCGCACCAGGATGACCTGAAAACCAAGGCGCCACGCGTTTGAGCCTTTGAAATAAGGAATCAGACGGGGTTGATGGGGCGGTGGTGGTCATAAATTCTTCACGTGGCAAGAAAGGCAATACAGAGCATTATCGCCACTCGTTCGCCACTAAAATCAGCGGATTCATTTGGCTACCTCTCTCACTATGACACGTCAATTTTTTCGCTTCACACTTGGGCTTTTGACCGCCGGCTTGTTGGCCTTGCCAACGTGGGCGCAGTTCCGAGTGGAAGTGTCGGGCGTGGGTTTGACCCAAGTGCCTATTGCCTTTGCCCCCTTGCGTGGTGAAGAAACATCCCCCCAAAAGATTTCAGCCATCGTGCAGGCCGACCTGGAGCGTAGCGGCCAGTTCCGTGGCATCACCGCTGGTGTGGTGACAGACGAAACCCAACGCCCCGACATCAGCGCCATGCGCCAAAAGGGCGCCGATGCCTTGCTAACCGGCAGCATCAGCCGCATGGCAGACGGTCGCTATGACGTGCGCGTACGCTTGTGGGACGTGGTACGCGGCCAAGACCTAGGCGCCATGAGCTACACCGTGGTGACGGGCGATTTGCGTTTGGCGTCTCACCGCATTGCTGACTTTGTGTACGAAAAACTCACCGGCGACAAAGGTGTGTTTTCCACCCGCATTGCCTACGTGACAAAGACTGGCAACCGCTACAACCTGTGGGTGGCTGACTCGGACGGCGAAAACGCCCAGTCTGCCCTGGCTAGCCCTGAGCCCATCATTTCGCCCAGCTGGTCACCCTCTGGCGGTCAATTGGCTTATGTGTCGTTTGAATCACGCAAGCCTGTGGTGTATGTGCATGATGTGTCTACCGGCAAGCGCCGCGTGATTGCCAATTTTCGTGGCTCCAACAGCGCGCCTAGCTGGTCGCCCGATGGGCGCAGCTTGGCTGTGACCTTGAGCCGCGATGGCGGTTCGCAATTGTTTGTGATTGATGCCAACGGTGGCGAGCCCCGCCGTTTGACACAATCGGCTGGCATCGACACTGAGCCCGTGTTCGCCCCCGATGGCTCTGCCATTTACTTTGTCAGCGACCGTGGCGGTGCGCCTCAGATTTACCGCATGCCTGCGTCTGGCGGCCCAGCCAACCGTGTGACCTTCAATGGCACATACAACATTTCACCTGCCATCAGCCCTGATGGCCGTTGGTTAACCTACATCTCTCGCATTGGCGGCGCGTTTAAGTTGCATGTGATGGACATTGCCAGCGGCAACGTGGCAGCCATCACCGACAGCAACCGCGACGAGCGCCCCAGCTTTGCGCCCAACAGCCGTCTGATCGTGTACGCCACCATCCAAGATGGCCGTGAAGCCTTGATGACCACCACCTTAGATGGCCGCATCAAAGCCCGCTTGTCTGGCCAAGGCGGTGACTTGCGTGAGCCCAACTGGGGCCCGTTCAGCAAAATCTTGCCTTAATTTATCTCTCTCTTTTTGGAACACACATTTATGAAAAAACTTTTGTTACTGGCTTCTGTAGCCGCAGTTTTGGCGGGTTGCGCTTCTGGTGTCAAGCTGGATGACGTGCAAGTGGATGACCGCTCTGGCGGCGCTTCAGGCCAAAGCAGTGTCAATGGTTTGAACTCACGCAACCTTGGCGCCATGGAAGGCATCAAGCAAGGCCCTGTGGGCGTGGAACACATCATTTACTTTGATCTTGACAGCTACACCGTCAAATCTGATTACCAAACCGTGTTGGATGCCCATGCCCGCTACCTGCGCGCAGATCGCAATCGCCGTGTGAACATTGAAGGCCACACCGACGCACGTGGTGGCAGCGAGTACAACTTGGCTCTGGGCCAAAAGCGTTCAGACGCTGTGCGTCGCTCCTTGTCGGTCTTGGGCGTGCCCGAGAGCCAAATGGAATCGGTGAGCTTTGGCAAAGAAAAGCCAGTGGCCCAAGGCTCTGACGAGTCTGCTTACTCACAAAACCGCCGTGCTGCGTTGAACTACCAATGAAACTGAACCCTTCTTTTTCTATCCGCGCTGTGGCCCTGGCCGCAGGTGCGCTGTTGAGCTTCAATGCCACGGCTGCGTTGTTTGAAGACACCGATGCACGTCGCGCCATTCTCGAGTTGCGTGAGCGCGTCGAGCGCCAAGGTGAGGAAATTCAAAACTTCCAGCGCAGCTTGCTGGAGCAGCAAAACCAGTTCGAGGCTTTGCGTACCGAAACAGCACGTTTGCGTGGAGAAAAAGAAGAGTTAACGCAAGAATTACGTCGCCAGCAGGAGCTGTCTCAAGGCGTGGACGACCGCTTGAAGAAGTTTGAACCCACCAAGGTCAAGGTCGATGGCGTGGAGTTTGTGGCCGACCCCGCAGAAACCAAAGCCTACGAAGATGCCTTGGCCATCTTCCGCAAAGGCGAGTTTGGCGCAGCCAGCGCGGCGTTCAACGATTTCATCAAACGCAACCCCAAGAGCGGCTACGTGGTGCCTTCGTTGTTTTGGGTGGGCAATGCCCAATACGCCAACCGCGACTACAACAACGCCATCAAAAACTTCAACACTTTGTTGAGCAAAGCCCCGAACCACATGCGTTCTGCAGACGCCATGTTGTCTGTGGCTAATTGCCAGTTGGAGTTGAAAGACATCAAGGCTGCCCGCAAAACCTTGGGCGATGTGGTGAAAACCTATCCACACACCGAGGCGGCCTCTGCGGCCTCTGAGCGTTTGGCGAAACTCAAGTGACCGAGCTAGTCACGCTCACCAAAGAGGTCCTTGGGGCCTTTTTTTTAGGTGGCTTGCTTTTGGGTGTCATCAGCCAACGCACCCACTTTTGCACCATGGGCGCCATTTCCGATGTGGTCAACATGGGCGACTGGACCCGCGCACGCCAATGGCTGTGCGCGATTGGCGTGGCAATGATTGGCTTTGCCGCATTGGCAGACTTTGGCCTGATTGACCCCAGCAAAACCTTGTACGCCAGCCCGCGCCTGATGTGGCTGTCCATGCTGGTGGGCGGTTTGATGTTTGGCTACGGCATGGTCATTGCGTCGGGTTGCGGCAACAAAACCTTGGTGCGCATGGGCGGCGGCAACCTCAAATCACTGGTGGTGTTTGTGGTGATGGGCGTCAGCGCGTTTGCGACGCTCAAAGGCATCACAGCCGTGGTTCGCACCAACACAGTGGACACCGTGTTTGTAGATATGCCTGCGGGCGCTCATCTGAGCGTGTTGGGTATTCCTCATTTGGGCTACATCTTGGGTGCGCTTGTGTTGCTGTGGGTCTTGCGGCACAAAGACTTTTGGACGTTTGACAGCCTATTGGCTAGCTTCGGCGTGGGTGGCTTGGTGGTCGCCATGTGGTGGGTCAGTGGGCATTTGGGCTTTGTGCCCGAGCATCCAGAAACCTTGGATGCGGTGTACTTGGCCACCAACTCTGGCCGCATCGAAGCACTCAACTTTGTCGCACCTGTGGCCTACACCCTAGATTGGCTGATGTTTTACAGCGACGCGTCCAAAGTGCTGAGCGTGGGCATTGCCGCAGTTGCAGGCGTGCTAGTCGGTTCGGCCATCTCGGCGTTGCAAAGCAAAACCTTTCGCTGGGAAGGCTTTGCCAATCCACGCGACCTAGGCCAACACTTGCTAGGCAGCGTGTTGATGGGCGTGGGTGGTGTGACCGCCATGGGCTGTACTTTCGGTCAGGGCTTGAGCGGTATTTCTACATTGAGCCTCAACTCCGTCGTCGCTTTGGCCGCCATCGTGCTGGGGGCTGTGGTGTCTTTGCGCCAGCAAGCTGCACGCCTAGAGCGCACCGCCTGTGAGTGAACCTGTTGTGACGCCGTCTTCCGCGATGGACCGCCGTTTTGGTGGCTTGGACCGCTTGTATGGTGTGACCGGTGCCGCCAGCATTCGCGCGGCGCACGTGGTGGTGGTGGGCGTGGGTGGAGTGGGCTCGTGGACGGTGGAAGCCTTGGCGCGCAGTGGGGTGGGGCGCTTGACCCTGATTGACCTCGACAACGTGGCCGAATCCAACATCAACCGCCAAATTCACGCGCTGGACGACACCGTCGGTATGGCCAAGGTCGAAGCCATGCGTCAACGCATTGCGCACATCAACTCGGATTGCGTGGTGACGTGCATTGAAGATTTTGTTGAGCCTGGCAACTGGCCTGGCATTTTGAATGGCGTAGACGTTGATGCTGTCATTGACGCCTGTGACCAAGTCAAAGCCAAAACAGCGATGGCGGCTTGGGCCATCAAACACAAAGTCTTGTTCATCACCGTCGGGGCCGCTGGCGGCAAACGCTTGGCGCACAAAGTGGACATTGATGATCTGTCCAACACCAGCCACGATCCACTCTTGGCCAAGCTGCGTTACAACCTGCGCCGTGAACACGGCGCTGCGCGCGAGGGCAAAAAAATAGGTGTGGCGTGTGTGTTCAGCCGAGAGGCTGTTGCACCGCCAGATGCCAGTTGTGACGTGCAAGGTGACGGCTCATTGAACTGCAGCGGCTATGGTTCTGTGGTCAGCGTCACGGCCACGTTTGGTCAATGCGCAGCGAGCTGGGTTTTTGATCAAATTTCTTCACGCGCATTGCCAAAACACTAAAAAATGCGTTATACTTTTAGGCTTCGCAGGGTACGAAACAAACATTAAATACGCTGCGTGATGGGACCATAGCTCAGTTGGTAGAGCAGCGGACTTTTAATCCGTTTGTCGTGGGTTCGACCCCCGCTGGTCCCACCAAAAATCTTAAAAGGACTTAGAGAAATCTAAGTCCTTTTTTCATTTCCGAAACGATTTTCCATATTTATTCAAAATTAGCAGAAATACGATTAATCTTATGTAAACATTAGAGAGCTCAAGAAACCACCGAGGAGGAGCGGTGGTTTTTGAGGCTCAGGCCGGCGTGGCGTCGCCAGACAGGTAGCTGGCGTAATTGTTCGTCAGCTGGTCGTAGGCGTTGGCTGCATCGCTGAACAAGTTTTGCTTTTGCAGCAACCAGCCGTAGTTGAACCAAGCCACGTGTTTGTGTTCATCTTTGCCATGCTGTAGCCATTGGCGATATAAATCAATGGCTTCTTGGTATTGGCCAGCGGCTTGAAGCATTTCTGCAGCCTGTGTGAGTTCGCTCAGCGTAAAACTGGTCAATTTGGCGCCCGAAAGATATTGGTTGGTCATGTTGATCGCTCCTGTGAATTATTCCAATTCATATTAAGCAGAATTTATGCCAGAAATTGTTAGCTATTAATGTTTCAAAAATCTCTTTTGGAAAGTCTGTGAGATGTCAAATTAACCTACAGATTTTTTGAGTTTTACTTTGTCATTGATACACATGTAGGTTTTTGTAGGTATTTATTGGCTCTTATTTTTCATTTTTTTGTCAAATAATTAATTCCTTAATATTATTTTTATCGGTTTGCGTTCTCAAGTTTTGTAGACAAGGGTCGATTTCGACGATGACTCCTTGAATAACGTTGTTTTAGGCCTGGTAGTTGCTACCCAAGGGGTTAGACCAAAGTAAAACTAGAAAACATCCGACATGGAAAAGAAAACACTCATTGACTTGATTTCAGGTCTATTTGCCAAAACGCCAGTGAAGCTGGCCGCACAAAAGCACCCGATTCAAGAGTGGTTAGACACGGAAGGTCTTGTTTTTCAGCAGGGCAGTGATTTGGTGCGGATCAACGCTGACGGGCAAACTGAAAGAATTGATGGATTTTTTGGCAGCTTGGGCGGATTTGCCGAACTTGAGCTGCTTTTCCCAGAGCAATTGGCGCAATTAAAAGCGCGAATGGATGGCGCTCGCGCTTCAGAAAGTTTTCAACTGGCGCAAGCACAGCCGCTGGATAGCGACGTTCAAACCGATAGCGGTCAAGCAACCCCTATTCCGAAGGCCGATGCCTTGGTTGCCAAAGTAGCCGAGGTCAGTGGTACGGCGACCGTGGTCCGAAACGGCACGGTGTTGCAGCTCAATTTTGGAGACGCAATTTATATCGGAGACATCGTCACGACCGATAGCAACGCCAAAATCAAATTGACTTTGATCGATGCGGCACAGCCGGATAGAGCCGGCAGCTCGGCGCAGTTGGGCGACCAAACCCGTGTCATGGTCACCGGACAAATCATTGCGGCTGATGCGGGAAACTTTTTTCAAGTCAACCTCAAGGTCGATGGCGGCGTGCTGTCGGTTGATAAACCGAACGACACCGCTATTCAAGTTCAGGTCTACACCCCTGCAGGACAGCTTCCTGTGCCACAAACAGGTCTCAATGTGGTGGTTCAGGCCAACACGGGGCAAACTGCTGTCAGCACCTTATCACCGCCCATTTCAGGCACATCATCTGCCGTCAGTGCCAATGTGATCGGCGTTGACGGTAACCCTAGCCAGTTGCAGCTCAGCACGACCCCTGTGGTGATTGGTCAAGCCCCTGCGCCTCAACCCGTCATTCAAGCCATCGCTCCTGTTGTTTCGGCTAACCCGCAAACTTCGTCATCTGGCGCAACCCTTGTTGATAACGCCGCGACCACTACTGCAGCTACGACATCTACAACGGCACCGACTCAGCGAGTTGCGACAACGGTCAACGCAGAACAGGCCGATGCGCAGCCCTTTCAGACCAGCAGTTCGCCGTCCGCCTTGGTTGGCGCGATCACGGGCGTGAGTCCATTCAGTCCTTTGACTGGTAACAATTTGGCCGCGCCGATTTCATCGCCCGTCGAGTCCAATCCTTTGTCTGCCATCGCGGCTTCCGCGCTGCAGTCGGGTGCAGGCAATGTCGTTCAAGCTGGTAATGCGATCGCTCCGTTTGTGGGCACGCCTGTGGTGGCCCCAAAAGCCAGCAACGAGATCACACCGCCAATCATCCCCAAAGTCAGCATTGCAGCGGACTACATGACGGTTGACGAAGCGCCGCCAACCGAGGCAGAGCCATTGGTCGGCGGAGAAATCGCATTCACGGTGACGCTCTCATCACCGACCAGCTTGATTGTCAGCTTTGGCGTGAAGATTGAGGTTTACAGCGGTAACACCCTCATCGCGGATGACCGTTTGGGAAACCAGACCTACGCATGCACGGTCAAACCGGGGCTCAACACCTTCAACTTCACGACGGATATTCAGCGAAACACGACGCGTAACGAAGCTGTGACGGTCAAAGCCACACTGGTGGATTTGCTCAACTGTGTGCCCGATGCCCCTGACACCATCCAGTCCCAGTTGACATTGGTTGATGACAAGCGTATGGATGTGGTCATCACCGGCCCCACAACCATGACCGGCAACCAAACCTCCGAAGAGTTTGTAGGCGGTGCGGCCAATGACACTGTGTCAGCCGGTGCAGGGTCTGACGTGATCGACGGCGGCGCAGGTGCAGACAGCATCGACGCGGGGACGGGCAATGACCAAGTGGTGTTGGACATCACCGACACGATTGATGGCGGTATAGGCATAGACAGCTTGGTGGTCAAGACGGCCACCTTGAACTTGAGTGGTGTGACCCCGCATGTGAGCAACATGGAGGTGATCAACCTCACGCAAGACGAGCAAGCCAACCAAGTGGTGTTGAGCAAAGCCTTTGTGGAAGCAATGGGCGGCGCCAATGCCGTGGTGAGCATCGAAGGCGGTGCCAACGATGTGTTAAACCTGGCCAACACCAGCCCTAGTGAAACGATTTGGTTCCGAGATCCAACAGCCGATGTCTCGGCCACCTCAACCACACCGGCGTACACAGCGTATAAGAGTGGCACGACCACGGTGTTGGTCAACAGCGCCGTGCAAGTGGCAGGCGTTGCAGTCACGAGCGCAGAGGGCACAACAGACACCTTGTTGAGTGGACCTGGCAACGACACCATCACCGGCAGCGGTGCGGATGTGTTGGACCTTGCACACCGACCTGGGGTGAGCACAGCGCAGGAAGTCAGTGAACCCATGACGGTGAACTTGGCCACAGGTGTGGCCAGCGATGCCAGCGGCTTGCTGGGCACCGATACCTTGGTGGGCATTCAAAACGTGAGCACCGGCAAAGGTGCTGACTCGGTGGTGGGCAGCAGTGCGGCCAACACCATCGTGACAGATTTGGCCAATGACACCGTGGGCAGTGCAGACACTATCAGCGCAGGAGCGGGCGACGACATCGTCATCGCCGGTGCAGGCTCTGACATGATCGACGGCGGCGCAGGTGCAGACAGCATCGACGCGGGGACCGGCAATGACCAAGTGGTCATGGACATCACCGACACGATTGATGGCGGTACAGGCGTAGACAGCTTGGTGGTCAAGACCAGCAGCTTGGATTTACGCGGCGTCACGCCCCACGTCAGCAACGTTGAAGCACTCAACCTCGCGCAAGACACTGGCGCTAACCAAGTGGTGCTGACCAAAGAGTTTGTGGAAGCAATGGGTGGTGCCAGTGCAGTCGTGAGCATTGAAGGCGGGGCCAACGACAAGCTAACCTTGGCCAACACGGCCTCAGATCCATTGACCCCCATTTGGTTCCGTGATCCAAGCGCAGACGTCACTGGCACAGCGGGTAACCCCAGCTACGTGGCCTACAAGAGCGGCACTACCACCGTGATGGTCAACAGCCTCATGCCACCCGTGGGCAACACCCTGACGGGCACTTCGGCGGCTGAAACCATTCAAAGCGGCCCCGGCAACGACACGATCACCGCCAGCAGCGACGATGTGTTGAACCTCGCGCAAACCATTGACGCCACCGGTCCCGTGGCCGTGACCGGCAACTTGACGGTGAACTTGGCCACAGGTGTGGCCACAGATGCCAGCGGCTTGCTGGGCACAGACACCTTGGTGGGCATTCAAAACGTGAGCACCGGCAAAGGTGCTGACTCGGTGGTGGGCAGCAGTGCGGCCAACACCATCGTGACAGATTTGGCCAATGACACCGTGGGCAGTGCAGACACTATCAGCGCAGGAGCGGGCGACGACATCGTCATCGCCGGTGCAGGCTCTGACATGATCGACGGCGGCGCAGGTGCAGACAGCATCGACGCGGGGACCGGCAATGACCAAGTGGTCATGGACATCACCGACACGATTGATGGCGGTACAGGCGTAGACAGCTTGGTGGTCAAGACCAGCAGCTTGGATTTACGCGGCGTCACGCCCCACGTCAGCAACGTTGAAGCACTCAACCTCGCGCAAGACACTGGCGCTAACCAAGTGGTGCTGACCAAAGAGTTTGTGGAAGCAATGGGTGGTGCCAGTGCAGTCGTGAGCATTGAAGGCGGGGCCAACGACAAGCTAACCTTGGCCAACACGGCCTCAGATCCATTGACCCCCATTTGGTTCCGTGATCCAAGCGCAGACGTCACTGGCACAGCGGGTAACCCCAGCTACGTGGCCTACAAGAGCGGCACTACCACCGTGATGGTCAACAGCCTCATGCCACCCGTGGGCAACACCCTGACGGGCACTTCGGCGGCTGAAACCATTCAAAGCGGCCCCGGCAACGACACGATCACCGCCAGCAGCGACGATGTGTTGAACCTCGCGCAAACCATTGACGCCACCGGTCCCGTGGCCGTGACCGGCAACTTGACGGTGAACTTGGCCACAGGTGTGGCCACAGATGCCAGCGGCTTGCTGGGCACAGACACCTTGGTGGGCATTCAAAACGTGAGCACCGGCAAAGGTGCTGACTCGGTGGTGGGCAGCAGTGCGGCCAACACCATCGTGACAGATTTGGCCAACGACACCGTGGGCAGTGCAGACACCGTGGACGGCGGACTGGGTGCAGACACCATTCGCACGGGCGCAGGCAACGACCAAATCACCTACAACCCCAATGCCAGCATTGATGCAGGCACGGGCATTGACACCGTGCGCATGGGTGCGTCCGTCATCAACATGACCACGGTCACTGGCAGTTTGGCCGGCGTGGAAGTGCTGGACTTGGACAACAGCACCGACACGCGACTGACCTTGAGCTTAGACAACGTCAAACAAATGGCTGGGCAAACAGCCCCTATGGTGACAGTGGAAGGCAATCTGGGGGACTCCATCACGCCGCTGTATGACTGGACGTATTCCTCGTTGGACAACACAGGCAAATACCAGATCTACACAAGTGGCACAGCCAAACTCTACATTGACACCGTTGTTTCAGTGATCGGTGAAGTGGTAGACAACATCGATCCTTCGACGTCCATGACACTGTTGGGTCATGGGCTCGGCGACACCTTGACATCGTCCAGCGCATCCGACACCTTGGATGGTGGTGCAGGGCGTGACGTCTTGGTCGGTGGCTATGGCAATGATGTGTTGGTGTTTGACATCAACGACACCAGCGTCAGCGGTAACCAAGGCGTGGACATTCTTGCGGTGCGCGATGCCACCGCTGACCTGACTGCTTTGACAGGTGTGTTCACCGGCTTGGAAGCGATTGACTTGCGTGGTTACGACAGCAACACCCTCACGCTCAATCCAGCCGCGGTGCATCAAATCACGCGTGCCGACGTTGGGCAAGCCAGCACAGACATCGTCACCATCAACGGTGACAGCGAAGACAACTTGGTGTTGGTCGGAAGTTGGACCTCGGTCGGCAGCCCCGAACTGGTGGGGTCCACGGCTTACCAAACCTACACTGGCACCTACACCGACCCTGCGACCAGCACGTCGTATCCGGTCACCTTAAAAGTAGACACACGTGTCAACCTGTTCCAAAGCATCGGGGCAACAACAGGGGCTGACTCAGTGCCAGGCGCCGCCGCCAATGAATTCATTTCCGGCGGTGCAGGCAACGACACCATCGACGGCGGCGCAGGCGATGACGTGCTGCGCGGCGGCACGGGCAACGACTCCCTCGTTGGTGGCGCGGGCAACAACACCGCAGACTTTGGCGATGCCACGAATGGCGTCATCGTCAACCTCGGAGGGGGGACGGCGCCCACCACATTCAACGGTCAAACCGTCAGCGTCAGCAGCGGCTCGGCCCAAACTTTGGCCAGCACAGCCCAAGTCGTCAACACACCTGGCACCGCCAATGCGGCGGAAACCACCAGTGTCACGTTTGTCGATTTGGCCGCAGGACAAGCGATCACCGTCGGGGGGGTGACCTACACCGCCCCAGTGGGCGGTGCAACGGCGTCCACGGTGGCCACCGCATTTGCCAGCATTGCAGCCGGAGCCACCAGCGCGGCAGCCAACACAGCAGGCACATTGAGCGGCTTTTCATCCGCCACGGCCACGGGCAACACGGTGGTGTTCACCAGTAGCACAGCAACAGGCGATGTGACCAACCTCGTGGTCACAAACCCCATCGAAACAGACAGCCTGTCGCAAATTGAAAACCTCTCAGGCAGCACCAAGAGCGATTACCTCATTGGTAGCGGCAATGCCAACAAACTCTCCGGCGGCGATGGCTCTGACACCTTGGATGGTGGCGCGGGCAGCGACACCTTGTTGGGTGGTTCAGGCGCCGACTCTGTGCTGGGCGGTACAGGTAGCGATTGGGTCGACGGTGGCAGCGGTGATGACATCATGGATGGTGGCGCCGATGCAGACACCTTGCTCGGTGGCACAGGCGCTGACAGCGTGCTGGGCAGTGCTGGCAATGATTCCGTGTCAGGCGGCGAGGGCGACGACACCCTCAGCGGCGGCGCAGACGCAGACACCTTGAGCGGTGATGCGGGCATCGACAGCTTGCTAGGTGGCTCAGGCAGTGACCTGTTGGATGGCGGTGAAGGCGCCGACATTTTGGATGGCGGTGATGATGCCGACACCCTGATTTACGATGCCAATGACCTGTCCGTCAGCGGCGGCTCTGGCACTGACACCTTGCTGGTGTCCAAGCAAGCCGAAGTCGATCTGTCGACGGGGCCCGCTTTCAATGGCGTTGAAGCTGTCAGCATGGCGGGCGAAGGCGCCAACAGTCTGATTTTGACCTTGGACGCCTTCAAACGCACGGGGGGATTGGCATCGGGTGTTGTGGTTCAAGGTGAAGACTTAGACACCTTGGTGCTCTCGGGCTCATGGATCAAGACTGCTACGGTGGATGCCGACAACTTGATTCAGTACACCATCACAGACACCACCGTCACGCCCAACGTCACCTACATCGCCAAGGTCAATCCAGACATTCAGGTGGTCAAACGCATCACAGGCAGCGGCTTGCTGGAAGGCACCTCTTCTGGCGATTTGGTCAGCGGCAGCGCCAGTGCCGACTCTATCAACGCAGGTGGCGGCAACGACACCGTGTTGGGTACGGGTGGCAACGACACCATCTTGGGTGGCGTTGGTACCGATACCTTGGACTACTCCACGGCCACGGGCAACATGATCATTGACCTTGGCGCCAATGGCGCCATGGGCAGCACCATCGATCCGACGTTGTCGTCGGTGGTCGGCAGCCAAGGCAGTGACGCCATCTCTGGTTTTGAAAACATCTTGGGTGGCCAAGGCGCAGACACCATCTTGGGCAACCAAGAATGGAACAGCATCGAAGGTGGTGCGGGGAACGACAGCATTTCCGGCGGCGGCGGCCAAGACACCTTGATCGGCGGCAGTGGCAATGACCTGCTCGATGGGGGTGAAGGCCCTGACGTCATGGTTGGTGGGACGGGCAATGACACCTTGGCGGGTGGCGTTGGCATCGACTTGGCCGACTATTCAGCGGCCACTGGCAATCTCACCATCAACTTGGCCAGCGGAACCAGCATTGACACATCAACGGGTGGCTTGGGCACAGACGTGCTGCAAGACATCGAAAACATCACTGCAGGTTCGGGTGATGACGCTGTCTTGGGCTCGGCTGACGCCAACATCATTTTGGGCGGTGAGGGCGCAGACACCATCACCGGTGGTGCGGGTAGCGACACCCTCACGGGTGGCGCAGGCATTGACACCTTGGACTACTCGACCAACACCTCGGCACAGGGCGTGGTGGTCAACCTCAACACCAATACCGCCAACGATGGCTTAGGGGGCACTGACACCCTGTCCGGCTTTGAATACGTGGCAGGTGGTGCGGGTGGTGACAGCGTGACTGGAAACACGGGTGATAACTTCTTGGCTGGTAACGACGGCCTTGACTACATCGACGGTGGCGCTGGCAACGACGTGTTGACAGGCGACACGGGTGAAGACACCTTGATCGGTGGCGCAGGCGACGACGTGTTGCTGGGCGGTGTCGATGACGACTGGTTGCGTGGTGGTACCGGCAACGACAACTTGGTGGGCGGCGCCGGCAGCAACGACACCGCAGACTTCTCGGACGCGACCACGGCGGTCACGGTCAGTTTGGTCAATGGGGCAGGCGTGGCCTCGGCCCCTGGCAGCACGGGCGTCGATCAACTGTCGGGCATTGAAAACTTGGTCGGCGGCTCTGCCGGTGACACCTTAGCAGGCGACACCGCGGCCAACATCATTTCGGGTGGCGATGGCGCTGACTCTGTGTTTGGTGGCCTTGGCGCTGACACTCTCAAAGGCGGTGCAGGCGGTGACGCCGACACCATCGACGGCGGTGATGGCATTGACATGCTGGACCTGCGTGAACTCGCAGGCCCCATAGCCGTCAACTTAGGCACACGTCAAGTCGCTTCCAGTTTGGGCAGTATTAGCGGTGGTACGTCCAAAGGCGACGGCACCGACACGATCGCGAACATCGAAAACCTCATCGGCTCAGGCAGTGGTGACACCATGGTCGGCAGTGCCGGCGACAACGTGTTGGATGGCTCAGGCGGCGGTGATGTGATCGATGCAGGCGCTGGCAATGACCGCGTCGTCTTTGATGAAAACGATGCCAAAGTGCTCGGTGGCGTAGGTGCCAACGATGCGTTGGTGATCAATGGTGAAAACACCTTGGTCGATTTGACGCTGGTGCAAGACAGCACCTTCTCGGGTTTTGAAGTTCTCGACTTGTCGTCCACGGGCAACCAGTCTGTCAAGCTCTCTGAGGCCGACGTGTTCGCCCTCACGCGCGGCAGCGCCGAAATCACCTTCCCCAGCTTGGCGGCAGGTCAAACCTTTACCTTGGCCGGGCTCACTTACATCGCTGAGGTCGCCACCAGCGCGGCCCAGTTGGCCACGGCTTTTTCGAGTTTGCAAAACGGTGCGACCACGGGCCCTGGTACGTCCACGGGAACCTATACCGGCAGCTTTTCAGGGTTTTCCACGGGCTTGGTCGAGGGCAGTACCCTGACCGTGTCGGGCGCGACATCGACCGACAGCGTCAGCGATTTGAATCAATCCAGTGGCAGTGGTCACCTCATCGTCACCACACCGGGTGCCGCATCACCGGCCACCACCGAAACCACGGCTGTCACCTTTGTGGCCATGAAAGAGGGCGAAACACTCACCCTCGCAGGCCTGACCTTCACCGCCCCTGTGGGCGGCGCGAGCGGCGCCGAAGTGGCCACCGCATTTGCCAGCCATTCCAATCATTTCTCAAGCAGCACCGCCCCTTTGAGTGGCGCACTCTCTGGCTTTGCCAGTGCGGCGGCGCTTGGCAGTACGGTGGTTTTCACCAGTGCAACGGCAGACAGCGACGTCACAGATTTGCCTGTGTCAGGCACTGCGTCAGTGCTGAACATGACTGCAGACAGCACGAACCTTGGGGCCGTTGCTGTGAATACCGCAGGTAGCGCAAGCACCGCCGAAACCACCACCATCACCTTTGCCGCACTCACTGTGGGGCAAACCATGACCGTGGGTGGCGTGACTTACACCGCGCCTGCGGGCGGCGCCACTGCCGCCACTGTGGCCAGCTACTTTGCAGACCCAGTCCGAAATATCAGTGGGTTTACCGCCAGTACAGCGCAAGGCAGCACCGTGGTGTTCACCAGCAACACCGCCACGGGTGATGTCACCAACCTCACGGTGGCAGGCACTGCCAACAGCACCGTCATTGCGGCCAGTCCACAGGGGCAATCTCTGCAAGTGCAGACCCGCAACGGCACACTGACCACGCCAGAAACCAGCACCTTCAGTTTCACCGACTTGGCCGCGGGCCAAAGCGTGACCTTGGGCAACGAAACCTATACCGCACCGTCCAACGTGACGGCTGCCACCGTGGCGGCTTATTTCGCCGCACACGCACCCACCGGTTTCACCGCGGGAGCTGCACAAGGCAACACCTTGGTGTTGACCAGCACCACAGCCTCCACCGATGTGGCAGATTTGAGCGTCAGCACCAGCGGTGGTGTGCCCGTCACACAGATGTCCACGTCAGAACAAAACGCCATCATCATCCAAGGCACCGCCAATGATGGCGTGCGCTTGGTGGGCGGCTGGACGCGCGTGGAAGACATCAGCCACGCGCCTGTCCTTGAAACGATTGGCGGCGTCACCTACGCCGTCTATGAATCCAGTGCCTACACGCCTTTGGCGACGGCAAGCAATCCCAACCCCACAGCAGAGCCCTTGAAGGTGTATGTGCCCTACAGCACCACCGATGCCACGAAAACCATCACACCGGGTTTGCTCATCACCTCGGGCGAAAGCGCCGATGTGCAAGCGGGTACCGCGGGTGACGACGAATACCGTGGCAATGGCGGTAGCGACCAGTTCAGTGCGGGCTTGGGTAACGACAGCCTCGACGCAGGCACGGGCGATGACATCATGGCCGGCGGTGGTGGCAATGACACCGTCTTGGCAGGCACCGGCAACGACGTGATTTACGGCGGTGACGCCACCAATCCGTCTGCATCGGGCAACGACTTCATTGACGGAGGCGACGGCAACGACTCAGTCATTGCGGGCGATGGCGACGATGACGTGCTGGGTGGGGCAGGCGCCGACACCGTGCTGGCCGGTAGCGGCAACGACTCGGTCGATGGCGGTGACGGCACGGACTCTGTCTCTGGCGGGGAGGGCAATGACACCTTGATCGGCGGGGCAGGCGATGACGCCTTGGCTGGCGGCGCTGGCAATGACAGCATCGACGCTGGTATTGGCAACGATGCCCTCTACGCCGATGCTGGTAACGACACCCTTGAGGGTGGCAACGGCATCGACATTCTGGACTTCAGCGCGGTGCGCATGAGCCCCGTGGTGGTCACCACCCTTGGCAGTGCCACCACCACAGAGCTCACCACCGTGACCTTTGCAGATCTCGCAGCAGGCGAGACGCTGAGCTTGGGCGGCATCACCTACACCGCCCCAGTGGGTGGTGCAACGGCGGCCACCGTGGCTTCCGCTTTTGCGGGACTTGCGGCGGGTGCGACGGTCAACGCGGGCAATATGAGCGGCACCTTGGTGGGGTTCTCTTCTGCGTTGGCAGGCCCCAACACCGTGGTGTTCACCAGTGCCGTTGCCAACAGCGATGTGACCAACCTCAGCGTTGGCGGCAGCGTCAGTGTGGACGCGCAAACCGCCCATGCGATGCAAACAGGCGTGCTGGCCATCACACGCGATGGCACGGCCACGACAGCTGAAAACACCACCCTCACATTCACGGATGTGGTGGCAGGCCAAACCTTGACCTTGGGCAACATCAGCTACACCGCACCCGTGGGCGGCGCCACCGCCAACACGGTTGCCGCTTACTTTGCCAGCCATGCGCCCACAGGCTTCACGGCGGGCAGTGCGCTGGGTAACACCTTGGTGTTAACCAGCACCATGGCACAAGGCGATGTGGTCGATTTGAAAATTGGCGGCACTGCGCCCAACACATCTTTGCCAAGTAGCACCATCAACTTGGCCACCGGAATTGCTAGCAGCAACCAAACAGGCACTGACACACTCAGCAACATCGAAAACGTCACAGGCAGTGCCGGGCGAGACTTGATCACCGGCTCCTCTTTGAGCAACGAAATCATCGGTGGTGCAGGTTCTGACACCATCTTGGCGGGCGACGGCAATGACTGGATCTTGTTCGACGCGACCGATGCACAGGTCGATGGCGGGGGTGGTAACAACGACATGTTGGCCATCCAAACAGCCAACACCACAGTTAACTTTGACACGCTGAACACACAGCTGTCAGGCATTGAAGAAATTGATCTCACAGGCCACGGCGTCCAGAACTTGGTGCTGACAGCGGCCAATGTGTTTGACCTCTCAGACACCACCAACGTGCTCAAAATTCACGGTGGTGTGGGTGACACGGTGGCCTTGGCAGGCAATTGGATTGCCGCGACTGCGCAGCCCGTGATCTACAACGGTGAGTCTGCGGTTCAGTACAGCCGTTACACCTTGTATGACCCCGTCACTGACAGCACGGCCACCGTCTTGTTGGCGCCAGGCGTGGCTTTGTCTATCTCCTATGTGGGTACCGCAGGCCCTGACCAACGCACTTACAACCCAACCGATGCGATGGTCGACGGCAGTGGCGGTGATGACACCCTGACCTTTGCCACCACGGCCACCAACCAAGTGTTGGACATGGCTGACAGCAGCAATCGCCCTGACATCCGCAACATGGAGACCATCGATATCTCTGGCGGTGGTACCAACTTCATGGCCTACAGCGCAACCAGCGTCGGGGCCATGTCCAATTCTTCTGATGTGGTCACGATTGATGCGGCCGAAGAGCACCTCATCGTCACCACACCCGGCACAGCCACCACGACCGAAACAGCTTCGGTGACATTCGCCGACATGGCCGCAGGCGAAACGATCAGCTTGGGTGGTTTGACCTACACAGCACCTGTGGGTGGCGCAACTGGCGCTCAAGTGGCTGCTGCGTTTGCCAGCCGTGCCAGCAGTTTTTCGACTGGTACAGCACCGCTCGGCGGCACTTTGACGGGCTTTAGCAGCTCAGCCGCGCAGGGCAACACCGTGGTGTTCACCAGCGCTACGACGGACACCGATGTCACCAACCTCAGCGTGGCTGGCACATCCAAGAGCGATGCACGTACCGCTGACGCAACCCAAACGGGCATGATTGTGGTGACCCGTGATGGCACAGCCACGACCCGAGAAAACACCACCGTGAACTTCACGACTGTGGTGGAAGGGCAAACCGTCACCTTGGGCGATGTGACCTATACCGCCCCCACGGGCGGTGCTTCCGCAGCCACTGTGGCGACCTACTTCACCACCCACGTGCCGACGGGCTTTACCGCTGGTACGGTGGTGGGTAACACGCTGGTGTTCAGCAGCACGAGCGCGACCGGTGATGTCGCCGACCTGACGGTCGGTGGCACAGCCCCCAACACCTTGGTCATGAGTGACACCGTCTTCATTGACAGCACTTTGGTGCCCAGCACACCTGCCACCACCGTCATCGGCGGTGTGACGTATGACCTCTACACCAGCGCAACCGATCCGAACGTTGTTTTGCGTGTCGACCAAGCCGCCGACGTGGTGCAAGTCGTGGCCGTCAGCAATGGCGCGGCCAATACCCCTGCGTCAGGAACGCAGTTGGTCCGTGGTGACTCCGGCAGCAACACCTTGGATGGTGGCGCGGGAGAAGACATTCTCAAAGGTGGCGCCGGTGCAGACGCCATGGTCTTTGATGTCAATGACCTCTTGATCGATGGCGGCGATGGCGCAGACAGCCTCAAAGCCACAGGCAACATTGACCTGACACTGATCGCCAACGACCGGGTGCGCAACATCGAGTCGATTGACTTGGGCACCAGCAGCGGCAACTACGCCGTGACCTTGACCGATGCCGATGTGGCCGCCATGAATGCCGACCGAACTGCGGTCATTCAAGGCGGACTGGGCGATACAGCCAATGTGATTGGTGAGTGGGTTCAGGGCGAAACTGTCACCGACAACAGCGTGAGCCCACCCGTCACTTATGTGGTCTACAGGCTCAACGACGCCACCCTGAAAATTCAACAAGGTGTGGTCGTGAACTACACCGGTACCGATGGCCGAGACCTGCTCACTGCAGGTGCTGGCAACCAAGTCTTAGACGGTCGCATGGGCAGCGACGTGCTCAACGGCGGCGCAGGCTCTGATGTGATGATTGGCGGCCGTGGCGAAGATGTGTTCGTCTATGACTTGGAAGACACCAGCTACACCGGTGGTATTTTGGGCGGCTTGGACAACGAAAACGACACGGTCAAAGTGGCCGGCGGTGGCGTGACGGTTGACCTGTCCAGCTCGACGGGACACTTGGTGGTGACCAGCCCTGGATCTGCGTCACCTGCAAAAACTGAAACGACCACAGTCACCTTTGTGGCCATGCAAGAGGGCGAAACCCTTAGCTTGGGTGGTTTGATTTACACCGCGCCCGTGGGCGGCGCGACGGGCGACCAAGTGGCGGCTGCATTTGCCAGCCATGCCGTCAACTACGCAGGAGCTAGCGCACCGCTCAGCGGCACACTCGCCGGATTTGCCAGCGGTGCGGCCGAAGGCAATACCGTGGTGTTCACCAGCAGCACCGCCAACAGCGATGTCACGGACCTGCCGCTGGGAGGCACTTCTTCTGTGTTGAGCCTCACCACTGGTGTGTCTAACGCAGGCGTGGTGGTGGTCAACACCCCAGGTACAGCCAGCGAAGCCGAAACCACAGCCATTACCTTTGCAGACATGACGGCAGGTCAAACTGTGGAAGTGGGCGGCATGATTTACACCGCCCAAAGCGGTGGCGCAACAGCGGCACAGGTGGCCGCCTTCTTTGCAGGACTCACGATCAGCGGTTACACCGCTGGAGCTTCTGTGGTGGGCAACACGGTGATCTTCACCAGCATCACACCCACGGCCTACATCACCAACTTGTCGGTCAGCGGCACCATGCCCGTCACCTCCTTGGTGGCAGGGCCCCAAGGCCCAACGCTCAGCGGTGTTGAGACCTGGGACATCACAGGCAATGGCGACAACACCTTGGTGGTGGGTGCGGACCAGGTTCGCGACATGTCCGATTCGACCAACACCTTGATTGTGTCTGGCAACGCTGGGGACGTGGTCCGTCTGGCGGGTGACGGCTGGATGACCCGAGGCTCTGAACAAGTGCTGGGTATCACCTACAACAAGTACACCAACTTTGCCAGCGATGGCACACCGGTCACAGTGCTTTTGGCGCTGCAAGTGGCCAAGGGTGACCAGATCATTGGTGACGGCATTCACTTAGACATCACCGGTGGCACAGGTTCGGAAGATATTCGCGGCTACCCCAATGCGCCACGCAACGAAACCATCAACGGTGGTGCAGGGGCCGACTTGGTCGATGCCGGTGCAGGCGATGACACCATCATCTACGACGCCAAAGACATCACCCTCGCTGGAGGCTTGGGCGACGATGTGTTGGACCTCAATGCCAGTGGTCCGTCTTTGCTGGACTTGATGGAGCCTGGACGCCCCGTCAACGGCGCTTTGCACCCGACGCTCAAGAGCATCGAAAAATTTGACCTCACCAATGGCAGTGCAGACATGGTGGTCATTAGCCCAGCCAGTCTGTATGCCATGGGCAACGCAGGCCACACGCTGACTTTGGACATCGACGCCAGCGACCGCATCTTCCTCGACGGCTTGCCCAATTGGGGGGTCACGACCGGCGTTGCAGGCTACGACGAATACACCATCAGTTACACCCCAAGCGGGGGTAGCGCCACGACCTTGAAAGTCAAGGTCACAACTGGCGCGACGGTTCAAACGGTGACACAAGGCACCTCCGGCGCAGACACCACTCCATCTACCACTGGCAGCGATGTCATCAAAGCAGGCGAGGGCAATGACACCCTGACGGGCGGCCTTGGTGCCGACCTGATCGAAGCCGGCGCGGGCAACGACGTGGTGACTTACGACGTGGGCGACTGGCATCAGTTTGGCGGCACGGGTGACGACACCTTGGTCATCAACACCTACACCACCAATGGCCTTGCCAGCGGTGCACCCATTGCCGATCTGACCACGCGTGCAGGCACGCAAGTCAAAGGCTTTGAGGTGATTGACCTGTCAGCTGCAGGCGGCCAAGCTGTCAAGCTCGATGAAAACGCGGTACTTGCTTTGTCAGACACTGGCCGCATCACGGTCAAAGGCACGGCGGCTGACCAGTTGTCGCTGTACGGCGGTTGGGCTTACACCGGAGTGGATTCGGATGCTTCGGGTGCCATTTACAAGGTGCTGCAAAAAGGCAATGCCTTCATTTCAGTCTCGGACGAGGTGCAACTCAAGATCACCAACGAACTGGGCGGCACGGTCAATATTTATGGCCCCGGTGCCGATGTGATCGACGTCTGGGGTGCTGCTAGCGGTCCTGACTACATCGCCAACGGCGCGATGACGGGCGATGGTGACGACATCATCACCGTGCACGACATGAGCTTCTCGGCGATCGACGCTGGCCGTGGCAACGACACCATCAAGTTTGCATTTGCAGGCGACGTCAACACCTCACTGTTGCCGCCTACCGGCTTGACCAATGTGGAGGTGTTTGACCTCACCACCAATGCCGCGGGTAACAAGCTGATCTTGACGCCAGAAAAACTGGCCACCATGACCGATGCCGACAACTTGTTGGTGGTCAAAGGCACATCACTCGACTCGCTGATGCTCTACGGCCAGTGGAGCATGTCTTCGGATGTGAGCTACAACGGTGAGACCTATGCGCAAGTCATGTCTGTCACCACCACCGGTGAAGAAGTCAAGGTGTACTACACCAAAACCATCACCAATGTGGTGATTGACAACCCACCCACGCCGCAAATGAGCACCTTCTCGGTGGCCTACAACGACGGCACCTACTTGGTCAGCAAAGGCATTGATGCCTATGCGGGTTGGAAGGTCGACAACGCAGGTGATGTCAACAAGGACGGCGTAGACGATGTGATCGTCAACACCGCAGGTGCCGCGTATTTGGTGTTTGGTTATGCCGAGCTGGCGGGTCAAATTGACCTGACCAACATTGGCAGCAAAGGCATCAAGATTTCGGGCATTGATTCGACCAGTTTGGTGGCGCTGAACAACGCCACCAACACGGAAGCAGGAGGCGGTAACTACTTGCTCAGCAATGGCGCTCAATCCACGTATGCCACTTATGAGTACGGTTTGACGGGGATCGGCGACATCAACGGCGACGGTTGGGACGACATGGCGGTGAACACCGCTGGTAACCAAGTGAAGGTGATCTTCGGACGCAGCAGCTGGAGCGACATCAACTTGGCCAGCTTTGTCACCAGCAGCAGCAATGGCTTCACGGTCGATGCCAGTTCGTTGGCCTCAGCGACTAACTACAACGCGCTGGAAGACAGCTTGAGCAAGCTCACCATCCAAGGCGTGGGCGATGTCAACGGCGATGGTTACCAAGACTTCGCGCTTGGCAATAGCTTTGCGGGCTATGGTCGCGTCAGCTTGGTGTTTGGCGGCGCGGACGCCACCAACCTCAACCTCAGTGCCATGGGCAGCCGAGGCGTCAACTTCCTGTCTGACGGCACCAACAAAACCAACATCGGTTCGGACATCGCCAAAGTGGGCGACATCAACTCCGACGGCTTTGACGACATCGTGCTGGGCGGCCCCACGCTCACGGGCATCACCTTGAATAACGTGACCGACTACAGCGGTGCCAGCTTCGTGGTGTTTGGCAAGGATGAAGGCTGGGCGGCCAACACCACCGTGGTCTATCACAACAACGACAGCTTTGCACCGGTGCTCTACAACACAGACAGTGGCACAGGTCAAGCGGTCAACCCCAGAGACAACCAAACCGGTGTCTCCACCGCCAACAACTTGGTCATGCGATTTGACGAAGTCGTCACCGCAGGTGCCTCGCGCGCGGCGCAAGCCTATGTGTTGCTTTACAAATCTGACGGCACGCTGGTCGAGAAATTTGACGTCTTCACAGGGCAGGGCAGCAGCGGCGGTACCATGTTCCTGAGCGGGGCACAAATTGATATCAACCCGTTCAAGAATCTTTCAGGCAGCACCAACTATTACCTGAAGGTGGACCCCCTCGCGTTCAAAGATTTGTCTGGCAATTACTTTGCGGGCATTGACAGCAGCACGGCGATCAACTTCACCACAGCGGCGGCACCTGCTACTGATGCGGTAGCTCCCACGCAAACGGGTTGGAGCTTCACGGTGTATGCCTATGACCATTACGGTGACTACTACTGGACTGGCACCAACTACGACTACGGCACTCAAAATAACGTTTACCCCTCGGTCAGCCGTTCAGATTATTGGTTGGACGCCACGCAGATTGGCTACGTGCCCACCGCACCGATTCAATCGGCGTACAGCAGCGACAACGATGCAACGCTGTTCAACCTCAACATCACGCTGAGCGAAGCCGTCAAGCCCTATGGCCATGTGCTGCTGCAACAACAAACCAGTTTCACACCTGAGACGGCCACCGTCACCTTTCAAGATTTGGGTCAAGGTAAAAAAGTTACCTTGGCAGGCTTCACTTTCACAGCGCCTTCGGGCGGTGCCACAGCTGCCGAAGTCGCGGCCGCGTTTGCCAGTTTGGCAAATGGCGCAGTCGGCGTTGCGAACCAAGAAACCTCAGGCACGCTGTCGGGTTACACCACTGGCACCGTGGTCAATCACCCCGCCGTGGGTTCGGCACCGTCCTACGTCACCGTCACCTTCACCAGCACTAAAGCGTTTGGTGATGATGTGACGGATTTGACGGATGCTGGCAACGGCACTACGCCAGTCGTGATCGACGTCACACAAAGTACGAAGAGCTTTGTCACCACCGAATCGTTTGATTTGCAAACAGGTCTGAGTGACCAAGGTGGTGTGATTTCCTCGCAGGCCAATACCGTCACCAACTACAACAGCTTGACGCTGAGCTTGGGAACGACATTCAAAGCCAGTACGCAGTACCGCATCGTCTTGGACGAGCTACAAGATGCGGCGGGCAACCAGATTGGCAGTGTCGATGCACAGGGTAACTTTTTGCCCAAATCGACCACGTTTGTCACCACGACAGACACGGTGGCCCCCAATCTGTACAACTGGAACACCACAGGCGTGGGCTATTCCCCCACCAGCTTGGGTGCGAGTTTCTACAACACGCAAACCAGCGTGTCGGTCACACGTGATGTGAGCTTCGTCTCGCCTGAAACCCTCAAGTTAGGGACGGGGGGCTTCATCCTGTTGCAGGTCAAAGGCAACACCCTCAACACGTTGGCCAATGTCACTGCAGGCAACAACACCTTGGACAACACCAAAGTGGTGGAGCGTTTTGATGTCAGCACCGCCGTCGCACAAGCCGATGGCAGCTACACCATCACAGGTCAGCACTGGAGTGCTACTGCCAACAGCGGTGCAGGTGGCTGGGTCAACGGCACGGGCGTTTTGACGCTGGACAACAAAAACATCACCATCAACCCCGAAAAAGCTTTGGGCTACAACGCCAGCTATGAGGTGATCTTGCAGCCCTACACCGATGCACAGTCGGTGGTCCATCAACCCATGATGGACATCAATGGCAATGTGGCCACAGGCTTGAGCACTCCCAACAGCTCGATTTACTTCAGCACTTACACCAACCTCATCACCGTGTCTGGTGGCAATGCGGTGGACAACGCCACCACCGTGGGCTTGAACGACAACTTGGTGTTGACCTTCTGCGAAAACATGAAGGCGGGCACCGACAACACCACCTTGAAGCTGTTCCTCAAACAAGACGGCACCGGCACCTTGTTTGAAACCTTCACCATCAATGCCAACACCAACACGGCTGTGGGCAACTACGGCGGTGTCGTGACCTTCAGTGGTAACAAAGTCATCTTGAACCCTGGCTTGGCGCTCGACCGCGCCGCCGATTACTACATCACGGTGGATGCAGGCGCCATCAAGGGCGCTGAATCGAACGTGGCCTTCAGTGCCACGAACATGGGCAACATCAGTTCGCCGTTTTACTTCACCACCGAAGCCGCAGCACAAATCGACCCGGGTTACCAGCTGTCAGGCACTGCCCAAAGCCCAGATTTCGACTACAACGCGGGCGCTTGGGCTGGCCAAATGGCAGGCATGCAGGTCGAAGCCGCCGGCGACGTCGACGGCGATGGTGTGATGGACTACATCTTTGGTTCGTCCAACTACGTCTACGACCCCTCTATTCCCGATGACCCCAACTTGGTGGGGACAGACCATGTGGCCAAAGGCTTGTTCTATTTGGTGTTCGGTCAGGCCGGGCAATGGACGGATTTGACAACCCTCGATCAGCTTGAAATTGCAGGCCGTGTGGTGGCGTTCTACGGCACGTCCATCAACCAGTTGATTCGTGCCACCGAGTTCGGTGACCTGAACCACGATGGCTACAACGACCTGATCCTCACAGCCGGTGGTCAAAACCCGGTTGTGGGCGACAACACCGCCAGCGACACCGCCGACACAGACAGTGGTGCCTTGTTCGTGGTGTACGGCAAAGACCGCGCCGACTGGGACCCGATGATGAGCGTCGACAACTTGGGTGACGACGGTTTGATCATCACAGGTGGTTTGCCGCAAGACCAGTATGGCTTCTCGGTGGCTGCCGGTGACTTCAACAACGACGGCTTCGTCGACATCTTGTCGGGCATGCCCACCAACCAGCGCGATGGCTACAGCTCGGGCGAGGCCTTCATCATCAATGGGGGTGATTTCACCGATTCGTTGATGCAAACCGGCACCTCAGGCAACGACTTGTTGATTGGTGACTTCAATGCCAACCGATTGGCTGGCGGCTTAGGCAACGACACCATCCACAGCTTGGGCGGCGCGGACATCATCCGTGGTGGCGGTGGCAACGATGTGTTGTCAATCTCCAAACTCGATTTCATCTTGATCGACGGTGGCACTGGCACGGACACTTTGCAGCTCAAGGGCCACGGCATGGACTTGGACATGACGGGCTTTGCAGGCTCTAGCTTGCGTAGCTTTGAAACCATCGACCTCACAGGCGACGGTGAAAACCACCTGACCCTGAACTACCGCGAAGTGGTGCTCTTGCTGGAACGCCAGATGACCACCGCTTACGGCACTTACACCGAATTCACCATCAAGGGCAGCAACCAGAGCTCGGTCACGCTTGAAGGCCCATGGGCCGTGATGGAAACAGTCACTGACGCGAACAGTGTGACGTGGGTGCGTTACGCCCTTGAGGGTATTTACGTCAAAGTGCAATCTGCGGTCACTGTGGACTTGGTGGACTGGGTGATTCCTTTCCAAGGTGCCACCATCGACTTCGCGCAGACCACCAACGCGGTCAGTGTCAACCTGTCAAGCGACACGGTGTTGGGCGCCAACGGCACAGACACCGTGCTTGCCTCAACAGCGATGGATGTGTCGCGCACGGTCAACACCTTGACCTCGATTGAAGCGGCTCAAGCGGGCAACGGCCATGATCTGATGGTCGGTAGCCGTCATGCCGATACGTTCCTCACTGGCTCTGGCAACGACACCGTACGTGCAGGGGCGGGCGGTGACACCGTGTGGGCTGGCGCTGGCAATGATTCGGTGTTGGGCGACAGTGCCAACTACGATGCCACCGCCGGTGGCCAAAACTGGGCCGATGTCTTGTCTGGTGAATCAGGCAGTGACACCTTGCAGGGCGCCAGCGGCAACGATGTGTTGCAAGGCGGCACCGGCGCTGACACCTTGTACGGCGGTCTCAACACCGTGTCTGTGGTGGGTTCTGGCAACGACGTGCTGGATGGCGGCACAGGCAATGACACCTTGTACGGCTCGGATGGCAATGACACCCTGTTGGGTGGCGATGGCGCAGACTCGCTTTGGGGTGGCGATGGCGCCGACTCCTTGGTCGGCGGCGCAGGCAACGACACCCTCAAAGGTGAGGCCGGTGACGATGCATTGGTCTACGACGCCAACGACCAAATCGACGGCGGCGATGGTTACGACACCCTGCGCATGGCCGATGAAGTGCGCGACCTCAGCAACAGCACGGCGGTGAGCAAAATTGAAGCGATCGATCTGCGCGGCAATGGCGCACAGTGGTTGCGCCTTGGCTCTGCCACGCTCAATGCGATGACGCTCAACGGCGCCACGCTGAACGCCTTGACCATCCATGGCGATGTGGGTGACACCTTGCTGCTGGGCGGCACGGTGGTCTGGCAACAAGCGGGCAATGTCAGCCTCAATGGCGTGCGCTACAAAGCTGCTGAAATTTACGACAGCACCACCCTCAAAGCTGTGGTGCTGGTCAGCAGCAATGTGGAGGTGGTGCTCGACGCCACAGCGCCTAGCTACGCAGGTGCGTATCTTGGCGGCAGTGCAGTTGTTGAGCCCTACACCACGCCTTTCACCATGGCCAACGAAACCGTGGCTGGCCAAGGTGGTGACGACCATCTGTACCAATCCCTCGGCAATGAAACCTTGGATGGCAGCGATGGTGTCGACACGCTCGACTTCGCCACCCAAACCGGCAACGTGTATGTGAATCAAAGCGCCAGCCAATTCACGGTGCGCGGCATCACGGTGGCTGCGGGTACAGCCGTGGACGGCTTTGGCGATGTAGACACCTTGACCAGCATTGAGCACCTCATGACGGGCTCGGGCAACGATGTGGTGTATGACGGCAGCAAAGCCAGCCGCATCTTCACCCATGCGGGTGCAGACCTGATCGTGGCTGGTGACGGCAACGACACCGTAGATGCAGGCTCTGGCGCTGACACGGTTCAAGCCGGTGCCGGCAATGATTTGATTGAAGGCGGTTTAGGCCACGACAGCCTGTTGGGCGAAGCCGGCAACGATACCTTGCGCGGTGGTTCGGGCAATGACACCCTCGACGGTGGCACCGACACCGACACCTTGGACTACAGCGGCCAAACCGAAGCCGTGGTGGTCAACTTCAGCCAAGAAATTCAACGCGGTGTGGCCGCTGGCCGCGCCAGCGATGGCCAAGGTGGCACAGACACCTTGCTCAACCTCGAAGCCGTCATCGGCGGTTCGGGCGACGACGTGATGTACGGCAAATCGGGCCGCACCACCGTGTTGGTCGGCGGCGTGCGCTTCATCGCGGACGTCGCACAACTCACCGACTTGGCTGCCAACCCGACTTTGGTCATCGTGTCTCAGGGCACGACCACGGCTGCGGCCAAGATCACGGTGGGTGGTATTGCTTTCACGGCCGATGGCAAATTTGCCACCAACTTGAGCTCCAGCTCAGTTCTGTCCGGCATCAACAATGCCGCTACAGGCGGTGTCATGACCCTTGATGGTGGCCTTGGTTCCGACATTTTGGTGTCGGGCAGTGGCGGCGACAGCTTGGTCTTTGACAAAGCCGATGTGTCGATCAAAGGCGGTAATGGCACGGACACCTTGCTCATCCAAGATGCAGATGTCGACTTCACGCAAACTTGGCAAATGCCAGCAGTGTCTGGCATTGAAGTCATTCGCTTCAACACCGAGTCGCCTCAAAGCATCACCTTGGACAAAGCCGCGGTTCACCGCATGGCGGGGACTGCACGTACGCTGACAGTGGAAGGCGGTATCGAAGATGCGGTGCTGATCGATGCCGACCTGGGCAGCGCAGACACCGTCACCCATGCAGGTTACAAAACCTACACCGCCACCTACAACGGCGACAGCGTGACTGTGAAAGTGGCCACCACGATTGGCACACAAGTCGCAGGCGCACAACTGCTCAAAGGCACCCAAGCGGACAACACGCTCACGGGCAGCGGCACCACCGCCGAGGCACTTTGGGGCTATGCCGGCCACGACACCCTCAACGGCGGTGACGGTGCAGACACCTTGAACGGCGGCTCAGGCAACGACAGCTTGGTGGGTGGCCTCGGGGTCGATTCACTCGTGGGCGGCGTGGGTAACGATACCTTGGTGGGCGGCATCGAGCAAGACACCTTGCTGGCAGGTGAGGGCGATGACACCCTCGTCTGGGACGTGGCCTACAGCGACAGCAACAACAACCAAAGCGTCTCCAACGTCAGCTTGCGTGCCAAAACAGCCGACGCCTCAGTGGATGGTGGCGCGGGTTTTGACACCTTGCAAATGGGTGGCAGCAGCTTCGACTTCACACTCAGCGGCGGTACTACGGGCATCAGCAACCTAGAGCTGATCGATCTGCGTGGGCGCAACGCAAGCACCGTGGTGCTCAACCGCGAAGCCGTGGCCGCCTTGGCCGACACCAACAAGGTGTTGCGCATTGATGGCGACATGGGCGACAAGCTGGTGCTCAGCGATTGGGGCTTTTGGACCTACGCGGGCGAAGCCCAAATCAACGGCGGCGGCGCCAAGATTTACACAGCCACCTATGGCGGTTCGACCGTCACGGTGCAGTTCTCGAACAACCTGAGCTTCATTGACAAAACAACCAACCCAGCCAACACAGATTTGTTGCTCAAGGCCTTGGATGGCACAGCGTTGGTTGCCGGTACAGCTGCAGCGGGTACCGCGTCTGTGCCTCCCGCAGGCGTGACCAGTGTCACGCCCCTGACGGCACCCACCACCTATTTGAGTGGCACTGTGAGCGGCACCAACGGTGACGATGCTTTGACCTTGGGCGCACGAACCGCCGCGGTCACAGGCGGTACGGGTACCGACACCCTGACGGCGGAGTTGGCATACACAGACTTGACCGTGGCCGTCAAACCCAGCATCACGAGTGTGGAAGTTATTGAGTTGGGTGACAACGCCAGCGGCTTTGGCCATGCCTTGCGCTTGAACATGGCGCAAATCACAGCCATGACCGACACCAAGGTCTTGCGCATCGAAGGTGACTGGGGTGACACCCTAGATCTGGCCGATGGCAATTGGAAACTCAGCGCAGAGACCTTGGCCTCTGGCACTTACATCAAGTACGTGCATTACACAGACGCCAGCATGGTGGTCTATGTGGACCCCAAGGTCAAAGTGATCTATGCCTCGGCTTGGGCCAATGCCGACACCACACTCGCCACCATCACAGGGTCAGCGGTGGACGAGGTGTTCCGAGGTCATGTGACGATCAACCAAACCATCGATGGTGGCGCTGGTTCAGACACGGTGGATTACGCCAACGCGGCACCCGTCACGGCTAACTTGATCACTGGCAAAGTCAATGAGGGGTCTGCGGGTGTTCTAGACACCTTGTTGAACATCGAAAACATCATCACAGGCTCAGGCAGTGACTTGCTGATCGGCAACAGTGCCAACAACTTGCTCAACGCAGGCACCGGCAATGACAACGTTTACGGCGGCGCAGGCAACGACACGCTCATGGGCGTGGGCGGTGCCGACAAGCTGTATGCCGGCTCAGGCAGTGACTTGATTTACTTTGACACCGCAGCCAGCGTGATTGACGGTGGCGCAGATGACAAAGTGGGCCATGCGCATCGTGTGGTCATCTCGCAGGGTGCCACAGGCACGCGCACAGAAACGGCGACGGTGACTTTCACCGACATCGCGGCCAATCAAACGTTGCTGCTAGGCGGGCTAACCTTTACTGCATCCAGCACGGGTGCGAAGGCTGCAGACGTGGCCACTGCATTTGCGACAGGCACTGCTGTCACGGGCACGGGTACCTTGACGGGTGCGCTCACGGCTTTCACAGCCACCGCGGCTGGCAATGGCGTGGTGGTCTTCACCAGCAGCACCGCCACAACTGACGTGACCGATCTGGCCTTGGGCGGCTCGGTGGACGTTGATGTGCGTACCGTTGACAGCAACAGCGGTCTGATCGCCATCACGCGCGACGGCGCTACAGGCACACCGTCGACGGCTGACAGCACTACCGTGACATTTGCCGACATGGTGAGCGGTCAGTCCATCACCTTGGGCGGCTTGACATTCACTGCATCTGCCGCTGTGACGGCAGAACAAGTGGCTGGCGTGTTTGCATCGTTGGCCAACGGCGGTACCGGCGCAACTGTGACCGGCGGCGCCACCACAGACAGCCTGACAGGCTTCACATCCGCGGCAGCTGTGGGCCGCACAGTGGTCTTCACCAGCACCACAACAGGCAATGTGACAGACCTCATCACGACGAAAGACGTCAGCACAGACGTGTTGGCAGTGGCAGACCGTTACCTCGACTTCACCGCCGAAACTGGCATCACAGGCATTGAGGTGATCGACCTTCAAATCCGTGGCAGCGGTGTCAGTAACACCATCAAGCTGGATGCAGAGACGGTGGTCGCCATGACCAACGCTAACAAGACGTTACGCGTGGATGGCCAAGTGGGCGATGTGGTGATGTTCGCCAGTGGCGAAACGTGGGCTAAAACCAGCACCACACTCAACACCCTGACTTACGACGTTTACACCCACGCCTCAACAGGCGCGGTGGTTCAGGTGCAGCAAGGCATCAGCCAAGACGTGGTGCGGGGCTCGGGTAACTCTGGACAAGCATTGACAGGTGGTGCAGGCACCAGCTCTTTGTTGGACTACTCCAACTTGACAGGCAGTGTGTTTGTCAACCTCTCGGCAGACAACAATTTGTGGACGGGCAGCTCTTATGTGGCAGCGGCGACAGCGCAGCGCTCAGACAGTGGCACACAGACAGACACCTTGTCTGGCATCGAATGGCTCAAAACGGGCAGCGGTGCAGACCGTGTCTACATCTCAGGCGCAGACGCTAGCTGGGTCGATTTAGGCGATGGCAACGATGTCATTACCAACCGGAATACCGGCACAGGCAACGGCGCACTGACCTTGATGGGTGGTGCAGGCAGTGACAGCTTGAGCTACGGCTCCGTCACAACCAACATGACCCTGGATTTGGTGGCAGGCACCAGTGTGATGAACGGGGTGACCGATGTCATCCGCGAATTCGAAACGTTCAGCACGGGCTCTGGTGCTGACACGATTTACGACAGCAGCGATGCGCATGGCCTGTACGCAGGCGCTGGTAACGACACGATTGACGGCCAGGCCGGCAACGACATCATCGACGGTGGTGAGGGCAACGATTCCATCTTTGGTGGCGAAGGCGCCGACAGCGTGACAGGTCGCTCGGGCAACAACGCCATTTGGGGTGGCGCAGGCGCTGACGCTTTGTATGGCCAATACTCTTCATTCGACATCGTCGACAGTGGCACCAACTACATCGATGGTGGCGCTGACAACGATGTCATCTGGGGTGGTCGTGGCAATGACACCTTGCTCGGCGGCGATGGTTCTGACGTGATTCATGGGGGTGGCGATAGGTACAACTATGACTACCGCAACTCTTTGGAGTGGACTGGTTCGGGAACAGACACCATCGATGGTGGTGCTGGCAACGACACCTTGTATGGCAATGACGGCAATGACTTGATCATTGGTGGAACCGGTGATGACCGCATGGGGGCTTACATCACCTCCGATTACATCAACGATTACACCTACGACACCTACTACTATGAGGCAGGTAACGACACCCTGCAAGGCGGTGATGGCACCGACACCATCATGGGTGGTTTGGGTGACGATTTGCTCTACGGTGGTGATGGCAATGACGTGTTGGGCAGTAATTTGCACGAACATGGCAGCGACACCTTTGTGGGCGGCCTGGGCAATGACACGATTTACGGTGGTGACTACGCCAGCGTGTCGGTCGATAGCTACGCCGGCTATTACTACGGCCGTGTGCTTGGCGGCGTCGACACCCTCG
Source organism: Limnohabitans sp. TEGF004 (assembly GCF_027924965.1). Classification (NCBI taxonomy): domain Bacteria; kingdom Pseudomonadati; phylum Pseudomonadota; class Betaproteobacteria; order Burkholderiales; family Comamonadaceae; genus Limnohabitans; species Limnohabitans sp. TEGF004. The sequence goes on along the minus strand of NZ_AP027056.1, from coordinate 1,317,612 downwards.
ACTACAGCGCCTCCACCTATTCCGTGCAAGTCAACTTGGACGATGAAGCGCACAGCATTGCGGGCGCCAACCTGGCCGTCAACACAGCCAAGGATGGCTTGGGTGGTACCGACGCCATTTATGGCATCGAAAACGCGTATGGCGGTTTGTCCAATGACATCTTGCTGGGTTCAGCCGGGGTCAACTGGCTCAAGGGCAACGAAGGCAACGACACCTTGTGGGGCGCCGAAGGCGCCGACACGCTGGAAGGCGGCACGGGCAACGATATGTTCGTTCTTGACAGAGCCGACACCTCGGTGCTCGGCGGCGCAGGCACTGACACCTTGGTCACGCGCTATGTCAATACCGACCTGACCAACACCACCTTGTTCAGCGTCACCCTCAAAGACATCGAGGTGGTGGACCTCAGCGGGGCGCACGACATCGTGGCCAATACCGCCAACGTGGGCAGCAGCTTGGTTCTGAACCAAGCCAGCGTCTACAACATGACCACCGACGTCAGCCTCACGCACACGCTGACGATCGAGGGTGTCGCCGGTGACAGCGTGTTCTTTGCGGACCGTTCGCTCTGGACTCAGGACGCGGCCAGCTACAGTGGCTACCGAAAGCTCACATCTTCGTACACCCTGACAGGCACCACCTACAGCTTGGTGGTGATGGTGAAAGAAGATGTCAGCACCGACGTGGTTCGCGGTGTGGCCGCCACGGCTGAAACACTGGTTGGCACAGATCAGACCACCAGCAGTGCAGCCGATTTGGACAAATCGATGGTTGACTACGCCGACCGCATCGATGCGGTGCGCGTCAACTTGGGCAGCGTGCGCTACAACGGTGTGGATGCACGCACCGTGGTCAGCACTGCCACCAGCACCGTGGGTTCGGGCGTGGACGTGGACACCTTGCAAGACCTGGATGGCACGCTCAGCAAAATCGAATGGGCCAAAACGGGCTCGGGCGACGACGTGCTCATCGGCTCCAGCGTGGCCAACCGCCTGGAAGGTGGTTTGGGCAACGACTGGCTGCTGGGTGGTCTGGGCAATGACACCTTGGTGGGTGGTTTGGGCACGGACACGGCCGATTTCTCAGATGCCAGTGCAGGCGTGACGATCACACTCAATGCGGACAGCCTTGGCTCAGCGGTGTTCACTGACACCAGCAACAACGATGCGCTGTACAGCTTCGAAAACGTGCTGGGCAGTAGCTATGCCGACAGCATCACCATCAACGACAGCAGCATCGTCACCGATACCAATGCCAACTGGATTGATGGCGGCGCAGGCATTGACACCATCTTGGCGGGCGGCGGCAACGACACCCTGATTTACGACGCAGCCGATGCCACCGTGGACGGCCAAGTCGGCACCGACACTTTGGTGGTGCGCGATGCCGCGCTTGACCTTACTGCTGCAGGCGTGAGCGGCACGCAGATCAAAAACATTGAAGTGATCGAGATGCGCGGCACGCAAGGCGGCAAGCTCACCTTGAGCGTTGTGGCCGCAGCAGCCATCTCGACCACCAGCGATGCTTTGACGGTCTATGCCGATGACCAAGACGTCATCGAACTGGTGGGTACTTGGACCATGGGTGCCAACACCGTGGAAGGTGGTTTGGTCTATCACAACTGGACGGGGACATCGACTTCGCCCGCAGCGAGCGCCACCTTGAAGGTGTCTGCTGAGGCCTCCTTGCGCTTGATCGGCACAGCCAACGCCGACACCGTGACTGGCACAGCCAACACCGACCTCATTTGGGGCTTGGACGGCAATGACTCTCTCACTGCAGGTGCAGGCGACGACACCTTGGTGGGCGGCGCAGGCAACGACAGCTTGGTGGGCGGCGACGGTTTGGACACCGTCGACTACAGCGCCTCGACAGGCCCCGTCACGGTCAACTTGACGACCAATACGGCCTCTGGCGACGGCACCGACAGCTTGACCACCATTGAACGTGTGATTGCCACGGTGGGCGCCGACAGCCTGACGGGCAGCGCCAACGCCGATTGGCTCGATGGCAATGCAGGTAGCGACAGCCTCAGCGGCGCAGCGGGCGACGACCACCTCTATGGCCAAAGCGGCGAAGACACCTTGCTGGGTGGCGACGGCGCCGACGTGCTGGAGAGCGGAGCCGACAATGACTCGCTGGATGGCGGTGCGGGGGCGGATGCCTTGTATGCACAGGCAGGTAACGACACCTTGGTCTACGACGCACTGGACGGCTTGGTCGACGGTGGTGAGGGCCTAGACACCTTGTTCATCAGCGACGCCGCGGTCGATCTGGTGCGTGGCAGCCATCCCGTCATCCAAGGCATTGAAGTCTTGGACCTCACCCGTGTGGCCACCAACAACCTGACCTTCGATGTGGCCGCTGTGCGCGCCATGTCGGGAACCACCAACCAGTTGCTCATCAATGCCGATGTCACGGACACCATTGGCCTGAGCGACTACGCGGGCTGGAGCGTCAGTAGCAGCTACGACATCGGCAACGACGTGACGACCAAACAATTCACCCAAGATGGCGTGATCTTGAAGATCGTCAGCTCGGGCGACACCACTGCGGCGAATCACGACGCCACACCAGCTGTCGCTGATGTCAAAGACCTCACGCCTCAATTCCGTGTGGACACCATTGAGTTGGGCATGTCAGTAGACGCCCAAAGCAACAGCCACTTGGTGGCGGTGGGCGACGTCAACCAAGACGGCTTCATGGACTTTGCGATGCGAGACGCCGATGTGAACACCACCTCGGCTGCCTATGTGTATCGCGATCGTCGTTACTACGGCTCTCCGAACTACGTATGGACCGGCGGTACATCGTTGAGTTCTTACACCTACACCTCGGGTGACGTGTATGTGGTCTTTGGCTCTGCAGGTGGTCTGGGTAGTTTGCAAATTACGCCAAACGAAGCGCCAAGTGGCAGCACGGCTGGTTACATCAAGCTCACGTCAAACGCCTCAGCACACGAAGGTTTTGGCGGTGGTTTGGGCACTTTGGGTGACTTTGACGGAGACGGCCAATCTGACCTCATGGTCACAGCACGCGGTGCGAATTCGTACACCTACAACATTGGGGATACCTATGGCTCAGATGGCTGGTCAAGCCCTGACTCATGGACGACCTCCAGCGAAGGACGCCTGTATGTGTTTGATGGCGGCAATGCGGTGTTCACCGATCGCCTGTCCGGTAGCGTGACGCAAACCACGCTGAGCACCAACGGCACAGGCAGCATTGGTCAAGCCAATGCCTTGCCGACCACGTCAAGTGGGTATGCCTTGTACGAGGACGCTCGGTCTTACGACCCGCAGTACGCCACCGACGTACCAAACGTACAAACCACCTACACCTACAGCACCAGCGCCACCAGCGCAGATGTGGTGTACACCGGCGGTAGTAGCTACGCGTCGCTGGGTTCTGGCTGGGCCCCCGTGTCCATGGGCGACTTGAACGCCGACGGCTTTGACGACTTCATGGCTGGCGCCAATGCACAAATCTACTTTGGCCACGCCAATGTGGGCTCGGGCTTCAATGCCTCAGCCTCTGGTTTGGGAGCCGCGGTCGATTTGGGTGATGTGAGCCGTTATGCCAATGTGGGCGACATTGACGGCGATGGGTTTAACGACATGATGGTGTCGCTCTCGGACGCGACCAATTACGTCGTGTACGGTGGCGCCAACGCAGCCAACTGGGTGACACCAGCCAGCTGGGCCAGCGGCACAGGCAGCAGCACCGCACCACGCATGACCAAGGTGGTTTCTGAGACGGGCATCGTGCTCAATGGCACATATTCGTCACTGGGGGATATCAACGGTGACGGCTTTGATGATCTGTTGCTCTCAGCCAATGGCAACTCGAATGACCCCAACGACTTCAACGCCAAGAACAACGGCGGTCTGTACGTGGTCTTTGGTCAATCAGGGCACTGGAACAACGGTGACTTGAAGCTGGCTGATTTGGCCGCCAACAAGCAGGGCTTCCGCATCACGGGTGCCGTTGACTTTGACTCTGCAGGCCAGTACAGCTGGACTGGCGTGGGCGACATGAACGGTGACGGCTTGGACGACTTCATCTTCCAAGCCCCTGGCGACAACGAATCGGGCAACGCAGGCACGACCTCGCTGGGCTCGTCTTACCTGATGTTTGGCCGTCAAGCGGGCTGGCAAGACATCAGCTTGTTGGAAATGCAGGACTACGGCATTCAGCTGCTGCGCACGGGCAATGGCTATTGGACGGCCTTGGGCGACGTGGACGGTGACGGCTACGACGACGTCAGCTTGACCAATGCCAGCACCAACATGCAGATCTTCTACGGTGACTCCTTCCTCACCGGCGACAGCAACATCGCGGTCAAACACGTCGAAGGCACGTTGGGCGAAACCTTGTTGGCCGATGCCATCAAGATCCCAAGCAACGCCAAAGGCGCGGACCGCCTGATTGGTAACGCTGGCGACGACACCTTGGTGGGCAACGGCGGTGCCGATGTGTTGCTGGGTGGCGCGGGTGACGATTTGCTCAAAGTCTCTTATGCCGACAACGACCGTGGGTCCATGATCGATTTCTTCAAGATCGATGGCGGCACGGGAATTGATACCTTGGAATTCACCGCCACAGGAACGATGGATTTCACAAGCCTACGCAACGACTTGGTCGAAAACGTCGAAATCTTCAAGCTCGGAGCAGGAAATCAGAACATCACGCTAAACCATATGGATGTGCTGTCGATCACAGGGGGGACCAATACGGCAATTGACAACTCTACCTATCAGAAAGGACATGTTCTGGTCGTCGACGGCTCAGCAGGTGACACCTTGAATCTTGTGGGCGGTTGGACTTCGACAGCAGTGGCACAAGTGAATGTGAGCGGATTTACCGGTCACAGCTTCTCGGTGTACCAGCACGGCAGTGACAACCTCTACGTCGCCATCTCCGATGGCATCGATGCGGCTTCCAGACATATCAGCTAATTTATGAAAAAGGAATTCCTTGGAAGCTCCGATGAGAAGGGCAGCAAACGCGCATGGCTTGGCCTTGAGTGGTTGAGCCAACTCTCGGGCTCGGGTTCGACACGTGCATGGTCGCATCTCGACAAGGAATACCTTCGAACTAAAAAGCAAGAGGTGGGCGAGGCTTTGAAGCTCGCGGGCGATGAAACCCGCAAAGGGCTCAAGTGGGGTTGGCATTTCGTGGCCGACTCAGACAAAGGGGCCGCGCACAACCTGCAGAGCCTGCCCGATGTTCAGGCCCAGCAAGACTGGTTGCGTGAATTGCTTTGGCCCTATCGCAATGCCTACCGCCAAGCACTGGCGCTGTCATTTGCCACCAACATCTTGGGGCTGTTTGCAGCTGTCTTCAGCATGCAGGTGTATGACCAAGTGGTGGGCCACGAA